>CAWBZK010000009.1:0-10000 GCA_963793255.1 uncultured Acidobacteriota bacterium
ACGATTTGCTCGATCTCCTCCGGCTTGTCTCGGCACCGCCGTCGACAGGTTTTCCGGACCCGTCGGGGTCATGAGGAACGAGTCCTCAATGCGGATGCCCATGTTGAGGAACCGCTGGACCGCGGGGCGAATCGTGTCTGCGACTCGCGCGTCTCGGCTGCCGCCGACAACCGGTCGAGCACGTCCGGGCGGATGTAGAGTCCAGGTTCGACGACGAAGGCCGCGCCGGGATCGAGCGAATACAGCGGGTCGTGGACGTCGACACCGATGCCATGCGTGGGCGAATGGGGCGCCCACCACGCGATCTGCGGGACTGTCACCGGTTGCGGCCATCGGGTCGGTGACGAGCCCCAGCTCGAGCAGTCCCGGGCCGAACACGGCGTTGACGCCCCGCGCAATGTCCGTCGGACGCCCGCCCGGGCGGGCCGCCGCGATCCCCGCGTCGGCCGCTCGCAAAACCAGATCGTAGAGCACACGCTGATCGGGCGTGTACTTGCCGTTACGGGGTAGGTCCGCGTGATGTCACCAGTGAGCCCCTGGTAATTGCCCGCCGCATCGACGAGCAGCAAGTCGCCAGCCTGGAGCTGACGTGTCGACCGCTGTAATGCAGCGTCGTCGCATTCGGCCCGCTTGCGACAATCGAGGGATATCCCCAGGACATCGCGCCACGCCGGTGCCACTCGTGTTCGATCGCCGCTTCGACTCGTACTCCCAGCGGCCAGGCTGGTCGCCCGCATTCCTGCAACGTGGGCTCGGCTGAGATCTCCACGCTCCGTCGGAGCAGCGCCTGTTCGTAGGGGAGTCTTGATGGCACGCTGACGCTCGATGATCCTGCGGCGCTCGCCAGTCCGTCCCGGGTGCACGGTCTGCCAGGTCCGTCCCCAGGCGAGTCGATTCGGCGGCGTCGAGCTCGAGGGGGCGCGACAGGCGCTGCCGACGCGGTCGGCAACGCGATCGAGAATCATCAGCCGCGCACGGCCGCCAACCAGGCTTGCCGGAATCCTTCGTCGGCCGCCGGCTCCGACGAGCTCTTGAAGACGCCTGCCAGAAGGTCTCGAAGGCTTCGATCCCTCTGCGGAACGACGTACGATGCCGGTTCGAGCAGTGACTTCCGCCGGCGTGGGAATGTGACCATCCCATAACTCCCGTAACGGATCCGCCGCGCGGACGAACATCAGCTCGGCGCCATTCGGCCGGCGCGCCGCCAATTGCGCGGCGGGAGCACGCCGCCCGGCACGATCACGAGAATGACGGCCCTCGTCGAAGCCGTGAGGTAAAGCAGGTTGCTCTCCTGCCGGTACTCGTAGTCGGTGTCGGTGGAATAGACGCGCGTCGGCGCGCTCCACAGGACGAGCACGTGTCCGGACCAAGCGTCGCCTTCACGGCGGCACGACGCGCCGCAGGTCGGCAACAAAGGCCGGCGTGCCGCCGAAGGGCGGCAATGATCGGCGGCGGGAACGGCTGAAAGGATCAGCGCCAACAACGCCGCCAGAAGCCGACATCCGCATGAACTCGACTGCGCTCCCGAGTCCGCAATCGCGTAGCAGCCGGCGCCATCCGCCCGGCGAGGCGATCTCGAAACGGGCGCCGGCGCCGGGCACGTTCGACCGCCGTAACCGTGCCGCCGTGTCGGGCCACGATCGCCTGCACGATCGACAGGCCCAGACCGCTGCCCGAGGGCACGGCCGTGCCCGTGCGGGACTCATCGACTTTATAGAAGCGGTCGAAGATGCGTGGCAAGTGTTCCGCCGGAATCCCGGACCGGTGTCTTCCACGCCAATCACCACCTGCGTCGTCGCGCGAACGGCCGCGACCGGACGCGGCCGCCGTCCGGCGTGTGCCGAATGGCGTTGGCCACGAGATTCTGCAGCGCCTGCTCGAGACGGTTCCTGTCGCCGCGACGGTCGTCCAGCCCGGGCTCGAGCGTCGTGTCGAGCGTGATGCCGCTCGGCGACGGCGGGCGCATGGCGGTTCGCGCACGCGCGTCAGAGCTGCTGCCAGCGACACGCTTCCGATTCCGGAAGCTGCCGCCACCGCCCTCGAGCCGCGCCAGGTCGAGCAGATCGCCGATGATGCGCTCCAGCCGCTCGGCTTCCTCGTTGACGATGCCGAGATAGCGCTGGCGGGTGGCGGCATCGAGCGGCAGGTCGGTCATGCCGAGCGTCTCGACGTACCCGCGAATGGCCGCCAGCGGCGTCATCAGCTCGTGCGAGACGTCGGCGAGCAGCTGCCGCCGGGTGCGGTCGGCGGTCTCGAGGGCGCGCGTGCGCGACTCGAGCTGCGACGGCCATCTCGTTGAACGTGTGCGACAGCGCCGTGACTTCGTCGCCGCCGGTCTCGGGCGCGCGCGCACCGGGTTCGCCGGCGCCGAGCGCGCGCGCGGCCTCCTGCAGATGCTGCAGCCGCCGGCGCGTCGGGCCGACGATGACGAGCGCGCCGATCGCGGTGCCGGCGGCGAGCAGCGCGAGCGCGACGAACGCCCAGCGTCGGCCCGAGCCGCGCGCAGCATGAAGCTAGCGGCGGCGGCTCGAGGGGCACCGCGACGACGCCCATAGGTGCGGCCGGCGACCGTGACGTCGGTGTACTCCGCTGCCGAAACCGGGACCCGGACCTCCTCGTCCGCCGCCGCGAGCCGAATCCCTCCCGGCCGCCTCCGGGGCGCTGGCGCAGGTCCGCCCGGTCCGGCCGGCGCCGAATCCGCGGCCACACCCGGGCCGCCGGAACCGCCAGGCGGCTCGCCTCGACGGCCGCCGCCTCCGAAACCACTCGTCGCGTCCAGTGCCCGCGCAAGTCCGGCGGTCGCTCATCGAGCCGGTTGCGCGCCGCAGCGGCCGAGCTGTGGCGGCGGAGGCACGCGCTGGCTCTTGATGAGCCGCCCGTCCTCAGCGCGACCACGAACCCGCGGTGGACGTCGGAGTACGCGCGGTTGACGTCCGCCGCCAGGTCGTCACCGGCGGATCAGCCAGCATCGCGGCCACGTCGGCGGCGATCGCGTCGGCGAACTGCGGCGGCGACCGGCTCGAAAAGACTCGGGCATCCGCCCGGTCATCCACAGGAACACCGAGCCCTGCACCACGAGCAGCGTCGCCAGCAGGGCGACGAAGCCGAAGGCGATGCGCCAGTACAGGCTCCGGTACCAGAGGGATCAGGCATCGGCGAACTTGTACCCCGTGCCCCAGACCGTGAGGATCAGCTGCGGATCCCGCGTGTCGGCTTCGATCTTCTGCCGCAGGCGCTTGACCAGCGTGTCGACACTGCGTTCGGTGACGTGCGTGTCGTGCGTCCAGACCCGCTCGAGCAGCATCTCGCGGGTGAAGACGATGCCGGGGTGCGCGGCCAGCAGATAGAGCACGTCGAACTCGTGCGGCGTCAGCTCGATGACCTGCTCGTCGACGACTGCCTGCCGGCGGGCCGGGTCGAGCTGCAGCGGCCCGGCCGTGACCGGCGACGCCGCTCTTGGCGCGCGCGAGCTCGGCGTCGGCGACGCGGCCGCCGCAGCAGCGCCCGAACCCGGGCGACGAGCTCGCGCACGCCGAACGGCTTGGTCAGGTAGTCGTCGGCGCCGCTCTCGAGCCCCAGCACCTTGTCCGTCTCCTCGCGCCGGGCGGTGAGCATCAGGATCGGAACGTCGCCGTTGGTCCGCTGCCGCCGAATCGCGCGGCAGACGGTCAAGCCGTCGACCCTCGGCAGCATCAGGTCGAGCACGACCAGGTCGAGCTGCTGCGGTCTCGGCGAGCCGGAGCGCCTCGTCGCCGGCCGCCGGCCTGCGTCACCTGCAGGCCCTCGAGGCCGAGGTGCAGGGCCACCAGCTCGCGAATATGCGGCTCGTCCTCCACGACCAGCACCTTCGCCCGGTGGGCCGGCCTCGACGTTGGTCATCAACGGTCTCCACTCTCTATTGCTAGACCAACACCGGCCGTGCGGGTGTGACGAATCGGTGGCAAAGCCATGAAAGGTCCGTGACCCGGCCACACTTCGACCGAACTGCTCCGCGCAAACCTGCCGTATTCTTCGTGTAACAGCCATGTTACAAGCATCCAACACCCGCGAAACCCGGGACTGCGCCCGGGAGGTCAAGTTCCTGGTCGACCCCGGACCTGGCCGGAACGATCCTCGACTGGGCCCGCTCCCGGCTGGCCGCCGACCCGTACGCCGGCGGCGAGTCGGGCGACGAGTACCTGACCACGAGCCTCTACTTCGACACCGACGACTTCGCCGTCTACCACCGGCGCGGCTCGTATCGCGCAGCAAGTACCGCATCCGCCGATACGGGAGCGCGGACGTCGTCTTCCTCGAACGCAAGCTCCGCACGTCGAGCCTGCTGAGCAAGCGGCGGACGATCGTCCCGATCGAGGAGCTCAGCTGGCTCGCGTCCGAGGCCGATTCCGCACGGCGTGGGCCGGCCGCTGGTTCGACAAGCGGCTCGACGCGCGCCGGCTGCAACCCGGTCTGCCAGGTGTCCTACCGCCGCCACGCGCGGGTGGGCAGCGGCATCTCGGTCCGATGCGGCTGACGTTCGACGACCAGATCGACGGCCCAGCCCTGCGCGGGCTTCGAGTTCGCGCCCGGCCGCCGGCGTCCCGGTGCTTCAGAAACACGTCGATCGTCGAGATGAAGTACCGCGTCGAGATGCCGGCGGTGCTCCGGCACCTCGTCGAGGAGTTCGAGCTCGCGCCGGCGGGCGTGTCGAAGTACCGCCTGTCGCTCGATGCCATCGTCGCGCTGGCCTGACGCGCGCGGCGTCCGTGACGCCCTCCACGACTTCGGCGACGCAGGCCGGCGCTGCAATGCCTGAGCTCCTGACCGCGCCGTTCTCCGCGGGTCCGGACGCATCGAGCCGCTTCCGTGCTCGTGCGCCTGCTGATCGCGCTGGTGCTCGGCGCTGTCGTCGCGTGGGTCTACCGGCGGACGCGGAGCGGAGCGGACTTCACGGCGTCGTTCCCGCCGACGCTGGTGCTGCTGGCGGTGCTGATCGCGATGGTGACGCAGGTCATCGGCGACAACGTCGCGCGCGCGTTCAGCCTGGTCGGCGCGCTGTCGATCGTGCGGTTCCGGACGGTCGTGCGCGACACGCAGGACACGGCCTTCGTGATCTTCGCGGTCGTCGTCGGCATGGCGGTCGGCGCCAGCGATCCGTGGGTGGCGATGATCGGCATCGCCGTCGTCGAGCTGGCGGCGTTCCTGATGATGCACCGGCCGTCGGCGGCGTCGGCCGCCTCGGAGACGCCGTTCAGGCTCGAGCTGCGGGTGGCGACCGGCCACGACCTGAACGGCCCGCTGGCGGCCGAGCTCGAACCGTATCGTCGTCGACAAGAGACTGCATTTCGGTCGGCACGGCCAAGCAGGGCATCGCGCTCGGCGTCGCCTACGCCGTGCGATTTCGCAAGGGCAAGTCGCCCGAAGAGCTCGTCAAGGCGCTCAACCGGATCGAAGGCGTCCAGAACGTCGAACTGTCGCTGCAGAGACGGCGGAGAAGGCGCCGTCTGATTCGTCGCGCGCCTGAGTCGTGGAGGATGTGATGCAGACACCAACGTCCTGGAGAGTCAGGATGGCCGCGCGGCCTGACGCTCCCGCGGCAACGGTGCCGTTGCCTCGGCGCTGCATGTCGGAGTGGCGGCCCAGAATCCGCCGCCCGGCGGCATCCGGGCCTGGCCGCTGGCGGGCCCGGGAGGCGGCGGCGGTTTCGGCGGCGTCCAGCAGGACGGCCGCTGGTCGCGCAGTTCGACAAGGACGGCGACAAGCGGCTGAACGCCGCCGAGCGCCAGGCGGCGCAGAGCTTCGTCGGAGCCAGGGCGGCGGGCGGCGCGGCGGGCGCGGACGCGGCGGTCCTTCGGCGGCGGCCGGCGGTCCGGTCCAGCCGGCCCGTCGATCAGCAAGGCCACCGTGAAGCCCGTTCCGGCCAGCGTGCCGTTCTACGACCTCAACACGGTGCGGACACTGTTCCTCGACTTCGAGAACGCCGACTGGGAGAAGGAGCTGATGGCGTTCAAGGACACCGACGTCGAGGTGCCGGCGACGCTGACGGTCGACGGCAAGGCCTACCAGGACGTCGGCGTCAGCTTCCGCGGCGCGTCGTCGTTCATGATGATCCCCGAAGGCCAGAAGCACTCGATCAACGTCACGATGGACTCCGTCGATCCCAAGCAGGCGGTCCACGGCTTCCGGACGCTCAACCTGCTGAACTCGCACGACGACCCGAGCCTCCTGCGCACGGTGCTCTACCTGCAGGCCGCGCGCGATACCTGCCGGCGCCGCGGGCCAATTTCGTGCGCGTGGTCATCAACGGCGAGAGCTGGGGCATCTACACGAACGTGGAGCAGTTCAACAAGGACTTCCTCAACACCTGGTTCAAGACCGACAAGGGCGCGCGCTGGAAGGTGCCCGGCAGCCCGGCGGCCGCGGCGGGCTCGAATACTTCGGCGAAGACGTCGCGGACTACAAGCGGGTCTACGAGATCAAGACCAAGGACGACCCGAAGGACTGGGCGGCGCTCGTCAACCTCACGAAGGTGCTGAACCAGACGCCGCCCGACAAGCTCGAGGCGGCGCTGGCGCCGATGCTCGACATCGACGGCGCGCTGAAGTTCCTCGCGCTCGAGACCGTGCTCGTCAACAACGACGGCTACTGGGTCCGCGCGAGCGACTACAGCATCTACCTCGACCCGGCGGGCAAGTTCCACATCATCCCGCACGACGCCAACGAGACGTTCGCACCGGCGCGGTGGTCGTGGCGGCCGCCGCGGAGGCTTCCGGCCGCCGCCTGGGGCGCCTGGGGGCCCGGCGATGCTGTTCATCCTGCGAGGCGGCCCGACGGTGGACCTGGAGGGACCCGGTGGCGCCCAGGTGGCCCCGCCGCCAAGGCGGCCGTCGCGGTGGCGGCATGATGATGGGCGGCGGGCCTGAGCTCGACATCCTGGTCGGCCTCGACGACGCCGGGAAAGCCGCTGCGATCGAAGCTGCTCGCCGTGCCAGCGCTCCGAGCGCGGTATATCGCCTACGCGCAAGCGAGATCGCGACGAAGTGGCTCGACTGGAACACGCTCGGCCCGCTGGTGACGCGGTACCAGGCGCTCGATCGCCGCCGACGTCAAGGCCGACACGCGCAAGCTGAATTCGACCGAGGAGTTCGAGGCGAGCGCCCAGGCGCTCAAGGCGTTCGCCGAGGCGCGTAAAGCACGCGGTACTCAGCCGTGCAGTAGACGACCGTTCTCTCCGGACCCGAGCCCGTCAGCGGCCTTCGCGCCGCCGACGGGTTTTCTTTGGCGCCAGCCGGCGCCCGTGACGAGTCAAGCGTCTCGGTTCAAGGCACCTCGTTGACCGGCATGAGGTGCGACAGCGCGATGCCGACCGCGACCCCGACGTTCAGCGAGTCGACATCCGGCTCGAATGGGAATTCGCACCTGGACATCGGCCGCCTCACGCACCGGCTCAGTGAGACCCGATCCTTCGGCGCCAAACAGCAGCGCCATCCGCGTCTGGCAGGTGACCGGCGACGTAGTCGTCAATCCGAACCGGAGCGCTCGGTGAAAAGGCCAAGGTGCGGAAGCCAGCCGCTCTGAGCCGTGCCAGCCCGTCCGGCCAGGTTGCAGCGTCGCAAAGGGCACCCGTAGCGCCGCGGCCATCGACGTGCGGATGGACTTCCTGTACAGCGGATCGCAGCAGTCGGGCGTGAGCAGCACCGCATCCACGCCAAACGCGGCGGCATTCCTGGAACACGCCGCCGACGTTGTCGGCATTGCCCACGCCCTCGAGCACAACCAGCGTGCGCGCGTCTTCGATGCAGCGGCTCGAGGCGCGGCTGCGGCGAGGTCGGACGCCGAGCGCCAGGCATCCCCGATGGATTTGGATGCCGGCGACTCGTGGAAAGCAGCGCGGCAGGCGCCACGAAGACCTGGGACTGCGGATCGAGCCGGGACGAGGACGTGCTGCAGGATGCGGCCGCCGTGTCGGTCAGCGAGCACCGAGCGGACGGCGAAGCGGCCGCCGTCGATCAGCCGGCTGACGACCGAGCGGCCTTCGGCGACGAACAGCCCGCGCTCGCGAGCGAGCGCGGGCTCGCTCACGGCGCGGTAGTCGTCGATCCTCGGGTCGTCCGAGCGCGTCGATTCTGACGACGGGCACGCGAGTGCGCGACGATCAGGCCTTGGGCTGGGGCACCACCCGCAGGTATGGCTTGGCGGCCTTCCAGCCGTTCGGGAACTTTTCCTTCGCCTCCTGTTCGGAGACGGCCGGCAGGATGATCACGTCCTCGCCCTGCTTCCAGTTGGCCGGCGTCGCGACTTTGTGCTTCGCGGTGAGCTGCATCGAGTCGATCACGCGAAGGATCTCGTCGAAGTTCCGGCCGGTCGACATCGGATAGACGAGGATCAGCTTGATCTTCTTGTCCGGGCCCGATCGACGAACACGTTGCGGACCGTGAAGTTGTCGGCGGCCGTCCGGCCCTCGGAGCTGCCCGCGGTGCTGGCCGGCAACATGCCGTAGAGCTTGGCGACGGCCAGGTCGGTGTCGCCAATCATCGGGTAGTTCGGCGACGTGCCCTGCGTCTCCGCGATGTCGGCCGACCACCGGCGTGGCTCTCGACCGGGTCGACGCTGATGGCGATGAGCTTGACGCCGCGCTTGTCGAACTCCGGCTTGATGCGCGCCATGTAGCCGAGCTCGGTCGTGCAGACCGGCGTGAAGTCTTTGGGATGGGAGAACAGGACCCCCAGGAATCGCCGAGCCATTCATGGAACTTGATGCGCCCTTCGGTGGTGTTGGCCTCGAAGTCGGGGGCGGTGTCGCCGAGTTGCAGAGCCATGTGCGGACCTCCGTCGTGTGATAGATGAGCCTATCAGTATGCCACCCTGAGCACGGCGATGCCTCGACGGCGCGGCGCACTGACCGCGGCTGGCAGGCCGGCACCGGTCGGCGGGCGTCGGGAGGCCCAGGACAAACACAAAAGGCCCGTCTGGAATACACCAGACGGGCCCTTTCAGAAATAATCCCGGCAGTGACCTACTCTCCCACACAGTTACCCATGCAGTACCATCGGCGGTAGCAGGCTTAACTTCCGTGTTCGGAATGGGAACGGGTGTGACCCTGCTCCTATGACCACCGGGAAACTCAATTTTCAAGTGTGGCGGCGGAACATACGCCCGCCGGCACCTGCGTGTCGGTCGCGGATACCGCGCCCTTCCGCGCAATTCATTACACTCCCCCCCGCACTCACATCGCCTCGGCGGATCCGCCCAACCCTCGATCAGCCGGCGACAACTGAATATCCTGCAAACGGTAGTTTCTCGTCACCACATCCACACGCGTGTTTCACGTGCGGTGTTGCCAGGTGCGATTCCCTGGCGTCAGAAAGAATCAATGGTCAAGCCTCACGGCAGATTAGTATCGGTAAGCTTCACATCTCACGGTGTGTCCACATCCGACCTATCGACCTGGTCATCTTCCAGGAGCCTTTAGGGGTCTTGCGACCCAGGGACATCTCATCTCGTGGAGGGTTTCACGCTTAGATGCTTTCAGCGTTTCTCCCTTCCGCACGTAGCTACCGAGCACTGCCGTTGGCGCGACAACTCGTACACTAGAGGTGCGTCCAACCCGGTCCTCTCGTACTAAGGTCAGCCCCACTCAAATCTCCTGCGCCCATGGCAGATAGAGACCGAACTGTCTCGCGACGTTCTAAACCCAGCTCACGTACCGCTTTAACCGGCGAACAGCCGGACCCTTGGAACCTGCTACAGCTCCAGGATGCGATGAGCCGACATCGAGGTGCCAAACCTGAGCGTCGATGTGAACTCTTGGCTCAGATCAGCCTGTTATCCCCGGCGTACCTTTTATCCGTTGAGCGATGGCCCTTCCACGCGGAACCACCGGATCACTAAAGCCTGGTTTCCCACCTGCTCGACTTGTAAGTCTCGCAGTCAAGCTCGCTTGTGCTTTTGCACTCTCCGGCTGATTTCCAAACAGCCTGAGCGAACCTTCGCGCGCCTCCGTTACAATTTAGGAGGCGACC
>CAWBZK010000009.1:15000-194363 GCA_963793255.1 uncultured Acidobacteriota bacterium
AGCTCTCGTGTCAATCACTTTTCGACACGAATCCGGGACCCTTTTTTCAGCAGCGACGAGGGCATGCGACCCCGCGATACTTCCCGAACGATTGCGTTCGACTGGACGAACGTCTCAGGGCGAACTTCGAACGACTGCTGAATTGCCGGGCGGGACTTGCCGCCTTGAAGTTTTACAAGTGTAGCGACGAGCCGCCACCCTGTCAAACCGACCGCCATCGGGCCGGCTTCAAGCGCCGAAGATTGACCCGGACCATCGCGCCGGCCGACCTCGAGAATCACGCTCCCTCGAGCCACGGCAATGCGGGCCCTGGCGTCCGTGGCCCGCTCCCGGTCGAGCTTCACGCCGCCCTGCTGGATCTTCCGCGTCGCCTCGCTCGCCGAGGTCGCCAAGCCCGCTTCGACGACGAGCTTCGACAGGGCGATGGAGTCCTCGGCCACCGTGACGTCGACGCCGGCAGGTCCTCGACCGCCACCTCTCCGCGCGCAAACCTGGCTTCGAACGCCTCCGCGGCCTGGTCCGCCGCCGCCGCGGAGTGAAAGTCGCGCGACGACGCAGCTTCGCCAGGTCGACCTTGGCCTGCTTCGGATGCAGACTGCCCATCGGCCACCTTCCGCCGCGAGCTCGTCGATGGCCTCGCGGCTGAGATCGGTCAGCAGCAGGTAGTAGCGCCACATGAGCTCGTCGCTGATCGACATCAGCTTGCCGAACATCTCGCCGGCGCGCCTCGGTGACGCCGACGTAGTTGCCGAGGCTCTTCGACATCTTCTCGACGCCGTCGAGCCCTTCGAGCAGCGGCGTCGTCATCACGACCTGCGGCTCGAGCTCGTAGCCGGCATGATGTCGCGGCCGACGTTGAGGTTGAACAGCTGATCGGTGCCGCCGAGCTCGACGTCGGCCTTGAGGACGACCGAGTCGTACGCCTGCGCCGAGCGGATAGAGAAACTCGTGGACGGCGATCGGCTTGCCCTGCTCGATAGCGCTGCTTGAAGTCGCGGCGCTCGAGCATCTGCGCCACGTTGTAGCGGCCGCGAGCCGAATCCAGGCCATCGGCTGTCCGAGCGCCGCCAGCCAGCGGCTGTTGAAGTCGACGACCGTCTTCCGGATCGAGGATCTTGAAGACCTGCGCTTGTACGTCTCCGCGTTCGCGTGCGATCTCCTCGCGCGTCAGCGGCGGGCCGCGTCTTCGATCGGCCGGTCGGATCGCCGATGAGCGCCGGTGAAGTCGCCGATCAGGAAGATGACGCGGTGTCCAAGGTCCTGAAAGTGCTTCATCTTCCGAAGCAGGACGGTGTGGCCGAGGTGCAGGTCGGGCGCTGTGGGATCGAATCCGACCTTGACCGTCAGCGGCTGGCCGGTCTTCGCCGATCGCTCGAGCTTCGCGCGGAGCTCGCCGGCGCGAACGACGTCCACGCAGCCTTTGGTCAGATACGCCAGCTGCTCGTCGAGAGTCATCGGTGTCAGAGCTTATCGCACGGCCTACGCAGCGGCTGCCGAACACCACGCGCCGGCCGGCGATCTGCCCACGGCTCCCAGAGAATGCGCTCGACCGCCTCCGGGTAGATCTCGTGCTCGACCGCCAGGATCCGCGCGGCGAGCGTTTCGGCGGTGTCGTCGTCGAGCACCGGCACGGCTCGTTGCAGACACGATCGGACCGGCGTCGAGCTCCGGCGTCACGAAGTGCACGGTCGCGCCGCTGACTTTGACGCCGTGGTCGATCGCCTGGCGTTGCGCGTCCGTCGCCGGGAAACGACGGCAGCAGCGACGGATGGATGTTGAGCACCGCCGTTGGGAACGAGCTCGCAGAACGCCGGGCCGAGCAGGCGCATGAATCCGGCCAGGCACACGAGTTGAACGCCTCGCGCGCGCAGCGCCGTCGACAAGCGCGCGGTCGTAGGCCTCGCGCGATCGTGTGCTCCCGATGCGGCATGACCACCGACTCGATACCGGCGCCGCGCGCGATCGCCAGTCCTCCCGCGTCGGCGAACGTTCGAGATCACGACGGCAATCTGCGCGCGGAGCTTCCCTGCGTCGATTGCCGCGACGAGCGCCTGCAGATTGGATCCCCGGCCCGAGATCAGCACCCCCAGCAGGGGGACGGAGCCCTTTTCCACAGTTTCGACTCCCGCGGGGACAGAGCTCGTCATTCCGCACGGTACCGGCATCGGCCTTGCTATCGCAGGAGGCTCCCAATGCCGCGTCGTCCCCGTTCGCGCCAGCGCCGCTGGTTTCTTTCATGTTGTGAATCGAAGCGTCCGAAAGATCCCGCTCTTCCAAAGCCCAAGAGATTATCGAGGTTTTCTGCTCGTCCTCAACGAGGGTCTCGAGCGCTATCCCGTGCGGTTGATTTCGTACTGCGTGCTGTCGACTCACTGGCATCTGGTCGTGGGGCCAGTGGGTACCGGAACGGCTCTCGCGTCTGATCCAGTGGGTCTCGGCTACCCACGCGCAACGCTGGCATCGACGCAGGAACAGCGTCGGCGAAGGCCCTGTGTACCAGGGGCGATTCAAGTCGTTTCCCGTCGGACGCGTCCGCGCACCTGCTCCGCGTCTGCCGCTACGTCGAGCGCAACGCGCTGACAGCGCGGGCTCGTGCGGAGGGCGCAGGACTGGCCGTGGTGCAGCCTCTCCGAACGCTCAGCGCTCAGGCACGAAGTTCCGCTCGTCACGACGCCGTTTCTGACGTCGGACGTCTGGACGGACTTCGTCAACGCGGTACAGCCCGGCGATCCTGACGAATGGAGCTCTGTCCCCTTTGAGGCCGAAACTGTGGAAAAGGGCTCTGACCCCCTACGTGACGTGGCCGAGGAGCCAGGGGTGATCGCCGGCGGAGCGCAGGCGGTCGAGCACGTCGTTCGCGTGGGACGCGGCGCAGACGATGATCAGGCCGACGCCCATGTTGAACGCGCGGAACATCTCGGCGTCGGCAACGCCGCCGGCACGCTGAAGCCACTGAAACAGCGGCGGCACGGTCCAGCTCTTGTCGTCGATCCGGAAACCGCGACCCTCAGGCAGCGTGCGCGGAAGGTTCTCCGGTAATGCCGCCGCCCGTGATGTGCGCCATCCCCTTGATCCAGCCGCTCTCGAGGAGCGGCGTCACGGCATGGAGATACGTCCGGTGCGGCCGCAGCAGCGCGGCGCCAACCGTCTCGCCCAGCTCAGCGACGTGGCTCTCGACGGTGAGGCCAAGGTGCTCGAACGCGATCTTGCGCGCCAGTGAATAGCCGTTGGTGTGCAGGCCGGACGACGGCAGCGCGACGAGACAATCGCCGGCCTCGATATCGTCGGCCGTCGATCACTTTCGCCCGCGCGACCAGACCCGACGATGAACCCGGCGACGTCGTACTCGCCGTCTGCGTAGAAGCCCGGCATCTCCGCGGTTTCGCCGCCGAGCAGCGCGCAGCCGTTGTCCTCGCAGGCGCGCGCCACGCCGGTCACGATCTGCTCGGCGACGTCGGGCGCCAGCCGTCCCGTCGCCAGGTAGTCCAGGAAGAACAGCGGTCGCGCGCCCTGCACGAGGATGTCGTTGACGCAGTGATTGACCAGGTCCACGCCGATGGTGTCGTGGATGCCGGTCATGAACGCGACCTTGAGCTTGGTCCCGACGCCATCCGCGCTCGCGACGAGCACCGGATCCTCGACGCCCTTCCCGAGCGCGAACAGTCCGCCGAACGAGCCCGACGCCGGAGAGCACGCCGGGCGGTGTACGTGCTTTTTCGCGAGCGCCTTGATCCGGCGCACCGTCTCGTTGCCGGCGTCGATGTTCACGCCAGCCTGCTGGTAGTCCACTCCGCTCATCAGAACTCCAAGGTCGCGATCAGGCGCTCGGCCGCGCGTCGGCGCGGCGAGCCTTCGGGCGCCGCCCAGAACGCGTTCCGAATCTCGACGTAGAACCGCTCTTCTTCGAAGTCTTCGGACAGCATGTCGAAGGCTTCGAGGAAGAGCTCTGCGGCGTTGGCCAGATCGGGCCGCGCTGCGAGCACGTCGAGGGCGACCTGCGGACGTCGCAGGGCCACAGGCCAAGACCGAGCGCGACGGCTTCACGCGCCGGGTCCGGCGCGATCACGCCCGTGTCGATCAGCGCGTTGAGCGCCCAGGTGCGACCGCCGACCGCAAGCATGCCCAGCCCGTGCACGACGCCGCGAAGCAGCGGCGGAGCCCGTCGGGATCCTTCAGGCCGAACTCGAGCGCTTGCTTCAGATACGCCTCCTGGCGCTCGCAGTCGATCTTCAGCAGGCAGAACGCGGCGGAAATGGTTGGCTGCACCTCGGGAGGGGCCGAACGCTGAAGGCGACTCGAGCGTCGGACGTGCGGCTGGGTCGCCGATCTTCCCGAGCGCCGTGATCGCGTCGTCCTGGAGCGGACCGTCGAGCTTGGCCACCTCGAGCGATCGACGCGACCGCGTAGGTCGCGCGATAGTCGCCCGAGCGCTTCGATCAGCGCGCCGCGAAAAAGATCCTCGCCGCGAATGACGAGCGGCACGAGCGCCTCCCGCGCCCGCGGCATCGGTGCCGTGCGCGGCAAGCGGCTCGCGTGAGCGCAGGCCGCACGAACTCGGAACGCTCACGCGGAAGCGCGGCGAGAAGCGTCGGCAGGACGGCCGGATCCGGATGATGCTCCCACCACTGATACGCGATCGTGCGCAGGCGGTCGTTGCGATCAGCGACGAGCTCGCGCATGAGCGGCGCGACCGTGTCGGTCGCGTCCCGTGAGCAGCACCGCGCGCGGAACCGCACGTACTCGTCTTTGTGCGACCGGGCGGCGCGCTCCAGCGCCGGAGCGGCCATCGCGGGCGTCGCCCGCCGCACGGTGCGTGCGGCGTTCGTCCGCGTTTCGAGGTCGAACGAGCCGAGCTGGTCGATCGCGGACGTGAGCTCGGACTCCGTCGGCGACGGCCCCCTGAGCTGGCGTCGGCTTCGATGTCGCTTGAGCCGAAGCCGGCACCGGCAGCACGAAGGTCGCCGTCAGGAGCACGACCAACACGAGCCGCATGAAGGTCATTCCACCAGCTTCAGCGCCAGCTGCAGATACGCTGCCTCGTCACGAGGAAATGCGACGGGGTACTGGCCCGTGTAGCAGGACGTGCAGTAGGACGACCGCTTCGGTGCCCACCGCGGACAACAGGCCGTCGAGGCTGAGATAGCTCAGCGAATCAGCGCCGATGTACCGCCGGATCTCCTCGACGGAGTGCGTGGCGCCAATGAGCTCGGCCCGCCGCGGCGTGTCCACGCCGTAGAAGCAAGGCGAAATCGTCGGCGGACAACTGATCCGCATGTGCACTTCGGTCGCGCCCGCCGCGCGGACCATCTTCACGATCTTGCGGCTGGTCGTCCCGCGCACGATCGAGTCGTCGACGAGCACGACTCGCCTGCCCTGCAGGATGCTCCGCACGGGGTTGAGCTTCACGCGCACTCCGAAGTGGCGAATCGACTGATGGGGCTCGATGAACGTTCGTCCCACGTAGTGGTTGCGGATGAGGCCCACGCGCAACGGCGTGCCGGATTCCTCGGCAAATCCGGTCGCCGCGCACACGCCGGAATCGGGAATCGGAACAATCACGTCGGCCGGCACCGCATGACTCGCGGGCCAGCTTGCGGCCAAGCTCGGTCCGGACCTCGTTGACGCTCTGCCCGAACACGTACGAGTCAGGGCGCGCGAAGTAGACGTGCTCGAAGATACAGTGCGCCGACGGCGCCGGATGGAACGGATGAAACGACGTCACGCCATCCAGCCCGATCACCAGCATCTCGCCAGGCTCGACGTCCCGCACCCAGGTCGCGTCGATCAGATCGAGCGCGCACGTCTCGGAGCAGACGATGTACGCGTCGCCGAGGCGTCCAAGCGTCAACGGCCGAAAGCCATGCGGGTCGCGGATCGCGATGAGCTTGTCTTTGGTCAGAAACACCAGGGAGAAGGCGCCCTGCGCCTGCGTCACCGATTCGACAAGCGCCTGCTCAATCGTCGGGGCCTTCGACCGCGCGTAAAGGTGCAGCAGCACCTCCGTGTCGCTCGTCGTCTGGAAAATCGATCCCTCGAGGACCAGCCGATCGCGCAATTCCTGCGCGTTGACCAGGTTGCCGTTGTGACCGACGGCGATCTCGCCGTGCGCGCAGTCGATCAGGATCGGCTGCGCGTTCTTGAGGCCGCTTTCGCCGGCTGTGGAGTAGCGAACGTGCCCGATCGCGCTCGTGCCGGTCAGCGTCGCAAAGGTTTCTTCGGAGAAATTGTCGGCGACATAGCCCATGGCCTTGTGCATCCGCAGGCGGTCGCCGTCGGATGTCGCGATGCCGACGCTTTCCTGGCCGCGATGCTGGAGCGCGTAGAGGCCGAGGTACGTGAGATTCGCGGCCTCCGTGTGGCCGAAGATCCCGAAGACGCCGCACTCTTCTCTGAACTTGTCCATAGTCAGGCCCCGGCGCCGTCAATCGACCCTAAGTTGTTCGCTGTATTGGGCTTAGAACGGAGAACCAAGACAGCAATTCTAGCATGGCCGCCCGTCATCCCAGCCACACGCGCGCGTTGCGAAAGAGACGCATCCAGCCGCCGTCCTCGCCCCACCCTTCCGGTCTCCAGGAATTCTGCACGGTCCGGAACACGCGCTCCGGATGCGGCATCGTGATCGTGACCCGGCCATCATCCGAACACACCGCGGCGATGGCACTGGGAGATCCGTTGGGATTCGCTGGAAACGTCTGGGTCGCCCGGCCGCGCGTATCGACGAATCGCAGCGCGACGCCGCGATCCGCTTCCAACCGGCCGACTGCATCCTCACTGCGAAACTGGGCCTGGCCTTCGCCGTGGGCGACGACGATGGGCAGCAGCGAGCCGGCCATTCCCGCAAGCAGGAGCGACGGACTCTCTTGGACGCGCACGAGGGCGACACGAGCCTCGTACTGTTCCGAGACGTTGCGCACGAACCGCGGCCAGTGGGACGCGCCCGGGATGATGTCATGCAGGTTCGAGAACATCTGACAGCCGTTGCAGATGCCGAGCGCGAACGTATCCGGCCGCGCGAAGAACGCGGCGAACTGGTCGCGGGCGCGGGCGTTGAAGAGCACGGTCTTGGCCCAGCCCTCGCCGGCGCCGAGCACGTCGCCGTAAGAGAATCCGCCGCACGCGGCCAGCCCTTTGAACGTGGCGAGATCGACACGTCCGGCAAGGACGTCGCTCATGTGCACATCGAACGCGTCGAATCCCGCCCGGGTGAATGCGGCGGCCATCTCGTACTGCCCGTTGACGCCCTGCTCGCGCAGGATGGCGACGCGCGGTCTCACACCCGTCGCGATGAGCGGCGCCGCGACGTCGTCGTCTGTTCGGTACGTGAGCGACGCGGATAGTCCCGGGGCCTCGGCGTCGAGGAGCCCGTCGTACTCTTGGCGAGCGCACTCGGGATTGTCGCGCAATCCCTGCATCGTGTAGCTGAGTTCCGCCCAGGCGCGATGCAGATCGACACGCGACGCCTGGTAGATCTCCGCGCCGTTCTGGGCAACGCGGATGGAGTCGCCCGAGAGGGCGCGGCCAATGACGTGTATGACATCGCCCAATCCCGCGTCCTGAAACCGCTGGACGACTGCGGCCACATCCGCTGTGCGCACCTGGATGACGCCGCCAAGCTCTTCGCTGAACAGCGCGGCCAGCGGATCCGAGCCGAGCGCGCCAATGTCGACCTCGAGGCCAGCATGACCGGCAAAGGCCATTTCCACGAGCGTGACGAACAAGCCGCCATCGGATCGATCGTGGTAGGCGATGAGCACGCCGTCGGCCAGGCATGACTGGATGACATCGAAGAACGCGGCGAGCCGGCCCGGATCATCGAGATCGGGAACCGCGTCGCCAACCTGATTCCACGCGAGCGCCAATGCGGATCCGCCGAGGCGGTTCTTGCCCGCGCCGAGATCGATCGCGAGCAACTTGGCGTCGACGTCCGGTCTGAGCTCGGGCGTCGCCGCGAGGCGGACGTCAGGCACGGGCGCAAATGCGGAGACGATCAGGGAGAGCGGCGCCGTGACGGACCGCTCATGCCCTCCCGTGCCGCCGGCGCCATCTGCGGTCCACCGCGTATGCATCGACATGGAATCCTTGCCGACCGGAATGACGAGGCCGAGCGCCGGACACAGATCCATGGCGACCGCATGAACGGTGTCGAAGAGCGCCTGGTCTTCGCCAGGGTGTCCGGCCGCCGCCATCCAGTTGGCGGACAGCTTGACGTCCTGCAGCTTCGCGATGCGCGCGCTGGCAATGTTCGTGATCGCCTCGGCGACAGCCATGCGGCCGGACGCGGGCGCGTCAACGAGCGCAAGCGGCGTCCGCTCGCCCATCGCCATGGCTTCTCCCTCGTAGCCGTCATAGCTCGCGAGCGTGATGCCGGCGTCGGCCACCGGGACCTGCCACGGTCCGACCATCTGATCGCGGCTGACGAGCCCGGTCACGCTTCGATCGCCGATGGTGACGAGGAATCCCTTGCCGGCGACCGCCGGGCACGCGGAGCACGCGGCTCGCGGCCTCGGCGATGGTGAGGCCCGGCAAACACGAGCGGGGCATGCTCGCTGGTGACGCGGTCGAACGCACGGCGCATCTTCGGCGGTTTGCCGAAGAGCACGGATAGCGGCAGGTCCACCGGCGTGCCGGTCAAGCTGCTCGATCGTGCACGTGCAGGTGCGGCTCCGCCACCGCTTCGCCGACCACGGCGAACGGGCATCGCTCGCGCGTGCAGATCGCCGTGAACATGCTCGAGGTCGTCCGGCGCGATCGCCAAGCACGTAGCGCTCCTGCGCTTCGTTGCACCAGATCTCGAGCGGCGACAGCGCCGCATCGGCGCTCGGAATGCGACGCAGCGCGATCCGCCCGCCGCGGCCGCCATCCTTCATGAGTTCAGGCAGGGCATTCGACAGCCCGCCAGCGCCAACGTCGTGGATGAAGCGAATCGGATTATCGGCGCCGAGCTGCCAGCAGCGATCGATCACTTCCTGGCAACGGTGCTCCATCTCGGCGTTGTCGCGCTGGACCGACGCGAAATCCAGCTCGGCGTCGCTCGCGCCCGACGTCATGGACGAGGCCGCGCCGCCGCCGAGGCCGATGAGCATCGCCGGACCACCAAGGACGACGAGGCAGCGATCCCGACCGGAATGTCGCGCTTCTTGACGTGCGTCTCGCGAACCGCGCCCAGCCCGCCGGCGATCATGATCGGCTTGTGATAGCCGCGGACGCGGCCGCGATCGAATTGCTCGAGCGTGCGGAAATAGCCGCAGATGGCCGGCCGGCCGAACTCGTTGTTGAAGGCGGCGGCGCCGATCGGGCCGTCGATCATGATCTGGAACGGGGACGCGATCCGGTCGCGGCTTGCCGACATCGTCGTGCTCCCACGGCTGCACGAGACCGGGAACGCGCAGGTGCGAGACGCTGAATCCGACGAGGCCGGCCTTCGGGCGAGCGCCGCATCCGACCGCGCCCTCGTCGCGGATCTCGCCGCCCGATCCGGTCGACGCGCCGGGATACGGCGCGATCGCGGTCGGGTGGTTGTGCGTCTCGACCTTCATCATGATGTGCGTGGGCTCGTCGTGCGCCGCGAACCGCGTACTGCCCGGTTCGGGAAAGAAGCGGCGGACGCGCGGGCCGCGAATCACCGCGGCGTTGTCGGCATAGGCGCTCAGCACGTCGGCGGTGTCACCGCGTTCGTAGGTGTGGCGAATCATGCCGAACAGGCTGCGCGGCGCCTCGGCGCCGTCAGCCGTCCACGTCGCGTTGAAGATCTTGTGGCGGCAGTGCTCGCTGTTCGCCTGCGCGAACATCATCAGCTCGACGTCGGTGGGATTGCGGCCGAGCGTCGTAAACGCGTCGCACAAGTAGTCGATCTCGTCGGGCGCGAGCGCGAAACCCTGCGCCGTGTTCGCGTGCTCGAGCTCGGCTCGGCCGCCGCCCAGCACGTCGATCGTCAGGAGCGGCCTGGGCGCGCCCTGTTCGAACAACGTCGCCGCGTCATCGAGATGCGGGAGCACGGTCTCGACCATGCGGTCGTGGAGCACCGCCCCGGCGACGACACGGTCGTTGGCCGCAAGTGGCCGGCCGGCGTCGAGGTAGTAGGCGACGCCGCGCTCGACGCGCCGCACGGCGGCGAGCCCGGCATTGTGTGCGATGTCGGTCGCCTTGCTGGACCACGGGGACTGCGTGCCAGGTCGCGGCACGACGAGCAGCAGGTCGCCGCGCTCCGCGACCGGCGCGCGGCGGGGACCGTATTCGAGCAGGCGGTCGAGCACCGCGCGTTCGCCGGCACCGAGCGGCCGCTCGAGATCGACGAAGTGGATGAACCGCGCTTCGATCGCTCGCAGCTCGACGCCTTCAGCGCGGAGCGTGGCGAGCCGGCGTTCGAGGCGAAATGGAGAGAACGCCGCGGCGCCTGGCAGGCTCAGCATGCGGGACGTCGTCAGACAACCCCGGCCACGCGTGCTGTCGAAGCGTCGGCCGGCGCGCTCGCCGCGAACACGCGCGCGAAGATCGAGTCCACGTGCTTCAGCTGTCCCTCGAGATCGAACGCCTCGTCGATCACCGCACGCGGCACGCGGCTGGCCACTTCGGGATCGGCGAGAAGCAGCTCCTTGAAATCCCGCTGCTCGTGAAACGAGCGCATCGCGTTCCGCTGCACCCACTCGTACGCCTGCTCGCGCGACACGCCGTTCTTCGCGAGCTCGAGCAGGACCGAGCCGGAGAACACGACGCCCCGGGATCGACGGAGGTTTTCGAGCATGCGCTCCGGATAGACGACCATGCCGGACACGATCCGCGTGAACCGGCGCAGCATGTGATCGAGCGCGATGAAGCTGTCGGGCAGGATGATCCGCTCGACCGAGGAGTGCGAGATGTCGCGCTCGTGCCAGAGCGCCACGTTCTCGAGCGCGGCCACGGCGTTCCCACGAAGGAGCCGCGCCAGGCCGGCGATTTGCTCGCACCCGATCGGGTTGCGCTTGTGCGGCATCGCCGACGAGCCCTTCTGGCCGCGCGCAAACGGCTCCTCGACCTCGCCAATCTCTGTCTTCTGCAGGCCGCGGATTTCGACAGCGAATTTCTCGAGCGATGCCGCGAGGATCGCGAGCGACGTCATGAGCTCCGCGTGCCGGTCGCGCTGCATGATCTGCGATGACACCGGCGCGGGCGTGAGGCCAAGCCGCCGGCACACCGCCGCTTCGACCGACGGGTCGAGGTGCGCGAACATGCCGACCGCGCCGGACAGCTTGCCGACCGACACCGTCTCTCGCGCCTGCACGATCCGCTGCCGGCCGCGCTGAATCTCCGCGTACCAGAGCGCCAGCTTCACGCCAAAGGTCATCGGCTCCGCGTGCACGCCATGCGTGCGCCCAATCATCGGCGTCCGCCGGTGCTCCTCGGCCCGCCGGGCCACCGCGGCGAGCAGTCCATCGATGTCGGCGATGACGAGATCGCAGGCCTCGCGCATCTGCAGCGCCAGCGCCGTGTCGATCACGTCCGATGAGGTGAGCCCGTAGTGCAACCAGCGGGCCGCCGGGCCCACGCGCTCGGCGACGGCCGTCGTGAACGCGATGACGTCGTGTTGCGTGGTCTGTTCGATTTCCTCGATGCGCGCGACGTCGAAGCTCGCGCGTTCCCGAAGCGTGCGCGCGTCGGCTTCCGGCACGACTCCAGCCGCCGCCAGGGCATCGGTCGCCGCCAGCTCCACCTCGAGCCACGCGCCGTAGCGCCGCGCCTCGCTCCAGACCGCGCCCATTTCCTTGTGGGTATAGCGTGGAATCATGCGCTAGGCCCTCAGCTGCTCCATCGTGATGGGCCCGTCCAACTTGGGGCCGACCACTGTGGCGACCGGCGCACCGTCGCGGAACAAATCCATCGCGACACGCTGCACATCCTCCGCCGACACGCCATCGATGGCGCCGAGCAACTCGTCCAACGAGAAGTGCCGGCCAAAGTACAGTTGCTGGCGGGCCAGCTGCGACATCCGGCTCGAGGTGTTCTCGAGGCTCAGCATGAGGCTGCCCTTCAGGTGATCCTTGGCGCGCTGCAGCTCGTCGGCGGGGACCATCTTCTCGCGCAGGTCGCGCAGCTCGGCGAGCGTAAGGTCCACGACTTCATGCACCTTGTCGGTCGCGCACCCCGCATAGATCGTGATCACGCCCGCGTCGCTGTATGTCGTCAGATTGCTGAACACCGCGTAGGCCAGGCCGCGCTCTTCTCGAACGTGCTGAAAGAGCCGCGAGCTCATCGAGCCGCCGAGAATCGTGTTCAGCACATACAGCGCGTGACGATCGTCGTGCGCCTGCGGATATGCCGGCGTGCCCAGACACAGATGACTCTGCTCGATGTCCTTCTGACGGACGACGAGCCCGGGAGTCACGGCCGGCGGCTCGTCACTTGCCGGCGTCGCCCCGGACGGCACGTCCGCGAACGCCCGCTCGACGAGAGCCTTGAGCGCCGCGTGTTCCGAATGACCTGCGGCGGCAATCACCAGGTTCGGCGCCAGATATGTCCGCTTGAAATACTGGCGCAGCCGATCGGAGTCGAATGACGCGACGGTCTCGGGCGTCCCGAGGATGGGCCGACCCAGCGGATGACGCGACCAGAACTGCTGGGCGAACACTTCATGGACCAGATCGTCCGGCGCATCCTCGACCATCTTGATCTCTTCGAGGATGACGCTCTGTTCACGATCGATCTCCGGCGGACTGAACGCCGGCCGCATGAGCAAGTCGCTCAGCAGATCAATCGCCAGCGGCAGATGATCGTCGAGGACCTTGATGTAGTAGCCGGCGTATTCCTTCGCGGTGAACGCGTCCAGTTGTCCGCCGATGGAATCGATCGTCTGCGCGATGACCTGGGCCGATCGCGTCGTGGTGCCCTTGAAGAGCATGTGCTCCACGAAATGCGCGATGCCGCTCTCGGCATCGCTCTCGTGTCGCGATCCACGCGTCAGCCACACCCCGACGCTCACCGACCGCACGTGCGGCATGCTCTCGGTGACGAGCCGGAGGCCGGACGGCAGAGTCTCAGCGACGACCATCGACCACACCCAAGGCCCGCCCGGCTGCAATCCGCCCGGCTTGTTCCTGTAAGTTGTTCACTGGCTTGAGTTTAGAAGCAGGTCTCAAGACGGGAATGATACCATGACACCAGGGCTTTTTCCACTTTTCCGATGAATCTCGCAGAGCTCGAACGTCTCGAGATCGAGGCCGTCCTCGAAGAGATCGGCGTGCCGCGATTCCACGGCCGGCAGATCTTCCGCTGGATCTACCGCCGCGGCGTGACGAGCTTCGATGAGATGACGGATCTCTCCCGTTCCCTGCGCGCGAAGCTCGCGGAGGCCGCGACCATCGAGTCGCCGACCATCAGCGAACAGCAGACCTCGAGCGACGGCACGACAAAACTGAATCTTCGCCTGGCCGACGACCGGCACATCGAGTCGGTGTACATCCCCGACACCCCCGCGCAGACGTTCTGCGTGTCGACACAAGTCGGATGCGCGATGGCATGTGGATTCTGTCTCACGGGCACGATGGGCCTGCTCCGGCAGTTGAGCGCAGGGGAAATCGCCGGACAGGTGCGCGTGCTCGCGCACACGACGAAGCTCGCCGACCGCACGTTCAACATCGTGCTGATGGGCATGGGCGAACCGCTGCACAACTACGATGCGACGATGAAAGCGCTGCGGATTCTTGCGGATCCGGACGGCCTCGCGCTGCACCCGAAGCGGGTGACGCTCTCAACGGTGGGCCTGCTGCCGGCGCTCGAGCGGCTGGCGACCGAACCGCTGATGCCGAATCTCGCGATCTCGCTCCACGCCACGACGGACGAAGCGCGGAGCCGGCTCGTGCCGATCAACAAGCGCTATCCGATTGAGGACCTGATGGCCGCACTCCGCCGCTTTCCGCTGGCCAAGCGCCGGCGCATCACGTTCGAGTACGTGCTGCTGGCCGGCGTGAACGACACCGCGGAGGACGCGCGGCGCCTGGTCAGGCTCCTGAATGGACTGCGCGCAAAGGTCAATCTGCTGCCGTTGAACGAGGCGGCCGGGATTCCGTTCACGCGACCATCAGACGATCGCGTGAACGCGTTCGCGCGCATCCTGGCCGAACGCGACGTCCGCGTTTCTGTGCGCAAGAGCCGCGGCCGCGACATCCGCGCCGCCTGCGGCCAGCTCGCAGTCGAAGGTCAGACGCCGCCGGCCGGCCGCCGGCTGGCCGCTCGCATCACCTGAACAACAGCGGCGCGACCTCGTTCAGGTGGTGCCGCCAGACCGTCCATTCGTGGCGGCCTTCGGTCACCCGATACGTGTGCTTGATGCCTTTCGCGGTCAGCGCATCCGCCAACGTCTTCGATCCCGCACCGACGAGTGCGTCGTCCTTGCCAATCGCAATCCAGAACGTCTTGAACTGCTGATTGATCTTGGCGGGATTGGTGAAGAACGCCGGATACGTCTGCTCGGGCGTCGCGGCTCCGGAGCTCATGATGACGACGTGGCGGAAGAGCTCCGGGCGGTTGAACGCGACGTTCATGGTCAGGCCGCCGCCCATCGAGAGTCCCCCGATCGCGCGGTCGTCGGGCCGTTTCGAGACCTTGTAGGTCGCTTCGATCATCGGCATGACCTCCTCGACGAGCTCGCGGCCGAAGAGATTGAGACCAGCCGCCGCGGGCTGACCCGCTCCGCGTGCGGCGCCGGGCGCCGGGGCATTCGGTGAGGGCCTCGCCGGCCCCGCCCAGAAGCTCTGCACCGCGTGCCCGAGCGGCATCACGATCACCATCGGGCGTGCCTTCCCTTCCGCGATCAGGTTGTCGAGGATGTTGTTCGCGCGCCCGATCATCGTCCAGCCTGACTCGATGTCGCCGCCACCGTGGAAGAGATAGAGGACCGGAAAGTTACTGCCGCGGTCGTAGTTCGGCGGCGTGTAGACCCACAGGGTCCGGCCGACCCCCATCGTCTTCGACACGTACGGCATGATGCGGACGTCGCCGTGCGGCACCGGCTTGACGTCATAGAACGCCGGACTATCGCCAGAGATCTCGACCACGCTCACGGCGCCGAAGTTGCCGTAGCCGTATTTCGTGTTCGGATTGCGCGGATCGAGCGACGTCACACCGTCCACGTTGAACGAATACGTGTAGATGTCAGGCACGAGCGGGCCGACCTTGACACTCCACACACCCGCCTCCCCCTTCGTCATGGGGTACGGCTTGCCGTCGAGCTCACCAGCGACGGTCACTTGCTGGGCGTTCGGCGCCAGGAATCGAAAGGTAATCGTGCGGTCCGCGGAGACTTCGGGGGACACGATTGCGGGACCGCCGCGACCCTGGGCCAGAGTGAGCGCTGAAAGAGAGACGACGGCCGCCACGGCCGTCAACGCGCGTCGAAACATCTCGCACCCTCCTTCTATTCATTTGCTTTCGAGTCGCCTGGCCGCGGCTTCGACTTTCTCCGCGAGCTTTGTCTTGTACGTCTCCAGCCGCGCTGCAACGGCTGGATCGGCCAGCGCGATCATCTGCGCCGCAAGGACGCCGGCATTCGTCGCGCCGGGTTTGCCGATCGCCACCGTGGCCACGGGAACGCCCGGCGGCATCTGCACGGTCGAGAGCAGCGCGTCGAGTCCCTTCAGCGCCGACGAGTCGATCGGCACGCCGATCACGGGGCGGGTCGTGTGCGCCGCCACGACGCCCGCCAGATGCGCGGCCGCGCCGGCGCCGACGATGAACACGCGCACGCCGCCAGCGTGGGCCTCCTCGACGAGGCGCAGCACGCGCGCGGGCGATCGATGCGCGGAAGCCACCGTCATGTCCCAGGTGATCCCGAGCTCGGTCAGTGCATCCACCGCCGCCGACATCACCTCGGCGTCGGAATCAGATCCCATCAGAATCAACACCTGCGTCACGTCAAACCTCCACCGAGCCGACGACTGCCTTGCGGCCGATGTCGCGGCGGAACTGCATGCCCTCGAACGCGATGAACCCGACCGCGGCATAGGCGGTTGCCATCGCCTCGACGTAGCTCGGGCCACGGCCGACGACGGTGAGCACGCGGCCGCCGGCCGTTGCACGTGCCCGTCAACGAGGCGCGTGCCGGCATGGAACACGATCGCGTTCGGAACAGCCGCTGCGCCGTCGAGGCCCGTGATCGGCCGGCCGGACTCCGGATTCGACGGATAGCCGCGCGACGCGAGCACCACGCCGACGAATCGATCTCGACTGAGCGTCAGTCCCTTCACGCTCGCCAGCTGACCCGTGGCGGCGCCGAGCAGCGCCCGCGCAAACGGTCCTTCGAGCTGCGGCAGAACGACCTGCGCTTCCGGATCGCCGAACCGCACGTTGAACTCGATGACCTCCGGTCCGCGCGGCGTCAGCATCAGCCTGACGTACAGGAATCCCCGGTACGGCTCGCCTTCCGCACGCATCCCGCGAGCACGGGCTCGACGATGCGCGTCATGACCGTGGCGGCGAGCTCCGGCGTCATCAGCGGGCTCGGCGCGAACGCGCCCATCCCGCCCGTGTTCGGTCCGCGGTCGCCGTCGAAAATCCGCTTGTGATCCTCGGCGGTCGACAGCGCGACGGCGTGCTCGCCGTCCGACAGCACGAAGAACGACACTTCGGGACCGGTCAGGCACTCCTCGATCACGAGTCGCGCCCCGGCCGCGCCGAACTGACCGTCTTCCATCGCCGCGCGAACGGCGCGCTCCGCTTCGTCGCGGTTCTCGGCAACGACGACGCCCTTGCCGGCGGCGAGGCCGTCGGCCTTGACGACGACCGGAAAGCCGAACTCGGGCCCAGCCACGGCCTGCGAGCGCGTCCTCGATCCGGTCGCAGACGACGAATCGCGCCGTCGGGATCCCGTGCCTCGCCATGAATTCCTTGGCGAACACCTTGGAGCACTCGAGGGCGGCGGCGGCCCGAGAGGGGCCGACGATCGGCCGGCCACGGTTCCGGAACGCGTCGGCGAAGCCCGTTCCAGCGGCGCTTCCGGGCCGACGACCGTCAGGTCGACATCCTCGCGCTCGACGAGCGCCAGGGTCTCGGCCGGATCCGAGAGCGTCAGGGGGATACACCGGGCTCGGAGGCAGATCCCCGGGTTGCCAGGGGCGGCAATGACCTCGGACACGTCGGGGTCACGGCGAAGCCGCCAGACCAGGGCGTGTTCCCGCCCCCCGCTGCCAAGCACGAGGACTTTCACGGGGAGATTCTAGCCAAGTGACGTCAGGTTCCCGGCGAATCGTCAAATTCTGGTGTCTAATTCGTGAAAGTCCGGCCGTTCGCAGCGTAGCGGACAGATCAGCCGTGCTACCCTACCGTGTTCTGGCTGCGGTCGAGGCGCAGCCTTATATTCTGACCGGGAAGGGGGTGTCGAACCGTGGCAGAAGTGAAGATTCAGGAAGGCGAGTCAATCGAGAGTGCCCTCCGCCGTTTCAAGCGCAAGGTGCAGCAGGAGGACATCATCAAGGACATCAAGAAGCACTCGTTCTACCTGAAGCCCGGCGACAAGCGGCGCGCCAAGCAGGCTCTCGCGCGCAAGCGTTCCCGGAAGAAGCAGCGCCGAGAATCGGACTAGTTGGTCCGCGTCGAGCTCTTGTGCAAAAGGTTCTGACCCCCTAGACTGATGGCGCCTTAACAGGCGCGGACGTGGGTCACCGGCGGGTACGATGCCCGTCTGGCTGGCTGACGCATCTATTCCCGCGCCGCCTCGGCGGACGCGACAGAGGAGTCTGGCATGCAGATCGAGGAACGAGTCGTCAACGACGTGACGATTCTCGACCTGAAGGGCAAGATCACGCTCGGGCGAGGGCGACGAAGCGCTCAAGGACAAGATCAATTCGCTCGATCCTGCAGAACCGGCAAGCGCATCCTGCTGAATCTCGCGGACGTGCCGTACATCGACAGCGCGGGTCTCGGCGAAATCGTCCGGACCTACACGACGGTCAGCCGCCAGGGCGGCCAGCTGAAGCTGGTCAACCTGACCAAGCGCATCACGGACCTGCTGTCGATCACCAAGCTCTGACGGTCTTCGAGACGTTCGACTCGGAACCCGAAGCGCTGCAAGAGCTACTCGTGACAGCCAGGGGCGGCTGCGCCCCCGTTCATGGCTCGAAGTCCCGTGTCCTCCACCAGCTCCGGCCGCCGAACGTCTCGGCGGCCGGGCGGTGATCCTGCAGGCTCGTTCGCTCCCTGCGCCCACGCCAGTGGACGAAGAACCTCTTCGTCTTCGCCGGGCTGATCTTCGGCTGACAGCTCGGCGACCCCACGGCCGTCTGGCGGCGCGTGCGCCGCCTTCGGCGTCTTCTGCGTGCTGTCGGGCGTCGTCTACCTCGTCAACGACATCCGCGATCGCGAGGCCGATCGGCTGCACCCGGTGAAGATCGCGCCGGCCGATCGCGTCGGGCGCGCTGTCGCCCGCGCACGGCGCCGTCGCCGCGGCCATCCTGTCGATCGTCGCCGTCGTCGGCGGCCTTCTGCGCTCGGCTCGCCGTTCGGCATCGTCGCGACCGACCTACCTCGCTGCTCCTCGGCCTCTACTCCGCCTGGCTCAAGCACATCGTCATCCTCGACGTGCTGACGATCGCCGTCGGCTTCGTGCTGCGCGCGATCGGCGGCGCGGTGGCGGTCGACGTGGAGTTCAGCCACTGGCTGCTGCTGCTGACGCTGCTGCGGCGCGCTGTTTCTGGCGCTGAGCAAGCGCCGCGCCGAGCTCGTGACGCTGGCCGACGACGCCACGCGGCCACCGCCGGAGCCTGGCCGAGTACAGCCCGTATCTGCTCGACCAGATGATCAGCGTCGTCACGGCGTCCACGCTGCTGGCGTACGCGTTCTACACAATCGATCCGGAGACCGTGCAGAAGTTCGGCACGGACCGTCTGCTCTGGACCGTGCCGTTTCCGCTGTACGGGATTTTTCGCTACCTGTATCTGGTGCACCAGCGCGAGGGCGGCGGCAATCCGTCGGAGATGCTGCTGACCGATCGGCCGATGCTGGTCTGCGTGGCGCTCTGGGGCGCGGCGGTCATTCTGATTCTGTACGGCCCCCGGCCGTAGGCACCTGACAGTCACTATGGCACGTTCGAAAGTCGCGATTCTCCGCACGAGCCCGGCCACGGTGCTGGCGGACTACCACGAGCTGCTGAACCTGGCCGGCTACCAGGACGTGATCGCGCGCGACGCCGACACGGCGCTGAAGGTCAACATCTCCTGGCACTTCTTCTTTCCCGGCAGCTCGACGACGCCGTGGCAGCTCGAGGGCGTCATCCGCGCGATGAAGCAGGACGGGTACGACCCGGACCTGATTCACGCCTGCCACAACCGCACGGTCGTGATCGACGCGCATTTCGGCGAGCGCGAGAACAAGCAGATCAACGTCGTCGAGGCGCACGGCCTGCGGAACATCCACCTCTACGAAGGCGACGAGCCGTGGATCAACATCCGCGACGCGGTCGGCGACCTGACGAAGAAGTTCCTGTGCCTGAACGAGGTCTATCCGGACGGCTTCATGATTCCGCGCCGGTTCATCGGCGAGAACATCATTCACCTGCCGACGGTGAAGACGCACATCTTCACGACGACGACCGGCGCGATGAAGAACGCGTTCGGCGGGCTGCTGAACGAGCGGCGGCACTGGACGCATCCGGTCATCCACGAGACGCTCGTGGACCTGCTGATGATCCAGAAGAAGATCCACCGCGGCGTGTTCGCGGTGATGGACGGCACGTTCGCCGGCGACGGCCCCGGACCGCGCTGCATGGTGCCGCACGTGAAGAACGTGATCCTCGCGAGCGCCGATCAGGTGGCGATCGACGCCGTCGCCGCCAAGCTGATGGGCATCGACCCGCTGTCGATCAAGTTCATCCGGCTGGCGCACGACCTCGGGCTCGGCTGCGGCGATCCGCGCGAGATCGAGATCGTCGGCGACGAGCAGGCCGCGGCCGAGAACTGGCACTTCGCCGGGCCGTTCCGCAAGATGACGTTCGCCTCGCGGATGCAGCACAAGATCTACTGGGGCCCGCTCAAGAAGCCGATCGAGTGGTCGCTGAAGACGGTGCTGGCGCCGTGGGCGTACATCGCGAGCGTCGTCTACCACGACAGCTTCTGGTATCCGGTGAAGGCGAAGGCGATGATGCAGGAGGTGCTGGCCAGCCCGTGGGGCCGGCTGTTCCGGCACTGGGAGCGCGTCACGCCCGACGCGCAGGGCTATCCGGACATTCCGGAAGAAGGCGCCGACGATTCCAGCGCACGGGCTTGCGCGCGCTGGGCAAGTCGCTCGGGCATTCTGGCGACGTGCATCAAGGAAGCGCCCGAGTTCGCGCAGGCGCGCCGCCACAAGGACGCTCGCGGAAGGCAGACGAGGCAGTTAGAAGTCAGAAGTCAGAAGCGAGGCAGTTGCAGATGGCAGACATGAACGTCCGATCCGATTCGGTGGACGTCGAGCAGATCATGCGGCAGATCCGCGCCCGGATCCGCGAGAAGCGCGGCGCCGACTACACCGAGGCCGAGCTGCAGCAACTGGCCACCGTCAAGCTCGAGAAGTTCCTCGATCCGCGCGGCGTCCGGTCCGATCTGGTCGAGCAGTTCCGATCGCAGCGCGACGGTGAGCCCGGCGCCGCCGAACTACGAGTTCGAAGAGGCGACGCTGTACGAGACGCACCGCGGCTGCTGCGCACGATCCGGCGGCTGCTGCGCCCGATCCTGAAGCTGTTCTTCAACCCCGACCCGATCACGACCGCGCTGCACATCCAGACGCAGGTCAACACGCAGGCCGAACAGCGGCTCCGCCAGCTCGAGGAATGGACCGCTCTATTACGAGCTGATCCACAACCTGACGCTCGAGATCACGCGGCTCGGCATCGAAGTGCACAACCTGAAGATGCGCGTCGAGTCGCTGTCGAGCCGGCATGGACTTCGACGAGCGCCGCGCGCCGGTCGCTCGAAAGCGTCGTGCAGTACCGTCCAGCGCCGCCGCGGCAGGCTCAGTCCGCGAGCCTGCGACCAGCCGCGGTCGCCGGCACCGCAGCCGCAGCGCCACGCCGGGCACGCCGGCACGCCGGCTCGGCCACGGTCCGCCGGCGCCCGGGCCGGACGCGCCGGGCGGCGAGCCGCGCCGGCGTCGCCGCCGGCGCCGGCGCCGCCGCCCGCGGCCAGACGATGGCCGACGGCTCGGCAGGGCGACTGGCAGAACCGCAACCAGGGCGCGCCGGACGCGGACGGCAATGCGGCCGGACGCGCGACGACGGCGCATCGGATTCAGACGCGACGGAATCTTCCGACGGCCCGTATGACGCAGACGGCCCGGATGGTCCCGACGATTCGGACCAGTGAAGCTCGCAGTCGTGGTTCAGCGCTACGGCGCGGACATCAGCGGCGGCGCCGAACTGCACGCCCGCTACATCGCCGAACGGCTGGCGCGGCACGCCACGGTCGAAGTGCTGACGACCTGCGCGCGCGACTACGTCACCTGGAAGAACGAGCTGCCGCCGGGCGACGAGACGGTCAACGGCCTGCCGCGTCCGGCGGTTTCCGGTCGCGCGGCCGCGCAACACCGACGAGTTCGGCCGGCTGTCGCAACTCGGTCTTCGAACGACCGCATTCGATCGCCGACGAGCTGCGCTGGCTCGACAGCGAGGGCCCGACCAGCCCGGAGCTCATCCGGCACATCGAGACGCGTGGCCGGCGAGTTCGACTTCTTCGTGTTCTTCAGCTACCGCTACTACCACGCGTGGCACGGCGCGCGCGCCGTCGCCGGCGAAGGCGGTGCTCGTGCCGACGGCCGAACGCGATCCGGCGATCGGCCTGGCGATTTTCGCGCCGGTGCTCCGCGGCGCGCGCGCGCTCATGTACAACTCGCTCGAAGAGCGCGCGCTGATCCAGCACGTCAGCCGGCCGCGAGGGCCCGGGCGTGGTCGTCGGCGTCGGCTCGGAGATTCCGGAGCGCACGCAGCCGTGGCGCTTCCGGAAGAAGTTCAACATCCGGCGGCCGTTCGCGATCTACATCGGCCGGATCGACGAGAACAAGGGCTGCGCCGAGCTGTTCGCGCACTTCGAGCGCTACACGCGTCATGTATCCGCACGGGCTCGACCTGGTGCTCATCGGCTCGAATCTCCTGCCGATTCCGAAGCACCCGCGGATCCGGCATCTCGGATTCCTGTCCGACGAAGACAAGTTCGACGCGCTTGCGGCCGCCGACCTGCTGATCATGCCGTCGCGGTTCGAGAGCCTGTCGATGGTGGCGCTCGAGGCGTGGGCGCTCGGCAAGCCGGTGCTGGCCAACGGGCACTGCGACGTGCTGCGCGGCCAGGTCGTCCGCAGCAACGCCGGGCTGTACTACGAAACGTTCGAGGAGTTCGCCGAGGCGCTGTACCTGCTCGAAGCCACCGGCCCGCTCGGCGGCCTCGCTCGGCCGCAACGGCCGCGAGTTCTTCCGCCGCCACTACACGTGGCCGGTGATCGAGCGGAAGTACCTCGACATGTTCGAGCGGCTGAAGCGCGAGCCCGCGCCGTCGATGGAGCCGCTGCCGGGCTTCTTCGCCGGCGGCGCCGCACGGAGCGGCCGGCCGACGAGGTCGTGTCGTCCGCCCGGCGTGGTCCGGTGCTGCGTTGACGGCAACACGCGGCACGCGACGTCCGGCGGTCCATCAGATCCTGGCGACGCTCGGCTACGGCGACGCGATCGGCAACGAGGTGCTCGGCATTCAGCGCGCGCTCGCGCGCGCCGGCTACGAGTCGGAGATCATCGTCGAGACCGCCGATCCGCGGCTCGAAGATCTGACCGTCGACTACCGCGACATGGTCAACGAGATCGGCGCCGACGATCTGCTGATCCACCATTTCTCGCTCGGATCGCGCGCGTCGCGCACGGCGTTCGCGCTGCCGTGCCGGATGATGCTCGTGTACCACAACATCACGCCGCCGGAGTATTTCCTCGGCGTGCACGATCAGCTCGTGCGGCAGTGCTATCACGGCCGCCGCGAGCTGCTGCCGTACCGATCGCGCTGCGAGCTGGCGCTCGGCGACTCCGAGTTCAACCGGCAGGAACTCGAGGCGCTGGGCTTTCCGCGCACGGCCGTGCTGCCGGTCGTCCCGGATTTCACGCATCTCGACGTCACGCCGGATACGCGCGTGCTCGACGCGTACGACGACGAGTGGACGAACATCGCTGTTCGTCGGCCGGCTGATTCCCAACAAGCGGCCCGACAACCTGATCCGCTTCTTCCACGCCTACCAGACGCTGTACAACCGCCGCACGCGCCTGATCCTGGCCGGCTCGCTACGGCGGCTTCGAGACGTACCTCGCCCAGCTGCACGCGCTCATCGCGCGACGCTGGGCGTCACCGACGTCGACATCCTCGGCCAGGTCACCAACGAAGAGCTGACGGCGCTCTACGACGTCGCCGACCTGTTCCTCTGCGCGAGCGAGCACGAAGGCTTCTGCGTCCCGCTGATCGAGGCGTTCTACAAGGGCGTGCCGGTCGTCGCCCTACGCCGCGACGGCGGTGCCGGCCACGATGGACGGCGGCGGCATGCTGTACGACCGCGCCGATCCGCGCCAGGTCGCGGCGATTGTCAACGCGGCTGCTGTCGAATCCCGCGTTGGAAGCGGAGGTGCTCGCGCGCAGGACGCCGCGCTCGGCACGGCTGCTGGCGCAGGACTTCGACGGACTGGTCGTTGAAGTTCGTCGATCAGGCACTCGACGGCGCCACGCCGCGGCACCGGCCGTTGCGTACGACTTCTGGCGGCAGTTCAAGCTCGCCGAGGAGCTCGAGGCGATCCGCCAGGCGCGGCCGTCCGCGTTCCAGGCCCTGCCGCTCGCGCCGGACGCAGGACACGTGTCGCCGACCTGGGCCACCGCACATGATCGTCAACCAGTGGCTGCCGGCGGCGCATCGCGGCGACGCGGTCGGCGACAACGCGCGGACGCTCCGCGAGTGCTTCCGCGATCGCGGGCACACGTCCGAGATCTACGCGCTGACGCATCGACGACGACCTGAGGGACGATGTGCGGCCGTGGTCGGATCCGGACGCGCGCGATGGCGACGTCACGATCCTGCACTTCGCGGTGCCGTCGCCGATGACGCGCGGCGCTCGGTACGCTGCCTGGCGCGCGCGTGCCATCTGCTACCACAACGTCACGCCGCCGCATTTTTTCGCGCCGTTCGATCCCGGCCATCGCGCGTCTCGCGTGGCTCGGCCGCGAGGAGCTGGCGACGCTCGTCGACCGCGTGGACCTGGCGCTCGGCGTCTCGGACTACAACCGCGAGGAACTCGAAGAGCTCGGGTTCGACGAGACGATGGTCGTGCCGCTGCTCGTCGACACCGCGCGGCTGACGACGCCCCGCCGTGCCCGCCGCTCGGACCGGCTGCTCAGGACGGACTGGCGAACATCCTGTTCGTCGGCCGGCTCGCGCCGAACAAGAAGATCGAAGACCACATCAGGCTGGCCGAGCACTTCAAGCGCTACGTGGACGTGTACTATCGTTTCATCTTCGTCGGGCGAGACGACGCCGTGCCGCGGTACGGCCGGCGCGATCCGCGGCATGGTCAGGCGAGTTCCGGATGCTGCCCGAGCGGTTCTGGTTCACCGGGACCGGTGCCCGAACGTCGAGCTGGCCGCGTACTATCGGAACGCCCACGCGTACGTGTCGCTGAGCGAGCACGAAGGGTTCTGCGTGCCGCTCGTCGAAGCCATGGCGATGGACGTGCCGATGCTGGCGTACGCCGCCGCCGCCGTGCCCGAAACGCTCGGCGGGGCCGGCGTGATGTTCGCGCCGAAGGACCTCGAGGTCGCGGCCGAGCTGCTCGGTCAGCTGGTCTACGACCAGGACTTCCGGGCGGCGATCATCGCCGGCCAGCGAACGCGGCGTCTGCGACTTCAGTCGTGACGCCATTGGACCGAAGATCGACGGCCTGCTCGACGCCCTCGGCGCCCTGCCGGCCACAGGAGTCGCACCCGCGTGAAGATCGCGTTCATCGTTCAACGCTACGGCACCGAGATCCTCGGCGGGTCCGAATACCACTGCCGGCTCATCGCCGAGCGGCTGGCCGACAGCCACCAGGTCGAGGTGCTCACGACCTGCGCGCGCGACTACATCACGTGGCAGAACGAGTATCCGGAAGGCGCGGACCGGCTGCGCGGCGTGACGGTTCGGCGCTTCCCCACCGCGCGCACGCGCGACATCCAGGCGTTCAACAAATACTCCGACTGGATCTTCCATCACGGCCACGGCCGCCAGGAAGAGATGGAGTGGCTGAAGCAGCAGGGCCCGTGGTCACCCGGCCTGATCGAGTACCTCGAGCGGCACCATGAGCAGTACGACGTCCTGATCTTCTTCACCTACCTGTACGCGACGACGGTGCTGGGCATCCGGATCGCGCCGTCCAAGAGCCTGCTCGTGCCGACCGCGCACGACGAGCCGGCGATCCGTCTCGGCATCTACGAGGACGTCTTCTCGAGCGCGGCGGCAATCGTCTGGAACACCGATGTCGAGCGGCGATTCGTGACGTCCCTCTTTCACCTGCGCACCCTGGTCGAGGACGTCGTCGGCTGCGGCGTGGACGTGCCTGAAGCAGGCCCTGACCGCCGACAGTGATCGCGTCGTCCTCGCCCCGTCGAACCGCGAGGCCCTTCCCGCGCATCTCGAAGGCCCGGCCAACGCGTTCCGCCGTCGCCACCGGATGCACGGGCCGTTTCTGCTGTACGGCGGGCGGATCGATCCCGGCAAGGGCTGCGAGGAATTGCTCGAGTACTTCCAGACCTATCGCGGCGAGGGCGGCGACGCGACGCTGATGCTGATGGGCTCCAAGCTGATGCCGCTGCCCGACGATCCGCACGTCCGCTTTGCCGGGATGCTGCCGGATTCCGAGCGCCTCCATGCGCTGGAAGCGGCGACGGTCGTCGTCGTGCCGTCACCGTACGAGAGCCTGTCGCTCCTGGCGCTGGAAGCGTTCGCGGTCGGCACGCCGGTGCTGGCCAACGCCCGTGCCGAGGTCCTCGTGGATCACTGTCGGCGGAGCAACGCCGGGCTCTTCTACGCCGACCGCTGGGAATTCGTCGAAGCGCTGAAGCTCCTTGAACGCGATCCAGCGCTTCGAGGGGCGATGGGACAGAACGGCAAGCAATACATCCACGATCACTACCGCTGGAACACGATCCTGACGAAGTACGAGCGCCTGTTCACCCGGTTGCGAAGCCAGCCGCGCGACGAAAGCCGCGAGCGTCCGCGGCACGCGGGACGAGATCGAGACCGCGATCGTGGCAAGCCGCCGGAGCGGCCCCGTGGCAGCGGCGACCACCGGCCCCGTGGCGGCGGCGACCGTCGCGATCGACAGGACCGGCACCGGCGGCGGCACCGGAGCTGACATCGTTCCCCCACCTTCGCACGCCGTTCTCGACGAATATCACCGTCGTCTCGATGCGCGCCGGACGACGCTGGCCGCGTACGAGGAACGTCACGTGCGATTCAGCCGGCTGCGGCTGGTGATCGCGGCGGTCGCGGTCGCGATCCCGATCGTCGGTGGACTGACCGCCGCCCCCTGGTTGACCGTTCCCGTTTTGGCGTTTGCCGTCACGGCCGTGCTTCACGCGCGACTGCTCAACCGGCGTGATGACGCGGCCCAGGCGGCTGCGTTCTACGAGCGTGGCCTTGCACGAATGGCCGGGCAGTGGGCGGGACGAGGCCAGACTGGTGACGCTCATCGGCCCGCGGCTCATCTCTACGCCCATGACCTCGATCTGTTCGGCCATGGCGGGCTCTTCGAACTGCTATCAACCGCACGAACGGCCGAAGGCGAAGAACTGCTTGCGCAATGGCTGCTGAACCCCGCGCCGCCCGACGAAGTGCGCGCGCGGCAGGAGGCTGTCCGTGAGCTCGCGCCACTGATCGATGTCCGCGAAGTGGCGGCGATTCAAGGCGAGGTCGTCCGTAAACACGTGCACGCATCCCGTTTGCGCGCCTGGGCTCAGGCGCCCGTCGTCCTTCGGAGTCGTGGCATCAGAACCGCGCTGCCCGTGCTTGTGGTCGTGACGTGTACCGCGGTCGCCGCTTTTCTCCGGGACTGGCGTTTCGAGTTCGTGGCCTTGAGCTTCCTCGTCGTACAGAGCGCGATTGGGTTGTGGTTCAAGGCGCGCGCACACGCCGTGGCGCACGGGGTGTACGAAGCCTCCCACGACCTCGACGTTCTGGCCGGCCTCCTCGGTATTTTGGAACGCCACACGTTTCACAGCCGGTTGCTCAACGACCTGCGTAAGGCGATCGCGGGCCGGCCGCGACCGGCCTCTCGCGAGATCGCCCGGCTGTCCCGGTGGGTCGCGCAGTTCGCGTCTCGCGAGAATATCTACTTCGGCCCAATCGGCGCGCTCCTGATGTGGACGACGCAGTGGGCGTTCGCGATCGAGGCCTGGCGCATTCGGGTCGCACCGGATCTCGTGCGGTGGTTGGAGGCGGTGGGCACGTTCGAGGCACTGCTCTCGATCGCGACGTTCGCATCCGAGCACCCGGAGTACGCCTTCCCCGATGTCACTGATGGTCCCGGGCGGCTGTCGGCGCGCGCCACGGCGCATCCGATGCTGCCAGCCGGTGCCGCGACGAACGACGTCGAGCTCGGCGCCGACGGGCCTCACGCGCTCGTCGTGAGCGGCTCCAACATGTCGGGGAAAAGCACCTTGTTACGAACGCTTGGCGTCAACGCGGTGCTGGCGCAGGCAGGAGCTCCCGTACGGGCGGAGGCGTTTCGACTGTCACCGCTCGCCGTGGGCGTGGCGATCTCGATCCAGGATTCGCTGGCCGACGGACGGTCACGGTTTCTCGCTGAAATCCAGCGGCTGAAGCAGATCGTCGATCTGGCGAAGGCGAACGGCGGACGCACGCTGTTCCTTCTCGACGAGATTCTGAGTGGCACGAACTCACACGATCGGCGAATCGGCGCAGAGGCCGTGATCGCGACCCTGGTGAACGCGGGCGCCATCGGCCTGGCCACCACGCACGATCTGGCACTCGGCGAAATCGCCGACCGCATGGCGCCGCGGGTCGTCAACGTGCATTTCGTCGATGAGTTTCGCCACGGCGCCCTGACGTTCGACTATCGCCTGCGCCCAGGTATCGTGCAGTCCAGCAACGCGATCGCGCTGATGAAATCGATCGGACTGGATGTGTGAGTGGAGTGCTGGCATCCAGGCTTAGTCAGTCTCGTCCCCGGGCTCATCGGCATCCTTCGCCTCGCCCTTCTTGCGTCGAGGCCGGATGTCGTAGCGCTTGATCATCTCGTTCAGCGTCGTCGCCTTGATGTGCAGCAGCTCGGCGGCCTTCTTCTGAACGCCGCCGGCGGCCTCGAGCGCGGCCTCGATGTAGCGGCGCTCGTGGCCGATGATGACCTCGCGGAAGTGGATGCCCTCGGGCGGGATCACGACGTCCGGCACGTCGAGTGGCGGCGTTGGCGCTGACGTGGTCGGGAATCAGGTCGGCGCCGATCTCCGTCGTCCGGGCAGAGCACGACGGCGCGCTCGATGACGTTCTCGAGCTCGCGCACGTTGCCCGGCCAGTCGTAGGACATCAGCCGATCCATCGCCGCCGGCGTCAGGACCATCGCCGGCTTGCGGCTCTCCTCGCTGAACTTGTCGAGGAAGTGCTGCACGAGCAGCGGAATGTCGTCCTTGCGCTCGCGCAGCGGCGGCAGCTGCACGAGGATGACGTTCAGCCGGTAGAACAGGTCCTCGCGGAAGTCGTCCTGTCTCGACCATGCTCGCGCAGGTTGACGTTGGTCGCCGCGATGATCCGCACGTCGACCTTGATCGTGTCGACGCCGCCGAGCCGCATGAACTCGCGCTCCTGGATCACGCGCAGCAGCTTGGCCTGCGTCTCGAGCGGGATGTTGCCGATCTCGTCGAAGAAGATCGTGCCCTTGTCGGCGAGCTCGAACAGGCCCTTCTTCGGATAGACGGCGCCCGTGAACGCGCCCTTCACGTGGCCGAAGAGGTTCGACTCGAGCAGATCCGGCGGCAGGTTGCCGGAGTTGACGGTGACGAACGCCTTGTCGGCGCGCGCGGACCGGCGATGAAGCGCCGCGCCACGAGCTCCTTGCCCGTGCCGCTCTCGCCCTGAATGAGCACCGTCGCGCGGCTCGGCGCCGCGCGGGCGATCAGGTCGTAGACCGCGCGAATCTTCGAGCTGCCGCCGATGATCTCGTCGAACCGGTGCGAGTCGGACCGCAGCCGGTCGCGCAGCTCGCGGTTCTCGAGCACGAGCCGGCGCCGCTCGATGGCGTTGCGAACAACCGCGAGCACTTCGTCGTTCTTGAACGGCTTGGTGAAGTAGTAGAACGCGCCCTGCTTGGTCGCGGCGACGGCGCTTTCGATCGTGCCGAACGCCGTGATCATGACGACCGGCAGCTCGTCGTCGAGGCGTCGGATGTCCTCGAGCACCTCGAGGCCGTTCCGGTCGGGCAGCATCAGGTCGAGCAGCACGGCGTCGACCGGCCGGTCGCCCGAGCGACATCGAGCCCCTGGCCGGCGGTCGCGGCGGTCGACGACCTGGTAGCCCTCGACGACGAGCAGCGCCTCGAGCGCCTCGCGAATGATTTCCTCGTCGTCGATGACGAGGACACTGGCTGGGGACGGTGCCATCAGGACGCGGGAGCCTCTCTCGGAATACGCAAAGGCTACCGTGCTCCGGCAGCCTCGACCTGGGAGCGGCTCCGCCAGCGGCAGCACGAGACGGAACCGCGTGCCCTGGCTCGTGTCGCTCTCGCACGTCAGCGTGCCGCCGTGCTCCTGGACGATGCCGTAGGTCACCGACAGGCCGAGGCCCGTGCCGCGGCCCTCTCGGCCTTCGTCGTGAAGAACGGGTCGTAGATGCGCGCGAGGTGCTCCGACGGAATGCCGACGCCCGTGTCGGCGACCTCGACGACCGCCTCGGCGCCGTCGGTCGCGTGACGACACCGACAGCCAGCCGCCCTTCGGCATCGCGTCGCGCGCGTTCAGGAACAGGTTGAGGAACACCTGCTGGAGCTTGTACTCGACGCCGCGCACGATCACCGGCGCGTCGGCCAGGTTCTTGCCGCACCTGGATCCGGCTCATCTTGAACTGATGCTCGAGCAGCGAGAGCACGTCGCCGATGATCGTCGTTGAGGTCGACCGGACCCGTCGTCGCCGCCTGACGGCCGCGCGAGATTGAGCAGGCTGTTGACGATCTTGGCGGCGCGGAACGTCTGCTGCTCGATCTTCTCGAGCAGCTGCGTCTTCGGGTCCGCCGGATCGGCGCGTTCGAGCAGCATCTGCGTGAAGCTCGAAATGCCGGTGAGCGGCGTGTTCACTTCGTGCGCGACGCCGGCCGCGAGCAGGCCGATGGCCGCCATCTTCTCGGACAGCCGCAGCTGCTCTTCGAGGTTCGCGCGCTCGGTGATGTCCTCGATCACGATGATCCAGCCGGCCTGCGGGCCTTCGTCCGTCTGGAAAGGCGAGACCGACGTGTTGACGAGCAGCGTGCGCGTCTCGGTCCCCGATCCGGTTCGAGCGGCACGCGGTAGAGCGTGGTGCCCGACGGCGACTCGCGTCGCGCGGCGTGCAAGCGTGTCGACGAACGCGCGGCTGAACAGCGACGCCGAGCGGCCGGCCGAGCGCCTGCGCGCGGCCAAGCCCGACGAGCGCTTCCATCCGGCGGTTCCACCGCAGCACGCGGTCGTCGAGGTCGACGACGACCAGGCCGTCGGTCAGCGACTCGACGACGCTGTCGCTGAACTGGCGCAGCCGTTCGATCTCGTCGGCCTTGCCGCTGAGCTGGTTGTAGAGCCGCGCGTTCTCGAGCGCGGTCGCCGCCTGCGCGGCGACGGCGCCGAGCAGCGTCATGTCCTCGCTGTTGAGCGGCTCGCCGTGCGGCCGGCGGCCCGCCGCCAGCGACGGCAATCGTCGCGTCGTTCGACACGCACGGCACGAAGCTGAAGAGGCCCGCGTCGCGCCACTCGCGCGGCTTCTTCGCCGGACAGCCGGCGCGACGGGATGCGGATCGTCGATGGCCACCGTCTGCCCGGCGAGCAGCCGCGCGCCGAGCGCCGAGTCGGCGTCGATCGCGCGGCGGCGACGCCGATCGAAGCCGGCCGACGCCACCGGCTCGAACCGGGCTGGCGCCGTCGTGGTCGACCGCAGGAAGAGCGCGATCCGGTCGATGCCCAGCGTCTCGCGCACGCGCTCGACGAGCCGCTTGCTCAGCCGGTCGAGATCGAGGTCGCTGTTCAGCTCGCGCGCGAACGCCACGAGCGCGCGCCGGTAGTCGTAGCGATCGCGGTAGTAGAGACGATCGAGCGCCGCCTGAATCGCGCGCCACAGCCACGGCGCGACGAGCGCCACGATCAGCGTGGCGAAGAGCGCCCAGAAGCTGCTGCTGCTGATTGTCGGCGCCCAGCACGAGCCCCGCGAGCCTGCAGCGTGCCGCCGTAGATGAGCGCGAGCACGAAGACCACGGCCGCCGCGACCACCAGCGCCTTCTTGATGATCACCTCGATGTCCATCAGCCGGTAGCGGACGATGGCCGAGGCAAACGCCAGCGGAATGCAGCCGAGCAGCACGGCGGTGTACTCCGCGTACGTCGGCACGCGGCCGAAGAGCAGCGGCACGACGTAGAGCATGACGAACGGCACCGCGCCGACCGACGATCCCCAGACGATCCAGCGAAGCTGACGCCGCGCGGTCACCGAGCGAAGCCGCGTGAGCGCGCGGACCATGATGACGAGCCCGCCGAGCAGGCACACCGCCAGGTAGAGATACGCGGCCCACTCGATGCGCTCGAGCAACGAGCGACGCGTCCGACACCGCCAGCCGTCCGGCGACGACAAAGCCCGGCCGATGCCAAGCACCGCCGCCGGCACATAGGACAAGCGGCAGGAGCCGCCGTCCGACCGGCCTCCGAACCCAGGGCTGCGGCCGCTCGGGAAACACGAGCGCGAAGTGGAGGAAGAGCGGCGGCAGCACCAGCCGCGCGACCAGGTCGGCCCACTCGAAGAAGTAGTCGAGCCGGTCGTAGCGGCCGCTCGGCGTGAACGACAAGCACGCCGAAGAACGCGACCGTCAGCCAGAAGAAGTGAAGCGTCGCCGGATCGTGCGGGCGCCGCAGCCGCACCGACGCGCCGACCACGATCGCCAGGATGCCGACGAGCGCGAGCGAGTAGTACAGGCCGGGAACCACCCCCGGCGGGGCCTCGAGCTCGATTCGAAAGCCCAGGGTCGCGGTGCCGCGGCGAACCGTATAGGCGAGAATGCGCCCCTCGGGCGTCGCGTGGACAATCTCAGCGACCTCGGCCGGACGCGCAATCGCGGCACCATCGACGGCGACCAGTACGTCGTCGGCGTGCAGCCCAGCGCCGGCCGCGGGTCCGTCCGGTGCGACCGCCGCGGCAACGACCGCCCCGCCGGCCTGGCGCCAGAGGACGCCATCCTCGCGCTCGGGCCGCCACGTCTTCACAAGGGCGACGTTGATGATCGCGAGCGCGACGAGGACCACCGCGACGGCGACAGGCAGGCCGACGCGCACGAGAGGACGCAACAGTCGAAACGAGGTCAACGCCTTTGCCCTGTTTTCGGCGCTAGAAACCGACTTGGATACCGGCCGTCAGCCTTGTCGGCGCTTCCGCGGTCAGGATTTCGTCGTAGAGCGATTCGGCGTCGTGCTGGTGAAGAAGCGTGCTCAACGTGAACACCAGATGCAGCATGCCGGCCGTCAGCGGCTGATATGGCAGCCGCTGCCTCAATTCCAGATCGAAGCCATCATCAGTCAGCGATCGCAACCACACAGCGGCCGGGTCGAGCCGGGTGACCTGGTAGCCGACGACCAGATGCGTGGATGTCGCCGGCACCGTCACGTTGACGCGACCTCTGAGATCCGAAACGCTCTCGCGGCCACGACGCGCCACCGATGGCTCGCGCGCGCGAAGAAGCGTGGCGGCGCGGGTGCCGTGCCACTGGGCCTTGCCTTCCGTATAGGCGACTTGTCCGGTCACGTTTCGCGCGATGATGCCCTCGAGCCCGACGCGCCAGCCGGTCACGGCGACGTCGCCGACCGTCGCGATGTAGTACGGCGCCACGTCACTGCGTGCATCCATCCCAAACAACGTGGCCATCTGGTTGTCGGTGTCCTCGGCGAACCATTCCACGGCCAGTTTCGCGGAACGGCCCGGCCCGAATTCCTGGTCGAGCCCGACAGCGTGCCGCCGAATGCGCTCGGAGCGAATCGGCGCGTCAGGCACGAACGGGAAGAACGTGCGCACGGGCGGCAGCCACGGCCCGGAGTCCGACGGCGGAAGAAACTCGTCAGCTCCGGGCGCGATCGCACGCTGCGAGGTGGACGCGCGCACGACGGTGCCCGGCCGGACCTCGACATCGAGGCCGGCGTGGGGGCTGACCAGGCTGGGTTCGGACAGGTAGTCGTAGTGATCGAAACGGATGCCGTAGTCGAGGGCAATTGATGGCCAGAGGCGCCATCGGTCGCTGGCAGCGACGGCGCCAACACTCCGCGATTCCGGCAACCCGGCCGGAGCGGTCAAGTCGCCCGCCGGGGTGAACCCCTGTGTGCTGTACGAGACGGCGAGCCGAACGGCGTGACGCTGGTCCTTGTGCCCCTCGTACTCGCCGAGGAGAGTCCATGACGAGGCGTCTCCGGCCGCCATGGCGCCTCGGATCGACCAGTCACCGACCTGTCCGACCGGCGCCGCCAGGAACACATTCGCGATGCCTCGCGACCAATCACCCGTGCCTTCGTTCGACATGCCTGGCAGTGCGCTGGTCGCCAGCAGGTTGATATGGCCCGTGAACTCTGTCTGGGTGAGGAACGAACTCGTTCCGCGTGCCGTCTGCACGATGGCGCGATCGACCCAGCGCCCGAGCGTCACGGGTGGATCCAACGACGGCCCGCTTTCCTCGAACACCGGCGTTGGCGCCACGTCTCGGAGCGCGGTGCGCTTCAGGTGCCGCAGCCGCCAGGCCATCTCGCCGTGCCCATGCATATCCTCCGGGACAGGCGCCGCGGGCTCGGCGGCGGCTTCAGGCTGCGCGGCCGCTGCCATCGACTCGACGCCCCGAGTGAGCCGAATCCGACGCTCGAGGTGCCGATTCGGCTCCACGCGAATGGGCTCCCGGTACGTCGACAAGTAGCCGTCGCGCGTCGCCCGGAGCAGGTACTCGCCGACTGGAAGGACCAAGGCGAACCGGCCCCGGCTATCGCTGCGGGCGAGGGCCAGCGTGGTGCCGGTCGCCAGAATACTGACGCCGGCCACGCCGGCACCGGCTTCATCCAGAACTACGCCCGACACACGGCCGTCGCCGAGGGACGCATGAACAGCGACCGGGGGGTAGGCCGCGACACGAGTCTGAGCCTGGGCCTGGCTGGCAGCGCCAATGACCGTCGCGAGCAGAATCGACAGCGGGAGCGACGTCGACATATGCCCTCTCGAGAATAGGAACGTCGTAGGGAGCTCTCGGGATGTTAACCCCAGAACCGGCGGATGGTTCGAGGGTTCGCTGGTGCGGGGGTTCGAGGGTTGGTGCGGGGTTCGGAGGTTGGTGCGGGGTTCGGAGGTTGGTTCAAGGTGCGCGGCCTTGAGCCCTAAGCAGCCCTGAGCCTTGAGCCTGATATGATCCTGTGCCCCGCAGAAGCGCGGTGCGTTCCTTGGAGACCTTCCTTGAAGATCCGCAGTATTCAGGCCCGAGAAATTCTTGATTCGCGAGGAAATCCAACCGTCGAAGTGGACGTCGTGCTCGAGTCGGGCGCGCGCGGCCGCGCGGCCGTGCCGTCCGGGGCGTCGACCGGCACCCGCGAGGCGCTGGAGCTTCGCGACGGCGACAAGCGCCGCTACGGCGGCAAGGGCGTGCTCAAGGCCGTCGGTCACGTGAACGACGAGGTTGCCGCGGCGCTGGCCGGCCAGCCGGCCGACCAGCGTGCCGTTGATGACGCGCTCTTGAAGCTCGATGGCACGCCGAACCTGGGCCGCCTGGGCGCGAATGCGGTGCTGGGCGTGTCCATGGCGACAGCCCGCGCCGCCGCAGAGGCTGCGGGGCTTCCACTCTACGAACACCTCGCATCACTCGTGCCGGCCGCGGCCCGTGCCGGCGGACCCGTGCTGCCCGTCCCGATGATGAACATCCTCAACGGAGGCGCGCACGCCGACACCAACGTGGACTTCCAGGAGTTCATGGTGATGCCGGTGGGCGCCTCGACCTTCGCGGACGCGGTTCGCGCGGGCGCCGAGACATTCCATGCGCTGCGGGCCCTGCTCAAGAAGCGCGGCCTCGCGACGGGCGTGGGTGACGAGGGCGGCTTTGCGCCGAGCCTCTCGTCGAACCGGGAGGCCGTCGAGCTCGTGCTCGAAGCCGTCAAGTCCGCGGGCTACACCGCCGGGCAAGGACATGTTCGTCGCGCTGGACGTCGCCTCGAGCGAGTTCTGGGACGACGAGAAGAAGCACTACGTGCTGAAGAAGTCGGGCGAGGGCGTGAAGTCGAGCGCGGAGATGATCGCGCTCTACGAGGACTGGACCCGGCAATATCCGATCGTCTCGATCGAGGACGGCCTGGCCGAGGGTGACTGGCCGGGTTGGGCCGAGCTCACCAAGGCGATCGGGTCGAAGGTTCAGCTCGTCGGCGACGATATCTTCGTCACGAATCCGGCCATCCTGCGGCAGGGCATCGACCAGAAAATCGGCAATGCCCTGCTCGTGAAGCTGAATCAGATCGGCTCGGTGACTCAGACCCTCGATGCGGTCGAGATGGCGCGTCAGGCCGGTTATCGAAGTGTCATTTCGCATCGATCGGGTGAGACGGAAGACACGACGATTGCCGACCTGGCCGTGGCCACATGTGCGGGCCAGATCAAGACCGGGTCAGCCAGCCGCTCGGACCGGACGGCGAAGTACAACCAACTGCTCAGGATCGAGGCCCAGCTCGGGCCGGCTGCCCGTTACGCGGGCCGGTCCGCCATACGCCAGCTCGCATAGCCCATGTACAAGGTCGTTCTTCTTCGTCACGGCGAAAGCACCTGGAATCAGGAGAACCGGTTCACCGGGTGGACCGACGTCGATCTCAGCGCCAAGGGCCTCGTTGAGGCCCAGCAGGCCGGCACGCTCCTCAAGGAGGAGGGGTTCGCGTTCGACGTGGCCTATACGTCCGTGCTGAAACGGGCGCTCCGTACGTGCTGGATCGCCCTCGACGCGCTCGACCTCCTTTGGATTCCAGTGATCAAGGACTGGCGCCTGAATGAGCGGCACTACGGGGCGCTCCAGGGGCTCGACAAGGCCGAAACGGCCGCCAAGCACGGTGAGGCGCAGGTCAAGGTCTGGCGGCGGAGCTACGACATCCCTCCGCCGGTGCTCGCGCTCGACGACCCACGGCATCCGTCGCACGACCGCCGCTACGCCAGCCTGTCGCCGGCCGAACGTCCGGCCACCGAGTCGCTCAAGGACACGGTGGCGCGCTTCGTGCCGTACTGGTCGGACACGATTGCTCCGGCGATCGCGCGTGGCGAACGCGTGCTCATCGCGGCGCACGGTAACAGCCTGCGCGCGCTCGTGAAGTACCTGGACGGGATTTCGGATCAGGCGATCGTCGACCTGAACATCCCGACCGGCATTCCGCTCGTCTACGAGCTCGACCGGAACCTCAAGCCGATTCGGAACTACTACCTGGGAGACGCCGAGGCCGCCGCGCGAGCGGCCGAAGCGGTCGCGAACCAGGCGAAGGGGCGATAACGCCAGCGGTTCGGAGGGCGAAGGTTCGAACGTTCGAGGGTTGGTGCGCACGTTCGAGGGTGGGTACGAAGGTTCGACGGTCGGGTCCGAAAGGTTCGAGGGCTGTTCCGAAGATTCGTACAGCCGTGACGAGCCGCGGAGGACGGTCCGGATCGAACCTTCCTCCGAAGCACCGTACCAACCTCCGCACCTTCGAACGGTTCGAACCGTCGAACCTTTGCGAAGTCCCTACTCGACTTCTTTTTCTGTCGGTTCGTCCGCGGATATCCGCAGCGACTTCAGGAAACGCCGATCGTTGGCGCTCATCTCGAGCGACGACCGCTGCGTGGAACGGCGGGGCGTTGTGCCCTTGCCGGCTGCTTTCTCGCGATCCACGAAGCCAATGACAGCCTCGAGCGAGACTCGCATGTCGAGACCCGCCGCCCGAGCTTTCTCGCGGCACGCCTCAATGCGCGCATCATCAGCCACCGCCGCGGCAATCGCGTCGGTGAGTTCGCGCGCCAACTGGTTCACGAGCGAATCCATGCGGACCTCCACACTGCGCCTAGCTGGGGGACAGCGGCAGAGACCAGCGACACGTCACGAGACTTCTGTCGAAGCGTCGAATCGCGAGGGCTGGGGACAGAGCCGAACATGGTGGTGACGGCCTGGATAGTACGACCACGGCAATTGTAGAAGGCGCGTGTACAGGGTGTCAAACACGATTCTGGTAACGACGGTTCTGAGATCAGGAAATCATCGCTGAAGCAGACGTTCTAGAATGCCGCCCATGTCCCGCCCGTTCGATCGGCCCGAGGATGTCACACGTGCGATCGAGCCCGGGGACGAAGAACCGGGCGTCTTTCCGTTCACGCGTGGCATCCAGCCCGCGATGTACCGGGATCGCCTGTGGACGATGCGCCAGTACGCGGGGTACGGGACGGCTACGGAGTCGAACGCGCGCTTCCGTTACCTGCTCCGCACTGGCGTCACCGGACTGAGCGTCGCGTTCGATCTGCCGACCCAGATGGGTTTTGACTCCGACCACGCCATGGCGGCCGGCGAAGTCGGGCGCGTGGGCGTCGCGATCGACTCGATCGAGGACATGGACGCCTTGTTCGACGCGATTCCACTCGACCGCGTGTCGTGTTCGATGACGATCAACGCAACGGCGGTGATTCTGCTCGCGCTGTACGTGGCCGTCGCCAGGCGTCGTGGCGTCGCGCTCGGTTCGCTGTCGGGCACGATTCAGAACGACGTGTTGAAAGAGTACATCGCACGCGGGACGCACATCTATCCGCCCAAGCATTCGCTGCGCATCACGACCGACATTCTGGCGTGGTGCGACCGCGAACTCCCCCGCTGGAACCCGATTTCGATCAGCGGTTACCACATCCGTGAGGCGGGCGCGACGGCGGTGCAGGAAGTGGCGTTCACGCTGGCCGACGGCATCGCCTACGTCGAAGCGGCGCGGTCCGCGGGTCTCGATCTCGAGCGGGTCGGCGAGCGGCTGTCGTTCTTCTTCGCCGCGCACAACGACTTCGTCGAGGAGATCGCGAAGTTCCGCGCGGCGCGCCGGCTCTGGGCTCACATCATGCGCGACCGGTTCGGCGTGACGCGCCCGCGCGCGATGCAGCTGCGTTTTCACGCACAGACCGCCGGCAGCACGCTCACGGCTCGTCAGCCGAACAACAACATCGTCCGCGTCGCGATCCAGGCGATGGCCGCAGTCCTCGGCGGCGCGCAGTCGCTTCACTGCAACGGCCGCGACGAGGCGTTGGCGCTGCCCACCGAGGAATCGGCACGGCTGGCGCTGCGGACGCAGCAGATCATCGCGTCGGAGACCGGCGTCACCAACACGGTCGACCCGGTGGGAGGCGCCTGGACCATCGAGCGCCACACCGACAGGATTGAGGAAGGCGCGCGGGCGCTCATCGCCGACATCGACGCGTCGGGCGGCACGCTGGCGGCGATCGAACGAGGATGGATCCAGCGCCAGATCCACGAGACCGCCTACGCGGCGCAGCGCGCGGTGGACGAGGGCACGTCGGTCGTCGTGGGCGTCAATCGCTATGTCGAAGACGCGCGAGCGTCGATACATCGAAGACGCGGAGCGTCGACCGTTCAACGACACGCCGGCCATCGAAGTGCTGCGCATCGACCCCGACGTCGAGGCACGACAGGCGGCCGCAGTCGTCGCGCTGCGCCGCCGGCGGCCTGCCGAGAGCTGGCGCGCGGCGATCGAGGCCGTCGAACGCGCGGCACGAACGTCCGACAATCTGGTGCCGCCGGTCATCGCGGCCGTCGAAGCGTACGCAACGCTCGGAGAGATCGCAGACGCCTTGCGGCGAGTCTTCGGGGAGCACCATGAGCCAGCCTGGTAGCGCGCCCCTCCTCAACGTCGAGAACCTCCGAACGGTGTTCACACTGGCGGATGGCCGTGACGCCGCGGCCGTGGACGAGGTGTCTTTCACGGTTGGCGCGGGGGAAACGCTGGGGCTGGTCGGCGAATCGGGCAGCGGCAAGTCGGTCACCGCTCTTTCGCTCGTTCGCCTGGTGCAGCCGCCTGGCCGAATCGTCGGCGGCCGGGTTCAGCTCGACGGCCGCGACCTGATGACGCTGCCCGAGGAGGGCATGCGCGCGATCAGGGGACGGCGAATCGGGTTCGTGTTCCAGGAGCCGATGGTGGCGCTGGATCCGGTCTACACGATCGGCGCGCAGATCGTCGAAACGCTTCGCGTGCACGGATTGGCCCGTGGATCGGCCGCCTGGGCACGCGCGACGACACTCCTCGAGCGCGTGCGCATTCCCGACGCCGCGCGGCGCGCGCGAGAGTATCCGCATCAACTCAGCGGCGGCCTCCGCCAGCGCGCGATGATCGCGCTGGCGCTCTCGGCAGAGCCGGACCTGCTCATCGCGGATGAGCCGACCACCGCGCTCGACGTCACCGTGCAGGCAGAGATCCTTGACCTGCTCCGCGATCTGCGCGGTGAATTCAATCTGTCGATTCTGCTCATCACGCACGACCTCGGCGTGATCGCCGAAATGGCCGATCGGGTGGCCGTCATGTACGGTGGACGCATCGTCGAGGAAGGCAGCGTCAGGGACGTGCTGACGGCACCCGCGCATCCTTACACGCGCGCGCTCCTCGCCTCGCTCGCCGCCTCAACTCCCAGTTCCCGTCCGCAGGCGATTCCGGGCAACGTGCCGGGACTCGGTCGTTTGCCGGCCGGATGCGCCTTCAGCCCTCGATGCCCCGCTCGCTTCGAACCGTGTGAGCGGATGCCACGCCTGACGGCCGTGGCGCCGCACCACGTCGCACGCTGCTTTCTCTATCCGGGCGCGGGCGAATGACGCCGCTTCTCGATGTCCGCGGCCTCGTCAAGGAGTTCGCGGCTCGCGCGACGCTGTTCGGACGACGGCCACCGGTCCGCGCGGTCGACGATGTGTCGTTCTCGATCGATGCCGGCGAAACGTTCGGCCTCGTCGGCGAGTCCGGCTCCGGCAAGACCACGACGGGTCGCTGCGTGCTGAGGCTTGTCGAGCCCACGGCCGGCGAGATCACATTCAAGGGGACCGACGTGCGGGGACTCAACGCGGCCGAGCTCGGCCGGGCGCGCCGGGACTTTCAGATCGTGTTTCAGGACCCGTACTCCTCGCTCAACCCTCGCATGCGCGTCGGCCAGATCGTGGAGGAGCCGCTCGTCATCCACCGGCTTGGCAACACGCGCGATCGGGCCGAGAAGGTGCGGGCGCTCTTCGAGCTGGTCGGGCTCGATCCGTCCGCGGCGGCGAAATATCCGCACGAGTTCAGCGGCGGCCAACGCCAGCGCATCGGGTTGGCGCGCGCGCTGGCGCTCGAACCCTCACTCGTCGTCGCCGACGAGCCTGTCTCGGCGCTGGACGTGTCGGTCCAGGCACAGGTGGTGAACTTGCTGCTCGATTTACAGGAGCGCCTGGGACTCACCTATCTTTTCATTGCACACGACCTGCGCCTGGTCCGTCAGGTCTGCAGTCGGGTCGCCGTGATGTACCGAGGGCGCATCGTCGAGCTGGCGTCCGCACAGCAGGTGTTCGACGCCCCTGCGCATCCGTACACCCGCGCACTGCTCTCCGCGATTCCACAGTTGGAGCCCGGTGTGAGAATCGAGCGCGTACGGTACGACGGCGCCTCGTTCGAGCGCCTGCCGCTTCGCGAGGTAAGCGCCGGGCATTTTGCGGCGGTCTAGGGTCACGTTCCCCGTTCCCCGTTCCTCCGTTGCCGGCGCACAGGTGAACGTGGAACGGGGAACGGGGAACGGGGAACGGGGAACGTGACCCTAACTCGTCCGCAGCGTTTCAGCCGGATTGGTGTCGGCGGCCCGCCGGGCGGGGAACCACGCGGCCAGCGTACCTAGCGCCACCAGGACCGCGGCGGCCGCAGCGAATGTCGATGCGTCGCGAGGTCCGAGGCCGTAGAGCAGCGACCCGACGACGCCCGACACCCACGCGCCACCAAGCGTTCCAAGAACGACACCCACCGCGATAAGGATCACGGCGCGGCCGAGGATCAGGCGAGCGATGTCAGCGGGGCGAGCGCCGAGCGCCATCCGGATGCCGATTTCGTTCGTCCGACGGGTCACGACATGCGACATCAGGCCATAGAGCCCGAGGCCGGCGAGCGCCAGGGCGAGCGCCGCGAAGACGCCGGAGAACATCGCGAGCAGCCGTTCCTGCGCAATTGACGCGGCCACGTCATCGGACAACGGGCGAACCGACAACGTCGCGTTCTGGCTCGACGGCCGAAAGCGACGCCGTGACAGCGCGTGCGATGTCAGCCGGCGCGCCGGAGGTCGGACGGACGCTGATGCTGACGGTCACGCCTGGCGCACGTGGCCGGGCGGATGGCTGCGCCAGTGGCTCGTAAAGCATCGGCCGAATGCCGGCCCTCACCGTCGTGAAGACGGCGTCCCCCACGACCCCCACGATCGTTCTGTTCCGCACGACCTCGCCCACCGGGTTGCGATCCGGAAAGTGTTTCCGTCGATAGGCCTCGTTCACAATGGCAACGAGCTGCGAGCTTGCGGCGTCGCGGTCGTCGAAGTCGCGTCCCGCACGCAAGGGTGTTCCGTACGTCGCGAACCATCCGGGCGTGACGGCGTTCTCCAGGTCGATGTCCTTCTGCTCGGCCCACATCGAGTTGCTCGCCTTACTCAAGGGCGTCAATCTGGATCCGGCAGCGGCGGCAACACCGGGCGTGCTGGCCGCCGCCTGCACCAGGCGCTGGGAGAAGTCGATTCGTTCGGCCGCCGCCATGTGCGCGGTCGGCCTGAACGTCGACGACCAGGATGCGGTCGCCGAGGAAGCCCAGCGGCAGCCGGGCCAGGCGCCCGAAGGTTCCAACGAACAGTCCGGTGACAACAACCAACACCATGGACAGTGCGACCTGGGCGATGACGAACAGGCCCGAGGTGCGGAATCTGCCGCCTCCGACTCTCCGATCGTGGGTCTTGAGCACCTCTGCAGGTGCGGAGCGGGCGACGAGCACGGCAGGCGCTGCGCCGAACAACAGGGTGACGACGCCGGCGACCGTCCCGCCAAATCCGAGCACTCGCCAGTCGATCGAGGGGCCTGCGTCGATCGCCCAGGAGCCGGCGAGAAACGCGGCAACCGCGCGCGTCGACCACCATGCGACAAGAAGCCCGATCAGCGCGCCGCTGCCGGCAAGCACGGCACTCTCGGCCAACAGTTGACGCGCAAGCCGTGTCCGAACGGCGCCAAGGGCGAGCCGCACGCTGATTTCGTGAGCGCGCGCCGAGGCGCGGGCGAACATCAGGTTCGCGATATTGGCGCACGCCACGAGCAACGCGAGAACGGCCGCCACGAAGACCGCGAGGATGGGCTGCTGATAGCTCCAGCGAAAACGATACCGATCTGCGCCGTTCCCTGCCGGTACCAAGCGAATCGGCTCTTCGGCCATCCTCGGCACATTCATGCCGGCGATCAGGTCCGGTTGCATGGCCTGCACCGCACTCTCGGCGGCGGCAATCGACTGACCGGGCTTCAGCCGGAGCATGAAGGTGAGCAGAAACTGATTTGGAGCCTTGACCGCCGACGCGCTCCCGCGAATGGCGGGCTCGATACCGAGTGGAGTCGCGACGTCGAACACGCGGCCCAGCTCGATACCTTCGAAGTCCGCCGGCGTGACACCGACGATCGTGACGACGGCCTCTCCGAGAGTCAGTCGTGACCCGATGGCGTTCCGAGCGCGTCCAAAACGGCGCTGCCAGAATCGGTCACTTATCACCGCGACCTGACCGTCCGGGCCACCCCCCGCGACATCATCGGACACGCCATAGAAACGGCCGGCCTGCGGCTGGATACCGAGTGTCGTGAAGAACGTTCCGCTGGTGAACAGTCCGTAGGCGGGCTGACGTTCGGAGCCTTCGCCGGCAGGGACATCGCCGGAGGTCCAGGCCAAGGCACCGTCGAAGAGACCGGCGCGTTCCTGCATGCGCCGCCAGAGCGGAAGGTTCCAGCCAAGACCCGTGGTGAGCCCATGCTCCAGCGCCAGGTTCGATGAAAGCGTCACGAGGCGCTCCGGATCGCTCACCGCGAGCGGCCGCAGCAGCAGGCTGTTGATGAGACTGAAGACGGCCGTGGTCACGCCGACGCCGAGGCCAAGCGAAAGAACGATCGCGGCCGAGATGATCGGCGTTTGCCTGAGCCGGCGAAGCGCGAGGTGGAGGTCGCTCACACAGTCGCGAACCGAGCCACATGGGACCGGCGCGTGTGGACGGAGGCTGACGCGTTCGTGTCGTGGGCTCCGAACAGTGACAGCGGAGCCGAATCGTCGGGTCCGGTCAGACCACGCGCATGCCGTCGAAAAATCATCGCGACCCCGATGACGACGCCGCCGCCGATGCCGGCAGCCACGACGAACCACGCCTGCGGTAGGACGATCGTGATGAGCATCACGATCCCGAGCAGCCCGCCGCCGCCAACTCCCCGCACCCTGAAACCGCGCAGATTCATGGTGGCTGGATCGATCAAGTCGAACGTCCGTTCGGGACGGTCGAACGACGCGGCCGGCGCCAGCCGCAGGACCGCATCCTCGGATGTGCGCTTTCGCCAGGCCGTCGTGAACACCGCCTGGACAAGCTGTCGCCAGAGCCAGGTCCTGGGTCGCCCGGCCCGCCATTCCTCGGCAAGGTCGCCGGCGAGGGCTTCGTTTTCGGACTCAACGAATCGAAGAAGCGCGAGGACGAGAGACGATGGCTGAGAGCGGTTCATGCTCGCCTGCCTTTCAACTGGGGAACGTCCGTCCAGAGCGCGACCAGGGCACGTTGTGTCTGCTTGATCGCGCGCAGTCCCTGCGGTGTGACCTCGAAGATGCGTTTGGCCCGCCCACCTCGTTCGGCTGTGGCTTCGCCCAGGCTGGACGAGACGTGGCCATGGCGCTCGAGCCGCTCGAGCGCCGCGTAGACGGCCGCCAGTGCGACCTCCCGTCCGGCAGTCGTCTCGATCTCGCGGGCAATCGGCACGCCGTAAGCCTCGTCGCCGACGCGCAGCGCGGCCAGAAGAATCATCAGCTCGAAGTCGGTCAACAGCTCGCGTGGCATTTATTAACTAATTATGAATATACACCGCGCCCGCGTCAAGCGTGCGGACCGTCCGGTAGTATGGCCGAGCGTCATGTCACAGCCGCCGCGCCGGCCGACGCCGGCGGAAGTTCAGGCCGCCAAAGGGCGCACGATCCGCGACGTGATCCGGGCGGACCTGGACGTTCTGTTCTGCGGCATCAATCCCGGCCTCTACACGGCCGCCACCGGCCACCACTTCGCGCGGCCTGGCAACCGTTTCTGGCCGGCGCTGCACGATGCGGGCTTCACACGCCGGCGGCTCTATCCGTGGGAGCAGGAGCAACTGCTCGAGGTCGGTTGCGGCGCGACGAATCTGGTGGCCAGGGCCACAGCGACCGCCGCAGAGCTCGACGACGAGGAACTGCGCGCGGGCGGACGACGGCTCGTGCGCAAGGTCCGCCGCTATCGTCCCCTGGTTGTCGCAATCGTCGGAGTTGGCGCGTACCGCGTCGCGTTCGATCGCCCACGCGCGACACTGGGCCTCCAGAGCGAAACGATTGCGAACGCCGCATTGTGGGTGTTGCCGAACACCAGCGGCTTGAATGCGAACCATCAAGCGAAGGACTTCGCGAAGGCGTTTGGGGAGTTGAGAGACTTCGTCAAGGCAGAGGGCAAAGGCCAGAAAGGCAGAAGTGACAACCAGCGGGACAGGGTGAAGGCGTCCGTCTCTCTGCTTTTTGCCTTTTGCCTTTTGCCTTCTGCCTTTCTATACGTTGGCTCGGAGAATCGTCGGCCTTCAGATCGCCGAGCGCGTACTGGACGCCCGCGAGGATGTGCTCGAGCATCGCGGGATTGTTGTAGTAGATCGACTCGTGGTGGCCGAGCGCCTGGTAAAAGAGGCGGCCGTTGCCTTCACGGCGAATCCAGCTCAATGCGTAGTCGCCGTCCGTGCGTTTGCTGCTTTCGAGCCCCTTGTCGCAATCGGACATCAGGGCATAGTCGATGCTCGTCAGCACGTGCACGTTCTTCCGCGAGAACGACGCCTGGTTGTACGTGTACACCTCATCGATGGTATTGAACGACCGGCCCTTGAACGACGCGTTGATCGGACTCTTTGGATCGTCGATCTTCACGGTGATCGGCGTCGGGTAGTTCCAGTGGAACTTGAAGTAGCCGCCGATCATCGTGTTGAACTCCGGCCACAAGGGCTCGCCGCCACCGCCGCCCGGCGTCCCGCCGCCGGTGCATGGAGGCGGAGGCTGCGGCGGCGCGCCAGCGGCGCGCCCTCCGCCTCGCTGTCCGCCAGCGCCGGCCGCTCGTCCGGCCGGGTTGCCGTGGTACGAATCACTCGCCGCGTGAATGCCGGCAATGCCCTTGCCCCCGCGCACGAAATCCATGAACGCCTTGCGCCGCGCATCCGTCGCAGGCTGGTCGTTCGGATCGTCGAGGAATGTGCCCGTCGTGCTGTCGAGGAAAATCAGGTCGTACTGTTTCAGGTTCGCTTCGTTGATCGACGACGCGTCGTACGTCACATCCGTCGTCCACGCACCGGTCTTCTTGCCCATCTCTTCGACCATCTTTGCTGCCAGCGGAATGGACGAGTGCACGAAGCCGCGCGTCGCCGCCAGGACGAGGATCTTGCGCGCGCGTTGCGGCTTGGCCGGCGCGGTCGCGGGCAGCACCGCCATCATGCGATTGACGTCGTTCGGACATGGGACCTGCGGCTGAGCACTCCGGCCGCCACAGGCATCACCGCCACCGCCACGCCCCTGGGGCGCGGCCGGCGCCGCTCCTGCTGGCGCGGCCGGAGCCTGCTGAGCCTGTCCCACGGCAGTGGCGACGAGGGCTGCCGCGCATGCCGTCGCCAGAAGAAGGGAAGTCGTTCGGGTCATTCCCACGGGGCCTCCAGCCTGAATACGAGGCCGATACCATACCACTTCAGCGACTTCGCCTTCCGCGCGTCGGAGCAAACTCGACAGGCTGGCGCAGGAAAGTTACCCGATGCGTACCGGCATGGGTTTTGAAGCTGAAACGCGGCACGATGAGCAGTGTCGGCGTCGAAACGAGGGACTGCGGCGATTGCGTGTGGCTGACGTCGGACCCTGATGTCGTCACGGCGCGTGACCGCGGCCGTGAGCTTGCGGAGAGCCTCGGCTTCTCCGCCGTCGACCAGGACTCCGTCGAGACGACGATCTCCGAGCTCGCGATTAGCATGCTGACTTATGCGCGATCGGGCGAAATCCGGCTGGAGGTTGTCAGCGATGCCGGAGCGACCGGGCTGCGCATCGTGGCGCGTGACTGGGGATCCGGCGTGGACAGTCTCGGATTCTCGGATATGCAGCGGCTCACGGACGATTTCCAGATCCACACCCGTACCGGAAGAGGCACCGTCGTCACCGTCACAAAATGGCTCCACTCCGCGAAGCCCTCAGCAGCGTAGGCCAGACTCCATCGGGCCTGGCGTCGAGGCCCGGCCCCTGACACGGCGTGAGCTTCAAGTGATCACGCTCATCTGCGACGGACGAACCACGAAGCAGATCGCGTCGCTGCTGAGCATCGGGGTAAAAACTGCCGACTCGCATCGTACGCGCCTGATGCAGAAGCTCGATATCCACTCGACGGCGGGCCTTGTGCGCTACGCGATTCGCCAGGGCCTCATCGAAGCTTGAGCGGGCTTGAGCGGCCTGAGCGCGCCTACTTCGGCAAGTTTTTCAGGACATCTCGCGCTTCAGTGATCTGACGCTCGATCTGAGCGCGGTGACGCCACGCCTGGCTGTCGAGTCCCTGACCCTGAGCCGTGATATCGCCTTCCAGTTCCCGCAAATATCGCTCTGCGGTTTCGACGCGGGCGGCCAGCGTGTCGGGATTGTGGAAGCCACCGCCATTGACGGTGACGTAGACCGGCGTGGTGTGCGCGACTTGCGCCGTGCCGGCCTCCGCTCGGGCCGCGATCCACATTCCTCGGTCGATTGGCATCTCCACTTCGGCGGTCAGCCGAGTGACGCCGGCGCCGGACGATCGCGCCAGCACTTTGCCGTGACCGACGATCTCGAGCGAGCGAAGTGGAATCTGTCGATCGTGGCCCAGCGCTTCAGCGGAAATGCGCACGCGAGTTCCAGGCGTCACATCGAGCGTATCGCCTGGCATCCGGCCGTTCACCGTGAGCTGCACGATCGGCCCGGTCGTCACGAACGTCCTGCCCGCCTTGACCGCTGAGAACCATCCGTCAAACGACAGCGGACCGCCGACGTACGCGTAGAACCGCGCGTTGCCAATCTGCGCGATGGCCGGTGCGGGAAGCCCGTATGCCGGTCCGCGGCCGCACCAGGGAAAATCGGATCCCGCAAGAGCGGTGAGCTTGAACCCGAGGTCGAGCAACAAATAGTAGTGCTCGGTCGGGAGCGGTCCTTCCGGCACGCAGAACTGCGCAAGCTCGAGAAAGTCGGTCTTGCCCCGGAGCGCTGTCAGCACAAGCCCCCGATAGCCGTGAAAGCTCATCGCCTGATGCGCGAAGCCCGTCACGCCGCCCAGTTCGCGGACGCGATCGAACAGCCGGTCGTACGAGTAATAGTCACCGCGAAAACGCACGAATTGACTCGCGCCCAGCGAGATCGTGTGGCCGACCTCAGGCGTACGCGGCTCTTCCTGTCCCGGCGACAGCAGGCGTCCGGGCTCTTCATAGCGGCCTCTCGGCCCGAGCGCGTACTGACTGAAGTAGGTGGAAAAGAAGTCACCCATCTCGAGCAGGTTGCCGACATGGATGTCCTCGGCCGCAATCCAGCGCACGATGGCCGGATCGTCGGCGGGCGATCGACGCAGATGAATGTGATCGTCGGATGAGTACCAGCCACGCGCCGGCATGTCGATCCATCGATCGAGCGTGACCTCGCGGGTCAGACCTCGCCCCGCTTCGACGGAGAGCGCGAGCTCCTGCTGCACGTATTCGAATCCCTTCGAGAGCGACAGCGAGTAGGCCCCAGGAGGAACGCTGACGTCGAACGCGCCGTCCACGTAGAACGAACCGTCCGGCTGCAGCGCGTAGCCCTGCGCGCGATCCTGCTGTCCCCACATCACCGCGATCGCCTGACGAGGAATCGGAATAGCGGTGTCGGAGACGGCGAGCGCGGCGGACACGGCGGGTGCGGTGCCCTTGGCGTCGCGAAGACCGACACGCACCGGTGTTGGCCGTCCGGTGCCGCCGTCGACGATGCGAACAACGAGGGTGACGTCCCGGGTCACTTGCGCAGAGAGACCGAGCGTCAGGACAAGCACGCCCACCGCGATCAGGCGAGGGGACAGGCGCTTCATGTGTCGCGGCTCGCGGCACTGTCGCTCATCCGAACCGGGGCGTCAAGGCACGCGGACCTACCACCATTGGTAGTAGCCCCCGCGCTCCGAGACCTCGATCGGTACGCCGTAGAGATCCGCGAGGGCCGCGGTCGTCAGCACATCCGCCTTTGGTCCATCCTTCACGATCCGTCCGTCCTTCAGGAGAATCACGCGGCCGATCTCGGGAATGATGTCGGCGAGGTGATGCGTGACGAGGATGACCGTCATCCCTTCTCGCGCGATTCTCCTGATGATCTCGCGCAGCTCGTACGTCGATCGGACGTCGAGGCTATTCGTGGGCTCGTCGAGCACGAGCGCTTTCGGATCGTGCACGAGCGCGCGGGCAATCACGACGCGCCGGGCCTCGCCGGACGAAAGCTCGTCGAGATAGCGGTCCGCGAGATGCGGGACCTCGAGACGCTCCAGAATCTCGGCCGCCTGCCGGTCCATCTCGGCCGTCACCTCGTGATGAGGCCAGAGACCGATGCTCGAGAAAAATCCAGAGACGACCACGTCGCGAGCGGTGAGGTGCCTGGTGCAGGCCGCGATGAGGTCATTCGTGACGATCCCGAGCATGGCGCGCAACTCGAAGACGCTCCACGTGTCGCGGTCCATGATGCGAAGACGCACGGGACCATCCCCCCGATAGGGGTAGCACTCCCGCGTCATGGTCTTGATGAGCGTGGACTTGCCTGAGCCGTTCGGTCCGAGGATCGCGACGTGCTGGCCGGTCTCGACGGAGAACGCGATGCGCTCGAGCGCGATCCGGTCGCCCCGGTAGATCGTGACGTTCTCGTAGTCGAGCAGCAAGTCGGCGCGCTTACTTCGCGGCGACGCGAGCGCTCGCGAGCTCGACGCACGCCGCAACCACCTGCATGGCCTGCTCGACCTGTGCCAGCGGCGGCAACGACGGCGCGATCCGGATGTTGCGGTCGCGCGGGTCTTTCCCGTACGGGAAGGTCGCGCCGGCCCCGGTCAGCTTGACGCCGGCCTCGTCGGCGAGCCGCACGACATCGGACGCACAGCCATCCAGCGTGTCGAGACTGACGAAATAGCCGCCGCGCGGCGTCGTCCAGGTCGCGATGCCCTTTCCGCCGAGTTCGGCCTCGAAAATCCGCGTCACGGCCTCGAACTTCGGCCGCAGCAGCTCGGCGTGCTTCTTCATGTGCGCTCGAACGCCGGCGAAGTTCTTGAAGAACCGCACGTGGCGCAGCTGGTTGACCTTGTCGGGGCCGATCGTCTGAATGCTGGCGTGTCGCTTGGCGTCCGCGATGTTGGCGGCGCTCGCCGCCATGGCCGCGATGCCTGCGCCGGCGAACGAAATTTTCGACGTCGACACGAAGACGAGCGGACGGTTCGGATGTCCGGCCGCGGCCGACGCCGACAGGATGTCCGCCAGCGGGTCGCCCGTCGTCGTACAGATCGTGGACGGCGTACGCGTTGTCCCACATCAGACGGAAGTCCGGCGCCGCCGTCTTCATGCGACGCCAGCCGCATCGTGACGTCGTCGCTGTACGTCGCACCAGTCGGATTGCTGTACTTCGGCACGAGCCACATGCCCTTGATCGACGGGTCGGACGCGACCAGCCGCTCGACCTGGTCCATGTCTGGTCCGTCGTCCGTCGAAATCAACGGACACCATCTCGATGCCGTGATGCTCGCAGATCGCAAAGTGACGGTCGTAGCCGGGCGTCGGGCAGATGAACTTCACCGTGGGCACGCGGGACCACGGGACCGGTGCCATCGGGCACGCCGTGGAGCAACGCGCGCACGATCGTGTCGTGCATGATCTGCAGGCTCGAGTTGCCGCCGACGAGCACCTGCGCCGGCGGCGCGTCCAGCATCTCGGCAAAGATCGCCTTCATCTCCGGCGATGCCGTCGAGGCCGCCATAGTTGCGCGTGTCGGTGCCGTCCGCGGCCTTGAAGTCGGACGCGCTCAGATTGGTCAGCAGTTCCGCGGCGAGATCGAGCTGCTCGGACGACGGCTTGCCGCGCGTCATGTCGAGCTTGAGGCCTTTCGTCTTGAACTCCTGGTAGCGACGTTCGATGGATTCCATTCCCGTTCCCTGTTCTGACGTTCTGAACTGTGCTGACTTCCAACTTCTACTAGGCTGCTCGCGACGACGTCCTTCTCGACCTGGCCGTCGCGGATGTGGATGGCGCGCGCGGCGTGGGCCGCGACGTCGGCTTCGTGCGTCACGAGCACGATCGTGTTGCCGGCCTCGTGCAGCCGTTCGAAGAGCGCCATGATCTCGACGCCGGTCTTCGAATCGAGATTCCCCGTCGGCTCGTCGGCCAGCAGGATCGACGGATTGTTCACGAGCGCGCGGGCGATGGCCACGCGCTGTCGCTGGCCGCCCGACATCTCGTTCGGCCGGTGATTCATCCGGTCCGACAACTCGACCCGAGTCAGCGCCTCCCGCGCCCGCTCGGACCGCACCTTTGCCGACACGCCCGCGTAGATGAGCGGCAGCTCGACGTTGTGCAGGGCCGTGGCGCGCGGCAGCAGGTTGAACGTCTGAAAGACGAATCCAATCTCCTCGTTCCGAATCCGCGCCAGCTCGTCGTCGTTCATCTCGCTGACCTGCTTGCCGTTGAGCAGATAGCTGCCCTTGCTCGGGGTATCGAGACAGCCGATCAGGTTCATCAGGGTCGACTTGCCCGATCCGGACGGCCCCATGATGGCGACGTATTCCCCGCGTTCGATCTGAATGGACACCCCTCGCAGCGCGTGCACTTCCTCGGCGCCCATGACGTAGGTCTTCCAGAGCTCGACGGTTTCAATGAGAGCCATTATTGGTTCCCCGTTCCCGGTTCCCCGTTCCACGTTCCGGGTTCTACGTTCCACGTTCCGCGTTCGCTCGGGGATATCCAGAAGGATACGCCGAGCCCGGAGCGCCGGTTCCCTAGCCGTTGCCTCCCGGCTCCAAAGCGGGAACCGGGAACGTAGAACCGGGAACGCGAACCGGGGAACGCGGAACTGTCGCTTAGCTTTCTATCGCCTCGTACTCGTCCTTCAGCCTGGCCACCACATTCGGGTCGGCCAGGGTCGTCGTGTCGCCGAGGGCCTTGCCTTCGGCGATGTCGCGAAGCAGCCGGCGCATGATCTTGCCGGACCTGCGTCTTGGGCAGGTCGGCCGCAAAGAGAATCTGGTCGGGCCGAGCAATCGCGCCAATCTTCTCGACCACGTGCTGCTTCAGCTCGTCCACCAGCGCGGGCGTCGCCTTCACGCCTTCCTTCAACGTGACGAACGCTGCAACCGCCTGGCCTTTGATGTCGTGCGTCTTGCCGACGCACGGCGGCCTCGGCCACCGACGGATGGTCGACGAGCGCGCTTTCGACCTCCATCGTGCCCGAGGCGATGGCCAGCCACGTTCAGCACGTCGTCCACGCGCCCGAGCAGCCAGTAGTTGCCGTCGTCATCGAGCCGCGCGCCGTCGCCCGTGAAATACACGCCGTCGGACCACTTGCTCCAGTACTGCTGAACGAAACGCTCCGGATCGCCGTAGATGCCGCGCAGCATGCCCGGCCAGGGCCTTGTCAGGGCCAGCAGCCCGCCGCCCTTCTCGACGCGCTCCCCGTCTGCCGTGCGAATCTCCGGCGTGATGCCGGGAAAGGCCTTGCGTCGCCGATCCGGGCTTCGTTGTGGTGATGCCGGGGAGCGGCGTGATCAGGATGTGCCCCGTCTCGGTCTGCCACCACGTATCGACGATTGGACACCGGCCGCCGCCGATGTGCTCGTGGTACCACATCCACGCCTCAGGGTTGATGGGTTCACCGACCGATCCGAGCAGCCGCAGGCTGCTCAGATCGCGGCCGGCCGGCCACTCGGTGCCCCACTTCATGAACGCGCGAATGGCCGTCGGCGCCGTGTAGAGGATCGTCACGCCGTACCGCTCGATGAGCTGCCAGAACCGATCCTTCTCCGGCCAATCGGGCGCGCCTTCGTACATCAGCACCGTCGCGCCGTTGGCGAGCGGCCCGTAGACCACGTAGCTGTGCCCGGTGACCCAGCCGAGATCGGCCGTGCACCAGTACACGTCTTCGTCTCTCAGATCGAACACCCACTGCGTCGTGGCGTACGCGCCGACGAGGTATCCGCCGGTCGTGTGGACGATGCCCTTCGGCTTTCCGGTGGTGCCGGAGGTGTAGAGGATGTAGAGCATGTCCTCCGCGTCCATCGGCTCCGGCGCCGAGACTGCGCTCGCGCTCCTTCATCAGCTCGTGGTACCAGCTGGTCGCGTCCGGCCTTCATGTTCACGTCGAAGGGCTGATCCGCGACGCCGCTGGAGGACCACGACGTGTTCGAATCGACGGCGCATCTTCGAGCGCGGCGTCGACAGTCTGCTTGAGGGGCACGACGTTGGCCGCGGCGATAGCCGCCGTCCGCGGTCACGAGCACCGAGGCTTGCTGGTCGTTGATGCGATCGCGCAACGCCTCGGCGCTGAATCCACCGAACACGACGCTGTGCACCGCGCCGATGCGCGCCGAGGCCAGCATCGCGATGGCCAGCTCGGGCACGAGCGGCATGTACATCGCGACGCGATCGCCTTTCTTGACGCCGAGCGACCTCAGCACGTTCGCGAACTGGCAGACCTCGCGATGGAGGTCGAAGTACGTCAGCGTCCGCCGGTCGCCGGGCTCGCCTTCCCAAATCAATGCGGCCTGGTTGCGGCGGGCCGTTCGCACGTGCCGATCGAGACAGTTGACGCTGACGTTGAGCGTGCCGCCAAGGAACCACTTCGCGTGCGGCGGCTTCCACTCGACGACCCTGGTCCACGGCGTCATCCATTCGAGCTCGGACGCGAAGTCCGCCCAGAACTTCTCGGGATCCTTCGCCGCGCGCGCGTAGATATCCGGATCGGTGACGCGAGCCTTGGACTTCCATTCCGCCGTTGGTGGAAAGACCCGGGTCTCGTTCAGCAGGGCGTCGATGTCGGACATCAGTGGCTCTCTCAGGCTTGGGACTTGGGGCTTGGGGCCTGCGGCTTGGGCTTAAGACTCAAGGCGTGAACGTCGGGCCGGGACTTGTCGGCGGCGGCACCTTTTTCTTGAAGATCGCCAGGCCGATCAGGGCGCCAATCAGGCTGAACACCGCGTAGAGCGGGATGGTCACGGCCGCGACGATGAGCGCGATGGCGCCGCCGCCCATGAACGACGCGATGCGATCGCGGACCTCAGCCGGGATCTCCGGGTTGTTGTTCATCGTCTCGCGCAACTGATCCATCAACTGCGCGCCCATCGCACCGCTGAGGAGCACGGCGGTCGCCGCCAGGTAGAGGATGCCGCCGACGAGGCCGGCGATGAGCCCGAACAGGGCGGCCTCCGACGTCTCGACCGGCACCGGTCGCGCCTGCTGCAGCAGGTACGTCGTCGAGCGCGCCGCCGACAACCACCCACAGACAGCAGCAGTTGGCCGCGTTGACGACGGGAAGCGCCGACAACACGCCAATGAACAGGCCGCCGAGCAGGGCCGGTTGATAGCGGTTCATACGAGGACCAAGCATTGCGGATCTGCGATCTGTGATTGCGAGATTGCATTGTGGATTGGCCCATCGAGCGATTGAGGATCGACCGCGGCCAATCCTCAATCCGCAATCGGTCAATCCTCAATGCAATCCCTCAATCACAGATTGAAGATCCGCAATTCAGCGTCAGTCGTAGTATTCCCGTCCCAGATGCGTGATCAGTTCCTCGCCGCGCATGTAGCGCAGCGTGTTCTTGAGCTTCATCAACTGGATGAACAGATCGTGCTCGGGATACAGCCCCGGCGCGTGCATCGGGCTCTTGAAGTAGAACGACAGCCATTCCTGAATGCCCGACAGACCCGAGCGCTTCGCGAGATCCAGGAACAAGCGCGACGTCGAGGACGATCGGCGCGGCAAGAATACTGTCGCGGCACAGGAAATTGATCTTGAGCTGCATCTTGTAGCCGAGCCAGCCGACGAGATCGATGTTGTCCCAGCCTTCCTTGTTGTCGCCGCGGGGCGGGTAGTAGTTGATGCGGACGACGTGGTGCAGCGTCTCGTAGAGCTCGGGGTACAGATCAGGCTGGAAGATGTAGTCGAGAACGGACTTCTTGCTCTCTTCCTTCGTCTTGAACGACTCGGGATCGTCGAGCACTTCCCCATCGCGATTGCCGAGGATGTTCGTGGAGTACCAGCCTTCGACGCCGATCAACCGCGCCTTGAGGCCCGGCGCGATGATGGTCTTGATGAGCGTCTGACCGGTCTTGAGGTCCTTGCCGGCGAGAGGCGAACCCGTCTGACGCGCCAGCTCGAGCAGGGCCGGCACATCGGCGCTCAGATTCGGCGCGGCGTTCGCGTACGGCATGCCTTCCTTGATCGCCGCGTACGCGTAAATCATGCTGGACGGAATCGCGGGATCGGAGTGCTCGAGCCCTTTCTCGAACGCCGCCAGTGACTGGTGCACCGGCGCTTCCTCGAGAAAAATTTCGGTGCTTCCGCACCACACCATCACGACCCGGTCCAGGCCGTTCCGGCTCTTGAAGTCGCGGATGTCCTGGATCAGCTGCTCCGCGAGATCGCGCTTGTTCTTGCCCTTCTTGACGTTCGGGCCGTCGAGCCGTTTGACGTAGTGACGGTCGAACACCGCGGACATCGGCTTGATCGCCGACAACTCATCCTTGATCTCATCGAGGAGAGGCTGTTCGAGGACGCCTGCCGTTTTGGCGGCCTCGTAACAGTCGTCCTCGAAGATGTCCCAGCCGCCGAACACGAGATCATCGAGGTCGGCCAGCGGTACGAAGTCCTTGATCAACGGAGAACGGCCGTCGGTGCGCTTCCCGAGGCGCACCGTTCCCATCTGCGTCAACGATCCGATCGGACGGCGCCAACTTCTTTCGAATCGCGAGCGTTCCGGCAATGGTCGTGGTGCTGACGGCGCCCAATCCAACGAGCAAAATGCCGACTTTCCCGCCGGCTGGGGCAATAGACAGACTCGTAGTCACGGGGCAAAACTATATCATTCGAGTTTTGGAGGGTTCCCGCACATGGCGGGCTGGTTTCGCAAGGGTTTGTCGCGCCATCACACCGCCATCGCGATGATCGGCGCGAAGTCCGGCGACCAGGTGCTCGTCGTCGGCGCCAGCGATGCGGAGCTGGCCGCCGAGGTGGCGCTCGTGACGGGCCTCAACGGCACGACCACCGTTTGCGATCCGGACGCGAGCGCGCGAACGCGCGTGGAGACGGCCGCGCGCGAGGCCGGCGCACTCGTCGAGTTCGCGACCGCAACACCGACCTCACTTCCGGCGGCCGACGAGTCGCAGGACGTGGTGGTGTTGATGAACGCCGCTGACGCCGTCGCTCAGGTTGACCCCGCGCTCGTTCTCGAACATGTCCTTCGGATCCTGCGGCCCGGTGGACGTATCATCGTGGTGGACGGCTCGCGAGCGAGCGGATTCTTCCGGTCCACTGGAGGCGCGGGACGTCTTCCAGCCCAGACGATCCTCACGCGTCTCGAGCAGGCCGGCACCAGGGCGAGACGTCAGCTCGCCGAGGTGGACGGCGTTTCGTACTACGAAGCGCGCAAGTAGTTTCCTATTCCCCTCCCGCTGTACGGCCGAAAGAACGTATTGCTAGTTCCATGCGTACCGCCCCGATTTCCGCTGGCGTCGATCTGTACTCGGCCCCCGAGATTGCCCGCGCGTCAGGTGCCAACGAGGCCGACGTGCGCGCCATCATCGAGTCCGGTCGCGTCACGTCGTTCCGCGGGTATGTGCCGCCCTCAGAGGCCGCTGCGCTCGTCCGGCGACTGATTCGGGGCGCGGGCGAGTCTTCCTCGGAGCGGTCGCCTCTGACGGGTCCGCGCGTTGCCGCGCGGCGCAGCGGGTGGGGCCTCGCGTTCTCCATCGTCGGACACGTCGCAACCCTCTTGTTCGTGACCCTTGGCGTGGCGGCACTGGCCCTCAGCGCCCGCGACACTGAAGAACGCATCGTCCCGACGCTGCCGTCCAACCTCGTGTTTCTCATGCTGCCCGGTCCGGGCGGCGGTGGTGGCGGTGGCGGCATGCTCCAGGCGCCGGTTCCTCCTGCGCCTGCCGCTGAAGACCCTCGTCCTCCCCGGCCGCGCGCGACGCCGACGCCGCCGGTGACCTTGCGACGGCCACCGGCGACATACGTGCGGTCGACGAAGCGCCTGCCTGTGCCGCGGCCTCGGCGCGTCGAGCCGCGCGACACGGAGACTCCTGCGGCGCCAGTGCCGCCAGTGGTTCAAGCGCCAGTCGTGCCGGCGCCGACACCTCGGCTCGACACGCTGGGCGTCATGGCCTCGGTCTCACCAACAACGAGCGCGGGCATGGGCATCGGAGGCGGCGCGGGGTCGGGAGCCGGAACCGGGTCGGGTTCCGGCACGGGATCGGGGCTTGGAGAAGGGGCCGACGGTGGGACAGGCGGCGGACCGTTTCGGCCTGGAAGCGGCATCCAGCCGCCGCGACTGATCCAGGAAGTCCGTCCGACCTACACGGATGAAGGCCGGCGTCGCCACATCGAGGGCGAAGTTGACCTCGAGGTCGTGGTGGGCCGCGATGGCCGCGCGGCAAACATTCGCGTCGTCCGCGGCCTCGGCGCCGGGCTGGATCAACAGGCAATCATCGCCGTGCGGCAGTGGCGTTTTTCCCCTGCCCGCCGCAACGGTGTTCCGGTGGACGTCATCGTCGACGTCTCCGTCGGGTTCGCATTGCGTTAGTGAGCCCGCGAACGGAGTGGGGCGTAGGGGCCCCGCGAGTGAGCGGGCCGGGGGGCCGCGGGGCAAGCCCCCGGATCAAAGTTTGAGGTGAAGTCATGGAATCGCTCTTGATCGCGGTGACGGTCATTTCGCTCGGCCTGGCGGTCACGATGTCCGTCGTGGCCTGGACGCTTCTCAAGGCCGAACGCCAGCGCGCCGCTGCGCGCATCGAGGCGCTTGAAGCGCTCGCGTTCAGCGGCGAGCCCGAGCATCAGGAGGCGCCGACCGAGCTGGTCCGAGTGCCGCTCGCAGCCGTGCCGGTCACGGTTCCGGCGGCGTCGGTCAGCGCGCCCAAGTTGATGCGATGCAGTCCTGGATGACAGCGTGACCAGCGCTGAATTGGCTTTCGCTCCGGAGTCTCCGGACTGGGACGCCGTGATCCGCGGTCATGCCGCCGAGCCGGGTCCACGCGCTCATGCCCCGTTGCCAAACGGGCGTGTGCGCGCGGTGCTTCCCGACGCGATGTTTGGCACCGAGCCGGCGTCGAACGCCGGCACGCGTCGCCTGCTGGCTGTGGCGGCGATCGGCCTGCTCATCGCGGCCGGGTACGCCGACGGCGTCGGCAATGCGTTCACCTGAAGTCGTCGCTGCGCTCGCCGCCTCGACGACGCCGCCACCGAGCGCGGAGCCCCAACCGCTCGAGCTCTTGTCGCTCAAGCACTCGCCGGACACGAACGGGTTCACGGTCAGTGGCTTCGTCCAGAACCCGGCCGGCGGCAAGGACCTGACGAACGTCGAAGTGGTCGTGTATCTCTTCGACCACAAGGACCAGTACTTCATGACCGGCCGCGCGGCGCTCGAGACGGCTGCAGATGCGAACGGGCACCGACTCGGCGTTCGAAGTGCATGTGCCGGGCGTGACCACGGTCGGCCGCTATCGTGTCGGCTTCAGGCAGGCGGACGGCACGGTCGTCGCACACGTGGACCGCCGCGGGCAGTTTCCCGAAGGCACGAGCGAAACCGTGCTCGGATCCGACCAGGTCCGCCCTGCCGGTGGCATGCGATGAGCACGGCCCGGAAAGACACGTCGGGTGTGTTTTTCGGCTGGGCCTCACGAAAAACACACGCGACGTGTTTTTCCGTCGTGGTTTCGCTGATCGCGCTGACGGTCGCCATGAGCGGCCAGGAACGCCCGGGCGGCGAGGGGTTCTCGTTCCGCACGGGCGTTGAGCTGATCAACGTGACGGCGACGGTGACCGACGAGCAGGGCCGGTTCGTGCCCGGGCTCACGGCCGATGATTTTCGCGTCTACGAAGACGGCAAGCTTCAGGCGATCCAGCAGTTCGACAACGAGCGCGTGCCCGTGAGCCTCGGCATCGCGCTCGATACGAGCGGCAGCATGATCGGCGAGAAGATGGCGGCCGCGGAGGCCGCGCTCAATCGCTTCGTCTTCGATCTGCTCGGCGATCAGGACGAGATGTTTCTGTACCGGTTCGACAGCCGCCCCGAGCTCGTGCAGGGCTGGACCGAGAACCGGCAGGCCATTCGCGAAAGCGCTCGGTGTGATCAAGCCGAATGGCGGCACGGCGATCTACGACACGGTGGCCGAAGCGGTCCCGCTGCGCAAACTCTGGCACGCGGCGCAAGAAGGCGCTCGTGATCATCTCGGACGGCAACGACACGAGCAGCCGCACGAAGGCCGATCAAGTTGTCGGCGCTCGTGCGGCGCACCGAGGTGATCGTCTACGCCATCGGCATCGACGCGTCCGGCGACCTTCACCAGTCGAGTCGGCCCGAGCGGCCCGCCGCAGCCTGCTGCCCGTCCCGTCGCCGTTCCCCGGCAAGGCGCCGTCTGCCGCAGGCGCCAAGACCACCGCGGCCGGCGCACTCCGGCAAGTCCACAGGATCGCGTGAACCCGGACGCTCTCCGCCGCATTACCGACGACACCGGCGGGCGCACGGAAGTCATCGTGTCGCCGCGCGATCTCGACCCGGCGACGGCCGAGCATCGCGAACGAGCTCAGCCGCCAGTACTTCCTCGGCTACAGCTCGTCGGCGCCGAAAGACGGGCGCTGGCACACGATCGACGTGCGAGCTCACCAGGCCCGGCTCGCACACCGTCCGCGCGCGGCGCGGCTTCGTCGCCAACTGAACCCTGTTACGATTCCGGCGTGCTTCGCTGGATCGTGGCGCTCGGCCTGTCGATCGTCGGCAGCGCGGGCGGCCTGCTTCTCGCCTCGATCATCCTCTTCGTCCGGCAGGAGACGCGGACGCGGGCCGTTCCGTGGCTCGTGTCGTACGCGGTCGGCACGCTGCTCGGCGCGGCGCTCATCGGGCTGCTGCCCGAAGCGCTCGACTCGCTTCCGCCGCGTACGGCGGCGCTGTCGCTCCTCGCCGGCGTCCTGGCGTTCTTCCTGGTCGAGAAGCTCGTGCTCTGGCATCACTGGCACGACGACGCTGACTGTCACGTGCACAAGAGCACGGCCACGCTGTTGATCGTCGGCGATGCGGTCCACACGTTCGTGGACGGCAGTGTCATCGCTGCGGCGACGCTCGTCTCCATTCCGCTCGGCGTCACGACCGCGCTCGCGATCATCGCGCACGAGATTCCGCAGGAAGCCGGCGACTTCGCCATCCTGCTCGCCGCGGGCTACTCGCGCGCGCGGGCTGTCGTGCTGAACCTCACCTCGGCCGCGGAGGCCTTCTCGGAGCGGCGGCGATGCTGCTGTTCGGGACACGCGTGCCCGAGGTCGTGCCTTACGTGGTCGCGTTCGCGGCTGGAAGCTTCATGTACATCGCGATGGCGGATCTCGATCCCCAGCCTGCACCGCGGCGGGGTCGACCGGGGCGCCTTCCAGCAGGTCCTCCTCATCGCGCTCGGCGTCCTGACGATCGTCGTGTTGTAGAAACTGAAAAAGACGTCGGAGGTCTTTTTGAAGAAATCGACCTCTTTTGTGGCCGGTTTTCGTTGAGCGCTCGATTCGGCGGGTCGCGGCCGGTCCTGCTACTCTGGTACCGCCTTTGCTCGCTTCCCTGTCGTCATCCGGCGCCGGGAGTGACGTGATGCGCAGGTTGCTGCCCCTCCTGTTGGCGTTCTGCCACGGTCGCGGCGTTCCCTCACCGCGCCGACGCGCAGATCTCCGACCGGGATCTGTTCGAACGCGTGGCGGAAGCCGTCCTCACCTATCCTCAGTACGGTGTCTTCGACAGCATCGAGGTGCGGGTTCAGGAGCGGGTGGTGACGCTCTCGGGCCGGGTGACCAACCCGAAGAAGAAGGACGACATCGAGAAACGCGTGCAGAAGATCGACGGCGTTCGCTCGCTGACGAACGAGATCGGCGTGCTGCCGCTGTCGCCGTCCGACGACAAGCTTCGCTATCGGGTCGCGAGCGCGATCTACAACCATCCGATGTTCTGGATGCACGGGCAGCGGCCGCTGCCTCCGATCCACATCATCGTCGAGCGCGGCCGCATTACGCTGACCGGACTGGCCGGCAGCGAAGTCGAACGCACCATGGCCGCCTCACTCGCGCAGGTTTCGGGAAGTTTCGGGGTGACGAACCGGATCAAGGTGGGTAAACGATAGGCGTCCCACCACGTAACTTTCTCCAAGAGGAACCCGTCCAATCCTGGTGACCATGTCTGCCCACGCTCCTCGTCACATTTCTGCCATTAGCGCGGTCGATGTGCGCGGCGGTGCTCGTGTTCTCCGCGGCCTCGTCGCCGGCGAGCGGGCAGGGTGGCGGCGGACGAGGTGTCGGACCGGGACGCGGCGCCGGCGTGCCAGGACCAGCCGGGCCGCGCGGAGGCACGGGCGGACGAGGCGCGGCGCCTGATCGGGACGGCGCGACGCAAGCCGCCGTCGGCACCGGAGAAATCAGCTGGGTTCGTCGTGGTCCTCGGCAGCGGCAGTCCCGTTCGGCGCGCGCAGGTCACACTGTCGGGTCAGGAGCTGCGTGGCAATCGAACCGCTCTCACCGACGACCAGGGCCGATTCGTCTTCCAGGTCCTGCCGGCCGGCCGATTCAATCTGAGCGTGAACAAGGCCGGCCACGTGACCACGTCCTTCGGCGCCAAACGTCCCGGGCGGCCCGGCACACCGATCCAGCTGGCTGATGGCCAACGCATCGAGAAGCTCTCGATCGCGTTGCCGCGCGGTGGCGTGATCACCGGCGTCGTCGTCGATGAGCATGGCGAACCGGCTCCCAGCACGCAGGTCCGTGCGCTCCGCTACGTGCTGCAGACGGGAGAACGGACCCTGAGTTTCGCCGGTCAGGACATGACCGACGACCGGGGTATCTATCGGATCTACAGCCTGCAGCCCGGGGAATACGTGCTGAGTGCGGTTCCACGCAACCTGAACCCCGCGACCGACATGCGGCAGTTGATCATGTCGCAGGCTGCAGCGCTTCAGGACAGTCTCGGCCAGATGCCCGGCGCCGGGCGCGCCGGTTTCGTTCTTGGAAATCTCGGCGCGATTGCCGGTTCCCCGGGCGCGCAGCAGGCCATCGACCAACTCGCGCAGCAACTGGGAGTCCCGGAGGGATCGCAGGCGGCCGCGTACGCGCCCGGTGTACTACCCCGGCACCGCGACACCGTCAGGCGCGACGACGATTTCGCTGGGCACTGCGGAAGAGCGTAGTGGCGTTGATTTCCAGTTGCAGCTCGTTCCGACCGCGCGAGTCCAGGGCTCCGTCGTCTCGCAGGACGGCACGGTGCCGCCGAACCTCCAGTTGTCGCTCGTGGCCACCGGGCCTGGCGGCACACCGATCGAGCCCCAGCCCGGGACGTCGGTCACCCGCGTGGACGGAAGCGGTCAGTTCACGTTCCGCGACATCACGCCGGGTCAGTACGCGCTGCAGGCGCGTGCGGTTGTGCGCCGCACCGATACGGTCGATGCGGCACGCGGCGTTGGTCCAGGACGCGGCGGTCTTGGTCCTGTCCCGCCGAACCAGATCGCCCAGGTCCTGTGGGCCTCGGCCGACGTTCCGGTGAACGGCCGGGACATCAGCGACATCCAACTCGTCCTCCAGCCGGGCATGACCGTGGCCGGGCGCATCGAGTTCCGCGGCTCGTCGGCGGCGCCGCCGACGGATCTGTCGACCGTTCGACTGACGCTCTCTCCCCGCGGCCAGCAGAACATGGGCCCGGGCGCCATGCCGGTCGCGACCGTTGACGAGTTCGGCCGGTTCTCGATGGCCGGCGTCGCCGCCCGGGCGCTACACGCTCTCGGGCAGCGCCAATCAGAGCGGTCGGGGAGGCGATGGCGGACGTGGCGCTGGATCGAACACGTCGTGGACGCTCACGTCCGCGATGATCGATGGACGCGACGTGCTGGACTTTCCCCTCGACGTCGCTCCACACGAGAACATCAAGGACGCGTCGATCACGTTCAGTGACCGCACGCAGGACTTGTCGGGCCGGATTCAGGACGCGATGGGCCGCCCGACGGCGGACTTCACGATCATCGTGTTTCCGACCGACACGCGGTACTGGCTGCCGCGCGCCCGGCGCATTGCGTCGACGCGGCCCGGCACGGACGGCTCCTTCATGCTGCGCGACCTGCCCGTCGGCGACTATCGACTGACGGCCGTGACCGACGTGGAACCGGGCGAGTGGTACGACCCGAATTTCCTGTCGCAGCTCGTGCAGGTCTCGATCCCGATCACGCTGCGCGAGGGCGAGAAGAAGGTCCAGGACATCAAAGTGGCGAACTGAAACCTCGTGGGCCTGTCGAGGCCTAGGCGCCTGCGATCGTTCCCTTCGTCACTTCCGGGCCTTCCGGGCCTTCCGGATCGTCAGCCAGATCGCGAAGGCCAACACGGCGACCGCGGCCGCGAACGCCACGCGAACAGCGACAGCGTCCGGAACAGAATCGACTCCGCGCCCATCCGCACTTCCATCGTCAGCGGCTGACCGGCACGCCGATCGGCGAGTGTCTGCTCCCACGTCAGGATGTTGCCGCGATCGGGCTCGCCTGGCGAGCCGTCTTCGAGCCGGCGGACGTTGTGGAAAGAGATGCGGCTCGGAGCGTGCAGCTTGAAGCCCACGAGCTCCTTGCCGTCCCAGTTCACCGTCCCAGGGTTGCCGGCCGCGGATGGGCCGACGTCCTGCACGAAGTGGATGGTCTGCTCATCGCGCTCGAACTGGTAGCGTGACCAGCCGAGGGCCCGCACGTGCCGAGCCGGCGAATGTCCGTCCACCGTCATGCGGACCTGGACGAATCGCCGGCCTCGCCGCACCCACGGCTGTCCGACCCGCACGTCCCGGCATCCGGCCGCCTCGAACCAGGCGCGGACCTGTTCGCGGTTGACGCCGGTTTTCATCGACGGATCGAACGTGGCGCCTCTCAGCGCCACGAAGGCGGGAATCGACGCGTCGATGATGACCGTGGCCGAGCCGTCGACGCTCAGATAGATCTGCTCCTCGTACTGGTACTGGCGGCCGAGCGGATTGCTGCACCCGGCCGCGAACGCCAGGAGCGAACAGTCCAACGGCCGCGCCCGATCGCCGCAGGCGCATCGCAGCGAATGATATACTGCGCGTCTTTCCCGCCCCTACGCATCAAGACGCATCCAGAAACACGTGCCTCGCCTGTTTCTCATCGACGGCAGCTCGCAGATGTATCGCGCGTACCACGCGATACGCGGACTGACCGGTCCGGACGGCCGATCCACCAACGCGGTCTACGGCTTCTCGACGATGCTGCGCAAGCTCATCGCCGATCACTCGCCGGAGTTCATCGCCGCGTCGTTCGATCTGGCCGGGCCCGACGTTCCGCGACGAGCTGGCCGCCGACTACAAGGCGAACCGCACGCCGATGCCGTCGGACCTGGCCGAGCAGGTGCCGCTCGTGCGCGAGGCCTGCGAAGCGCTCGGCGTGCCCGATCCTCACGTACGAGCGCTTCGAGGCCGACGACGTGATCGGCACGCTGGCGATGCAGGCGCGCGCGGCGGGCTTCGACGTCGCGATCGTCACCGGCGACAAGGATTTCTTCCAGCTCGTCGGCGACGGCATCTCGCGTCTACAACCCGCGCGACGAGGGCACGTGGTACGACGCGGCGGGCGTGCGTCGACAAAGTTCGGCGTGCGGCCGGATCAGGTGGTCGACGTGCTGGCGCTGATGGGCGACACGATCGACAACATCAAGGGCGTGCCGGGCATCGGCGAGAAGGGCGCGCGCGAGCTGATCTCGACGCACGGCTCGCTCGACGCGCTGCTCGCGGCGGCGCCGCGCATCGCGCAGAAGCGCTATCGCGAGGCGCTGCTGGCGCACGCCGATTCGGCGCGCGCGAGCCGCGAGCTGGCGCGCATCCGCACCGACGTGCCGGTGACGTTCGACGCCGACGCGCTGCGGTACCGCGGCCCGTCGCGCGAGCGGTGCTACGCGCTGTTCTCGTCGCTCGGCTTCCGCACGCTCGTGCAGGAGTTCGCGCCGACGGCGGCGACGGCGGCGCGCGACTACGCCGTCGCCGTGGCACGATCGACGGAGATCGACGCGCTCGCTGAACGACGCCATGCGAAGCGGGACGCCTCGGCGTCGCGTCGATCGCGTCCGTCGACATCAGCGGTCGCGGCGGACGTCGTCGGCTGGGCGTTCTCGACGACGCCGGGCGCGGCCCGCTACATTCCGATCGGGCACGCGGGCCTGGCCGACACGCCGAACCTCGACCCGCGCGGACGCTGTTCGCGCGGCTCGGCCCGGTGCTGGCCGATCCGGCGATCGCGAAGGTCGGGCACGACCTGAAGTTCGTCGACGATCGCGTGCGGCGCGCAGGGCGTCGACGCTGCAGGGCTCGCTCGTCGACACGATGGTCGCTGAGCTATCTGCTCGACGCCACGCGGTCGAGCCACTCGATCGAGGGCCTCGCGCTCGAGCGCGACGAACTATCGCGCGCACGACGCGAAGACGATGTGCTCGGCAAGGGCGCGAAGGCGCTGGCGCTCGACGCCGTGCCGGCCGCGTCGCTTGCGACCTTCGCCGGCGAGCGCGCCGACCTGCCGCTCACCTGGCGCCGGGCCTCCTGGAGGACGTCGAACGCGAAGGCCTCGACCGCCGTCTACCGCGAGCTCGAGCAGCCGCTCATTCCGGTGCTCGCGGCATCGAACGCGCCGGCATCAAGGTCGACACCGAGGCGCTCGCGGTGCTCGGCCGCAAGATGCAGGGCGAGCTCGACGAGCTGTGCGGGCGCATCTACGGACACGCCGGCTGCGAGTTCAACATCAACTCGCCGAAGCAGCTGGGCGACGTGCTGTTCGACGAAGCTGAACCTGCAGCCGACGAAGAAGACCGGCAAGACGACGCGCGATCTCCACCGCGCGCGAGGTGCTCGAGGAGCTGGCGCTCATCCACGAGCTGCCGGCGCTCGTGCTGAGGTGGCGCGAGATTCAGAAGCTGAAGGGCACGTACGTCGACGCGCTGCCGAGCGCTGGTCAACCCGCGAACGGGCCGCGTGCACACGACGTTCAACCAGGCGGTGGCCGCGACGGGCCGGCTCAGCAGCAGCGATCCGAACCTGCAGAACATTCCGATCCGCACGGCGCTCGGCCGCGAGATTCGCGCGGCGTTCGTCGCCGAGCCGGGTCACGTGCTGATTTCCGCCGACTACTCGCAGATCGAGCTGCGCGTGCTCGCGCATCTGTCGGGCGACGCGGCGCTGGCCGAGGCGTTTCAGGCAGGGCATCGACATTCACGACCGCACGGCCGAGCGCGTGTTCGGCGGCCCGGACGGCCGCTGAAGCTCGACGCGCACGAACTGCGGCGGCGCGCGAAGATCATCAACTACGCGCTGCTCTACGGCAAGACGGCGTTCACGCTGGCCAAGGACATCGGCGTGCCGCAGACGGCCGCGCAGGAGTTCATCGACGCCTACTTCGCCGGCTATCCCGGCGTGCGCGCGTTCATCGATCGGACGCTCGCGGAGGCCCGCGCGACCGGGCGTCGTCCGCACGATGACGCGGCCGCCGGCGGCTCGTGCCCGAGCTTGACGAGCAAGAACGGCGCAGATCCGCGCGGCGGCCGAACGCGAGACCGTGAACATGCCCATCCAGGGCACGGCCGCCGACGTCCTCAAGAAGGCGATGATCGACGTGCACGCGGCGCTCGACCGCTTCAATACGAGCGGCTGACGGCCGGCCGGCCCAGCCCAGCCGGATGATCCTGACCGTGCACGACGAACTGCTGTTCGAGGCGCCCGAAGACGACGCCGCGGAGGTCGCGGCCTGGTCCGACGGTGATGGAAGCGGCCTTCCCGCTTGAGCGTGCCCCTGACCGTCGACGTCGGGATCGGGCCCAATTGGAACGACGCGAAACCCTAGGCGTTCGCGGTTCCACGGTTCCACGTTCCTCGTTCCCGGTTCTTCGAGTCCCCTCCCAGAACGCTGGAACCGGGAACCCGGAACGTGGAACCCTTCCTATAATCGTCCTTCGTGGCCGAGCCCGTCATCGTCCCGCGCGAGAACATGGGATTTCGCGGCGGAATATCGACCCGGACGCGCTGAAGGTCCTCTATCGGCTGCACGAAGAGGGGCACACGGCCTATCTCGTCGGCGGCAGCGTGCGCGACCTGCTGCTTGGCCGGCGGCCCAAGGACTTCGACATCGGCACGAACGCCCACCCCTACCAGATCAAGAAGCTCTTCCGGAACTGCTGGATCATCGGCCGCCGGTTCCGGCTGGCCCACATCAAGTTCGGAGCCAAGACGATTGAAGTCGCGACGTTCCGCCGGGTGGTCGAGGCACGCCGCGGACGGACGCGGCGCCGCCCGAAGACCGAAGCGGTCGTGGTCGCGGCGTCGCCGGCTCCGACCAGCCGACGAATCCGCTCCATCGCGACAACACGTTCGGCACGCCGGAAGAGGACGCGTTCCGGCGCGACTTCACGATCAACGGGCTGTTCTACGACATCGCGACGTTCTCGGTCATCGACTACGTCGGCGGCCTCGCCGATCTCGAGCGCCGGGTGGTGCGGTCGATCGGCGATCCGAACGTGCGGTTCGTGGAGGATCCCGTGCGCATGCTGCGCGCGGCCGTCATGGCCGCGCGTCTCGGCTTCGACCTCGACCCGCTCGTGATCGAAGCGATCGCCGAGCACCGGGCGCTGATCGCCACGGCGTCGGCCGCCCGTCTGCTGGAGGAGTACTACAAGATCCTTCGTTCGGGCAGTGCGGAAGCGACCTTCCGCGCACTGGGACGCCTGCGGCTTCTCGAGCTCATGACGCCCGAGCTCAGAAACCCGCCGGACGCCGTGTGGGACGCGCTCGCGCGGCTCGACCGGTACCGGTCGAAGTTCCCGTCAGCGCCAGCCGATCTCACGAACGCCGTGCTCATCGGCTCGCTGCTGCAGCCGCTTGGCATGCTCGCGGCCGGCGTGGGCAACGGCCGACCGCGTGAGCCGCACGCGGATCGGGTGAGCTTCGGCATGCTGCCGATCGCGCGCCGCGACGTCGAGCGGCTGCGGCAGATTGTCGATCTCGCGCCGCGCCTCGTGGCGCCGGAGATTTCGCCGCGTGCGGCGCGCAGCCTGCCCCATCGTCCGGCGTTCCCGGACGCGCTGACGTGGCTCGACGTCCACGGCGACGCGCCCGAGGTGCTGGCGACCTGGAGGCAGGCGCACCGACACCGCGCGCCGCCTCAAGCCGGCGAGACAGCCGCAACCTGCGGGCGACGGGCAGGCTCCCGCCGGCACGGGTCGACGGAGGCGGAGGCGCAGGCGGCGCGGTCGTGGCGGGCGGGGACCTCAGTCAGGACCGGGAACGGGCACGGCTTAACGGCTCGGGGCCCAGCCGGAACTCGGGAACGAGGAACTTGGGACGATCCTAGCCTTTGGTTCGCTCGAACTCCCGCATGAACTCGACGAGCGCGGTCACGCCCTGCTTCGGGAAACGCGTTGTAGATCGAGGCGCGCAGGCCGCCGACCGAACGGTGGCCTTTCAGGCCGTCGAAGCCTGCGGCGGTCGATTCCTTCACGAACAGCTTCTCGAGGTCCTCGGAGGGCAGCCGGAACGTGACGTTCATCTCCGAACGGCTGTCGCGGCCGCGTGCGGGCGCCAGAACGGGGTGCGATCCAGCTCGTCGTAGAGAGTCTTCGCCTTGCGGTCGTTGATCGCCCCGATGGCTGAGAGGCCGCCGATGCCAACGAGCCACTTCAGCACCAGGCGCAGGATGTAGATCCCGAACACCGGCGGCGTGTTGTACAGCGAGCCGTTCTCCGCCTGCACCTTGTAGCTCAGCATCGGCGCGCAGCGACTCGGCGGAGCGCGCGAGCAGGTCCTCGCGAATCACGACGAGCGTCACGCCAGACGGGCCGAGATTCTTCTGCGCGCCCGCGTAGATCAGACCGAACTTCGACACGTCGATCGGCCCGGAGAAGATGTCCGACGACGCGTCGCAGACGAGCGGCGCGCCGCCCACATCCGGCACGTTCGCCCACTGCGTGCCGAAGATCGTGTTGTTCGACGTCATGTGCACGTAGGCGGCGCCCGGCGTGAGCTCGAGCTCGTCCTGGCGCGGGATCCGCTGGAAGTTCTCGCTCTCGGTGGACGCGGCGACGTGTGTCGCGCCATTGCGCTTGGCTTCCTTCAGCGCCTTCTTCGCCCAGTCGCCGGTGACGATGTAGTCGGCCGTCTGACCCGGCCGCGAGCAGGTTCATCGGCACCATCGAGAACTGCAGGCTGGCGCCGCCCTGAAGAAAGAGCACCTTGTAGCTCGGGCGTCAACGCCGGCGAGCTTGCGGAAATCGGCTTCGGCGCCCTGGATGATCTCGTCGAACGGCTTCGATCGGTGGCTGATCTCCATGACCGACATGCCGACGCCCGGCAGCGACAACGAGATCGCGCTGCGCCTCCTCGAGCACGGGCAGCGGCAACACGGCGGGACCAGCAGAGAAGTTGAAGATGCGATGGGTTGCGGTAAGAGTGGGATTCATTATTCCTCGTTCCTCGTTCCCTGTTCCCCGTTCCTCGTTCTCATGCTCATGGGAACGGGGAACGTGGAACGTGGAACGACGCCTTCACCAATTGAACGCCTTCACCAATTAAATCAGATAGACCAGGAATCCGTCCCTGAGCTTGGGTTCGAACCACGTGGACTTCGGCGGCATGATGCCGCCGGCGTCCGCGATGGCCATGAGGTCATCGACGCTCACCGGGAACATCGAGAACGCGACGGCGGCCCGCCCGTCGTCGACCAGCCGTTCGAGCTCCGCCGGTCCTCGGATGCCACCGACGAAGTCAATGCGCTTGTCGGTGCGCGGATCGCCCACGCTGAGGAGCGGTCCGAGAATGTGCCGCTGCAGCACCGCGACATCGAGCGCTTCATCGAATCGCGCGTTGGTTTCCTTCGGGAGCCCGACGTCATACCAGCGCCCGTCGAGATACATCGACACCTCGCCCTTTCGGGAGGGCGACGGCGAGCCCGGCGCAACCGAGGCCACGCCCTTCACGGCGGCCAGGAATGCCTCCGGCGTCTTGCCGGCAAGATCCTTGACGACGCGGTTGTACGGCAGCACCTGCATCTGACGATCGGGAAACGCCACGGCGACGAAACGGTCCGCGCCTCCGGCGCGGCCGGCTGACGCTCCGCGCGCACGCGCCGCGCTGGCGGCGCGATGATGGCCGTCAGCGATGTACAGCGCGTCGAGGGCCGCAAACCCGCGCACGAGTTCGTCCGCGTCCTTGCCGGTCACCTTCCACACCGTGTGCCCGACACCGTCGGGCGCGACGAAGTCGTAGAGCGGGCGCCCTTTGACCACTCGGTCAACGGCCGCGTCGATGAGAGCGCTCGCCCGGTACGTCAGGAACACGAGCCCGGTCTGCGCACGAAGCTCCGTGATGTGACGGGTGCGGTCGTCTTCCTTGTCGGGGCGCGTCTTCTCGTGCTTCTTGATCGACCCGTTCTCGTACTCGTCGACCGAGAAACAGCCGGCAAGGCCGATCTGCACGTGTCGGCCCATGCGTCAGGCGATACGCGTACAGGGCCGGCTCGTCGTCGAGCACCATGGGCGCTTCGCGCTTGAGCGCCTCGAGGTTCGTGTACGGCCTGCGCGTAGACGGCCTGGTCGTATGGATTCGTCCCTTGAGGGAGGTCGATCTCGGAGCGCGTCACGTGCAGAAAACTCAGCGGATTTCCGGCAGCCAGGGCCCGCGCCTCGTCGGTGCTGACGACGTCGTACGGTACGGACGCCACGGCGGCCACTGAAGATGGATCGGGCCGAAGGGCCCTGAAGGGAAACAGTGCGGACACGCGTACTAGGGTGTAACGGACGGCAGCCCGTTGTCGAGGGGCGAAGCAAGACGGGATGCGAGCTCGCTCAACGTCTGATCGCGCTGCAGGCGAAAGGCCTCGAGCCGATCCGGGGCGATAGGCTCGCCGGGCGGCATCTTCGCCATCTCCGCGATGGGGTTCACGTAGCGGCCGTTCCGGATGACGCGGTAGTCGAGATGTGGACCCGTCGCCGTGCCGGTCTGACCGACGCGGCCGATCAACTGACTTTGATCGACGCGCACGCCTGGCCGAATGCCAGGACCGAACGAGGACAAGTGCAGGTACGCAGTCTCGTAGCCGCCCGCGTGGCGGATCCGGACCATGCGGCCGGCCTCGCCAGACCACTCGGCGGACTCGACCACGCCGGACGCGACCGCGTAGACGGCCGTTCCCAATGGCGCGCCGAAGTCCACACCGAGATGGGGACGAGCCGTGCCGTGGACCGGATGAAAGCGGTTGTACGAGAATCCAGACGTCACGCGCGGATTGAAGTCGAGCGGCGACTGCCGAAACTGCCGCTTCAGAGACCGGCCGTCCTCGTCGTAGAAGCCGGGCTTGCCGTCGGCGCCGTCGAACCGGATGGCCGTCAACCGCCGCGTGCCGAGCGCCAGGACCGCGGCCTTGATGTCGCCGTATCCGACGAACTCGCCGGCGCGGGTGGCCCGGTCGAACAGCACCTCGGCCTCGTCGCCGCGCTGAAGGTCGGAGTTGAAGTCCACTTCACCGCCGAACACTTCGGATAGGCGCAGCGGCAGCTGGAGGTTCTCGCCCTCGGCGTCGAACGCTTCAATCAGCGACGTGTGCTCGGCCGAGAGCGCGACCCCGACAGCATCGAGCTCGTATTCCTTGGGGAGCGGAACGACCTCGACATCGAACTCCGCGGCGACGTCTCCGGGCTCGTGTCGGAACACCACACGCAGCAGGTTGTCGGCGTCGATGTCGTATCGGAACTCGCGGAAGAGACCGTCGAGTCCGCGGGTAATCGAATAGGGCCGATCCGCGCGGAGATCGCGGGGATTGAACACGCGCGCGCACCGCTTCGACGAGCGATTGTGAAAGGTCGGCGGACAACTGTTGCCGGAGCAGGCTCTCGAGCGTCGCATTCGGCGGTACGACGGCCTCGAACGTCACGGCATCGCGCTCGAGTGGAACGTCACCGCGGTCCGTGCGAGCCGTCTCGAGACGCGACGACGCCTGGCCGGAGACCAGGAACGCGAGGGCGCCGAGGGCCGCGACAGCCACGACAGCAAAGATGAGCGGCAGCGAGCGGGGCGGGGAGGTCACGACAAGAGGGTGCAGTCTAACAGGCTGGATGGCTTCGAAGAACCCCGAAGTGCGAACGGGCGTGCAGAACTGCACGAGGGCGACTCAGGACAATCCCCGAGTCTATCGGCTCGACGTGACCGGTTCGTTAGGCGCAGTGGCGTCTACGTAAGACGGATGTCGAGAGTTCCGGTTGGCCCGCCGTCGAACGAAATCACGCGGATAGCGTGGTTGTTCGTGTCTGCGACATAGAGTGCCTTCGACGTCGCTGAGACTCCTCCCGGCTCGTAGAACGTCGCGTCGCTCGTCCGCCCATCGTCGCAACCTTCCTCGCCGTGGCCGGCGAACGTGGCGACCGATCCGGTTTCTGGATCGACGATCCGTATCCTGTGATTGTAGGTGTCAGCGACGAACAGCCGGTCGCGAGCCCACGCGACACCGAGCGGGTGTTGAAAACGCGCTTGATCGCCCAAGCCGTCGCGGTGGCCGAAATCGAAGAGATCGCCGCCCGCGATCGTTCGTACGTCGTTGGCCGGCGGCAATCGAATGGCGCGGATGATGTTGGATTCGCTGTCGGCGACGAACATCGTCGATCCGGCGACGGCAAGACCGGAAGGTTGAGCGAACGCGGCATCGTCGATCGAGCCGTCCACGCGGGCTTCCCTGCCCGATCCTGCATACGGGATTGCGAGCGATCTCACCAGATCGAGAATCCAGATCTGATGCGATCCGGCCATGGCGACGAAGACCAAGGAACCAACCACGGCGACGTCCCACGGCGAGTTGAGCGGCGTCTCGAGCGACGCTCCTCCGCTCTCTCCCCAACCCGCCTGACGACCAATGCCGGCGACGGTGCGCACCTGACGGCTCACGAGATCGGCCGAGCGCACGGCATGATTCTCGGTATCCGCGATGTAGAGCACATCGCCGTCGAGGGCGAGACCCTGCGGGCGATAGAACTCGGCGCCGTCGAACGATCCATCCGCCCAGCCCGCCGCGCCGGCGCCGATGACACTCGTCACGCGGCCGTCGAGGTCCGCAACCAGCACACGATGGTGGTTGGAATCCGCGATGAACAGCCGGCCGCCCGGTTCGTCCGCGAGCACCTTCCCCGGAAACGCCAGAGCCGACATCCGGAGCCGGTCTCGTTCGAGTGACGTCGGAATCGGTTCACGATTGATCGTTCCTTGCTCATCGAAGACGTGAATGACCGCCTGGATGGCCTGGTCGAACGCTTCGCCCTTGCCTTCTCCGGACGCGGTCGCCACGACGTAGCCCTCGGGATCGATCAAAACCTGCGTGGGCCACGCCCGGGCGCCATACGCTTTCCAGATCGCAAAATTCGCGTCGTTCACGACGGGATGATCGATGTCGTAGCGGACGAGAATCCGGCGGATGTTGTCTGATTTCCGCTCGTTCGTGAACTTCGCGGAATGCACGCCGACCACTACGAGCTCGGCGCGGTACTTCTCTTCAAGCCGGCGGAGGTCCGGCAGGATGTGCATGCAATTGATGCACCCGTACGTCCAGAAATCAAGGAGGACGACCTTGCCGCGCAAGTCCTTCAACGAAATCGGACCGGGCACGTTGAACCACTCGACTCCACCCGAGAAGTCGGGCGCCCGAACGCGTGCCTCGTTCATCGCAGTGCCATCATTGCGAGAATACCGATCGGCAGGACGAGCAGCACGCCGACCAGGGCGAACTTGAACCATCGCCCGAAGCTGACGCCGGCCGCCAGAAGTACCGCCATGAGCGCGCCGTTGGTGGGCGTGATGAGCTCCGTGAGACCGGCGCCTGTCTGGTAGGCCATGACCGTGACCTGTCGCGAGATGCCCAGGAGGTCGGACAGCGGCACGAGCACCGGCATCGTGAGCACCGCATGCCCGCTGACACTCGACACTGGGATGTGCACGATCACATGAAACGGAATCATCAGAAGCGCCGCCGTCGTTGCCGACACCTGGCTCAGGGGCGCGCTGAGGCCCGCGAGGATCGTGTCGATCACGCGTCCGTCGGCCAGCACGACCGAGATGCTTCGGGCGACACCGACCATCACGGCCGCGGGCAGCAGGGCCTGCATCCCTGCCAGATAGCCGTCCAGCGTGCCAGCGAGACCGAGCCCGCCGAGCAGGCCGGCAGCGATGGCCGCTGCAACGTATCCGGCGGAAAGCTCGTTGAAGCCCCATCCGAGCGCAATCGCGCCATAGACGTAGGCGGCCATTGGCGCGAGCATCATCAGGAAGATCATGACGTCCAACGTCGAGGCTGGACCCACATCGTCCGTCTCGTCGCCCGATCCTCCGATGGAACCGTGCTTTTCCGCGTAGCGGAGGGTCCAGATCACCCAGACGACGAACGCCGCGGCGAGCGAGATGACCCGCACGCCGCCGCCTGAGAGCGGCGCGAGCTCGGCCAGTTGCATCGCGATGCCCGCCTGAAAAGGATTTGCGGGGCCGAACGCGCTGCCTATCATCGCCGCGCCGGCGCTCATCGCGACCACCACGACCGCATCGACGCGGAGCCGCCGGCCGAGCAGCAGAAGGACCGGCACGATCGGGATGATTTCCTCCTGCATGTTCTCCAGTGCGCCCATCGACGCGAAGAAGAAGGACACGACGGGAATCGCGAGGCGGTTCCGTCGCCGGAAGGCCCTGGCGATCGCGCCGACGAGGCGCCCGAGCGTGCCGAGGCCGTCGACGACCACCCACGCCCCACCCACGAAGAGAATCGCGGCAATGACCTCGCCGCCCTCGACGAATCCTTGCGGCAGTGAAACCAGCGCGCCGAAGGGACCGACCGGTGACCGCTCGACCTCGTGATACGTACCGGCGACGACGACCCGCCGGCCGGTCACGGGATCGTCGCGTCGATCGAACTCTCCCGCAGGCAGCGCCCATGTGAGCGCTGCCGCGACCATGACGCCGCCGAGCAGCAGGACGAGAGGATGGGGAATCCGGAACCGCACGGGCGCGCAGTTTACCGAAAAATGGGTCGGGACTTTCTACCTGGAACGCAAGGAGTGACCTGGCGCATTTGTCTCGGTCTACCTGATGAACGCGGCGACCGCCGCGACCCAGGCGTCGTGCGTGTCCTCGAGCTGGGCCGCGTGATCGGCGCCCGGCAACGCGACGAGCTGTTTGCGTGGCACTCGGAGACGGCGAAGAAAACGTTCGCCTTCGCCGGGCGGAACGTTGATGTCGCGGTCGCCGAAAATCAGGAGCGTCGGCACGGCGAGCCGCGCGGGATCGAGAACGTTGAACTCGCCGTCGTTCTTGAGATCCGCGGCGATCGGGATCGCTCTTGAGCGCCTGCGTGACGAACGCCTGCACGACCGCTCGCGGCGTGACGGCCGGCGACACGAAGTCGCTCGCCGCGGCCGACGCCGTGTTGCGCAGCCGAAGCGGGCGTGACGGAGCCGGCGTGTCGAGATACGGCGTCTCGGGATCGAACACAAACCCGAAGAGGACCAGCGCCGAGACACGACGTGGATCGCTCTGCGCCACGAGCATCGCGACGCCACCACCGCGCGACCAGCCCACGAGCGCCGGCGGGGGCAACGCGGGATGCTGCGCGGTCAACCACGTGAGAACCGCATGAACGTCGGCGGCCGACCGCCGCGGCGTCAGCCACCCCGTGCGATCGCGGGGCGTCTCGCCGTACCCTCGAAGATCGACGGCGTACGCGGCGAAACCTCGATCCGCAAGCGATTGCATGACGGATCGCCGAAGGCCCGGGACCTGCAAATCGAAGTCGGGACGGCTGCTCCACGTGCGACCGTGCAGGAGCAGAACCGTACCCTGGGGTGTCGCCGGGCGACGGCCCCACACGGTCATCGGATGGCCATCCGACATCACGGTGAAACGCTCCGGGGGCGACGTGGCCTGGGCGTTGAGCGCCTCAGCGGCCGCGACGATTGCGGCCACCGCCACCACCACGACCAAACAGAGGCGTGTCCGAATCACGGCAGGATCTCGTCGAACGTCCGAACGTGCGGATAGGCGTCCGCATTCGGCTGCGGCCGATTGCCTGGCCGAATGCTCAGCACGGTGCCGCATCCACCGGCGGCCGCGGCCGCCAACTCCGGCGTGACATCCGAGACGAACAGAATCTCGGTCGGCTCGACCGCCAGCCTCGATGCGACTTCAACGTAACTGGACGTGGATTGCTTCGGGCCAACGGTCGTGTCGAAAAATCCGGCAATGAGCGTCGTCAAGTCGCCGTGGATCGTGGAACCGAACAGCCGTCGCTGCGCGAGCTCACTCCCAGACGAGTAGATCGCGGGCGCGACACCGGCGCGGCGCCATCGTCGCATCGCGACGGGCACATCGGGATAGACGTCGCCGCGGAGCGCGCCGGACTGGTAACCCTCCTCCCAAATCAAACCCTGCAGAAGCTTGAGGCCGGTCGACTTGCGGTCGAGTTCCATGAGCCACAGCGCGTACGCCTGGAGGGAACGATCGGCTTCAGCGGGCGTCGCGTCGCACCATTCAGGCAGCTGGGTTGCCGGTGCGACGGTCGGCTGCGTGCTCTTCGGCCAGGCAGCTGCAGGACCTGGCGGTACTGTTCCGAACCGGCGTGGGCACGGCACCAGCCCGGCAAGGACATGCGGGCAAAAGGAAACAGGACGTCTGGACGAAGGTCATCGGCGTCGTCGTGCCCTCGATATCGAGGAGCACCACGCGCACATCGCGGCCAGTGTGATGATCGATCACATGCCGCCGACGGACGGCGGAATGTACGCGGGCCCGAAACAGAGCGGCTGGAAGTTCTGATCCACGCCCGTGTTCGTGTAGTGCGGTGTCCAGCCCGACGGATCCTGGAAGAGGCGGATCGCCCGGATGCGCCGATCGGCACACAGATCGAACCAGTGATGTGTGCCGCGCGGCACCCGAATCAGATCGCCCGATCCGACTTCGACGGCGAACACCATTTCGCCGGGCGGGTGCACGTGAAAGACGCCGCGGCCGTCGATGATGAAGCGCACCTCGTCTTCGTCGTGCCAGTGTTCGCTGTTGAAACGGTTCAACATGGCATCGAGGCCGGGCGTATCGGGAAAGACGTCGATCACGTCGGCGGTCACGTAACCGCCCTGCTTCTTCAACTCGTCGATTTGTTTTCCGTACGCGAGCAGCAACGCGTCGGAGGGCGCATCGGCCGCGACCGGCGCGTCGGGTGTGGCGTGCCAGTAGTCAATGCCTCGTGCGGCAAGGAACGTGCGGATCTCGTCGGCGTCGTCGATCGTTCGATCCAGGTCGGGAATTCTGATTACCGCCATGGCTGACTCCTTCGGCCCACTGCCTCGAGAAGGAACTCCAGGATCTCGACGTGGCGTTCCGCGTCGGCGATCGTCCGGCCCCAGGTGTAGAGCCCGTGGCCGCGCAAGAGAATCGCGTGGACGCGCGCGTCGCGGTCGCGCTCGAGCACGGCGCCGACGCGACCGGCCAGCCGGGCCATGTCCTGATCGTTGGCCACGATCGGCACCCACTCGCGGTGCTCGTGCGTCGTGACGCCATCGAGGCCTTTCAGCATCTCGAAACCTTCGATGGCCAGGCCCTCTGAATCCGCGTGGAGATCCGAAAGGATCGTGCCCCAAACGGAATGCGTGTGCAAGACGGCGCCGGCGCCGCGCGCCTTGACGATGTCGAGATGAAGACGGGTCTCGGCCGACGGCTTGCCGGCCCGGCGCCCACGGACCACGCCGGCCTCATCTACCTCGAGAAACTGGGCCGGTGTGAGCGCGCCCTTGTGCACCGCGCTGGCGGTGATGATCAGGCGAAGAGGCGTGCGGGAGAGGACGGCGCTGAAATTGCCGCTCGTCCCCAGCACCCAGTTGCGGTCGTCAAACCGGCGGCCCACGGCCGACAACCGGCGCGCGTGCTCACGAAAGGCTGCCGCTCCGGCTGGCATGCGCGGCAATCGTATCAGCGGCCGTCCTCACGCCGTCCTCCCGCCCGATTCGGTCGGCGGCGTCCCGGGCGCTGGCCTGATAGGCCGGCGCCCCGAGAAGCGCCCGCAGGTGGTCCGCGGCACGGTCGGCCCGGTACCGTCGCGCGTCGAGCACTCGGGCCACGCCAAGCTTCTCCGCGCGAAATGCGTTGTCGGACTGATCGTGGGCATGCGGTACGACGAGCATCGGACGGCCGGCGCGGAGTGCCGCTGCCGTCGTGCCGATGCCGCCGTGATGGACGACCGCGGCAGCCCGTGGAAACAGCGCCGCGTGCGGAGCGTACTCGGCGGTCATGATCGTCCGCGGCAGCGGCCGTCGAGGACGGTTGCGTGGATCCAATCCGGCGAGCAGGATCGCGCGACGGCCCGTCGCCTCGGCCGCGCCGATGCTCTCCTCGTAGAACGCTCCGGCCGCGCCAACCGCTGAACTTCCCAGCGTGAACACGATCGGCGGCTCGCCTTCATCCAGGAAGGCTTGAACCGAGGCCGGAAGCACGGCCTCTTCCACAGGGAAGACGAAGCCAGTTGCCACGGTCGCAGGCGGCCAGTCCGGCTGCGGCGGGCCAAACACCGGCGAAAACAGCGCGAGCGTTCCGAACGGCGAGAACTGTCCAGCGTAAAGCGGATCGCCCGCGTCGGGGAGCCCCAGCTCGTCACGAAACGATCGAATCGGCGCCGTCCATGGCGCGGTGATTCGTCCGGCGATCCACAGGAAACCCCGCGCCGTCCAAGGTGTCAACCGCGCCATCCGCGTCACCGCCGGATGCGGTGGCAGCAACGGAAAATCGTGGATTGAAAAGAACGACGTGGGCGCGAGCACGGCCGACAACCACCTCAACCGCAGCGAGCCTGCGACGAGGGGAGCAGCGAAGGTCACCGGATGACTGACCAGCAGGTCGGCGTCCTGCGCCACGGCAGCCAGGTCGTCAAATGCCTCGCGGATGCGCGGCACGAGCAACTCGCGAAGGATGACCTCGGTGCCGCGTTCCGGATCCATGACGCGCTGAATCGTCGTGCTGTCGGTCGGGTCGACATCCGGCCGGACCGGATGAAATCGAATCCCTGCATCGGATGTGCGCTGGCGGTAGAACTCGCACGTGGCCATCACGGGCTCGTGACCCATGGCCTTCAGTCGAACGGCCAGGGCCAGAAAGGGATAGAAGTCCCCGAGTGACCCCCAGCACGTGAGAACGACGCGCACGCCTATCGGCGGCCGCCGAAGATGGATCCCAGGACCCCGCGAAGTATCTGGCGGCCAAGCCCGGACCCGACGCTTCGCGCGGCACTTTTCGCCGCGGACTCGAGCATGCCTTCGTGCCGGCCGCCGCGCGGGCCGGTATGGCCGAAGATCAGATCGTTCAGTGACCCGGCGCTCCCACCGGCCGGGACCGGCGCCGGCGATGGTGTCCGGCGGCTGCCGCGGAGCCTGCTCCACCGGTGACGATCGCTCCGCGTTCGACTGGCGGTTGCTCGTCCGCGCCTTGAGCGTCTCGTATGCCGATTCGCGGTCCACGGTGTTCTCGTAGCGCCCGGCCACAGCCGACGCTTGCACAACCGCGCGCCGTTCGTCCTCGGTCACGGGCCCGATACGCGAGGCCGGCGGCAGAATCCACGCGCGTTCCACGATGCTCGGAACGCCCTTCGGATCGAGTAGTGAGACGAGCGCCTCGCCAACCGCCAGCTCCGAGATGGCCGCTTCGGTGTCGAACGTGGGATTCGCGCGCAGGGTTTCCGCGGCCGTCCGGACCGCCTTCTGGTCGCGCGGCGTGAAGGCCCGGAGGGCATGTTGAATGCGGTTGCCGAGTTGCCCGAGGACCCGATCGGGAATGTCCAGGGGGTTCTGGGTGATGAAGTACACGCCGACGCCCTTCGATCGGATGAGACGCACGACTTGCTCGATCCGCTCCACAAGCGCGTCGGGCGCGTCGTCGAAAAGGAGGTGAGCTTCGTCGAAAAAGAACACCAGGCGGGGCCGGTCCCGATCGCCGACTTCGGTCAGCCGCTCGAAGAGCTCGGAGAGCATCCACAGCAGAAAACTGGCGTAGACCTTGGGAGACTCCAGCAACTGGTCCGCGGCGAGGACATTTACGATGCCCCGTCCGTCCGGCGACGTTTGGAGCAGATCGTCGATGTCGAGCATCGGCTCTCCGAACAGCCGCTCGCCGCCTTGTTGCTCGACAGTGAGGAGCGCTCGCTGGATCGCGCCGATCGACGCTGTCGACACGTTCCCGTATTCGGTCGTGAAGGTTTTGGCATTGTCGCCGACGAACTGGACCATCGATCGCAGGTCCTTGAGATCGAGCAGCAACAGACCGTTGTCGTCCGCGATCTTGAACACGAGCGTCAGCACGCCGCTCTGCGTTTCGTTCAGGTTCAGCAGGCGCGACAGAAGCAGCGGTCCCATGTCGGACACCGTGGCGCGCACCGGATGGCCATGTTTGCCGAACACATCCCAGAAGGTGACGGGCGCCGCCGCCCAGGCGGGCGGCGTCATCTTCAAATCGGCCAGCCGCGTGGCGAGCTTCGGCGTCAGCGATCCCGCGGCCGACAAGCCGGCAAGGTCGCCTTTTACGTCGGCCAGAAAACTCGGGACGCCAATCCGCGAGAACTGCTCGGTCAGCACCTGCAGCGAGACGGTCTTGCCCGTGCCGGTGGCCCCGGTAATCAAGCCGTGACGATTCCCCATCGCAGGCAGCAGAGCCAGCGTGCGTCCGTCGGAGGTTTGCGCGACAGGAAGCGGATCAGCCATGGGCGTATGTTACGCGGGGTCTGTCCCCGGCTACGAAGTGGGACTGACCCGCGTGGACTTGAGGCTTGGGGCTTGGGGCTTGGGCTGGCCCGAGTAGGGACCGGAGAATAGCGGGAACGAAGAACGAGGAACGAGGAACGGGGAACGGGGAACGGCTTAGAACAACGTCCCCGTCTTCGGAATGTCGGCTTCCTGGAACTGGCTGGCCTTTCGCGCGGCGGCGGACCGCGCCTTGGCCTCGTAGAGCAGCTTGTCCGCAGCTCTGAGCAGGAGCGTCGGTGAATCCCCGTCGCGTGGATAGGTCGCGACTCCCCCGCTTACCGACAGCGCCGGTGAGGTTGGATCGGCCGCCAGCCGCTCCTGGATGCGACGGAGCACCACGCGTCCGCCGTCCTCGGTCGTTTCAGGAAGGACGACGGCAAACTCATCGCCCTCCGTAGCGGGCCGGAGTATCCATCCCGCGACAGGTCGATCGCAACGAGTCGCCCAGCCGCGAAAGGGCCCGGCTGCCCACGAGATGGCCGTGTCGATCGTTGATGCGCTTCAGGCCGTCCATGTCGATGAAGGCGATGGCGAAAGGCCGGGCGGTACGCTTCGAGCGAGTGATTTCGGCGCGCAGGACTTCAATGAGTCGTCGGTAGTTCGCGAGACCCGTGAGCGAGTCCGTCGTTGCCAGCTGACGCAACTGTTCCTGGTCGTCGCGATGTTCGGCAATCGCCGACGCGAGCACCGATCCCGTGATGGCCGTCACACACGTATAGGCCTGGACGAGCAACATCGCTTCGAACACCGTGTCTCGCGCGAAAGGTCCGGAGCCGTTCAACGTTCCCCAGATCGCAACAGCTGAGAGAATCAGCACGGCTGTCGCTGTCTCTCGCTTGCCGAGTCGCGCCGCCCAGATCAGAAACGGAATGCAGAGGAACTCGAGGGGATAATTCCGTCCGCCCAGTGGCAGCAGTCCGCCAAACACGGCCAACGCGACGGTCGCCATGACCGGTGCGACGATCGCGACCTCGGCCAACCGCGACCACCGGATGGCGTCGAGCGGACCGATGAGCCAGAGCGCGAGGAAGGGCGCGGCGATGAGCGTTCCGGCAAGATGCCCCAGCCAGGTCGTGATCCACACGAGACCAAGGTCGCCCCATGCGACGCTGCCGATCGTCATATCCGCGCCGGCCGCAACTCCCGCCGACAGCGGCGTGGACACGAGCGCGACGATGGCAATGAAGCGGAACTGCGAATCGGATCGTCCGAGCGAGCTCGCGCCGCCGACGATCCGGTCGACGAGCATCGCGCCGACGAAAGCCTCGATGGCTCCGCCCAGCCCGAAAACGATCGATCGTCCGATCTCTCCGGTCGCATCGACGTAGGCGAGGAACGTCCCAAGAAAGATGACCGGCCAGATCGATCGGCCCAGGTGGAGCATCGCGACGAGCGCGACGCCTGATGCCGGCCACACCACAGGAATCGTGCCGCTGGCGCCGAAGAGGAACGCCAACTTACCCACGACGAACATGACCGCGAGCACGACCGCGAGGACGATCGGGCTCCGAGCGCGTCGGGGCAACATACGCTCAGGACCCCGCGGCGTTGTTCCAGTCGCGGATGCCCACGACGTTGCGGCGCCGTGCATCCGCGCGTTCGGCTTTGACGGCATAGAGGGCTCGATCGGCCGCGCTCAGCAGCGTCGTCGGGGTACCGCCGTCACGCGGATAAACGGCGATGCCGGCGCTCACGGACAAGGCGGGATGATCCGGATCGGCCGCCAGGCGTTCGGAGATGCGGCGGACCACGAGTTTCGCGCCATCCTGTTCCGTGTCCGACAACACGGCGACGAACTCGTCGCCGCCGTAGCGGGCGGCGGTATCCGTCGTGCGGCACGCGGCACGAAGCGTCTCTGCGAACCGGCACACTGCCCGGCTGCCCACCAGATGGCCGTGCTCGTCGTTGATGTCCTTGAGGCCGTCCATGTCGAAAAACACCACGGCCAGGTGGGTGCCGTCGCGATCCGCGCGGGTGATCTCGCCCGCCAGCACCTCGAGCAGCCGACGGTAGTTCGGCAAACCGGTCAATGGATCCGTGACCACGAGCTCCCGAAGCTGCGCGTCGGCGACGGAATACTCCGACGCAAGCGCCGCCAGCGGCAAGGTGATGACGGCGTTGATCGCAACAAACAACTGGACGACGAGCAGCGACTCGAGCGGCGTCGATCGCACGAACGGACCGTAGCCGTTGAGCGTGCCGTAGATGCCGAGAATCGTGAGGATCACGAGCGCGATAGCGCCGATACGCCGGCCCAGACGGAACGCCACGAGGAGGAGCAGCGGCAGGCACAGCAACTCCGTCGGAAAGCCGCGCAGGCCGACCGGCGTCCGGTAGAACACCACGAGTCCCATGATGATGACCACGACCATGGCCGCCGCCGACTCGGCGACGACACGGCTCCGCAGCCGGACATGGGCTCCCGGATGAGACAGGACGATCAGCGGCGTGACGATGAGCGTCCCGACGAGCGTCCCGATCGCGCGAACGGTCCACAGGGACCCGAAGTCCGTCCAGAGCGCCAGGCCGCACATGATGATCAGGAGCGCGTTGAGCGTCGCGCCGGCAGCCGATGCGAGGACGACGACGCCGGAGAACCTCAGGCTGGTACGCGGACTCTGTAGCGCATGACGTCCATCCGCGTACCGGTTGACGAGATACGCGGCGAACACGCTTTCGACCGTGCCACCCGCGGCGAGCACGAGCGCAGGGAGCGCCGGACCGACGGTCGATGCGTACATCACCGCGGCTGCACCGAAGACGATCGGCCAGATACGGTACCCGAACACGAGAAACGCGCCGAGCGCGAGTCCCGCCGGCGGAAAGACAAGGCTCACGGCCGGGTGGCCGTATGACAGCGCGAGTCCGCCCTTACCAGTGATCAAGTAGGCAACGGCGAGCGACACAAAGACCGTCTGCTCGCGTGCCAATCGCGCTCCGAGCGCCTCCCAGGATCCCCACTTCGACATACCGGCCGGTCGGAACTGCACTTCCCATACCACCCCTGGCGCCTCCTCGAGGGATCGGGGGCCGCCGTGGAACGACGAAGCTGTGGGAAACGCGCCCCGCCAACGACAACTGGGGGCCTGTTTCCGGCTTCGGTGTGCTCGCTGATTTCAGATCCGTCGTCGCGCACTCGTGATTGTAAGTGGCAGCGGCGAACGTGTCAGGCTACTGCGCGCGCAGTTTGGCGATCTCGTCGTACAACACCGCGGACGCGACGATCCCGTTCTGAAAATTCGAGAGATCGAGCCGCTCGTTCGGAGCGTGCGCGTTTTCGTCTGGAAGTCCCACGCCAAATAGCACGGCGGGCAGTCCAAGTTCTTCAGTGAACGTCGAAACGACGGGAATCGATCCGCCTTCGCGGCAGAATACCGGTGTCTTGCCGAAGCCCTGCTCGATCGCGCGGCCTGCCGCGCGAACGAACTCGTTGTCGTACCCCGTGATCCAGGGCCTTCCGCCGTGCATGCGCGTGATCGTCAACTCGACCGTCTTCGGCGCAATCTTGCGCAGATAGGTTTCGAAGAGCACCGCCGCACGATCCGGATCCTGATCGGGCACGAGGCGCATGCTGACCTTCGCCATCGCGACGGCGGGAATGACCGTCTTCGCCCCCTCGCCGGTGAAGCCACTCAGCAGGCCGTTGACCTCGAACGTCGGACGCGCCCACACGCGCTCGAGTACAGAGAAGCCCGACTCACCCGACAGCTTCGGCGCTCCGAGATCCTTCCGGTACTTCCGTTCGTTGAACGGAAGCTTCTTCCACGCCTCGCGCTCTTCGTCAGCCAGCGGGCGGACGTCATCGTAGAAGCCCGGAATCTTGATCCGCCCGCCGCGATCCTTCATCTGCGCGAGGATCTGCGCAAGAACCATGGCAGGGTTCGCGACGGCACCGCCAAACCCGCCGCTGTGCAGATCGCTCGATGTGCCCCGAAGATCGATCTGGAAGTAGACCAGCCCGCGAAGCGCATAGCAAATCGACGGCACGCCACGGTCGAACATCGTCGAATCCGAGATCACGACGACGTCGGCGCCAAGTTCGCCCTTGTGGTCGCGAATGAAGGTGTCGAGATGCGTCGAGCCGACTTCTTCCTCCCCTTCGACAATCAGCCGGATGTTCACAGGCAACTTGCCCGTCTGGGACAGATGCGCCTCGAGAGCCTTGAGGTGCATGAAGACCTGGCCCTTGTCGTCGGCCGCGCCCCGCGCGTAGAGCTCGCCGTCACGTTCCGTCGCCTCGAACGGCGGAGACTCCCACAGATCCACAGGATCGACCGGCTGCACGTCGTAGTGGCCGTAGAACAGGATCGTGGGCGCGCCTTCAGCGCGGAGCCAATCGGCGTAGACCACCGGATAGCCGGGCGTTTCGATCAGACGGACGTTCTCGAGACCGATCCGGCGCATCTCGTCGGCGGTCCATTCGGCCGCGCGCCGGACATCCGCAGCGTGTTCAGGCAACGCGCTGACCGACGGGATGGCCAGGTATTGTTTGAGCTCCGACACGTACCGATCCCGGTTCGTGTGGATATGGTCGATGACCTTCAGCACTACTTCTCGCCCGACGCCGCCAGCGTGATCTGAACGTTGGTCCGATCGACAACGGTGTTGAGGATCTGGCGCCAGTTGCCGTCCTCGAGCCGCACGATCATGTACGAATCGCGGCCCTGCAGCACGAGCCAATGCTTCGCCGTGCGGAAGACACCGCCGACATCGAGGTCCTGCGGCGGCGCGGAGAGCGACGGATCCCACTTGGGATCACGGCCTTTCACGTAGGTGGCGCGAAGCAGCGACGAGTACGGCATCGACGCCAGGGCAGCGCCGGACGTGCGTCCGAGCAGCGTGAACTGGCCGGACGCAAACGACAGCAATCCTTCCTGATCGTTCGACCGGCGTCCGGTCACCACGAGCAGGCGCACGTCCTTGAACTCAGCGGGCTCTTCGGCGACGACGGGACCGCGCGCCGGCGGGTGCACCGCCGACTCTCGCGGAGGGCACTGTCGCCGGCGCGGCGGGCGTCGTGGGCGCTGCAGGCGCGGTGCCCCGTGCTGCCGCGTTCGTTGGCGGCGCAGCAGGCGGCGCGACCGGCCGGAGAGGTGGTCGGGTGCAGTCGAGGCGCCCGCGGGCGGCACCGGATCGGGGATTATCACCGGCGGTGGCACTTCAGCGGCCGGAGCCTCAACCACAGCCGGTGGGGCGTCCGTCGCAGCGGGCGCGCCCGATCGTTGCGTGAGGAACCACGCGACGGCTGCGCCAACGACAAGCACCACGCCCACCACGGCGAGCGCATTGATCGACGACGACTTCTTCGCGCGCCGCCGGCGGAGCGCGCTCCACGCGCAGGTGGCGCCGGCACGGGAAGCGGCGCGGTCACCGGATTTACCGCAACGGGCGGCATCGCCGACACGGTCGGCGTGTCGTGACGCGGCGGTGTTGGGTGTGGAATCGCAGGCATCGTCGCAGACGAGGTCGCGATCGGGGTCAAGTGAGCCGCCGGCTCCGACGTCAGCGGAGGCAGCGACGCCGACGTCACGGCGCGCGGCAAGGTGCTGGTCGGCATCGCGCGCGGCGGCGTCGTCATCAGCTCGGTCGGCGCCGACGAACGCGTAGAGCGTCGTCATCGGCAGGCCGGCGAGGCAACGCGCGAACGCTTCGTGGAACTCGACGGCCGACTGGAACCGCTCTTCGGGACTCTTCGCGAGCGCGCGGACGACGACCTGCTCGACCCACGGCGGCAGGTCCGTGCGGAACATGCCGATGGGCGTCGGCGGATCGTTCACCTGCGACTGCGCCATCGCGAACGGCGTGTCGCCCTTGAACGGCAGCTTGCGCGGTCGTCAGGCGGTAGAACACGACGCCCATCGCGTAGAGGTCGGCGCGCGCGTCGATCTCGTGGCCCATCACCTGCTCGGGCGCCATGTAGGCCGGCGTGCCCATCATGAATCCGGCATTGGTCAGGTGCTCGGTGCCGGCGACGCGCGCGATGCCGAAGTCCATGATCTTCACCGAGCCGGTCTCGGTGATCATCAGGTTGGCCGGCTTCAGATCGCGATGGACGACGCCCATGCTGTGCGCGTGCGCGAGCGCGGCCAGCGCCTGCATGCACAGCTCGGCGGCGCGCTGCGGCGACAGCGCGCCCATCCGCTCGACCATGTGCTCGAGCGTCTCGCCGCGCACGAACTCCATGACCATCAGCCACTGGCCTTCGTGCTGGAAGAGCTCGTAGATGGTGGCGATGCCGGGATGGCTCAGCCGCGCGACGGTGATGGCTTCGGCGCGGAACCGCTTGGCGACTTCGGGATCGTTCAGCTCGGCGTTGAGGACCTTGATCGCGACTTCGCGATGCAGCGTCTCGTCGATGGCGCGGTAGACCGTGCCCATGCCGCCGCGGCCGATGCGGTCCAGCACGCGGTATTTGCCGATGTTCTGCCCGACCATTCGACGTCTCTGGGGCGCCGACGAAGAAATCGCAGTCTAGGCTTGGGAGGAAGACTTGTCAATCTGAACATCGCGGGCCCGACAGCGTAGCCGTCAGTCCGTGACGGCCGTAGCCGTCGAACGTCAGCGTGACGGCGTAGCCGTCAGCCCTCGACGGCGTAGACCTCGAGCGGCGCGGCCCGGCCCCGCAGCGGCGCGCGACCCGAGCGGCCGGACTTTGACCCGGTCCTTGACCCGCTCGTAGGTCGCGCCGGAAATGACGATCTCGCCAGGCCCGGCCACCTCGTCCTCGATGCGGGACGGCCGTGTTGACGACGTCGCCGAGCACGGTGAACTCGCGCCGCTTGGGCGACCCGATGTCGCCGGTGAGCGCGACGCCGGTGTTGATCGCGATGCGCATCTCGAGCTTCGGGCCGTCCGGCCTGCGCGTTCAGGTCCGCGAGCGCCTTGCGCATCGCGAGCGCCGCTTCGACCGCCCGCAGCGGCGTGCTGCGGCTGGTCGAACGGCGCGCCGAACACCGCCAGCAGCGCGTCGCCCGAGGAACTTGTCGAGCGTGCCTTCGTGCTCGAAGACCACGTCGGTCATCCGCGTGAGGAACGCGTTGAGGAGCGCCGCGGACTGCGCCGGCGGCATCTGCTCGCACAGCGTCGTGAACCCGACGAGGTCGCAGAACATGACGGTGACGTCGCGTTCCTGCGCCGCCGGGCCGGCCTCGCCTTCCGCCGCGTGGATGATGCGGCTGACGACCGCCGGCGAGTGATAGCGCTGCAGCCGCTCGCGGCGCCGCGTCTCCTCGAGCAGCTGCGTCGACAGCCGCGCCTGCTCGATCGCGACCGCCGCGGCGTTGGTCAGCGCCGTGAACGCGTCGAGATCGGCGGCGGTGAACTGCGCGCTGCGCGGGCTGTCCACGTAGAGCACGCCGATCACTTCGTCGCGGCTCCACAGCGGCGCGCACATGAACGACCGGATGTTGAAGCGCAGGATGCTGTCGGTGATGCCGAGGCCCGGGATCGGTCGTCGCGTCGGCCGCGAGCATCGCGACGCGTTCGCGCATGACGCGCCGCACGACCATCCGGCTGAGCGTCGGATTCGGCGGCACGAGCCGTCGCGATGGCGGAGCACGCGCGCGACAGCGCCTCGTCCGCCGACTCGCGCAGCATCAGGAACGCGCGCTCGGCGGGCACGGCGCCGAACGCCATGTCGACGACGCGGTTCAGGACGTCGGTCAGCGACTGTGTGCTGAGCAGCGTGCGGCCCACGTCGGCGAGCAGCCGGATGAGCTGGCTCTCGCCGACGCGAGCTCGCGGCCGATCGCGGCCGACATGGGCTGCATGATCGTGCCAGGGCCTTCCGAGATCTCATGGTCCTCGGTGAGCAGATCCTTCTCGGCGACGAGCCTGCTCGAGGACGAGCACCACTTCGCCGAGCCTGATCGTGGCGCCGACTTTGACGACGACCTCGTCATGAACGGCGCCGCGCCGTTCGAGAAACGTGCCGAAGCGGCTGCCGCGTCCTGAAAGACGAGCACTCCGCGTCCGCCACGCGAAGCGTCGCGTGATGACGCGAGACGCTGGGAGTCGTTGAGAACGAGATCGCACGACGGCAGACGGCCGATGACCGTCAGCCCTTGCTTCAAGCGGTGCGTCTTCGCGAACACCCTGTTCTTCGTAGCGCAGCTGGAGCATGGCCCTCGCTCGCTACTGGAGGGTCCCGGATGCTCGACCTCAAGGCCGGTTCGGGCCGTGACTGTCTCGAGCACCTGCCGCCAGCTGGCGTCGCTCAGCCGCGCGATCAGAAATGACGATCGCGACTGCAGCGTCGAGCCAGTGGCGCGCCGGACGAAAAGAGGCCGCCGGGAAGATTCACGTTCCGGGAGGCGCGGCCAGCACCGGGCTCCACTTCGGATCCTTCGCCCGCGTGTAGTAGCGCGTATGAGAGCTCGCTGTACGCGAATCGACACGAGCGTCGCCCCGCTCGCGCCGCCGACGACGGCGACACGGCCGCCGCCAAAATTCAGGGCGCCGCGGCTGCTCTTCGCGCCTTCGTGCCGACGACGACCAGGAGGCGCACGTCCTTGAAGTCCAGTGGCGGATCGACGACGGCGCCGCGGGCGCCGCGCGCCGCGCGCCGTCGCGGCAGCGGCGCCGCGCGGCGCCGTCGCCGGCGCTGTCGCCGGTGCGGCGCGGCTGACAGCGCGCTCGGGTCCGTCGCGCCGCCGGCGACCGCGCCGGTGCGCCGTGGACGAGGACGGCGTTGTGCCGGCGCCTGCGGCGCGGCGTGACGGGCGCACCAGGCTGCGCGATCGCAGCCGCTGGAGCCGGCGCGGGCGTCGCGCTCGGAGGCAGCGGAACGTCAGCCGGCGAGCCGGCGCCGGCGCAGCGAGGCGGCGTCGATCGCGGACGGCGTCCGCAGTCGTCGGCGGCGCCGTGACGCGGACGGACGCAGTCATGACCCAGCGCCAGAATCGCCGCGAGCGATCACGATGGCCGCCGCCAACGCCGAGACGCGACCGTCGTTCTGGACGAACGCCGCAGCGGCGGGAGGCGCGACCTTCGTCGGTGTCGCGAGCGTCACCGGATCGGACCGGTGGTGGCGGCGGAACCGTCGGAATCTCGGCGCGCACCGGTGCGGCGCCGGACGGCGCGCTCGGCAGTCGCGAGCAGATGACACCGCCATGGAGCTCGGCGCCGCCGTGGCAATGAGCTCCGGCGGCACCGCCGATGACTCCGGCGTCTCGAGCGGCAGGTTCGCCAGGCCGCGCCGCAGCGCTTCACGGAACAGCGGCGCGCTCTGAAAGCGGCGCTGCGGGCTCGCGGTCGAGGGCGATCGCCAGCACCGTCTCGAGCCACGGCGGAAGGTCCGCGCGCACGGATCCGCACCGGCGTCGGCTGGTCGCGCAGCCGCGACTGCGCCATCTCGAACGGCGTGTCGCCCTTGAACGGCAGCTTGCCCGTCAGCAGGTGATAGAGCACGACGCCCATCGCGTACAGGTCGGCGCGCGCGTCGATCTCCTCGCCGAGCACCTGCTCGGGCGCCATGTAGGCCGGCGTGCCCATCATGAACCCGGCGCTCGTCAGGTGTTCGGTGCCCGCGACGCGCGCGATGCCGAAGTCCATGATCTTCACGGTGCCGGACTCGGTGACCATGATGTTGGCGGGCTTGAGATCGCGATGGACGACGCCCATGCTGTGCGCGTGCGCGAGCGCGGCCAGCGCCTGCATGCAGAGCTCGGCCGCCTGCGGCGTGCGGCAAGCGGCCCTTTGCGCGTCACGAGCGCCTCGAGCGTCTCGCCGCGCACGAACTCCATGACCATGAGCCACTGGCCTTCGTGCTGGAACAGCTCGTAGATGGTGGCGATGCCCGGGATGATTCAGGCGCGCGACGGTGACGGCTTCGGCGCGAAAGCGGCGCGCGACCGCCGGATCGTTCAGCTCGGCGTTGAGGACCTTGATGGCGACTTCGCGATGCAGCGTCTCGTCGATCGCGCGGTAGACCGTGCCCATGCCGCCACGGCCGATGCGGTCGAGGACCCGGTACTTGCCGATGTTCTGCCCGACCATTCTGTGAGTACCTGCGCCCCCTTCGGGCAAGATTCGCAGTCTAGGCGGGCCGACCGGGGTTGTCAATTCGCGCGGTGCGACAAAGTCGACACTTTTGCGGGTCTTCACCGCGGTCCTGTGCGCTCGAGCGGCAGGTCCTCGCGATCGCCCCATTCCTTCCACGAACCGGTGTAGTTGCGCACGTTCGGGAAAGCCCAGCCGCCTCAGCGCGAGATAGGTGTGCGCGGCGCGATAGCCTCCCTGGCAGTACGTGACGACTTCGCGATCGGGCGTCACGCCGAGCGGCGCGTACATCGCGCGCAAGATCGCTCGCCGGCTTGTACCGGCCGTCCGGCGTGAGGTTCTTCGTCCACTCGAGATGGACCGCGCCGGGAATCGCGCCACCCCGACGCGCGCGGACGACTCGCGCCAGGTACTCGGCCTCGCTGCGCGTGTCGACGATGGCCGTCTCCGCACGTCCCAGCCGCGTCGAGCACGTCCTGCCACGTCGCGATGCGATCAGGATTCGGTGACCCGTGCCACGTCGCTGGGGGCGGGCGCGACGGCGTCGGTGCTCGACGGGAAGCCCCTGCTGCTGCCACGCTCCCGAAGCCGCCGTCGAGAACGCGGACGTTCGGATGGCCGAGATACTCGAGCAACCAGAAGGCACGGGCGGCGCGAAGCCCGGAGTCGTGCTCGTAGACGACGACCGGCCGATCGGCGGTGACACCGCGAAGCGAAAACAGGTGGCCGATCATCCACATGAACGCGCGGAGCGGCGCTTCGCTCGTGTCGATCAGGCTGACGCCCCACAGATCGAGGTGCACGGCGCCGGCGATCTGACCGCGCGCGAACTGTTCGGCAGGACGCGAGTCGATCAGGAGCGGCGGCGCGGGGCTCGCGAGCTCGGCGGTGAGCGCGGCGGGCGTCACGAGCACATCGGTCATTGCGATTCTCCCAATCGATGTCCGCGGGTCTCGCTGACGTTCGCGCCAGCCACGCAGCGCTATAACAGCGCGTAACGAAAAATGAAGAGCGCCGCAAACACGTACGCGAGAGCGCTGAGCTCGCGCCCGCGGCCGGTGGCCGGCTTGAGCACCGCATACGCGATGAAGCCGAACGCGATGCCGTCAGTGATGCTGAACGACAGCGGCATCATCACGATAGCGAGGAACGCGGGCAGCGGCCTCCGTGAAATCGTCCCACGGAATCCGGCGCACGCTCTCCATCATCATCACGCCGACGAGGATGAGCGCCGGCGCCACGATCGGATACAACACGACGCCATTCCCGGCCGCGTAACCGCCGCCGATCATCTTGACCAGCGGGTGGAAGAAGAGCGCCAACAGAAACAGCGTGGCGGTGACAACGCTGGCCAGCCCGGTTCGGCCGCCGGCCGCGACGCCCGTCGAGCTCTCGACGTACGCCGTCACGGTGGACGTGCCGAGACAGGCGCCGATGACCGTGCCGATCGCGTCGGCCAGCAGCGCCTGGCGCACGCGCGGCAAACTGCCGTCCGGCGCGAGGCCGATGCGGCCGGCGACGCCGACGAGCGTGCCGATCGAGTCGAAGAGCGCGAGAAAGAAAAACACGACCACGGCATCGATAAGCGCCGGCCGCAGCGCGCCGACAATGTCGAGCTTCAGAAAGGTCGGCGCGATCGACGGCGGCGCTGAGACCAGACCTTCGAACGTCGTCAGTCCAAGTCGCGAGCGCCGCGACGGTCGAGACGGCCATCGCGATCAGCATCGCGCCGCGAACGCCGCGCGCCATCAGCACGGCCATCACCGCGAGCGTGGCGATCGCCAGCATCACCGGCGGGGATCCCAGTGGACCGAGCGTGACGAGCGTCGCGCGGCGAGTCCACGACCACGCCCGCCCATTCCAGGCCGATCAGCGCGATGAGCAGGCCGATGCCAACCGAAATGGCGTGCTTGAGCGACGCCGGAATGGCGGTGATCACCCGCTCGCGCAATCCGATGCCTGCCGTAAGAATGAACATCAGACCGGCGAGCGCGACCGCGCCGAGCGCGACCGGCCACGGCGTGCCGCCGGCAACGACGACGGTGAACGCGAAGAAGAAGTTGTGCCCCATCGCCGGCGCGACGGCGATGGGATAGTTGGCGGCGAACGCCATGATGAGCGTGGCGATCGCCGAGGCCAGGCACGTCGCCGTCAGGACGGCGCCCGGATCCATGCCGGCGGCCGCCAGGACCGTGGGCTGGACGAAGACGATGTAGGCCATCGCCAGGAACGTCGTCGCGCCCGCGACGATCTCGGTGCGGACGGTGGTTCCGGCGGTCGACAGGTGGAAAAGACGCTCGAGCATCAAATGAATTGAGGATCTGCGATTTGCGATTGAGGATTGTATTGGCGATCGAGCGATTGTGGATTGAGGATTGACGAGCTCACTCGCCAATCCGCAATGGTTCGATTTCTCAATGCAATCCGAAATCGCAGATCGCAGATCCGCAATTCGTCTACGTCACTGAATGACGACGTATCGCCAGAGCCTCGCGACTTCCTTCTGATCCACGTACTTTCCAATCTCCTTCTGGAACTGCGCCTGACTGGTCCAGGGCCTGTATTCCTTGAACTCACGGACCATGCGCGCGCCGGCGCCGGGGATCGTGAGGATGAGATCGTCAGTCGCCGTGTTGAGGTTGACGGGGATGAAGACGTACTGCTTCAGGCGATCGACTTCGGTTTGCGGCACGTATTTGCCGATCTCCTTGTCGAACTGGGCCCAGTTGCGCCACGGCCGGTACTCGGCGAACTCTCGCGCCATGCGCGTGCCTGCGCCGGGAATCAGCAGAATTTCGTCTCGCGTACCGGTGTTCAGGTTCACGTGAACGAAGGCCTTGGTGTACAGCGTGTTGAGCTGGTCCTGCGTAAGGCTTCTGCCCGAGCAGAAACGCGTTGGCTTCCGTGATGCTCGCGAAGGGACGTTTGGCGACGAACGCCGTGGCGACCGCCGGCGTCATGCCGGGCAGCACAGCCAACGCAGCCTCAGGCATGGAGTTGAGATCGGCGACGCCCTTTCCAACCTGAGCAACCGCCGCTGGAGCGATGAGGAACGCGAGAGCGGTGGTAGTCAGCAGAACGCGACGTGTGAGATTCATGTTCATGCTCCTGCGGCCGGGGATGATCGAACAGCTGGATGCCGATAGGTGTAGACGAGACCGAGCAGCCCTAATTGTGCCATGACGCCCGGAGCCAAGGTAGGCGGCGCCTTCGCGTGGAGCACCTTCATGAAGAGCGTCCAACCTGACATCGTCGGATCCATCTCCAGCTGAAACTCCATGCTGCCTTGATAGTGAAACACGACGCCGAGCGCGCCGGCGGCCAGCAGGAAGCCCATCATGACCCGCAGCAACAAGATGGTGCCGGCTCCGCCGATCGTGACGTGGGCGGCGATGACGATGAGCGTGAGCGCGATGAAGAAGAGCGGCACAAGTTGCGCCGAGTCTTCGTAGTGCGCCAGCAGGATGAGCTCGGCACCGGTACCCACCAGGCCGAGCACGATGATCGCCAGCAGGAAGCGGCGGATCGCCGACAACGGATCGCCCGGTGGGTTCAAGAACATGGCGTCAAAGTACTCGAAGGCCAGCTATGTGAGGCGACCCTCGTCCCGGAGTTTCTGGAGGTGGGCTTCCACCGTCGAGCGAGCCGCGGCGTGCAGCCCCGTGGTCAGTGTCGGGTACACCCGCCGGACGATCGCGTCCACGTCGGTCACGCCGTCGGCAAGAGACTCGAGGATCTGCCGCTCACGCAGCTGCCGGTGTTTGAGGTACTCGTCGATGATCTCGAGCGGATGTTCAATGATGTCGCCGTGCCCGGGAAAAATCCTCTCGGGCTTCAGGGCGGCCAGCCGTTCGAGCGAGCGGAGGTATTCGTGCAGGCTGCCGCCACGCCCGAATGGGATCACGACTGACGTTCCCAAAATGAGCATGTCCCCGGTATAGAGATACCGGCGGTCCGAGTCCCAGAAGCACGCATGGTCGGGCGCGTGGCCCGGTGTGTGCATTACGGTCAACACCCGGTCACCGGCACGGACCGTCTCGCCGTCGGACAGCGCGCGCCAGCCTGATTCGCCTCGCAGCGGCAGTTTGCACGCCTCCAGCGACGGCCATGTCGTCCGGAGCATCGGCACGCCGGAGGCGTGATCGGGATGCCCATGGGTGACAAGCACCCGAACGAGCGAGCGCGCCCGAAGCGCGCGGACAACCGCCGCGACATGACGAGCCGAACCGACGCCCGCGTCGATCAGGGTGGGTTCAGCGCCGTCGATGAGCCAGGTGTTGTTGCCGGAGCCGGTCAGCGAGCCGGGATTGTCTGCGTGGATGAGAACGGGAGTGTGGTGTCTGGCCACGAGAACCAACGAGGGCGTCGGAACGATCGTAGCTGAATCCGTGGACGTGCCCGCCGCCGAGACACGAAAAGCTCGTTCCCGGTCCCTATGTTCTGGAAGAGCAATAAGAGGAAGAAGATACGGAGAGCCATGATCTTGCGCTGTTCAGACGGCACCCGGGAAGAAGGGGCCGTGAGGGTCGCTACTGCGGAAGTGGGACCGGGAACGACCAAGGGAATTATGTGAAATCTTTCACAAAGTGTCAAGCCGCGCCGAATTTCCCCTAAATGCAGCCATTTTTTCGCCGTCCACCCTCCCTCCCCCGCTGGCTCTTCTGGGCCGGCCTCTCCGCGCTCGTCGGCATCGCCGTGTTGGCCGCCCTCACGGCCTGGGCGCTTCGCCCTGCCCACTTGCGGGCGCTCGTGTCCGACGGTTTGACGCGGCATCTCAACCTCGATGCGACGGTCGCCGAGATTTCCGTCAGCCTCGTGCCACGCCCGCGCATCACCGGCCGCGGGCTCACCGTGCGGGTGCCTGGACGGCCCGACCTGCCGCCGTTCATCAGCATCGATAGCTTCTCTGTCGATGCCGGCCTGTTCGCCGTCCTTCGGAAGCACGTGGGAACCGTGCACGCGGATGGCCTCAAGATCTCGGTGCCACCATCGGGGTCGCGCGGTTCCCTCTCCAGCGGCGAGGCTGGCGAACCCACGGGCGTCATCGTCGATCATTTCGTCACGCACAACGCCCAACTGACGTTCGTGCCGCGCAATCCCGCCCGCACGCCGCTCATGTTCGCCATTCACGAGCTGAACGTGCGGAACATCGGGTTTGGCGGGACGATGCCGTTCGACGCGCGGCTCACGAACCCGATTCCAACGGGCCTCGTCACCGCGAGCGGCAGCATCGGGCCTTGGAACGCGGAAGACGCAACGCGCACGGCGCTCACGGGAAGGTACAACTTCGTCGATGCGGACCTGACCACGATCAACGGCATCGGCGGAACGCTCGACTCGACCGGAGAGTTCACGGGCAACCTCGAGGCGATCAAGGTCGTCGGTCTGGCGAACGTGCCGAATTTCAGTCTCGATCTGGGCGGCAGGCCTTTGCCGCTCACGTCGAACTTCGTCGCGATCGTCAATGGCACCGATGGCACGACCGAGCTCGAGAACGTTGACGCGGTGCTCGTGACCACGCCGCTGAACGTCAAGGGCGCGATCAGGAATCTGCCGGGACCTGGTAATCGCCATGTCGAGCTCGCTGTCATCGTCCCGGAGGGCCGGGTGGAGGATCTCCTGGCCCTTGCGCTCGATACGCCGAAACCCGTCATGGTCGGCGACGTGATGCTGAAGGCGAAGCTGACCTTGCCGCCTGGGAAGGAGCGCGTGCGCAATCGCATCGCGCTCAGCGGATCATTCGGGCTGATCGACACGAAGTTCACGAGCTCGCTTGTCCAAGACAAGCTCAGCGAGTTCAGTCGTCGGAGTCAGGGCAAGAAGAAGGAGGAGCCGGTCGAGCGGGTCATGACCGATCTCAGCGGCACCTTCGCGGTCGCCAAGAGCCGGGTCGTGCTCAACGGCATCAAGTTCCAGGTTCCGGGCGCGACGGTCAGGCTGAACGGCACCTACGGGCTGGCCTCTGAGTCGCTCGATTTTCGAGGCACGCTGTCGATGCGCGCGACCGTGTCCCAGGCGGTCGGGGGGTTCAAGTCGATTTTCATCAAGCCGTTCGACGGCCTTTTCAGACGGAACGGCCAGGGCGCGGTGCTACCGATCCGGATCATCGGCACGCGCGAGAAGCCTGAATTCAAGCTCGAGGTGGGAAAAATCTTCAAGAGGGACTGACAGTCGATTGATGATTTGAAATGTGAAATTGATGATCCATCGGATGATTGTGGATTGAGGATCTTGCATTGATGATTTGCGGCTCTGATCCTCAATTTCGTCAGATCATCAATCATCAATCCTCAATGGATCATCAATCTCAAATTTCAAATCATCAATGCCTGATTACTGTTTTAGTCGCTTCGCCTCAATCCGTCTTTCTTCACCAAGGCGTTCGAGCTCGACCTCCGAATGATCGGCAAACTGCATCGCGCGCGCGATGGCGTGGTGCCCGGCCACATCGGCGATCAGACGATGCATCTGCTGGCAGACCCGTCGATACGCGGGATGGCCGGCGGCGCGGTTCGCAACTCGATCACGTGCATCGCTTCGCGCGCGTTCATGTCCATCACGAAGCGGATGCGATACGCCATCGACACCGCGTACGGAGCGACGGCCGCGAGGCCGGCCGAGACCAGCGCGTCGTGCAGCTCGGCCGACCGGTCCATCACCTCGCGCCACTCGGCGCCGCCGCCGGCATCGAAGAGCGCTTCGGGCTCCGTGTAGCCGTGACGCGTCGAGAGCGTCTGCCAGTCGATCGTCAGGAGACGGTGCCGCTGCAGATCGCGGAAGGCGCCGTAGTCGGTGAGCACGTCGAACCGGTAGCTCGTGCGCTCGAACGCGCGGCCAGGCTTGTGGCGCCGGTTGGTTCGCTCGCCGATTGACGCGCGCCAGAACCGCGGCACGTTCGTCGATCGACAGCGATCGGACGGCGGCCAGGAGCGACTGGTCGGGATGATCCGAATACGGGATAGAGCGCGGCGGCGATGACTTTCAGCTCGCCGTCGGGATCGAAGTCGGTCAATGTCACTTCGGCCGATGACGCCGGCGCGCCCGCAGCCGCATCAATTCTCGCGGTCTGATCCAGGAGGCGCGCGCGCGTCTCGGCCAGATACGCGGTCCACCGCCCGCCGCGGTCCGGTTGATCGACGCGGATGAGAAAGGCGGGAATCACTTTCCGCAGCTCCACGAGCATCGCGTCGGCGGTCTCGCGGACCTCGATGAGCGGATGCGCGCGCATCCGCAGGATCAGCGCCTCATAGGCCTGACCGGTCCCATAGATGCCGAGGTTCGACTCGGTCGCGGCCGGCAGCATGCCGCGGATGGTATCGAGCGCCTTCGCGCGGATGGCCGCCCGGTATACCCCGTCGGAATCGCCGGCCGTCTTCGGATATTTGCGCTCGAACCACGCGCGCATCGGGTCGATCCAGCGGCGTAGATCTCGAACGCCCGGTCGAGTGTCTCGACAAACTGCGCGCGCAGCGGGTGGCCGTCGAGCTCGGCTGGGACGAGATAGCGCCAGTGGCCGTCCTTGCGCTCGGTGTACGGGATGTAGCGCGTGGACTGCTCCAGATACGCCATCAAGCGGCCGCGCTCGAGCACCTTGGTCAGGACGTTCGACGCGTTCTCCACCGCCACGTGGACGCCGCCAAGCTGCGCCACCGAGTCGTCGCCGTAGTCGTTGAAGACTCGCGCGTAGAGCCGCTCAGCGCGCTCGAGTCCCGACGCGTCGAGGTGCCGGCTGCGCCGTCGACCTCGGAATAGAACTCGTCGAGGAACAAGCGCCGCAGCGGCTTGGCCGACCGCGAATAGCGCGCGAACAGGGCGCCCTTCACGGTCTCCGGCAGATTCACGAGCGCAAAGACCGGCCGGTCGAGGTTCGTGAAATACGGCGCGACGGCCGCCTGCTCGGTCTCGGTGAGCGTCGGAGAAACCGTCAGGGTCATTCGTCCTCGTCCTTCGCCCAGTAGCGCTTGAACTCGTCCATGAAGGTGAGCGTTTCGAACGTGGCCATCCGATCGAAGAACAGGACGCCGTCGAGATGGTCATTTTCGTGCTGAATCACGCGAGCCGGCAGCCCGTGCGCCACGAGCTCGATCCGGCGGCCGGAGCGGTCGAGCGCGCGAACACGGACGGCGCGCGGCCGCTCAACTCTTCCGCGGATGTCGGGAATGCTGAGGCAACCTTCCCAGTTGCTTTCGACGTCCTCGCCGACCGGCAGAATCTCCGGATTGATCAGTGCCACAAATGGCATCTCAACATCGTCAGTCATCGGCGTCGACGACCTCGCCGCGACGGACACCAGCGACAAACACCCTGAGGCTCTCGTGAACCTGCGGCGCGGCCAGTCCGATTCCCTGATATTCGGACATGGTTTCAAACATGTCGTCGATCAATGTTTGAATCCGCGCTGACCCGATTTCCGCGGCCGGAACCGGTGAAGCTTTTGCGCGAAGCACGGGATGGCCGAGCCGCGCCACCTTCAAAATTGCCATCGGAAGATTATATGGAAGGCCTCATCCGGCAGGCGCCGGCAGCCGATATTTCGACCGGAGTCACTTGCTATGTCACTACGACTTCTCGCACCGCTCTGTCTCGCCGTGCTCAGCACTGGCTGCTTCGAGATGTTCAACACCAGCCCGACCAACCCGGATCCCTCGATTGGGCTCCTTGGCGCTCGGTGGGAGTCGGCGAGCCCGAACACGGACAAGCTCCTCACGGGCTGCACGAACTTCCACTACACAGTGACCGAAGCGCATTCGGGATCGACGATCGGCGCCGGCACGTTCACGGCGACCTGTTTCGGCGTGTTGCAGGTCTCGGGGACGATCCGCGTCACGCAGTCCGGAACGGCCGTGAACTTTGATGCCTCCGGCACGGCGACCGGCGGCGGGATCACCGAACTGCGCCATCGCGTTGACCGGCACAGGCACGCTCGAACGGCCAGGAACTCAACCTGACCTATACAGGCGAGACGTGCCAGGGACCAGTCAGTGGGAATGAGAAACTGCGACTAAAGACGTAACGTCGTTCCCCGTTCCACGTTCCCCGTTCCAGGTTCTGGTTCCGGGTTCCGATTCTTCGTTCTCAAGAACGGGGAACGCGGAACGGGGAACGGGGAACGACGTCAGCCTTTTACCCCATAAATCGGATACCAGGACGTCGCGCCCTTGAGGGCGTCGTTGACGTTCGAGATGTTCTCCACGCCAACCGTCTCGAGCCACTGACGGAACGCCGCAGCGCCCTGCTTGGCGTACACGGGAATCCCATCCTTCCAGGTCGCACGACCGCAGAGGACTCCGGCGTATTTCACGCCGGACTCGGCGACGAGCTCGAGGGTCTCGGTGAACTCGTCGTTGCTCACACCGGCTGACAGGTAGATGAACGGCTTGGTCGTGGCCGTCGCGGCGGCGAGAAAGTGCTTCTTCGCCTCGTCGCGCGTGTACGCGGCCGGTCCCTTGCAGACCGAGGCGCCCTCGACGAACTTCATGTTCACCGGAACTTCGACCTTGAGCACGTCCACGCCGTACCGGCTCTTCGAGAACTCAGCCATGCTCGCGGCGACAATCTGCGGCTTCTTCTTCGCGAACTCGATGCCCTTCTCGTCGACGCCATCTTCATAGCCGATGAGCTCGAGGAAGAAGGGAATGTCGTTCGTGATGCACTCGTCGCCGATGCGCTCGACCCAGGCGTGCTTCTGGTCGTTGATGCTGTTCGGATCGGTCGGTGTGTAGTAGAGCAGGATCTTGATGCAGTCGGCGCCGGCTTCCTTCAATCGGCGGACGGACCACTCGTTGAGCAGGTCAGGCAGCCGGCCTGCGGTGGCCGCGTCGTAGCCCGTCTTCTCGTAGGCCATCAGCAGACCCGAGTCCTTCGCGCGCCTCTTGGATGCCGGGAGGCCCCATTCCGGATCGAGCAGGATCGCGCTCGCGTGCTGGGTGAGGACCTCGGTGACGAGGATCTTGAACTCCTCCATCATCGCGTCCGAGATCTCGCTGCCACGTTCCTTCGCGAGCGACTTACGCAGCGATCCGCGCTGGTCCATCGCGGCCGCGGCAATCACGCCGCGCTTGTCCGATACCGCCTTCATTCCTGCCAACTTGCCTGGTGTCAACATCACGCCTGTCCCTCTCTCGTTCCAGAAGCCGACAATTGTAGCATCGGGAAACCGAAGTCCTCCACGACCACGCCGTCGAGCCCCGCGGCAACCAGCTCGGCAATGTCGAGCGCGGCTTCGGCACGCTCAACCTCGGCGAGCGACGCGCGGGTCGCCGGAAACCGTGGTGTGAACAGAGTGCAGCAGTCCTCGTCCTCGAGGATCGACGTCTGGTAGGTTCCGATCCGCTGCGCGTCCAGCGTGATCTCTTCCTTGTCCATGCCGACGAGCGGCCGGAGGATCGGGAGCGTCGCCACTCGGCCGACGACCGACAGGTTGTCCACCGTCTGCGAGGCCACCTGCCCGACCGCGTCGCCCGTGACCAGGGCGTGGGCGCCGACGCGCTCCGCGATCCGTTCGGCGATGCGCACCATCAGGCGCCGGTAGATCACGACCCGAAGTGGCGGTGGCACGCCCAGCACGACACGCTGCTGAATACTGCCGAACGGCACGAGAAATAGACGGGATCGGAGCTGAGAACGCGTGAGCTGCCGAACCAGGTCGCGCGCCTTGTCCTGAGACGTCCGCGACAGGATCGGGTAGCTGTGAAAGTGGACGAAGCTCGCGCGGCAGCCTCGCCGAATCAGCCGCCACGCCGCGACCGGCGAGTCGATGCCGCCCGACAGCAGCGCGAGCACTTTGCCACCCGAGCCCACGGGCAATCCACCGGTCCCGCGCTCACGATCGAACGAGAAGAACGCGTTCGTCGTCAGCACCTCGATTCGGATCACGAATGCGGGATGGGCGAGGTCCACGCGCCAGCCAGTGCGGTCCTGGACACGCTTGCCGATGGCGCGCTCGATGTCGGGAGACGGAATGGGAAAGCGCTTGTCCACGCGGCGGGCGGAGACGCGGAAGCTCGGCACCGCGCGGGGTTCGAGACGCGCGAGGATCTCGTCGCCGAGATGATCGAGGTCGGCGCGAGTCTCGTAGCCGCGCGAGAAATTGCCGATCCCCGGGATCGCCACGAGCCGCTCGCGCGCCGCCGGCCAGTCGTCCTCCGACGCCAGCGTCACCAGAATCCTGCCGATGAGTGAGCGCACGCTCACGACGTGCAGGCCCCGCAGGGCCTGCCGGATCGATCGAACGAGCAGGTTGATGAACCACGGCCGGTTGCGCCCCTTCAGCGCCAGCTCGCCGTAGTGAACGACGACGAAAGTCACCGGGTGATTATCATCCGTTCCGCGTTCCCCGTTCCTCGTTCCTCGTTCCGGTTCCCCGTTCCCCGTTCCTGCACGAAGAACCTAGGAACGTGAACGGGAACGGGGAACGCGGAACCGGGAACGACGATGTCAGAGCCGCCATTACCGCCTCCGCTGCACGGTATCCGCTAAGGACCGCGCCTTCGATGGTGCCGGGCAGGCCCGTGTCCGTCCAATCGCCCGCAAGGAAGAACCCCTTCAGTGGCGTGCGCGTCGCGGGACGCGGCGGGCCGCCGGGCGCGAGCGAAAACGTGGCGCGATGCTCGCGCACGACGACCGATCGCAGGAGCTGACGCGAACGTGCCGACGGAAGACCGCGGGCGAGCTGAGCCACGGCGAGTTGCGTAATCTCGGCGTTGCCGAGGCGGGCAATCTCGTCGGCGCCGCTCGCGACCACGGACACGTGCCCCGCGTTTTCGCCGAAGATCGCGCTCTTGTCGAACACCCAGTGCATCGGCCCGTCCACGAGGCCGACAAAGCGTCCGTGGGTGACTGGACCGTCGAACCACAGATTGACCGTGACGATCGGCGAGCTCGTCATTCTCTCAGCAGCATCAACGACATGCGGCGAGCGGTGGGGGGGCCCCGCGCGGCCAAAGTGCGCCCAGGGCATGCCAGGGCACCGAGCTGATCACGGCCGTTGCCTCAATCACTTCCGCTCCGGCATGGACCCCTCGCACGGAACCATCCTCACCCAGCCACACGCGCGCAGGTGTCCGCGTGAGCACGCGCCCGCCGTGTTGTTCGATGATGCGGACGGCCGGCACGGCAAAGAGCTCGTCGAGCGGCACTGTCGGGACGCCGATCGACGAATCCTCCACGCGCGGTCCGAAGAGCTCGCCGAGCACGCGGGCAAACGGCGCGGCCGCCGCCACGTCAGGCGATTGATTGAGCGCAGCCACGGCGAGCGGATTCCACAGCCACCGGCACAGCGCGGTCGATTGACCGTGTGCGCGCAGCCACTGGGACACGGTCATGGTGGATGGCACGCGCGCAGCTGCAGCCACCGCACCGTCTCGCCGTGCCGCGGATAGCCACGAACGAAGACCGAGCGCGCTCAGTCGATCGCGCAAGGGCAGCGCGCGCCACATCAGCACGCCCCCGATGAGGTGCCACGGCGGCGGCAGGCCCGGGCACGCGAGCTCGAACGCCCGCCCGTTGTCGTCCGCGATCGTGACGCTCAGGCGCGATTGCAGCGGCGCGTGACGATCGGTGCCGAGGCGGCGGAGGAAGTCGTACGTTTCGCGATAGCAGCCGAAGAGCACGTGCTGGCCGTTGTCCACGCGCTCGCCGGTCTCACGATCGGCAAAGGATGTCGCTCGGCCACCGAGCCGAGGCGCCTCCTCGACCACAACGACCCGCTGCCCGCGATCGACAAGCCGGATCGCGGCGCTCAGGCCGGCGAAGCCCGCACCGATGACGGCAACATCAGCGGTCATCGGTGAGCAGGGACGGTGGAGCGCGCCGCGCGGCGCCGGACGTTCCACCAGGTATTGAGGGCAATGCGCGCCTGGGTAGGACGAGGCACATGAATCACCGAACTGAACACGTCGCATCGCGCCAACTCGATGCGCCGCAACAGCTCCCAGTAGACCTCGCGCATGATCTCGGCGGCGATGAGGTTGGGACCTTCATCAGGCGGAAGCGCTCTCACGGCGCGCGCGTAGAACACGCGGGCCCGCGCGGCATGATGCTCGAGCACCGAACGGAGGCGCTCACTTCGAATACCGTGACCGGCTTCGTTGACCTCGCGCTCGATGTCGGCCTCTGTGCATCCGAACCGGGTCAGGTCCTCGATCGGGAGGTACACCCGGCCACGACGAAAATCGACGCCCACGTCACGCAGGATATTCGTCAACTGCAGCGCGACGCCGAGGTCCCTGGCGTAATCCCGGACGACCGGATTGCGGTAGCCGAAAATGCGAACGCACATGAGCCCGACCGCCGACGCCACGCGGTGGCAGTACGGTTCGAGGTCCGCGAAGGTCTCGTAGCGGCGCGGAGACGCGTCCATCGCGATGCCGTCCACGAGCGCGTCGAAATCTTCCCGAGCCAGACCGAACGTCGGAACCAGCGGCTGAAGATTGCGACCCGCCGGCGTCGCCGGTTCACTGCTGCCGAACACACGGTCGAGCTCCGCGCGCCATGTGCCGACCGCGGCCTCCGCGGCCTTGGGACTCGGCGCGAGATCCACGCTGTCGTCCACGGCTCGACAGAAATCCCAGACGGCGACGATGGCCTGCCGCTTGGCCTTCGGAAGGGCGAGAAACGCGTAGTAGAAGCTTGTCTTGCGTGCCACGTCGTTCAGCGCCAGACGACCACGCGCCCGGCAATCGCGGCGGCGTCGGTGACGCCGAGTGCGGGACGGTGACGGAACACGTCGAATTCGATCGCTTCGAGCCGGTCGAGGATGCGCACGCCGCCGAGCCACGTTGCGCGGAGTTCCCACTTGAGCCGGCCGCGTGACACCGTCGGCGACGGAACGCCCGTCCAGAAACAGCTGGCGCGTGCGGTCCGCCACCTCGTGAAGCGCCGCACGCCACGCGGGCGTCATCCGGCGGGCATCGAGATCCCGTTCCTCCGCGCCGGCAGCACGCGCAATCTCGAGCGGCACGTACAAACGCCCCTTCGCCCAGTCGCGCTCGAGGTCCTGCCAGAAATTGGTGAGCTGCAGCGCCGTGCAGACCGCAGTCGGATCGCAGGTCCAGTGCGCGGTCGCGGTAGCCGGTCACGGCCAGCACGAGGCGGCCAATCGGATTCGCCGAACGCCGGCAATAGTCCAGCAATCGCTCCCACGTCTCGTATCGAGTCGTCACGACGTCCTGCCGAAACGCGCTGAGCAAATCATCGAACAGCGTCACGTCAAGGCTGTGCACCGCCATCGTCTCGGAAAGCGCCGTGAAGACCTGCGCCGCATCGTCGTTGCCGCCCGCCACCGGGCCGTCCCGCGGCTGCGGCGTGCAGACACTCGCGCCAGCCATCGAGCCGGGCCAACCGCGAATTCTGGCGGGTCATCGCCCTCGTCGGCGAAGTCGTCGGCCATCCGGGCGAACGCGTAGATGGCGGCGATGTGCGGCCGGCTGGCCGGGGGCATCAGACGTGACGCCACCGGAAAGTTCTCGTAGTGCTGCCGTGCCAGACGCAGGCAGGCGGCGTATGCGGCGTCGGCTACCACTCGACGTCTGCGACCCCGGCCCGCGCATTGGCGACGCGGGCCATGGTGAACAGCAGGTCCGACAACCTGTTGATGTACACGAGCGCGACGGCCTCCACGGCGTCGGGCCCGAGCGCCACCATGCGCCGTTCCGCGCGGCGGCAGATCGCGCGCGCGAAATGGAAGCCGGCGCCAGCCTCATTCCCACCCGCCAGAATGAACCGGCGGAGCGGGGGCAATTCAGTCTCGAGCGCGTCGATCCATCCCTCGAGCCGCGTCACGTCCTGTTCGGTCAGGACCACCTTTTCGACCCGGCCGGCGATCTTGCGGCGCGGGTCGGCGAGACGCGCGCCGAGCGCGAACAGATCGCGCTGGATGTGCGTGATCATCGCCGATGAGATCGGGAGAATCGGTCCGTGCCCGCACGACGCCGAGCCACGAGGCGAGTTCGTCGACGTCGCCGTACGCATCGACACGCGGGTCGGCCTTGGAGACGCGCGTGCCATCGAAGAGTCCCGTCTCCCCGGCGTCCCCCGTTCGCGTGTAGATGCGGACCACGAGTCACCTATTATGGCATCGTGCCACGACGCGTCCGGACGATGCCCCTGCCCGATCCGTCCGCGCGCCAATGGTTCCGGCGACGCCTTCTTGCCTGGTATCGACAACACGGCCGCACGCTCCCCTGGCGCGAAACGCGCGATCCGTACCGCGTCCTCGTGTCGGAAGTCATGCTCCAACAGACACAGGTCGATCGCGTTCTGCCGAAGTACCTCGAGTGGCTCGATCGGTACCCGTCCTTCGAGGCGCTCGCGGACGCGCCGGAGGGCGACGTCGTGCGCACGTGGTACCCGCTCGGCTACAACATCAGGCCTCGGCGCCTGCACGCCATCGCGCGCGAAGCGGTCGAGAGCTACGGCGGTCAGTTGCCGGGCGACGAGGCTTCGCTACGGTCGTTCAAGGGCATCGGCGCGTACACGGCCGGTGCGGTCATGAGCTTCGCCTTCGGCAAGCGCGCGGCGATCCTCGACACGAACGTCGCGCGCGTGCTGTCGCGGGTGTTCGTCGGCATAGAGCGCGACAAACGTCACGCGAGCGAGAAGCACCTGTGGGCGCTGTCGCGGACCGTCCTGCCCCATCGCCACGTCTACGATTTCAACCAGGCCCTCATGGACTTCGGAGCCACCGTCTGCAGCGCGCGATCGCCGCGCTGTGAACCGTGCCCGATGCGAACGAAGTGCCGGACGTACCCGTTCACCGGCGTGACACGGCGTCCGAAGCGGTCGGCCCGGTGAGCCAAAGGCGGATCGTCATCAGCCGTGGTCGTCATCGCCGCGGTCATCGAACGCGACGGGCACCTGCTCGTCGCCCGGCGCCTCAAGGGCACCCACCTGGCCGGCCTCTGGGAATTTCCGGGTGGCAAATGCGAGCCAGGCGAGGCGCATGACGCCTGCCTGGCGCGTGAGCTCACCGAAGAGCTCGGCGTGGACTCAACGATCGGCGACGAGCTCCTCGTCTCCGAGCACTCCTACCCTGAGCGCACGGTACGTCTGCACTTCCGGCACGCGACGATCGCGGGCGAGCCCCAGCCGCTGTTGGGACAGGAGCTGAAGTGGATCGCCCGCCGCGATCTCGGCCAGCTCGCGTTTCCCGAGGCGGATCGAGAGCTGATTGAACTCCTGACTGTCGAATCCTAAGCAAGCACGGGTCGTCGTGGAGTCAACCGAACAGCGGTTCGGAGGTTCGAGGTTCGGAGGTTCGAAGGCGACAGGAATGAGCTGGCACGGGCCAACTTTCGGACTAGATAAGGTGACTCGCTGAGTTCGTTCCTGTCGCCTGCGAACCTCCGAACTCTCGAACCACAGGCCGCGGCTCCCTCATTCAACGCTCGGTTTCGAGCGTCGTCTCCGCGGAGACCGAAGGTGTCAGCCCGCTCGCAGCCGGAGCTACCGGGCGAATCCCGTCACCCTCGCACGCGTGTCGGTGTCGCCTATCGCGACCTCGCGTCCTTCTTCGGCAAGATCACGGTGCACGTACCCAAGTGCGATGAGATGCGACTCGGTCAGCGACGGCGACACGCTCGTCAACTGGCCGATGTTCTTCCCGCCGTCGAAGAGCGGGGTGCCAGACGGAGGCGCGCCGTTCTGAGGCTCGTCGAACGACAAGGTCACGAGACGCTTCGCGACGCGACCACCGCCCCGGTGCAGGATGCGGATGACGATCTCCTGTCCAACGTAACAACCCTTCGTCGTGCTGATGGCGCGTTCGAGGAGACCAGCCTCGAGGGGAATGGTCTCCTCGGTCATGTCCGCGCCAAAACGCGGGCGGCCGGCGTCAATTCGAAGGGTCTCGACGAGCGCCGCGCTGACTGACCGCACGCCGGCAGCTTCGAGCCGCGCGATGACCTCACCGCGTCGAGCGACTGGAACGACGACCGTGAACATCGGGAGCTTCGCGTCACCAGAACGGGCGATGAAGCCCTCGTCGTAGTCACGCTGCCCGAGCTCGCCGAGTGCGTCGAGCTCGGCGGAAGTCACCGACAGGGCATCGGCCAACCGCTCTGCGGCGATGCCGCCAACCACGACGATTTCGGCGAACGTCGCCGTGACATCCACGACTCGTACGTCCTCTGAAAAAATCGATTGATCCAGGCGCTCGGCGATCGGTCGTCGCCCGCTCGGCGGCGAGGCCGAGAAGCCACGCGTCCGGCCGCCGGTAAATTTCGAAGTCCGCCAACATCCGGCCGTTCGGTGTCAGGTAGGTCGCATACAACCCCTGTCCCGGCTCGACACGTGTGACGTCGTTGCTGACGCAGGGCCTGCAGAAACACGCCGACATCGGCGCCCTCGAGACGAAGGCGTCCGCGGCCGGGTCGATCGATCCATCCGGCGCCTTCGAGGATGATGCGATACTGATCTTTGATGTCAGGCACGCGCGCGACTCTTCCGCCATCTTAGCCTTGGCGCGCTGGCCGCCCTCCTATTCGCCCTTCCCGCCTACGCACAGCCGGCCGGTCCCGGCGCCGTCAGTTTCACGGTGCTCGTCAACGGCAGTAAAGTCGGCACGCAGAGCGTGTCTGTCACGAAAAGCGAGACTGGATGGCTGCTTTCGTCAATCGGCAGCCTCGGCGCTCCCTTCAACATCGTCACGAGGAAGCTCGAGATCGCGTACGGCGCCGACTGGCAGGCCGAACGGCTGGTGCTTCAAGGCTCGGTCGGCGGTCAGGCGGTCTCGCTGACGACGACGTTCGGTGCGACGACCGCCACGAGCGAGCTCGTGCGGAACGGTCAGAAGGCGGTCAACACGCAGGTCATCTCGCCGCGCGCGGTCGTGCTGCCCGACAACTTCTTCGGGACGTACGAGGCGCTCGCCGCCCGACTCGCGACCGCGGCGCCCGGTACCACGCTGCCCCTCTACCGGGTGCCAGAGAACGAAGTGGCGGCGACGGTCGATCGCGTGACCGCCAGGCGGCTGGTCACACCGGAGGGACCCGTCGCGATTCGCGAATTTTCCCTGACGCTCATGACGCCACGCGGCGCGTTCCCGATCGAGGTCTGGACCGACGACCGCCAGCGACTCGCTCGTCTTGTCATGCCCATGTCGTCGGTTGTCGTGATTCGAGACGACCTCACGTCCGTCATGACCCGCGAGGACCACGGACAGAATCCCGGCGACGAAGCCGTGTTCATCTCCGCGAACGGCTTCACGATTGGCGCCACCATCACGAAGGCCGCCGCCGGGACCGCGCGGGCGCCCGTCGTCATTCTCACAGCTGGCCCGGGAAATCCCGGGCGTGAGCGGTTGACCGGCGGCGTTCCCGTTTTCGGTCGGCTCGCCGGAACGCTCGCCGATGCCGGGTTCTTCGTCGTTCGGTTCGACGCTCGGGGGTCTGGGCAAAGCGGCGGACGGACCGAGAACGCCGGGCTCATCACATATCGGGACGACGTGCTCAGCATCGTTCAGTGGCTGCGGCGGCGGCGCGACGTCGACAGCGAGCGCATCGTCATCGTCGGCTACGGTGACAGCGGCCCGATCGCTTTGCTCGCGGCGGAACGCGAAGATCGCATCAAGGGCGTCGCACTTTTGGCCGTCGAGGGCCGCTCCGGCCGCGAGGCGGTTATGGAGCAACAACGCCGGATGCTCGAGCGGCTTGGGGTCCCTGAAGTGGAGCGGACCAGGCGCATCGCGCTGCAGACCAGCGTGAACGAAGCGACAGTGACGGGAAAGGGCTGGGAATCCATTTCGCAGGACGTCCGACGTGAAGCGGATACGCCGTGGTTCAAGAGCTGGCTGCTTTTCGATCCGGCGGTCACCCTCGAGGAGGTCGAACAGCCCGTCCTCGTGATTCAAGGGGCGCTCGACACGGAGGTCTCTCCAGCCGACGCCGATCGTCTGGAGGAACTGGCGCGAAACAAGGAACGGCGTGCGGCCGCACAGACGAAAAAGGTGATCGTGGCAGGCGTCAACCACGCGTTCGTGCCGGCGACGACCGCTGGCACGGATACGAGTGCGACACCAGCGTCGCTGTCACCCGAGGTCGGCACGGCCATTGCGGAGTGGTTCAAGAGCGTGGCTCCAGCCCGGTGATCGCGTAAACTTCTGCCGCGATGAAGCTCGGTGTTCCAAGAGAGATGTTTCCCGGCGAGCGCCGAGTTGCGATCGTCCCTGCGGTCGCTGCCGGCGCTCAAAAAGCTTGGCATCGACGTCGTGATCGAGCGAGGCGCCGGCGAAGCCGCCGGCTTCCCCGACGCGGCGTACGCCGACCAGGCGACGATCGGGTCGCGCGCGGACGTTTTTCAGTCGGAGATCGTCGCAGCCGTCCGCACGCTCGGCGCGAATCCTTCTCATGGCGCCGCCGACGTTTCGCTCATTCGAGCGGGTCAACTGATCATCGGGTTTGCGGAGCCGCTGACGGCCGGTTCGGCCGCCCGCACGATTGCCGAGCGCGGCGGGGTGCTGGCGGCCATGGAGCTTGTGCCGCGCATCACGCGTGCACAGAGCATGGACGCCCTCTCGTCGATGGCCACCATCGTGGGCTACAAGGCGGTGCTGCTCGCGGCCACCACGTTGCCGCGAATGTTCCCGATGCTCAACACGGCCGCGGGCACCGTCGCGGCCGCGCGCGTCTTCGTGGTCGGAGCCGGGGTGGCAGGGTTACAGGCCATCGCGACCGCACGACGGCTTGGCGCGAGGGTCGAGGCGTACGACGTTCGACCGGCGGTCAAGGAACAGATTCAAAGCCTCGGCGCCCGATTCGTCGAGATGCCGATCGAGGCCTCCAACGCGCAGGACAAAGGCGGATACGCGACCGCGCAGGACGAGTCCTTCTACCGGCGCCAGCGCGAGATGATGATGAAGACCGTCGCGACGACGGACGTCGTCATCACCACGGCCGCGATTCCTGGCAAGAAATCGCCGATTCTCGTCACCGGTGAGATGGTCGCGGCCATGCCTCCGGGATCGGTCATCGTCGATTTGGCCGCGGAACGCGGCGGCAACTGCGAGCTGACCGTGCCGGACGAAGTGGTCGTCCGCCACGGGGTGACAATCCTCGGTCCCACCAACCTCGCGGCGTCGGTCCCTTACCATGCCAGTCAGATGTACGCGCGCAACGTCGTGACTCTGATTCAGCACCTCGTCCAGCGCGAGAAAGGCGCCGACGGCAAAGCGAGCGGATCGCCGCGGCTCGTTCTGAACATGGACGACGAGATCACGAAGGAGATTGTGGTGACGAAAGACGGAACGGTCGTGCACCCGCGCGTGCGCGAGCTCGAGGCGGTCGGTTAGTCGTGCCGGGCTGGATCCTTCAGAGCGCCGACGAACCCCCAATCACTCTGCGCGTGGCTCCGGGCAGCATCAAGACGATCGGCCGCACGGCGCGCGCGGATTTCATCGTGGACGCCGCGCTCATCTCGCGCCTTCACTGCCGGCTGACGGCAGACAAGTCGGACCAGCTCGTGGTCGAAGACCTGGGCTCGACGAACGGCACGATGGTCAACGGTAAGAAAATTGACCGCGTCGTGTTGCGCGCGGGGGACATGCTCACTGTCGGACGGGTTGAGTTCAAGGTAGAGGTGGTGGACTGATTCGTCGTTCCCCGTTCCCCGTTCCCCGTTCCTCGTTCCTCGTTCCTCGTTCTCCGTTCCTCGTTCCCGTTCCCGGTTCTCGTTCCTCGTTCTACGGCTCCTCCGCGTTCTCGAGGTAGCGAATCAGTTTGGTCGCTGCGGCACAGGCTCGATTGGCCAGCGATCGGATTTCGTGAACCTCGCTGTCGCCCACAAGCCCGAGAAGTCGGACCTGGTCGAGATGCGCCTTGGTTTCTTCCAACGAGCCTCTGGCGGTGCGGACGAATCGAGCAAAGTCCTTGGGCTTGTACCGGCCGAACCCTTCGGCAACGTTGGCGCACGCAGAGTGAGCGGCTCGGCGCAACTGGCCTTGAAGCCACTGCTGCTGCCGGAATGCCGCGCTGTCCGTCGAGCGGTGCACGCAACGTCGGAGCTCATCAGCCAGCTTCCAGACAAGCAAGTCTTCGTATCGCCTCGCGGCCACTGCCCGGGCAACGGCAAGATTTGGGCCCGTGGCTGCCACCGTGTATCTCGGCCCGATGTCTTTGATAGATCGGAAATCTCGCGCAGACGATTCAACCGTCGGTTGCAGATTCTGCAATTCGGGAACCGAGGAACGGGGAACGAGAAGAACGGAGGAACGGGGAACGGGGAACGGGGAACGGGGAACGGGGAACGACAAGCGCTAGCTCAGATATGGATTCGTCTTCTTCTCTCTCCCAATCGTCGTGTCCGGGCCGTGTCCGGAGTGAACGACCGCGTCGTCTGGAAACGCGAACAGCACCGTTCGAATCGAGTTGATCAACGTCGCATGGTCGCCGCCCGGCAAATCCGTGCGGCCGATGCTGCCGGCAAACAACGTGTCGCCCACGAACAGGTCACGATGGGTCTGATCCGCGCGGCCTATGGCCAGGCACACGCCACCCGGACAATGGCCCGGGGTGTGGTGCACGTCCACCTGGTAGCGGCCGAACAGAAAGGGCATGCCGGGCGCGTAGTGCGCATCGACCGGCGGCTGACGCTCCACACGCAACCCGAACATCATGCCTTGCTCGACGATGGCGTCGTAGAGGAACAGGTCGTCGGCGTGGAGCCAGACCGGAACACCGAGCTCTTTCTTCACGCGGCCGATGCCGGTGATGTGGTCGAGATGGGCGTGCGTCAGAAGCACCGCCTTCACGTTGCGCCGGTGGATCGAACCGCCTCGAGGAGCTCCATGACCTCGTCGCCCGGATCAATAAGGATGGCCTCGCGCGTCTCTTCACAGGCGACCAGAAAGCCGTTCTTGAAGAACGGCGCGACGGCGGCTGTTGTGATGAGCACGGCGGTTGTTGTGAACGGGGAACGAGAACGGGGAACGAGAACGAAGGGAACGCGGAACGGGGAACGACGAGCGTCAGTTCCTCTTTGGCTGCGACGGCCGAATCTCAACCTTGCTTGGGAGGCTGCGGCCGGGATGGCGGAGCAGATCCATGACCGTCTGCGCGACATCGTCGGCCGAGAGCTTCCAGGAGTCGTCGGAGGCCGGGCCGGAGAACTCGGTCGCCACGGAGCCAGGCATGACAACCGTCACCCGGATGTTGTCGAAACGCACTTCCTGCATCACGGCCTCGCTGAACGCAATCAGCGCGGCTTTCGAGGCGCAATACGCGGCGCCACCGGGAAAGTAGTTCCGGCCGGCGAGACTGGCCATATTGACGATCCACCCGCCTCCGGCGGCGCGCAGTTCAGGAATTGCAGCACGCGTGCAGTAGAACGGCCCGGTCAGGTTCGTCTCGATTACCCGGTTCCAGTCTTCGTCGGTTGTCGAGGCTATCTCGCCGAAGACGCCGATTCCGGCGTTGTTGACGAGGACGTCAAGGCCTCCAAACCGTCTGGAGGCGTCGGCGACCATCTGATCCACGGCCGCGCGGTCGCGCACGTCCACGGCCAGGCCGGCGACCCGCTCGGCGTCACCGACCTCCGCCGCAAGCGATCGCACGGCGATATCGAGCCGCTGCGGGTTCACGCCCGTGATGGTCACCGCCCCACCGTCCGACAGAATCGCCTTCGCAATCGCGCGCCCAATCCCGCGCGTTCCTCCGGTCACAATCGCTCGCCGCATTAACTGGCCTCGGTTCATTCGAGTGAATTCGTCGTTCCCCGTTCCCCGTTCCGCGTTCCACGTTCTCGTTCCGCGTTCCGCTGTTCAACGCTCGCGGTTCAAGAAGAGTTCAGGGCTGCGTGCTACATTCCACAATGATCAATAACAATTACCCAATTCAATAACCAATAGCCAATAACCAATAACAAATGTCTAATACCCCCCATGTCGTTCGTCGCCATTCTGGGCGCGGGACCGGTCGGCGCGGCGACGGCTGAGAGCCTGGCGAGGCGCGCGCGGATCAGGGCCGTCCGGATCGTCGACGCGGACGCGCAGGTGGCGGCAGGCAAGGCGCTCGACATCTCGCAGGCCGGTCCAATCACGGGCGCGGACACGCGTGTGACGGCGGCCGCGGACCCGCTGTCAGCCACGGGCGCCTCTGTCATCGTCATCGCCGACACTGTGAAGGACGGGGAGTGGACCGGCGACGCGGGTCTCTCGCTCGTCGAACAACTCGTACGCGCGGGCGCGGCCGCGCCCATCGTGTTCGCCGGGCCGTCGCAGACGGCTCTGCTCGAAGCCTGCGCGCGCGATCTCAAGCTGCCCGCCCATCGCCTCATCGGATCGGCCTCCTCAGCCATTGTCGGAACGGCCCGAAGCCTGGCCGGCATGGAACTCGGCTTGTCCTCCGTCGAGTTGACGGTTGTCGGACGGCCACCTCGCTTCGTCGTTGGCTGGTCGGCAGCGTCCGCTGCAGGCTCACTCATCGTCGACCGCGTCCCCGCGCACCGGCTGCTGGCGATCTCCGAGTCGATCGCACGATTCTGGCCGCCGGGACCATGCGCGATTGGCTCGGCCACCGCGGCGATCGTCGAGGCCCTCATCTTCGGCAGCCGGCGAATGCACCCGGCGCTCATCGTCGGCGAGCACGGCCTCGGTGCGGCCGGCTCCGCGGTGATGGTGCCGCTCGAGCTCGGACGGCTTCGCGTCCTTTCGCACGTCGTGCCGTCGTTGAGTCCGCAGGAACGGACGGCAGTCTTGCGCGAGACGAGTTGAGTGGCTCAACCATACTTCTTGCCACCGCACCGGATTTCGGTTTGGTGATCATCGGCGTCGGTTCCTGTCTTACACGCATGTGAGCCATGAATCAAAACCGTAGCCGCTTGGCGGTAAGAACGCAGAAATCCGGCGGAGGTCCTCTGAAACGCACCGCGCCGCCTCCCACGGCCTTTCGAACGAAAAGCACGCATTTTTGGCCAGGAACAGGCTGGCGCTGCCCGGTTCGTCGTGTAGTGACGCTATCCGGCTCGTGACGGCACGAGAATTGGTCTCGTGAGTCGCGAGTTCCCGGCTTCCAACTCTGTGGTGCCGCGGAGCAAGTTTTGGCATTTATGCGCGGACTGATCGACAGAAACGTCACGGCCATCGACCAGCGGCTCGTGCTTCTGGCGCCTCCTCAGCAGGAGGTGCCTGAGCTGTTCTCGAACGCCGTATTCGATCCTCCGCGCCACACGGCTCTGGTCCACGACGTCCAGCGACTGCGTGGCACGGTGTACTGCAGCGACGGCGCCCTGAGGCCGGAGCATTTGACGGCGTCGGGGCGTCACCAGATTCCCGAGGACCAGCGCAGCTGGCACCTGCTGCTGCTGAACAAAGCGGGGCAGGTCAGCTCGTGCGCCTGGTATCTGCTTCACAATCGCGTGCACTCCGTGGAGGCTTTGCGCGTTCGATCGTGTCCGCTGAACGGATCGCCAGAATGGCGGGAGACGTTCAGAGCGGCCGTGGACAACGAGCTCGAGCGGGCATATCGCGACAACTTGAAGTACGCCGAGCTCGGCGGGTGGGCCATTTCGCCGAACAGCCGATGCACGTCCGACGCCCTCTTGATGGCGCTTGCCACCTACAGCCTCTCGCGAACGCTGGGAGGAGCACTTGGCTTGACGACCGCGACGGTGCGCCACGGGTCTTCGAAAATTCTGCGCCGCATTGGCGGTTCAGACGTCCAGATCGACGGATCGACCGTGCCGATGTATTACGACCCGCACTATATGTGCGACATGGAGCTTCTGCGCTTCGATTCGCGGCAGCCGAACCACAAGTACGCTCCGCTCGTCGATCAGATGAGCGAGCGTTTCGCTGAAGTGCAGGTCATCTCACGGGAGTACGACGAGCGCCGCAACCCGATTCCCTCGTTCGACGAATTGTTTGCAGCCTGAGCTGGTCAATTCGCGAGCGCGTCCAGCGCCTTGCGCGCCTCGGGCTTTCCATCGAACTCGACGTTGAACGCAAGCGCCCGTGTCAATGACTGGCGCGCCTTGTCCGATTCCCCGAAGTTCGCATAGGCCATCCCCAGGTGATAGTGAATGCTGGGATCGTTGGTGCCGGCCTTGACGCTCGCCTCGAGATGCTTGATGGCATCTGCAAACCGCTTGTCCTGATAGTAAATCCAGCCGAGCGTGTCGTTGACATTGGGCTCGTTCGGTAACTGTTTGTACGCCGTACGCGCGAGTTGAAGCGCGTCGGGCAGGTTCTTGCCGCTCGACGCATAGATCCAGGCCAGGTTGTTGGCCGCCACCGGTGCGTCCGGGTCGACGGCGAGCACTTCTTTGTAGGCTTTCTCGGCCTCTGGCAGACGGCGCTGCGCGTCATAAATCATCGCGAGCATCGTTCGACCAGAGACGGACGAAGGGTTGCGCTTGACGATCTCTGCGAAGTTGCGTTCGGCCTCGGCGAGCCGATTCTGCCGGGCGTAGATGACGCCGAGCAAGCTGTAGGCTCCGAGGCGGGCTGGTTCGACCTCGATGGCCTTCTTGAGAAGCTCTTCGGCTCTCGGGCTGTTGGAGGCGGCAAGATGCGCGCGGGCGGCGATGACGAACAAGCCGCCGGACGGCGCGACGCTCTTCAGGCTCTCCTCGACCGTCGCAATCGCTTCCTTCGTTCGTCCACGCCGGAGGTCGATATTCACGATGCCGGCCAGCGCCTCGAGATCGCCGTGGGAAGCACTCCGGACCTTGACGTAGGACGCGCGGGCAGCATCTAACTCGCCTGCCGCGAGCTGCTGAGCCGCGGTGAGCGTCAGCACGCCAAGCGCGTTGGGAAAATCGCGGCGCAGCGATGCCAGTTCCTCGGTGGCCCTGGCGTTCTGCCCCTGGGCGAGCCAGACCCGGACGAGCTCGGCTCGAGCGTCGGGTTGTTTCGGAACGTCGGTGAGTATCGCCTGCGCATGTGTCGCGGCAGTCTCCCACTCTCCACGCGCTCGATACAGCCGGGCCAATCCCAGATGAGCGCCGGAAGCCCGCGGCGCCCGTTTGAGCACTTCCTGGAACGCCTTGATGGCCTCCTCCGGACGATCGGCGGACGCCTCCAGTGATCCGATTAACTCGAACGCGCCGGCGCTCTCCGCGGCCGCCGGCTCGTCCTTGACGATCGTCCGAGCCATGGCGAGTGACTCGTCGGATTTCCCCTCGAGTGCGAGAAGCCTGGCACTGAACAGACGCGCGGCCATGTTCGCCGGGCTCGCGGCCAGTACTTCGCGCACCTTGACGTGGGCCTCGACACGGTTGTCGATCGCCATGTCTATCGCGGCAAGTCGCAGCATCGCCTGGGCGTGACGTTCCTCCTTGCTCGCAAGCTCGCGCAGGATCGGCGTCGCGGCGTCGTAACGCTTCGCGATGATGTAGTAGTCCGCCAGACCGATGCGGGATTCGTCGGTTTTCGCCGTGTCCGCGATGGTCCGGAAGTACGGCTCGGCGTCAGCGAGTCGATTCGACGCCACGTAGAACACGCCAAGCGCGCGATTGGCGACGAGGTTCTTGGGATCGAGGGCCAGCGTATCCTTCAGGCTCTGCTCGGCATCAGCGCGACGGCCCGCAGCCCAGAGAAAGTTCGCCAGGGCCAATCGGACGGGTACCGACTTCGGGGCGACCTCCACCGCTTTGCGGAAAGCAGCTTCAGCCTCAGGCAGCCGGCCGCGAACCATCTGCAAAGTGCCGATGTTCTGGTACGCCTCATTCTTCTCGGGGTTCAACGTGAGGGCTTGCTGGTACTCGGAGATGGCGCCGTCGATATCCTTGAGACCCGCGAGCGTGTTGCCAAGCAGCACCTGTGCGTCAACGTTCTTCGAATCGAGGGCAAGCGCCTTCTCGACACGGCTCTTCGCGTCTTCGAACTGTCCCGCCCGGAGCAGGAGGCTTCCTGCCTTGATTTGGGCGTTGACGTCTGAGGGCAGCAGGTCCGCCGCGCGGACGTACTCGTCTTAGGGCCGGTCGAAGCTCCTGCAGTTGGACGTAGACATCACCCAGCTTCAGCCGGACGTCACCGCGGTTGGGATCCGCTTGCAGCGCGCCGCGGTACTCGATCGACGCTTCGCGGAGCATTTGCTGGCCGACGTACTCGTCGCCTTTCCGGACACGGTCATCGACACTCGGACCGCCACATCCGGCCACAGCGAGGCAAAGGGTCACCAGAACCGCCAGCAGGCGGGAACGATTGCTCATGCCTCGAGGAACAGCAATCCGCGTCCCGGGACGTGTCTCTCGGTGCACCGTCCGCAACATGAGCCGACTCAATTACTTAGGGGCTTCAAGGCAGGCGGCTCGCGCTCAACCGGAGTCAAATGGTTGCCTGAGGGCAGACTTTCCTACCTCGTTCCGGAGACTGGGCCCTACCGAATCCACCCCTTGTAACGGTAGTACACGAAGAGCCCCGTGCTCGTAGAGCGCGTCGCGGCTGATGCGCAGTGCGTAGTAGGTGGGAACGAATTGCCGGAAGCCGGATCGCGCAGGTTCGGTGTCAGCAGGCGAAGCCGCGAGAAGCGCGCGACTGCCGGCAGCGTCCGCCAGCGCCGCAATGCGAGGCATCTGCAATCGCGACGCGACGATCGCCGCCCGCCCTGGGCGCGTGGATTCGAACCGCTGGACCCACTCCATCTGAGCCCGCGTGTTTGGCGTCGACTTGTCTGGCGTGATTAGGTCGTACGGAATCCCCGAACGCCAGAGCGCGTCCCACATCCACACGTCGCCCAGCAACCAGACGTGTCCCGGTTTGGCTTCGTCGTAGATTCGTTTGGCCTCTGCGACGCGTCCCCGGCGGTTGTCGCCGTCGAAAACGATGAGCGCATCGATCTCGGACACCGCGGAGGGTCTTTCAGGGGGCAGAGCGGGCAGAGCGTCCGCAATTCCGTGCGCAACGATGGGTAGCGAGAGAATTAGATAGGTCGCCGCGACCGACGCAAGCCAGACATGAGCCAGCTTGCGGTTCCTCGGCCAGACGAATCGGCAAAGCAAGCCGAGCGCGATGCTGACAAGAAGAAACGCAATCGATCCAGGCGCGCCGATCGACTTGAGAATGGTGACGAGGAAGGCCACGCGCCCTATTGCCGTGCCGGCGCGAGGCTATCCTGCAGCGCTTTGACGTCGGCGCGTTCCGCGGCTTTCGGATCGATCTTCAGAGCCGTCGCGAGCTCGTTCCGCGCGCGGACTTTGTTGTTCAGAGCCGCATGCATGACAGCGGCGTGAATCAGGATGTCCACGTTTGCGGGTGCGCCGGCGAGCGCCTGCTCGACATACGTAATTCCACCGCTGTCCTCGCCGAGCAGATGATGAATCCATCCGACGGTGTCGAGAACTTCCGGAAGCGGCGAGAGCTTCACGGCCTTCACAGCCATCGGCAGCGCGTCTTTCGCCTGTCCGTTCTCGGCCATCAGATAGGCCAGGTCGTTCAGAGCACTGACGTGATCCGGATCGACGGCGAGCACGCGTCGGAATCGATCCATGGCTCGCGCCTGATCGTTGCGACTGCCGTAGTACGCAGCCAGCTTGAGGTGCGCCTCGATGAACTTCGGTTCCAATTCCGTGGCCCGAACAAGCAGCGCCTCGGTGTTGCCGGTTTCGCCACGCGCCATCTCGGCCTCGAGCTTGAGCATCGTGTTCCTGGCCGCCAGGTTGAGGCCCGCACCCAGCTTCGCGAGACGTCTCTCGGTGAAGAGCTCGGGGAGTCCGGTCTCCGCGTTCCGTCCTTTGGCGATGTCGCCTTCGGAAAGCGTGGTGCGCGGAAACGGCGCACAGAGCGGATCGCCAATGACAACGGTCTGCCAGCTCAGAAAGGGCGTCGCCAGATAAAACGATTCGGCCAGGTTGAACCCGGCAACGTACGCCGGAAAGAGCACCTGCGGACGGACCGTCGCGTCAAGGAACGGTTCGTCGACGTGCGCGGCAACGCCGGTGATGCCGTCGCGTATCAGATCGCCCGCGAGCGACTGAAAGCTCCCGGCGAATGCAGGACCGCCGGCGGGGCCGCTTGGCTTCCAGGCGGCCGGCGGCTCCGCGAACGTCCGGCCATCAGTGCTGACGAACATGCCGCCGATTGCGCCCGGGCTGAACTCGAGGCCGAAGCGGCGAAGCTGATTGCTCGGGTCGTTGGAGCCCCACGAGTAGTAACCGAGGACAGGCCCACCCGGCGCGGCCGTGGCTTTGGTGTTCTCCAGGACGACTCGATCGTCGGAGAGCGGCCCACGCAGTCGATCGGCGGTCTGCTGCAACCAACGATCTCCGCCGCGATCGATCAGCGTGGCCTTCTGATCGAGGACGACCTTCCCGTCAGCCGACGGCGCCAGCCCACGATCGATGAGCCGCTTGACGTCAGCGACGCTGAAGCCGTCGAGCCTGGTCACCAGGTAGATGTCTTGATCGAAGCGCGTGAATGGACGAGCCTCGCTGACTTTCTTGTCGCCGAGAAAATATGGGTTCGCCGCCGGGCCCAGCGTTGAAGCTGGCCCCGAGACGAGCTTCCGGTACAGGAGCGTCAGTTCCGAATCCACGCTCGCGACCGTTCCATCACGGCCTCCCGTGCCCGCAATCCGCAACGGAATGCCCTTCGTCAAGACGATGTAGAGAACTTCGTCCTGGAGGGATTCTCGCGTCAGCCACGCGCCGATGAGCAGGTCGATCGTCCGGTTGTAGTCTGAACGCTGGATGGTTTCTGTGACGGCCGTCTCGACTCTGAGCACGTGATTCGGCCGGAGGCCCCGTTTAGCGGCGTAGTCACTCGCCAATCTCAACCGATGCCGGGCTGTTCTGGTTGATGACGAGGAGAACGTTATCGGGCCCCTGCGCGTCGGCAGAACGGCTCGCCAGCAACAGGCAGAACAGGCAGGCAACAAGGCAAATAGGGCGCATCACGTTCGAAACCCTCATGCGAAGGCTGGACCAGGCCCTCGGCGCGTGTTCGAGGGAATCAGCTTACAAGATGAGCAGAAGGCTCGCGACAGGCAGACTTTCTGGGGCGGTCAGGTCAGAAAGTGGCCGGGTGAATTTTCTTTGAGCGCTCAAAGAAAATTCACCCGGCCACTTTCGTCAAACGAACACCGACCGAAAAGACTCGAGAACGGCGTCCTCAACGTCCACGAGGGGCACCGGATGCCCCAGCAGCCGCTCGAGCGAGGTCACGCCCCGATCGGTAATCCCGCACGGCACGATCGTCCGAAAGTGGTCGAGGTTGGTGTTCACGTTGAGCGCGAAGCCGTGTGACGTCACCCATCGGCTGATGCGCACGCCGACGGCGGCAAGTTTTGCTTCGCGTCCGGAAGAGCCCACCCACACGCCACTCAGCCCCGGCACGCGATGACCGGTGACGCCAAAGCATCCCACCGCCGAGATCAGGACTTCTTCGAGATCGCGCACATACCGATGCACGTCGCACCGATCGGGCTTGAGATCGAGAATCGGGTAGCCGACGAGCTGGCCTGGGCCGTGGTAGGTCACGTCGCCGCCGCGCCCGGCCTCGAAGATCTGAATGCCCTCTCGCACGAGCGCATCGGGCTGTCGCCACGATGTTCGCCTTGCCGATTCGGTTCCGGGCCCCGACGGTGATAACCGGCGGGTGCTCGAGGAGAAGGAGCGTGTCGCCAATCGCCTCGCGCCGCCGCTCTTCGACCAGCTCCCGCTGAAGCTCCAGCGCCGCGGCGTACTCGATCCGACCCAACCTCCGAACCGCTATCGTTCGGCCTGAGACGGCGGCCGCGACGCGCGTGGTCAAATCGCAGCCTCGTCGAAATGCTCGAGCTTCTTCTTCAACGTCGCCAGAAACCGCGCGCCCTCCGCGCCATCGATCAGACGGTGATCGTGGCCGAGCGTCAGATAGCAGGTCGGGCGGGCGACGACGGCGCCGTCGACGACCACGGGGCGTGTCTCGATGCTCCCGACGGCAAGGATCGCGACTTGAGGCTGACTGATGATTGGCTGCCCGGCCATGGCGCCGAAGACGCCGGGATTCGTAATGGTGAACGTGCCGCCTTGAACATCGTCGATCTTCAACTGTTTGTTCCGTGCCCGCTCGGCCAGATCCTGAACCGCGCGGCTCAGTTCGACGAGACTCAGCCGGTCGGCATGTCGAATCACCGGAACAATGAGGCCCTGATCCAGGGCGACGGCGATACCAAGATTGACGTCCTCTTTGTACACGACCGTGTCGCCGTCGACCGATGCGTTGGCGAACGGATACTCGCGGATCGTGTCGGCCGTGGCTTTCGCGATGAATGCCGTGTACGTCAGCCGGGTGCCGGCGGCCTCGTACGCCGCCTTGTGTTTGCGCCTCAGCGCATCGACGCGGCTGAAATCGACCTCGAACGTCGAGTACACGTGCGGCGACGTGTGCGCGCTCATCACCATGTGCTCGGCGATCTTCCGGCGCATGATGGACATCTTCTCGATGCGCACGTTGTCCCCGGGCGCGTACGCCGGCGGCGGCTTGGGGCCGGAGCGATCGCTGTGACGGATGGCGAGGCCTTCAATGTCACGGCGCGTCACGCGCCCCGAGATCCCTGTGCCGGTCACACGGCTGATGTCGATGCCGTGATCCTCGGCAATCCGGCGGACGACGGGTGACGAACGAGTGCGTCGCCGCTGAATGACACCAGGGGAGCCTGATCCGGGTACGACAGGTGCGACGGGTACGACAGGTCCGCGGAACCTGCTTCGTTCGTCATCTTCTTCAAGAGGTTCGGGACGCAACGACGACGGCGGCAGCAGTTCGTTCGTGCGCATCTATCGCAGCCGTCGAACCGGTCACACTCTCTGAGTCCCCAGCCTGTCCGATGACCGCCACGACGCTATTGACTGGAACGGTGTCGCCTTCCTTGACGTGAATCGCCAGCAACACTCCCGCGCCCGGTGAGGGAATCTCCGCATCAACCTTGTCGGTCGAGATCTCGAAGAGTGGCTCGTCTTTCTCAACGGCGTCGCCGACCTTCTTGATCCAGCGGACGATCGTGCCCTCCGCAACCGACTCCCCCATCTGGGGCATCAACACGTTAGTGGACATTCAGGCGTCGTTCCCCGTTCCCTGTTCCCCGTTCCAGGTTCTGCGTTCCTCGTTCCTCGTCCCAGTCCAGTTTCCCCGTTCTCAAGGGAACGTGGAACGTGGAACGCGGAACGACAAAGATACAGATGTTAATTCCCCGTCCACTCACGTCCAGCGCCGCCTCTCCAATCGCCTCCGACATCGTCGGATGCGCGTGAATCGTGCGGATCAGCTCTTCGACCGTCGACTCGAGCCGTAGCGCCGCGGCCGCTTCGCCGATGAGGTCCGTCGCACGCGGCCCGATGATGTGAACGCCGAGGAGCTGATGGTCCTCCGCTTCGCCGACGATCTTCACGAAGCCCTCGGTATCGCCGGCAATCCGCGCACGGCCCAACGCGGAAAAAGGAAACGTCCCGACTCTGACGTCGTAGCCGCGTGCCGCGGCCTCGGCTTCGGTCAGGCCGACGCTGCCGATTTCCGGATCGCAGAACGTGCAGGCGGGCACATGGTCGTAGTTCAAGAGCGGAATCTCGCGTCCCGCGATCCGCTCGGCGGCAAGAATGCCTTCGGCCGAGGCGAGGTGCGCAAGCTGTGGATGGTGGCGACCGGCGATGCTGATCACGTCGCCGACCGCGGCGATGCCCGCCACAGACGTGCGGTAATGGTCGTCAACCGCGATGAACCCGCGATCGAGTGTCAGCTTCGCCTCCTCGACGCCGAGTCCATCAGTCACGGCGCCGCGCCCGACCGCGACGAGCAGGTTGTCCACCGCGAGCGTAGCGCCTTCGCCTCGCGCCGCGCCGAGCTCGAACCGTCACGCCTCTGTCGTCCGCAGTTGCCGACAACATCCGGGTCGACGTCCGCACGTGGATGCCGCGCTTCTTGAAAACTCGCTCCAGCTCGGCTGAGACCGCGGCGTCTTCGTTCGGCACCAGGCGCGGCTGAACCTCGATCAAGCGTGACGTCGCTGCCGAACTGCCGGAAGATCGACGCGAACTCCACGCCGACTGCCCCGCTGCCGAGAATCGCGATCGAACGCGGGAAGCTCCTCGAGACTCATCGCCTCGTCGCTTGTGAGAATCCGCCGGCGATCCAACGTGATGCCCTCGGGGATCCGGGGCGCGGTGCCGGTCGCGATGAGGATTTCGTTGGCGGCGAGAGAACCCGCGCCTGGACCACTCACCTCGACCGTGCCGGCACCGGCCAGCCGTCCTGTGCCTTTGATCCAGTCAATCTTGTTCTTCTTGAAGAGATACTCGACGCCGCGACCAGGCCGGCGACGATCGTGTTCTTCCGCTCGTGAACGCGCGCCAGATCGACGGAAGGACTTGCGCCCGCGCCACCATTGATGCCCCAGTCGGCCGCGTGCTGCGCGAGCTGAACACGTGCGCGTGCTCGAGAAGCGCCTTGGTCGGAATGCAGCCCCAGTTGAGACAGGTGCCGCCGAGAACCGGCTGGCGCTCGACGACCGCCGTCTTCAGGCCGAGCTGAGCCGCACGGATGGCGGCAACATACCCGCCCATGCCCGAGCCGATGACGACGACGTCATAGGTGCCAACCACGGTGAAGGAACAAGTCTACTTGGCCGGACACGTTGAGGACGGGCAGCGGGATCGAGCGGCCAGAATCCGACGGGACGGCTAACGGCCGGTACACCGCAGCCGAACCGTCGGCTCCTGGGGCCGAACGCGAACTACTTGCGGGGAAGGACGGCGTCCTTGAGCTGCTTCGCGATGCGCGCCTTCACGACCGTCTTGGCCGGAATCTTGATCGGCTCGCCGGTGGCCGGGTTGCGGCCTTCGCGCGCCTTGCGCTTCTGGACGACGAGCTTGCACATGCCTGGAAGGACGAACTCGCCGGAGCGCTTCAGCTCCTTCTCGGACAGGCGGTTCAGTTCCTCGAACAGATCGCGCACGGCGGTCCGCTTCATGTCGAACTTGTCCGCGAAGTGCGCGAACAGCTCCATCTTGCCCATGCGCCGGGCGTCTGCCATGCCTTCGTCTCCCTGGCTGGGGCGCGCGTTCAAGAAACTGTCGTCCGAACCGCGCGCGCGACGGTCCGACAGCAAATCCCATGAAATCGGGGCCATCGTAGCCCCGGCCTGAAACGATGTCAATGAAGAATCAGGCCGAATTTCGGGCCGTAGGACTCGATGGCAGGACGCATCGCGCCGAACGCGAAGGCTACAATACGGCGATGCTGCCGCCGCTCGAGACGTTTCCCAACCCGCGCCCGGAACGCGACTACGAGATCCAGATCCGCTGTCCGGAGTTCACCTCGATGTGCCCGAAGACCGGGCTTCCCGGACTTCGGCGAGATCATGATCCACTACGTGCCCGACCAGACGTGCATCGAGCTGAAATCGCTGAAGCTACTACCTGGGCGGCTATCGCAACCAGGGGATCTTCTACGAGGCGGCGACGAACAAGATCCTCGACGACCTCGTCGCCGCCTGCCAGCCGCGCCGGATGCGCGTCACCGGCGCCTTCACCGCGCGCGGCGGCATCACGACCACAGTTGTCGCGGAGTATTCAGAGAAGGGCTGAAGAGTTTCACGCGACGAATCGGTACGCGCTGAAATGAAAAAGGGCGTCTGCGCGCTGCGGCCATCCCCACAAGCCCAGGCCACGCATCTTGCTCTGGGCGGTGAAGTCTCGATGCAAGGAGACTTTAGAGATCCTGAAGGAAACAGCGGCTCCGACGGCACTGCGGCTCGACAAAGTCGCCGGTTCGAACAGGATTGTCAGCCGGCCAAGTCAATCTGTCATGACGTGAGAGGACAGATCGCGCACGTCCTCGCCTAAATCCTACCGATCTGATCTGGCGAGCAAATTGCGATCTTTGGGGCATGGCGTCGCGACTAAGATCGAATTCAGCACGTGTCGAGGCCTCCCCGGCACGACGGCCCACACTGACGGTCGCCTGGCGCGCAGGCAGCCGTGTTAACACACACCCGGCGGTAGAGATAGATGAGGCCGTCGAAGCGGATGCGGTGTTCAAAGCGCTGGACGGACTCGAGCTCGTGTCCGATAGCGCCGCCTGCGTTCGGGTCTACTCAATCTTTGACCAGGGCGACAATCGCTGGATCCAGTACAGCCTGGAAAGCGGCTGCGTGTTCGGAACGCTCCGCATGAACATCGCGGACAGTCCCGAACAGGTCGTTCGAACCCTTCAGTCCTGGTTGGTCGATCGAGCGACCGAAAGCGCCTGGATGGATTCCAGTGTCGTCTGGACGACGTCGCCCGACGTCGTCCACTGACCCGGCTGGGCGGTCCAGCCGACCCTCCTGTCTACGCCCGATGCGCGCGGCGCAGACGACCCTTTCTTGGTCATAAAGTCACGCTCTAGGCCAAATCGTCCGCTCTGGGGAAGAAAGATGTCCCTCAGGAGGTTGACGTCACCGGCGTATGACTTCAATTTCGTGATCGACAACCGGGAATAGGGATTGCTATCACGTTATCGGTCCTTAAGAAATTATCGGTCCCTAAAGAATGAACATCAAGTTCATTTCCACGCTGACCACGGAAGACGAGAACGCGATCGCGCCTATTGCTCTTCAGGCGATCTCCGAACATCCTCGATCTCTTTCCCATTGCGTACTCGATTCAGATCAACACGTCGGATTCACGGGTGTACCAGCACAGCCGGGCGCAACCCGCCCGCGTCGCGTCGGGCCACGATACCCGCATGCTCAAGTTCAATACCCCCTCGACACCTCACCGGGACTGACCCGCTCGGATACGATCGGGGCTAGGCTGGATGCCCCTGACGAGCCCCGACAGCCGCTCTCCACGTGTTCTTCAGCTCGTTCTCGGCCTTGATCCAGGCGGTACGGAGCGGCTGGTCCTCGAGATCGTCGCCCGTCTGAGAGACGAGGTGTCGATGTCCGTCTGTTGCCTGGACCAGCCCGGTGCGTGGGCGCCGCAACTGGAGCGACAGGGGACTATCGTGCGGGCCCTCGGAAGGCGCCCCGGTTTTCGACCGGCACTCGGGCGCGCGATCGCGCAGCTCGCGGCGGATCAACGAATCGACGTCATTCACGCGCACCACTACTCGCCCTTCGTCTACGGCGCGCTGGCCCGACTTTGGGCGCCTCGAGTCGCACTCGTCTTCACGGAGCACGGCCGACTCTCCGACGCCCCGCCATCGTCGAAGCGCCGGATTGCGAACCAACTCCTGGCTCGCGTTCCTCATCGGGTGTTCGGGGTCTCCGAGGACGTGAAGGCGCACCTGGTCGGCGAAGGATTTCACGCGCGCTCGGTCGGCGTCATCTACAACGGCGTCGAACCCGGACTGCCGGCTCAAAGCGCCGACCGGTTGCGAATCCGCCGCCAGTGGGGACTCGAAGATGACGAGTTCGTCGTCGGAACTGTCGCCCGGCTCGATACGGTGAAGGATCTGGGAACCTGCATCTCGGCGATCGCGGCCGTCTCGCTTCCAACGCGGCTTTTGGTTGTCGGAGACGGCCCCGAACGATCCTCGCTCGAAGCGTTGGCCGCCGAACTCCACATCCGCGATCGGGTGCTGTTCCTCGGCCATCGTGACGACGCCCGTGAGGTCCTCGCCGGCTGCGATGCCTACGTGAACTCGTCGATCAGCGAGGGTGTGTCCCTGACGATTCTCGAGGCCATGGCGGCCGGACTGCCGGTCGTCGCGACGAGGGTTGGCGGGACGCCGGAGGTGGTGACACCGGAAACAGGTGTGCTCGTGCCAGCGCGCGATCCCGGCGCATTGGCGCGCGCGCTCGATCGACTCCGGCAGCAACCTCGCCCGTTGCCGTGAACTCGGAAACGCCGGACGCAAACGACTCGAAGAACGGTTTACGATCGACCGGATGGTTCGAGCGAGTACGCTGAGGTCTATCGGTCTCTGGCCGCAGGCCCCAGGCCCCAAGCCTTGAGCCCTAAGCCCTAAGCCTGATATGTGCGGCATCTGCGGCGTTTTCGGCTGGACGGCCCGCTCGGGCGCGACGTCGCGGCGGCCGTGCCGGCGATGAACGCCGCGATCGCCCATCGCGGTCCCGACGGCGACGGCTTCTTCGACGACGGACCGCGTCGTCGCTCGGCCATCGCCGGCTCGCGATCATCGATCGCGCCGGCGGCCATCAGCCGATGTCGAACGAAGACGGCACCTGCTGGATCGTCTTCAACGGCGAGATCTACAACCACCGCGATCTGCGCCCGCTGCTCGAAGCCAAGGGGCATCGTTTCCGCACGCGTCCGACACCGAGACGATCCTTCACGCCTACGAGGAGTTCGGCCCGGCCTGCGTCGATCGGCTCGAGGGCATGTTCGCGTTCGCGATCTACGACGGCCGGCGGCGCGAGCTGTTCGCCGCGCGCGATCGGCTCGGCAAGAAGCCGTTCTTCTACACGGTCCTCGACGGCGTCTTTCACTTCGCCAGCGAGCTGCCGGCGCTCGACGCGATCGCCGCTGTGGAACGGCGAGGTCGATCTGACCGCGCTCGAAGGCTATCTGTCGCTCGGCTACTTCCTCGCGCCGGCCACGATCTATCGCGACGTCTACAAGCTCCTGCCCGGCCACTGGCTGCGCGTCGCCGACGGCCGCGTCGAGATCGCGCGAGTACTGGGACGTCACGGAGTTCGACACCGACGCACCGGCCCGACGGACGAGCTGCTCGCCGACATCGACGAGACGCTGCGGCAGCGCCGTGCACGATCGGCTCGAGAGCGAAGTGCCGCTCGGCGCGTTCCTCAGCGGCGGCATCGACTCCGGCCTGGTCGTGTCGTACATGGCCGAGGCGCTCGGCGATCGGCTGGTCACGGCGTCGGTCGGCTTCGGCGAGGCGCGAACACAACGAGCTCGAGGCCGCGGCGCTGACCGCAGCGCATTTCAGCAGCCGGCACTACGCGGAGGTGATCGAGCCGCGCCTCGACGAAGTGATCGGGCCGGTGACGAACGGGCTCGGCGAGCCGCTGGCCGACTCGTCGGCGATTCCGACCTGGTACGTCTCGCGCGCGGCCCGGCGTCACGTCACCGTCGCGCTCAGCGGCGACGGCGGCGACGAGACGTTCGCCGGCTACGACTTCCGCTACGTGCCGCACGCGATCGAAGCCGCAGCGCGACGCTGGATGCCCGCCGCCGCTCGCCGCCGCCGCCGGGCTGGCTCGGCGCGCGACTGGCCGCGTCAGCCGCGCCTGCCGAAGCCGCTCCGCGTCGGCACGCTGCTCGAGAATCTCGGCCGCGATCCGGCCGGCGCCTACTACGCCGACCTGGCGTTCCTGAAGCCGGCCGAGCGCGCGGACGCTGATGGGCCTGTCGCCTGACTCGCGATCCGGACGAGAGCCCGGTCTACGACGCCGTCACCGAGCCGTACCGGCGCTGCCCGTCGAAGGACGCCGTGCAGCGCGCCGAGTACGCGGACCTGAAGGTCTACATGCCCAACGATCCGCTGGTGAAGGTGGACCGCATGAGCATGGCGCACAGCCTCGAGGTGCGCTGCCCGCTGCTCGATCGCCGCGTCGTCGAGCTGGCGTTCCGGATTCCGGCATCGCGCAAGCAGGTGGGCCGCCAGGGCAAGGCGCTGCTGCGCGCGCTCGCGCGGCGGCGGCTGCCGGGCGGGCTGTGGCAGCTGCCGAAGCGCGGATTCACCGCGCCGATCGGCGAGTGGATTGCCGGACCCCACTGCCGCGATGTTTCGCGACGAAGTGCTCGGATCGGGGGCTGGAGTTTCGACCCATCTCGACGCGAGCGATCTTGCGCGCCGCTTCGACGACCATCGAAGCGGACGCCGGGACCATAGCTATGCCTTGTGGGCGGTCTGGGTGCTCGAACGGTGGCTGCGAACGTCCGGGGTTTGAGAGTCACAACGAAGATTCGGCGGGCACTCGTCGTCATCGTGCTGTCTTCGTGCTCCTCGGCGCCGCGGCTTGGTCGGCCTGCGCGAGGTCGTGAACTCGTCGACGTTCATGCTGTTCGGTGACTACGTGGCGAGCGTCGACACGGACGAAAAGGTCGTCGCGCTCACGTTCGACGACGGTCCGCATCCTGAGTACACGCCGACCGTGCTCGACATCCTCGATCGGCACAACATCAAAGCCACGTTTTTCATGATGGGCCGCAACGTCGAGCGGTTCCCGGCGGTCGCCCGCGAAGTGCTCGCGCGAGGCCACGAGGTCGGGAATCACTCGTACTCGCACCCGAAGCTCATCTTCATGTCGCCCGCGCGGGTGCGTGAAGAGATCGAGCGCACCGACGCGCTGCTGCGCGGCATCGGCGCGACGGGACCGATTCACTTCCGTCCACCGCACGCCTCGAAGTTCATCGTCCTGCCCTACGTGCTGACACAGATGGGCAAGCTGAGCGTGATGGGAGACGTCGATCCGGAGGAGTGGAAGCGCCGGCCGGCCGCGGTGATGACCGAGTCGATTCTGCGGCAGACGCGGCCAGGCTCGATCATCGGACTGCACGACGTGATGGGCGTGGAGACGATCAAGACGCTCGAGGCCGTCGCCCCTGCACTAATCGCGCAGGGCTACCGGTTCGAGCGGGTGTCGGAATTCGTGAAACGCCGGGCGTCCTGAAAAGAAAAAGGGCGGCGCGTGTTACGCGCCGCCCAAACCCTGGGGAGGGGTCAGAGTGAAACTTTAGTTAGACCGCCGAGCGACGCTTGCGCATCCGCCACGCGCCGCCGAGGAGACCGGAGCCGAGAAGCACCAGGCTGGCCGGTTCGGGGGTGACAAGGGCGTCGTCGCCGGGCGGGAGCTCGGTCGGGTTAATCACGTGCAGCCGGCTGCACGACGTCGACCCTATCCATCGTCGGTCTTGCCGCATTGTTGTCGAAGTGGCAGCCACAGAGAACCCGATATCGCGATCCAGTCCGTCTGAAATGACTGACGTTGAGATCCAGAAATGTCGATCCAAGTTCCCCAGCTTCAGCGGTCGTCGCGAAAGACTCGTCGTTATTTCCGTCGAGGTCGAGGTCAAAGAGGCTGAGGTTATACCCGTCGGCCAGCTCGCCGTTAGCAGTGTAAGGTCACGCCGCCATTCGTTGACGTAAATGTGTGTCCAGAGCCGAAGCTGCCACTAACCCGTTTAGGTGGACAGTCGTTGATGTTGCCATCGGTCTGACATTGATCGCTGACGTCCGCAAAGATCGTCGCGTTGTCGGTCAAACGTGAAGCTGCTCCGCGAAGTCGCGACGCGAGCACGCTGGACGGCTGTGAAGGTTGCAATTCGAGTGAGAAGCGTGATCGTCGCCGCTTCAGCTGGCGCGCTCACGGCAAGGGCGAACGCAAATGAGAGGGTAGCCGTCAGACTCAGTTTCATGATTCATCCAGTGGTCCCCTCACAGTCATCCCTGGGGAGCGACGATAGCCATACAAGACCCGTACCGTCCGCGGGCGCACAGGAAGTGACAACAGGCGATTTCCGGGACTGACTCTCCGATCGAATGGTCATCCAGCCGTCGGACTTTTCTCTGGCCTGCAGATGACGGCGGCGTGACGAACAGTCGGCAGGCGTGGACCAAATGACTTGTCAGCCTGCGGGCGGACAAAAGTCTAGGACGACGGACAAATTCGTCGTTCCCCGTTCCTCGTTCCCCGTTCCCTGGAGAACTAGAACGTGGAACGGGAACCAGAACGGGGAACGGGGAACTTGGAACGGGGAACGACGAACGTCAGTCGTGCCCTTAATCTAGCGTAGCGAGTAGCCGACGCGTCTCTGCCGCGCCGTGAAAGTCCTGGCTGATCTTGAGCGCTTGCTGGAGCTCCGTCCGGGCCTCGGCGGTCCTGCCGAATCGCGCGTACGCCGCGCCGAGGTGGTACCGATAGAGCGGATTCTGCGGCTGCTTCGCGACGCTCTCCTCGAGGTAGGGAATCCCGAGCTTGAGCATGTTGGGCTGGCCCGCGCGGTAGTACACCCAGCCAACGGTGTCCGAGACCTCCGCGTGGTCCGGAAGCTTCTTTTTGGCCGTTCGCGCCAGCATGATCGCTTCGTCGTAGTTGTTGCCCTGCTCGGCGTAGATCCACGCCAGATTGTTGGCGGCCACGGCGGCCTGCGGATCGATCGACAGGATTTTTTTGTAGCGTTCGGCGGCCTCGTCGACGCGCCCCTGCTGGCGAAGGATGATGGCGACCATCGTGTGGGCGGGAATCGATCGCGGCTGTCGCTCGATGATCTCCTCGAAGCCCTTCCTGCCGTCGTCGAGACGCCCCTGCTGGTAGAGCAGCTGCCCGAGCATGCCGTACGCTTCCAGGTTGTCCGGATCGATCTCGATGGCCTGCCGGAGCGTTTCTTCGGCTTTGGGGAGATCCTTCGTCACGCCGTACGTCTTCGCGAGAAGAAGAATGACCGGAGTGCGCTTCGGATTCTTCGCAAGCTCGGCGCGTACCCTGGCGAGCGCATCGTTGGGACGGTTCGACACCAGATCGACTCCGACGAGTCCCGAGAGCGCGTCAACTGACGACGGGTCGGTCCGGAAGGATTGCTCGTACCAGCGCCGTGCCGCCGTGTAGTCCTTCTTCAGAAAGCTGAGACTCCCCATCAACTGCTGAACGGGCGCGGAACCCGGGTACTGCTTGATCAGCTCGTCGAGCTGAACCTGGGCGCGCGCGAGCTCCCGGCGCTCGAGCAATGCACGCGCGAGCGACACACGTGTCCTTTGATCGTTTGGCACCCTCCGCAGCACCCGGTTCATGTACTCCGCTGAACTGTCAGCGGCCCCCTCGGCCAGGAGCACTCGCGACAACTCGATCTGTGCCGGCGCGGCGAATGGATTCAGCTTCAACACGGCCCGATACGCCTCGGCCGCCTGAAAGTAGTCTCCGTTGGCCGCGTGGAGCTCCCCGGCCAGGTAGTAGGCCTGGATGTATTTGTCGTCGTAGTCGGTAGCCGCCGTCGCGAGCCTGAGCGCCTCGGCGTTCTCTCCGCGCCTCAGAATGAAACGGGCTTTGAGCAGCAGCGCATGCGGACTCCGGGGATGCGTGGCCAGCAGAGCCTCGAGATCCTTCTCGGCCTCCTGCCGGCGGCCTTCCGCGTACGCCAGCGCAATCAGGCGAGTCGTTGCCTCGGCGTAGGCAACCGGGAGTTTTCGGGCCGTCTCGATTTCAGCCACCCCCTGGTCGCGTCGTCCCGTAAGCAGGTAGTAGTCGCCGAGGGCCAGTCGCGCTTCGAACTCGCCCGAGTGATCGGCCACGAACCTCAGCGAACGCTCCGCTGAAAGGGGCCGTCCCGATCCGAGGTAGAACGTTGCGGCCGCCCGGTGAGCGACGACGCTCTGGGGCTCGACTTCGATCGCCTTCATGAATGCCTGTTCGGCGAGCTGGCCCTTCCCGGTCGCCCAGTAGAAATTTCCGAGTGCCGCGTGGGCGGCACCCAAGCCCGGCGCAACCTCGATGGCCTTCTTGTACGTCGCCTCGGCTTCATCGAGCTGACCGCTCGTGGCCTCGAGCGATCCCAGGTTGCTGTACAGCTCGCTTTGCGACGGATCGAGCTCGAGCGCCTGGCGGATCTGGTTGATGGCGCTGTCGAGGTCCTCGAGCCCCGCGAGGGCATTCGCGCGTAGCACCAACGCCCGCGCGTTCTTCGGGTCCTTTGCCAGTACCCGCTTCGGCAATTCGCCGGGCATCGTCAAATCGCTGGGTGATGAGCAGGACGCCCCCGGCCTTGATCTGGAGCGGGATGTCGTCGGGCGCCAGGTCGGCGGCGCGCTGATAGGCCTGCCAGGCCTGTTCCTTGTCTCCGGTCTCGATGGCGATATCCCCGAGCCGCTGTAAAGCCAGGCTGGACTTGGTGTCGCGCCGGAAAGCATTCTGGTACTCGAGCGTCGCTTCCGCGAACTTTCGTTCTTTGAAGTAGCGGTCCCCGCTCTCGATGTATCGTCGAGCAGCGACTTGTGGATCTCGGGAACAGCCGGCGAGACCGAACACGGCTACCGCGCAAAGGAGGGCGATTTGACGTCGGAGGGTCATCAAGAGTCAGACCGGACGAAGCATTTATCGTACCGGTCGGGCGGGCGACCGTCCAGACGTTCGATGGCGCAAATAGACCAAATCTCTGCCCGCTCGCCGGGCGATTGAACAAAAGTCTGCTTCGCGCCCACCTTCGAAGCCGTAAACCCGCTGCAATGCTCAAGTTGAGCGTTATCCCGAACGGGCCTCGAAATTGCAGAGGTGGCGGCGGGTCTGTGTCCGGAGCTCACCTTCCTGCGGCACTGGACAGACCATCGGAGAATCGAATGAATCGCATCGTTGCCACCCTCTTCATCGCCGTCGGATTGATCGCGGCAGGCGCCACCAGAGCTCAGGCGGACACCCTGAACTGCACGTCCGGATCGTGCCTCAGCTCGGGCCTCGAATTCTCCTTTGGCGGCGTCAACTACGCGAGCTTCGCCGGGGCGCTCTGGAGCGTGACCGATTACCAGCCGACTGGTTCCGGCGTCATCGATTCGTTCGTGCGAATCAGTAAGGCAAATACGGACGTCGTGGACGGGATGAACACCAGCGCCCGGCCGCTGGCGAACGACGAGAATACCAGTCCGACGTTCACCACCGATCTGCTGAGAAGCTCGATCGGCACCGTAAGCCTGCCGACCCTGAGCACCGCGGACGCCGCGAATGTCACCGAGACCTACTATCAGTTCCTGCTCGACATCAATCAAACCGCAGCAGATCCGCTGCTCTCGATGTCCGCGGTCAAGATTTGCTCGTCCAACACGGCCGGCTCGGCCAGCGTGGCGGACAATTGCGTCGGCACGCTCCAATACAACCTGGACGCTAGTGCCGACAACAACGTAAAGCTGGACTACAGGCTGAACAACGGCAGCGGTTCCGGCGACTTGTTCATGTATATCCCGACAAGCCTCTTCGGCACCAACGCGAACCAGAACAAGTACATTTATCTGTGGTCACAGTTTGGCTTGCCAGCACCTGACGGCAACAACGACGGCTACGAGGAATGGGCCATCAGGCGCACTGCGGGGAGCGGGCCAGGGACTCCGACGCCGTTCAATCTCGCCGGCACTCCGGAACCAGCATCCCTGATTCTGCTGGGCAGCGGCCTTGTTGCCGGCAGCGGATACCTGCGGCGGTCACGAAAAAAAGCCGCCGCGGCCAAGCTGTCCTAGCCCGGCACTTTTCGCCGCGGCTCCAGCTAAAAGTCAACCTGAGGAATGGCTCCCGCGCATGCCAGCCGGCATGCGCGGGAGTTGCTGTTATTGTAGGCGGCCGTGTCAGTTCGCAACCTGACCGAATACCTCGAAGCGAGCGCTCGCTCATGGCCGGACCGTCCGGCCGTCGTCGATCCGGACGGTTCGAGCCTGAGCTACAGGGCGCTCCACGAACAATCTGACGCCCTGGCGGCGTTCCTCGCCTCCCGAGGCGTCATCCCCGGCGATCGCGTTGGAGTCGTGCTGCCCAAGAGCACGGACGCCGTCGTGTCCCTGTTCGGAATCATGAAGGCCGGAGCCGCCTACGTGCCGGTGGATTTCACGGCGCCGGCAGACCGTGGCCGGCGAATCCTGAGCGACTGTCAGGTCCGCGCGGCAATCGTCGACGAGCGCACGCTCGACATGCTGCCCGAGTACGAGCTCGCCGTAACCGTCGTCCGGGCGACGGCCGAGTCCGGGCTAACGGCCCGCCACGAGGCTGTGCCGTTCGAACAGGCGGTCAAAGGCGCGCCGCCTGCTGCGACGAATCCGGCCGGGCCAGCCGACCTCGCCTACATCCTCTACACGTCCGGATCGACGGGCATGCCCAAAGGCGTGATGCTGACTCACGAGAACGCGATCGGCTTCGTGGACTGGTGCTCGTCGGTGTTCGAACCGGGCCCTGACGATCGCTTCAGCAGCCACGCGCCGTTTCATTTCGATCTCTCGGTGCTCGACATCTACGTGGCGATCAAGCACGGCGCAACGCTTTTCCTGATTTCCGAGGATCTCGGCAAGAATCCGAAGGAATTGGCCCATTTCATCGCCGCCCACCGCCTGACCATCTGGTACTCGACCCCGTCGATTCTCACCCTCCTCGTGCAGTTCGGGAACCTTCCGGCTCACGACATGTCCAGCCTCCGAATCGTGCTCTTCGCCGGTGAAGTGTTCCCCGTCAAGCACCTCCGCGAGGTCAAGCGACACTGGCCCGCGCCGGTCTACTACAACCTGTACGGGCCGACGGAGACCAATGTCTGCACCTTCGCGCGAATTCCGCGGTCGTGCCGGACGACCGGGACACGCCGTACCCAATCGGGTTCCTGTGCTCCCATTGCGACGGTCTGGTGCTGGACGATGAGGGGCGGGAGGTGGCGTCGGGGGAAGAGGGGCTTCTCTATATCAGCGGTCCCTCCGTGTTCTCCGGGTACTGGAACCGCCCGGCGGAAAACGCCTCGGTGTTCCTGGACCGCGCCGGCTCGCGCTGGTACAACACCGGGGACGTCGTCCGTTGGAGAGAAGACGACGGCTATGTCTACGTGGGCCGAAGGATCGAATGGTCAAGCGGCGAGGCTACCGGATTGAGCTGGGCGAGATCGAGCGCGCCCTGTATCTCCATCCCCAGGTGCAGGAAGCGGCCGTGGTGTCTCTGCCGGATCCCGACGCGGGCGTCAAGATCGTGGCCTTTCTGTCGTGTCGGACCGCCGAACGGCCGTCGATCGTCGATCTCAAGACCTTCTGCGCCTCGAAGCTCCCCGCTTACATGAACCCCGACCGGTTCGTCGTCCAGGATCGGCTCCCGAAGACCTCCACCGACAAGGTGGACTATCAGAGCCTTCGTCGTCAGCTCCAGGGTTCGTAGGTCCGATGCGGAGATTCCACCTGTTCGAATGGGAGGACCAGCCCTGGCTTCCGGGCGTTTTCCGGGATTTCATCACCGACCACTTGCGGTATACCCACACCGAGCCGATGCGGGAGCCCGTGAACCGGGCGATTGCCGAGCGGCTGGCGGCCCTCCTCAAACGCACACACACGTCACAAGTCATCGACCTCTGCGCCGGGGCGGGTGGGCCGGTCGCGAAGATTGGCCGGATTCTGGCGGAAGACCTGTCGGTGCCGGTGACGATCCTGCTGACCGACCTCTACCCGAACGTGGCCTCGTTTCGGGACCTCGAGACCGGGTCCCGCGGCCGCATCAAGGCCCGGTACGAGCCGACCGACGCAGCCAATGTGCCCGCCGACCTCAAGGGGCTCCGGACCGTGTTCACGGCCCTCCATCACTTCCAGCCGGCGGGCGTGAAGGAGGTGCTCGCTGACGCTGTCCGCAAGCGCGCGCCGATTGCTGTCTTCGAGCCGCTCGAACGGACGATGAGGATGCTCACGCTCGTGGGGCTCATCTCGTTTCTGCGTGGTTACACGCATACCCACAGGGTCGGACGCCTGACCGGCAGCCGGATTCTTCTCACCTACGTCCTGCCCGTTTCGCAGGCCATGTTCGCGTGGGACGGGAGCGTTTCGACGCTTCGCACCTACACGGCGGGCGAGCTGCTGCAACTGGCCCGGAGCGTCACAACCGGCGACTACGAGTGGGAGGCGGGACGATTCGACGTCGATGGTCCGTTCGGCCGGATGCCGACGACATACCTCACCGGTGCGCCGGTTTGAGACCGGATTCAACCTGCAGGACCCGTCTGGCGACCTATGTCTGCGTGTCACTAGACTTCCAAATGGAACTCAGCTCCAGACCGCGTCAATTTAGCCGAAACATTGGGTTTACGGTATTTTCCAAAGTCGGTCTCGTTCTTGCTTAATGGGCAGCCGAGACCGTTCGCGTGGCGGCGCTGTGGGGAGATAGGGGCTGAATCTGTCCCGTCGGCCACATAGGTTCGCCCCTGGCTCAGCCACATAAGGAACGCGGAAAGAGGAGACTATGTTGAAGAAGATTGCACTGACTGCTTTTGCGATTCTAGGCGTCGCCCGTATCGCTGGGGCGGATCCGATCACGCTGCCCGGCGACACGCCGCTCGTCATCGATTTCGAGAACATTGAACAAGTCAACGTCAACCCGGATCTGAGCACGTGTATCACGTGTCCCGGGCACGGCCGACTACGGATGCTCGGACACCTGGGGCTTCATCCGGATTTCGACGATCCGGACGTCGATCGTCCTGGATCCCAACACGGACATCGCCGACGGCGGCGTCGGGTCGTTGTTTGACACGGTGACGTCAGCCAGCGGACCCGAGATCTATGGAATCTTCTACGGCAGCGACGATTACGGGTTGCGTTGGCACCAGCTGCACCGCTACGGGTGGCGTGCTGGACCTTTACTGGCATGACACTGGTATCGCTGGTGTCGACGTCGTGGCGCAACTCGACCCGACGACCGCTCACGTTGACTGCCGTCGACTCCGGCACGTTCCTTGCGCGGCTGGTTTTTGACAACGGCATCATCGACAACGACGACAGCACCACCATTACGAGTGACGTCAACCTGTTCCAGCCCTTCGGAGAGAGGGCACTCCAATGGTTTTCTCAGCGTAGACACGGGTGCCGGGGGTGACTGGGCATCCGTCCTGAACGGCGACTGGTTCTTCATTGACGGCGAGGTGACGCGGATATCATCGCGCGGCGAGTCGGCGAGGATGAGCTGCGCGACCTGAAGTTCAGAAACACCTTCACAAGAATACTGCCTACCAGCATCGCTAACGAATGGAACACTTGTGCGGCGGGTACGACGGGGGCGACGTGCGTTGGGCTCGACAGCAGCGACCCGGCGGAGGTCTTCACCCTCGCCAGTCTTCGGAAGTTCCGGAGCCCGCGACACTGGCGCTCCTCGGCAGCGGTCTGGCTGGCTTGGCGTATCGTCGTCGTCGCAAGGCATAGAGAACGGCTCTTCAACGCGGTCTCGCGAAAGGCGGGAGCACACGCTCCCGCCTTTCGTCTTTTTAGGTCACAATCCTCGCCGGTGAGCACCGTCACGACCGAACGGGTCCGGGCAGTCGTCGCACTCGCCGTCACGCTCGCCGTCATTCACTTCGTCCCGAGTCGTCCCCTCGTCGTGATCCTCCTGATCACGGCATGGTGGGGGCTGTTCCACCCGATCGAGCGCATCGAGCTCATCCTTGCCGGCGTGGCGGCGGCCTTCTTCCTGGTCCAGAACTACGTCGCGCTCGACGCGGGCCTGTTCGAGTTCAAGTTCAAAGACGTGTTGCTCCAGCCGTTGTACGAACCGTTCCTGTGGGGCTTCTACTTCCTGAGCATGAAACGGTTCGTCTCAGGGCGGGCGAGCGACCACCCAGCGCTCTCGGGAAAGGCGATCGCCGGGCTGGTCGCCACCTCTCTGATGTTCTCGATCGCCGGCGCCGACTCACGCGTCCTTCTTCTCGCCACCGGCTGCTCTACCCTGCTGTTGCTCGCGATGTTCCATACGGCCGGCGACCTGGCATACGCCGCCTGCGCGCTGGTCCTTGGCCTCGCGTCGAGATCTTCGGCGTCTCCACGGGGCTCTGGTGGTATCCGTCGCCCGACTTCCTGGGTATTCCGTTCTGGTTCGCGACGATGTGGATCAGCGTGGGACTGCTCGGCCGGCGGTTTCTGATCCCGGTTGCCGCGTGGATCGCCGCGAGGACTCAGCGCGAATAGCGACCGGGCGCGAGAATGCCGTGGGGATCGAGCGCACGCTTGAGATTGCCCACGACCGTCCAGAACACGTCATCGCGAGCGGTTTCGGCGTGCATCGACTGCAGCCCGAGCCGATACGGAATGTAACCCTGCTCGCGGCATCGCTCGGTCAGCTCCGCGTAACACTCCTGCGCCTTCCGTCCTTCGTCCGGGTTGTCCCTGTCGTAGAGAATCGGAAGAGTGCAGTCGAAGCACCGTTCGTTGACGGCTGTGAGCGTGATGCACATCTCGAAGCCGTGTCTGGCGAAGATCGGTTCGATCGTCCGCCGAAACAGGCCGACGTCGTCGACGGTCATCGGAATGATCGGCGCGAACCACATCAGGCCTGAGTTGTCGCGCGCCGGATTGAGGTCGCTCGTCGCTGGCGGCCGGCGGTTGCGCCAGTACGCCAGCGGCAGCGCGACTTCGCTGGGGATGCCTTTCATCAAGCCGTAAGAGCCCTGTAGTGTCTTGAGCAGATCCGGGACGTTCATGCCGAGGATCCTGCTGAAGGCGCCCGGAAACCGCTGCAGCAGCCGGAGCTTGGAGTCGGAAAGAAACGTGAGGCGATCGACCTTTCCGGCAAGAGCTTTTCGAATGGTCTGCTTGGCCGCGCGCACCTGGGCGCGACTGCCGCTGAGACACCCCACGCCGTTCCAGGCCCCGATCTTCTTTCGATCCGCCAGCGTGGCGGCCAGGGACTCGGACAGCGGTGTACGCCCGTTCATGGCGTCCCACGGATACCGGTCGAGCATGATCAGCACCCGGTTCCGGTGCAGCAGATTGATTGGGCCGTGAAACGCTCGTGTGAACAGGAGTCCTCGAACCGCGTCGATGAGCGGACCCAGTTGCGCCTCGCTGTTGCACGTCCAGTAGCACGCCTCGAAATGCTCCGGCTCGGGCGTCAGCCACACGCCAATCTTCGTCACGATGCCGAGGTTGGATTGTGTGAAGAGACCGTCCAGATATGGACCGACGCCCCACTTATATAAATGAGTCGCCTTCGCTTCTGGATGGTGCCCGAAGCCGGTCCGCAGGACGTCGCCCGTGGCGAGGACGACCTCCATCCCGCACTGCGCGAGAAAGTGGTCGCCGTTCGGGCCGATTCCGAATCCCCGCTCGAGCGTGTTGCCCAGGATGCTGCAGTCGGGCCCGGCGCCTGTGGGATTGAGCCAGAGCCGGATTCCGCGCTGCTTCAAATGTTCATGGAGCTGACGCTGGGTCACACCAGGTTCCACCACGGCGTAAGCCAGTTCGGCGTTGACCTCAATCCGGTTCATCCGGCCGAGATCGACGACGACGTTGCCGTCCTGCGCCGGCTGTGCAGACCCGTAACCCCAATTGTTCCCTGTACTTATTCGGGTACAGCGGCACCCGATGTTCAGCCGCGGTACGCACCACCTGCTGGAGCTGTTCGAGGGAGTCTGGTCGCAGAACAGCCGCAATCTGCCGGTGCACTGGGGTCGTGCACCAGCCGTAACGGGCCAGTCCAGACGGCTCGCTGATCGTGTGTTCCTGGCCAAGGATCGCCCTGAACTCAACAAGTGCTGCCTCGAGCATCGCGGCAAGGATACCTGAGCCAGTTCGCGAGAGAACGACTCTTGGGGGCGCACATTTGTCAGCCAAACCGAGGATTATTTGAGGGATGCGGCCCTTCGCCGAGGCCGTAAACACCTCGTAACCATCTGAACAGACGTGGTTTAGTCGAATGAGCAGCACGGATGCGATGGCCGGAGAGTGCCTTGCTACCTCTTAGCCAAGGCCTGAGTGTGACGACGGACGAGATCGATCAGCCTGCAGCGGGTGTGTCGGAGCCGAAGGGTCGCTACGGCCGTTCTCCGGTGGCGGCCCTCGGCGCATCCGCTGCGTTTCTCCTTCTTTACTGGCCGGTCCTCACGAAGCTCGTCCACGACTGGTCCACCGACGACAACTACTCCCACGGGTTCCTCATCGTCCCGCTCGCCGCCTATTTCGTCTGGGAACGGCGCCATCGCCTGGCAAGGCTGCCCATCCAGCCCTCCGCAATCGGCCTCGTCGCCGTGGGCTTCGGGCTGGCCATGCTCCTGGCAGGACTGCTCGGCGCGGAGCTGTTTCTCACGAGGGCGTCGATGATTCCGGTGATCGGCGGCGCCGTGCTGTTCGTCCTGGGCTGGCGGATGCTCTGGGCGCTCGTCTTCCCGCTGGCGTTCCTGCTGCTGATGATTCCGATTCCGGCCATCATCTTCAATCAGATCGCGTTTCCGCTGCAGCTCCTCGCCTCGCAGGTCGGCGAGTCCACGCTCTACGCGCTCGGGATCCCGGTCCTGCGCGAGGGCAACCTGATCATCCTCGCGAACACCACCCTCGAAGTGGCCGAGGCGTGCAGCGGCATCCGCTCGCTGATCTCGCTGCTCACGCTCGGCATCGTGTTCGGCTATTTCACCGATCCGCGTCCGCCGGTTCGGACGGCGATCGCGTTGTCGACGATTCCAATCGCGATTGTCGCGAACGCGGCACGCGTGGCGGGCACCGGCGTCGCCGCGCACTATTACGGCGCCGAGGCCGCGCAGGGCTTCTTTCATACGTTCTCCGGCTGGCTCGTGTTCGTCGTCGCGTTCCTGATGGTGTTCGCCGTCACGCGGATCGTGCTGTGGATCGCGCCCAGGCCGGGCGATCCCAGCACCCCTGCGGTGACCGCGGCGACAAGCTCCGCGGCTGTCTGAAACGAAAACGAATATGGTGACAAGGCTGCTCGTTGTGACGGCATTGTTTCTGGCCAGCGCCGGGTATGTTGGCTTCGCGATGGAACCCGAGCGTGTGCCGCTCAGGGAGCCGCTCTCCGGCATGACCTATGACCTCGGCGAATGGTCCGGCCGGCCGGCGCCCAGGTTGACCGATGAAGTGTTGGCCGTGCTTGGTGTGGACGAGTACCTGAATCGGTATTACGTCTCGCCGCAGGGCGCCTGGCGGGGCTCTACATCGGCTACTACCAGACGTCAGCGCGAGGGCGACACGATCCACTCGCCGATGAACTGCCTGCCCGGCGCGGGCTGGCAGCCGGTGCGGACCGACCGCGTGGACATCGGGATTTCCGGCCGAGCGGAGCCGATTCACGTCAACGAAGTCGTCATCCAGAAAGGTCTCGATCGGCAGCTGGTTCTGTACTGGTACCAGAGCCAGGGCCGCGTGGTGGCGAGCGAGTACTGGAGCAAGGTCTTCATGGTGACCGATGCCATTCGCTACAACCGATCGGACGCCGCGCTCGTGCGGGTCGTCACTCCGGTCGGCAATTCGGCGACCGGCCTCGATGACGCCCGGGAGCGGGCGCGTGCGTTCGTGCAGGTGCTCTTTCCCCAGCTCGATCGGCACCTTCCGTCCTGATCGCGGCTCAGACGTTACTCGTACGGCGGAGTCATGAAAATGAAGCAATGGTTGGTTCGACAGCGTTGGGTCGCCTTCGGTATCGCCGTGGCGTTGGTCGCGTCCGGCTGCAGCAAGGATCCCGAGGTCGCGAAGCGCGAGTTCGTCCAGCGCGGCGACGGCTACATGGCCGCCGGCAAAGCGCGGGAGGCGTCGATTGAATATCGAAACGCCGTGCAGCTCGATCCGCGTTTCGGCGAGGCGCGGAAGAAGCTGGCCGCGGCGTATCTGCAGATCGGAGATCTGCCGAGCGCCTACCGCGAAGCCATCCGTGCAGCGGACCTTCTGTCCAACGACATCGACATGCAACTCGTCGCCGGCGGAATGCTCCTGAGGGCGCGACGATACGATGACGCCATGGAGCGCGCCAACAAGGCGCTCGCGATCGATTCCAAGCGCGTTGAAGCGCTCGTCCTCCGCGCCTACGCGCTTGCCCGGCTGAACCGGATCGATGACGCCGTGACGGAAGTCGAGGAAGCGATTCAAAACGACCCTGATCGTGCCGTGACTCACGCCAACCTGGGCGTGATGGAGTTGATCAAAGGCGACCGGACGCAGGCTGAGGCGGCATTCAAGCGGGCCGTCGAGGTCGATCCGAAGTCGGTCGAGGCGCGGCTCGCGCTGGCCCAGTTCTACTGGTCGAGCGGCCGCGTGGCCGACGCCGAGGCTCGATTCAAGGAAGCGCTCTCCATCAATCCGAAAAACCTCCTGGCGAACCGGGCGGTGGTTGTGTTCAATCTCGGCCGCGGGCGATCGAAGGAAGCGGAACCGTATTTGAAGGTGCTCGCCGAGAACGCGGCCAACCCCACGGGCAAGTTAGCCCTCGCGACGTATTACCTCATCATGGAACGTAGCGAGGACGCCCGCCGTCTTCTGGAGGAGGTTGCCGCTGCGGAACATCCCCTGGCATCGACGGCGAAACTTCGACTCGCACGGCTGCGCCGCGACGCGAACGACTGGGCCGGAGCAAGGAGTCTCGTCGAAGAGGTGCTGGCCAAAGAGCCGAATCACACGGCCGGCCTGATTGCGCGCGCCGACTTTCTGCTCCGCGACGGCAAACTCGAGGAAGCGTTCCAGGCTGTTCAGCAGGCCGCCAAAACCAACCCGGGATCACCCGAAGCCCAGATGGCAGTGGGACGCCTGCAGGTCCTTCGCCGGAACGAGAAGGAAGCCATCGACGCCTTCAACGAGGCCTTGAGGCTGAGCCCCCGGCTGGCACAGCCCGAAGTGGAAATGGCAAAACTCCGTTTCGAGGCGCGCCAGCTCGATGCGGCTGAAGCGCTGGCTCAGTCGGCACTGACGAAAGTCCCGGGGTATGTCGAGGCCCATCTACTCCTCGCGAAAATCGATCTCGCCCGAGGGAATGTTGCGAAGGCGGAACCGCGTATTCGTTTGCTGGCGAAGAACCTGCCCAACTCCTCACCCGTTCTCGCGGAACTGGGACAACTGGAGCTTCTCAAGGGAAACCGCCGCGCCGCGCGCGCCGCTCTCGAGCGCGCCGTTCAAGGGAACCCGGCGCAGCTCGATGCCGTCGCCGCACTCGTCGCCATGGATCGGCAGGAGAAAAACCCTGCGGCCGCGAAGGCTCGATTGACGACAGCCATCGAGGCCTCGCCCGGCAATTCCACCGTTCTCCTCCTCGCCGGCCGGACGTACCTGGAACTCGGCGATGCGGCCCAGGCTGAAAAATTTGCCCGGCAGGCCGTCCAGGCCGATCCGAACGACCTCGACGCCTACGGGTTGCTGGCTGGAATCTACGTGTGGCAGCGCCGGCTCGACGAGGCGCTCAACGAGTTCCGCACCGTGGCCAAGCAGGAGCCGAATTCCGTCGCGGCGCACACCCTGATCGGCGTGCTGCTCGAGATGCAGAAGAAGCCGGCCGAGGCGCGCGAGGCGTACGAGAAAACGCTGGCCATCAATCCGCGCGCGGCCGTGGCGGCGAATAATCTTGCGTGGTTGTACGCCGAGGAAGGCGCGAATCTCGACATGGCGCTGCAGTGGGCGAAGGTCGCCAAGGCCGAGCTTCCGTCACGGCCTGAAGTGAATGACACGCTGGGATGGGCCTTCTACAAGAAAGGCCAGCATTCAATGGCTGTCTCCCCGCTCGAGGAAGCCATCGCGAAAGCACCAAATCGCGCCAGCTACCACTACCACCTCGGCGTGGTGTACGCGGCGATGGAGCAGCGAGACAAAGCCGAGGCGGCGTTCCACAAGTCGCTCGCGCTCGACAGCAAATCCCCGGCGGCCGAGTCGGTCAAGCAGGCGCTGGCGGCGTTGAAGGGTTAGGCCGCTGGAGCCGCGCAGGTCACGGCGAAGTCAGGCGCCAGCACCCTGACGTTCGCCAGCACGCCGGCCAGCGCATCCACAAGATGATCGTATTTCGGATGCGGCCGGCGCGAATCGAATCGAAGCAGCTCCATGTCGCAGTTGTACCGGTGGTCGTAGTACGCAGGTAGTGGACCGCCATCGGACTCCAGCTTGTTCCCACCCAGCCGCCTGAGCATGCTCGCGGATGCGTGGCGCGCGGTCGCCGTGGCCATGCCGAGCGCGCCTCCAAACAGCCGACCGAGACTGAACGCCGAAAGCGCGAGGATGATGCCTTCAATCGGACAACGGCCGTCGGGAGACGCCGCCCAGCCCCCGATTTCCGCGTAGGGAACCTGGCTCGCTCTCGGCACGGTTCAACTCGGAGGCGACGGCGGAATGAAGCCGGTCCCTCCAGTCGTCGTCGGCGGCCAGCGGGCAGTCTCGAACGCGAAGGCTGTCAATCGACACGGGCACGTCGTGCTCGAGGTACCAGATACACGCTCGAACCCGCCCGTCGCCGTCGAGCCGGACGACGTGCCAGCTCCGCTCGTCCTCAGGTGTCCTATGACAGCCGTCGTGGGACAGCTCGTGGACCGCTCCTTCGTTCAGATAGACGGCACCGCGGAAGCGTTGCAGCTCGGTGACAAGTTCATCCCGACGCTGCCCATTCGGCTGAACGTTCGAGAAAGTGGAGGGAATGTTTCGGTCGGGAGGGGCCAGAAGAACCAGGCGTTCGTCAATCGATGCGATCCGGCGTTCCAATAAGCTGACCATAGCCGACCTTTCCCAAGTTCCAGAGCATAGGGGTGCCCCTTTTATCAAAGGGCGTACCACTTTTTGGGAGGGACCATGCCGAACATACCCAGGGGGATGCCATTACCTAACCCCAAGGACGGCTAATACTTGCGGATGTGAGGCGCCGATTGCAAGGAAGATCTGACTTACAACCCTGTCACGTGCTCAAAGTAATACCTACATTGCAGCACGTATAACCTTCACTACTTTTTGATTACTTCGGGGGTGCCGCAGCGGCGGTCGCTCTCGCGTTCAATCGCTCGATCACGTCGGGGTCAGATCGAAGTCCGGGGTCACGAAGAGAACGGCGGCATCGGCATTCAGCACGAGTTGGATGTCGCGAGCTTTCACGAGCTCCAGCAGGACCACTCTCAGTTTGGCCTGGAGGTCGGCGCTCACCTGCCGCTGCAGATTCTGGATGTCGAGCTGCGCCTGGGCAGAGGCCCTCTCGAGGTCCGCGCGTTGCTGCGTCTCCTGCCGCTGCAGTGGGGCAAGTCCGTTCAATTCCTTGGTCTGCGCGAGCTCACGCCGGGTCGCTTCCAGGGCCTGCTGTTTCGTGCGCAGGTCGGCCGTCCTTTCCTGCTGCAGGGCCTGGATCCTTGCCTGTGCCGCCTTGCCGTCGATCGTCTCGACCGACACACGTTGGGTGCTGACCACCGCGATTCTCGCCGGCGACGGACTCTGTTCTGCGCGCAACACCGGGGCGGTGAGAAGGAGGATGGCACTCAGGCTAATCGTTCCAATTTTCATGAGAGGCTCCCGTAGAGGTCCATGATACCCGCCGGCGCGAGATGCCCTGTGCCGGACGAAAGGCGGACGAAATGCCTTCGGGCCTGCCCTCGAACATTTGTCAGCCGAATCAGAGACTCTTCGAGACATCGGACGGTCATGATGTCTCGTAAGTAATTGATTTCATGTGAGTTGCAGTCATTTACCAGCAAGATGGAATTCGGGCGAGAGCCTTGCTCCTTTCCGGCCGGCTGTGGCTATTTCGAACGCCGCGTTGAACGCGGAAGGTACCTCCTCGCCCTCGGTTCCGACCCCTCGCCAACTTCGCGTCGCCGTCGTGGGCTGCGGCGCCGTGGCCAGGGCCAACCTGCTTCCGGTCCTGGCGGGTCATGACGGGGTGCGGCTCGTCGCCCTCGTCGATCGTGACCTTGCGCGGGCGCGTGACCTGGCCGCTGCGTACGGCGTCCCGCACGCTGTGACCGACCTCGACGTGTCATCAACGAGGTCGATGCCGTCGTGCTCGCCACGCCGCCCGCGCACCACGCGGAGGCGACCGTCGCTCTGGCGTCGCGCGGCAAGCACGTGCTCGTCGAGAAGCCGATGGCCATTACGTTCGGCCGAGGCGAGCGCGATGGTCGAGGCCGCGGAGCGGACCGGCGTCGCGCTGTCAGTTGGGCCTCTACCGCCGCATGCTGCCTTCGGTGCGGCTGCTGCGCGCGCTCCTCGAGAGCGGCGACTACGGACGGCCGCTCTCGGTTGATGCCGAGGAGGGCGGCCCGTACGGTTGGCAGCTGGCGACGCTCGATGTGCTCACGCGCGAGAAGGGCGGCGGCGGCGTGCTCATCGACATCGGCTCGCATGTGCTCGACGTGATTCTGTACGTCGTTGCCGGGCGAACCCAGGCTCGTCACGCTACGCGGACAACAGCCGCGGAGGCATCGAGACCGACTGCGTCACGTCGTTCTCGCTCCGGCTGGGCGCAGTGGACATTCCGGTGCGCCTGGAGCTCAGCCGCACGCGCGAGCTCCGCGGCAGCATCCGAATACGGTGCGAGCGCGCCACGCTCGAGCTGGAGCGCCCGAACTTCACCCAGGTTCGGGTTCATCCCGCCGACCCGACGGCGTCAGACTCGACGCGTTCGTCGCCGTTCCGCGTGACCGCGGAGTTGGCCGATCAGAAGCAATACATCGGCTATCAGGCATTTCGCGCCGAGATTGACGACTGGGTGAAAGCGATTGCCGACGGCACCGACCCGGAGCTCTCCGGCCGATCCGTGTTGCCGGTGGTGAAACTGATCGAGGAGTGCTACCGGCACCCGACACCGCTGACTGAGCCGTGGACGGATGAGGGATTGGCCACGGTCCCATCCGGCTCCGACAGTGACCGATCGGCGACGCCGCGTGCTCGTCACCGGCGCCGGCGGGTTCCTCGGCGGCCGGGCCGTCGAGCTTCTCGGCGAGCGCTACGGCTGGGACGTGGTCGCGCTCGTGCGCGAGCCCAAGGGCGCGGCCCGGCTCGCCCGCTGGCCCGCGAACATCGTCGTCGGCGACATCTGCTCGCCAGCCGACATGGATCGCGTCATGCCCGGCTGCGACGCGGTCGTCCACTGCGCCGTCGGCACGTCTGGAAGCCCGCCGAGGTGCGACGGGTCACGGTCGACGGGACGCGAACCGTCGCTGAAGCGGCGCTTCGCGCCGGCGTGAAGCGATTCGTCCACATCAGCACCATGTTCGTGCATCGGCGCGATGGCGGTGGCGTGCTCGACGAAAGCGTCGCGCTCGAGCCGCCGGCCAACGACGGGTACGGCGCAGAACAAGCTGCTCGCCGAGCAGGTCGTCGCAGGAGCTCGGCGCGAGAGGCCTGTCCACGATCATGCTGCGGCCGTCGCGAATCTACGGCCCGTTCTCGCGGACGTTCACCGTGCGGCCACTGCAGGCGATGGCCGAGGGCCAGTTCGTGATCAAAGGCGACCCCGATGTTCCCGCGAACATGGTCTACGTCGACAACGTCGTCGACGCGATCGCGTCCGCGCTCGATGCGCCCGAGACGCTTGGCGGGCGAGCGTATCTCGTCTCGGAGCCCGACCAGTTGTCGCTGTATGAGTTCTTCGGGTTTTTTGCCGCGTCCACGAACCGCCCGATTCGCGTCATTCCCGACGCCGCGGTTCCGTCGGCCGGCCGGACGCAAGCCGGGGTCTTCGGTCGATGGCTCGCCGGCTGCCGCACCATCGTGCTGGCGCCGGAGGTGCGTGCACTGGTCCACCGCATCATGGACACCGACCCGGTCGGCACGCTGCCGCGCAGGCTCTGGGAGTCGTCTCCGCGCGCGCAGGCGGCTTTGCTGCGATTGTTCCGTGTCGACGCCGCGGTGACGTACCGCGCCGCCGGCCGACGCGGCGCCCGCCGATCTTGCGTACTATGGCGACGCCGGGCTGGTGTCTACCGCCAAAGCCAGCCAGGAACTGGGCTTCGTGCCTGAAGTCGAGGGCACGCGCGCCATGGCACTGACGCGCCAGTGGGCGGAGTATGCGAGGCTGCTTCCGATGTCTGCAGGCGTGACGAGGACATCCCCATGCTGAAGGCCCTGGCCGCCGACTGGCGGGAGATGGTCCGCGAGCAGGTCGAGTACCGCGAGCTGCTCTCGCAGATGGTCAAGCGCGATCTGATCCTGCGCTACAAGCAGACGGTCATGGGGTTCGGCTGGGCGATCTTCATGCCGCTCGATCAACACCGTGGTGTTCACGGTCGATCTTCACGCGGGTCGCGCCGATCGAGACGCCGGTGCCGTATCCGCTCTATCGCGTACTGCGGTCTGTGGGCGTGGAACTTCTTCGCCGTCGTCGCTGCGGTTCTCGGTGATCTCGCTGACCGGCAACGCCAACCTGGTCGGCAAGGTCTATTTCCCGCGCGAGATCTTTCCCGTTCAGCCGATCCTCGTGTGCCTCGTCGACTTCGCCGTGGCGGCCACCGTCCTCGATCGCGCTGATGATCTACTACGGCGTCGGCGCCGTCGTGGTCGATTCGGTCTGCTGCCGGTCGTGCTGATGATCCACGTCGCGTTCACGGCCGGCGTCGGCCTGATGCTGGCGATGGCGAACCTCTTCTACCGTGACGTGAAGTATCTCTTCGAGCTGGTGCTCACGCGTCTGGATGTTGCTGACGTCGGTGCTCTATCCGCTCGATCGTCTCGACGGCACGCTCGCGCTCGTGATGCGGCTCAACCCGATGACGCCCATCATCGACGGCTATCGGGCCAGCGCTGCTCGGCGTGCCCATGAGCGACCCGGGGGCCTGGCGGTCGCCGGCGTGCTCGCCTTCGCCCTGCTCGGCGCCGCCTGGCTCGTCTTTCACCGGGCCGAGTTCCAGTTCGCGGAGAACCTCTGAGCGTGGCCAGCGCTCCCGTCCAGTTCGACGGCGTCTGGAAGAAGTTCCGGACGGGCGAGCGCCACGACAGCCTCCGCGACCTCATTCCGGCGATGGTGCGAGGCGCTGCGCGCCCGACCCTCGCGCGCCGCGCTGAACGCAGCAGGAGTTCTGGGCGCTCGAGGACGTGTCGTTTGCCGTGCCGGCCGGGCGAGGCGCTCGGCATCATCGGGCCGAACGGCGCCGGCAAGTCCACCACTCTGAAGCTGCTGACGCGGATCCTGCGGCCGAACCGCGGCCGCAGCGTCGTCAGCGGCCGCGTCGGCGCGTTGATCGAAGTCGCCGCAGGCTTTCATCCCGATCTCACGGGCCGCGAGAACGTGTACCTCCAGGGCGCCGTCATGGGCATGAAGCGCGGCGGAGGTCGCCGCGCGATTCGACGAGATCGTCGAGTTCGCCGGCGTCGGCGACGTTCATCGACACGCCAGATCAAGCGGTACTCGTCGGGCATGAACGCGCGGCTGGGCTTCTCCATCGCCGCGCACCTCGAATCCCGAGGTGCTCATCATCGACGAGGTTCTGAGCGTGGGTGACATGGCGTTTCAGGAACGCTGCGTCAACCGCATGCGGAGCTTCAAGCGCGAAGGCGTCACGATCGTCTTCGTCTCGCACAACCTGCAGGCGGTCACCGAACTGTGCGACATGGCCCTGTATCTGAAGCGGCAGGTACGTGCGCTCGGACCAGCGGGCGAAGTCATCGACAAATACGTGCGGGACTCGTTCGTCGCGTCCGAGGACAAGAGCACGACGACCGATCTCCGCATCGTCTCCGCGGAGCTGTTCGACGCGGACGGCGGCCGAGTCGAGGGTCCGGTCGCACCGGGTCAGCGGTTGCGTTTCTCGGTCGTGTTCGAGAGCGCCACGTCGATTGCGGATGCAGGGCTCGCGTTCCGGCTCCTGCGATCGACCGATCAACTGCTCGTCTACGATGGTCAATTCTCGCAGCGCGATCTGGGACTGATCCTGGATGGCCCGCAGCGCTTCACGATTGACTTTGCCTTCGAGGCGAATCTCACCCGTGGCCAGTACTATTTCGATCTCCTGGTCGGCCATACGCCGACGCAGCGGCAACTGGCCCGTCTCACGCCGGCCGGACACCTGACCATCGCCGAGACACGGACCTGGGGCGGAGTCGCCAACCTGATGGTCCGAACGAGTGTCGACCGTTCGACACCGCGGGAGCTAGCTGAGTCCGCGGGCCAGCCAGTCTGAGTGGGGGCGCTCGCCCTCCCATCATGAAGATCGCCCGTACTCGTCCGGACGAGGATCTGGGGCGGTCTGGAAACCCACCTGATGGGACTGCTTTCGGCGTTTCGCGCCAGTGGTCACGACGTTGTTCTGGCGTGCGTTGGATCCGAGACGTCAGATTTGTTCAGGGGCCATGGGCTTCCGTCCTCGGTGCCTGTCGTCAGCTATCCGGATTCCATGTCCGCGTGGGCGTGGCATCGGGAATTCAGGCGTCTGAACGCGAGTGGGTGTGTCTTTGAGAAGGGAACCGTCCATGCCGGCACCTCGGCGATGGAATGTGGGGCCCGCTTCGCATTCAGGGCCTTCGTCACCATCGAACAGCTCGAGCCGCCCCTGCTGCCGCGTGCGTCACGCCGCTATTTCGGTGGCCTTGTGCCTGGGCTGGGACTATGGCGCAGAACGGCCCAATTCCAGGGATGGTTACGTTCACTCGCGCCGCACCGCACGATCTGCATCACTCAGGCGGTCCGGAAGGCGCTGGCCGACACGTATGGCTTCAACCCGAGAAAACTCGTCGTCATTCACAATGGCGTCGACGCCAACCGATACAGGCCACGACCGGAGCGTAGACACGACGTCAGAACAACCCTTGGTCTTCGCGCGAATGAGTTCGTGTTCGGTTCGATGTGCCGGCTCATTCCGGACAAAGGGGTTGACGTCGCCATTCGAGCCTTCGCGGCACTGAGGCGTCGAGAAACCCGGCCCATGAGATACGTCATTGCGGGGGACGGAACAGAGCGTCGGGCCCTCGAGTCGTTGGTCCGTGATCTGGAACTGGACGATGCCGTGACTTTCGCGGGGTTCCTTCGTGAGCCGGCGGATTTCTATCCCGCACTGGACGCGTTCATCGTGCCGAGCCGTATCGAGGCACAAGGGATCGTCGTGTTGGAGGCGATGGCGAGCGGATGCGCGGTCATCGCGTCGGCGGTCGGCGGAATCCCTGAGATGATCGATCGGCCCGGGATTGGTCGATTGGTCGCGGCCGATGACGTCGTCGCCCTGGACAGCGCGATGACTGAGACGCTCAATCAACAGGAGTCAGACCGGCACTCGCGCTCGACCTCGGCAAGGGAGCACGTCATGCAGCACTTTTCCGCCGACGATCAGTACCGGAAAATCATCACCCTTGTGGAACACCTGCTCCGAGCCTGACGGGAAAATGGACCCACTGTAGACTGGCCCGCGCGAATGGCAGCATCTCCACAGGACAGCTTTCACGATATTGGACGAGCCCGGTCCGATGAAGCCATCGGTGAACCTTGGGGCAGGCGCCTCTGGCTCGCGCTCGCTGTCGTGCTCTCCGTCGCGATCGTGATCGAATCGTACGGGATCGCCACCTGGCCGATGGCAGACGACGAGATCCCTTCGCTCGTCGAGCTCGGCCTGCTCCATATCGGCGCGGAAAATTTCTTTTCCGTTCCACCGGACCAGATTGACAGGCTTCCCAGGGCCACGCCCGTCTGGAATGCCGCGCAACGTCTGGCGATCTCGTGGTTGCCGGCCGGCGAGCTGAGTTACCGGATTCCCGGGCTCGTGTACGGCCTGCTCACGACCGTCATCGCGTTCCTCGTCGCCGCTCGATGGCGCGGGCTGTGGTTTGCGGTGGCACTTTCGATATTGATGCTCGGCAGTCAGTTGTTCGTCTTTCTTCTGCAGCTCAATCGCTTCTACAGCCTTGCGATGTTGCTGCTGACCCTGTCTGCTGATAGCGACATGGTGGCCGGGCCGCGGCGTGGCGATGACCGTTGCGGTGGCGGTGTTGACGCCGCTGACCGTTCTTTCGCACAACGTGACCGTCGCCTGGTTCGTGCTTGCCTTTATGGCCGCGGCTTGCGGATATGTCGTATCCGCCGTGCCGCGTCATGTCCTGGTTCGCACTGCCGTGGCGGCGACGATCAGCGTGTTGATCTACTTCCTCTACTTGCGGCCGCTGGTGCAGGGCTGGGCGAGCACGGGCAATCCGACGCCCGTGTTGATCTCTTTTGCGGCTCAGGTCGGTGTGCCGGCCTTGTCGCTGGCACTCTTTGGAGCCTGCGTGATCATCGCTCGGAAGCGTCGCGAATCCATCGTGTGGTGGGCCTTGATGTTCGCCGGCAGCCTGTGTCTCTTCCAGTTAACGACCATCAACTGGAACCCGCGGTATTTCCTGTTTTTTTTCCCGGCGGTGTGGATCCTGGCGGCGTATGGCATGGACGCCATCGCCGGCAGCCTGGGACGTGGCGTGACCGCCGCAGCGTGGTACGGAGCCGTGGCCCTTCTCCTGCTGCCAAGCCTGCTGAGCCACTTTCAGGACGGCACCCGGCACGACTACCGCCGGGCTGCCCAGGTCCTGCAGGCGCACGCGCTGCCGGGGCAGGTGATTCTGAGCGACGATGCGGAGACGATTTCATATTACCTGCCGGCCGGCCTGCGGCAGCGGCTCGACGTCCGTACGAGGGTTCGAGTGCTGCCTGAATCGGAGTTTTTTCTCGTCACCCGTTCGAATGCGTGGATGCCCCTGCCCAGAATCGCGGGACGGCAACTCGAGCTGCTCGAGGAGATTTACAAGAGGCGCTTCGACGAGTTCTCGCACATCCTGCGCGTGTACCGAGTTCCCCCAGCCGACTAGAGGCGTTTCACTTGCGTGTAGTATCGGATCGGCCCGACTTCGGAGCGAGCCGACCCGCCGAACGTCGATCGCGGCTTTCAGGATTCGAACTAAAGTCCGCTTTTGGGGGGCCTTTGGGTGGGTTGCCTGGTTGTCTTTGCAGGCGTATTCTCGTAAACATCTGGCCTCTAATGACTTACATCCTGCCAAGAGATCGGTGACGACGGACCGGCGTTTGCTCCTTCCGACGAGCGCGTCATGACCGCCAGCATCACCTCATTCCCGTTCCGACCGGCCGACAGGGCAGCCCGGGGGCAGACAGCCGCCGGGATCCCTGGCAGCATCACCGTCGTCGTTCCGACCTACAGAGAAGCGGAAAACCTGCCGCACCTCATCGATCAGGTCGCGAGTGTGCGCGAGGCGCACGGATTGGCGATCGATCTGCTCATCGTGGACGACAACAGCCGGGACGGATCGGTTGAGATCGTGGCCTCACGTCCGGAACCGTGGGTGGAGATCCTCGTCCGGACGGCTGACCGCGGTCTGAGCGCCGCTGTGCTCGACGGCATGCGCCGTGCGCGCGGTGAGGTGCTCGTCTGCATGGACGCGGATCTCAGCCATCCGCCCGATGCGCTTCCACGCATGCTTGCCAAGCTCGAGGCGGGCGCGGATTTTGTCATCGGATCCCGGTACGTCGACGGCGGCTCGACCGCGGACGACTGGGGCTTCCTTCGCTGGCTGAACAGCCGCGTCGCCACCCTCCTCGCGCGGCCGTTGACGACCGTGGCCGATCCGATGGCGGGGTTCTTCGCGCTCCGCCGTTCGACCTTCGAACAGGGACACGAGCTTGCTCCGGTCGGCTACAAGATCGGCCTCGAGCTGATGGTGAAGTGCCGCTGCGAGCGCGTCGTCGAGGTACCGATTCAATTCGAGGATCGCCGTTTCGGTGAAAGCAAGCTGACGCTCGCTCAGCAGCTGCTCTATCTTCGCCATCTGCGGCGCCTGTATATCTTCAAGTACGGTGCCTGGACGCAATTGACACAGTTCCTCCTGGTTGGCGGCCTCGGCACGGTCGTCAACCTCGTCGTGCTCACCAACCTGGTCGCGCGCAATGTGCCGACGCAGGCTGGCTGTCGCGGCGTCGATCTTCGTCGCGATGTGCTTCAATTTCGTGCTCAATCGTCGTTTCAGCTTCTCGCTGGCCCGCGGCGGCTCCTGGCTCCGGCAGTTCTTCGGCTTCGTCGCGGCATCCTCCGTCGGCGCCCTGATCAACTATGGGACGACGTTGTTCGCCCTCGGACGAGGGATGGGGATGCGGCCGCAGGTTGCTGCTCTTCTTGGCATCGCGGCCGGGACGATGTTCAATTTCGTGGCCAGTCGCTATCTCGTCTTCCGCACCTCACACATCCGGCCCAAGACGTAGGCTGCCCCCCGGAGCGGCGAGCGGCGACCTCGTTGTAGAGTGCTGTTCGGGCATGACTGACGAATCGCGCGATCTCCGGCAGCCTCCGCGTCGAACCATTCCCCTCATTGCGCGACTGCTCTTCGTGGTGGCGCTTGCCTTTACGCTCGTCGGCATTGTCGAGAGCGGCTTCATCGCGTATGACTGGCTGACGGGCTCATCGCTTTCCGCCGCACGGACGCCCGATCTCGGGCTCGGCGTGCGGAGCTGGACCATCCACCACGCCATGCGGCCGGGTTACGACATCCCGCCAGTTCGGACCAACTCCCTGGGTCTTCGATCGCCCGAAGTGGCCGTTCCGAAACCAGACGGCGTTACCGGATCCTGCTCCTCGGCGATTCCTTTACGTTTGGCTTCAAATCCGCCGACGAGGATGTGTTCGCGCGCAAGCTCGAAGCGCGCCTTCGCGGCGTCTACGGAGCGTCGATCGAGGTCGTGAACGCCGGCGTGCTGTCGTACTGCCCGCTGCTCGAGTACCTGCAGTACCGGAATCAACTGCACGTGCTCGAGCCGAACCTGGTGGTTCTGAACTTCGACATGTCGGACGTGCAGGATCACCTGGACTACTCGCAGAAGCACCGTCTGGTCCACCGACGGCACGCCGCTCTATGTCACGGAGCCATCACTCAACCGGTTTCCGAGCGCCATGCCGGAGCTGCTGTCGTTTCAATGGATCGCGCGGAAGGTGAACGCGGCGCGGCGACGCTTTCAGTCGAGCGTCGAGGACGTGCCGTTCGTTCGCGATGAGGATCGTTACGTCTGGGCTCTCGACAATGGACCGGAAATGGATCAGGAGGTCCGTCAGACGCTCGAGCCGATTGACGCGCTTTCACGTCTGCTGAAGCACCATGGCATTCCGCTCGTCGTCGCGACCTATCCGCAGCCCTGGCAGGTCGCAGCCGACGCCACGCCGCTGCCCCCGATTCGGACGCAGTATGCGATCGGAATGAACACGCGTGCATTTGAACGATCGCTCCTTCAGGAAGCTCGAGCGATTCGCCGTCGATCATGGTCTTCCGTTCCTCAATGCCACACAGGCGTTCCGGGAGGCGCCGGATCGGGCGGATCTGTTCCTGCCAAGCGACTTCCACTTCAGCGCGCGGGGCAACGAGCTCTACGCGAGCGTGCTGGCAAGCTACCTGTCGAGCCAGTTCCTGGATACGGCTGTCAAACCCCGTTAGCGGCCGAAGCGGGACCGGCCGAAAGCGCAGCGGTCGTTCGGCCTGACCGAAGCGGCTGCAGCGCCCGGACGGGCGGCGCGATGGTGACGCGGCCAGTTGGCTTGGCTGGGACCGGGGCGACGGCGGGAGCCAGCTTGGGACGGGCGTTCTTCAGCATCGCGGCGCCGAGCATGACGACGTAGTACGGCACTTCGAGTCCGGGCACCGACACGAACTGGCCGCTCACCGAAAAGCCGACGATCGCCAGCACGACACCCGAGGCGAGGATCACCTCATAGCGATTCTCCTCGGTCAGCCGTGCGCGCGCGATGGGCCACAACTTGATCGCCGCGAACCCGAAGAAACCGAGGAGTGCCAGCGCTCCCGGAATGCCGACCTCAGCGGCCGTCTCCATCCAGACGCTATGTGCCGATTTTCCTTCCGACCAGCCGTACCTCGCCGAAATCACCCGCCAGTTCGTGGGACCGACGCCGAAGATCGGATACTCGGCAACGACCTTGAGACAGTCCCGCCAGAGATCGACGCGGCTTTCGGCGGACTCGTCGCGCTCCTCCTCCCCGACAAACGTGCTCGCGTAGCGCTCGTACAGCTGGGGACCGGTGAACCAGAACGTGATGACGACGGTCAAGAGGAGTGCGCCCATCGGCTTGGGGCGCTTTGGAATCATCACGAACCCCACGACGCCGACGGCGAGCAGACCCACCATGGCGCCCCTGGAGAACGTCAACAGAATCGTATGCAGGATCAACGCGGCTGACGCGCCAGCCAACAGACGGGTCGTCCACGTGTTGCTCGAGATCATGAGGGCGAGCGCCGGTCCGAGCACGGTCAGGAGACTGACACCAAAGCAGTTGTTGTCCATCCCGCCAAAGCCAACAGCGGCGAAGTTGTACCCCTTGAAGAGGTAGTCGTTGTTCATCTCGAAGCCGACGTAGCCTTGAGTGAGCACGATGGTCCACAGCATCGGCCGCCAGTCTTTTTCGCCCTTCATCATCGTGACGCCGACGTAGAACGGCACGAACAGTTTCGCGAGCTCCAGATAGATGCGAAGGCCGGGTCGGGTTCGAGCGCCAGTGCCGACGACAGCAGATACCAGAGCAGGAACAGAGAAAACGCGATGACGACCGGGAAGGCGCGGCCCATCCGCCAGTTTCCGAACCCGTTGAGAGCCCAGCCAATCAGCACGGCCGTGCCGACAACCAGGCTCAGGCCGCTCAGGTCGCCGGCAAAACCAAAGATGAACTGGGGCCGAAGAATCGCGAGTCCGACGTACACCTGCAGGCCGATGAGCGGATACCGCAACGCCGCGACGGCGCCTGCATATGTCACGAGGTACGCGAGGATCAGGCCTTTCATGTCAAAGGACCTTGGCGGCCGCTTGCTGGCGCAGGGCGGCTGGGCAGGTCCGGAGATCTTTCAGGCCCCTGGCGCGCGAGCGCATCGTACAGTGCAAAGCCGTCCCGCACGAACTCGTCGGGGTTGTTACGAACGGCCTCGACATACGGGCCTTCGTAGATCCTCAGGTCCTTGAGAAAGTCGTCGTCAAACCAGTTGTGCGGCCGAAGATCGAACACGAATGCCGGAAGCCAACTCCACCGATTCTTGATGTCTCGCTTCGCTTGAACGTGCCACTTGTGCCGCAGCCGGGCGGCGCGACGCACCTCGCCAAAATGGTGGCACTCGAACGTCTCGGACGTTTCCTCTGCCGCGGCTCCGAGGCTGGAAATTCTCACGTCCGAGCCGTCGCCATAGATTTCGACGTCGGGACGGTTGCGGTGAATGATCTGCTTTCGCTTCGGAGGAAACGGTCGATCGCTGTCGTACACCACCTTGTAATTTCCGTAGAAGTGCTTGTAGGTTGCGCTCACAAGGTGTTTGTCCGTGCGCGCCAGATATTCGCGCAGGCGACCGAATTCCCATTCCGGAATGAACTCGTCGCAGTCCACGAGAATGCACCAGTCACCCGTGCACAGTCGCCGTGCCTGGTCCTTGGACTTCCGCAGCCATGCCTCGGGTTCGGATCGGTCCAGCTGATTGCGCACCACCTTCACCCGGGGATCGAGATCCTTGATCGCCTCGTAGGTGCCGTCGGACGAAAACCCCTCATTGACGATGATTTCGTCGGCGAGCGGGAGATGGTGCTTGAGCATCTCGACGACGTGAAAATCGCCGTACAAGCCGTCCTTGACGAAGGTATAGATGGAAAGCTTCACGAGACCGCCAGCAATGGCACGAACAGCTCGGCGGCCCGATGCCGCAGCCGTTCCCAATCGAAGTGTTCGACGACCCACTGACGTCCGCGCTGACCCATCATCCGGCCCCGAGCTGGATCGAGCAAGAGATCTGCGACGACCTGCGCCAACTCCGCCGGCGAAGAGGTCTCGACGAGCTCGCCGGTGAGGCCTGACTGAAGAGTGTCCGCGGTCCCGCCGGATCTGCCCGCGACGACGGCCTTCGCGCATGCTTGTGCTTCGAGAAGCGCGATGCCGAAACCCTCCACGTCCCAGCCGACCTGCCGGTTCGGAAGAACGAAGACATCACATTGCTGATAGCACTGGATCATCTCGTCGTCAGTCGGGGCGCCGCGAAACTGGACGAGATCGGCGACGCGGTTTTCGGCGACCAGACCGTCCAGGTACTGGCCGTTCCCAGCCTTCTCCAACCATCGCGTAGAGAACGTCGGGACAACGCTGCCGAATCGCCGGCAAGCGCGCGAATGAGCATGTCCTGCCCCTTGCGCTTCTGCAGCGCGCCGATCGTCAGCACCACGCGGCGGCCAGTCCATCCAAGCTGCTGGCGCACGTCCGGGTCGATTGGCGCCGGCACAAACCGCGAGGTATCGACACCGGGGTGCATGACAACAACCTTGCCCGGCTCGAGACCCCATTCCTCGAGGAGCAGCTGTCGCGTAAACGAGCTGTTGGCAATCACCTGATGCGCCTGTCGAAGGACGCGCGTCGCGAGCCGACAGAGCTCGTTGCTCGTCCGCGCGAGCGTCAGCTCCTCCCCGTGCGCGTAGCAATAAAACGGGATGCCCCGCCAGCGCTTGACGGCCAATGCGAGAAGCCCTTCCGGTAAACATTTCCCGCAATGGATGACGTCCGGCTGAACCCGCGACACGAGACTGTTGAGCTGCCGAAACGCGCGCGCATATCGCCAGCCGCCTCTGGGATCCCACGCACCCCAGTTCGAAAATCGAAGCGGCAGCCGGCTGATGGGCAGTTCAGCGAGGCGGTCGAACTCCTCGGCGCCTGGCATCTCGGCCGCCGCGACGTGCACGTCGACGTCGCGCAACCGGCGGTAGAGCTCCCAGAGCCAGCGCCCGCTGCCGCCTTTCTTCGGCGGAAACACGTCGGCAAGCAGCAGAATCTTCACCGCGCGTGCACCGGGCTTGACGCCGTCGCGGCCGCGACAAGGGCCGGCGGCTCGCCGCAACCGAACAGGGCACGCTCGTTGGCGAGAACAAGACTCTGAAGCTTGTCGGCCACGAGCCGGTGTCCTTTCGCATTGGGATGCGCATCCCATTCAGCGACCCACAGAGACTGCCGGTCTGGAACGTCGTAGACGCCGGTCAGGTCCAGCATGACGAAACCGGCATTTACCGCCAGTGTCTTTTTCGTGCGCGACGTCAACCGCGTACTTCATATCGGGCACCATCGGCATGAAGATGAATCCGGCGCAGATGCCGCGCGCGCTCGTGTCTCCAACGATCCGGCGATAGAGTCCCTCCAGCACCCGGTCGGCAAATGGTGCCAGACGCTGCGTGACGATGCGCTCCGGGATATCCGAGCGTCACCGCCGCTTCACGAACGATCGCGGAGAGAAAGTCGTACGGCAGCACCGTCGACGTGTGTACCTGCTGGGCAAGCAGATGAATGACGCGCTGAGAGTCTTCTGGATGGTCCGACGTACAGAACGGTGTCGGGACGGAAGTCGAGAACCTTCGTCTCGAGCACGTACGGTTGAAAGAGACCGCTGTAGCCGTAGACGGCGAAGTTCAAGACCTCGTAGCAACGGCCCGGGCCGTTCCCGATTCAGCCGTTCCTCCAGAAGCGCCTCGAACGTCTGTTCTCGCGGCGACGCCGGTGCCCATCGCGTGCGAGGCGCCGAGCAGCGCGATCCGGTGGCAGCCCGCGGGCGGTTCCTGCGCGTACTCCTTGTCGTGCATGCCCCAACGGTTGGTCCGCAGCACCACGCCCTTGAAGCGGCCTTCGCCGAGGGCATGAGCTCGTACGGCAGGACGCTCCCGGTTCGTCGCGCCAGGCCCTTGTCGAGGAGCGTGCCGCTCCAGTCGGGCGGCCGGTTCGGTGTAGAGCGCCCAGAGCTCGCCGTTGAACCGGTCCAGCGCCATCAGGTTCTCGTAGTAGCCGCGCTCGAGCGCGCCGCGTCGGCCTGATTCAGCCCGCCGACGCGGAGCGACGTCATCGTCGTGCCCGACCGGCCCGAGGTGCGCCGACACACGGAACGAGCTGATCAGCGACCAGGCACGACGGCGGTTGCCGCGACGAGCGCTGCGCGCGGCCGGTCGCCAAGCGGCCGCGAAGCCAGCCCCGCGCCTTCGCCACCACGGTCGACCGCCGATAGCCACGAGGCATCGCCAGGCTCAGGAGCGCCGTCCATCGAAGCTCGGCTCGGCCAGTGGCCGGCGGCCGACCACAGCGACAGCCACGTGGCCAGCGACTCGGTGCTCCACAGCGACCAGAGCACCGAGATGGTGCAGAACATCGCGACGGTCCCGCGGCCGAGCGCCAGCGTCTCGCTCCACGGCAGTGCTCGGACGCTCAGGCTGCGCGCCCGGCCTTGCCGCCACTCGCGAAGCGAATTGACGACGACCAGCGCGCCAGGATCGTCCAGAACAGCACGTCGTTCCAGCTGAACAGAAACTGCCCCGCGCAGCCAGAACCACTGGTACGCGTGCAGCAGCCAGGTCACCACGAACACGAGGCAGCGTCGACACGACCAGCGCGGCCGTCGGCGCCGCGCTTGCTCAGCGCGAAGTACGCCGGGTAGAAGAAGATCTTCATCATGAAGTCCTTCCAGTAGATGTTGATCCGGCGCCAGAAGTCCGTGAAGCTCGACGCAAGGAAGTACGAGTGGTGCGTCTCGGGCAGGTTGAACCCGAACAGGTGCAGCATGCCCACGATGATGTGGAACTGGCCCGACACCCGCAGGTACAGCAGGAACGGCCAGAGCAGGTACTGACCGAGGTCGGCGACGTTCTCGACGCGTCGCCGGATCGAGCACCAGCGTCTGGTAGACGATCCGGTACAGGATCAGCTGCACGACGCCGCGGAAGATCCACTGCACGCCGACCTGATAGATGCGGTGCCGATCGTCGTCGTAGTAGTGCGGCAGAACGACTTGTAGTCGACGACCGGAAACAGCGGGAAGCAGACGTTCGGCAGCAGGAAGAAGTACGACAGCGACGACGCGGAACGACGCCAGCTTCGGCTCGTGGCCTCAGGTCGTAGAGATACGACGATCAGCCGGAACATGAACATCGACCCGAGAATCGGCCACACCGCGCGCCGGCACCGGCCCCGGCGCCCAGCCTCCGCGCATCGACACGCAGCCCGATGGCAATCGCGGCCAGCAGCAGCACCCGCATCCAGAGCGACACCGGCAGATGGCAGATTCCGATGAGCCCGAGCCCGATGCCCAGAATCCACGCCGCCGGCACGATGCCGAGCACGAACCCGATGCCGAACATCGAGAGCACGGCAAAGAACGCGAGCCGGTAGCGGAGCGGCAGGAAGTAGTGCACCGCAAATCCCGCGACAGTCAGAAGCGCCAGATGCAAGAACGCCTTGCTCTCGATGGTGAAGTGATCGATCACGACCCAGACGAGCAGCAGCGGGGCGAGGATCGAGACCAGGGCCAGCGGACTGCCCTCCCCGCTGACGTGTGCCGTCGCGCGCCCACCCGGCTGGATCACCGCGCCGCGACCTTTCGCTCCACAAAGGCGGCGATGTCCGAGAGGCGGTCGAAATTGTCGATATCGGTCTCGCGCGCGTGAACCTCGATCTGATATCGCTCCTCGATGAAGCCGATGAGCGCAAGCGTGGCGAGCGAATCGAGTATCCCGCTCGTCCGGAGCGGCGTGTCGTCCTTGAGGTTCTCAGGCGCCTCGCCGGGCAGATACTTCGTCAGGACAAAGTCACGGAGCGTGTGAAGGATTTGGTTCATAGACCCAGCGAGCTGGCAATGATGTTGCGTTGGATTTCGTTCGTGCCCGAGTAGATGGTCCCGCCGACGGCGTCGCGAAGATCCCGCTCGATCTCCTGTTCCGTCATGTATCCGTATCCGCCGAAAATCTGAATCGCATCGAGCGACGACTGGACGTAACACTCGGAGACGTAGAGCTTGGCGATCGCGGCCTCCTGCATGGCGGGCCGATTGTTGTCCTTGAGGCGGCCGATCCGGTAGACGAGCGGACGGCACGTGTCGAGGCGCACCTTCATGTCCACGATCTTGTTCGACACGGATTGAAACTTGCCGATCGCGCGGCCGAACTGTTTGCGCGATCGAGCGTGGGCAATGCACGCGTCGAGCTGCCGCTGCATGCTGCCGAGACTGATCGCGAGGATGCACCCGCGCTCCCACTCCATCGAGCTTTCAAAGACCTGCACGCCGCGTCCCTCGCGACCCAGCCGGTTGGCGGCGGGAATGCGGCACCCGTCGAAGACCAGCTCCGCCATCGGTGACGTCCGGAGCCCCATCTTCTGAAACGGCCGGCTCACGGTCATCCCGGGCGTGTCGCGCTCGACAATGAACGCGGTGACTCCGGTCGCACCCAGCTTGGGGTCGATCGTCGCGTACACCACCGCGACGTCCGCGACCGGCCCGTTCGTCACGAAGGTCTTCGTGCCCGTGAGCACGTACTCGTCGCCGTCCAGCACAGCCCTCGTACGCATCGCGAAAACATCAGATCCGGCGTCCGGCTCGCTGGCGCCGTTCGCGCCAATCAGCGCGCCGCTGGTCAACCCCGGCAGATACCGTTGCCGCTGGTCGTCGGTGCCGTACGCCAGGATGGGCATCGAGTTCGTCCAGAGGTGCGCGTTGATCGAGAACAGCAGACCCTGGTCACGGGTGCCCTGGCCCAGTCCCTCCATGACGGCGACGAGCGCCGAGAGACCGAGGCCGAGCCCACCGTAGGCCTCCGGAATGGGCAGGCCGAAGACACCGAAACGGGCGCACGCGTCCCAGCCCGTCACGGTCGAAGGTCTCGTCGCGGTCGGCCTCGACACGACTGCCGCCAAGCGCGGTTCGTGCGAAGTCGAGAGCGCTCTCCCGGAGTTTTTCGAGGTCTGGGGCGAGATCGGCGTCCAAGGCGAAGGCGTCCGGCGACACGGATAGTGCTCAGTCTGGAGGGAGAGCAAACGGGCCGCCACCGGTCGAAACACGGCCACGTCGGTCCGCAACTGTTGCAAATGAAGGGTTTACGGGTTAATCCCGCGTCCTATTCACGGCTCCGAGGCGGACAAAAGACTGCTTGAGAGAGGACGAAAATCGCTCCGCACCCGACTTTAAGGGCGAAGGTCGGCGGGCCGAGCGTAAATGTCCCCCACGCCTGTGGGCCGGTAACGGCTTCTCACCAGCGCTTCGAGCTCCGGGGAGAGGGCCCGAAGGTGACCATCCAGGATGACGATCTTCGGCTCGATCTTGCCCGACTGGAGATCCCGAACCAGCCCATCGATCACAGACGCGGGAAGCATCGCGCGCACGCCGGGATGGAACATCCAGTAGTAGCCGGCATGCCGTCTGAAGACGCCATTGCCCGACCACCCGTCCAGCACCACATCGTCCGTCGCCGTGTGTTCCAGCACGTATTGCAACTGCACGCGCTGATCTTGATCGGTCAGCGCCAGCATCCAGCGCGTCCACTGCATTGGGAGCGCCGTCAGCGCAAGGATGACCACGCTCAGCGCGATCTCAGGCCGCCGATACCAGGGCAGAAGCGCGAGCGACATCAGGCCGCCGACGACGATGAGCGGATAGAGGCCTGGCACAACGATCGTCGGCCGCGCGATGGTCAGCCCCACGACGCTCAGCACGACGGCGACCACCCCAATGAGGACTCCGGATGCGGACGGCCGAAGCGCGCTCGGCGGCCGACGCTGTGCAAGTTCCCGCGTGAGCTCGACGAGGAAGCTGGCGGCGAGGATCGCAAACAGCGGCAGGAACGTGAGGCGGTACCTGCGCGTACGGCACCGGCACGAGAAACAGACCGAGGAACATGCCGCCGGCGCTCACCACGAGGAATATGTTCGATGTGACCTGACGCTCCGGCCGGCCGCGTTCCCGCAGCAGAAGAAGAGTGCCCGCGGCCACCAGTGCAAAGAGCCACGGCTCGTATCGCATGACGAACGCCAGGATGGTCGCGGCCGTCGACTCGGCTTTCCAGCGGGCGCTCTCGAAAATCGTGAGCTGCAGAAAGGTGCTGAGCGCGTCCTGGCTCGCGAAGTACGCGAGCGCTGGGACCCAGCAACCGGCCACCGCCGTGACGAGCACGGCGAGGTTCAGCAGCCGGTCTCGAAACGTTCCTCCAAATCGGGCATCCACCGCGTACCAGACGGTCAGCACCATCAGGGGCGGACCCGCAAAGAGCAATTTTTGCGAGGTCAGCACGGCCATGCCGATGCTGATGCCGGCCAGCGCGAACAGTACCTTTGGCCGTCGAGACGAGGGAACGTCGCAACTGACGGCCGCGTGGAACGCGACGAGCGAACAGAGCCAGAGCAGGGTTGAAAGACCGTCCGGCCTGATCTCCGAGGCGCGGAGCGCCAGGACGAAGTTGCCCGACAACAACGGCAGCGCAACCCAGGCCGTGGTGGAGTCCCGAAGCCGGCGAGCCAGGAAGAACGTGACCACGACGATGCCCACGCTTATTGCCCACATAACGTAGCGAGCGCCGACAAGCGCGTACAACGCGTGCTCCGGAGAACGGTTGACGTCCAACGTCGAGAGCACCAGGGCGAGCAGATAGTGGAAGAGCGGCGTGTGATGTTCGAAGAAGTCGCGGTACGGCACCTGGCCGTTCAGGATGTACCAAGCGACGTGCGCGTGCTCGAACTCGTCGGTGTCGAACCGCCGAGTGGAGGTGAGGAGCAACCGCGCGCCAAAGTGGAAGACCGTCACGGCGAGCGCCACGACCACCAGCAGCCGCGCGTAAAGGGTCTTCATACGGTCGACTGTCTAGCGCTTGGAGACGAGCTGCTGATAGATGCTTCGGAGCTTTCCGAAGCTCACCCGAGGGTTGAACGTTGCGGCCACACGCCGTTGTCCGAGATCGCGCGTATCGCTCACGCGCATCCCGGTCGGTCGCGAGGGCCTCGACCGCCGCGACCAGGCGATGCAGATCGCCGTTTGGAATCACGATACCCGCGTCGCCGACGATCTCGTGAACGGAGCCGCCGACGTAGGCGGCGACGGGAAGACGCGACGCCATGGCCTCGCAGACGCTGTTGCCGAACGTCTCGTATTCGCTCGTGCTCACGAAGATGTCCAGGCTGCGAAGAAACGGCAGGATGGGCTCGAGGTGCCCGAGCCATCGCAGGCGCCTGCCAAGGCCCGACTCCGCGATCAGGCGCTCGATGGTTGCGCGGTATGCCTCGTCTCCCGGAACCTCGCCGCCGGCGATGAGTCCGACGATGTTTGGATGCCGGCCGGCGAGGTCCGCGACGAGACGCACGAAATCCTCGATTCGTTTGATCGGCCTCAGCGCGGTCGCCGTCCCGATCGCGATCTCGCCATCCCGTACGTCGAAACGACGGCGATCGGCGGAGCGATCCGCCTCCAATTTGCCGAACGCGTCCGGATCCGGTCCGAGCGGAATCAGATGCTGCCGTGCGTCATCGACGATGCCCCGGATCGCGTCAGCGCAATCGAGCCGCTGCTGATTGGTGGTCCAGAGCAACGCATCGGGTCGCCGCCAGCCGCCGAATGCCCACTGGGCGAACCCGCGCTCCAGGCTGAATCGGACGTGGCACACCGCGGGCGCTCGCATCAAGCGCCGCCACCAGCGCGCCGAATGGGTAGACGTCGTGCTCGTTGCAGTGAACGATGGAAGCTCCCTGGCGGCGGGCCCATCGGGCCAGACGCCAGGCCTCCCAAAGAGCCGGAATCGGCCAGCGGAGGTCGAGCCATGGCATCGAGCTCTCGATGAACGGCACGTCGTTCCTGCCCAACCAATCAGCCAGCTGTCCCGGACGCTGCACGGCGACGCATGCGCGTATGTCGTGCTCACGGCCAAGCCCGACCCAGCTCGTCAGAATTCGGGCCGTTCCAGCCAGCTGCGGATTGTTCGTGAGATAGAGCACGGTCATCGGCGCGGGAGGCGTCGCGAGCAGGCGATCGTACACGGCCTGCACGTGATTCGCGTGGGCAGCGACGCTGAAGACCTGCTCGGCCCTGGCCCGTCCGGCGCGACCGAACGCGTGAGCCCGATCAGGGTCGCGAACGAGCGATTCAATGGCTGCGGCGAGCGCGGTCGCGTTCCGGCTCTCCACGAGCAGTCCGGTTTCGCCGTCCACCACCATCTCGGGAATGCCGCCGACGCGTGAGCCGATCACCGGGCGCCCGCGGCCATGGCCTCGAGCGTCGCGTTGCCCAGCGGCTCGATGTGCGAAGGAACCGCGATGATGTCGAAGGCGGGAATCAGGCGCGGCGCGTTGGGCCGAAATCCGAGGAAGCGCACGCGATCGGTGAGTCCGCGCGACGCCACGATCCTCTCGGCCTCCTCGGCGAAGCGCGCCCTTGCCCTTGAGGTCGTCGCCGAGCACGGCAAACGAGACCGGCACGCCGCGGCGCACCAGCATCTCTGCCGCGTCGATGAACTCCCAGATACCCTTCACTTCCGCGACCTGGCCGGTAAGCGCCACGACGATGCCATCGGCCGGGAGGCCGAGTTCCTGCCGAAGAGCCCGGCGTGCGGCGTCGTCCGGCGCGTCCGGCATGCGCACGCCGTCGTAGACGACGTCACTGCGGTCCCGAAGAGATCCGGCGCCTCGCGGATCGCAGCGTTCTCGAGGTCGCCAGACACGAAAAGCGCGTGGTGAAAGCCCGGCTTCAGAAACCATCTGAATCCCGTCCCTGAATCCGGGAACCGGACATGGGTGACGGCGCGGACAGCCGAGCCACCGTGCCGCATATCCGGCGGGCTGAAAGCTCGGGACGTCGTTGGCGTGGACCAGAGCGGCGCGTTCCCTGCGCGCCAATGCCGTCAACCGGCCGACATGCGCGAATCCAGGCGGCAGCGTGCGAAGGCCCGTGTAGGTGATTGGCACGTGCACGGTCGTGATCCGCCTGGAGCGCAGCTCGCTCTCGAGCTCGCCCTTCGTGCCAATCGCGACGACGGGCCGATACCTCGCGGGATCGAGATTCTCGACGAAGAATCAGCAGGGCGCGTTCCGCGCCGCTGAAGAACGGCGCCCAGGCGACATACAGGACCGTAACCGGCATATGAAGGGCGGCACTCTTCGCCGCTGCGATATCTTATGGTCTGACCTGGGCGGTCACCGATCGAGCTCGCCGGCGCGACTATCCCCGGCTGAGCACGAGCAGGTTGCGCACGACCCAATTCAATACGCGGTCGTCGGCTCCGAGTTGCGCGCCGCAGCTCGTCGCCCATTTTGTCCGGGGTGAAGCCATGAGCCGCGAAGCATGTCAGCCAGTATTCGGGCAGTTGCTCGTTGATATGTCCCGCGCCGCCCTGTCCCGGCGGCGCGGCTGTAAACAACACGAGGGAGCCGTCCGGAGAGCATCGACACGAGCCGATCACCGAGCTCGGGTCGCAGGTGCTCGGCGACCTCGATGCTCATGGCGACATCAGCGACGGGTATGGACTCGTCGGCCGAGAGGTTCAGTGGAGATAGGGTGATTCCATACCGTTCCTCGGCGATCCGGCGCGCAGTCCGCGCGTACTCGTAGCCATCGGCGCCGAGGCCCGCCGCCCGAAATGCGCGTACAGCTCTCGCCGGTCCCGCAGCCAAGGTCCACGACGGATCGAACGGACGGCCAGGTCCGCAGCACAGCCGCCACGAACGCCGGCGCCGACTCCCGGTTGTAGTGTGCGTAGTGCTCGTAGGTGATCCGGTTGTAGATCAGCCGTTCGCTGCCAATCGCGTTGCCGACGTGCATGGCGAGTCTGCCCGGCGCGCCATCGCGCACTCCAGTACCAACGTTTCAGCAGGCTAGCCTCCATGTTCACAAGTCACCCGCGCGCAAGTGGGCCGACGCGCTGATGATTCTCCACAGCCCCGCGATGCTTCCGGAGACCCAGAAAAATTCGTCTCGATGTTTCCGCCGGGCCGCCTCGCCGAGGCGGCCGGCCAGTTCGGGGTCACGGGCCAGGCGCAGCATGGCCGCTGCCATACCTTCCACGTCGTGCTCGTCGACAAGCAGACCGGTCTGTCCTTCAACGACCGCATCGGGAATTCCCCCGTGTCGCGTCGATACGACGGGCAATCCTGTGGCTCCCGCTTCAAGCACCACGACCGGCGTACCTTCGCAGTCGCCGTCGCGCGCCTGAATCGAGTGCTGAACGAATGCTCGGGCATTGCGCAGCTCCCCTTGAATCATGCTCGAATCTCCGGCGCCAAGGAACTCGACGCGATCCTCGACCCGCAAGGCGCGCGCGAGGTCTCTGCAGGGGTCGAGCAACGGCCCATCACCAATCATGCGCAATCGCGCATCCGGGCATTGCCGGCTCACCGAAGCAAATGCCGTCAACGTGATGTGCGGCGCCTTCTTGTCGACGAAGCGCCCGACCGCGACAAACAGCGGGCCGACGTCTCGGGGCCGGGCCCCGCCGAACGCGTCGCAGTCCACACCGTAGCAGTTCCAGTGCACTTTCTCAGCCGGTGCACCGATCTCAATCAACTTCCGTTCCATCGCCCGCGAGACCGCCACGATTGCGGAAGCCTGTTGAAACAATCGCGGGTATGCCTCGGCATCGGCCTCCAGAACCGCGTGCACGCTGGCATCGTAGCCGTGAAAATGCACGATCAGCGGGAGGCCCGCCAGCCGGCACGCCTCGACGACGCGGACACCAACCGTACCCATTCCGCCAACACGGCCGATGCCTGACACTGGCGGAACGCCGCCGGTACGCGAGTGTCAACTCCCAATCCCAGGTGCGCCGTTGCACGCGGCGCTCGGCCCAACGCATGGACCGCGCGATCACGCCCTGAGACAGGATCGGACGACCGTGGACCGACGGGACGAACCCGTGAACCAGGACCGTTCGGCACGGCATGCGCTCGATGTGGGCCTGCAGGAAAGGGAGCGTGGGTTTATCCGCCCCTTCGTGCACGATGCAGAGCGTCACGTCCGTATTCTTCACCGTCGCACCCGTGTACAGTAAGGTCGCCGCGAGATAGGTCTTCCAGAATCGAAGACTCCACGGCCACAGGCGGAGGGCTTGACGATAAGACGCCAGTGCCTCCTGCCGCAAACCATTCTGCCACTGCACGGCATATCCCAGCTGCAGAAGTACGCGCGCGCCGCCGCATATCGCACGTGAGACGACGCCACCGCATCCCCGGCCAGCTCACTGGCAAGTTCCTTGTAGCCCGCAGCGTACGCCTGGCCGACGAAGAGGCGCTTTTCCAGCGAGATCGTCGTGGCGGCTGAAGAATTCTCCGTGTGCACGTGATACAGAACGAGCGCTCAATCGATGTAGCCGAATCTGCGTCCCGCCGAGAGCATTGAGTACGCGGTCAGGACGTCCTCTCCTTCATTGCGAAGGGCCGTCTTGAATCGATAACCCTCAAAGACGTCACGGCGAATCCGAGGCCTGCAGGCCGCAGAAAAATCCAGTGGCCGTCAGGCACTTGAGTGCGCCCGGATCGTCGATGACGTGAAGCTCCCCGCGACGCTCACTGCGCAGTCTCAGGAACGGCTTCGGCTGGCCGTCGTCGTAGAACGTGCTTGGCTATAACTCGCGTCGGCTCGAGAGGTCGATGACGCGGCAGGCCGTATACACCCAATGGACATCCGGGTTGGCGGCGGCCGCAGCGACGCAGGTGGAAAGATAGTCCGGCAGCCACACGTCGTCGCTATCGAAAAACGCGATGTACATCGCCGTTTGCGAGGTCGAGACCGGTATTGCGCGCACCATAGGGCCCGGCATTCGCCTGGCGAATGTAGCGGGCTCGTGGCCCAGCGGTTCCAGCAGCGGCATGAGAATGTCGCCGCTTCCGTCGTGCTGCCGTCGTCCACCACGACGAGCTCCCAGTCGTCGAACGACTGTTGTCGGAATCGATTCACCGCCGCTTGCAAAAATCGCCCGCGGTTGAAGCAGGGAAGAATGATGCTGACGCGGGGGCGGTCGTTGTTGACAGCGATACTCAACGCGTCTCCGTCATACAGCGTCGGAGACCACATCTGACAGTGGCACCTGCGGCGGCTCCATCATCGAATTCTACACTCCCAGTGCGGCACCAGCCGCTACCTCAGGGCCGTCGGCGCACCTCGATGGTTCGCGGTGTTCGGACCGAAAAGGTCATAATCGGGTGGCGTGGCCACCAGTCCAATCGCGGAAGTCAGACTGCACATGAGCGACAGCGGTCACGTCTGGTCCAGGCGAGCATTTGTGACGGTCCTCGTCGTAGGGCGGTGCTGCGCCTGGGAGCGCCTGCCTGGACGACGCGGGATCTGCAACCGAAGATCGCGGATGAAATTCAGTACGTTCAGCTCGCCAGCAGCATACTGCATGGCGATGGCCTGGCGTGGGGCCCCGGCCGGCCGACGTCGCTTCGGCCGCCGCTCTACCCGCGCTGGTCGCGGGCACATGGGAGGTCGCCGGCGGAGGAAATCTCCAGGCCGTGCGGTTGCTGCAGATTGTCCTGAGTCTGCTGACGGCCGCGGCCGTCTACGAGCTCGGACGCCGGGCATTCAATCACACCGTGGGCACGATCGCCGCGTCGGTGACATGGCTGTACCCATCGCTCATTTTCCTCGACTTCGCGATTCTGACCGAAACGTTGTTCACCCTGCTCCTTGTGACGTTCGTGCTGTTGACCGTCATGCTCGTCACGGCACCGCGAAGCTGGATTGCCGTCGCTGCGGATTGGCGCTCGGTCTCGGCGCGCTCACGAGGAGCGTCCTCTGGCCTGTGCCAGTCATTCTGTGTCCGTTGCTCTTCGTTCTTCTTCGGGGGTCGGTCGGAAGACGCCTGCTGCTGTCGGGTCTGGTGCTTGGCGGCTATCTGGTCGTCGTGACACCTTGGGCCGTTCGAAACACGCGTCTCCAGGGAGTGGTCACGATCGTCGACACGATGGGCGGAATGAACCTGCGGATGGGCAACTACGAGCACACGCCGGAGGACCGGATGTGGGATGCCGTGTCGCTGACGGGCGAACGCAACTGGATTCACGGGTTCACCGGTGACTTTCCGGGCCAGGTCGTGACCGAGGGACACAAGGACAAGTGGGCGCAGCGGATGGCGATCGAGTACATGCTGGCGCACCCGGGCACGACGTTGCGTCGCGCGCTGATCAAGTTCGCCGATTTCTGGGGTCTCGAGCGCGAGCTGGTGGCCGGCGTCCAGCAGGGACTGTACGCTCCGCCGGCCTGGATCGTCGTGCTGGCCGCGGCTGCCATTCTCATGTCCTACGTCGCGGTCAGTATCGCCGGCGGCGCCGCCCTCTGGCTCGACTCCCCCCGAGTGGCGGGTGCACGTGCTCATGCTCCTGCCGGTCGTCGTCATCACCGGTGTGCACACGATTGTGTTCGGTCACTCGCGCTATCACATTCCTCTCGTCCCGATTCTCGCGGTATATGCCGCGGGACTGTGGCAGGTTGGCCCGGTACGCGCCTGGCGCGCTGCGCGTGTTGCGAAAATTGGCGCCGTGGCCACCGTCGCGCTGCTGATGGCGGCATGGGTTCGTCAAGTGCTGGTCGTTGATGCCGGCCGTGTACGCGCGTTTCTGGAGAGTGTGTTCTGACCGAAGTCGTGATCGGCATCAGCGGCGCGCGGCGAAACACCGCCGTGAGCTTGTGCTTGAACGGCAGGCTTCATGCCTTCTGCGAGCAGGAGCGGGTGACCCGGGTGCGTCATGCGGGACTGCCCCCGGCTCACTGCCGCACGAGGCCATCGATGCCGTTCTTGCCACCGCAGGCGGCGTGGATCACTCGCGGATCGACATGTTCGCCACCGCCGATCGTTCGATCGACTTTCCCGTCGCCACGCCCGTCGTCCGCCTCGATCATCATCAGGCCCATGCGACGACGGCATTCCACCTGTCGCCGTTCGAGACGTCAGCCGTCCTGATCTGCGATCGCCGGTCCACCGACCACTCGAGCGTCTGGATGGGCGAGAGGGAGCGGCTCGTGCGCCAGGACTGGCCGGCCGATGGTGACGGATTTGCGGCGATTTACTCGGAATGCGCGGCGCTCTTCGGCTTCGCGCATGGCGCCGAACACGAGCTCGAGGCGCTGGCCAGGCTCGATCCTGGAACCGATGCGGATCGGCTGGCCGAACCACTCCGGTACCACGACGGTGCGCTCCGCGCGAATACGGGTTGGCGGGCGGTGGTCAGCGACTGGTTGGCTGAACCCACGTCGGACCCGTTCAAGCACCGCGCGCGCGTCGCGAGCGCGTTTCAGCGCCGGCTCGGACAGATTCTGCTGGAACTCGTCGCGGACATCCGCCAGCGCAGTGGACGCACCGCAGCTGTGCCTGGGCGGAGGCTTCTTCTACAACACTTACTTCACGACACTGATTCAGCAGTCGGGGATTTTCAACGAGGTTTTCGTTGTCTCTCCTCTCCGACACGTCCTACCGCGCGCGCGCGCCGACGCCTTCCGGGCCTGCGCGGATCGACTGACGGACGACGGCGTCGATCTCGCCGGCTACTCGCTGCCGCAGCGGGTCGACGACCTGGAGGCCGCGCGCAGAGCGCTCGGCTACGGCCGGATCGATCTCCTGAGCGAGAGCGCCGGGACGCGCACGGCGATGATCTACGCCTGGCGCTACCCGAAGAGCATCCACCGGTCGGTGATGATCGGGGTGAACCCGCCGGGCCACTTCCTCTGGGATGCGAAGACGACCGACGAGCAGATCCGCCGCTACGCGGCGCTCTGTGCGGAGGACGAGTCCTGCAGCGAGCCGGACGCCGGGATCTCGCGGCCTCGCTCCACTCGGCCTACGGGCACATGCCGAAGCACTGGTGGTTCCTGCCAATCAAGGAGGGGAACGTCCGGGCAGGCGCGTTCTTCGGCCTGATGGCCGCGACGACCGACGGCGGCGGCGCCGCTCGCGGCGCCGTGGACGATCGACACGTGGCTCGCCGCCGACGACGGCGACGGAGCGGCTTGTGGTTCCACTCGCTGCTTGGCGCAGGTGGCCTTCCCGAGCGAACAGCTCTGGGGGGGGATGTCGCCGCTGTCGCGCAGGACCGACGCGGCCCACGCGCGGCGAGTTCTTCGCGGCGCGTGCCAACCGCGGGCTCGGTCATCGGCAACCCGGGCACCGACCTCATCTGGGCCGGCGGCCGGCTGCTCGATGCGTGGCCGGCGAACCCGGACAAGAACAGTACACGCCGTGTGCGGACGTCGAAGGTCGAGACGCTCGCTGATCGGCGGCGAGCTCGACTTCGCGACGCCGCCGCAGTGGGCGACGCCGCGAGCTGCTCCGCATCTGCCGAACGGTCAGCAGGTCGTGCTGCGAGGGCTTCGGCCACCCGACGACGTCTGGACCATATCAGCCGGAGGCCGGCACGCGTCTGATCAACACGTACTTCGACAGCGGCCGGGTCGACGACTCGCTCTACAGTCGCAGCGCGGTCGACTTCACGCCCGAGGTCTCGCAGCCCGGCGCTCGCGCAAGGTCGTCGCTCGGCGTGATGCTCGGGTTCGCGGCGCTGACCGTGCTCTCGCTGCTGTGGATGGCGCTGTCGCGTGCGTTGGCGCGGGCCTTCGGACGCAAGGCGAGCGCGACGCTGCGGTCGGTCTATCCGATCGTGCTCGGTCTGGGCGGCTGGTTCCTCGGCGTGCTGATCGTCATGACGACGATGCCCGGTGTGCCGCTCGACGACGCGCTGCTCGCGGCTCTCTCGGTGGGCATGCCGATCGGGCTCGGGGTCTACCTCGCCTGGGTGAACCGCGACTGGCCGCCGCGACGAAGGCCGACGGGCTTCGCGGCGGCAGTCGGCGGCGCGCTCGTCGGTGGGTGGCTCGGGTTCAACGCCGCCGAAGGGGCTGCTCGCGCTGATCACCACGATCGTCGGCGCCGCAGTCGGTGCCAACCTGGCGCTGCTCGCGCTCGACATCGCTGTGGGCTCGGTGGGCACAGGAGGCGGTCAGACGAGTGGCTGGAGGTGCCGGCAGCTGCCTCGGCGCGCGACCTGAGGCTGTTCGGGCTGTGACGGCGAAAGGCTCGGCTGGAAGCCGCGGCCTATCGCCTGCCGGCTCGGCGCCGGGGTACTGTCCAGCCTTCGTCGCCGTGTCCTCGGAGGAGGAGACCATGAGCGTCCCACGTGAAGGTGGCTGCGCCTGCGGAGCGGTTCGCTACCGGCTTACATCCGATCCGCTCTTCACGCATTGCTGTCATTGCCTGAACTGCCAGCGGCAGACCGGAAGCGCGTTCGTCATCAACCTGCTGATCGAGGCCGACCGTGTGGAGCTGCTCGCGGGCGACCCGCAGCCGGTCGACGTGCCTCGCGACGACGGCAGCACGCAGCGGATCTTCCGCTGTCCGACCTGCCAGGTGGCGGTCTTCAGCCAGTACAGACGCCCCGAGGTGCGGTTCGTTCGCGGCGGCACGCTCGACGAGCCGTCGAGCGTCGCGCCCGACGTCCACATCTACACCAGGTCGAAGCTGCCCTGGATCACGCTTCCGGACTCGGTGCCGGCGTTCGAGGTGTACTACGACACGAAGGCCCTGTGGCCGGCCGCCAGCCTCGAGCGGCTCGAGGCGATCATGGCGCCCGCGGGCTCCGACGCCTGAGGCCCCTCGACCGTCGAGCACGGCCGCAGCTCCGCTCGCTCTTGACAAGACTATGTTCCATAGCGTAAACCTACGGCACATAGTTTTAGTGAGAGGAGGGAGATGCGATGTACGACGCGATCGTGGTCGGCGCCCGCTGCGCCGGCTCGCCGACGGCGATGCTGCTGGCGCGCAAGGGGCTACCGGGTGCTGCTGCGTGGACCGGGCCGGCTTCCCGAGCGACACGATGTCGACGCACTACATCCATCAGCCGGGCGTCGCGCGGCTCGCACCGCTGGGGCCTGCTGGAGCAGCTGGCCGCGTCGAACTGCCCGCCGATCGCGCCGGCTGACATTCGACGTGGGCCCGTTCGCGCTGACGGCGCGCCGCCGCCCGCGGACGGCGTCGCGGCGGCCTACGCGCCGCGCCGCACGCGTGCTCGACAAGATCCTGCGTCGACGCCGCGGTGGCGGCCGGCGCCGAGCTGCGCGAGCGCTTCTCGGTCGACGGAGCTCGCTCCGCGACGGACGAGCGCGTCGCCGGCATCCGCGGCCGCGCGGCCGGCGGCGCGACGGTCGCGGAGAAGGCGCGCATCGTGATCGGCGCCGACGGCATGCACTCGTTCGTCGCGCGCACGGTGCAGGCGCCCGCCTACGACGCGCGGCCCGGCGCTCACCTGCGCCTACTACTCCTACTGGAGCGGCGTCGCCGTGACGGCGCCGAGCTCTATCCGCGCGCCGGGCGCATGCTGATCGTCGCGCCCGACGCAACGACGGGCTGGCGCTCGTGATCGTCGTACTGGCCGGAGCGCGGAGTTCGACGCGGTCCGCGCCGACGTCGAGCGCCGCTTCCTGGCGCGCGCTGGACGCAGGTGCCGTCGCTCGCCGAGCGGGTGCGCGCCGGCGAGCGCGCGGAGCGCTTCCGCGGCACGGCCGACCTGCCGAGCTTCTTCCGCAGGCCGTACGGGCCCGGCTGGGCGCTCGTCGGCGACGCCGGCTACCACAAGGACCCGATCACCGGCCGAGGGCATCACCGACGCGTTCCGCGACGCCGAGCTGCTCGCCGACGCGATCGACGCGGGCTTCGGCGGCCGCCGGCCGCTCGAGCAGGCGCTCGCCGGCTACGAGCGCCAGCGCAACGAGGCCGTGATGCCGGTCTACGAGATGACGCTGCGAGCTGCCGCGCTCGCAGCCGCCGCCGCCCGAGATGCAGCGCTCTTCGGCGCCCTCCGCGGCAACGAGGTGGAGACCGGCCGCTTCTTCGGCACTGATCGCGGGCACGGTGCCGGTCGCCGAGTTCTTCGCGCCCGAGAACATCGAGCGGATCATCGGCGCCGGGGGCTGCGGCCGCCTAGACATCGGACGGCATGCTCCGCTGCGACAATGGGGCGTGGCCGCGAAAGCATCGGCGCCGGCGGACGGCTGGGCGGCGCTCGCGCGAGGGGCGCTGGCCGGCCGCCAGAGCGCTGGTTCGAGGCGGCGCTCGACCGCGCGGAGACGCCCGAGGCCTTCGAAGGGCTGAGCTGGGCGGCGTGGTGGCTCGACGACGCGGACGACGGTCTTCGCCGCGCGCGAGCGCGCGTACCGCCTCTACAAGCAGCGCGGCGACGCGGCCGGCGCCGCGCGGATGGCGACGTGGCTCGCGGCCGACCAGCTCGACTTCCACGGCGCCTCGGCGGTCGCGAGCGGATGGCTGCGGCGCGCGCATCGGCTGCTCGATCCGCTCGAGCCGGGGCCCGACCACGGCTGGCTCGCCTTCCACGAGGGCTACATCGCCCACGCCGGCGGCGACACGGCGACGGCGCGCGAGCTCGGCGCGTTCGCGCGCCGAGCTCGGGCGCCGGTTCGGGGTCGCCGACCTGGAGATGCTCGGGCTCGCGCTCGAGGGCGCCGCGCTCGTCGCGTCGCGCGCAGGTCGAGGAGGGCATGCGCTGCCTCGACGAGGCGACGGCGGCGGCGCTCGAGGGCGAGGCGACGATCCCGATCTCGGGCGCGTGGGCGTGCTGCTTCCTCGTCAGCGCCTGCACGGCCGTGCTCGACTACGAGCGCGCCGTTCGAGTGGTGCGACCGGATCGCCGAGTTCGCCGAGCGCTACGGGAGCCGCTACATGCTCGCGTTCTGCCGCGCCGAGTACGGCGCGGTCGCACCTCTGGCGCGGCCGCTGGGCGGAGGCCGAGGCGCATGCTCGAGGCCGCGGTCGACGACTTCGCGCGCTCGCGCCCGGCCTGGGCGGCGGCGCCGCTCGTCGGCGCTGGCCGAGCTGCGGCGGCGGCAGGGCCGGCCGAGGAGGCGCGCGGCGCTGCTCGACCGGGCCGGCGCCGTCGGGCCGGCGCAGCTCTGCCGCGCGCCGCCTGGCGCTCGACGCACGGCGAGGCGCTGCGGGCCGCCGAGCTCGCTCGAGCGGCTGCTGCGCCAGATGCCCGGCGACCGCAGGCTCGACCGCGCTCCCGGCGCTCGAGCTGCTCGTCCGCGCCCGGATCGCGCGCGGCGAGCTCGACGAGGCGGCCGCGGCGCTCGAGGCGCTGCGGGAGGTCGCGCGGCTCGTCGGCACGCGCGCCGCTGCGGGCGCACGCCGACCTGGCCGAGGGCATGCTCGCGGCCGCCGCGCGGCGACCACGAGCGGCGCGCGGACGCTGCTCGAGGACGCGGTCGACGGCTTCGAGCGAGCGGCGCGCCGTTCGAGGCCGCGCTGGCGCGGATCGAGCTCGCGACGAGCCTGCGTCGCGCTGGGCCGCGCCGAGCGGCCGAGCGCGAGGCGGCGCGCGGCGCTGGAGCGCTTCGCGAGCTCGGCGCGGCGCGGAGGCGGAGCGCGCGAGGCGCGTCGCTCGCCGCGACGGCGCCGGCGGCGACCGCTCGCCCGGAGCTCACGCGCGCGCGAGCGGGAGGTGCTGCGGCCTGCTCGCCGAGGGGCTGACGAACCGGCAGATCGCCGAGCGGCTCGTGGTCAGCGAGCACACCGTCCACCGCCACGTGACCAACATCCTGCGCAAGCTCGACCTCCCCTCGCGCACGGCCGCGGCCGCCCACGCCGTGCGGGCGGGCTGCTCGACGCCCGGCGCTAGCCAGATCCTGGCCATGCTCGGCGGCCGCCGAAGATGGCCGGTCCTGGCGAAGCCGGCCGCGACCGCGCCGTACGGTCGCCGCATGGAGAGCCGGTCGACGGACTCATGGCCGAGTCGCGGCGCTCGCGAGGATCGAGGAGATAGGAGGACGATGACCGCCAGGTCACGACCGCCTGAGCCGAGGCGACGAGCGCAAGGCCGCCGCGCGGGCGATGTGGGCGCTCGGCGACTACCACGGTTCGCGAAGCAGACGGTCTGGGAGCTCGGGCCGGTGCTCGTGGAGGCCTGCGGGATCGGCGCCGGCCAGCGCGTGCTCGACGTGGCCGCGGGCACCGGAAACGTCGCGATCCGCGCCGCCGAGGCCGGGGCCGAGGTCGTGGCCTCGGACCTCACGCCCGAGAACTTCGAGGCGGGCCGCCGCGAGGCCGCGCGCGAGGCGTCGAGCTCGAGTGGGTCGAGGCCGACGCCGAGGCGCTGCCGTTCGGCGACGGCGAGTTCGACGTCGTCACGTCGTCGTTCGGCGCGATGTTCGCCCCCGATCATCAGGCGGTCGCCGACGAGCTCGCTGCGCGTCTGCCGGCCCGGCGGCACGATCGGCATGATCAACTTCACGCCCGAGGGCCTGGCGCGGCGAGTTCTTCGAGGTCTTCGCGCGCTACGCGCCGCCGCCTCCGCCGGGAGCGCTGCCGCCGGTCCTGTGGGGCAGCGAGGAGCACGTGCGGGAGCTGTTCGGCGACCGCGTCGAGTCGCTCGAGATGACCCGCGGGAGTACGTCGAGCGCGCGGCGAGCCCGCGCGCGTACTGCGAGCTCTTCAAGGACGACTTCGGGCCGGTGATCGCGCTCTACGCGCTGCCTCGCCGACCAGCCCGAGCGCGCCGCGGCGCTCGACCGGGAGTTCCTCGAGTTCGCGACGCGGCGAACCGGGGCGCGCCCGAGGGCCCGGCCGAGTACCGCTACGGTACTCTGCTCGTCGTCGCGCGCAAGCGCGCCTGCAGCCACCTGCGCTCGTCCTCGTCCCGCCGATCCGTGCTGGCCGCGATGCGCCGGCGCCCGATCGGTGGGACGATTCGGCGATGGCGCGTCGGTCCTGATCGTCGACGATCACGACGAGTTCCGCGCCTCCGCACGCGCGCTCCTGGAGCTGCAGGGGTTCCGCGTGGTCGGCGACGTCGAGGACGGCGAGGCAGCGCTCGAGGCGATTGAACGGCTCCGGCCGGACGTCGTCCTCCTCGA
>CAWBZK010000010.1:0-303387 GCA_963793255.1 uncultured Acidobacteriota bacterium
GCCAATCAGGACCCCGACTTTCATACGTGCCTGGCCGACGGCCGGCGTACGCTCGGCGATGCTACCGGTGATGCCCTCCCACGAGACCGGCGGCGCAAGCTCCAGAAGCGCGCGCAAAGAGCGCGGAAGGACCTGCGCGACCGCCGACCGTGACAGCCAGCGTACGAGCGGCCCGGCAATCGCGAGCGGCGCCATCAGCACACGCATCACGTCGGAATATGGGAGGGCGCTGAAGAGCGCCGCGCGGAACAACCGCTCGCCGGCCGGCCGCGGGTAGTGCTGCTCGACCTGCGCGCGCGCGCGTTCGATCAGCGGGCCGTACTGGACACCGGACGGACACGCGGTCACGCAGGCGACGCAGCCGAGACACTTGTCGAAATGGCCAACGAGCGACGGCGACCACGCCACGCGTCCCTCGAGCGCGCTCTTCATCAGATAGATCCGCCCGCGCGGCGAGTCCATTTCCTCGCCCCAGAGCAAATACGTCGGGCACGTCGGCAGACAGAAACCGCAATGCACGCACGCGTCGATGAGCGTGGTTGACGGGATGTCTGGTCCGGAGAACGTCGGGGTGCTGCTGACAGACGTCGACGACACGCTAGATGGGCCCCCGCCCCGCGTTGAGAACCCCTGCCGGATCGAGCGCACGTTTCAGCGCGCCGGCAATGACGGCCGTCGGTAACGCCGGCCCCCAGACATCCGCGCGATCCTTCACGTCGCGGCCGCGCGTGACGACGACATGCCCGATCGTCTCCGGCCGTTCGCGCAGCCGCGCGACGACGGATGCGCGAGCGGCCGCATCGCCCTCGATGTGCAAGGCGCCCGCTCCGACCCCTGCCCTGGCGTTGAGGTCGATCTCGACCGAAGCCTCGCCGGCGATCTGAGCAAGAAGCGCGAGCACGGCCGGAAGCGACGCCGGCAGCCAGCTGGCGCGCACCTCGGTTCCCGAGTCGCGTCCGCGTCTGTCTCGCGCGGTCCCGCCACAGCTCGGCTTCGCGGTCACCGTCGAGTGTTTCGCTCGAGGCCGGATTGGATGAGGCGGCGATCTGGGCCGCAGACGCCGCTTGCTCCGCGTTGGACGTTGGCGTTCCGCCGAACCTCACCAGAATCCGATGGCTCGCCTGACGCCCGCCCCGTGCCTCGACTTCGAGGCTCATCGGATTCGAGCTGGCTCGCCGACAGCGCCGCGGCCGCAGCGGCCATCGCCGCGCTCGTCTCGAACGACATCACCAGCGTCGTCGACGCCGCCGGCATCGGCGCGAGCTTGAACGTGGCGCTCACGATCCCGGCGAGCGAGCCGAAGGAACCTGCGACGAGCTTGGCGAGGTCGTATCCGGCGACGTTCTTCACGACCTGCCCGCCGGCGACGGCCAGCCGTCCGTCCGCCGTCGCCAGGCGGACACCGATGATCTGATCGCGCGGGGTGCCGTACCGGTGCCGAAGCGGACCACTGTCGTTCGTCGCGATCGCTCCGCCAATGGTCGCGGACTCGCTCGCGACGTCGAGCGGCAGCCACTGGCCATGCCGGGCCAGTTCGCGATTCAGATCCGCGATGGAGATCCCGGCCTCGACCGACACCGTGAGGTCGCCCGGCTCGTAGCGCGTGATCCGATTGAGTCTCTTGGTGCTGACGATGAGGCCGACGTCTGCCGGGCGCCGGCCCCAGTCGAGGTGCGTGCCACCGCCGCGAACGACGACAGGCTGACCATGGAGCGAGGCCCAGGCGAGCACCGCCGCCATTTCTTCGGGCGTCGTGGGCTCGACCACCCAGCGCGGACGGGTCCCGTCGATGATGTCCGCGTCAACGGCGGCCCGGACCGCCCCCGGCGCGAGCTGGGCCAGTTCACGCTCTGCGTCGGCCGTCACCGCCATCAGAAGCGCTCCGCGACACCGGCCGCTTCGGCCGGATGCTGCCGGTACGGGCCGGGGACCTCACCGCAGAGCCGTGGCGTCGGAAGGACTTTGCCGGGATTGCACAGGCCGCGCGTGTCGAACGCGCCGCGCACGTCGCGCATCACGTCGAGGTCCGTGTCGCTGAACATCTTCGGCATCGAGTCGCGCTTGTCGCGCCCGACGCCATGCTCGCCTGTGATCGAGCCGCCGGCCTCGACGCAGTAGGAGAGGATCTCGCCCGCCACGTCGGCCGCCCGATCCGCTTCGCCGGGCACGCTGCCGTCATAGCAGATGAGGGGGTGCAGGTTGCCGTCGCCGGCATGGAACACGTTGCCGATCCGCAGACCAGACCTGATGCCGAGGTCGCGAATACGTCCGAGCACCTCCGGCAATTTCGTCCGGGGCACCACGCCGTCCTGCACGTAGTAGTTGGGCGCCACGCGGCCCATCGCGGCAAACGCCGCCTTGCGGCCGCGCCAGATCCGGGCGCGCTGCGTTTCGTTCTCGGCGATCTCTATCGCGCTGGCCCCGAGGCGACGGAAGACGTCCAGCACGACCGTCGACAGGTCGCGGACTTCCGCCGCGGGTCCATCGAGCTCGACGATCAGAATGGTGTCGGCTTCCGGGAAACCGACGTGCACCGCCGCCTCGGCGGCTTGAATCGCGAGCGCGTCCATCATCTCGATCGCCGCCGGGACGATCCCGGCGCCGATGATCGCCGACACCGCCGCGCCGCCGGCCGCGATGCTGTCGAAGGCCGCGAGGAACGTCTGCACGCTTTCCGGCCGACGCAGGATCCGGACGACGGCCTTGGTCGCGATCCCGAGCGTGCCTTCGGAGCCGACAATGAGCCCGATCAGGTCCGGCCCGGGCGTGTCCACCATCGGGCTCCCGACGGTGACCATCTCGCCGTCGGGCAGGACGAACTCGAGCGCGAGCACATGGTGCGTCGTGAACCCGTACTTCAGGCAATGCGCGCCGCCGGAGTTCTCGGCGACGTTCCCGCCGATCGAGCACACCTGCTGACTCGAGGGATCGGGCGCGTAGTAGTAGCCGTACGGCGCGACGTGTTTCGTGATCGCGAGGTTCGTGACGCCTGGCTCGACGGTCACGCGCCGGTTCGGAATGTCGATGTCGAGGACGCGGTTGAGCCGGCTGAGCGCGATGACCACGCCACCAGCGACCGGCAGCGCGCCGCCTGACAGGCCGGTGCCGTGCCCGCGCGGCACGAACGGCAGCCCTTCGCGATGACAGAACCGAACGACGCCCTGCACGGCCTCGGCCGTCGACGGCACGACGACGAGCGCCGGTGACGCCGCGAAGATATGCGAGCGCGTCGCATTCGTACGCGAGGAGCGCGGACGGCTCGTGGAGCACGGCGTCCGGACCACAGATCCGTTCGAGCTCAGTGATCTGTCGTTGATCCACGGAAGAATCGCGAGTATATCGCACCGTTTCGCGGCGGGAAGCCTTTGCGCTATCCTCTCGGCCACCTCATGTCGGCCGATAAGCAGCCGTTCACGGGCCGGCACCTCGTGAACGTCCGACTCACCCGGCCGGGCTCCGAGAAAGATCACGCGACACCACGAGATCGCGCTCGATGGCGCGCCGGTGACCTACCTTCCCGGCGACGCGCTCGGCGCTCTGCCCGCAGAACGATCCCGCGCTCGTCGAGCGCGTGATGCGTGCGATTGGCGCGACCGGTGACGAGCCGGTCACGCGGACCGGACGGCGCGACGCTGCCGCTCCACCGGGCGTTGTCCGACGATCTACAACCTGAACAACCCGAGCCGCCGGCTGCTCGAGTTCGTCGCGGCGCACGGCGGCGCGGACGTCGCGCCCCTGCTCGATCGCGCGAACGCCGAAGCCTTGAAGCACTACCTCAACGGATGGAACGAGGCGCACGACGTGCTCGACGTGCTCGAAAGCTCACCCGCAGGCGCGGCCGACGCCGGCCGAGCTCGTCGGCTGCCTGCGCAAGAACCTGCCGCGCCTGTACTCGGTGGCGTCGAGCCTGCGCGCGCATCCCGATCAGGTGCACCTGCTCGTCGTGTCGGTGCGCTACCGGATTCGCGACCGCGAGCGGCTCGGCCTCTGCTCGACCTGGTTCGCGGACCGGTGGCCCGTCGGCGCGCGGGCCGAGCTCTACCTCCAGAATCAGCAGAAGCACTTCGCGATGCCGGCGAGCCCGGACACGGCGATGATCATGGTCGGCCCGGGCACCGGGCTGGCGCCGTTCCGCGCCTTCGTCGAGGAACGTCGCGCCAGCGGCGCGACGGGCCGGAACTGGCTGTTCTTCGGCGAGCAGCGCCGCGCGACGGACTTCTTCTACGAGGACGAACTGACCGGCTACGAACGCGACGGCTTCCTGCGACTGGACCTGGCCTTCTCACGCGACCAGGCGGAGAAGGTCTACGTCCAGCACCGCATGCGCGAGCAGGCGCGCGACATCTGGGCGTGGCTGGAAGCGGGCGCGGAGGTGTTCGTCTGCGGCGACAAGGAACGCATGGCCGCCGACGTCGACCGCGAGCTGCACCGGATCGTCGAGACGGAAGGCGGCCGCACGCCCGAACAGGCGCACGAATACGTCGAGAAGATGAAGCACGACAAGCGATACAAGCGGGACGTCTACTGACCGATCAAATGCGAACCATGAAGACATGGAGAACATGAAGGATTTTGTCGAATGTCCTTCATGCCTTCATGGTTAGGGCTTGAGGTCGGCTCCGCGTCAGACAAATCGCCGTGCGACCGCGAGAAAGACCAGACCCACCGCCAGAATGCTGACCGGTAGGCTCATCGGCCACCAGCCGAAGTGACTGAGCGTCAGCCACGTCACGACGGCAAGCACCAGCGAGAGCACGACCGCGACGAGGCCGCTCGTTCGTAGACCCGTGCGAACGGCCGTCCGTTCGCGGACTTCTGTCGCCGTCAACGGCGCGGTGCCGACGTTCCGGCGGGGGTATTGAAACCTGATGATCCACAACACGCCGCCGCCGATGATGAGGATGAACAATCCGCCCGACACGAACGCCGGAATGAGGTCGCGTGTCCAGTCCCCGTATCGCTGCCAGGACGGTTCTGCGATGACAGCCGGATCGATGCCCACCTCGGCCATCACCGTCGCGCCGTCGGTCGGGGCGAGCCCGGTACGCTCGCCCGCAATTCCATCGCTCGTGCGTGAGACCGTCCAGCCGGCCTCCGCGATGCCAGCGCCATCGAACCGATGCATGTCGGGATCGACGGCCAGACGAACGGTCGCGCGCTCGATGCGGTACGCACGACCGCCCGGCACGGCGACGTGACGAATGGTGCCGCGGCTCCCACGCACGGCGACCGCCCCGTTCGCCCGGTACACGAGCTCGAACACACGCGTCGCACCAGACGAAGGCGGAAACGTCCACACGACCCGAAGATCCCGGCGATCGTCGACGTCGAGCGCGGTGCTGCCGTGTGACCCCGGCTCGATCCGCGTCCCGTCGATGGATGCGGACTCGAATCTGAGCGAGTCGGCGCGCTCCAGAGCGACGCGGCGCTCGAAACGCGTGGCGTCTGGACTGTCGAACCGGACGGCCAGGGTTTCGCGAACGTCGATCGCTCCGTCCGGCCGGACGCCAAGCGTCACGTCAACCCGTTGAACCGACAACGATGGCGCCGGACCGCACGCGCTGGCCGCGAGGACGGCAAACGCCACGCCGAGCGCACGGATGGTCACCGGGGGTCGCGTTCCTTCTGGAGCCGTTCGTCCTTCTTCTTGTTCATGGCCTCTTCTTCGTGCTGGAGCTTGAGGAAGTTCTGGTACCGAGCATCGGCCAGAAGCCCGCCGTCCACGGCGGCCTTCACGGCGCACCCTGGTTCGCGGTCGTGCCTGCAGTCTCGAAACCGGCATCCCTCACCGATCTCCGCGATGTCGGCAAACGCATCGTCGAGTCCCTCGCTCTCCCAGAGCTGGAGTTCGCGAATGCCTGGCGTGTCGATGATCACGCCCCCGGCGGCGCGCACGACGAGCTCGCGGTGAACGCTCGTGTGCCGGCCGCGCGAGTCCCACGGCCGGACCTCGCCCGTTGGCAGCCGTTCCTCGCCGATCAGCCTGTTGACGATGGTGGACTTGCCCACGCCCGACGGACCGAGAAGCACAACCGTCTGCCCCTCGCCGAGGTAGGCCGCCATCCGGTCTATCCCGAAACCCTCGTGCGCGCTCACGGCCACGACGGGCGTATCCTCGGCCACGGCCTGAGCGTCACGGACACGCGCCTCCACGTCATCCGCCAGGTCGGTCTTGTTGAGGACCACCACCGCGCGCGCGCCGCTTCGACGCGAAGCCGCCAGATAGCGTTCGATGCCGCGCGCCTTCAACGTCGGCGCGATGGCAAACACGACGAACACCGTGTCGATGTTCGCCGCGAGGACCTGTTCGACGGTGACCCGGCCCGCCACCTTCCGGGAGAACCGGGTCCGGCGCGTGCAGGATCTCCCGAATCTGCGCACGGTCGCTCGATGCGTCGAGCCGCAGGCCCACCCAGTCACCGACCACGGGCAGCTCGTCACGGCCTTCTGCGGCGTGCTTCATCCGTCCGGTCGCTTCGGCCAGTCGTTCGCCGGCTCCGGTCAGCACGCGATAGAACTGGTTGTGTTCGAGCGACACGCGGCCAGGCACGAGACCGGCCGCGGCCAGCGGCGCGAACTCATCGCGGCGTGCGTCATTCCAACCGAGGTGTCGAAGCAGGTCGTCAGTCACTGCTCGCTTCGTTCTCTCCGTGGAGACGCCGATGAACGGCAGCTGGCGATACTGTTCACCCGCGTCGAGTCCGTACCCGACGACGAACCGGTCGTCGATGACGAAGCCGACGTAGTCGATCGCGACCGGCACCCGACGTCTGGACCGCTTGTCGAGCAGGCACACCGTTCGGAGCGATCGAGGATTTCTGGCGCGGAGGAGGCCCTGGAGATACGCCAGCGTCGCTCCCGAGTCCACGATGTCCTCCACCAGCACGACGTCGCGTCCGGCAAGGTCCTGATCGAGGTCCTTGGTCAGCCGCACGACGCCAGAGGACACCTGTCCGTCGCCGTAGCTCGAGACGGCCATGAAGTCACAGGTCACCGGGATCTCGAATCGCGCGGAGCAGGTCCGCGAGGAAGACGAAGGCGCCCTTCAGCACCGCCACGAGGTGCACGGGGCCGCCGGCGTGGGTGTCGCGCTCGATCTCGCGCGCGAGCTCCGCCACGCGGGCTGTGATGGCCTCGCGTTCAATCAGAACGTGAATCACGGCTGGATTGTGAGTGGTTGGTGGGCGCTAGTGGACTCGAACCACTGACCCCCGCCGTGTGAAGGCGATGCTCTACCAACTGAGCCAAGCGCCCAACCGACTGCGAAGCGGCTCCAGCTTATCTCACCCAGGGCCGAAGACCGGGTTTCTCAGCCAGGAAACCCGGTTTCGTGTCACCCGACGAACAGCGCGTCCTCTTCGTCGCGCGTGGCCGCGGCAGACGGGCGGCCGGTGTCGCGGTTCGGGCGCCGGCTGAAGGCCGATATCGCGGCCCGCACGGCGAGCGCCACGGCGTAGCCCTGGCGGAGCGGCCCGCCCATGGCGTTCCGAAGAATGTTCAGGCCTTCGTCCACCGCGTGCCGTGGTGGTGGACAGGATCTGGTCGATGCGCTCGATCTGAACCGAGGCCAGCGAGGTCGCGCGCGCGGCGTCGTCGGCGATCCGATGGACCTTCTCGACGAGCGGCTTGATCTCCCTGCGAATGTCGTCAGCGGTCGCCGACAATTGACGCGCCACGCGAAGGCTCACGATGATCAGGCCGATCTGGATCATCGCCATCACGGCGATGGAGACGGCAATGACGCCGAGCCAGATCACAGCCCAATCGCTCACAGGGACTCCTTGCGTGCCGACTCGAAGACCTCGCGGCCGCGGTCGATGGCGCTCGCCAGATCCTCGCGGTGGCGATTGAAGAACTCGCGACCGTCCTGGGCCAGCTGCTCCGCTCGATCCCGCCCCTCGCGCGCCTTCTCGGCGAGCTTCCGGCGCGTCTCTTCCCCCGAGCCCGGCGCGTACAGCAACGCCACGGCGGCTCCGGCGATCGCGCCGAGGACGAACGATACGAGCACGGTTCCCGCGTGGTTCCCGTTGTCGGACATGGTGACCTCACCCGGCCAGCTAGAAAATACTGACCCTGACGTTCAAGTACTTGCGCGGGTCCTTGCGCACCTCGCCAATCAATTCGCGCACTTCGAGGACCGCACGATTCATGTTCTCATAAAGCTGCCGGTCATGCAGCAGCTGGCCCGCGGTGCCGCGGCCGGATTCGAGCCCCGCCACGACCTGGTCCACTCTGTTCGCCATGCTGTTCAGCCGGTCGTAGAGCTGCTGGTCGGTGAGCAGTTTGCCGGCCGTGCCCTCGCCCTTCGACAGCCGCCCGGTGATCAGCTCGGCGTTCGACGCGGCCCCGGAGATCGACTTGCCGAGCGCTTCGTCGTTGAGGAACCGTCCGAGCGCGCCTTGCCCGTTGTTGATCCGGGCGGTCACCGCCTGCAGGTTCTCGAGCGACGCCTTCAGCGCGTCGTACGCCTTCGCGGTCGCGCAGCAGCCCGCCGATCGTGCCCTGCCCTTCGTTCATCGCGCCGCGTGACGGCGCTCGCCGACGTCACGAATGTCTGAAGCTCGGTGTACAGCGCGTCGTCAGTGACCAGCTTGCCCGAGTGTTCCGCGGCCCGCCCGCACGTCGGCGAGGAGGGCGTCCATCTGGCGCAGAGCTCGCCGAGGCGGTTGCGGTCAGCCCTTCGAATGAACTGGCCGCGACGGCCGACGGCACGTAGGCCCAGTCCGCCAGCGGCGCGCCGCCCGCGCCGGCCGTGAGGTCGATGATCGGCTCGCCGAGCAGGCTGAGCGAACCAATCGTGGCGGACGACCGGTCCGTCACGAGCGGACGAACGTCCTCGAGGAGCTCGAAACCGACTTCCATCTGGTTGCCGACGAACTCCACGGTGCGGACGGTGCCGACTTCTTTGCCGCTCAGACGTACGACCGCGCCAGGCTTCAGTCCTTTCACGTCGGGGAAGCTGGCCTTCAACGGATAGCGCTGCCACCAGAAGCCACCCTCGCCGCCGACCGCGAAGATCACGACGATCACGAGCAGCACGGCAACGATGCCCAGGACACCGACTTTCAACTGCGACCAGGCGATGGAACGGGTACGCGGCATAGGCTGTGTCCTCGAGCTAACTCAGAAACGCCTTCAGGTATTGATCGTCGGAGGCGCGCAACTCGTCGGCATTCCCCTCGAACGCCACGATGCCGTCGCGCAGCATCACGAACTCCGTGCGATCTTTCTTCGGGGGCGTGACGCCGATGTAGTCAATGTCACCGTCCGGTCGTGCAACCGCCTCGTGCGTCGCGATGAAAAATGCGTCGCGCAACTGGTGCGTCACGATGATCGAACTCACGCCTTCGATGTCGCGCAGCTTGATGATCTCTTCGTCGATCGTCAGGGCCGTGATCGGGTCCAGGCCCGTCGTCGGCTCGTCGTAGAGGAGGATGCGCGGACGGGACGTCAGGGCCCGCGCGATCGCGACACGACGGCGCTGACCACCTGAAAGCTCCGACGGCATGCGCTCCCCGAACTCGCCGAGCCCGACGAACCCCAGCACCTCGTTGACCCGGGCGTCGACCTCATCGAGCGGCAGGTCGGTCTCTTCGTAGAGGCGATACCCGACGTTCTCACGCACGGTCAGCGAGTCGAAGAGTGCGCCCTCCTGAAACACCATGCCGAGGCCATTCCGCACCTCCATGAGATCCGCTTCGGAGAGCTCGTCCACGCGATGCCCGTTGACGAGAATTTCGCCCGCATCGGGTCGGAGCAACCCGAGGATCAACTTGAGAATGGTGGACTTGCCCGCGCCGCTCGCGCCCAGGATCACTTTCATTTGTCCCGGCATCAGCTGGAAGCTGACCTTCTTCAGAATGACCTTCTCATCGAACGCGAGCGAGACGTCTGTGAACGCGACGACCGGGCCCGACGCCGGCTCGGCGAGCGCGTGTCCCGACGATTGGGCCGCTTCTGGTCGCGTCATCTCGACTGCACTCAATACATCAGCGCGATGAGGAGCTTCGTCACGAGAAAATCGGCGGCCAGCACCACGACGGACCCGGTCACCACCGCGTTCGTCGTCGCCCGGCCGACGCCCTGGGTGCCGCCGTGCGCTCGAAGACCGACCGCGCACGCAATCGTCACGAGCGCGAACCCCAGCACGAACGGCTTGATCAGCCCCATCCAGATATCGTCGAGGTACAGACCTTCGTAGACATTGCTCCAGTAGATGGTGCCGGCGACCTTCAACTGCGTCACCGAAATCACCATGCCGCCGACCATCCCGACGGCGTCACTGACGACCGTCAGGGCCGGCACCATGATCGTGCCCGCGATCACCCGCGGCACGACCAGCTTGCGGATCGGGATCGGTGCCGAGGGACCGCAACGCGGCGATCTGGTCGGTGACCGCCATCGATCCGAGCTCCGCGGCGATGCCGGAGCCGACGCGGCCCGTCACCATCAACGCGGTCAGCACCGGTCCCAGCTCCTTGACCATCGACGCGCCGACGAGCCGGCCGACGACGGACCGTGCGCCGAACTGATCGAGCGTCAAACCGGACTGCAACGCGAGCACCATGCCGGTGAAGAGCCCTGTGAGCACCACGACCGTCAGCGATCCAATACCGATGGCGTCGAGCTGCTCGACGATGTCGCGCGTGTAGATCGGCCGGGTGACCAGGGCACGCGCCACCTGCCCGACGAGCAGGAGGTACTCCTGGACCTCGAGCACCGCGCGCTTGACGCGCTCCCCCATCAGCGCTCGCGCTCCGGCTTGGGAATCGAGATCCGGATTGCGGAGCGACTTCAGCCGGTCACGAAGCGATGCGGCGCGCTCGAACTCGAGGTTGGCGGCCGCGGCTCGCATTTCCCGTTCGAGCGCGCTCAGGGCCGCGTCAAGCTCTGCCTGCGTCTTGTACTGCTCGCGGGCATCAGCCACGGTCGGCACCGTGACGTAGTCACGCTCGTAGACGCTCGAGAGGACCTCGTCGATGTTCTTGATGATCGAAGCCGGCGTAATGCCGTGCTCGATGTTGTACGCCTCCTGGACCTGGCGGCGGCGGTCGGTCTCGGCAATCGCACGGCGCATGGAGTCGGTCTCGACATCGGCGTACAGAATCGCGCGCCCGCGGACGTGGCGGGCCGCCCGGCCAACCGTCTGAATGAGCGCGCCCGACGAGCGCAGGAAACCCTCCTTGTCGGCGTCCAGAATCGCCACGAGTGACACCTCGGGGAGGTCCAGACCCTCGCGGAGCAGGTTGATCCCCACGAGCACGTCGAAGACGCCCCGCCGGAGGTCACGCAGGATCTGTACCCTTTCGAGCGTATCGATATCCGAGTGCAAATACCGTACACGCACGCCCAGCTCCTGGTAGTACTGGGCCAGATCCTCGGCCATCCGCTTCGTCAGGGTCGTCACGAGGACGCGTTCGCCCCGGGCCGCAACCGTGCGAATCTCAGCGAGCAGGTCGTCTACCTGGCCCCGGACGGGCCGGACATCGATGGCCGGATCGACCAGGCCGGTCGGCCGGATGATCTGCTCGACAATGACGCCGCCCGCCTGTGCGAGCTCGTACGGGCCGGGCGTCGCGCTGACGTACACGAGCTGCCCCGCACGAGCCTCCCACTCGGTGAAGTTCAGCGGCCGGTTGTCGAGCGCCGACGGCAGCCGGAAGCCGTACTCGACGAGCACCGTCTTGCGCGCCCGGTCGCCGTGATACATCCCCCGCACCTGCGGCACGGTTTGGTGGCTTTCGTCCACGATGATCACGGCGTCGCCCGGCAGGTAGTCGAGCAGGGTCGGCGGCGGCTCGCCGGCCGCGCGGCCGGAGAAATGCCGCGAGTAGTTCTCGATGCCGTGGCAGTACCCGATCTCCTTGATCATCTCGAGGTCGAACATCGTCCGCTGATGCAGGCGCTGCGCCTCGAGGACGCGGCCGGCGCTTTCGAGATCGGCCACGCGCGGTCCCCAGCTCTTCCTTGATCGACTCGATCGCCTGCTTGGTCCGAGCGCGCGGCATCACGAAGTGCGACTTCGGGTAAATCGCGATGCGCTCGTGGCGGCGCACTTCCGATCCGGTGAGCGGATCGAACGACACAATCTCGTCAATCTCGTCGCCGAAGAACCCGATGCGCAGGCCGACGTCCTCGTACGCGGGATACACCTCCACGATGTCACCGCGAACCCGAAACGTGCCGCGGCGGAATTCGTGGTCGTTCCGTTCGTACTGGATCTCGACGAGCTTGCGCAGAATCTCGTCGCGCTCCATCGTGGCGCCGCGCTCGAGAGGGACGACCAGGCCGTAGTAGGCCTCGGGTGATCCGAGGCCGTAGATGCACGACACGCTGGCGACGATCACGACGTCACGCCGCTCGAAGAGCGACCTCGTCGCCGACAGCCGCAGGCGATCGATCTCTTCGTTGATAATCGCCTCCTTCTCGATGTACGAGTCGGTGGACGGCATGTAGGCTTCGGGCTGGTAGTAGTCGTAGTAGCTGACGAAGAACTCGACCGCGTTGTGCGGGAAGAAGCGCCGGAACTCCTGGAACAGCTGCGCCGCCAGGGTCTTGTTGTGGACCATGACCAGCGCGGGCCGGTTCACACGGGCCAGGACCTGCGCCATCGTGAACGTCTTGCCCGACCCGGTGACCCCCAGGAGCACCTGGGCCTTGTCCTGGCGGTTCAATCCCTCGACGATCTGCTCGATCGCCCGGGGCTGGTCGCCCTTGAGCTCAAAGTCGGTTTCGAGTCGAAACTGGTCCTGCACAGCCGGCATTTGTCGATGGGTCCGAAACCTCTGATGGTACTACGTGCCGTGATCGGATCAAATGCCCACCACGAAGACACGAAGCTGTTCTTGATGGCTCCTCACGATGCGTGCCTCCAATGTCTTCCGATCACAACCTTCGTGACTTCGTGGTGGTCGTGATCCGCATGGCCACGGCAGGGTCCTTCGGGCTAGCGCCGGGCTCCTGGTGCGAGGTATCCCGTGCGCGTGCGAACGTCGGTGTCGCGGCGTGCCGTGCCGGCCAGGCGCACCTGCACCTTGCGGAACGTCCCATCCTGCTTTTGATTCGTCGATACGTAGCCGAGCGTGTAGCGACCCCGCACCTCGCCGCGAATCGTGCCGTAGATTCGATCGAGGTCGCGCGGTGATCCCGGGAAAAAGACCGCTCCGCCGGTCTCGCGCGCGAAGAGCTGAAGCATGCCCTCCTGAATGAACCGTGACGAACCAGCCTGTGCCGTATAGCCGATGGCGTACAGCATCACCCGACCACCCCGGAGCATCTCGATGACCGCCGACGCGCCGAGGTCGCTCATCGAATCGCCGCCGTCGGTGTACATCACGAGCACGTGGATTCCGGTCCGGTCCCGCGTGCTCTCGACGTAGCGTCCGAGCGCGTCGTAGAGCGCCGTCCCCCAGCCGGTCTTGCGATCCCGCATGCGCTCGAACAGTTGCGGGTAATTGGACGGCTGGTACCGGCCGAGACGCACCGTCCGCTCGAACTCGACGAAGGTCACGTCCCGCGCCTCCGGAAAATCGTTGACGAAGCGGATCGCGGCGCTGGATGCGGCCTCGAGGTCGCGTTCCATGCTCAGGCTCTTGTCGAGCATCAGGCCGAGCTGGACCGGAACCGTGTCCGACAAGGCATCCGCAAACGCGACAATGTTCTGCCGTACACCGCCCTCTCGAATTTCGAAATCGTCGGCGGTGAGTCCCAGGACGGGCTGGCCCTTGCTCGTCACGACAACAGGCAGGCTGACCAGATCGACGGAGGCCCGCACAGGCGGGGCGGCTCCCGTCTGCGGCCACACGGCTCCACGCGACAAGTGCCGCGTGCGTGAGCCAGAGGAGCCTCGGCATTCGCCTATATAATCATTGATTGTGCGTGCGCTGGCAGTTTGCCAGGACGAACTGGTCATCCGGTTGCTTCATCGGGTGCTGGCGACAGGATTCGAGATCGAATTCTTAGTCGAGAGCCGTCCCCTCGCTCGACGACTCGCCGATGATGGGATACCTACGACCGTCGGCGATCCGAAACGGATCGATTCCTACCTGCGTGCCGACGTCACACCGAACACCTGCGTCATCCTCGAGAGCAACGGCCGTCGCGGCCTCAAGAAGATCGTGACCGCCGTGCGGGACGCGGGCGGCAGCCTGCTCTACCTGCTCGACGTGGACGGATCCGTCCAGCGCAAGAACATGGACGAGCTGCGGGCGGTCGTGCCGGAATTGTCGCAGCTCGACCTCGCCGATCTGCTCGCCCCCACGCTGACGACCGAGCTCGGCCGGTCGCTGACCCGCGCGCGGGTGCAGCAGTACCAGCGATACTTCGCGGACGCCGATCGCGTGCTGATCCTGCTCCACAACGAGCCCGACCCCGATGCGCTGGCGGCCGGACTCGCGCTCCGCAACGTGCTGCGCCGCACGCGCACGACCGCCATCATCGGCGCGTTGAAGGGCATCACCCGCCCTGAGAACCTCCGCATGGCGGATCTGCTCGATATCCAGCTCGAGACGCTGACGCCCGATGAATTCTCGGGTTTCGATCGCATTGCCACGGTCGACGTGCAGCCGCACTACTTTGGCGGTCTGCTGCCCCGCGTGGACCTGGTCGTCGACCACCATCCCGAACAGCCGGGCTACACGGCCGTCTTCAAGGACATCCGGTCGGACTACGGCTCGACCTGTACGATCCTCACCGAGCACCTCCGGGCCGTGGACGTCAACATCTCGGAGCGGACCGCGACCGCGATGCTCTACGCGATCAAGTCCGACACGCTCTTCTTCGCCCGCCAGACCAATCGGCTCGACCTCGACGCCTTTTCGTTCCTGTATCCGCTCGCCGACCCGGCGCTGATTCGCAAGATGGAAGGCGCGGAAATCACGCTCGAGCGCCTGGAGCACGTCACGCGGGCGCTCGCGACGAGCCGGCTGCGCAATCAGGTCCTGTCCGCGTTCCTGGGCGAGACCTCACGCGAGGACTTCATCCCGTACACCGCCGACTTCCTGCTCCAGGTCGAGAACGTCAAGTGGACGATCGTGTCGGGAATCGTCGGCGGACAGCTCATCCTCAGCGTCCGGAACCTCGGCTACAGCCGCAACGCCGGGGAGTTCGTGAAGGCGAACTTCGCGGACATCGGGAGCGCCGGCGGCCACCGGGCGATGGCGAAGGCCGTGATGCCGGTCGAACGATTCCGCGTGAAGTTTGGCGACCTCTCCGGCATCGGCATCGCCGCGCGGATCGGCGACCTCGCCGAAGGATTCCTGCACGACGCGACGCCTGAGCGCAAAGCGCCGGTCAGGGTCGCGGACTGAAGACGCGTTCTTCCACCCGATCGCCCGCGGCCGCGACCGGCTCGATGAAGTGCCGATAGGCGTCGGCATAGCCCTGCGCGATCAAGTCGGCGGTCGTGTGACGGCGATCGGACGCCTCGTCGTAGGTCTCGCCGAAACCAAAGGGACCGATCGGGTTGTGGTCGGGCCGGATCACGAAGACGCCTGAGAACCGGTTCGCCGCGGACGTCCAGCCGTCATGGAGCGCCGCCGTTTCGACCGACCGCACAATCTCGCCGACGCGATCGCGGAGCGACGCGGGCCGCGGCCGCATCCCGTGCGGCGCGGCCGACCACGCCGCCGGGCTCACCAGGATCACCTGCTCCACGCCGACACCCGCCAGCTCGTCGAGCAGTCGCGACACGAGCTCGGGCCGATCGCAGAGCCGGTGTCGCTCGCCCCTCCAGTAGCTGTCGGCCGGAAACTCGACGAGGACGGGTGACGTGGCGATTGGCAGGCGAAGCGCCGCCTGCATGAACGTCACGATGAGCTCGCGCTGCGGGCCGGTGAAGTCCACGACCTCGGCTTCGCGCGGGCTGTCGTGGTGCCGGCGGGCCTCGAGCGCCGCCCGACCCGGCGCGGACAGGATCGCGCCCACCGAGATCGCGACGACCGTCGAGATCGTGAACCGCCAGCAGCACCTCGTGGAAGCCCGGCTGGCCGAAGTTGTCGGTCAGGACATCCACGTAGCGCCGGCCAATTTCGCGCGCGGGCGGACGAGGCTCGTCGGACGCCCCGCGGACGAGCGTCCACAACGCCTCGAGAAGCGTCCCGGTCGGCTCCGACGCGTCCAGGGGCGCGGCGAGCAGGTGCCACCAGAAGCCTCCCTGCCAGCGACGCCTGGACCGTTCCTCGCGAAGCGCGCGCACCGCGGACACCGCGAGCACACCGGCAATGATCAGGACGCCCAGAACAAACAACCTGGGAACAATGGTCGGCAAGACCGGCGGATCGAACAGCGTCTCGACAAATTGCTGATACGCGCTCGACCAGGCTGGCCGAGAGGTCTGGTGAGGCCGACGAGCGACAGCGACAATGCCCGCGGCGTAGGTGAAGCCCGCGACGATGAGGACGAGCGCCGGCACGAGGAACACACCCGCCGCCGCGATCAATCCGATCATCGAGATGCGGAGCGCGGCACGCCAGCGATACGCGCGTTTGAGCGCCGGGGCCGTCCAGGGCCCGGCCGGGTCCCAGACCTTGGCGCCGCCGTCAATCGCGGCGGCGAGCGCCGTCATCACACCGGCGCCATGCGCGGCGAGCACGTCGAGCTTGATCCCGGCTTCGGTGAGCGCTTTCAGCACACCGGCGTGGTAGGCACCAGCCGTTCCCGCGCCGCAGAGGATCACACCCGTGCGAAGACGCGGGGAGTAGGTGGACTCAGGCATTACACCCGTTACTCATCGTGCACGGTGACGAGCTTCAGGATCTCGAACTTGCGGTTGCCGCCCGGTGTCGGCACGCTGACCGAGTCGCCTTCTTCTTTGCCCACAAGCGCCCGGCCAATCGGGGACGCGACCGAGACCAGGCCGGTGTCAGGGTTGGCGTCCTCAGGCAGGACCAGCTCGTACGTGAATTGGCGGCCCTTCTCGATGAGCGTGAGCTTCGACCCGAAGCCCGCGCGGTCGTGCGGGATCTTCTCGAGGTTCATGAGCTGGATCTGCGACACGCGGGTCCGCAACATGGAGACCCGCGCTTCGACGAACCGCTGGCGTTCCTTCGCCGCGGCGTACTCCGCGTTCTCACGCAGGTCGCCGAGCTCGCGTGCGCGCTGAATCTCTTTCGGGAGCTCCTGCGTCAATTCGCGCTCGAGCTGGACGATCTCGTCTTCGAATCTCTTGATCAGACGGGCTTTCATGACGAGACGACAGAATAACACCGTCGTTCCCCGTTCCCCGTTCCACGTTCCCCGTTCTAGGTTCCACGTTCCCCGTTCCCGTTAGAAGAACGGAACGAAGAACGGGGAACGCGGAACGGGGAACAGGGAACGACGTGCTTTGTCGTACGATGACACCGTGCCGCGCATCACCAGCCGCCAGCACCCCGTCGTCCGGCGCCTGCGACGGCTGGCTTCCCGGCGCGAGAAGGGCGTCGTGCTTCTCGACGGTCCGCATCTGCTGGTGGACGCGCTCGCGGCGAGAGTCCGCGTCGATCTCGTGCTGACCGACGGACGCCACGCCGCCCTGGCCGAGCGCGCGCGGTCTGCCGGCGCCACGGTCCACGAGGGCAGCGCGGCCGTGCTCGAGGCCGCCAGTCCCGTCACGTCACCAACCGGCGTCGTCGCGATCGCGCACTGGCAGCCACAGGACGTGTCCGATGTGCTGGCCGCCGATGCGCCGGTCATTGGCCTGGTCGGCGTGCAGGATCCCGGCAACGTCGGCAGCGTCATCCGCAGCGCGGACGCGCTGGGGGCGGGCGGCGTGCTCCTCCTCGACGGCGTCCGCGGATCCAGGCTCGTGGAAGTGCCTCCGCGGCGCGATGGGCAGCACGTTCCGGATTCCCATCGCGCGCGGGTCGACCGCGGACGTGATGCCGCTCGCCAAATCGCGGCAGCGGTCCGTGGTGGCCGCGATCGCCACCGGAGGGACGCCGCTCGAATCGCTCACGCTCGGCGACTCGGCGGTCGTGCTGCTCGGCAACGAAGGAGCGGGTCTCGACGAAACCGTGGCGACGCACTGCCGATCAGACGATGACGATGACCATGCGGGCGGGCATGGACTCGCTGAACGTGTCGGTCACGGCGGCGCTCGTGCTGTGGGAGGCGCATCGCCAGCGTCACGCCGCTCGTTCGGCCCGCGCCCGGGACACAGTCCGGGCGAAGCCGATGACGACGCCGCTGTTTGGCGATCCGGAGCCGACGCCGGCCGGCACGCCGCTGGCCGAGCGCGTGCGGCCGCGCTCGCTCGACGAGCTCGTCGGCCAGTCGCATCTCGTCGGGCCAGGCAAGCCGCTGCGGCGCGCCCTCGAACAGGGTCTCCTGCACTCGCTGATCCTGTGGGGCCCGCCGGGCACCGGCAAGACCACGCATGGCGCGCTTGCTCGCGTCGGTGGCGGGCGCGGACTTCGTCGCGTTCAGCGCGGTCACGTCCGGCATTCGCGGAAATCAAGGACGTGATTGCCGCCGCCGACCATCGCCGGCGTCAGACCGGCCGACGGACGATCCTGTTCGTCGACGAGATCCACCGCTTCAACAAGGCGCAGCAGGATGCGTTCCTGCCGCACGTCGAGGGCGGCACGATCGTGCTCGTCGGCGCGACGACGGAGAACCCGTCGTTCGAGGTCAACTCCGCGTTGCTGTCGCGCGCGAAGGTCTACGTCCTGGAGCCGCTCAGTCCCGACGACATCGTGTCGATCCTCGAGCAGGCGCTTCGCGGATGACGAACGCGGTCTGGGCGCGCTCGGGGTCGAGGCCGACCCGGCCGCCCTGACCGCCATCGCCATCTACGCCAATGGTGATGCGCGCGTCTCGTTGAACCTGCTCGAGCAGGTTGTGGCGATGCTTCCAGCGCCCACCGATGGACGCCGCCACCTGTCGATGGAGGCGCTCGCGGGACTGATCGAGCGCCGCTCGCTGCTCTACGACAAGGCCGGCGAGGAACACTTCAATCTCATCTCCGCGTTGCACAAGTCGATCAGAAACAGCGACGCCGACGCAGCCGTCTACTGGCTCGCGCGCATGCTCGAGGCCGGCGAGGATGCGCTCTACGTCGCCAGACGGCTCGTGCGCTTCGCGTCGGAGGACATCGGCAATGCCGACCCACGCGCGCTCGAGGTCGCGCTGGCGGCCAAGGACGCCGTGCACTTTCTCGGCATGCCCGAAGGCAACACCGCGCTCGCGCAGGTGCGTCACGTACATGTCAGCCGCCCCGAAGAGCAACGCGGTCTACAAGGCGTACCTCCAGGCCGCGGACGATGCCCTGAAGGACGTGGCGGCGCCAGTCCCGCTGCACCTTCGCAATGCGCCGACGAAGTTGATGAAGGGCCTGGGATACGGCACGGGCTACAAATACGCCCACGACGAAGCCGAGGGCGTGGCGCAGATGAGCTCTCTTCCACCGCACCTCGAAGGGCGGCGGTACTACCAGCCGACGGAGCGCGGCGTGGAAGCGCGTCTCAAAGAGGCGCTGGACAAGGCAAGGGCGCTGCGAACGAAGGAGTGAGATGAGGAGGATGCCATGCGCCTGCTGGCACTGAGCGTCGCGCTGTTTCTCGTCGTGGCGGCACCCGCCGCCGCGCAGATGACCGACCTCGAACGCGAACGGCTCGTCGCTCATCTCGAGATGACCGCAAGCTGGCTCGACGACGAAGTCTCGAACCTCTCACAGACGCAGCTCGCGTTCCGCCGGGCACCGGGCACCTGGAGCATCCTCGAAGTGCTCGAGCATCTTGTCGTCGTCGGCCCGATCTATTGGGACGATCTGCAGCAAGGCGTGCAGGGCCCTCCGAGCCGCGACGATCTCACCAGCGGCGACGCCGCGGTCCTGTGGTACGGCATCGATCGCACGAACCGAGAGCCCGCGCTGCCGTCGGAACGGCCGCCAGGCCAGCTGCGCGACGTGAAACGAGGGCTCGCCGAGTACGGGAAGACCCATGCACGATCGCTTCAGTACATCAGGACGACGAAGGATGATCTGCGGCACCGGTTCGTGCAACGGCAGGCGTGCGATGCCTATCAGTGGGCGCTGCTGATTTCGACACACGAGCAGCGACACATTCTGCAAATCCGCGAGGTCAAGGCGGATCAGCGGTTTCCAACACAGTGACGCGCACCGATCGATGGCAACGCTTTGTTCCTGACCGCCGCTGCGATTGCGTTGGGCAACGCGGTCCACATTGCCAATGGCTTCCTCGATCCGGAAGCCATCACGTATCTATCGTGGGCATTCGTCTTCTGCGCCCTCGCGGTACTCATGCCGCGCGTGAATTGGCTGGAACGAGCGGCGCGAATCGCCCACGGTTCTTCTTCTCACCGCCGGATTGATTTTTCAGTTTGGAAAGCTGCTCACCGATCCGCCGGGCATGTATTTGCTCGTCGAGGGCCCGCAGGCCTACGTCACCTACTTCAAGTGGCTGACTGCCGCCGCGGTCGTCGCCGGTTCGCTCGTGCCGAACGGCACATGGTTCAGGAACTCCAGAATTCTGGCGCTCCTGGCGATTCACTTCGCCCTCGGGCTCTGGCTGATTCACGCGTCGCCCAGCCCCGTCATCGACGTCTTCCTCTTCCAGCGCGACGGCATCAACGAGCTGTTCGCCGGCGGAAACCCGTACGCGATGACGTACCTGGACATCTACGGAAAGCTCCACGGTCTACGGTGAAGGACTCTCGGTGAACGGGCGACTGACCTTCGGGTTTCCATACCCGCCGTTGAGCCTCTTCCTGGCGATCCCCGGCCACCTCTTCGGCGACCACCGCTACTCTCAGCTCGTCGCCATGACCGCCTCCGGAGCGCTGATGGCGTACGCCCGGCCTGGCCGATTGGGAGCCCTCGCCGCCGCGCTCTTCCTGTTCACGCCGCGCGGTCTCTTCGTTCTCGAGCAGAGTTGGACCGAACCGTTTCTCGTCTTCTTGTTATCGGCGACCGTGTTCGCGGCGTGCCGTCGAGAAACATGGGTCCCGTATTTGTTCGGCCTCTTCGTGGTGGTGAAGCAGTACCTGGTCTTTGTCGTCCCGTTGGCGTGGCTGATTCTTCGGCGGCCGCTTCCTGACAGGAACGAGCTGGGCCGGTGGGCGTTGAAGGCGTTGGCAATCGGTGCCGCGGTCTCGTTGCCGTTGGCGCTGTGGGACATCAGCGCGTTCACCAGAGACGTGGTGACGTTGCAGTTCTACCAGCCGTTCCGCGTCGACGCGCTCACCTACCCGGCGAACGCGGTGCGTGACGGAGGCAGCCCATGGCCCACGTCGTTGGCGTTCATCGCCGCGGGGCTCGCCGTTGGCGTGTCCCTGCTTCGCGCGCCGCGAACCCCGGCCGGTTTCGCCGGAGCCGTCGCCCTCACGTACTTTGGATTCTTCTCGTTGAGCAAGCAGGCCTTCTGCAACTACTACTACTTCGTCCTGGGAGCGCTCTGCTGCGCGGTTGCCGCCCTCTACGGAAGCGATGGCCACGAGAACACACGCGCCGCTCAGCGTTGAGACGCGTCGCGCGCGCTCTTTCCCGCGCGTCGCGGAGCAGGAAGTCGAGACCGGGCGTGCTCTCAGCCACCACGAAGATTTGGTACGAGAAAAGCGATTTGCTGAGGCGAATGAGCGCGAGATTCGACTTGAATGGCCGCCTTGCCCCACAAGCCATTTCCCAGGACCTTCGGGAACGGAGCGGGCACGCCGCGGACCTCTTTCACGCGGAAGCCGGTGTCGCGCAGCAGGTGCCGCAGCGTTCGGAAGGTGAACAGCCGAGTGTGGGTGCGGTCGAGAATGCCCGCCTTCCCGTAGTTGAACTGACCGAAGAGCAGCATCAGCCGCTGAACGAAGAAGGAGACATTCGGCGTCGTCAGCACCAGCGTCTTCGGCGTGTGCTCGAACTGCGACCGCAGCCGCTCGACGAACGTCTCGGGTTCCTTCAGGTGCTCGATGACGTCGAGCAGCAGCAGGTAGTCGGACTGGCTGATGTCGAAGGTCAGCTCGTCGTCGAGGTCTTGAACGAAGACCTGGATGGCCGGGTCTTCTGCTCGGGCTCGTGTTGATCGACCACCGAGACCTTGCAGCCCCGGCTGGCCAACTCCTTGGCAAGGCCCCCGGGACCTGAGCCGATGTCCATGACCGACGCGCCGTGAGGCACCGCGTCGAGCGCCCACGAATGGCTGCTCGGGAATCCGAGCTTCAGGTCGTAGTGCGCGTTGCCGCCGAGCGCGGTATCGAAGCGCCGCCGGTACATGACGCCGGCGCGGTGCAGCGTGTTCATCACGGTCGCGACCATCACGTCCTTGGCGTACTTCACGCCGTTCACTCGACAGATTTCGTCTCCGTAGTACGTCGGAATCGGCAGCTCCTTGATTCGGAGCCCCGCGTTGATGAGCTGAATGATGATCTCGGTGTCAAAGTGAAAGTCGTTCGAATTCAACCGGAAGTTCAGCTTCTCGAGGGCGCTGGTCGCGTAGATGCGGTAGCCGGAGTGGAACTCCGAGAGCCTCGTCCCGAGCAGGAGGTTCTGGGCGGTGCTGAGCAGCTTGTTGCCGAGGAACTTGTACAGCGGCATGCCGCCCTGCAGCGCGCCGAAGCGGGTCATCATGCGGCTGCCGAAGACCGCGTCGGCCTCGCCATCGCGCAGCGGCTGAACCAGCCGCGGCAGCTCTTCAGGCGCGTATTGCCCATCGCCGTGAACCATGGCGACGTAGTCGAACCGCTCGGCAATCGCGAAGGCGTAGCCGATCTTCTGGTTACCGCCGTAACCCTGGTTGTACTCGTTGCGGAGCACCGTCATTCCGATGTCGGGGTGATGCTCCTGGAACTCGCGGCCGATGGCGAAGGTGCGGTCTTCCGAGGCGTCGTCGACCACCAGCACTTCGCACTCGTACTCGTCGAAGATGCCGCGCGGAATTCGCTCGAGCACCGAGCGGAGCGTGCCTTCGGCGTAGTAGGCAATGACGAAAATCAGCAGGCGTTTCTTCTGGAACTCGCTCACGCCTACCTCTCGAGCGCCGAGGCACCGGCGCCGACCGCGCGAACAGAACCACGACGTGTGACTGGAGTGAGGACCAAGAGTTGCGCGAGTATAAGGCGAGAAGGTTGCGGACGGTTTCTAGATCCGTTCGAAGTTCCTCTCGATCTCCACGCGCGTCAGCCGCAGCACGACCGGCCGCCCGTGAGGGCACACCGATGAATGCGCCGTGCGCCGCAGCTCGTCGAGCAGATACTGCATCTTCTCCCGCGAAAGCGGATCGTTCGCCTTGACGGCGGCGTGACAGGCCATCGTCGCGGCGACCCGGCGAAGCGCGTCGTTGACGCCAGCGCCGGGTGAGAGCCCGTCGAGGTCGCTCGCGAGCGCGCGCAACGCCGCCTCGCTGCGGGTGAATTCCAGCAGGGCCGGCACGGCGCTCACCGACAGGCTCGTGCCGCCAAAGTCGGCGATCTCGAACCCAAACGCCGCCAGCGCGCCTTCGTGCTGCAGAAGCGTCTGATGCTCGCCCGGCCCCAGCTCGAGCACGACCGGCGGTCAGCAAGCGCTGCGACTCGATGGTCCGCGTCGTCAGCCGTTCGGCAATCTGCTCGAAGAGGATGCGCTCGTGGGCCACGTGCTGGTCGATGATCGCCAGACCCTCCTCGTCGGCGGCGATGATGAACGTGTTTCTGAACTGGCCGAGCGGCACCATCGGCCTGAGCAACTCCGGGAGGCCCGTCGAGCCGGCGACCGTGCTCATGGGAGCGTTCGCCGCGCGGGCCTCAGCGATAGGGAGCGTCGCGGCAGCGGAGCCGGCGCCGAATCCCAGCGGCAGCGGCCGGGACGCCGGCTCTCCGATCGTCACCGGCTCGGCGGTAAACGCAAACCTGATCTCGGGCGCGCCGCCGTCGCTCAAGGCGTCCACGATCGCGCGGCGCAGAATCTCGTGCACCAGGCCCTGATCGAGAAAACGCACCTCGGCCTTGGTCGGATGGACGTTCACGTCCACGCGGTCAGCCGGCACGTCGAGGAAGAGGTGGACCTCGGGGCTGCGTTCCTTGATCGTCGCGACGCTGTACGCCTGCTGAATGGCGTGCGCGATCGTGCGGTCGCGCACCATGCGGCGATTCACGAAGACGTGCTGTGGTCCGCGGACCGGGCCCTGTTCCCCGAGCGCCGCGACATAGCCGCGCACCGAGACACCAGCCGCGTCCTTGTGGATCGGCACGAGATCCGCCCGGTCGCCATAGATCTGAAAGAAGCGCTCATCGAGTGAACCCGCCGGCGGCGCCTCGACCAGCACCCGGCCGCCGCTTCGAAGGACGAACCCCACCGTGGGATATCCAAGCGCCAGCTGCGTCACGAGGCGCGATACCTGGGCGGCCTCCGCGGTGTCGGCCTTCAGGAACTTCCGGCGCGCCGGCAGGTTGAAGAAGAGGTCGCCGACCTCGACGAGCGTGCCCTCGGGCGCGCCAATCTCGCGAACGGAGCCCGTTCGGCCCGCCTCGACCTTGATCTCCGTGCCGCCCAGCTCTCCGCGCGCGCGCGTGCGCAGACGAAATCGCGAGACCGAGGCGATGGATGGAAGCGCCTCGCCGCGAAATCCCAGCGTCTGAATCGCGGCCAGGTCGGACGCCGTCGCGATCTTGCTCGTGGCGTGGCGCTCGAGCGCGAGCTCCGCGTCCGCGCGCGTCATCCCCTCGCCGTCGTCTTCGACAGACACCAGCTTCTTGCCGCCGAAATCGATGACGACGGTGACCCGCGTGGCGCCGGCGTCGACGGCGTTCTCGACGAGCTCCTTGACGACGGAGGCGGGACGCTCGACGACTTCGCCGGCGGCGATCTGGTTGGCGAGGTCGGACGGCAGCCGATGGATGCGATTCACAGCCAGCGCTTCCGGCGGAACAGCCACAGCATGCCTCCGGCGACCGCACCGATGATGGCGACAATCCACCAGAACTGCGCCTCTTCCCCGCCAGGCAAGTGCGGCAGCGGAACGTTCATGCCGTACATCCCCGTCAGCACCGTGAGGGGCATGAAGATCGTCGAAATCAGGGTCAGGACCTTCATGACCTGATTCATCCGGTTCGACTGCATCGAGAGATAGGCGTCCAGCAGCCCCGTCACGCGATCCTGAAAGAACGCGACCTCGTCGGCAACCCGGACGAGCTGGTCGTACACGTCGCGAAAGCGGTACGCCAGCTGCTCGGGAATCTCGGTGAACTCGCGCCGGGCGAGCCGCGCCACCGCGTCTCGCTCGGGCAGCGCGACACGACGCAGGCTGGCGACCTCCGCCTTCAACCCGAGAATCTCCTTGAGCGGGTTCACGCTCGGATCGTCGAAGACCGTTCGCTCGATCGCCTCGAGCCGCGCTTCGAGGATGTCGACGGACGGCCGATAGCCGTCCACCATGTCGTCGACGATGCGATGCAGGAGCGCCACCGGGCCCTCGGCGAGCACGTCGTGATGCTTGACGCAGAGCGACAGTTGAAACGAGATGGCCGGTGACGGCACGGCGTGGACGGTGACGAGCAGATTGTGAGCGAGAAAGAAATCGATGTCCTGCGTCTGCGCCTCGTGCATCTGCTCGTACGGCACGACCTCGTGCAGGATCAGATAGAGAAACCCCTCGTAGCTTTCGACCTTCGGATGGTGCCGACGCTGCAGCGCGTCCTCAACGGCCAGCTCGTGAAAGTGGAAGACGTCCTGAAGCAGCGGACGGTCCGCCTCGGTCGGCCCCTCGATGTTCACCCAGACCTGCTCGGTCGCGCCAGGAACCAGCCAGGCCGGGTCCACAGACTCTGCGCGGTGGGTCACTCCATCTTTATGGACAAGAACTGTGACCATGGGGAGGACTCTAACAAGTTAGAAGTGAGAAGTCAGAAGTTAGAAGCAACTGAGCGCGCGCCCTGCCGTGACACGGCGCCCAGTTGCTTCTGACTTCTAGCCTTCTAACCTCTAACTTGTCTTGCTTGCTCGGCGAGCGCCGCTTGTGCGGCCGCGAGCCGCGCGACGGGCACGCGGTACGGCGAGCAGCTCACGTAGTCGAGGCCGACCTTCTCGAAGAAGCCGATTGACGCCGGATCGCCGCCATGCTCGCCGCAGATGCCGAGCTTGATGCCCGGCCGCGTCTGGCGGCCCTTCGTCACGGCGATCTCGACGAGCTGGCCGACGCCGGTCTGATCGATCGTGGCGAACGGGTTCTTCTTCACGATCTCGAGCTCGGCGTACTGCGGCAGGAACGAACCGGAGTCGTCGCGCGACATCCCGAGACCGGTCTGCGTGAGGTCGTTGGTGCCGAAGCTGAAGAACTCGGCCGACTCGGCGATCTCGTCGGCGGTCAGCGCGCCGCGCGGGATCTCAATCATCGTCCCGACCATGTAGTTCAGCTTCACCTTCTTCTCGGCCTGCACCTCGCGTGCCGCCTGGTGGACGACCTCGATCTGCAGGTCGAGTTCCTTCTTGAAGCCGACCAGCGGGATCATGATCTCCGGACGGACCTTGATGCCTTCCTTCTGCACGATCGCCGCGGCCTCGAACACCGCGCGCGCCTGCATCGCCGAAATTTCCGGGTAGCCGATGCCGAGGCGGCAGCCCCGGAAGCCGAGCATCGGGTTGAACTCGTGGAGTCCCTCGACGCGCTGGTGAATCCGCTCGGCGGACACGCCGATCTTCTTCGCCAGCTCCGCCTGCTGCTCCTTCGTGTGCGGCAGGAACTCGTGCAGCGGCGGATCGAGGAACCGGATCGTCGCCGGGTAGCCCTTGAGCGCCCGGAAGATGCCCGGCGAAGTCCTCGCGCTGATACGGCAGGAGCTTGGCCAGCGCGGCCTTTCGCTCCTCGATCGTCTCGGCGAGGATCATCTCGCGCATCGCGTCGATGCGATCCCCTTCGAAGAACATGTGTTCGGTCCGCGTGAGCCCGATGCCGACCGCGCCGAACGCGACGGCGTTCGCCGTCTGCTCGGGCGTGTCGGCGTTGGTGCGCACGCTCATGCGCGTCGCGTCCGAGCACCACTTCATGAGCTGCTGGAAGTTCTTGAACTTCTCCGTCTTCTTCGCGGCCTCGTTGCCCTCGATCAGGCCGGCCACGATCTCGGACGGCGCGGTCTTCACCTTGCCGGCATAGACGGCGCCCGCCGTGCCGTCGATCGACATCCAGTCGCCTTCCTTGAACGTCTGGCCGTCAACCTTGACGGTGCGCGCCTGGTAGTCCACGTCGACCGCTGCCGCGCCGCAGACACAGACCTTGCCCATCTGCCGCGCGACGAGTGCCGCGTGTGAGGACACGCCGCCGCGCGCCGTCAGAATGCCTTCGGCCGCGATCATGCCGCGCAGGTCTTCCGGCGACGTCTCGACGCGGACGAGCAAGCACCTTCTCGCCCTTGTCGGCCGCCGCCACGGCGCGCTCGGCGTTGAGGTAGATCTGGCCGGACGCGGCGCCGGGACCGGCGGGAAGGCCCTTCGCGATGACCTTGGCCTTGGCGACCTCGGTCAAATCGAACACCGGCGCCAGCAACTGCTCGAGCTGATCGGCGGGGTTGCGCATCACCGCCGTCTTCCAGTCGATGAGCTTCTCCTTCTGCATGTCCATCGAGAACTTCAGCGCCGCCATCGCGGTGCGCTTGCCGTTCCGGGTCTGGAGCATGTAGACGACGCCTTCTTCGATCGTGAACTCGAAGTCCTGCACGTCCTTGAAGTGCTTCTCGAGCGTCTGGCGGATCCGTTCGAGCTCGGCGTACGCCTTCGGCATCGCCTTCTTGAGCTCGGCCACCGGCTCGGGCGTCCGGACGCCGGCGACGACGTCTTCGCCCTGCGCGTTGATCAGGAACTCGCCGTAGAACTCCTTCACGCCGTTCGCCGGGTTGCGCGTGAACGCGACACCCGACCCGGAGTTGTCGCCGGTGTTGCCGTACACCATCGCCTGCACGTTGACGGCCGTGCCCCACTCGGTCGGGATGTTGTACTTGCGGCGATAGACGATCGCGCGGTCGTTCATCCACGAACCGAACACCGCGCCGACGGCGCCCATCAGCTGGTCCCAGGGCGAATCAGGGAACCGCTTGCCGACGCGCTCCTTCACGAGCGCCTTGAACCGGGCGACGAGCTCCTTCAGGTCGTCGACCGTGAGCTTGGTGTCCTCGATGTCGTGGTGGTAACGCTCGTGCTTGAGCTCGTGGATCACGGTCTCGAACGGCTCGTGATCCTCGTCGGGGCGCTTCTGCACGCCGAGGACGACGTCGCCGTACATCTGGACGAAGCGGCGATAGCAATCCCACGCGAAACGCGCGTTGCCGGTCTTCTTGGACAGGGCCTCGACGGTCTGATCGTTCAGGCCGAGGTTCAGGATCGTATCCATCATGCCGGGCATCGAGTCGCGCGCGCCGGATCGGACGGAGACGAGAAGCGGGTCCTTCAGGTCGCCAAACTTCTTCGCGGTCTGCTGCTCGAGCGCGGCGACGCCGGCTTCCATCTGGCGCTCGAGCGCCGGCGGGTACGTGCGCTTGTTGTCGTAGTAATACGTGCAGACCTCGGTCGTGATGGTGAAACCCGGAGGAACCGGCAGGCCGATGCGGCACATCTCGGCAAGGTTGGCGCCTTTGCCGCCGAGCAGCGGCTTCATCGTCCCGTTGCCGTCCGTCTTTCGCCCGAAGAAGTAGACGTACTTCGCGGCGCCTTTGCCCGTCTTGCCCTTGCTCACGGATTTCTTCTTCTGTGTCTTTGCCATCTGCCTCTCTACTCCGATGCCACGATTTCCGAAATGTCACCAAGCTGCAGAATCAGCAGCTCCAGTCGCTTCATGAGGCGGAGCCGGGCCTGACGCAGCCGGGCATCATCGCTCATGACGAAAACCTCTTCAAAGAACCGCGCCACAACCGGCTCGAGCTCCGAGGCCTCGACATAGGCCTCGCGGAATCCGGCGCCGGTGGCGACGGCGTTGTCGATCGGGCCGTGACGACGCTCGATCTCGGCGAGCAGCGCCTTTTCGGCCGCCTCCTCGAGCACCGTGTCGAGCGCGGGTCCGCTCTGCTCGTCCGCGTCGAATGCGTCCGCGCCGTAGTCCTTGCCGATGTTCCGCACGCGCTTGAACATCTCGGCCAGCTTGCGGAACGCCGGCGTCGCCGCGTGTTCACGGAGCACGCTCAGGTTCGCTTCGACGTCGACGAGGGCCGTCTTCTCGAGCGGCTGGGCGGAGCCCAGCACCGCGCGCACGTTGCGCCGATCGAATCCGCGCGTCTCGAGCACGAACTGCAGGCGCTCGACAAGGAACTGCTGCAGGTCGGCACGAACGTCGTCGAACGGCTGGTCGAAGCCGCTGGCGGCCTGACGCACCAAATCCCAGAGCGGGACCCGCAGCCGGCGCCCGGTCAACGCTTCCCCATCGAGAAGGATGCGAATCACGCCGTGCGCCTGACGGCGCATGCCAAACGGATCGCGTGACCCGGTCGGCCGCTCGCCCGCCAGGAAGAGCCCGACGAGCGTGTCCAGCTTGTCGGCCAGCGACACGGCGGCCCACGCGGTCGCGCCCGCGCCGAGCGCGGCGGCCGTCGGCCCCGCGTTGGGCTCAATCGACGTCGGCAAGTAGTGGTGGTAGATGGCCTTCCAGACGGCCTCGGGCTCGCCCGCCTCGCGCGCGTAGATGCCGCCCATCGTGCCCTGGAGCTCGGTGAACTCGCGAACCATGTCGGTGGCGAGGTCTGCCTTCGACAGCCGCGCCGCGCGAGTGGCGGTCTCGACAGCGTCCGGCTGACCGAGGACGTTCTCCGCGACCCAGCCCGCGAGCTTCTCGATCCGATCGGTCTTCTGCCGGTACGAACCGAGGTGCTTGTGGAAGAGCACGGTTTCGAGGCGCGGCAACCGCCCGTCGAGACCGATGCGGCGGTCCGCGTCCCAGAAGAACCGCGCGTCACGGAGGCGCGCCGTGACCACGCGTTCGGCGTTCGTGCCGATCGCGCGATCGTTCGCGGTCTGAATATTCGTGACCGCGAGAAACGCCGGCATCAAGGCGCCAGTCTGCGAGACGACCGGGAAGAACTTCTGGTGGTGAATCAGCGTCGTGGTCAGGACTTCTTCGGGAAGCTCGAGGAACTCCGCGCTGAACGCGCCCGACACGACCGCCGGAAACTCCACGAGGTCCGGCACCTCGTCGAGCAGCGCCTCGGCCTGCGCGCGGCCCTGCATCATCGCCCGCCCGCCAATGCGGCGGGCCTGCGATTCGAGGTCGCGCAGGATCCGATCGTGCCGATCGATCCGCGAGAGCAGAACGAAGTTCTCGGCGAGCTTCTTCCGGTATTCGTCGAACGTGCGCACCTTGATGGCGCGTCCGGCGCGGCCGCTCGTCGCCAGGAAACGATGGCCGTAGGTGACGGCGCCCGACGAAACGTCCTGGACCCGCGGGCTCGAGGCGACGGCCAGACGCGCGATCGTGAACGGCACGACGCGTCCGCCATACAGGAACAGCAGCCAGCGCACCGGCCGGCCGAACAGGAACTCCCCTTTGCCGTCCTCGAGCTCGGCATCCCAGTGCATCGGCTTCGGGAACGTCAGATCGCGCAACACCTTGACGAGCACGTCCGGCAACGCATCCACGGTCGCCTTGCCGCGGTGCCGCTTCGTGTACGACAGGTACTTTCCGCGCGGGGTGTCGAGCTGGACCACCGCGTCAAAGTCGATCCCGAGCTTGCGCGCGAATCCCAGTCCCGCATTCGTGGGGTGACCTTCGGCGTCGAAGGCCACCGACACCGGCGGGCCCATCACCACTTCGTCGCGGTCGTCCTGCCGATCGATGAGCTCGGGGACGCACGCCGCGAGCCGGCGCGGGGTCGCATGCGATTCAATCGAGACCTTCACGGGCAATCCGGATTCCGTCAGCCGCGTCTTCAGCTTCTCGGCCAGCTCGGCCGCGAGCGGCGGGAGCCACGACGCCGGCATTTCCTCGACACCGATTTCGAGCAGCAGCTCACGATCCATGAGCGTCTCCCGAAGCGGGTTCGGAGGCGACCCAGGCTTGCGCGATCGCGACCGCCAGCTGCCGTACGCGCAGGATGTAGGACGTGCGTTCGGTCACGCCGATGCTGCCGCTCGCGTCGAGCACGTTGAACAGGTGCGAGCACTTCAGGCACTGATCGAGCGCCGGCAGCACGAGGCCGGAATCAATCAGCACTTTGGCGAAATCGTAGTGGCGGGTGAACAAGTCGCGATGGAACTCGGCGAACTGCCCGTCCGGCATCTTGACCTGGCCGAAAACATATTTTGATTGCTCGATTTCGTCGCGGAGCCTGACGTCGCGATACCGCACGCCCGGGCGCCCACTGGAGGTCATACACGTTATCCACACCTTGGAGCGCCATCGCGAATCGCTCGAGTCCGTAGGTCAGCTCGACCGAAATCGGCGAGAGATCCAATCCGCCGGCCTGCTGGAAATAGGTGAACTGCGTGATCTCGAGGCCGTCGTAGAGCACCTGCCAGCCGATGCCCCAGGCGCCGAGCGTCGGCGACTCCCAATTGTCTTCCTCGAAGCGCACGTCGTGGGCGCGCAAGTCGATGCCGCACGCCTCGAGGCTCTGCAGATACAGATCCTGGACGTCGTCGGGCGCCGGCTTGAGAATGACCTGGTATTGGTGGTGCTTGAACAGCCGATTGGGGTTTTCTCCAAATCGGCCGTCGACGGGCCGCCGCGAGGGCTGCACGTACGCCACGTTCCAGGGGGTGGGTCCGAGCACCCGCAGGAACGTTTCAGGGTGCATGGTGCCGGCGCCGAGCTCGATGTCCAACGGCTGTTGGAGCAGGCAGCCCTGCGTCGCCCAGTAGTCCGAGAGTTTGGCTATCAGATCTTGCAGCGTCACAGTTCCGGTCTCAACTCCTTCAGCACCCGCAGGGAGCGCACTTCCTTTTCGAGGTGCAACGCAATCAGCCGCTCGTGCGCCTGCTCGAGATCCTGGAGCGCGCCCTGGGACGTGCCCGCCGCGGCAGCTTCCGACGGCGTCCACGATCCGGAGGCGCGCAGAAAGCCGACGGCGGCGCCGGACAGGTGCACGCCGCCCGGCGCGCACGTCCGGCACACATACGTGCGCTCGGCGACGACCAGCGCGATGCCTTCACCGAGCGCCAGCCGCCCGCATCGCGGGCACCGGTCGATCGCGGGATAGACGCCCTCGAGGCGCAACAGCCAGTACTCGAAGTACCGCGCCAGGGCGTCAATCGACCCGCTTCGCCCGAGCGCCACGGCCACGGCCGCCCCGAGCCGGAAGAGACGCTCGTTCGGCTGCCCGTCGGGCGCCCACTCGTCGATCAGCTCCGCGAAATAACTCGCGTGCCCAAGAGCCCGGGCGCGCCTCGCCAGGCGCGCGTCCTGCCGTCGAATCGAGCGAACTCTGTTGCGGCTCCACCCGATCCAGCCGCACGAGTTCGCGATTCTCGCGCTCGACGTAGGTCGCCCGGCCTCGGCTCAGCGGCTCCAGCGCCGCTCCGAACCGGCGGCGCGAGGCGGACGCATTCTTGGCCACCCCGCGTTTCTTGCCGCGATCTTCGGTCAGGAAGACCACGATGCGATCCGCCTCGCCGTAGCGATATGTGCGAAGCACGAGCGCATCGGCCGAAAAGACCTGCATCGAACTCTAGCCGCAGCCCATCGACCCTCGCCGCTGGCCCGCGAATTGCCCATCATCATATAGGGGACAGAGCCCTTTTCCACAGATTCACTGTTTTGGGGGACAGAGCGTGCGGCGACCCCGCCGTAACGCTCTGTCCCCAAAACAGTCTGATCTGTGGAAAAGGGCTCTGTCCCCTACCTCGTCAGGAACAGCGACGCCAGGCCGAGGAAAGACATGAAGCCTGACATGTCGGTGACGGTCGTGATGAAGACGGAGGACGCCAGGGCCGGGTCGATCTTCAGGGCGCGAAGGCCGAGCGGGACGAGCGTGCCGGCGATGGCCGCCACGAACATGTTGATCATCATCGCGGCCATCAGGATGAGCGCAATGCGCCAGTCGCGCGAGATCGCCCACGCGACCAGCGCCCCGACGAGGCCGGTCGCCAGGCCGTTGCCCGATGCCGACAAGTCCTTCCTTGAAGAGCGCGTGACGCGCATTGCTCCAGGTCAGCTCGCCGAGCGCGAGACCGCGCACGATCACGGCCAGCGTCTGCGTGCCGGCATTACCGCCCATGCCGGCGACGACGGGCATGAAGGTCGCGAGAATCAGCACCCGACTGATGGTCTCCGTGAACAAGCCCACGACGGACGCCGCCAGAAACGCCGTCGCCAGGTTCACGAGCAGCCACGGCAGCCGCTGACGAAGCGAGTCGTACGGCGGTGTGAGCACGCCGTCGTCGCGCGACACGCCGGCGAGCCGGAACACGTCTTCGGTGGCCTCGTCCTTGATGACGTCGATGACGTCGTCGACGGTGACCACGCCGGTCAGCTTGTTCTCGGAATCCACGACCGGGATGGCGAGCAGGTTGTAGGAGGCCACCTGCCGGGCGACCTCTTCCTGGTCCGTTTCCACGCGGACGCTGTACACGTCCGTCGTCATGATTCGCTTCAGCGGCGTGTCGGGCGGCACCAGGAGCAGCCGGCGCAACGACACCACGCCCACCAGGTGGCGGCGCTCGTCCACGACGTAGAGGTAGAAGACCATCTCCACGTCTCGGGCGGCTTGCAGCGCCGTGATCGATTCGCCGGCCGTCAGGTCCTCGGCCAGGGCGAAGACGTTCGGATTCATCAAGCGGCCGGCGGTCCGTTCCTCGTATTCGAGGAGCTCGGACACGCCGCCGCCGGCCTTCGGCCGGATCAGACCGAGGACTGCGTGCGAAAGTTCGGGGGGCAGGTAGTCGATCAGCGCGGCCGCGTCGTCGGACGGAATTTCCTGGGTCAACCGCGCGATTTCGTCGGCCGCCCGGAGCGCGAGGAGCTCCGCGCCTTTCTCCGGGCCGAGCTCGCTCAACGCTTCCATGGCGAGCCGCCCGTTTTTCTCGACGAGCGTGTTGAACGCCGCGTGGCGTTCCTTCTCACCCAGCTCCGTGAAGAGCTGCGCGAGATCGGCTGGATGCTGCTTCTGGAGCAGGTTGAGGAGGTTCGGCGTCGCCCCCATCCTCAGCAGGCGACGCACGGACTCGAGGATGAGTTCGATTCTGCGCTGTGGCGGCATGCTCCGGCGTGCAGCCTCATTCTGCACCAGGACCGGCGGCTTTTGTGCGCTATTTGATGGCAATGATCTCGACGTGCCCCGCGCGGCGAAGTACGTTGATGCTCACATCGTGTTCCTGACGATCGAGGGCGAGGTCGACCTCGACCGGACCGATGCGGAGGTTCCTGATCCGAACTTCCTCGAGGTACGCCGGCAACCGGGACCGCGTGAAGCGCACGAGCCGCTGAGGCGCGTTGATCTCGAGACCCAGGACGGCCTGCAGCAGCAGAAACGCGGCCCCGGCGGCCCATGACTGCGGGCTGCACGCCACCGGATAGAGCGTCGGATGCTCGCCATCGCGGCGCGAGAATCCGCAGAAGAGCTCGGGCAGGCGGTGCACGTCCATGGACAGGCTGGCGTCAAAGATCCCATCGAGCAACGTCAGCGCGTGCTCGCCGAGGTCGTAGCGCGCGAACCCGCCCGCAATGAGCGCGTTGTCGTGCGGCCAGATCGAACCGTTGTGGTACGACATCGGATTGTAGCGAGCCGCCGACGTCGACGCGGTGCGGATGCCCCAACCTGAGTAGCTGGCCGAGGACATGAGCGTCCGCGCCAGCTCGGTGGCGCGCCCGTGGCTCGCGATGCCCGAATACAACGCGTGGCCCGCGTTGGACGCCACCACACGACACGGCCGCTTCGCGCCATCGAGGGCCAGCGCATAGGTCCCGAGATCGGCCAACCAGAACGCCTCCTCGAAACGGGCGCGCAGCGAGGCTGCCTTCGACGCCAGGGCCTCGGCCTCGGCGCTGCGGCCGGTCAGCCGCGCCAGCCGGCTGGCCCCGCGCCACGCCGCGTAGACATAGCCCTGAATCTCACACAACGCGATTGGGCCCTCTGCGAGCTGGCCGTCCTCGTGAAAGACCGAGTCGTACGAGTCCTTCCAGCCCTGCTGCACCAGGCCATCCGGGGACTGCCGCTGGTATTCCACGAACCCGTCGCCATCGAGATCGCCATAGCGCTCAATCCATTCCAACGCCGCCTGGATGTTCGGCCAGATGCGCTCGATGGACTCACGGTCGCCGGTCCGCAGGTGGTACTCGGCCGCCAGCACCACGAAGAGGGGCGTGGCGTCGTGGCTTCCGTAGTACAGCCCGAACGGAATTTCGCGGAGCGCCGCCATCTCGCCGTCGCGGACCTCGTGGACGATCTTGCCGGGCTGCGCGTCCCGCTCGTCATCGATGTCGGTCGCCTGCGACGCCGCGAGATACCCGAGCACGCCGCGCGCGAACGCGGGCGCGGCCCAGAGCACCTCGAGCGCGGTGATGATGCTGTCGCGACCGAACGGGGTGCTGAACCACGGCACGCCGGCATGCGGAAAGAGCCCGTGCTCGCTGTCGACCGTCATCATCGACAAGTCCGCCAGGCTTCGGGCCAGCCACTCGTTGAACTGCGTGTTCGAGGTGACGATTTCGCAGCAGGCGGCGCGCCGCGAGGCGAGCGCGTTGGCCGAGGCGCCGAGCGCGACGCCGAAACCCATCGACTCCGGCCGCGCCTCATCCACCTCGCAGGCAAAACTGAAGTCGAACGTCGCCTCTTCGTGCGGCTCGAGGGCGACCTCGATCGTGATCTGGCGGGCCGACACCGTGTGCGCCGGTGGGTCCACTCTCACGCGGGTGCGACGGGTCACGCCGTCCAGTCCGCGATAGGCGAGCACGGCGGATGAGTCGTCGACGGCCGGCGGCAGCATGTCGCCTCGCCGGGGCCGTTCGCTGCCTCGGACCTCGAAGATGTCGACGTAGTCAGCGTCAAAGGCCAGGACAATCGTCGTCGCGATTGCCACGGCGGAAAAATTGCGAACGCGCAGGCGCTCGTGGAGCGTGCCGTCCCACAGAGCGATCGTTCGCGCGAGGTGCAGCGTTCCCCGTGGAATGACGATGACGTCACCACCGATGTCTGGATTCGTGAGATCCACCGCGACGAGCGCGTTGTCGCGTTTGACCGACGAGCTCAAGAGCAACGGCGCGTGCGCGCCGAGCCGCAATGCCAGCCGAGACAGGAATCGTGTACCGCGGAAGTACAAGCCGTCCTGGGCGAGCCCGACCGGCCGGATGTCGCCCCGGCGATCAAGCACGATGAACGTCTCACCCTGCTTCAGGACGAGATGGCGATCGTCGGCCAGTGACGTCGGCGTGCGGATGTAGAACGGATCGGTCTCGCCGGTGACCGGATCCACGACCGACGGATGCATCACTTCAGCAGCCACGTCACGCTCCCTGCGTTGCGACCGTCCACTTGTTGACGGAGGACCGGGTACCGGCCAGTTGCTCGTAGACCGACACGTAGTCGCGGGCCATGCGCTCGGCCGTGAAACGGTGCTCGAACACCGCCCGGCACTGCGCGCGTGGGAGCAAGGCCGCCCGCTTCGTCGCGGCCACGGCGTCGTCCACCGATTCGACGAGAAACCCGGTCACGCCGTCCTCCAGGACTTCGGGAACGGAGCCTCGACGCCAGGCCACCACGGGCGTCCCGCACGCCATCGCCTCGATCATCACCAGACCAAACGGCTCGGACCAATCGATCGGAAACAGCAGCGCGGCGGCATTGCCCAGAAGTTCCTGCTTCTCGTGCTCACCAATCTCGCCGAGATACTCGACATACGGCAGCGAGAACATCGGACGAATCGTGTCCTCGAAATACTCGCGATCGGCGAGGTCTATTTTTGCGGCGATGCGGAGGGGCATCCCGACGCGCCCGGCGATCTCAATCGCCCGGTCGACGCGCTTCTCGGGCGAGATCCGGCCGACAAAGGCCAGATAGGGCTTCGGCCGGTCGTTGAACGTATACAGGCCGTGCGGCAGCCCGTGGTAGACGGTGCCGCGCCAACTGGCGTGCGGCAGAGGCCGCCGTTGATCGTCGGAGATGGACACGACGGGCATGTCCTGGAACTCATCGTAGAGGGGCCGGAGGTCGGGAATGTCCAGTCGGCCATGCAGCGTCGTCACCGTCGTCCATGCCGCGCGACGGCTGAACGGGAAATGCAGGTAGTCGATGTGGAAATGGAGGACGTCGAACTCCCGGGCGTGGCGTCCGACGCACTCGAGCATCAGCACGTGATGGGCCAGCGTGTCGATCGATCCCTCGGACTGCCGCAGGGACCGCGGACTGCATCCGATGAGGCGGGCCGATGTCGTCGAATCCGCGCTCGCAAACAGCGTGACGTCATGGCCCTGCCGCACGAGCTCTTCGGTCAGATAGGACACCACACGTTCCGTCCCGCCGTACGACGACGGCGGCACGCTTTCGTACAGCGGTGAAATCTGCGCGATGCGCAAGGTCTTGCTCCAGTATTCCGCGGGGAGCGAAACCGCCCAGGGGAGACGCGGGCGTGAGCCGATCTAAATGGAGGGCGTGGCGGAGAGGACCACGAGCGGCTGATCCCCACTGTAGTGCGAGCTAGGACGGCGGGGCAAGGGCAGAGACATTGCGGATCTGCGATTTGTGATTGCGGATTGAATCGAGGATTGACGAATTGCGGATTGCGGAGATTTGACGCAGGTCTCAATCGCTCGATCGCCCAATGACCCGATCGGCAATGCAATCCTCAATCACCGATCGCAAATCCTCAATGACTCCCCTTGCCTCCGATCCCCATTTCCCTCAGCAGCCGTTCGTCCTCACGCCAGTCTTCACGAACCTTGACGTGCAGATCGAGATAGACACGGCCCTGCAGCATTTCTTCGAGATCCAGCCGCGCCTCGGTGCCGATGCGCTTGACCATGTCGCCGCCCTTCCCCACCACGATCGGCTTCTGCGACTCATGATCGACGATCACCGACGCGTGGATGCGCGTCAGGCCACCTTCGACGGCCGGCTCGTCGAACTGGTCGATGACCACCGCCGTCGTATACGGCAGCTCGTCGCGTGTGTGGCGCAAGACCTTCTCGCGAATCAGTTCCGCGGCCAGCGTCCGTTGCGTCTGATCCGTCAGGTAGTCGTCGGGGTACAGCGGTTCGCCGTCAGGCAACGCGGCGAGAATCTCGGCCTCGAGCGCGTCGACGCCATCACCGCTGAGCGCCGATATCGGGACGATGGTGCGAAAGACCTCGGTCTTCGCGTAACGATCGATCAACGGCAGCAACGCCGGCTTTCGAATCGCGTCGACTTTGTTGAGCGCGAGGATGGCCGTCGTGCCAGCGTCCCGCACGAGATCCAGCACGAACTGATCGCCCGAGCCCGGCGGAATACTCGCATCCACGACGAGCACCACGACTTCGACCTCCCGCAGGGTGTCGGTGGCGGCGCTGACCATGCGCCGGTTCATCCGGTGCATCGGTTTGTGAATGCCTGGGGTGTCGATGAAGACGATCTGGCCGCCCGGCGAGTTTCGGACGCCGAGAATCCGGTGACGCGTCGTCTGAGGCTTGTCGGAGACAATCGCGAGTTTCTGTCCGGCGAACCGATTGAGGAGCGTGGACTTGCCGGCGTTGGGCCGGCCGACGATGGCGACGAGTCCGCTCTTCACTCCGCGGCTTCCGCAGCGGCGGGCTGCTGACGCCGGATCCGGACCTTGTGAATCCGGCGGCGTTCCGCCTCGAGCACCTCGACACCGAGACCATCGGTCTCGAACCGCTCGCCGACCAGCGGCACACGGCCGGCCCGCGACAGCACGAACCCACCCACCGTCTCGAACCCGCCGTCGTCGATCTCGACGCCCAGGCGGTCCGCGAGTTCGCCGATCGCGACCTTGCCACTGAAGACGTAGACGTCGTCGGCCTCGCGAACGACCGGGTCGGCTTCGCTGTCGTACTCGTCGCGAATCTCACCCACGAGCTCCTCGACGACGTCTTCGACGGTGACGAGTCCGGCCGTCCCGCCGTACTCGTCGACGACCATCGCCAGCTGGAACCGGCCCTTCCGGAACTCGCGCAAGAGCTCGACGACACGCTTGGTCTCGGGAACGAAAGCCGCCGGCCGCATGATGGCGCTGACGAGGTTCGCGCCGCTCGCCTCCGACTGGATCAGATCTTTGACCACGACGAGGCCCACGATGTTGTCCAGGTTGTCGGTGTAGACGGGCAGACGCGAATACTCCTGCTCACGGACCAGTTGACGGAGCTCGTCGAGCGTCGCGTCCGCGCGGATCGCGACGATGTCGGGACGCGGCGTCATGACCTCGCGCACGAGCGTGTCGCCAAAGTCCACGACCGAACGAAGCAGCCGGCTTTCGTCGGCGCGTGTCGGCTCGTCATCCGGGCGCGGCGAGGCTGCTTCCCGTGCATCCTGTGCGCCCTTGCCGTTCGTGAGTCGTCGCTCGGCCGGTCCCATCCACGCCGTGATCAGGGACGTCAGCGGCACGATCAGGTTCGCGACGGCGGTGAATGCTGGAAGCAGAATCTCGAGGACGCGCTCCGGCGAGCGCCGCACAATGATCGTCGGCAGGATCTGGCCGACACCCACCGAGATCAACACGCCACTGCCGAGCAGCACCAGCCACCCCGGGAAGCCGCGCTCGATCGGCTGGGCGAGCAGCACGACGGCCGCGACGAGCAGGATGCCGCGCATCACCCGAGATGGAACAAAGAATTGCAGCGGATCCTCGAGGTAGGTCGCGAGCGCAACGTTGTTGCTCTCCCGCTCGGCCTCGAGCCGCTGCGGAAGCCGCATCAACAAGCTGAACGCGGTCTCGACGAGCGCGAAGAACAGCAGCCCGGCGATCACCAGGAAGAGGAGGACAGGAATCATTTATGCAGGGGGCGTTTCGGCGTACGAGTGATCAGTCCGGCCGGCAGCCCCGCGCGCCGCCGCAGCCGATCCTCTACCGTCCGCATGGTGCCCCGGTCCCGCTCGTGATCGTAGCCTAGAAGGTGCAGAAGGCCATGGAGGGCCAGAATCCGCAGTTCCGTGACCACGTCATGCCCCTCGGCCCGGGCCTGGCGGGCCGCCACCCCCATGGCGATGGCGAGGTCGCCTAAGATGGCTTGGGGCTCGGGACTTGGGGCTGTGGGGCTCGGGACTCGGGACTTGAGGCCTGGACGGCTGCCTGCCGGGCCTTCGGCCGGAAACGACAAAACATCCGTTGCGCGGTCCACGCCGCGAAAGGTTCGGTTCAGGGTCCGCATCCGGGCGTCGGTGAGGAGCGCGACGTCGACCGTGCCGCGGGCCGCCAGCGGGGCGTGCCGTTCGAGCCAGGGCCCGAGCCACCGGGCCAGGGCGTGCGGGCGGCCTCGGCTGTCCGAGACGGTCACGTGCAGGCGGCCGGTCCGGCCGACACCGCGCGTGCGGCTCATGTCGTCGGCGGCTTGTACGCTTCGTACGCCTTGACGATGCGCTGCACGAGCGGGATGGCGGACGACGTCGCGATCGTCGAAGAGCACCGCGATCACGCCCTCCACGCCGGCCGTCACACGAAGCGCCTCGACGAGTCCCGACACCTTGCCGGGCGGCAAGTCGACCTGCGTGACGTCGCCGGTGATCACAGCCTTCGACCCGAACCCGAGCCGCGTGAGGAACATCTTCATCTGCTCGGAGGTCGTGTTCTGCGCCTCGTCGAGGATGACGAACGCGTCGTTCAACGTGCGGCCGCGCATGAACGCGAGCGGCGCGATCTCCACGACGCCGCGCTCGAGGAGCCGCTCGACGCGATCCGCATCGAGCATGTCGTACAACGCGTCGTAGAGCGGACGCAGGTAAGGATTGACCTTCTCCTGCAGGTCGCCCGGCAGGAACCCGAGCTTCTCACCGGCCTCGACGGCCGGCCGCGCGAGCACGATGCGCGACACGCGCTTCGAGACGCAGGAAACTCACGGCCTGCGCCATCGCGAGATACGTCTTGCCGGTGCCCGCCGGTCCGACGCCGAACACGATATCGGCGGCCTCGATCGCCTCGAGGTAGCGGCGCTGTGTCACCGACTTCGGCGACACCTGGCGCCGTCCCGCGGTGCGCGCGGCGCCCTTCAGGAAGTAGTCGGTCAGTTCGATGTCCGGATCCTGCGTGAGCAGTTGCGCCGCCGTGCGGACGTCCCCGCGCGCGAACCGGTATCCGCCCCGCAGCAAGTCGCCAAGCTGCTGGAACACGCGCTCCGCCCGGGCCAGGCTCTCGCTCGAGCCTTCGATGACGACGTCGTGGCCGCGTGTCTTGAGAGTGACACCGAGCGCCGACTCGAGGTGCCGGAGGTTCTCGTCGAAGGATCCGAACAGCGTCTCGATGCCTTCGTCAGGCATCGGGATGCGTCGCATCGAAGAAGCAGGCATTCTGCGACTTTCAGCCTAGCACGTGGGCTGTCCCGCTCACGAAGTGGGACTGACCCCACGTGCGGCTAAAGGCTTAAGGCTCAAGGCTTAGGGCTCGACGCCGGACGCGGCCAGCGCCCAGTGCTTCTAACTTCTGGCTTCTAACTTCTGACTTGTCCCGCGTCGTCCCACAGCCATGCCGCTCCGCGGACGCCACTGGCGTCGCCGAATTTGGAGGGGACGAATCGCGTGCGCACGACGTCCGAAAACACCCACGCGCCCCAGAGTCGTGGCACGTCGGTATAGATGGACTGGATGCGCGACAGCCCGCCGCCCACCACGATCGCGTCGGGATCCAGCACGTTGATGACCGTCGCCAGCGACTTGGCCAGCCGCCGCGTCCAGGCCGCGAGCGAGCGAACGGCGAGCGGTTCGCCGCGTCCGGCTCGCGCCACGATCTCCTCCCCGGCGAGCTTCGCCACCGCCGCGCCGCCGGTAGTCCGCGGCCAGTCCGGGTCCCGGAGAGGAACGTCTCGATACATCCAATTTGCCCGCAGTAGCACTCCGGGCCAGGCTGCTCTTCCGCGTCAGGCCACGGCAACGGGTTGTGTCCCCACTCCCCGGCGATCGCGTTCGGTCCGGTGAGCACGCGGCGATTGACGACGATGCCCCCGCCGGTCCCGGTGCCGACAATCACGCCGAACACGACGCCGGCATCGGCCGCGGCTCCGTCCGCCGCTTCTGAAACGGCGAGGCAATTCGCGTCGTTGGCGAGGCGCACGTCGCGGCCGAGCGCGCGCTCGAGATCCGTCCGAAGTGGACGGCCGTTGAGCCACGTCGAGTTGGCGTTCTTGACCAGGCCGGTCGCCGGCGAGATGGCGCCGGGAATGCCGATGCCGACCGTGCAGGACGCGCGGACCTCAGCTTCGGCGTCACGCACGAGTGTGGCGATGGCCGCGATCGTCGCGTCGTAGTCATGCCGCGGGGTCGGCATGCGTCGCTCGAACGCGACGCCGCCCGTCGGCATCAAGGACGACGCACGCGATCTTGGTGCCGCCTAAGTCGATACCAAGGCGCATGGCAGAGTTCGAAGGGTTCGAGGAGTTCGAAGAGTTCGGAGGTTGAGTCCGAGGTTCGAAGGCTGGTTCATGGTTCGCCCAAGCCCCAAGCCCAGAGCCTCAAGCCTTCTTGTCTACCGTCCGCAGCTTGATGTGCAACTCGCGCAACTGCTTCTCGGTCACCGGCGCCGGCGCGTGCATCAACAAGTCCTCCGCGTTCTGCGTCATCGGGAACGCAATGACTTCGCGGATGTTCGGTTCCTGCGCGAGCAGCATGACGATACGGTCGATGCCGGGCGCGAGGCCGCCGTGCGGCGGCGCGCCGTAGCGGAACGCGTTGAGCATCCCGCCGAAGCGCTTCTCGACCTCTTCCGGACCGTAGCCGGCGATCTCGAAGGCGCGCAGCATGATGTCCGGCCGATGGTTACGTATCGCGCCGCTCGACAGCTCGACGCCGTTGCAGACGATGTCGTACTGGAACGCCTTGATCGACAGCGGCTCGGCGCCGTTCAGCGCGTCAAGGCCGCCCTGCGGCATCGAGAACGGATTGTGGCTGAACTGGACCTGCCCGGTTTCCGGGTTGGGCTCGTAGAACGGAAAGTCCGTGACCCAGCAGAAGCGGTAGGCGTTCGCTTCAATCAGACCGAGTTCCCTGCCGAGGTGCGCGCGCAGGCCGTCGACCGGTCGCAGCAGATCGTCGGCCGGCCCGGCGGCGAAGAACACGCGCATCGCCGGTCTTCGATGCCCGCGCGTTCGAAGACCTGCTGGCGCACCTCGTCCGACAGATGTTTCGCCAGCGGCCCCTTGGGCGTGTCGCCGGCAATCACGTACGCGAGGCCGCCCAGGCCGAGCGACTGGCCGACACCGACGGTCTTGTCAAAGAAGCTGCGTGACTTGTCCGCCGCGCCCGGCGCGGGAATCGCGCGCACGACGTGGCCCTGCTCGACCGCCTCCGCGAAGACCGTGAACGTCGAGCCCTTGAAACACGCGGTCACGTCAGCGGCGCGGATCGGGTTCCGCAGGTCCGGCTTGTCCGTGCCGTACCACGTCATCGCGTCCTCGTACGCGATCCGGGGGAACGGCGGCGGGGTGACCTGCCAGTCGGAGAACTCGCTGAAGACGCCGGCCAGCACCGGCTCGATCGCGGCAAACACATCGTCCTGCGTCACGAACGACATCTCGACGTCGAGCTGGTAGAACTCGCCGGGCGACCGGTCCGCGCGCGCGTCCTCGTCACGAAAGCACGGTGCGATCTGGAAGTACCGATCGAAGCCCGCCACCATGAGCAGCTGCTTGAACTGCTGCGGCGCCTGCGGCAGCGCGTAGAACTTGCCCGCGTGCAGCCGGCTCGGCACGAGATAGTCGCGCGCGCCCTCGGGCGAGCTCGACGTCAGGATCGGCGTCTGGAACTCGGTGAATCCGCCGGCCTGCATGCGCTGGCGGATGCTCGAGATGATGCGAGCCCGCAAGCACGATGTTCGCGTGCGTCTTGTCGCGGCGCAGGTCGAGGAACCGGTAACGGAGTCGCTGCTCCTCGGGAATCTCCTGGGTGCCCGCGACCTGAAACGGCAGGGGCTCGGCGGGACCGAGCACCTCGAGCCGATCGACGGTCAGCTCCACGAGGCCGGTCGGAAGGCCGGGATTCACATTCTCCGAGTCGCGCGCCGATCACGGCGCCCGACGACGCTGATGACGGTCTCGAGCTTCAGCGCCGAGGCGGCTTCGAAGACCGGCGACGACGGCGTGAACACGCACTGCGTGACGCCGTAGTGGTCGCGCAGGTCAATGAAGAGCAAATGGCCGTGATCCCGTTTCCGGTGCACCCACCCGGCCAGCGTGGCCTGCTGCCCGACGTTTTCAATCCGCAGGGCCCCGCAGGTCCCCGTCCGATACACGCTCGCTCGTTGGTCGCTCACTCCGCGCTGTACTCCATCTAAGAAACCGGGCTTCGCTTCAGTTCCGTGTGCACGTGCGTGGCGACGTCCGCCATCGGCACGGTGATCTGCGACGCCGTGCGCATGTTCTTGATCGTCACGGTGCCATTCCGCCGCTCGTCTTCGCCGGCCAGCACGACGATCGGGTACTGGCGCGACGCGGCGTACTTGAACTGCCGTCCGGGCTTGTCGGGCTCGGGATACACATCCACATCGCAGCCCGTCACGGCGCAGCCGCCCGGCCAGCGCCAGGGCATCGGCCCGTGACGACTCGTCCCACAGCGCCACCATCACGTCGGCCGGCGCCGATGCAATGTCCGGGGGAAACATGCCCCGCTCGGCCATGACCACGATGATCCGTTCGAGGCCGAGCGAGAACCCACAGGCCGGCACCTCGCGGCCGAGAAACATGCCGACGAGGTTGTCGTACCGCCCGCCGCCGCCAAGACTGCCGGCGAGGTCGGGCACCGCGATCTCCATGATCGCGCCCGTGTAGTATGACAGCCCGCGCGCCAGGCTGGGATCCACGCGAATGCGGCCAGCCGACGGGCGTCGATTCAGCCATCGCGACGATCGTCTCGAGGGTGCCGAGCACATCCTTCCGATCAGCCAGCCGCGCCGACAGGCTCCGCGAGCGTCTCGACGGCTGCGCGGTCGGGCTCGGGTGCAAACAGTCGCAGGCACGCGCGCGGCCACGCCCGGGTCGAGACCGCGCGCCGTCATGTCGGCGGCCACGCCGTCCGGTCCAATCTTGTCCAGCTTGTCGAGCGCGACGAGCGCGTCCGTCTCGCGGTCCGGCGGCACGCCGGCGGTCGCGAGCAGCGCCTGCAGCACGCGCCGATCGTTGAGCCGTACCCGAAAGTCGTCGAAGCCAAGCGTCGTCAACACGTCCGAGACCGCCGAGAGCACTTCGACCTCGACGACGGGCGACGTCGACCCGATCGCGTCGATGTCGCACTGGTAGAACTCGCGGAACCGGCCGCGCGCTGGACGATCCGCGCGCCAGACCGGCTGGATCTGATACCGGCGGAAGAACTTCGGCAGCGTGCTCTGGTACTCGGCGATGACCCGCGCAAGCGGCACCGTCAAGTCGTATCTGAGGGCAAGGTCGGCCTGACCGGACGACTCGTGCTCGCCGCGCTTGAGGATCTTGAAGATCAGCTTTGCGCCTTCTTCGCCGTACTTCCCCGTCAGCGTCTCGATGTTCTCGAACGCGGGCGTCTCGATCGGCTCGAACCCGTACCGCTCGTACACGCGGCGGACGATGTCGATGACGTGACCACGGCGCCGAACGTCAGCGGGCAGGAAGTCGCGGGTGCCCCGCGCGGGTTGAGTCGAGGACATGCGGTCAGCGGGCGTAGTCGAGGCGATAGCGCACGTAGTTTCCCGCGGACTCGAGCACGAACCGCACTTCGTCGTCGGTGAGCGCACGTCGCACGCGCGCGGGCGATCCCATCACGAGCGAGCGGGGCGGCACGGCCATGTCTTCCGTCACGAGCGAACCGGCGGCCACGATCGTGTCTTCGCCGATGGTCGAGCCGTTCAGCAGGATCGCGCCCATGCCGAGGAGCACGCGGTTGCCGACCGTGCAGCCGTGCACGATCGCGCCATGCCCTATCGTCACGTCGTCTCCGACCGCGGTGGGATGGGTGTGGTGCATGACGTGAATGACGGTGCCGTCCTGAACGTTCGTGCGCTCGCCGATTCGGATCGAATTGACGTCGCCCCGGATGACCGCGTTCATCCAGACGCTGCTTTCGGCACCGATCTGGACGTCACCAATGACCTGTGCGCTCTCGTCCACAAATGCGGTCGGATGCACCACGGGCATGCCGCCACGATACGGACGAAGCATAGTCGACGGATTATATCGACTCCGTCGAAGGGCTTATCGCACCGCGTCGAAGGGCAAAGGCAGAGGAAACGGAGGGCAGCAGGGAGAAGGTTGTGCCGCTGCTCTTTCCCCTTGCCCTCCCTTTGCCCTCTGACCTCTCCCTCTGCCCTTTGCCCTTTGCCCTTTGCCCTCCGAGGGTGGCGTCCTGACATAATTCCCACGTGGTAGTCGACACCCTCGGCAGGCCGATGCGGACACTGCGCGTGTCCGTGACGGACCGGTGCAACCTCCGGTGTCACTACTGCATGCCGGAGGAAGACTACGTCTGGCTGCCGAAGCAGGACCTGCTGACGCTCGAAGAGGTGGCGCACCTCGCGGACTTCTTCGGCGCGCTCGGGGTCGATCGGCTCCGCATTACCGGCGGCGAACCGCTGCTCCGCCGCAACCTGCCCAGCCTGATCGCGCGCCTGGCCGAGCGGCCCTGGCTCCGTGACCTCTCGCTGACGACCAACGGCGTGCTCCTGGAGCAGGCCGCCGGCGAACTCCGTCGGGCGGGGCTTCACCGCATCACGGTGAGCCTCGACACGCTGCGGGGTGACCGGTTTCAGCGGATGACGCGGGTCGACCGCCTGCCCGATGTGCTCGCCGGCATCGATGCGGCCAGACGCGCCGGGTTCACCGGCCTCAAGCTCGACGCCGTGATCACCCGTGGAGACAACGACGACGAGCTCGTCGACCTCGTGGACTTTGCGCGCGAGGTCGGACGCCGAAATCCGCTTCATCGAATACATGGACGTTGGCGGGGCCACGGACTGGCGCCCCGAGGCCGTGGTCTCGCGAGGCGGAGATGCTCGCCCGGCTCACCGAGCGCTACGGGCCGATCGAGGAGATCACCGAGCCGGGGTCGTCGGCGCCCGCGTCACGGTTCAAGCTGCCGGGCGGACAGGTCGTGGGCATCATCGCGTCCACGACGAAACCGTTCTGCCGGACGTGCGACCGCGCGCGCCTGACCGCCGATGGCGTGTTGTTCCTGTGTCTCTACGCGCAGCACGGCGCGGACCTGCGCCGGCCGCTACGTGCGGGCGCGTCAGCCGAGACGCTCGCGCAGCTGATCGAAGCCGTGTGGCACGGGCGCGCGGATCGAGGCGCCGAAGAACGCGCCGCGACACGCGGCCGCGGGGCCTACATCCCGCTGCGACTCCTCAAGAAAGACGCGCACCTTGAAATGCACACCAGAGGGGGATAGAGCATTGCGGATTTGCGAATTGTGATTGCGGATTGCATTTGAGGATCGAGGCATTGTGGATTGCGCATTTAGGTTCTCAATCCGCAATCCGCAATCCCCAATCCTCAATCACCAATGCAATCCATCAATCGCAAATCGCAGATCCGCAATTCGGTCTATCCCGTATTCCTCATCCCCGCCGCCACGCCATTGATCGTCACGAGCAGCGCGCGCTGCAAGGCCCCCGCGTGATCGCCGGTCGCGACGCCCTCGCCCGACGCGCGACGCTCTTCCCGCACACGCCGAAGCAGCTCGACCTGCAGCAGGTTGATCGGATCGACGTACGGATTGCGCACGTCGATGGATCGACTGAGCACCGGGTTGTCTTCGAGCAGCCGCGAGTGGCCGGTGATGGACAGCACGGCCACGATGGCGCGCGCGAGCCGCCCGCGCAACGCATCGCCAAGGGCCTGCAGCTCGGCGGGCACGAGCTGCCGATCGTAGTACTCCGCGATGCCCGCGTCCGCCTTGGCCAGGGCCATCGCGGTCAGATCCAGCGTCGATCGGAAGAACGGCCACCGACGGTACATCTCGCGGCACATCGCCCGGTCGTCGTCGGTCAATCCGTCGCCGGTAATTTCCTCGGCGCCCAACCACGATGGCAGGAGCAGGCGCGTCTGCATCCAGGCAAACTGCCAGGGAATCGCGCGGAGCGACGCCAGCCCGTCGCCGTTCGTGCGTCGCGCGGGCCGGCTGCCAATCTGCAACGCGTCGAGCTCCGCCACCGGCGTGGCCGCCGCGAAGTACGCGGGAAACTGCGGATCCTCGTGCACGATTTTTCGAAACGCGACGCACGACGAGTCGGCCAGTCGTTCCATCGTGTCCTGCCACGCGGCATCAGGCGCGTGCGGCTTGGCCAGCGTGGCTTCGAGGGTGGCCGTGGTGTAGACCTCGAGGGTGCGCAGCGGCGATGCCCGGCAGGCCGAACTTGGCCTGTACCATCTCGCCCTGCTCGGTCACACGGAGCGTGCCGTCCACCGATCCCGGCGGCTGCGACTGAATCGCGAGGTACGTCGGTCCGCCGCCCCGGCCGACGCTGCCGCCGCGGCCGTGGAAGAGCGTGACGGGCACGCCGTGCTCACGGCATGCGTCCACGATCCCGATCTGCGCTTTGTGCAGCTCCCACGCGGCTGAGATACGTCCGGCATCCTTCGCCGAATCCGAGTAGCCGATCATCACTTCCTGGCGACCGCCGGCTGACTCGGTGAGCCACTGGCGATACCACGGCAGCGACAGCAGCTCCGTCACCGTCTCCTTCGCCGCGCCGAGATCGCGCGCCGTCTCGAAGAGCGGGACAACGCGCCGCGCCGGACGAACGCCGAGCTCGTGCTGGAGCCAGGCGACGGCCAGCACGTCCGACGGCCGGCTGGCCATCGTGATGACATACGCGCCGAGCGAGTCCGGATGGATTCGCGTCAGCGCACGGAACGTTTCGATCACGTCGGCGACCACGTCGTCAGGCTTGAAACGCTTCGGCACGATCGGCTTGCCATGATCGAGCGCGCGGAGCAGGAACTCGACCCGTTGCTCCTCCGACCATTCCTGCGTACGAACCAAGGCCGAGGTGACGCGTGATCGCGTCGATGGCCTCCGTGTGTCGGGCGGCCTCCTGCCGCACGTCCAGCCGGACGAGCGTGAGGCCGAACGTCGCGATACGCCGCAGCACGTCGGCGAGACGGCCGTCGGCAATGATCCGGTTGCCGGTCGCCTCGAGCGACCGGTAGCAGAGCCGCAACGGCTCGGCCAGCGCGTCCGCCGACTCGTAGACCTCCGCCGGCGCAACAGCCCGCTGCGCCGGCATGCGGTGACGTCTCAGATGCTTTGAGCCGATCGCCGATCCACGCGCGCGTCGATCTCGAGTCGATGCTGGACGTCCCGCAGAATCGCGCGGTATGGCTCGGGCGTGTTGCCGACGCGGGACCGCAGCTCCGGGCTCGCGTCGCTCATGGAGAGCTCGCCGCGAAGGGATTCGATCTCGGCGACGTACAAGGATGCTGCGGTCCAGCGCGACATCAGGCAGGCGCGTTCCGTCACATCAGGCGTGACGTTCGGATTCCCGTCGCGGTCACCGCCGATCCAGGAACCGAAACGGATGGGCGCCGCGTCGAGCGGCAACCTGCGGCCCGTGACTTGTTCGAGCGTCCGATCGAGTGCGCGGAGGTACTGCGGCAGCGCGTTCCACAGCGTCTGTTCGAATACGGTCAGCGCGGACCGGACTTCCTCGAGCGGCGACGGGCGCTCGCGGCGCACTTCCTCAGTCTCCCAGGCCGCCGTGATCTCGCGTCGCAGATCCTCGACAAGATCGTCGCTGCTCGCGAATGGTCAGATCGGCCCGATCGCGCTCGGCGAGGGTTTCGGCGATGCGCCGGTACTTGTGCTGGAGCGTCCGGCGCATGATCTCGGTCGGGATGCGCCGTGAACACCAGCTCGATCTGGAGGCCGCACGCGGCGCGATACAGATCGTCTGATGACGCCGCGGTCGCGAGCCGCGGCAAGGCCTCTTCGATCGAGGCCTGCTGCGGCTTGGCGGCCGGATCGCGCTGGTACGCGCGCCTCCGCCGAACGCGATGGTGCTGCTCCGCCACGTTCGCGAGGTTGAGGAAATGGGCGAACGCGCGGGCGATCGGCACCGCCTCGGCCATGGGCACACCAGCCAGCTCGCCGGTCAGCGCGTCGAAGCTGTTCGCGCTCGAGGACGACGCGCTCCGCCGCTGTTTCGCGAGCGCGCGCACGGCCTCGACGCGCTGGAACAACGCCTCACCTTCCTGCTGCTTGAGCACATCGCCGAGGAGCTCGCCAAGCAGGCGCACGTCGTCTCGGATTGGCTTGTGCGGGTCTTCGAGGCCCATCGCACTATAATTCTGCACTGTCTTGCTGGCGCGTGCTCGTCCCGCCGGCCGCGCCATGTCATCCACGCTTCCACACTCCGCCATCGTCACCGCGGAGGGTCACCTCGTCGACTCGCAGCTCCTCAAGTCGATCTTCGATCGCGTCATCGAGCGCGGCGGCGACTTCGAGGTGCAGCACTTCGAGCTCGGCCGGACGAACGACGACTTCTCGCGAGTGACGCTGAAGATCTCGGCCGCCGACGAAGGCACGCTCGCCCGGCTGGTCGAGGACCTGATCCCGTTCGGCTGCCACGCCGTCGGCGAGAAGGACGCGCTCGTCCGGGCCGCGGATCGCGACGGCTGCGCGCCGGAGGACTTCTACTCGACGACCAACCAGCGCACGCAGGTGCGCGTCGAGGGCCGGTGGATCGACGTCGAGCGGCAGCGGATGGACGCGGCCATCGTCCTGCCGCCGGGCGGCCAGCCGTCTGCCGGAAGCTGCGCGAGGTCACGGTCGGCGACAAGGTCGTCTGCGGGCTCGAAGGCATTCGCGTCACGCCCGAGTTCCGCGACCGCGAGCGCAGCGACTTCTCGTTCATGAGCAACGAGGTCTCGTCGGAGCGGCGCGTCGAGGCCAGCGTGTCGCGGATCGCGAAGACGATGCGCGAGACCAAGGCTCGTGGCGCGCGCATCGTCTTCGTCGCCGGGCCCGTCGTCATCCACACCGGCGGCGTCACGTACTTCGGCGAGCTGATCCGGCGCGGCTACGTCGACGTCGCTGCTCGCCGGCAACGCGCTCGCGGCGCACGACGCCGAGCTGGCGCTCTTCGGCACCTCACTCGGCGTCGATCTCGAGGCCGGCACGCCGGTTCCCGGCGGCCATCGGCATCACATGCGCGCGATCAACGCGATCAACCGGGCCGGCGCGATCCGCGCCGCGGTCGAGACCGGCGTGCTGACGAGCGGCATCATGTACGAGTGCGTGCGGGCCGAACGTCGAGTTCCTGCTCGCCGGCAGCATCCGCGACGACGGCCCGATCGTCGACACGATCACGGACATCGTCGAGGCGCAGGACCGCTATTCGGCCGCGCTCGCCGACGCCGGCATGGTCATCATCCTGTCGACGCATGCTGCACGGCATCGGCGTCGGCAACATGCTGCCGGCCTGGGTGCCGGTCGTCTGCGTCGACATCAATCCCGCCGTCGTCACCAAGCTCGCCGACCGCGGCTCGTCACAGACGGTCGGTCTCGTCACCGACGTCGGCCTGTTCCTGCATCAGCTGGTCGAGACAGCTTCCGTAGGGTTCGCCGTTCCAGGTTCGCCCGAGTTGAGACTTGGTTCGCGGATCGTGCCATGAGACAGAACGAGGAACGGTCGCGTCCGCGTGCAAGGGCCCCGTTCCCAGGTTCCTGTTCGCCCAAGAGATCGAACGGCGAACGTGGCCGTGACCGTGGAACGCCGTAACGTCGATGTTAGCCTCCGCGCGTGCACGTAGGCTTCTTCGCCGTGTTGCGTCTTGTCGAGGCCTTCGCTCTCCTCGGCCGCGTCCGCGTGCAGCGGGAGCACCACGCCGATGACCTTGAGCAGGATGAACCTCACGACGCCGCTGTAGACGATCGTCGCGCCAATGGCCGTCGCCTGGATCGCCGAGCTGGCCGGGGTTGCCGTAGAGCAGGCCGTCGGCCAGGCCGTTGAGGCTCTTCTGCGCGAAGACGCCCGTCAGCAGCGCGCCGACCGTGCCGCCCACGCCGTGCGCCGCGACGACGTCGAGCGAGTCGTCGAGGTTGCGTCTTGCGCGCGGATCACCAGGCCGAAGTAGCTCGGCACCGCGGCGATCGCCGCCGAGGAGGATGGCGTTCATCGGGCTGATGAAGCCCGCCGCCGGCGTGACGGCCACGAGGCCGACGACGATGGCCGTCGCGGCGCCGACGGCCGTGGCCTTGCCCTGGCGCATCAGGTCGAGCAGCGTCCAGACCACCAGCGTGCCGGCCGGGGCGAGCATCGTCGTCGCGAACGCGAGCCCGGCGATGCCGTTGGCCAGCAGCGCGCTGCCGGAGTTGAAGCCGAACCAGCCGAACCACAGCAGGCCGGAGCCGAGGAGCACGAACGGCACGTTGTGCGGCATCAGCCCGGCCTTCTTGAAGTCACGCCGGGCCCCGACGGTGATGGCCGCGACGAGCGCCGCGACGCCGGCGTTGACGTGCACGACGGTGCCGCCGGCGAAGTCGAGCGCGCCCATCTTGGCCAGCCAGCCGCCGCCCCACACCCAGTGCGCGATCGGCGCGTAGACCACGAGCGACCAGAGGGTGATGAAGACCACGTAGGCCGAGAACCGCATCCGCTCGACGATCGCGCCCGAGATCAGCGCGGCCGTGATGATGCAGAACGTCGCCTGGAAGCACATGAAGAGGACGTGCGGGAACGTGATGGCGACGATCGGCGCCGGTCGGCTCGAGGCCGACGCCGTTGAGGAAGCGCGAGCGACGTGCCGCCGATCCAGCGGGCTGCCGGCCGAGAGCGCCAGCGAGTAGCCGATGACGCGCCCAGCGCCACGCCGACGAAGCCGAGCGAGATGAAGCTCATCATCATCGTGTTGAGCGCGTTCTTCGAGCGGACGAGGCCGCCGTAGAAGAACGCGAGCGCCGGCGTCATCAGCAGCACGAGCGCCGTGGAGATGAGCATCCAGGCGGTATCGCCGGAGTTGAGCGTTGGCGGCGGAGGCGCCGCCGGCGCGGCGTCCTGCGCGGCAGCGAGCGCCGGGAACTGCCGACCACGGCCAGCGCGGCCAGAGCGCCCGACCCGTGCGGCGTCCGTCTTCCAAGACCTGAGGCGTGTCTCTTCCATCAGTGCTACCGACTCCTCGCGCGGCCGATGCGCCCGCGCGATTCACATCGTGTCCTTTTCTCCCGGTCCGGATGTTGTAGCCGTGCTCGACCGGCAGCACGAACACGCGCCCGTCGCCGATCTCGCCGGTGCGCGCGGCCTTGATCATCGCGGCAATGACTTCGTCGACGACGCTGGTCCGGCACGACGACTTCGATCTCGACCTTCGGCAGGAGCTCACGTGGTATTCCTTGCCGCGGTAGATCGCCGTGTGGCCCTTCTGCCGGCCGTGCCCCCGGACTTCCGTCACGGTCATACCCGGAATGTTCAACTTGCTCGAGCGCGTCGCGGACGTCGTCCACCTTGTTGGGGCGGACGATGCTCTTGATCAGCTTCATGGGACGGCCTCCGAGATGGTCCGCCGGCCCGTACCGCGACCGGTCTGGCGGGTTGAGTGGTGAGCGAGCCGACGTTCTACCACGGAAGTGCCCCACCCTCATCGCTGCGCTCGACCTACACATCACGCTCGCCCGTCCGGATGTTGAAGCTGTGCTCGACCGGCAGTCACGAACACGCGCCCGTCGCCGATTTCGCCGGTGCGCGCGGCCTTGGTGATCGCCGGCAATGACCTCTTCGGCGACGTCGTCGGCGACCACGACCTCGATCTCGACCTTCGGCAGCAGGCTGACGTTGTATTCCTTGCCGCGATAGACCGCGGTGTGGCCCTTCTGCCGGCCGTGACCGCGGACTTCGGTGACCGTCATGCCGGGGATGTTCAGCTTCTCGAGCGCGTCTCGAACGTCGTCCACCTTGTTCGGGCGGACGATGCTCTTAATCAGCTTCATCTGTGCCCTCCAAGGTCCTGTTCCAATTCACGTTTGAGCAGCGCGCTGGTCGGCCTGCGTCCAGCTTGCGGCCCTGCTTTGGTGACGTGCAGCACGTCCATCGCCTTGCGTCCTTCGGTCGAGATCAGCACGAGATCCACGTCGCAGCCCTGCTCGGACACGACGCGGCTGATGCGGTGCAGAAGCCCGGCGCGTCGTCGGTGACGATTTCGAGCACGGTGTGCCGTCTGCGAGTGCTCGTTGTCGAGGTTGACCGTGCGTGCCGACGTCGCGGCGGCGGCGGTGCAGCAGGCTCTGCTCGCGGCCGCGTGAGCAGCGCCGCGACGTCGATCGTGCCGGCCACGGCGCCCTTGAGCACGCGCGCGATCTCGTCGCGCGCGCCCGGCGTTCTGCCGGAGGAACCCCTCCTCGTCGGAGAACTCGAAGACGTCGAGCACGAGATGGTCCGGCGTCGTCATCGCCTGTCCGCGGTGGATGTCCATGCCGAAGTAGGACAGCACGCCCGCGATGTTCGAGAAGAGGTACGGCTTGTCGAGCGCCGCGACCGTCAGCTCCCAGATGTCGTCGCGCTTCTCGAGCGACGCGTGCACCTCGCCCGGCAGCAGGCCGCGCGCGAGCCGCACGTGCTGGTAGATCGTCGCGAGGCCGAAGACCGACAGGTAGCGCCGCGGCAGCCCGTCGAGGAATCGCGCCAGCTCGAGCTCGGAGATGTCGTCGGGCCGCTCGGCCATGACGCGCGCGCGATCGGCCTGATCCTTCTGGATCAGCTCGTCGGCGTAGCCGAGCGTCAGGTGGTTGTAGGCGTCGACGTAGAGCCGCCAGAGCAGGTCTTCCTTCCACGGCGTCAGCGTGCCGGGCGCCGACGGCCTCGATGTCCACCAGCGTCATCAGGCAGAGCATCTTCAGCCGCTCTTCGTTGCCGACGAGCGCGGCGAACTGCGCCGACCGTGTCCGGATCGGTGAAGTCGCGGCGGAACACGACGCGCGACATCGCGAGGTGGTTGCTCGATGAGGAACTCGACGGTCTGGCGGTCTTCGGTCGGGCAGCTGCAGCCGCGCGAGCATCGGGCTCGGCGAGCCGCACGCTCTCGGTCGACGTGGTCGTCGTCGCGCCACTTGCCGACGTCGTGGTAGAGCAGCGCGAGCGTCAGCAGCTCCGGCGAGTCGCACTTCGTTGAGGATCGACCCGAACCGCGCGCGGCTCGCGCTCGGCGGATGCCAGAGCGACTCGAGATTGCGGATGGTGAGCAGCGTGTGCTCGTCGACCGTGTACTTGTGGTAGAAGTCGCGGATCACGCGGCAGTGAATCTTCTCGAACTCCGGGAAGATCGTCGCCGAGCAGCCCGCACTCGAGCATGTCCGACAGCCGGGCCGACAGCCCGGCGTCGGGCGCGAGCATCGACCGCAGGCGCAGACCGCGCCTCCTCGGTCGCCACGAAGTAGTCGGCGGTGTAGCGGCCGACGTTCTCCTGGATGCATCTGGAGCACGTCGTCGGAGACGCGGCTCGCCGTTCGCGATCGCGACCTCGAACGCCTCGAGCCAGACGGACGGCTGCACGGCGGCCCGCGCCGGGTCGCGGAACGTGACGCCGTCCGGGCCGATCGACAGGTGTGTCGGTGACCGGTCCCGCGGCGTCGGCGAGATCGGCCGGCCGGACCACGCCGCGCGACCAGGCCAGCGCCTGGTCGACGCCGCGCGCGTGCCGGAAGTACGTCGCCCATCAGCGCTTCGACCTGCTGCCGCGGTTCGTGGCCGCGTCGAAGCCCATGCGGCCGCGCGACGCGCTCCTGCAGCTCGTGCGTCAGGACGTTGGCGTCGCGGCCGTTCTCGACGTGCAGCACCGACCGGACCCGCAACAGGAACTCCTCGGCGTCGTCGAGCCGCTCGCTGTCCGGTCGCGTCCGCGCGAGGCGAACGCCTCGCGCGCGAGCGAGCGGAGCAGCCGGACGGCGGCGATGTCGCGCAGGCCGCCCGGCGCCTTCTTGAGGTCGGGCTCGAGCTGGTAGAGCGTGTCGTTGAACCCGGCGTACCGCGCGTCGACGAGATCGAGCAGCGCCGAGATGAGCCGCGGCGCGCGGGTGTGCGTCGCCGCGGTGCACGCGGCCGAGCAGGTCGTCGAACAGCCGCACGTCGCCCGCGAGCAGCCGCAGGTCGCAGAGCGCCAGCAGAAACTCCGGATTGTCCGATTCGACCGTGTCGAACTCGCGAGATCTCGCGGACGTGCTGGCCGACCGTCAGCTTGCAGGTCCCAGAGCGGCTGCAGGAGCGCGTTGACGAACCGCTCTGCGCCGGCGCCAATCGGCCGGTCGAACGACGATCAGCAGGTCGATGTCGGAATGGAGGCAGAGCGTGCGCCGGCCGTACCCGCCCACGGCGCAGACGACGCACGGCCCCCTCGACGTCGCCAGCGGCCTCGACGAGCGACCGCATCATGTCGTCCATGTCCGCCGCATAGCGCGCCCTGGACGACCCGGCCACCGCGCCCGGCGCGCGCCGCGGTCGTGTACTCGGCGCGGGCGGCGGCCAGACGGTCGGCCAGCTGGCGTCGCGGACTTCAGGCGTCATGGGAGACCGTCCGGACGAGTCGGGCGACGTCGCGCTGTAGAGAGGAACAGGCATCGGGAAGGGTTTGATGGGCGACGGCACGTCAACCTCATTCGCGCTGCGTACCGTCGCCCCACACCATTCGCTTTAGAAGGAGAATCCGAGGCCGATCGTGCCGACCACCTGGGCGACTCGCCGTTGTTGAAGCCTTCAGGTTGTCGCCAAAGGCGTAGACGAGGACTCCGCCGTGGATGTCGAAGTTCGAGGACAACGGCACCAACCCCATGAGGCCGATGCTGAAGTAGCCGAACGCGTTGTCTTCGCGATTCCCGTTCGCGTCGGTGAGCTGGTAGTAGTCCTTGAGGCTGAAGCCGAACTTGACCGGCACCGTCAGGGTCACCGGCGCGTCGTCACCCATCGGGATGGCGGGCGTCGACGCCAATTCGAGATAGATGCCCTTGTCGCCGCCGCTCGCCGTGTTGTCGCCAGCTCGAAAGCGAGCGGTCACGGCGGGCGAGACGGCGAAGCCGTTTTCGCTGTCGTTGAACCCGGCGGTGAATGCCAGCTCGTGCACCGTGCCGAACGCGTCGACAGGGCTCATGTATGCGGTGTAGAGGGCCGTCGTCGTCACGTTGCCGGTGGCGAACGCGCCGGACACGTAGAAGTCCGACTCGTAGAAGGCGCCCGGGCCGTCCTTGGTGGAGCCCGTATGGAAGCTGTTCCAGGATCCGACGTTCAGGGTCACCGTTGGCGAGGCCGCGAACGCGAGGTTGACGAACGGCTGGCCGTGAAGGCCGGGTCGCACTCCTGCCGGATGCCGCGGAACAAGTACAGCGACGGAAAATCGATGCCGCCTGTGACTTTGACCGGTGGCGGGTCATCCGCCGGTGCTGCCTGGCGCGCGTCGCGGTGCTGGACGAGCCAGGTCAGCCGCAACCGATCGCGCCTGTGTGAGGAAGCTGGCACTGCCCGTGCTCTGTTGAGCCTGGGCCGTACCCGCCGATGCAATCAGTCCTGCTGCCAGAAGTCCGCACGCGATCTGCCTCATATGTCTCCCTTTGCCGGGCCGGCGGCGTAGACGACGCCGCGGCGGTTTCACGGGAGCCGTAAGAGCAAGACGTACGGCCAACACGCGAGCTGCGCAGCCAGGATCGCCGAATTACCCATGAATACGGCGTGTTTTCGGCGGATCACCACGATTCGGACGACGGCTCGCTCGATCGAGCAAGAACAGACATTTATGTCTATTTCTCACGTCGATTCCACAGCCATGTCGAGGTTGCGAGACCTGCGCGCAGGACTGTGAAAGTGGCCCAGACAGCCGACGGCGCCCTTCCGGTCACATGTCACGACATACAATGTGTACGTTTGTGGGCTGGACACAAGAATGTGGACGCTGAGGCTCACGGCTAGGGCTCAGGCCTGTCAAGAGCAGATCACGCCTGGCGAGCGACGTCGCGCTTCGTCCCGAGCGAGCGCCCGGACCTGAGCCGCGAGCCTAAGCCTACGACTTGAAGCGGTCGCGTCGATGCCGAGCTGCCGGACCTTGTAGCTGATGATGCGCTCGGTCGAATGCAGGAGCTTGGCGGCCTTCGAGCAGTTGCCGCGCGCGGTCTTGAGCGCGTCCTGGATGAGGTTCTTCTCGTAGGCGGCCACGGCATCGGCGAGCGAGACGTCGGCGACCGTGCCCGACGCTTCGGCCGTCTGCAGCGTCGGCGGCAGGTGATGCGGGTGCACGACGCTGCCGTCGCACACGAGCACGGCCCGCTCGATGGCGTTCTCGAGCTCGCGCACGTTGCCCGGCCAGTGATAGGCCATGAGCATGTCGATGGCCGGCGTCGAGATGCGCTTGATGTGGTGGCCGTGCTCGATCGAGTACTTCTCGAGGAAGTGATCGACGAGCAGCAGGATGTCCGGCTTGCGCTCGCGCAGCGGCGGCACGTAGATCGTGAACACGTTCAGCCGGTAGTGCAGATCCTCGCGGAACGTCCCGGCGGCAATCGCCTTCTCGAGATCCTGAGTTCGTCGCGGCAATCAGCCGGACGTTCGCCTTGACCGGCTCGGTGCCGCCCAGCCGCTCGAACTCGCGCTCCTGCAGCACGCGCAGGAGCTTGACCTGCGTCGACAGATTGATGTCGCCGATCTCGTCGAGAAACAGCGTGCCGCCTTCGGCCAGCTCGAACCGTCCCTTCTTGCGGGCCTGAGCGCCCGTGAACGCGCCCTTCTCGTAGCCGAACAGCTCGGACTCGATCAGCGAATCGGGCAGCGCCGCGCAGCTGACCTTGACGAACGGCTTCTTCGCGCGCGGCGAGCTGTAGTGAATCGCGTGCGCGATGAGCTCCTTGCCCGTCCCCGACTCGCCACGAATGAGCACGGTCGTGTTGGCGCGCGCCACGCGGGCGATCTGCTCGTAGACCTGCCGCATCGGGCCGCTCGTGCCGACGATGCGCGAGAAGTCGTAGCGCTCCCGCAGCTCTTCGCGCAGGTGCGTGTTCTCTTCGAGCAGCCGCTGGCGTTCGGAGTCGACGAGCCGCTCGACCCGAACGGCCTGCGCGATCATCGCGGCGACGAGCCGCAACATGCGCACGAGGTGGTCGTAGTCGCGCTGGCGGCTGGAACGGCAGATCGACGGCCAGCGCGCCGACCGGCTTGCCGGTTGAGCAGGATGGGCACCGCAGATGAAGCTCTCTTCGCGGCTTGTCGAACTCGCCGCGCAGGCCCCGGTCGCGGAACATCGGCTCGCGGCTGACCTGCGGCACGACGACCGGCTTGCCGCTCTCGACGACCCGGGCCGTCACGCCCTCGGCCAGCCCGTACCGCGCGCCGGCGCGATCCGGCGTCACGCCGTGCGTGGCGTCCACGTGCAGCTGGCCCGTCGGGATTGACGAGCGTCACGGCGCCCCGCACGACGCCCTGATGCCGCTCGAGGATCTCGAGCACGCGCACGAGCGCCGAGCGCAGGCTCAGGGCGCCCGACAGCGCCTGGCTGATTTCGGTCAGCGCCGAGATCTGCCGGGTGTCGGCGACGCTGCTCGGCGCGTGTCCGGCTGCCAGCGCGTCGATGCCGCTCATGTCGGTGTCTGCCCTACCGTACAGCAAGGGCCCCAGTGCTCGGGACCGGCGCCGCGAGTGTCGACGACCCCATCAGGTAGCTGTCGACGCCCTGCGCCGCGCTCCGCCCCTCGGCGATCGCCCAGACGATGAGCGACTGGCCGCGCTGCATGTCGCCCGCGGCGAACACGCCGGGCACGCTCGTCATCCAGCGTTCGTCGGTCCACACGTTTCCGCGGTCGGTGAGCCGGACGCCGAGATCGGTCGAGCAAGCCCGTCGCGCTCCGGGCCCGACGAACCCCATGGCCAGCAGGACCAGGTCGGCGTCCATCGCAAACTCGCTGCCCGGCGATCGGCTTGAACGTCGGTCCGTCCGTCCTCCTGACGTCCGCGCCACCTTCGACGGCGTGCAGCTGCGCGGACGCGCCCGTCGGCGTCGCCCGTGAACCGCTGGGTCGACACCGAGAAGACCCGCTCGCCGCCCTCCTCGTGCGCCGGCGGACACGCGGAAGATGTTGCGGCCACTCCGGCCAGGGATTGTTCGGCGCGCGCTCGTCGGGCGGCCGCGGCAGCAGCTCGAACTGGTGCACCGACGTCGCGCCCTGGCGATGCACGGTGCCGAGACAGTCGGCGCCGGTGTCGCCGCCGCCGATGATGACGACGTGCTTGCCTTCGGCCGAGATGAACCGCGTCGTCGGCGCGACCGCGTCGCCTTCGCACCGGCGGTTCTGCTGCGTCAGGTACTCCATCGCGAAGTGAATGCCCGTCGAGCTCGCGGCCCGGCACGTGCAGGTCGCGGGCCCAGCCGGCGCCGCCGGTCAGCACGACGGCGTCGAACGTCGCGCGCAGCTCCGCGGCCGGCAGGTCCACGCCGACGTTGACACCGGTGCGGAAGGTCACGCCCTCCGCCTCCAGCTGATCGAGCCGGCGGTCGAGGAACCGCTTCTCCATCTTGAACTCGGGAATCCCGTACCGCAGCAGCCCGCCGATGCGATCGTCGCGCTCGAAGACGGTCACGGTGTGCCCCGCGCGGTTCAGCTGCTGCGCCGCCGCCAGCCCGGCCGGCCCCGATCCGACGACGGCGACCCGCTTGCCGGTCCGGCGCGGCGGCGGCTCGGCGACGATCCAGCCCTCGTCGAACGCGCGATCGACGATCGACAGCTCGATGGACTTGATCGTCACCGGATCGTCGTTGATGCCGAGCACGCACGAGGCCTCGCACGGCGCCGGGCACAGGCGGCCCGTCCACTCCGGGAAAGTTGTTCGTCGCGTGCAGGCGCTCGATCGCCTCACGCCAGCGATTCCGGTAGACGAGGTCGTTCCAGTCGGGAATGAGGTTGCCGAGCGGGCATCCCTGGTGGCAGAAGGGAATGCTGCAGTCCATGCAGCGGGCGCCCTGGTTCCGCAGGTCCTGCTCGGCGACCGGCAGGTAGACCTCCTGCCAGTCGCGGAGGCGCTCCGCGACAGGCCGCGCCTTCGGCTTGGCCCGATGGATCTCGAGAAAGCCGGTGATCTTACCCATGGGCCACCCCGACGAGTTCCTCGAACGCCGGTTCGCGATCTTCGGCCCGCGCGCGCGCCTCGGCCGTCAGCACGCGCTTGTAGTCGCGCGGCATCACCTTGACGAACTGCTTGCGTGTCTTCCGCCAGTCGTTGAGGATCCGCTGCGCGTGCTCGCTGCCCGTGTAGCGGACGTGCCGGGTGATCAGGTCGCGGACGAGCGCCACGTCCTCGTCGCTCGTCACCGTCTCGAGATCCACGAGCGCATGGTTGCACCGCGGCCGGAACTGTCCGTGACGGATCGAACACGTAGGCGATGCCGCCGCTCATGCCCGCCGCGAAGTTGCGGCCGGTCCGGCCGAGCACGACGACGCGCCCGCCGGTCATGTACTCGCAGCCGTGGTCGCCGACGCCTTCGACGACCGCCATGGCGCCGCTGTTGCGGACCGCGAAGCGCTCGCCGGCGAGGCCACGGACGTACGCCTCGCCGCCCGTCGCCCCATAGAGCGCGACGTTGCCGATGATGACGTTCTCTTCCGGCGCGAAGGTCGCTGCCTCCGGCGGATAGACCAGCAGCTTGCCGCCCGACAGGCCCTTGCCGAAGTAGTCGTTGGCGTCGCCCTCGAGCTGCAGCGTCATGCCGCGCGGCACGAACGCGCCGAAGCTCTGCCCCGCCGAGCCGGTGAACTGGATGTGAATCGTGTCGTCCGGCAGCCCGAGGCCGCCGTAGCGCCGCGTGAGCTCCGCGCCGAGCATCGTGCCGACCGTGCGGTTCACGTTGCGGATCGGGAAGCGCAGATCGACGCGCTTGCGCGCGGTGAGCGCGGGTTCCGCGGCCGCTGATGAGCTCGTTGTCGAGCGCCTGGGCGAGGCCGTGGTCCTGCGGCTGCAGGCACCGGCGTCCGACACCGCGCCGGCGCGTCGGGCTCGACCAGGAGCGACGACAGGTCGAGCCCACCCGCCTTCCAGTGCGCGACGGCCTGGCGCACGTCGAGCCGGTCGACGCGGCCGACCATCTCGTCGATCGTCCGGAATCCGAGCAGCGACATCAGCTCGCGCACTTCCTCGGCGACGAACCGGAAGTAGTTCTCGACGAACTCCGGCTTGCCGTCGTACTTCGCCCGCAGCTCCGGATCCTGCGTCGCAATGCCGACCGGACAGGTGTTCAGGTGGCAGACGCGCATCATGATGCAGCCCGACACGACGAGCGGCGCGGTCGCAAACCCGAACTCCTCGGCGCCGAGCAGCGCGGCGATCACGACGTCGCGGCCGGTCTTCATCTGGCCGTCCACCTGCACGACGATGCGGTCGCGCAGGCGGTTGAGCATGAGCACCTGCTGGGTCTCGGCCAGGCCGAGCTCCCACGGCACGCCGGCGTGCTTGATGCTCGTCAGCGGCGAGGCGCCCGTCCCGCCGTCGTGGCCCGGAAATCAGCACGACGTCGGCGTGCGCCTTGGCCACACCCGCGGCGACCGTGCCGACGCCCACCTCGGCGACGAGCTTCACGTGAATCCGCGCGTGATGGTTCGCGTTCTTCAGGTCGTAGATGAGCTGCGCCAGGTCCTCGATCGAGTAGATGTCGTGGTGCGGCGGCGGCGAGATGAGCGTCACGCCCGGCGTCGAATGCCGCACCTTGGCAATCCACGGATACACCTTGAATCCGGGCAGCTGACCGCCTTCGCCCGGCTTCGCCCCCTGCGCCATCTTGATCTGGAGGTCGCTGCAGTTGACCAGGTACTCGCTCGTCACGCCGAATCGGGCGGACGCGACCTGCTTGACCGCGCTTCGCCGCCAGTCGCCGTTCGGATCCTTCCGATAGCGCTCCGGATCCTCGCCGCCCTCGCCGCTGTTCGACTTGCCGCCGAGCCGGTTCATCGCGATCGCGAGCGTCTCGTGCGCTTCCTGGCTGATCGATCCGTAGGACATCGCCCCGGTCGCGAATCGCTTGACGATGGATTCGACCGGCTCGACTTCGTCGAGCGGCACGGCGGTCTCGGCCCGTTGCAGCTCGAACAGCCCGCGCAGCGTCCCGAGACGGCGGCTCTGGTCGTTCACCGCTCGCGCGTACTCGCGGTAGATCGCGTACTGGCCGCTTCGCGTCGCGTGCTGCAGCTTGAACACCGTCTCCGGGTTGAAGAGGTGGAATTCGCCGTCGCGGCGCCACTGATATTCGCCGCCGGAGTCGAGGTCCGGCGTGCCGGCGGCGCGAGGCCCGTACGCCTGCTGGTGCCGCAGGCGCACTTCCTCCGCGACGACGTCGATGCCGACGCCGCCAATCCGCGACGCCGTCGAGGTGAAGTACTTGTCCACGAACGACCGCTCGAGCCCGATCGCCTCGAAGATCTGCGCGCCGCAATAGCTCTGGAGCGCCGAGATGCCCATCTTCGACATGACCTTGAGGATGCCGAGATTCAGCGCCTTGATGTAGCCGATCACGGCCTGCGTGTGCGACAGCGCTTCGAGCGACCCCTGACGCATCAGGTCGTCGAGCGTCTCGAACGCCAGGTAGGGGTTGACCGCGCCAGCGCCGTAACCCATGAGCAGCGCGACGTGATGCACCTCGCGCGCGTCGCCCGATTCGATGACCAGCCCGCACCGCGTGCGCAGCCCAGTGCGCACCAGATGATGGTGCACGCCGGCGGTCGCGAGAAGGCTCGGGATCGGCGCCTCGGTCTCGCTGACGCCGCGGTCCGACAGGATCAGGATGTTGATGCCGTCGCGGACGGCCTTCTCCGCCGCCGCCGACAGATCCGCCATCGCGCGCTCGAGGCCCGGGCCGTCCTCGGCCGGATCGAACAGCATCGGCAGCGTCTCGGACCGGAAGTCGTCGAGCCGGATGTGCCGCAGCTTGGCCAGCTGCTCGTTGTCGATGATCGGATACCGGATGCCGATTTGCCGGCACGCCTGCGGCGTGGGCTCGAGCAGATTGCCCTCGGGACCGACCGTCGACTCCATCGACGTGACGAGCTTCTCGCGAATCGCGTCGAGCGGCGGATTCGTCACCTGCGCAAAGAGCTGCGCGAAGTAGTCGTAGAGCAGCCGCGGACGATCCGAGAGCACGGCGAGCGACGCGTCGTTGCCCATCGATCCGATCGGCTCTTCGCCTTTGCGCCATGGGCGCGACGAGGATCTTGAGGTCCTCTTCCGTGTACCCGAACAGCTGCTGGCGCCGTCGAATCGTGTCGGGATCGGCGAGTGGCAGCTCGGGCGCATCAGGCAGATCCTCGATCGCGACCAGGTTCTCCTCGAGCCAGTCGCCGTACGGCTGCGCCCTGGCCAGCTCGTCCTTGACCTCGTCGTCGTCGACGATCCGCCCCTGGGCGGTGTCGACGAGGAAGATCTTGCCGGGATGCAGCCGTTCCTTGACCAGCACGTTCTCGGGCGCGATGTCGAGCACGCCCGTTTCGGACGCCATGATGACGAGGTCGTCCTTCGTCACCGTGTAGCGCGACGGACGCAGGCCGTTGCGATCGAGCACGGCGCCGATGACGGTGCCGTCGGTGAACGCGATCGACGCCGGGCCGTCCCACGGCTCCATCAGCGACGAGTGGAACTCGTAGAACGCCCGCCGCTCAGGCGTCATGCTCTCGTGTCCCGTCCAGGGCTCGGGAATCATCATCAGAATGGCGTGCGGCAGCGAGCGGCCCGCCATCACCAGGAACTCGAGCACGTTGTCGAACGTCGCCGTGTCACTGCCGCCTTCGCGGATGATGGGCAGGATCTTCTGAAGATCCTCGCCAAAGAGCTCCGACGCCATCAGCGCTTCGCGCGCCTTCATCCAGTTGATGTTGCCGCGCAGCGTGTTGATCTCGCCGTTGTGGGCGACGTACCGATACGGATGCGCCAGCGGCCACGACGGGAACGTGTTCGTGCTGAAGCGCTGATGCACGAGGGCAAGCGCCGAATCGACGCGCGGATCGCTCAGGTCCGGGAACATGCGGTCGATCTGATCCGCGATGAGCATGCCCTTGTAGATCAATGTCCGCGACGACAGGCTGACGACGTAGAACGCGCGTGCGCCCGGGATCGTCAGAGCATCCACGGCGTGCTCCATGCGCTTGCGAATGACGTACAGCTTGCGCTCGAACGCCGCGTCCCCGTCGGCGGACGCGCCAGGCGCCGGCAGCGCGGGCCCCCGGCCGATGAACACCTGCTTGAACACAGGCTCGACCGCCACCGCGCTCGGGCCAATGTGCCCATCGTCGGTTGGCACGTCGCGCCATCCGATCAGGCGCTGCCCTTCCTCGTCGATGATGCGTTCGAAGAGCGCCTGAATCTCGTGGCGGGATGCTTCCTCGCGTGGGAGGAACACCAGTCCGGCGCCGTAGCCGCGCTCGGGCGGCAGCTCCATGCCGAGCTTTTGCGCCTCGGGGCGGAGGAATCCGTCCGGCATCTGAATCAGGATGCCGGCGCCGTCGCCGGTGTTGACCTCGCAGCCGCAGGCGCCGCGGTGCAGCAGATTGATCAGGAGCTGGAGCGCGTGCCGAACGATCGAATGCGAACGCTGCCCCTTGATGTGCACGACAAACCCGACGCCACAGGCGTCATGCTCGTGGTCCGGTGAATACAGTCCTCGCGGGGACACCTCTCCTTCGTAGCGCACCTGCTGTTTATGAACGATCCGTCCGCGAAAACAGAGAGGAATTTGCGTATCGGGGCCATGCGTACGGCAAATGCAGAAGGTTCGAAGGTTCGGTGGTGCGCAGGTTCGATGGTTGGAACGGAGGTTCGCAGGTCGGTTCGAGGACGTTCGCGAGGTTCAGACCAGGCCCTAAGCCCTAAGCCGTGAGCCCTGAGCCCTAAGCCGTGTCTAGATCGTGTCCCCCGGCAGCAGTTTCAACCGGGGACGGACGCTTTCGAGCATCCGCTTCATTTCCTGAACCGCCCGGGGCAGGCGGTTCGCGCGCAGGTGCACCCAGCCGGTCTCGCGGGAGAGTTTCTGGCCGGCAATCCGGGCGATGCAGAGCTGGCCGGCTGACACTTCGCGGGCCACGGCCTGATACGGCACGATCGAGATCCCCATCCGAATTCTCACAAGCGCCTTGATGATCTCGACATTCTCGGTCTCGGTGACCACCTTCGGCGCGATCTGCTCGCGCATGAAGAAGGCCTCGATCGTCCGCCGGCTGTTGGATCCGGCCTCGAAGAGCACGAACGGCTGGCGGGCCAGGTCCTGCGGGAGTCACCGACTTCTTTCGCGCCAGCGGGTGCTGCGGCGCCATCACCACCAGCAGCTCTTCCCGGAAAACGGATTCGGACACGAGGTTCGGGTCGTCGATCGGCAGCGTCAGCAGGCCGAGGTCGGCGCCGCCGGTCCTCAGCTGCCGGACCAGACGTGGCGTCGAGCCGGCGGTGAGCTTGACCTCGACTGCGGGATGCTCGCGACGGAATTCCTTCAAAAGTGTCGGGAACACGTAGAGGCAGACCGTCATGCCGCCGACCAGGCGCAGCGTGCCGCCCAGCGTCTGCCGGCTCTCGAGGATGCTCGCCTTCGCCTCCCCGATTTCCTCGAACACCCGACGGCTGAGCGCGAGCAGTGTCGTTCCGGCGGGCGTGATCCGAATCTTGCCGCCGACCCGAAGGAACAGCTGCTCCTCCAACTCCTCTTCGAGAAGAAGAATCTGCCGGCTGACGGCCGATTGAGACAGGTGAAGCTGGTGACCGGCGGCCGTAAAGGACCCGGTATCGGCCACGGCGCGCAAAATCTCGAGCTGTCGCAGGTCCATGCGGAGAGATTGTAAGCGGACGGGTCCGGAGGTTCCTAGGTTCCAGGGTTCAGGGCTTGCAAGGTTCCGAACCGCGTTCCGAGGCTCTGGAACCTTCGGACTCCTGGACCTTCGAACCTCCGGAACCGTCCGATGCTATTGTCCCGGTGCTATGCGCTGGGGAATCGTTGGCGTCGGGTCGGTCTGCGAAGTCAAGAGTGGACCAGCGCTGCAGAAGGCGACGGGCTCCTCGCTCGTTGCCGTGATGCGGCGCGACCGGGCGAAGGCCGAAGACTTCGCGGCGCGACATGGCGTGCCGATCGTGCACGCCACGGCCGACGCACTCATTGCCGACCCGGGGGTGGACGCGGTCTACATCGCCACGCCGCCCGACAGCCACGCCGAATTGGCGCTCCGTGTCGCCGCGGGCGGCAAGCCCTGCCTCGTCGAAAAACCCATGGCGCGCACGCATGCCGAAACGCGTGCCATGGTTCAGGCGTTCGAACGCGCCGGCGTGCCGTTGTGGGTCGCGTATTACCGCCGGGCGCTACCGCGTTTCCTCCTCATCCGCCGGCTCATCGCCGAGCAGGCCATCGGCCGGGTCACCTCGATGCACGTCCACCTCACGCGCCCGCTCGCGACGGGTCACGTACTCGCGGACTGGCGGCTCGTGCCGGAGATCTCGGGCGGCGGCCTCTTCTTCGACCTCGCGTCGCACGCGTTCGACCTGCTGGATTTTCTGGCTGGTCCGATCGTCGGCGTCGCCGGCTTCTCCGCCAACACCGGCGGCGCGTACGCGGCCGAGGACGTCACAACGGCCGCGTTCCAGTTCGATCACGGCGTGGTCGGCACGGGCGTCGTGGAACTTCAACGCCGGCGAAACGGCCGATCGCCTGACGATTGCCGGCACGACTGGCGAGATTGCGAGCGCGGTATTCGACGACATCGACGTGACCGTGACGCGCAACGGCACCCGCGAGGTGCACGAAGTCCGCAACCCTCCGCACGTCCACCAGCCGCTCATCCAGACGATCGTGGACGAGTGGCACGGGCATGGAAAGTGCGAGTCGACGGGTGTCAGTGGCTCGCGCACTTCGTGGGTGCTCGATCGATGCGTGGAGAACTACTACGCCGGTACGACAGGTGCGACGGGTACGACAGGTCCGCGGTAGGAACTACCGCGCGTCATCTTCTTTAGTTTTGAGTTCCTAGAGAGATGGAGACTGAAGAGGATGACGAGCGTTAGCTCGTTCCTGGGACCGGTCGTACCTGTCGCACCTGTCGGACCGACGCGTCGCCGGTCTCAATCGGCGTGTGCGCGTCGAGAAAGAGCCAGCACACCGCACCGACCATGTAGATCGACGAAGAGATGAGAAACGTCAGCGTCCAGTTGTCGCCGGTCCAGGCCAGCAGGTAGCCCACGACGGTCACTGAGAACGCCCCGGCGATGCTGCCCATCGTGTTCATCGCGCCCGAGACCGTGCCCGCGTAGCGTCCGCCGACGTCCATCGTCCCGGCCCAGGCCGCCGGCATCACGAGATCGTTGAAGAACCCTGCCATGCCGAGCACGAACATGGCCCGCACCGGATCGTCGATGCGGGTGAACACCAGGATGGACGCCGACGCTCCCACGAAGCCGACGATGGCGACCGCGCGCCGCGCCAGCTTCACGCTGTTGAATCGCACGGGCGAGGCGCGGCAGCACGGCGGCCGAAACGAGGCAGCCGACACCACCGAGCAGCAACGGCAGCCCCGCCAGAAGCGCGCCGAGCTGGAAGCTCGTGCCTCGCGCGTCGCGCAGATACGTCGGCAGCCAGTTCACGTAAAACCACCAGCCGTAGGCCAGACACATGTACTGGATCGACAGCAGCCAGACTGACGGCGTCGAAAAGATGCGAGCCCAGGGGACGCCGCCGTGCGCGACCGCGGTCTCGGATCGCGGCGGCAGGAGCGCCAGTTCCTTGCGGATTCACCGAACCGTGCGCGGCCGGATCGTCACGGAACCAGCGGTAGAACAGCACGGCCCAAACGATGCCGATGACGCCGAAGACTTCAAAGGCGCGGCGCCACGAGATCGTCATGATGAGCCACAGAACAAGCGTGGGTGTCGCCGCCGCGCTCACTCGTGTCGGCAAGCCAGACGAATGCCTGCGCGCGCTCGCGCTCGTGGCTCGGCAGCCAGGTGGTGAGCGTGCGCGTCATGCTCGGGAACGCGCCGGCCTCGCCCGCGCCGAACAAGCCACGAACGAGCACGAGCGACATCGCGCCCATCGCCCAACCTGTCGCCGCCGTGAACAGCGACCACCAGAGCACGATGCGCATCAGCACCTTGCGCGGGCCGATACGATCCGCCAGCCAGCCTCCTGGAATCTCGAAAATGGCGTAGGCGTAGCCGAACACGGCCAGGGCCCAACCCATCTGGATGCGCGTGAGCCCGAGGTCTTTCGTGATGAACGGCGCCGCCTGCGAGATCGCGACGCGGTCGATGTACGTGATCAGCGCCAGCACGACGCAAAACGCGACGGTGACGTAGCGGGCTCGGGTTGGCATTTGCAGGCTCAGGGCTGACGGCTTAGGGCTTAGGGCCACACCTCGAACTCTTCGACCTCTTCGAACCCCTCGAACGCTCAATCCGCCCGGACCTTGGCTCGTTGCTCGCCGAGTCCCTTCACGCCCAACCGGACTTCATTGCCGGCCTGCAAGAACTTCTGCGGCTTCTGTCCCATGCCGACGCCGGGCGGGGTTCCGGTCGCGATGACATCGCCGGGCTGCAAGCTCATGAAGCGGCTGATGAAACTGACGAGAAACGGCACCCCGAACACCATCGTCCTGGTCGAACCGTTCTGATAGCGCTTCCCATCCACTTCGAGCCACAGGTCGAGGTCGTCCCACGCGCCAGCTTCGTCGACGGTCACGAGCCAGGGACCAATCGGGCCGAACGTGTCAGCGCTCTTGCCCTTGAGCCACTGCCCCGTGCCCTCGAGCTGGAACGCCCGCTCCGAGACGTCGTTGACGACGCAGAATCCGGCGACGTGGGTCAGGGCGTGTTCCTCGGTCACGTACTTCGTCGGCGAGCCGATCACGATGCCGAGCTCGACCTCCCAGTCGGTCTTCGTGCGAGCCCCGCGGAATGCACGATGTCGTCGTTCGGCCCGTTGATCGACGAGGTCGCCTTCGAAAAAAGAATCGGTTCCTTCGGCACGGTCGCGCCCGTCTCGGCCGCATGGTCGGAATAGTTCAATCCCGCGCAGAGGAACTTGCCCACCGAGCCGACACACGGGCCGATGCGCGGCGAGCCGGTCACTGCCGGCAGCGTGGCCGGATCGAGCCGGCGGAGACGGTCGAGCGACTCCGGCAGGAGCGCGTCGCCGCTGAGATCAGAAATCACGTGTGACAGATCGCGAATCGTGCCATCAGCGGCCAACAAGCCAGGCTTCTCTTTTTTCGGGGGACCATATCGCAACAACTTCACAGTGACTCACTCCTTCTGACTTCTAACTTCTGCCTTCTAACTTCCGTTATCTTGCCGTCCAGCCCCCGTCCACGAAGAGCGCGCTGCCCGTCATGAACGACGAGGCTTCGGACGCCAGAAACACGACGGCGCCCGCGAGCTCATGGGGCTCACCCCATCGGCCCATCGGAATCTGCGCCACGAACTCCTTGTACTTGACGGGATCGTCGAGCAGGCTTCGGTTCAATTCCGTCCCGAACGGCCCCGGGCAAATCGCGTTCGACGTCACACCCGTGCCGGCCCACTCGAGCGCGAGGACGCGCGTGAGATTCAGGACGCCGGCCTTCGACGACGCGTACGGCGTCCGTCCCGGCATCGCGATCACGCTCAGGATGGAGCCCATGTTGATCACGCGCCCCCATCCCCGCTTCACCATCCGGGGACCGAACTCCCGCGCGCAGAGAAACGGTCCCTTGAGATTGGTCCGGATCACCGAATCAAAATCCTCTTCCGTCAGGTCCTGGATGGGTCCGCGGATGTTGATGCCGGCGTTGTTGACCAGGATATCGACAGAACCGAGGTGGCCCTCGATGTCCACCGCCAGTCGCTCGATGGAGGCGCGATCCGTGACATCGGCCACGAACGCCTGGGCGCGCCGTCCGGTCTCGCCGGCAATCGTGTCGGCCACCGACTGACAGCTCTCACGCGATCGTCCCGCGATGGCGACATCGGCGCCGGCCTCGGCCAGCGCCGTGGCCATCGTCATGCCGAGCCCACGCGCACCGCCGGTGACGAGGGCGATCCGGCCATCGAGACGGAACGTCTCGAAGACGTGCTGACGCGCGGCCATCTAGTTCGGCGCCGCCCTGCCGGCCGGCTCCGCGGCCCGCGCCGCGGCCGCCGCCGCCGCCGCCGCCGCGCGCCGGACGCACGGTCATCAGTGCGTCGACCGGCGCTTTCGCCGCCCACGCGATGCCGCGCAGGATCATCGGCTGGACCTTGGGATCGGCAAAGTTCGCATACGTGTGACCCTGCATCCAGACGAAGGCGCGGAAGGGCTGCGCACTCGCCGCGCCGCCGAACATCTGCCTCTCGTACGTCCAGATCTGCGGCACGACCTCACCGGTCGTCGGCATCGGCGCCGTCGCGAGCACGTGAATCTTCGGGTTCTCCGACCACGTCATGCGGAAGAACGCCTCGTCATCGATCTCGAAGCTCGACATGCCCTGCATGATCGGATGCGACGGATCCGCAATCGTGTATTTGATGGGCCCGGCGGAGAAATTCATCTCGCCGTGCTTCTTCGCGCCGCCGACGACGTTGCCGTACCACGCCGGGTCGTCGCCGCAGAGCGTGTCGTGAAAGCTGACAAGCCCACCACCGCGCCTGAGAAAGGTCTCGAGGACCGCCTTCTCGTTCGCGGTCATGTAGCCGGCGTCGCCCTTGTACATGACCATGACGTCGACATTCGCCAGGTCCTCGGCCGATGGAAAGTGCAGCCCGCCGTCCACGACCGCGCCGCGGTCGGTCAGCACGCTGCTCCAGTCGGCCAGAAACTGCGGATAGTCGTGTTGTCCCGGGCCATGCGTCTTGATGCCCGCGCGGATGAAGACGCGAATCGGCCGCGTGGCCGCGAACTGCGGTGCCCCGGCCGCGCCAGGCGGCGGCGCCTTGAGCCGCCATCGGCATGACCAAGCGCCAACCCGAGCACAGCCGCGGCGATCAACGCGATTCTCATTTGAGCTCTCCTCACAGGCTTAAGGCTCATGGCTTAGGGCTCACGGCCATCCCGCGAACGTTCTCGACCCCTTCGAACTCCTCGAACCCTTCGAACTCCTCGAACTCTGCCCTTACTCTGCGCCCTGACCTCGTCCGCCCCGGCCGCCACCGCGGCCAGCGGCCGGCTGGAGCTCGGCGTCGGTCCACGGACGCGTGCGACTGCGGCTCAGCGCGCGCACTTCGCTCACCTCGAGGGGGCTGACGGCCGTGCCGGTATGCCCCCAGGCCCGACGAATATACGTGACAACCGAGGCAATCTGGTCGTCATTGAGCGAAGGGCCAAGCGGCGGCATCATCCCGATCGATCCTTCCTTACCTCCGAGCACGACTCGGACGCTCTGGGATGGATCGGCGCCGTTCACGAACGTCGAGTCCACGAGATTGGCGCCAAGCGTGGCGTTGCCGCGCCCGTCGTCCTGGTGGCACCCGACGCACACATTCTTGTAGACGGCCGCGCCGGCCGCGTATCGCTGCTGCTCGGCCGGCGTGAGCGGGGCCGCGACCGCAACGGGAGCCGGACGACCTGGCCAGTTGAGCTTTGCGAGCACCCTCGAGGCGGTCTCGGCCAGTTCACCGGTGCCTGCCGCCACGCGCGCAAGCCCTGCCGGCTCGCCGCCAAGCGACATCCCGCGTCCGGGACTGATCGCGACGGGCGATCGCTGAACGCTGAGTCCCGGTAGGCCGATCCCGCCGCCCCCGCGTCCGCGTCCAGCCGCACCTGTGGATGGCAACGCGAGATCGAGCCCTTGAACAAGCGCCGACCGCTGCCACGCGGGACGCGACGCATCCGCGATAACGGCGATCGAGCGTTCGACGCTGGCGACGTCGCCGCTCTTCGTTTCCGCGGCGGCGAGGTGCATGACGGCCTCGATTGGCGCCGACGCCGGGGAGGCCGGCGTCTGCAAGAAGCCGGGTCAGCGCCTGGCTTTCGAGACCGCGAAGACTGCTGACTGCGGCGTCAACGATGATCGGATCGCGGCCATTCGTCGCGAGCAACGGGATCATGACCTGCCAGCCGCGCGCCTTCCGGCAACTCGCCGGCCGAGGCCGCGACCTGCCGCCTCACCGACCACACCGGGTCGGTCGCGAGCTTGACCACCGCGCTGGCGATCGGCGAATCCGGCTCCGTCAGCCAGCGTTCCGATAGCCTGACAGCCGCCGCGCGCACTTCAGCCGCGCGATCGCCAAGCGCCTTCTCGCACCACGCCGGCGTCAAGGCGTCGATCCCAGACAAGGTCCACAGCGCGTGGAGCTTCGTCCGCCAGTCAGGCGCCGAAGCAGCGAGCGCCTCGAGCGCAGGTGTGACGGACGTCTCGCGCCGTTCGACGAGCAGCCGCTGCGCCGTGTCTCGCCACCAGCCGTTCGGGTGCGACAGCGTCGCCACCAGCGCCGCTGGCGTGGCCGTCGAGAGCGCCGGCTTCGGACCTCGCGCCGCCGCTCCGTCGCCGTGAACGACGCGCCAGATGCGCCCGTAGCCCATCGGCATCAGAAGCTCGTTCTTCTTGATGTAGCCGGTCAGATACTCCGACCACAAACCACCGGCCTGGACGACGCCCCGGTACATGTCCACGACGTACATCGTCCCGTCGGGCGCCGAGAACAAGTTGACCGGCCGGAACCGCTCGTCCGACGACGCGAGGAACTCGCCGCGGGCGTAGCCGTTCTTCGCCGTCAACCGTCCGGACTTGTCGTCGGCGATGACGAAGCGATGCACAAGATTGGTTGGTGAATCGGTAATGAACGCGTTGCCCCAGAGGTCGCGCGGGTAGCGATCGCCGCGGTAGATCGTCGGCGTTCCCGCTCCCTGAATGACCGTCGACGATCCGTCGGCGCGGAAGAGCGGTCCGGGATCACGGTAGCCGCGATTGACACCGCGCGTCGGGCGCACGGGAAACACCGTCGCTTCGGCCTGGTCGATCAGGAGCTCGTACAACCCTCGCGTGCGCACGACGTTTGGATTGCGCAGGAAGTACCGCGACGGCGTGTAGTCCACATAGAGCGGCGAGTCGTTCACGTTGCGATACACGCGCCCCGCATCGTCCTGAGAGATCTGCCATTGGCCACGGCTGAGCGCCGGCATGGTTTCGAAACCGGTCGCCGTCATGCGAAGGTCCCAGCTGTGCTCGGACGAGTACATGACGTTGTCCATGGCCCAGAACAGCGCGTTCGCGTTGTGCTCGATGTTCCGAGCGGCGCGTCCCGAAGCCGCTCGCGACGAGCTCCTTCGTGTCCGCCTTCAGGTCGCCGTTCGTGTCCTTCATCAGCCACAGGTTCGGCGGCTCGCCAACCAGCACGCCGCGATCGAGCACCTTCAGCGCGCGCGGCAACACGAGCCCATCGGCGAACACCGTACGCTTGTCCATCCGCCCGTCGTCGTTCGTATCCTCGAGCACGACGACGCGATTGATCGGCTCGTCCGAGTCACGCCCCGACGGGATCCGGCAGAAACGCCGGCATCTCGACGGCCCACAATCGGCCGTCAGCGTCGAAGTCGATGATGATCGGGCGATTCGATCATCGGTTCGGCGGCGACGAGCTCGACATGGAATCCAGGCGGGACGGAAAAGCTCTCGAGCGCCTCGGTCGGGTGTCAGGGCTGGCGCCTTGCCTTCGACAGGCGCCCGCTTCGGCGGCCACATGTTTCCCGGCGACCTGGATGACTCCTGGCCACCGGTGACGACGCTGAACATCGCGATCCCGGCGAACAGGAGTCCGGCAGATGACGCGTGCCTTCATATCGTTACTGGACCGGCACGAGGCGAATGACCACGCCGGGCGTCGAGGCGGCCAGACCGACCCCTGTCCCGGCGCCCGTCGGATTCTGAAGCGCGACATAGAGGTACCCGTCGGGCCCTTGCGCGAGGTCGCGCACGCGGCCGAGCTCGGCGAACAGGATCTCCTGACGCACCACCTGACGGCCCTTGATCTCGAGCCGTCGCAGCTGCTGGCCGGCAAGGCCGCCCACGAACAGGCTCGTGTTCTTCCAGCCGGGATATCGATCGCTCGTGACGAACGCGATGCCGGCCGGCGCGAGCGTCGGCGTGTAGTAGACGATCGGATCGTCCATGCCGGGCTCCGAGAGTTTGTTCACGCCGCCCTGGGTGCCTTTCGTCGCGACGCTCCACCCGTAGTTGTGACCGCGGTCGATGATGTTGATTTCGTCGCCGCCGGTCGGCCCGTGCTCCGACTCCCACAGCAGACCGGACACCGGATCCCACGCCAACCCCTCGGGGTTGCGGTGACCGTAGCTCCAGATGGTGGGCACCGCACCTGGCCGTCGACGACAAACGGATTGTCCTTCGGCGCCGTGCCGTCGTCGTTCACGCGATGGATCTTGCCGAGTCGGTTTCGTGAGGTCCTGCGCGTTCTCCATCGCGCCCCGCTCACCGATCGAGTAGAAGAGATGGCCCGCCTTGTCGAAGATCAGCCGGCAACCGAAATGCGAGCCGCTCGGCGTGTACAAGGTCGGCGGGCGCGCGGAAGATGACCTGCTGATCGGTCCACTCATTCGCGCGGCTGATCTTGCCGCGCACGACGACGGTCATCGACGGAATCGAGGGGCCGCGGCCACGTCCGGCGCGGCGCCGCCGGCGCGGGGCGCGGCCGCCGGCGGCGGCGCGACAAAACCCGGCTGCACCTCCGAGTACGCGAGGTAGATCCATCCGTTCTTCGCGTACTGCGGATGAATCTCGACGTCGAACATGCCGCCGTCCTGCTGCTCGTGCACGGTCGGCGTGCCCTTGACGGGCTCGGACAGCTTGCCGTTGTCGAGAATGCGGAGGCGGCCGGCGCGCTCAGTAATAAGGAGGCGGCCATCGGGAAGGAACGCCAGCGCCCAGGGCGTCTCGAGGCCGCGCGCCACCACCTCCGCGCGCACCGAGAGTGTCTCGGTCTTGATCACGTGGCCGTTCGGATCGGAGACGAACTGCGGCTTCGGGGCCAGACTTCCGCCCTGAGTGCGGATGTACTGAATCAACTGCCAGACCTGGAGCTCGGTCAGCGCCTGTTTGAACCCCTCCATCTCGGTGTTCGGCACGCCGTTCCGGATGGACGACATCATGCGCTCGTCCGTGATCTTCGCGAGCCACGTCTGATCGAACAACGAAGTCGTACCGGCCACCGGCGAGGTCCGTGCCGTGACAGCTCACGCAATGTTCGGTGTAGAGCGTCGCGCCCGGCCCACCACGGCCACCGCCGGCCCGAGCCCCGGCGGCCGGTGCCTGCGCGGCCGGCGAGTGGCGCTTGAGCCGACGGCGCACCGACGGCGAGTGCCGCCAGCATGAACGCCGCCGCCGCAACGAGAGCCTTTGCCGAGCGCATTGGATTGAGTGCGCTGAAGCATACACTCACCGCGCGGTCCCTATGAAGCGCCTGCGGCGGGCGATGGGCAGTTCGCGGCCGGGCAGCGCGCTCAGGATTTCTTCGTCGCTGTGCCGCCGAGCTGATAGCCCGCGTTGTTGAAGTCGAACCACGCCGCCAGGTCTGATCCTTTGGGCCTCAGGGTCAACACCATCGCGACAGGACCCGAAAACGAGGTCAGCGGGCCCGAGTAGTCCGTCGACGCCTTGAGCGTAAGGACCTGGCCAGCTTTCGTGATGTCGGTGATCTTGTGCTCCTTGAATTGCGGAGCGCTGATGCCGGCGACGACCTTGCCTGCTTCAACGCGGAAGACGAGATTCGCGACGAGTCGTCCGGTTGGCGTCTCGAGGGGAATGGTCCACGTCCCCAGGATTGACTTCATGTCGGCCGGCGTCACCGGCACTGCCGTAGAGGTCTTTGCGGCCGCCGGCGCGGCTGGACGACCGCGGCCGGTGCGGCGGTGCGGCCACCGGCGGGAGTGGTGGTCGACCGGCCACCTGAACTGGTCTGTGCGGCCTGAACTGGACCGCTCGCGACGAGCGCGGCCAGCAACAGACACGTCGGGATTCTACGAAGCATGAATGCCCTCCAAGAACTCACCATTCGAAACCGAATGATTGTAGCGTTGCCTCGCAGCTTGCCATGCTCAGCGGCCCGCCCTCGTCGCTCGTAGCGCTGGAACGAGACCCGCGACGAGCGCCGTCGCCAAGAGCACGCCGCCGGTGACGACGAGCAACAGGGGATCGGATGGCGTCACCGTGAGGTTCGTGAGAAACGGCTCGATGACGCTGCCGAGCCGCCGCCAGGCGCCGAGTCCCAGAACCGCGCCGATGACGACGGCCGCAACGACGCGGAGCACCAGCGTGAGCACGGTGCGGCGCTCGGTGACGCCGTACGAGGTGAGGCCGTAAATCCCGGCGGCGCCCGTGACCAGCGCGACGAGCGCGAAAATGCCGAGGAGCGTGGCGGCAAACTGCAGCAGCATGACCTGGCCGGCATTGAGGTACAGACCCGACCGTGCGGATCGACGTCACCGGCGTCGTCGCGTCGACCTTGCCGACGAGTGCCCGAACGGCGTCGCCGAGCGCGAGCGGATCGCCCGTCGTACGGACGATGAACGACATCACCGTGCGCCGGCCCTCGAGCGAGGCGCGCTGCTGGGCCGCCTGTTGCCGGTGCAGCAGGAAAATCAGCGGAGGGACTTCTGACGCGCCGCGGAATGGGAGCGTGTCAGCCACGAGGCCGACGATCTCGCGCGGAGGTTCTCCGTCGTTCGGATGGAAAGTCAGCGACAGCCGTTGCCCAATGGGATCGCCGTTTGGCCAGTGCTGCCGGGCCAGCGCTTCGTTCACGAGGATGACCCAGGGCGAGTCGGGCTGATCGGCTGGCGAGAAGTCCCGGCCACGGACGATGCGAATCCCCATCGTATTGAAATAGTTTTCCGTCACGGCCAGGTACTGCGCAGCGACCTGGGTGTCGGGCGTGTGCTCCTGTTCTTCTTTTCTTCAATCCAAAATTGAACGAACGGGGCTGAGGTAAATGGCGGCGTCGCCGACGCCGGCCGCCTGGACGACGCCCGGCATCGTCTGCAGCGCCGCGCGAATGCGGTCGTAGAGAGCCGGGCCGGCGGGATTGTATTCGGCGATCTCGATGCTTCCGACCTGGGCAACGTCGGGCGTGACGTAAGGGTCGCGCGGCAGGTGCACGTCGAAGCTCAACAAGCCCGACGGGTCGATGCCGACGTCCCGGCCTCGCAGATCGACAAACGCTCGAATCGCGAGACCGGCCCCGGCCAGGAGTACGAACGCGAGCGCCACCTGCACGGCCAGGAGCGCCACGAGCACTGTCGCGCCCAGCCGCCCCCGCCACACGTGGCCGCCCGATCGGGGCAACTCGCTCAGGGGGTCACGCCGCGAGGCTCGCCACGCCGGCACGATCCCGATGACAAGCCCTGTCGTGACACAAAGGAACGCGGCGAACGCGAACACGCTGGCGTCGAACGTGACCTCGTCCAGGCGCGGGAGCACGCGGGGTGTGAGGGCAAGAAGCGCTGGAAGCCCCAGCCAGGTGACCACTGCGCCAATCGCACCGCCGCCGAGCGACAGCATCAGGCTTTCCGCGAGCACGATGCCTGGTCGACTCTGTCCGGGCGGAAGCACGGCGGACCGCTCGCGCGAGGCTGTGCGGGCGACGCAGCAGCACCGCGAGGTTGACGCACAAGAGGAGAAGCATGCCTCCAACGGCGAGCTGCACCATCGTCAACGGCTGGCGGAGCCCGCCGAATCGAGCCTGCGCGCCACGGGGTGAGCTCGACGGTCCATCCCTTGTCACGGTTTGGAAACGTCCGCGCGTACTCGTCGAGGGCGAGCTTCACCGCGGCCTGGGCCTGCGCGATCGAGACTCCAGGCTTCAACCGGCCGACCGCGCGAAGCGAGTGCTGTGTCTCCTGCGCGGGGGACGACGGTGCGAAGCCGAACGTGAACCAGGCGTCGGAAGAATTGTCCAAGAGTCCGAAGCCCTCTGGCATGACGCCGAGGATGAGGGTGGTCTTTCCGTCGACCTGCACGGTCTGGTCGACGACGTCCGCACGGCCGCCAAACCGACGCTGCCACACCGGGTAGCTGAGAAGCATGGTGGGCTGGGCGTCGGTCGCTTCCTCGGCGGCGACCGGGAGCCTGCCAAGCAGAGGTGTGGCACCGAGCGCCGCCAGGCCGGTCGCCGTGATCCGGTGCCCGTCCAGCCGTTCCGCGGGGCCTCCAGCGTCGCCCGCGAGGTTGGCCGATCGCCCCGCGTCGAAGACGCCGACGGCCTCGAACGCTGCACTGGTCCGGTCGCGCAGAAGGACATACAGCGGCGGCGTCAGAGGACCCCGCGCTTCCGGCTTGCCGGGCGGCGCCATGCTCACGTCCAGGAGCCGGTCGGGCTCGGGGTACGGCAAGGCCTTGAACAACACGGGGCTGGTCAAGCTGAAGATCAGGATGTTGAGGCCCATCCCGAAGGCAAGGGACGCCAGGGCGATGGCCGTGAACCCAGGAGTGTCGCGAAGACGACGCAGGGCGAGTCGAATGCTTGACTCATCGAAGTGACCGGCTCCTCAGCGCCACGGGCGGTATTCTCGCCTGTTCAAGTCGGGATAGGCGACCATGTTGACCACGGATCGGAGACGAGTCCTCCTCGGCGTGTCCGCCTGGCTCATCGGGACGCTGCCATTCCTCGTCCAGCTCGTCAGCGGCCGGACCTTGAAAGACATGGAGCACTACCTGGCTTCAGCCAGAGCCGTGCTCGATGGCGCTGGCATCTACACGAACGTGCCCTTCGAGTACCCGCCCTATGCGCTGGCGTGGTTTGTCCTCCCGGCCGTGTTCGCCCCAGAGCTCGAGCGGTTCCGCGTGGCCTTCGGCCTCCTGATCTGGGGCCTCGACGCCGCCGTGAAAGCGGCGCTCGTCTGGCAGGGATGCCGCCGGCGCGACCGGGCGCGTCGATCTGCTGCCATTCCTGCTCTACACGCTCGCAACGGCTGCCCTGGCGCGGATCATCCAGCAGCGGTACGACGTCATTCCCGCGGCGGTGTCGTTTGCGGCGGCCGCCCTGCTGACCAGCGGCTGGCCGCTTCTTGCGGGGATGGCGATTGCCGCCGCGGTGGGCACCAAACTCTTCCCCGCGGTGTACGTCCCGATCATGGCCGCGTTCGCCTGGCGGCGCAGCCCGCGCGATTTGTGGCGGCTTGTCGCGGGCGGCGCGGTCGGCTCGCTGCCGCTCGTCGCGCTCTCGTGGATGGTGCCATGGTGGAACTTCCTCGGGTTCCACGCGAGTCGCGGACTCGAGGCCGGGTCGCTCTGGGCGTCGGTGATCTGGCTTGGTCACTACGCCGGTGTGCCCGCCACGTGGGAGGTGATCTCAATGTGGATCGAGGTCACCGGCCCGGTGACGGCCTGGGTCGTGACTCCGGCGCGCATCATCTGGCTCGTCACGACGCTCGCCTGTCTTGGGGTCGCAGGATGGGCCGCCCTCTCCATGTCATCGACTGGCCCCGCGCCGCCGAGACGCGCGACTCCGACTCACTCCCGACGCTCGCGGTGCTGCTGCTCCTTCCGGTCACGGCGTTCGTCGCCCTCAGTCCGGTGTTGAGTCCGCAATTCCATCTCTGGCTCGCGCCGTGGTGCGCACTCGCGCTCCTCGCGCGAGGCCGCCGCGACCTCATCACCGGCGCGCCGGGCGTGCGGCGCGCCGTCGCGTGCCTGTTTTTTGCGAATTATCTGGTGCCGGTGTTCTATCCGAGCCGGACGTTCACGCCGGGGCTCGACCTCGGACGCACGATCGTGCTCGTCTTCCGAAATGCGCTCCTCATCTATGCGGTGTGGTGTCTGTCGAAGGCCGTGGTGGCGTTCTACCGCCGCCCGAATTCCATAGCGCCCGTCCACCTCTCGTCTGAGCGCGATCGCTCGGAGAAGGACGGCGGACGCCAAGGTGGCGGCTGACGCGGTTTGTCCACACCACTGAAATCACGGCCGCCCTCTGCCATCGCAAGAAACGCAATACGCGGACAGCTGAAGATTGCAGGAATCAACAACCCACCACGAAGACACGAAGGGACATCCATTCGGATCGCTGAATACGAACAGAAGACCTTGTACCTACAAACTCGAGCCTGAGTGGCTCGTCCTTTGCACAGGTTGGAACATGGTACGGGTCAATGATCCGCTCGCCGAGGCGGTCATAGGGGCTGCGATCAAGGTTCACTCGGTGCTCGGCCCAGGCCTCATGGAATCCGCGTATCAACAGTGCTTGATGCACGAGCTGCGATCCCGACAGATCGCATTCGTGGCGGACAAGCCCGTGCCGGTAGTCTATGACGGCGTCCGGTTGGACTGCGGCTACCGGCTCGACTTGTTTGTAGATGATCGGTTGATTGTCGAGCTCAAGGCGGTCGAGCGTGTATTGCCCGTTCACCACGCACAGGTTCTGACCTACTTGAAGCTCGTCGGCGTCAGGCGAGCCCTGCTCATCAACTTCAACGTCCCAAAACTCGTTGACGGCGTGAAGGCTTTCATCCTGTAACCACTCCGTGCCTTCGTGGTGGCTTTGATCACAGGAAATACCACCACGAAGACACGAAGGCACGCGCTCAGGTTTTAATGAAAGCGTTCGCCCCGTAACCGCTTCGCGCCTTCGTGGTGGTTTTGATCACAGGAAACACAACCACGAAGACACGAAGGGCATTCGCTGAGTTTGCTGGAAGCGTTCACCTGTAACTGCTTCGCGCCTTCGTGGTGGTCTTGATCCAGGAAACACCACCACGAAGACAGAAGGGCACGCGCTCAGGTTTTAATGAAGGCGTTCGCCCCGTGACCGCTTCGCGCCTTCGTGGTGGTCTTGATCGCAGGAACACAACCACGAAGACACGAAGGGCACGCGCTCAGGTTTTAGTGAAGGCGTTCGCCCTGTAACCGCTTCGCGCCTTCGTGGTGGTCTTGATCGCAGGAAACACAACCACGAAGACACGAAGGGCACGCGCTCAGGTTGTTCGAAGCTTTCACCCTGTAACCGCTTCGTGTCTTCGTGGTGGTTTTGAATCAAATAACCTTCGACTTCTCGCCACCGGATCCCAGCCCAGCACCTTGTTGTCCTTCATCGCTTCGAGCGCGAGGAGTGCGGGCAGCGCCGAGTTGTAGCCGATCTCCATCGAGGCGTTGGTCTTACGGTTCCTGACTTTCAGCTTGTCGAGGAAGTCGCGCGTGTGGGCGTGAAGCGGATAGTCCTCCTCCACGCCTCCTCGCGGATTGATGTACACGTTCAGCGCGACGCCCTGGCCGCCGCCCGGGGGCTCCACCCGCGCGGCCGCCGCCTCGACCGCCGCCGGCGCCGGCCGCACCCGCGGCCGCCGCAGGCGCGCCCGGCGGCGGCTCAGCGGGGACGCGATTACGCGTCGTGCTGACCGGCGGCCGGAGCGCCCAACCCATCCGGTTTACCTGCAGAGTCCCATTGCTCCCGTAGAAGTAAACGCCCCAGCCCTCGATGTCCGGCGCCTTCGGATCGGCAAAGTTCGGCCGCGGATAGACGCTGTTGGCGAACGTCATGATGAAGTTGTCGTACTGCCAGGCGATCGAGAACTGGCTGTAGACGCACTCCGGATCGGTATTCGCGTTCGCGTAGAAGCCGACCGCCGTCGTCTTGAGCGGCTGCTTGTTGTCGGCGTTCATGAACCAGTTCGCGACGTCGATGTGGTGGGCGCCCCAGTCGCCGACGAGGCCGCTGCCGTACTCCCACCACGCACGGAACGACGTGTACCCGGGCTTGAACGGCTTCTTCGGCGCGTCCACCTGCCAGGCGTCCCAGTCGAGTCCGGGCGGCACCTCGACGACCTCCTGCCGATTCTGCGAATAGCCGCCGGGCTGCTGGATGAGCACCTGCGTGACGTTGCCGAGCAGCTCCATCTGCTTCTTCGCTTCGATGAAGTGATCCCAGCTCCGCTGCTGCGTGCCGACCTGCACGACGAGATTCGGATACTTGTCATACGCGTCGAGCATCATGTTGATGCGCGCGATGTTGTTCGAAATCGGTTTCTCGACGAACACGTGCTTGCCCGCGGCGAGTGCGTCGGCCGTGATCCTGGCATGCGAGAAGTCGGGCGTGCCAACGAGCACCGCGTCGATGTCGTTCCGGTCGAGCACACGGCGATAGTCGCCGACGACGTCGAGCGTCTGGGCGAGCGGACGATTGCCCTGGAAGCCCTGCTGCTTCGACTGCGAGACCTCACACCCCATCGTGAACTGCACGTCGTCGTAGCGCGTGAAGGAGTCGAACACGCGGGCGGCGCGGCCGCCCATGCCGATGACGGCCATCCGGACGCGGTTGTTCGCCCCCTGAAAGGCGAACAGGGGCTTGGTCGCGACCGCCGTCAGCGCAACCGCGCCGTTCCTCAAGAATTCCCGTCGGTGCATTGCCTCTCTCCTTGGTATGGCGTCGTCCGCGCAACATGCGCACATCGTGGGAGTCTACACCCGATTCGAAAGCACATACCGAACCGAGCCGAGCTGCGAAAAGGGGTCGGGACGCTTTTTACACTCGATCGTAAAGACCGCTGGTTTGCCCGGACCTTTCTCTTGGGGGTATCTTGATGGCGCTTCAGTCACTGAAAGGGGTCACTTCGTGGCTCATCTGGACACTGCTGGCCTGGCACCGGACCGTCGGACGTTTCTGAAGACTGTCGGGGCCGCCACCGTGGCGCTCGGCGCAGGAGCGGAGGCACAAACGCCTGCTCCGCGGCCGCGTCTGGGCCTCGACATGTTCAGCGTGGCCATCCAGAACTGGACGCCCTTCGAGCAGATGGACTTCGCGGCGAAGTGGAACGTGAAGATGGTCCACTTCAGCGAGATCCGGTTCCTGGGAAATGCGGACTGGAAGGTCGCGCTCGATCCGGCGAACCTCAAGCGCATCCGCAGCCGGGCCGACGAACTGAGCCTCGACGTCGAGATCGGCATGCGATCGATCTGCCCGACGTCGACGATGTTCGATCCGGCCGCCGGTACGGCCGAGGAACAACTCTCCCGCATGGTGGACGCCGCCAGAATCATGCGATCGCCACTCGTCCGCTGCGTCCTCGGCAGCCAGACAGATCGCCGCGGCGGGATTGAGAAGCACATCGACTCGACAGTGCGAGTGCTCAAGAACGTCCGATCGAAGGTCATGGACGCCGGCCTGAAAGTCGCGATCGAGAACCATGCCGGCGACATGCAGGCACGCGAACTGAAGGGCCTCATCGAGACGGCGGGCCGCGACTACGTCGGCGTCTGCATCGACTCGGGCAACGCGGTCTGGACGATTGAAGATCCACATCTGACCCTCGAGACACTGGCGCCCTACGTCGAGACCAGTCACGTCCGCGACAGCTACGTGTTCAATTCGCCGCAGGGCACCGCCGTGCAATGGTCGCGAATGGGCGAGGGCAACGTCGGCATCGACGACTACATCCGCAAGTACGTCACTCTCTGTCCCGGCAAGGCTGTGTCGCTCGAGGTCATCGTCAGTGGCACGCCCCGCATGTTCAACTATCGCGACCCGCAGGCCTGGGAGATTTTCAGCACCACACCGGCGTGGGAGTTCGCGCGATTCCTGGCCCTGTGTGACAAAGGGCACACCGCGGCCGCTGCCGCCGCCCGGTCAAGGTCGCGGAGGCGGCGGAGCCGCGGGCGGCCGAGGCGGCCCCAATCTCGAGGCACAGAAGCGCAACCTCGACGACGTCGAGGCGAGCTTGAAGTGGACGAGTGCGCTGCTGGCAACGCTTGGCTGATCGACCGACGATTTTTCGAGGCACAGTGAGGTTGAGATGAGAAACGCAGTGTTCGCAGTGGCGCTCGGCGCCGCGATGGTTGCGGGCTTGTGGGCGCAGACGTCGTCGCGGAAGACACTCGACATCTACGTCGCCGACACCGAGGGCGGCAAGGCCGCCCTATACGTGACGCCATCTGGCGAAACCGTGTTGATCGACACCGGTAATCCCGGCCCACGCGATCACGACCGCATCGTCGCCATGATCGAGCAGGCGGGCGTGAAGGCGATCGACCACGTGATCCTGACCCACTATCACGTCGACCACGTGGGCGGTCTGCCGGAGCTCGCCAAGCGGATCCCGATGCGTCACTTCATCGACCATGGCCCGACGGTCGAGGCGAAGGAACAGGTCGCCGGCTTCCAGGAGACCTACGCGGCGATCTACAAAGCGGCGAAGCACACCGTCGTGAAGCCGGGCGATCGCGTGCCGGTCGCGGGGCTCGACTGGCGGATCGTCACGGCCGGCGCCACTGCGCTGAAGACGGCGCTGCCCGGCGGCGGACAGGCCAACGCCGAGTGCGCGACGTTCGTGAAAAAGGAGGCGCCGGTTGACGAGAACAACCAGTCGGTCGGCAGCGTCGTCACCTTCGGTCAGTTCAGGCTCATCGACCTCGGCGACCTGATGTGGAACAACGAGTTCGATCTCGTGTGCCCGCGGAACATGGTGGGCAACGTCGATCTCTACATGGTCACGCACCACGGGCTCGACGCGTCCGGATCTCCGGCGCTTGTCCGCGGCGTGCGGCCGCGCGTGGCGGTCATGCAGAACGGCACCCGAAAGGGCGGAACGCCGAACACGCTCCAGACACTGCGGTCGTCACCAGGTTTCGAGGACGTCTGGCAGCTGCATTGGTCTTACAACGCGATGATCGAGCACAACCCGCCGGGCGTGTTCATCGCGAACGGCGTGGACGACCTGCCGGCGATCGCGGGTGTGCTCGCGCCACCTACGGCCGCGCCGGCGCCTCCGGCGGGCGGACAGGGTCGCGGCTCGGCGGCGAACGCTCACTCCCCGGCGTACTGGATCAAGATTTCCGCGGAGACCAACGGAACGTTCACGGTCACGAACTCGCGCAACAACTTCAGCCGGACGTACGTGAAGTCAGCCGCTCGATGATCGGTTGAGCCGCGGATAACGAGTCCACGACGAACGTGGCGCGCGCCCGCGTCTCCGGCAGCGGCACTCTCCCGCCGTCCGGAATGAGGATCGTCACCATTCCCGCCGCGGACGCGGCGTGAATGCCCGGGCCGGAGTCCTCGAGGACGACGCATTCGGCCGGCAGCTTGCCGAGCCGTTCGGCGGCTCGCAGGAAGATGTCAGGCGCCGGCTTGCCGTGCGTCACCTCATTGCCGCCCACCACGACGTCAAAGTAAGCCCCGACGCCAGCCTGCACCAGCTTGTGGCGGGCCAGATCGCGGGCCGTTGACGTCGCGACGGCACGCGGAATGTCCCGCGACTGGAGGAAATCCAGCAACTCGATCAGGCCGTCCTTGCGGGGTACGCCGTCACGATCGAGCGTCTCGCGATAGCGGGAATCGGCGAGCTCGGCCAGCTCGTCATAGGAGAATGTTTCGCCGAACGTCATCTGGAGCATCAGGCGGTTGGTCGCCGAGGTACGGCCGACCATCCGCTCGGCCACCTCATCGTCCAGCGTGAAGCCAAGATCGGCCGCAGCCTGACGCCAGACCGCGAGCGCGATCCGCTCGGTGTCCAGCATCAACCCGTCCATGTCGAAGATGACGGCGGTGACGCTCACGACTCGCCGAGATGCATCTTGCTGTTACGACTCGCCCGGCTCGTCTTCGTCGTTGAGCCGGAATTCCCCGCGCTCGACCGAAGCCAGAAGATCGTTCGCGCGATCGGCGTCGGCTTCGGAAACGAAGACATCGACCCGTCCCAACTCACTGACGGTCACGCCGTGGGTCTTGGTCAGCGATTCGCCGCGAAGGGCACTGGGAATCCCCGCCGCCTCGAGAAAGCCGCGCACCTGCTCCGCTTCGGTCTGGCCGCTAGCGGTGAACACGCATCGTTCCGCGTTTGCCATCGCAAACATTCTACCGGCCCGACGGCAGTTGGCTGAAGAACTGGCGATGCCCGGTCAGGATTCGCTCGGTCTCGGCCGGGCTTGGATCGAGCGACCACACGTTGCGCTCGTGTGTCCCACCGAGCATGACGCCGTCGGCGCGGGGCATCATGTAAAGGTCTCCGGGACCGATCGTCAGGTAGTCGACCTCCGGCTGCGCCTTCAGCACGACGAGCTGGCCTTTGATCGGCAGCACGTCCGCATCGCCAAAGAGCGCGCCCGCGCCAAGGCCCGTGCAGTTCACAACCAGCGGAACGCCAAGTGACGAGAGTTCTCCAGGCGCAGTGAACCGTCGAATGGACACGGAACCGCCGCCTGCCCGGTAGTCGGTCATCAGCGCGGACAGGTAGATCGGCGGCTCGATGAGCATCGTGAGGCGCCGCGACACCGTGAACCGGCCGAAGGGATGCTCGCCCGGCAGCACTGGCTCAGCGTCTGGCCTGATGCCCTCGATCAACCGGTCCTCTTCGGACGGGACAGCAAAGCCTTCCGCCTTTCCATCCGACAGGCAGTAGTTCTGCCGCCACGACACACCGTAGCGCGGACCGGCGAGGCCCTCGAAGTATGCGTACGCCAGGCCCGCCGCGCGGGTGAACTGTGCCTCAAAACCTGGCGGCGTGCGCTCGCGGTCGAAGACCGAGAAAGGTCCCCACGAAGCGCCAGCCACGTTCGAGGTGGTGTTCGGAGGCAAATCGGCAGCGTACATCGACACTTGGAAGCCATGCTGCTGGAGGCAGCGGGCCGTCGAGAGGCCGACGACGCCGGCCCCAATCACCGCGGCGACGCGATGGGGCGTTGCGAGGGCTCGCTCGACGGCCATCACAGCAGTGCCCCACGAAAGCGAGATCCCGCCGCCGCCATGTCCGTAGTTGTGAATCACGACGACGTCGCCGACGCGATCCACGCTGACGTTGAAACCCGAGCGGCGGAACGGCCGCAGGCCGACGACCTCGCGGATCACGCGATCCGGCGAGGCCAGGACGGGCGCGAAGTCGCCCGCTAGCGGACGCCCGGAGCCCATGGAAGGTCAGGCATCGGTGCTTTTGACGATCATCACGGCGAACCCGTCGTAGCCCTTCGCACCGACGAGCTGGATCGCGGTCGCCGTGACGCGCCGCTCGGCCGCGAGCGCGGCATTGAATCGCCGGACGCCCTGCACCCTGGCGTCGGCCGCGTGTTCGTCCACCACGGCGCCATCGCGCACGATGTTGTCCACGACGATGACGCCGCCCGGACGAGAGAGTCGAATGGACCACTCCAGGTACTCGGGGTAGCTCGGCTTGTCGGCGTCCACGAAAATCAGATCGAATGGACCGAGTCCTTCAGCCTGCGATGCAGGCAGCGTTTCCTGTGCAGGCCCGACGCGAAGATCGATCCGGTCGCTGACGGCCGCCCGCTCGAAGTTCCGGCGGGCAACGTCCGCGTGCCGGGCGTCGATCTCGAGCGTGACGATCCGCCCTCCGGCCGCGAGGGCGCGGGCGAGCCAGATGGTGCTGTAGCCGCCGAGCGTGCCGATCTCCAGAATTCGCCGTGCCTGGATCATCTGCGCGATGAGCGCGAGCAGACGTCCTTGCGCGGCCGACACGTTGATGGGCGGCAGACCCGCCGCCACGCTATCGGCAAGCGCGGCGTCGAGCGCCGGATCGGGCGGGAAGAGCAAATCGCCAAAGTAGCGTTCGACGGCGGTCCATCGGTCCTGGCTCATCGGTCCTCGCGCACCGGCCGCCCTTGCCAGTTCGACGTCTTCAGCTCGATGACGTGGCGATCGGGATCTCGAAAGTACAGGCTGCGGCCACCTTCCGGCCAGGTGACCTCGCTCTCGATCGGGACGCCGACGCCCTTGATGCGTTCGCGCCACTCATCGAACGCCGACGGCGCGATCCCGAAGGCCAGGTGCAAAGATCCTTCGCCGTCGGTCGCTGGAATCAGCCCGCCTGGCGTGATCGTCGGTCGCACCGATCCGCCCTTCGTGAAGAGCAGCAGCACTGGTCGGGCGCGACGTCCAGCGCGCACAGCCGCGCCGAGTGATCCGACGCCGGCTTGAGGCCGAGGACGCGATCGTAGAACTCGATGGAACGGTTGAGGTTCTCGACATACAGCGCGGTCTCGAGAATCGTCGCGATGGTCATGACATGCGCCGTCTACGGTGCCAGCGGCCGGCCGATCTCCCAATGATGGCCGAACGGGTCGACCACGCGGCCGAGGCGCCATCCGTAGGCGTTCTGCATGGCCGTGATCTCCTTAGCGCCGGCTGCGACGGCGCGGGTAAACGCGGCGTCCGGATCGGGCACGGTCAGGACCATGCGCACGGTGCCACCGCCAAGCGACTCCGGGCTGTAAGTTGGCGTGCGCGGGCGATTCGTCGCTCACCCAGAATGTCGCCCCGTCAACCGAGAGCTGACAGACGACGTCGCCATCGGGAGACTCGATCCGATGAAGTTCGGTGGCTCCAAAGGCCTGCTTGTAGAACTCGACGGCCTGGCCGCCGCGACGGACGGAGAGAAAAGGAGCGATCGAAATCATCGATTCGAGCCCTCACAGTACCGCGACCGGCGGACGCCGCAGCCCATGGCGTGTCGCCTGCTCAAAGGCATGGGCGAGCTGGAGCACGCTCCAGTCGTCTCGATGACGCCCCACAATCTGGACGCCAACGGGCAGGCCGCCCGCGGCGAACCCGCCCGGCACCGAGATCGCCGGATTGGACATCATCGTGATGTACCAGCACGAACGCATCCAGTCGATGTAGGTCGCCATCGGCGTTCCGGCAATCGTCGTCGGATACGGCGTTGACACGTCGAACGGCACCACTTGCGTGACCGGCAGGACGAAGTAGTCGTATCGACTGAAGAAGTCGTGACTCTGCTCGTACATCTGAGCCTGCCTGGCCAGGGCCTTCCCCATGTCCGCGCCGGTCAGCCGCTCGGCCTGAGCGACCTCGAACCTGATGGTGTCTTTCACCCACTCGGGCCTCTCACGAACCAGCGGCGCGTACTGCGCGTAGCTGAATGCGTAACGCAACGTCGAAAACGCCTCGTCGACGCCTGCAAAATCTGGCTCAGCCTGCTCGACCACGCATCCGAGATCTTCGAATGCCTTGCGATTGGCGTCGACGACACGGCGAATCTCTGGTTCGAATGGAACGCCGCCGAGATCCCGCCACCACGCGACGCGGGTCCCCTTGAAGCTCCGCTCGAGCGGTGCACGGAACCGCGCGCCGTCTTCGCCGATGGACAGCGAACTGGCCGGATCCGGTCCGGCCATCGCGCTCAAAAACAACGCCAGGTCGGCCACCGAACGGGCCATCGGACCCGAAACGGAGAGCGGCGACCAGGAGCCAACGCCCCTCGGCACGCGGCCGGGCGAGGGCCGGAACCCGACGACGTTGCAGAACGCGGCAGGATTTCGCAGCGATCCGCCCGTGTCACTGCCGTCGGCGATCGGCACCATCCCGCACGCGAGGGCAACGGCAGCTCCCCCGCTGCTTCCGCCGCAGGTCTTCTCGAGGTCGTAGGGATTGCGCGTCGCGCCAAAGATGGGATTGAACGTCTGCGAGCCCGCGCCGAGTTCCGGCGTATTGGTCTTACCGCAGGTAATGGCGCCGGCGGCGCGAAGACGCGAGACGATCAGCGCGTCCCGCGTCGGCACGTAATCTCGATAGAACGGAGACCCGCGGGTCGTGCGGATCCCGGCGGTCTCCACGAGATCTTTGTGCGCGACCGGAAGCCCATGGAGCGCGCCAAGAGGCTGACCGCGCGCCTGGAGGTCATCGGCTCGCGTGGCGTCAGCCATCGCGCGCTCGGCCACGAGCGTGACGATGGCGTTGACTTTGGGATTGATTCGCTCGATCTGCGCCAGGTGTGCGCTCAGGACCTCGCGCGCGGAGACCTGCTTGCTGCGAATCCGGGCGGCGATCTCGGTGGCAGCTCAGATAGTGAAGGTCCACTCGATCAGCCCCTTGTTCAGCGGCCGTGGACGAGGGCCACGTACCCGCGAGCGCGGCTGCCCCGATCGCCTGGCCGAAACCGCGGCGGCTGACGTGGCTCATGACATTGTCTCCGTTCCACCCGGTTCACTCGAGGACGTGAGCATACGCGAGATGGTTCCACTTTCACGATCAGCCAATCATTGGTGCCGTGGACGACGACCCAATGACTTGCCAAGGCACACGCTCGTCACTCAACGGCCACGCCGAGCTCTGCCCGATCCGCCCGACTGTTTTGCGGCATTCTCGGCAATTCGGGCCTTCACGATCTTCCGTATCAGTGCCGCAGGCAACGGCTTCGTTTCCTGAAAACGGATGGTGCCCTTCGCGGTCTCGTAGCCCGTCAGCTCCCTCTTGAAGGCGGACACGGTCGTGCCGTTCATTGGATAGAACGCGCAGTGATTCGCCGACGCCCCCAGCGCAACGAGCGGTTTGCCATCGAGGCGGAATGCTGCGAGCCCATAGCCGATGTATTCCTCAGCCGCCGGTGCGGCGGCACGAATCGTCTTGCGCAGCTTCTCGAGCGCGGCACGTTTGCCGTCATCCAGTGCGGCCAGGTACTCATCGAACGTCGTCGCTTTTGGTTGGATTCTCACGCCTGCAAGAATAGCTCTCAGGGATCACATCCCCGCAACGAGCGCAGGAGCTCGTCATGCAGATGGCCGTTCGAGAAGATCGCGGTTCCGGAGTTCAGGTCGAGGCGGCCGGAAATATCCGTGAACCGGCCACCAGCCTCCTGGACGATGAGCGCGGGGGCGGCGAGATCCCAGGGGCCCGCGATCAGAAAGACCGCGAGCTCGTAGCTGCCGGCGGCCACCTGCAATGCAGGATGATCCTGCTGAGGCTCGGGTTTGGTCGCGCTCGCCAGGCTGGAAGCAATCGCCCGGGCGCGCGCATCAGGCAGCCATTCTGCCGGCGGCACGTAGCTCCGCGCCATGCGGAGATCGCGGCCGGCGCTGACACCAATGCGCCGTCCCGTCTCGATGGAACCGTCCGCACGAAACGCGCCGCCGCCACGGACAGCCCAGTACCGGCGGCCATGCGCCGGCAGATCACACACGCCGACGACCACGTCTCCGTCCACCTCGAGTGCGATGAGGGTGCCCCAATCGAGTGTCCCCGCGGCAAAGTCCGCAGTGCCGTCGATGCCGTCGACGATCCATCGCCGCGAGCTCTCCCCAGTCTGACCGCGTTCTTCGCCGAGCATCGCGTCGCCTGGGCGCGCAGTCGCGAGCCGCGATCGCAACTCATCCTCAATCGCGAGATCGACCTCGGTCGCAAGGCTGCCATCGTCTTTGGACCAGCGACGAAACTCCCGCCGGAAGAATGAGAGCGCGATCCCGCTCGCGGCATCCGCGAGGTTATGTCCAAGCGACAAGTCCGACTCGTGACTCGTCGTGCCCGTCATATGGGAAGGCGCGCGCACATCTCAGGCCTTACATAGCCCCTTCGGGGTCCAGTCCGGCGCCGGAGTCGTATGCGGGTGTGCGGACTCGTGCAGGATGAGGACCAACGATCGTCGCGTTTCCGAACCAGTCGCAGTCAGTTCCATCGGCGGTCCCTGTGGAACGACGACATGCGCGCCGCCAGCGCGGCCAACCATGGTGCCCTCAGGGGTTTCGAGACAGGTTTCGCCGCTGATGGTGTACCAGGCCTCCGGACCGGCGTGACGATGCACCCGCGACTTCATGCCCGGACGGAAGACGGCTTCCATGAACTGGGCCGTGTACGCGGTGCCGGGCTTTGTCGCGAGCGGGCCGATTTCCGCGACGTGGGTCGCCCCCGCCGTTCGCCAGCCGGCGTCGGCGATCGAGAGCAGCCACACCTTGTCGAACGCTTCGACGACAGTGCCGCGACCAGTCTTTGCGTTCTCGGCGGCCGCCCGAGTCGGGAATGTCTCCAGATGCCAGAACGTCGCCGCGCGCTCGAGCGGACCCAGTGGCTGCGCCGCCAGGATGAAGCACCCGAAGGCGCGCCCGGCACGTTCGCTGGTCGGAACGCAAGCGCCTTCCGGGTTGACCTGAGCGTGCGCTGCCAGCGAGGACGCGAATAACAGGACGAGGCAAAGAATCGATTTCACCATTTCAACCACCATCCAGTCCGGAGTTTACGTCCGCTGGAGCCTCTACGACAGCGGCTCGAGGGCCTTGCCGAACCTCCGCCCGGTGGATCCCCATCCAGCTGACGGGTAGAAGGCATGCGCGTCGGCGCGATGCTCGGCGCTGGTGACCACGACGTCGCGGCAACCTGCGTCACGCGCTGCCTGCTCAACGGCGTGGAGCAGTTGCCGGCCAATGCCGTGGCGCCGCGCCGGCCGACCGACCGCGAACGACGAGAGATGCGCGACAGGTTCCAGGTGATGAATGGGATAGGTCATTTCAACGGCCGCGAATGCGCGAATCACGCCGTCCACCACCGCGACAAGGACGCGTCCGTTTCCTGCCGACCTGAATCTCGCGAGCCGCCCAGGGACGTCCGTTGGCCGCACCGGGTAGCCGAGCTCCCCGAGCAGCTCCGCGACGGCCTCGGCGTCGGAATCGTCGCGTCACGGATATCGAGAGTCATCTGTCCTCAGCTCGAGGCTACGCAATCGAGACATCGACTTGGTAGGGCCCGAACCAGGAACCCTGAACCAGAACCCTGAACTAGTAACGCGGAACCAGGAACCACAGCGCAGCCACCCCGAAAACACAACGGGCCGGATGAGTTGCCTCATCCGGCCCGTCGGCCATCCCGCAACTTGTCACGTTAGTGCGTGACGGTTTCCTTGTCGGCCTTCTTGCCGCCGAGCCCCTGAATCTGCAGGCCCGTCGCGACTTCCGGCTTCGCTTCCTTCAGCACGACCTGGCGGTAGAGCTCGGCCATGCGCTTGTTCTCCTGCTGCGCCTTGCGCGCGCGCAGCTTCTCTTCGCGCGCGGTCTTGGCGATGCCCTTCTCGTCGAGGTCGTGCTGGATGCCCTTGTCCACCGCTTCGGCGTCGAGCTTGAGGCGTGTGCTGCGGTCGTGTCGAGCGCGACCTTCTTGCCACCGGCGAAGATCTCGTGACGGCCGTGCTCGTCGTACCACTTGGTGAGCGTGGCCGTCATGTGCATCTTCTCGATGATGTTCCGCCAGCCGATGCCCGTGTTGTAGGCGCAGAAGCTGATCTCGCCCTCCTGCGTCGCATACGGAATGATGCAGCGCTCGGTGCGGCGGAAGTCGTAGTTGAACAGGTCCTGGAACCACATGCCCGCGATGAACAGGAAGTTCCAGCGGTCCGTCGCGGCGCTTCTCGATGTCCGCCATCGTCCGGTCGCCGGTGACCTTGCCGTAGTCCTTGCCCGGTCGCGCCGAACGTCTTGTCGAACTTCTTCATCAGGTCGGTCATCTTGAAGTGCGTCGGCGACTTGAACGGGTCGTAGTTCTTCATCAGCGCCAGCGCCATGCCGACGACCGACAGGAACTGGCCGCGCGCCGCGTCGTTGACCTTCGCGACGTCCTTCGCCAGCTGCTCGGCCTTGAGGAACGCCGTGACCGGCACGGCTTCCTTCGTTTCCTTGTCGATCATGACGGCCATGCCGACGCCGCAGTTCGGGTGGCAGCCGCAGGAGAGCTGGCCCCAGTCCGCCGCCGGCCCGTGCACGAGGTCCGCCCAGTCGCCGAACGTGCCCATGAACGAAATCGGGAACCAGTCGCGCATCGGCTCGCCGAGGCCCGTCTGGTTCTTCACGTCGTGCGCCAGGTGCGACAGCGTGTAGCGCTGCGCGTGCCGGCGCTCGTCGGTGATCTCCTCGTCGCGGCCGGTGAACGACACCGGCTGGAACGAGAGGAACGAGATCTTCTTGCGGGTTGTCGAGCGCGAACTGGATGATGCGGCCGACCTGCTCGTTGTTCACGCCGTTGACGATCGTCGTCACCGGCACGATGTCGACGCCCGAGCTCCAGAGGTTCTCGATCGCGCGCAGCTTGACGTCGAACAGGTTGCCGACGAGCCGGTGCGAGTTGGCCGCGTTGCCGATGCCGTCGAACTGCAGGTAGGCGTAGCGCAGACCCGCCTCGGCCGCCGCCCTGGCGAACTCCGGGCTCTTGGCGAACTCGATGCCGTTGGTCGCCGCCTGCACGCGAGTTGTAGCCGACCTTGCGCGCGTAGCGCACCGCGTCGAGGAAGTACGGCGAGAGCGTCGGCTCGCCGCCCGAGAACTGCACCGACATCTGCCGCCGCGGCTTGATCGTGATCGGCGTTGTCGAGCAGCGTCTTGATCTCTTCCCAGCCGAGCTCGTGCACGAACCCGACCTGGTTCGCGTCCATGAAGCACGGGTCGCACATCATGTTGCAGCGGTTGGTCAGGTCGACCGTCAGCACCGACGCCGCGGCCGTACTTGATCGTCGACGAGCCGTGGTTGTGCAGCTTCTCGTCGTTGTGCGACGCGGATGTCGGAGCCCGGGAACGTCTCCTCGAGGTGCTTGAAGAACGCCGGTGTCGATCGCCATCACGTCTTCGAAGTGGCCGTGAATCGGGCAATCCTTCACCATCAGGATCTTGCCGTCGCGCTCGATGATGGTCGCCTTGATCTCGCCGATCTTCTCGGTGAGCAGCACCTTGTAGTCGCGCTTGCCGTCGAGGATCTCCTGGCGCGCCTCGCGCACGCAGATCGGGCAGAGCGAGTCGGTCTCGCGCGGCCAGCCGAGCGGCGGCTTCACCTTCTGCCACGACTTCAGCAGCGGCTTCTCGGACCACTTCGGCGTGAACGACTCGTTCGGCTTGATGCTGTTGAGCGCGTCGAACACGACCCACGCGCCCTTGGCGGCGATGGTCAGACCCTTCTCGACGTACTTGACCGGCTTGTGCATAACCCTCCAGATGAAGCTCGGACTTAGAAGCCAGAAGTCAGACACTGACGTGAACAGACATTCTGCTCGAATCGGCCTTCACTTCGGCGACGCGAGAATATGGCCCGTCGCCGCCTCGGCCTACAGAAATGTGCTCAACGGGCAGATTCGGGCGGTGAGCGGGCCGAGACGACGGGCGAACTGCCCGCCGGTTGTGGCCACCAAGACGAGCATGAATCAACGACTTACAGCCGGAACGAGCCGCGGCTGCGCCGCTTCCGGAGCGCGAAGCACGACCCGGATGCCCAGGAGCACCGCCAGGCACGCGCGCCCACTTGAGCGGCTCGCTGATGTCGGCCTTCTGGCCCCAGACGAAGTGGACGACGCCGGCGACCGCCGCGACGTAGACCAGCCGATGCAGCCGCTGCCAGTTCCGGCCGAGCCGCCGCATCCACCCGTTGGTGGACGTCAGCGCGAGCAGCGGCAGGATCGACGAACGCGAGCATGCCGACGAAGATGAACGGGCGCTCGCGTCAGGTCCTCCCAGATCGGCCGGAACTGGCAGGTCTCGACGCGAGTAACAGAGCTGATCGAGCGCCAGATAGATGACGACGTGCGCGAGCGCGTAGACGAACGACCAGACGCCGAGCATGCGCCGCACGATCTGAATGCGGTTGACCTGAAGCAGCCGGCGGAGCGGCGTGACCGCCAGCGTGAGCAGCAGGATCGCGAGCGCGTCTCGCCCGGTCTCGTGCAGCAGCGTCTTCGCGGGTTCGACGCCGAGCGCCGACGGGTCGGCGCCCGATCAACACGAGATACAGGCGACGGCCGAGCAGCGACGCCGGGAACGAGGCAGGCGAGAAAGACCGCGGGCTTGAAGAACGCGCCAGTTGACGACCGCGGCGACCGCTGACGCGAGGCCACGCCAGAGCCGCGCGGCCATGCATCAGAAGTTCTTGCGCAGGTCCATGCCGGTGTAGAGGCTCGCGACCTGGTCGCCGTAGCCGTTGAACATCAGCGTCGGCGTGTTCTTGCAGGAAGCTCGGCAGCCGGCTTTCGCGCGCCTGGCTCCAGCGCGGATGGTCACGGTCGGATTCACGTTGGCGTAGAAGCCGTACTCGTCGCGGCGTCTGCACCGCCCAGGTCGTCTGCGGCTGCTTGTCCGTGAAGCGGATGCGGACGATCGACTTGCCGCTCTTGAAGCCGTACTTCCACGGGACTGTGCACGCGCAGCGGCGCGCCGTTCTGGTTCGGCAGCACCTTGCCGTAGAGGCCGACCACCATGAGCGTCAGCGGATGCATCGCTTCGTCCATGCCGCAGGCCTTCGACGTACGGCCAGTCGAGCACCGGCCGATCCGCTGGCCGGGCATCTCGCGTCGGCCGCACGAGCGTCGTGAACTCGACGAACTTGCGCCGCGGCTGCGGCTGCACCTTGTTCAGCACGTCGGCGAGCGGCACGCCAATCCAGGGAATCACCATCGACCAGCGCCTCGACGCAGCGGTGCCGGTAGACGCGCTCCTCGAGCGCGCTTGAAGTTGACGAGATCCTCGACGCCGTAGTTGCCCGGCTTGTCGACGAGGCCGTCGACCTTGACCGTCCAGGGCTTCACCTTCAGCGCGCCCGGCGTTCCGCGCCGGATCGTCCTTCTCGATGCCGAACTCGTAGAAGTTGTTGTAGCTCGTGATCTGCTCGAACGTGTTGCGGCTTGTCGGTCGGCGACGTAACTTCGGGTTCCGCGTCGCCGGCAGCGGCGCCTGCGCGTCGCCTGCGCCAGCAGGCGTCGCTCGACTCAGACCGACGCCGGCGGCCAGCGCCAACGCCCGGCCGGCGACCGCCGTCTGCATGAACTCGCGGCGCGAGCGGTAGACGTGCTCCGGCGTGACTTCCGAATACGGGAGGTCCGACGACGTCCTTGATCTTGAGAATCATGCATCAGTGCCCTCGACCGTGCTCAATTACACCACAGCCGGATCGCCGAGCCCTGAGCATAATCCTGGCCGGCGCAACGGCATCGTGACTACGACGCCGGCGTCCGCGATCCGTCAGTTACACACCATGACCCGCATCGACGTCTGCCGCCAGCCGTCGCCGCCGAGGCCCTCCGAACAGAAGCTCGACCAACCGCACCGCCCAGCGTCGGCGTCGTCGGCCTCGGCTACGTCGGCCTGCCGCTGGCCGTCGAGTTCGCCCGCGCCGGCTTCCGAGACGACCGGCATCGACCTCGACGCCCGGAAGGTCGACGCCATCAACCGCGGCGAGTCCTACATCCAGGACGTGCCGACCGCCGACGTCGCCGCGTTTCACGCGCCGCGGCCGCTCTGCGCGCCACCGAGCAGACTCGGCCGTGATCGCGACGCTCGACACCATCAACATCTGCGTGCCGACGCCGCTGCGCAAGACCAAGGACCCGGACCTGTCGTACGTCGTCTCCGCCGTCGAGATGATCGCCGACGCACCTGCAGCCGGGCCAGCTCGTCATCCTCGAGTCGACCACCTACCCGGGTACTACGGACGAAGTCGTCCGGCCGATTCTCGAGCGCGGCGGCCTCGTGGCCGGGCGAGGACTTCTTCCTCGCGTTCTCGCCCGAGCGCGTCGATCCGGGCAACGCGAAGTGGACGACGCAGAACGTGCCGAAGGTCGTCGGCGGCATGACGCCGGCGTGCACGACGCTGGCCAAGCGCGCTCTACTCCGCCTCGATCGACACGGTCGTCGAGGTCAGCTCGCCGAAGGTCGCCGAGATGGTGAAGCTGCTCGAGAACACGTTCCGCGCCGTCAACATCGGCCTGGTGAACGAGCTGGCGCTGATGTGCGACCGGCTCGGCATCAGCGTCTGGGAAGTCGTCGACGCGGCCGCGACCAAGCCGTTCGGGTTCATGCCGTTCTATCCGGGCCCCGGCCTCGGCGGCCACTGCATCCCGATCGATCCGTTCTACCTCTCGTGGAAGGTCAAGGAAGTCGGCTTCGAAGCGCGCTTCATCGAGCTGGCCGGCCACGTCAACGGCGCCATGCCGCACCACGTCGTGGACAAGGTCGCCGACGCGCTGAACACGCCACTCGCAAGTCCGTCCGCGGCTCGATCGATCCTGGTGCTCGGCGTCGCCTACAAGCGCGACATCGACGACGTCCGCGAGTCGCCGGCGCTCGACGTCATGGCCGCGCTCGCAGCAGAAGGGCGCGCGACGTCAGCTATCACGACCCGTACGTGCCGACGCTCGCCGCCCGCGACTGGCCCGGCGGCGTCGACCTGACGTCGGTGCCGCTCACCGCCGGCGGCGCTCGCGGCCGCCGACTGCGTCGTCATCATCACCGACCACACGGCGTTCGACTACGACGCTGATCCTGAAGCACGCGCGGCTGATCGTCGACACGCGCAACGCGATCAAGAAGCCGCCGCGCACGTCTTCAAGCTCGGCGCGCCGAACGTGGCCAAGACTTCGTCAAGTGAGAAGTGAGAACGGCAGAAGTCAGAAGCTGGCCGTCGCGGAACGCTTGCTTGCGTCAGTTTCTTCGTAACTTCTGACTTCTCGCTTCTGACTTGTCGTCGCGGAGCCCCAGGAATGCCTCCGCCTCTGTCCAGATCTGGTCCATCGACGCCGTGAGCTGGTGTTCGTCGTCGACGAGCCGGAGGTCACGTGCGGCCGCTCCTGCGGCCCAGCCGCGCGACCATGTCGGCGCTCGACCGACTCGTCCTGCCGTCCCTGGAAGACGAGCGTGGGAAGGACTCGCTGCACACCGAACGCGTCGTAGCGCGCGGCGTCTTCGTAGAGCTCGAACCCGACGTGCCGCGTGTCGATTGTCGCCGTAGTGAAAGACCTCGAGCCGGCCGGACGGCGCCACTCGTCGATGCCGCGCTCGCCGAGCTGCCGCAGACGGTTGCCGCCGAAATCGAGCGCCGGCGCGAGCAGAATCAGGCGGTCGATGTCACGTCCCCATGCCGCCTCGGCCGCGTGCACGGCGACGAACGCGCCCAGGCTGGAGCCGATGACCGCAACAGGCCGGCCGCGTGCGGCTTCGAGGGCCCGGCGCGTGTCCGTCGAGCATCCGCGTGACGGTGAGCGTCTCGAACGCCGGCTGGTTGAAATCCGGACACGAGAATCCGACGCCGTGCACCGCCAGCTCCTGCTCGAACCGCTGCGCCTTCGACGACGCCGGCGACGACGCGAAGCCGTGGAGGTAGAGGACGTGAGCGACCGGCGTCACAGCATCGTCCGGCAGTCCGGCCGGCAGCGGCATTGAATCGTCGGCTTCGCCGTCGGTCCGGTAGTCGTACGTCAGCTCTTCACCCGCGGCGATGTTGCGGCCCGCGCGAATCCAGACCACATCGCCGATCACTTGCGAGTAGCAGTTCGGCTTGCACGCGTGATTGATGAACCGCGCGATGTTGCCGCCGACGGACGCGTCACGCACGGTGCGTTTGTCCACGGTGAAACACCACACCTCGCCGCGAGCGAGCTGCTTGCGCTCTCGACGCAGGCTCTCCGCGATGCGAGATCTTCTCGCCGGCGTAGTCGATGATGCGTGTGTTCTTCGTGATCGGGAGTCGCGTGTAGACGCCCCAGCCGGCGATACCGGAGCGGCGGCGGACGAGAGAGGGACGAGGAACGGGCATTAAGACAGCGATTCTATCGTTCCCCGTTCCCCGTTCCCCGTTCCTCGTTCCCGTTCCGCGTTCCTCGTTCGCGCGTTACCGCGCTGGCGACGTCGCGCGCTGGTTCTTGACCTCGAGCTTGTTGACGACCTGCTTGACGTTGGGGACGGCCGCCGCCATCTTCTCGATTCGCCGGCGATCGGCCTCCGACGTCACGTCGCCTGTCAACGTCACCACCTGAGTTTCCACTTTGCTTGTGATACCACGCACATCGGCACTTGTGAACGCCGCGTCGAGGTTGCGTTCGATGCCAGCGTCGAGATCATCCGCAACGTCGTCCGCTCTTTCCTCCATGCCGGCGGGCAGCACGCGGATCTCATTGGCGATGACGTCGCGTGGAGCCGCGGCCTTCGCGATCGCCTCGGCCTGCGCCTTTTCCGCATCAGACGCGACGGAACCCTTCAGCGTGACGACCCCTTTTTCTCGATCCTGATCAACGGATACGTCGTCGATGTGCGCCTGATCAAGCGACTTCTCGATGCTGTCCGCGACCTCCGGCGACGCCGTGTTCTCGCGGTTGCATCCCGCGACCGCGATCGCACCCAAGAGACACACCCCGGCCAACCAGTTCTTGTTCATCATCATCCTCATCCTCCGCATCAGATTGCGCACGTGGGAGGGCCAGCCCACACGCGGGCTGGAAACTGCGCAGTGAGCTGGATCAATGCGGGATTCGTGCCACAGCCGGCACTCGCCATGCAGGCGCATCACGCCGCTTCATGCCGAATCGAGCCGCCGGACTGTGTAGGTGAACGCTGCGGTGACGAACGAGCGGCGGCCGGAGTGTGCCGGCCGCCGCCCTTGGGGGGACTGAGGAGAAGGGGACTGAGTCCTCACACTGACTGTTGAACGCGTCGAGCGACTGGGTCAGGCCGCCCGTCTGGGAGGGCGCCAGGGATCCACCGCCGACCGGCGGAACCACCTGATTCCCGATGAGCGCGTCGGCCGCAGCAATGGTCGCGGCGATTGCTGAGCCGTCGGCGCCGTTCGCGATGTTCAGCTTGGCCGAAACCAACTGGTGCGCAAGCGCAATCAAGCCATTTCCGGCAACCGGGTTCTGTTGGAGGATGCTGAGCAGCTCGGCTGCGGAGTAGACGCGGTTGCCGAGTGACAGACCGGCGCCAATGGACGGCCAATTGGAGAAGTGATGCTCCCAATACCCCTGGCCGCGCACCGTGCACTCCGTCACGCAGGTTCCAGTCACGCTGACTGCCGGCTGGCTGGCAACGAGCGTGTAGGGCGTGCCGTTGAGGTTGACGTCGACATCCTGGAACGCCGCGGTGGTCCACGTGTGACTGCCGGCCGCGCACGGCGCGGTCGCATCGAACGTCACCGTGACCGACTCGCCCGCGTCCAGTCGCTTGTTCCCGGCCGGCGCGCGCAGTTGAATGGTTCCGGAGACCAGGCTGACGAGCCACGCGTCGGTGGGCGTGCTGTTGCTCACAACGAGATTGCTGACGCCGGTAAAGGCCGCGGGGACGGCCACGGTCACGTGCCCAATCGCCTGATTGTTCGACGTCACCTGAACGCCATCGCACGTCGCCGCGCCGTTGCAGTTCTCAATCGTGATCGAGAACGACGTGGTGCTCCCGGCCGCGACCGAGACCGGCGTCACCTCGGCGCCGTAATACCGAACGGTTGGCGACCCGCCCTGTGCGGCAAGTGAATCGGGAAACTCGCTCGGGCTCGTCATCATGTTGCCCGCGGGATTGCTGCAACCGATGGCTCCAACCGCCACGGCGACCAACGCGACGAATCGAATGGAATAAAAAGTGCGTCCAGTCATCACATGCTCCTGATTGAGGCCGCTAACAATCGGGCGCGTCCGGCCCCTGGAGGACGTCCCGGATTTGGTGGGTGCGAGTCGGAAGGAGTCGAGCGCTGGTGAAGTGCACGGCGACGCCCCAGCCCCCTCCGTCCAGCCGTTCGAGACGAACGACGCGGCCGCGGGCCGCGAGAAACGATCCGGTCGGCAGCGACACGAGACCGAACAGGCAGCGGCCGAGGTCGAGACGACGCAGCAACCGCGTGTACAGACCCCAGCGGCTGACGTTGTCCGCGATCGACGCGAAGTCGAACACGCCGCCGGTATCCCGTCTGCGCAACTGCAACCGCAACGGGCCGTCAATCCGGACGACCGACCGACGCTCGCTCATTCGCTGGGTGCCGTTGCTCACAGACGACAAGGTACGGCGCACGGACACGACGACGCATGAGCCGCGCGACTCAATTGAAGGGGTTGGATTGACCTACGTGCAGCCGTCCAGGACCGGGACACATGTCCCGGGACACAGGGATGTCAGACGTTTTTGTGCGCGGCGGGACTCGTCAGGCGGTGCTTGACCGCATACAGCGCGAGTTCAAGGCGGTCAGAGACCCGAAGCTTGGCGTAGATCGAGGCGAGATGGTTGCGGACCGTCTTCTCGCTGATGCAGAGGGCGTCGGCAATTCGCTGCGTGTTGTGGCCCTGCGAAACGAGGGTCACAATCTCGCGCTCGCGCACGGTCAGCGATCCGGCGCGTGCCGCGTGCGAGTCCGGATCGTGCGGCGCGGGCCCGCGCCGCAGTTCCTGCAGGACGAGCGCCGTCGTGCCGCGGTCGGCCCACACCTCGCCGGCGTGGACGCGGCGCACCGCCTTGCGCAGCACGTCGCCGGCCTGCTGTTTCAGCACGACACCGGATGCGCCCGCGCGAATGGCTGCGCGATGCTGCTCGGTGTCGCTTACCCCGGTCAACAGCAGGACGCGGGCGTCACGCTGGCCGGCTGTCAGTTCCGAAATCAGCTCGAAGCCGTCCACCCCAAAAGCCGCGTCCAGCACGACGACTGATGGCCGCTCCCGCTCCGCGGCCGCCCGCGCGTCGTCAGCGGTCGCCACCTCGCCAACGACGATGAGTTCAGGGTCGGTCTCGAGGAGCAGGCGAATTCCCTGGCGCACAAGAATGTGATCGTCGACAAGGAGAATGCGGATACCGAGGCCAACCGCCTGCGTCCGGACATGATTCGGCACGCCGTGTGTATCGCGCCGGATACCGGTCACTGCTTCGCTGGCCAGACCACACCCCCATCGCATCTATCGTCCGCGGTGACTTCCTTCTCCAGACGGCGTGGGAGCCTGCACGGATATGCGCACGTCCACCGAAACGTTGAACTGAGTCGGACGCGCGAGCCAGGTTGGGTCGGATCGCGCGAAGCTCAACGTTGACATCGGTAGCGGACGCGCATCGTATGGCGCTCCCCAGCCGTCGACGGGCCAGAGACCCGTCGCGGGCAGTCCCGACGGACGGTTTCCATGTTGCGCTCGTCACGATCACGTTCGCTCGCCGTTGTCGCAGACGCTGATCGCCGCATCGCTACTCATGTGTACGTTGCCGGCCCCAGCTCGCCGCGCAGGGCGACGACGGAAGCGCTTCGGCGTGAGCGTGTCCTTCTCGCCCTACTGGAAGAGCCGGACCGATCTCGCTCTTCACCATGGCGTCTCGAAGACGTGGGCACGCTCGAGGGCACGGAGTTCACGGTCGGCATGGTTCGCGGCCGCACGTTCGGCGGTGAATGCGGGCGTGAGCTTCGTCGAGGAAACCGTTCAAGGACACGACCGACGGTGTCGAAGAGACGAATGCGGATCTCGGGACAATGCGGAACCGGGTGCTCGTTCAGCGTCACCAACACGACGACGAGACCACGTGCGCTCCACGCGTGTAGCCGAGGCATCGAGGTGCAGCTGGGCCCCGGTCGTTCGTCGACGATCACAGACCGCGTCGAGATCGGGCATGAACGATCGCCGACGGCGGCATCGCCGTGCCCAAGCGACGATTGCATGACCCGAGAACGTGCCGACGAGCCACCAACACCGTCAACGGTCAGACTGATGACCAACACGAACAGCGTTCAGCGACAGTGACAGTATGCCGCGCGCAATGAAGTGATGTACGGCAAGGCTGCCGCTCTTCAAAATCGAGGCACAGGCGTCCGTCATCCTACGCGCCGGGTCTCAAGTTCAAGATCCGCGCGCTAGGCGACGAGATCGACCACGCGGCGCCGGCGTCGCTGTATCAGAGGCGCCGGTCACGTGCCAGTTCGTGCTGGAGGATCATGCCGTCCGGCACAGCTATCACCACCTTATGAAAATTAAAGGGGTACTGAAGAGATAAGCGTCGTTCCCCGTTCCCCGTTCCCCGTTCCGCAGGGAACCTGGAACCAGAACGAGGAACGGGGAACGTGGAACGGGGAACGGGGAGTCAATGAAAGTCGTGTGATTCGACCTCGGGCCCGGCATCGTCGAGAGCATCCACACGGTCGGCCTTGACGGACACCGCGCCGTCCTGGTTCTGCAGCATGCCCTCGACGATCAGATACGGCGCATCGACAATCGTCCGTTTGAATGCGGCGAACACGTCGGGCGTGATGATCGCGTTGGCGATGCCGGTCTCGTCTTCGAGTGACAGGAACACAAATCCCTTGGCGGTACCGGGCCGCTGGCGCGTGATCACCGATCCCGCCACGCGGACGCGCCGGCCTGGGCGTCCGCGGGCGAGATCGCTGGCGCGCTGAATGCCGCGCGTCGCCAGCGACGCGCGAACGATGGCCATCGGGTGCGGCCCAATCGTCAGCCCCGTCCGGTCGTAGTCCGACTGCACCCGCTCGGCCAGGGACATGGGGGGAAGCGGGCTTGGGGCTTGAGCCTTGGGGCTTGGGGCCTGGGGTGACGCCGCATCGTCACACTCGTCCTCGTCAACAAGCAGTGGGCCGGCTGGACGACCAGCCCGTTCAGCTTGCCAGAGCGCCGTCCGGCGATCCCCCCGAACGCCGCCAGCGCGCCACACTCGGCCAGCACGCGAACTTCATCCTGACGAAGGCCGGCACGCGTGACCAGATCATCGAAGGAAGTGAAACGTACGGACCCGTTCCCCGTTCCCCGTTCCCTGTTCCCCGTTCTTCTCGTTCCCCGTTCTTCCCCCTTCTGCCTTCTGCCTTTTGCCCTCTGCCCTTTCAATCCGTTGTCCCGCGTCGGCTCTCAGCCCCTTCACGTACCGGAGCCCGAGTCGAATCGCGCCGTTCTCCTCGATGCGGCAGTTCCAGCCCGACACCTGCACGTCCACCGGCGTGAACCGGACGCCGCGCCGCTGCGCGTCCTTCACCAACGTCGCCGGATGGTAGAACCCCATCGGCTGGTTGTTGAGGAGCGCCGTGTAGAAGGCCGCCGGATAGTGCGCCTTCAGATACGCGCTCGCGTAGACGATCAGCGCGAAGCTGGCGGCGTGCGACTCGGGAAAGCCATACAACGCGAACGACGTGATCGATCGCACGATGTCGTCGGCCGCCGTGCCGTGAATCCCGTTGCGGGCCATGCCGTCGCGCAGCCGCTGCTCGATCTGCTGCATTCGCTTCACCGATCGCTTGAAGCCCATGGCCCGGCGCAGTTCCTCGGCCTCACCTCCCGAGAACCCGGCGACGACCATCGCCATCCGCAGGAGTTGCTCCTGGAACAACGGGACGCCCAGCGTTCGCGCGAGCACCGGCTCGAGCAGCGGATGCGCGTAGGTCACCGGCTGATCGCCACGGCGCCGGGCGAGATACGGATGCACCATGTTGCCGACGATGGGCCCGGGGCGAATGATGGCCACCTCGACCACGAGGTCGTAGAAACACTTGGGCTTGAGCCGCGGCAGCGTCGCCATCTGCGCGCGCGATTCCACCTGGAACACGCCGACCGTGTCGGCCGACTGCAGCATCCGGTAGACGGCGGGATCGTCGGGCGGCAAGTGCGCGAGATCCAGCGGTTCGGAGGTTCGAGGGTGCGCAGGTTCGAGGGTTGGCGCGCAGGTGCGGAGGTCAGGTTCGCAGGTGCTGGGTGCATTGATGATCGCGATCGCGTCTTCGAGCGCGGCCATCATGCCGAGCCCCAGCAGATCCACCTTGATGATGCCGAGGTCCGCGCAATCGTCCTTGTCCCACTGCACGACGACACGCCCGGGCATCGACGCCGGCTCGAGCGGCACGACCTCATCGAGCCGGCCCTGGCACACCACCATGCCGCCTGAATGCTGGCCGAGATGCCGCGGCAGATCCTGGACCTCGCGCCACAACTTTCCGAAGAGCCGGTACCGTGGGTCGTCGGGGTCGAGGCCGGACTCGCGGAGATTTCGCGCGAACGTTTCCTCGGGATCGACGAACTCGAACTGGCTCATCAGTCGCGCGAGCTGATCGACCTCGGCCTCGGGGAGCTCCAGGACCTTGCCGACTTCGCGCGCCGCGCTGCGCCCCCGATACGTGATCACGTTGGCGGTCATCGCCGAGCCCAGCGTGCCGTAACGCTCGTACATGTACTGAATGACGCGCTCGCGCTGGTCGCCGCTCGGCAGGTCGAGGTCGATGTCCGGCCACTCGCCGCGCTCTTCCGACAGGAATCGCTCGAAGAGCAAACCCATCCCCACGGGATCGACGGCCGTGATCCCAAGCGCGTAGCACACGGCGCTGTTGGCGGCCGACCCGCGCCCCTGCACCAGGATGCGCTGCTGCCGGCAGAAATTGACGATGTCCCAGACGATGAGGAAGTAGCCGGAGAGCTGGAGGCGTTCGATGAGATCCAGCTCGCGCGCGATTTGCGCGCGGGCGCGGTCGTGAAGCGGCCGATAGCGATCGCGCGCGCCGACGTGCGTCAGCCGTCGCAAGAAAGACGACTCGGTCTCGCCCGCCGGGACCGGATACTCCGGAAACCGGTAGCCGAGATTGGCGAGCGTGAACTCGAGCCGCTCCGCAAGGGCCTCGGTGCCGGCGAGCGCCTGCGGCACGTCGGCGAACATGCGGGCCATGAGCTCCGGCGGCTTCAGATAACGCTCGGCGTTGGCCGACAACAACCGGCCTGCCCTGTTCAACGTCGTCTTGTGCCGGATACTGGTGAGCACGTCATAGAGCGGACGCGCATCCGGAGCGGCAAACCGGACACCGTTGGACGCCATGAGCGGCACACGAAACGCGGCGCCGAGATCGATGAGCGACGAGAGATCCGGCGCATCGGCACGACCGAGGTGGCGCTGCAGCTCGATCCAGACCTGCTGCCGTCCGAAGGTTCCCACGAGTCGATCGATCAGTCCGCCGACGCCGTGCCGCTCGGCGTGGAGCGCTTCGCGGCCGACGAGCGCGACGAGGCCGCTCGTCTGTCCAGCCAGATCATCGAGCGTGACCCGCGACTCGCCCTTTGGCGACCGGAGTTTCGCGCGCGTGATGATCCGGCAGAGTTGGCGATACCCCTCCGCCGACGAGACGAGCACGGGCAGGGTCCAGCCACGCGGGGTCTGTCCCCGCTCACGCAGTGGGACTGACCCCGCGTGGGTCGCGTGGGGTCTGTCCCCGCTTACGGAGTGGGACTGACCCCGCGTGGCGTCAGGATCCCCGATCGTCAGTTCCGCACCCACAATCGCTTTGATGCCGGCGGCTTTGGCGGCGCGATAGAACTGCGGTGCCCCGTACAGCCCGTCGCGGTCGAGCAGCGCCAGCGCGGGATAGTTCAGCTCGGCCGCACGCTCGATGAGCGTCCCCGGCAGCGACGCGCCGTCGAGAAAGGAGAAGGCCGAGGAGGTGTGGAGCTCGATGTACATGGACAATGCAATTCATTGCGGATCTGCGATCGGTGATTGCGGATGGCATTGAAGAATTAGGGCATTGCGGATTGAGGATTGAAAGCGTTCCGAACCCACGCGGTGACAGCGTGCCCTCGAACCGCAATCGGCAATCCACCATCAGCAATCGATCAATGCAATCCGCAATCACAGATCGCAAATCCTCAATCCAGAATTCCCTCGACCTCCCACTGCCCCGTCGAACGATGACGCGCCATCCGATACACATCTCCCGTCGACAGCTCCACATCCCACTCGTCGCGATCCCATTCGGCGCGATTGAACGTCCACCATCCGCCGGACGAGCGCCAGGGACCGGCACAGGCCACCACACGACCGCCGGACAATCCGCGGGCCGAAGGCCGCACGCTCACCGGCACGCGGCGCTCAACGGTCAACGCGCGCCGCGACCGGCAAACGGAACCTTCGGAGGGCAAAGGGCAGAGGGCAAAGGGCAGAGGAGAGGTCAGAAGTGTCGGAGGTTCCTCTCCTTTGCCTCTCTGCCCTTTGCCCTTTGCCCTTCCTCAGGTTGCACTCCAAATGTCTCCATGCCCACAGCCCTGCGCATCGTGCGTGTCGAGCGACGCTCGGCGCCCCCACGCGCGAAGCGCCGACGAGCGCCGTCAATCGCGCCACGAGCGTCGCGAGCTCCTCGGACGTTGGCAACGTCGGCAGAATCAACGATCCCTGCACGATCGAACCGGGACTGACGTCGAGCTCAATCGTGACGATGTCGATCGCCGCGGGCGGAGGATGTGATTCGAGATCGAGCAGGATGAGCGTTCGCAGGATCCGGGCGTCGGCCATCGGCGCCGGCAGGTTGAGCGTCCGCTCGTGCGTCTCGCGTGTCACGAGCCGCAATTGGGTACGGACCGCGACGGCACCGCGATCGGCGCGCTGGAGCGCCATCGACAACCGCTCGCACGATCGCGCCAGCACGAAGGCGAGCGGCTCGAGTCCGTCGATCGGCCACTCGAGCTCCAGGCGATCGACGAACCCCGGCGTCTCGTCCATCGGCACGAACGGCGCCGCGTCTTCTCCGCACGCGGCTTGATGCAAACGCCGGCCGAGTGGTCCCAACCGGGCGAGAACATCACCGCGCGGAAGGGCCGCCACATCACCAAGCGTGCGAAGCCCCCAGCGTTCAAAGATCGCCAGGGCTTCGGCGATCTCTTTGGAGTTCGAGGGGCTCGAAGAGTTCGAAGGGGTCGAAGAGTTCGAGGGGGTCGAGGAGGTCGAGGGGTTGGTCCCTGAACGTTTCGAACTCCTCGACCCCTTCGAACTCCTCGAACTCTCAAGATCACTTAATGCCCCAAGCCAGCCCACGGGGAGCCGCGATAACAACGCCGCGTCCGCGACCGTCACGCCGGGACGCGCATGAGCCAGCAGCCAGGCCATCGTGACGGTCGGGGCGACAGCGACACGGGGAGGGTGCGAAGGGTTCGAGGGGTCCAGGGGTCCAGGGGGCCAAGGTTCGGACCTGGAACCCTGGCCCCCTGGAACCCTTCGAACCCTCGCACCCTCGTTGTGCGAGCGCGAGCACTTCACGCGCAATCGTCTCTGGTGTCCCGATCGTCCGCGAGCACCCCGAGACGTCGAAAACCGCACCAGGGCCGTAGACGCGGACGCGTGGGGAGCACGCGCGCGCGACAGCCAGCGCCACGTCGGCACGCGAAGTCAGCAGACAGCAGAACATCGCGTGCGGTTCTCGAATCCGCCGAACCTGCGGCTCTGATCGCTCGTCCCCGTCCACACGGGAGACGAAGCGAGCGCGATCGACACACCGCGGGCACTGCGGCCCATCGGCTCCTGACCGACGATCAAACCAACCGTAGGCCGGCCTTCATTGGCGTACGCCAGCCGCTTCCAGGTGGCCCATGGCAGCGCGCGCACGTACCGCGACGGCACATCCGACAGATCGAGCGCGACCAGGGAAAACCCGCCCGCGCGGATAATCAGATCGAACGCACGAACGGCTCGTGACACGGCCTCCTCGATCAGCGCCGGCCGGGCCATCTCGATCGTGATGGCGGCGCCGCGCACCCAGAGCACGCGGCTGAGATCGCCGCCCGCGCCATCAAGCGACCGAGGATCGAGCCGATCCACCGCGTCGACGATGGCCGCCACGCCACCGTCAGCCGTCGCAGCCGTCAGGCTCGCCAGGAGAACGCTCGTCTTGCCTGACGATCGCCCCCCGACAAGCTCCGAGATTTCACCCTGTCTCCATCCCCCGCCGAGTGTCTGGTCGAGCTGAGGCACGCCGGTGGAGGTGACGTGAACGTTCGTCCCTCCCAGTGCCCAGACCGGTCGCAGAACGCCCCCCAATTTGCGGGCATCGAGCAGCGCTTCCAGCCGTTCTCGGCTGACGGGGCGGGTACGGGCGGCGGATTCCATTTTCGCTTTATTTTCGCTTTTAGAGAAGCAGGAGTATAGACAGCGTGTCGCCCGGGATCAAGGCCCGTCTGGCCCGAGCCCTAGCCTGAGTCTTGAGCCGCAACACGCGGGGTCAGTCCCACTTCGTCAGCAGGGACAGACCCCGCTAAGATGCAGAGCCCGTGTCTTCCTCCCCCGCCACCGACCCAGCCGCCGCGCCGGACGCGCCGCGGCCCTGGATCGCACGGGTCGCTGGCGCGCTGACCCACCGGAACTTCCGGATCCTCTGGCTGGCGGCGCTCGGCTCCACGATCGGCACCTGGATGCAGAAGTTCGCCCAGAGCCTGCTGGTCTACGACCTGACCGGCTCGAAGTTCTTCCTGGGCATCGACGATTTCCTGAGCCAGCTGCCGATCCTGCTCTTCATGCTGATCGGCGGGGTCATCGCCGATCGGCACGATCGGCGCTGGCTGCTGACCGGGTCGCAGTACGTGCAGGCGTTCTCGGCGTTCATGCTGGCGCTGCTCGTCTGGAACGGCTCGATCACCGTCTGGTTCATCTTCGCGCTGTCGTTCATCTCCGGCTGCGGACAGGCGTTCGGCGGCCCGGCGTATCAGGCGCTGATCCCGTCGCTCGTGCCGCGACGCGATCTGCCGAACGCCATCGCGCTCAACTCCACGCAGTTCAATCTCTCGCGCGTGCTCGGCCCGGGCGTGGGCGTCGGCATCGTTTCGACGATTGGCCTCGCGGCCTGTTTCGCGGTCAACGGGTTGTCGTTCTTCATCGTCGTCATGGCGCTGACGGCCCTTCACCTGCCGGCCCACACGCCATCAGCCGATCGGCGGGCGCTCGGCGCCGAGCTGCAGAGCGGTCTGCTTTACGTCCGCGACAACCGGCTGATGCTGACGCTTGACGATCCTCGTCGGCGTGAGCACGTTTCTCGCGATGCCCATCCTGACGATGCTGCCGGCGTTCGCAACGGAGGTGCTGACGGGCACCGGCACACCGGAATCCCGGCTGTCGATGTTGATGGCGTCGCAGGGACTCGGCGCGATTCTCGGCGCCCTGATCGTGGGCACGGTCGATACGAGAAAGCACATGGGCCGTCTGCTGCTGAGCGTGCAGATCGGACTCGGGCTTGCTCATCGCCGCGTTCGCGCTCTCGACGTCGCTCGCTGCTCAGCCTGGTGCTGCTGTTCGTCGGCGGCATCTTCTTCATGGCGCTGTTCTCGATCAGCTTCTCGCTCGTGCAGCTGACGGTGCCGGACGACGCTCCGCGGCCGCGTGGTGAGCATCTACATGGTGGCGTTGCGCGGTGGTGGCCCCATTGGCGGGCTGGTGGCGGGTGCATTGGCGGACCGGTTCTCGGCATCGAGCGTCATGGCCGTCAACGGTGCCGTGCTTGCGGTCGTGGCGGCATGGTTCCTCTTCGTTCGTGGCGGTGGCATCCTGACGGCGACCCAGGTCGAGCGATAACAGTTAAGATTCCGCCCGTGGCGCGAGTCCTCGTCGTCGAAGACAGCCCGGACATCGCCGATCTCATTCGGCACTACCTCGAGCGCGCCGGACACACGGTCGATCACCTCGCGACCGGCCGGGAAGTCATGGCGCGCCTGCGGGAGGCGCCGCGCCGATCTCGTCGTGCTGGATTTGATGCTGCCCGGCATGGACGGCTCGCTCGTGTGCCAGGCGCTGCGGCAGGATGCGACGACGGCGGCCATCCCCATCATCATGCTCACGGCCAGGGGCGAAGAAGCAGACCGGATCCGCGGTCTCGAGCTCGGCGCCGACGACTACGTCGTCAAGCCGTTCAGCCCGAAGGAGCTGGTCGCACGCGTCACCGCGCTGTTACGACGACTGGACCGCGGCGAAGCCCAAGGAGCGCGTGCTTCGGCACGGCCCGGTCACGCATGGATCTCGAACGGCACCAGGTGCGGATCGACGATCGGGAGGTGCGGCTCACGGCGAAAGAGTTCCTGCTGCTGCAGTATCTGATCGAACATCGAGGGCGGGTGCTCTCACGCGATCTGCTGCTCGCCGACGTCTGGGGCTACCAGTACACCGGTGGCACACGCACGGTGGACGTGCACGTCCGCCGGCTGCGCGAGAAAATTCCCTGGCTCGTTGACGCCATCGCGACGATCAAACAGTTCGGCTACAAGCTGGACGACCCTGCCAGCACGTCGTGACCTTTCGGACGCGCTCGTTCGTCGGCGCCCTGCTCGCCTCCTCCATCGCGCTCGCCGTCTCGACGATTCTGGTCGAGCAGGCGTTTCGCCGGTTCATGCTCGAGGACGTCGATGCGGGGCTTCTCAACCAGGCGCGCCTGGCCTCCGCGCTGCTGTCGCACCAGGAGACGCTGCCGGATCCCGATCAGGAGGCCGATGAGGTCGGCCGGCTGATCGGCGGCAGAGTGACGTTCATCGAGGCGAGTGGACAGGTTCTGGGCGATTCCGATGTGGACGTGGACGCACTGCGGGTCGGTGGAGAACCATGCCGCCCGCGAGGAAATTGTCGAAGCGCGGCAGTCGGGCGAGGGGTTGGCGACGAGGTCGAGCCAGACCACCGGCATCGACACGCGATATGCGGCGGTCGCGGTCCGTGCGGGTCCGGTCGCGTTCGTGCGCGTGGCGCTGCCGCTCACGGCGATCGACGCGCGCGTCGCCAGCGTCCGGCGGCTCGCACTCGTCGGACTTCTGGCAGGTCTCGCGGCCGCCGTGGCGCTGATCGGCCTCTGGTCAGTGGTCGTCAACCGGCGGCTGCGCGCCGTCGTGGACACGGCCGAGCGGTACAAGGCTGGAGATTTCAGCCGGCCGGCACGCGACCACGGGCGCGACGAGATTGGTACGGTCGCGAACGTCCTCGACGACACGGCGCGACAGCTCGGCACCCGGCTCACCGAGATGGCGCGCGAACGCGCGCACATGGAGGCGATTCTGACCGGGATGGTGGAAGGCGTCGTGCTCGTCAACAGCGCCGGACGGCTGGTGCTGACGAATCCGGCCGTGCGGTCGATGCTCCGCCTTCCGGAGCCCGCCGAGGATCGTCACTATCTGGAAGTGGTCCGCCATCCGGACATCGCCGCGCAACTGGCGGCTGCGCTGGGCGGGCAGACGCCGCCACCGGTGGAAGTGCAGCTCGATCGGGATGCCCGCAAGTTTTTCGTCGCGCACGTCGTGCCTGTCGCGCGCGCGCGGGGCGGCGGCGCGGTCCTCGTCCTTCACAACATCACGGCGTTGCGCCACGCCGATCAGGTTCGTCGCGACTTCGTCGCCAATGTCTCGCACGAGCTCCGAACGCCGCTGACCGCGATTCGCGGCTCGGTCGAAGCGCTGCTGGACAGTCCGCCGACGCCCGAGGAGTCCGCGAAGTTCCTGACGATCATCTCGCGCCACGCGCTTCGCATGGAGGGGCTCGTGCGCGATCTGTTGCGACTCGCGCGGCTCGATGCCGGTCAGGAGACGATCGCACGCGCGGAATGCCGGCTCGAGGGACTCATCGGCGGCGTCGAACGCGACATGGAAGCCGCGCTCGAGGCACGCCGGCAGACGCGTCGAGGTCCGTCTGGCGGAGGGCGCGAAGACGGTGCCTGGCGATCCGTCGAAGCTCCACGACGTGCTGCGAAATCTGATGGAGAACGCGTCGAACTACAGTCCCGAAGGCGGCACGATCGACGTCACATCCAGCCGGTCAGGCGACATGATCACGATCACGGTGGCCGACCGCGGACCCGGAATTCCCGACGCCGACCTGTCTCGAGTGTTCGAGCGGTTCTATCGGGTCGATCGCTCGCGCGCCCGCGATCCGGGTGGCACGGGCCTGGGCCTCTCCATCGTCAGGCATCTGGTCGAACTTCACGGTGGTACAGTCACGGCGGCAAATCGCGAGGGCGGCGGCGCCATTTTTGCGGTAAGCCTTCCTGTCGGTGCGACAGCTACGACAGGTTCCAGGTAGGAGCTGGCGCTCGCCAACTTCCTTAGTTTCCAGTCTATGAAGATAAAAAAGAGGATGGCAATCGTCAGTAGTTCCTTGGACCGGTCGTATGGTCGTACCTGTCGAACCAACGAGATTCTTATGAAGGGCATCATTCTCGCTGGTGGAAGCGGCACTCGTCTGTACCCGGTCACACGCGGCATCTGCAAGCAGCTGATCCCGATCTACAACAAGCCGATGGTCTATTACCCGCTGGCCACGCTGATGCTGGCGGGCATTCGGGACGTGCTGCTGATCACGACGCCCGACGATGTGGAGGCGTTCAAGCGGCTGCTGGGGGACGGCAGTCACATCGGACTGCGGCTGTCATACACCGTGCAGCCCTCGCCCGATGGGCTCGCGCAGGCGTTCATCCTCGGACGCGATTTCGTCGGAGCCGACCGTGTGGCGCTGGCGCTCGGCGACAACCTGTTCTTCGGGCAGGGATTCACGGACGTCCTGAAGCGGGCGGCCGGCCGTACGCAGGGCGCCACGGTCTTCGGCTATCCCGTGCGCGATCCGCAGCGCTACGGCGTGGTGGAGTTCGACGACGCCGGGCGCGCCATCAGCATCGAGGAGAAACCCACACAGCCCCGGTCGTCCTTCGCGGTCACGGGTCTGTACTTCTACGACAACGACGTCCTCGAGATTGCCGCGCGCCTCAAACCGTCGCCGCGAGGCGAGTTGGAGATCACCGACGTCAATCGCGACTACCTGCGGCGCGGCGCCTTGTCGGTCGAGCGCCTGGGTCGCGGCGTCGCGTGGCTCGACACCGGCACGCACGAATCGCTCCTCAGTGCGTCGCAGTTCGTCGAAACCATCGAGGAACGCCAGGCGCTCATGATCTCCTGCGTCGAGGAAATCGCGTTCCGCATGGGGTACATCACGGCGGACGCGCTCCGTGAGATCGCCATGCCGATGCGCTCGAACTCCTACGGTCAGTATCTGCTTCGGCTGGTTGAATCCGGGCCAGACGGGAGTGGTCCGTGAAGGTCATCCCGACCGCACTCCCGGGAGTGCTGGAGATCGAGCCGATCGTGCATCACGACGCGCGCGGCTTCTTCCTCGAGACGTACCGGGCCGACCGCTACCGGCAGGCGGGCATCGACGTGACGTTCGTGCAATCCAACCACTCGCGTTCGGTGAAAGGGACGTTGCGGGGGTTGCACTGGCAGGATCCACCGCACGCCCAGGCAAAGCTGATTCGCGTCGTGGTGGGCGAGGTGTTCGACGTGGCGGTGGATGTCCGGCCGGCGTCCCCGACGTTCGGACGCTGGGTGGGCGTGACGGTGAGCGCCGCCAACTTCCGCCAGCTCTTCATCCCGACTGGCTTCGCTCACGGATTCTGCGTGCTGTCAGACGTCGCGGAGCTCGAATATCAGTGTTCGGACGTCTATGACGCAACGTCCGAGCGCGGAGTGCGATGGAACGACCCGGATCTGGCGATCGAGTGGCCCGTGGCGTCGCCAATCATCTCGGAGCGGGACCGGAATCACCCGGCGTTCGCCGAGCTGAAGCGCCAGTCCTCGCGCGACTGAAGTGCGGCTACGTACGTTCCTCAGTCCACGATCAAGCTGATCACGAAATAGGAGAGCGCGCCGATCGTCGCCGAGGCCGGAATCGTCAGAATCCAGGCCCACACGATCTGCCCGGCGACGCCCCAGCGCACCGCGCTCAATCGCCGGGTCGCGCCCACGCCGACAATCGCTCCCGTGATCGTGTGCGTCGTGCTGATGCCCACACCGAGGGCCGTGGCCGTGTAGATCGCGACGGCCGCGCCGGTCTCGGCGGCGAAGCCGCCGACCGGCTGCAGCTTCGTGATCTTCGACCCCATCGTCTTGATGATGCGCCAGCCTCCGCTCAACGTGCCGAGACTGATGGCCGTGTACGAAATGATCTCGACCCAGATCGGCACGTGGAAAGTCGTCAGATAGCCGCCCGTCACGAGGGCGCCCGTGATGATGCCCATCGTCTTCTGCGCGTCGTTGGCGCCGTGCATCAGGCTGTACGCGGCGGCCGACACCAGCTGCAGGCGCCGGAACCAGCGATCGACCCGTGACGGCGCGGAGTGGTAAAAAATCCAGCCGATGGCCGTCATGACGAGCAGGCCGACGGTCATCCCAATCAACGGCGCCACCACGATGAAGATGAGCACCTTCGTCCAGCCGGACACGATCAGCGCACCGAACCCTGCCTTCGTGACGGCCGCGCCCCCGTAGCCGCCGAACAACGCGTGCGATGAGCTCGTCGGCAGGCCGAAGTACCAGCGTGATCAGGTTCCAGACGATCGCACCGACGAGTCCGGACAGAATGACCGCGTAGGTGACCACCGACAGGTCCACCATGCCGCGGCCGACCGTCGTCGCGACGGCTGTGCCCATGACCGCGGCCGCCGCGAAGTTGAAGAAGGCGGCCCAGAGCACGGCCAGGCCCGGCGACAACACGCGCGTCGAGACGACGGTCGCGATGGAGTTCGCGGCGTCGTGGAAGCCGTTGATGTAGTCGAAAACGAGCGCGACGACGATGATGAGGCCGATGGTGCTGAACAACAGGCTCAACGCGAATCACCCGTGCTTGACGACGACGCCTTCGATGACGTTCGCGACGTCTTCACAGCAGTCGGTGATGCGCTCGAGGTTGTCATACACTTCTTTCCACTTGATGATCACGATGGCGTCGGTCTCGGTATCGAAGAGCGTCCGGACGGCTTCCTGATAGACGCGATCCGCCTCGTTCTCGAGGCGGTTGATTTCCACGGCGTGCGGGTTGACGGGTTTCTTCGTCGCGAGCGCTTCGAGGGCCATGCGCATCCGTTCCGCCGACGCTGAGACCGTGCGACCGAGCTCGCGGGCGCCGGGGCGCACGACTTGAATCTTGTACAAGCGGACGAGCGACGCGGTGTGATCGATCGCGTCCATCACCGTGTCGAGCGTCGTGGCGAGGGCGTAGAGGTCCTCGCGGTCGAACGGCGTGATGAACGTGCGGTGGAGGCGCTGAATCGCGTCGTGGGTCAGCGCGTCGCAGCGATGCTCGGCATCCCGGATGGGTTCGACCTTGGCCATATCCGGCGGATCGGTGGCCAGCAACTGCTCGAGGAGCAACGAGGCGGCCTGGATTTCGGCCGCCATCTTGCCGTAGAGGTCGAAGAACTGCTCGTCTTTCGGAAACAGGTTGAAGCGCACGGCCCGGCCTCCCCAGCCGGGCGTCATTGTAACGTCAATGTAACAAACGGCCCGTAACCGACATTTAACGGCCGCGTCACGGGCGGGAAACCTGGGTGCCGTAGTGTGACGACTGTCACATGGCAGTTCCAACGCGCATTCTGGTGGTCGAGGACGAGGTCGACATCGCGGACCTCATCAAACACACGTTCGAACGCTCGGGCGAGGCCCGGGTGGACATCGTGACGAGCGGGGACGCCGCGGTGAAGTCGATTACCGACTCGCAGCCCGACCTCGTGATTCTCGACCTCAACCTCCCGTCGATCGACGGCACGGAGGTCTGCCGCCTGGTCCGGGCGCGGCCGGCGACGGCGGCGCTTCCGATCATCATGCTGACGGCGCGCACCGGCGAATCCGACCGCGTGTCGGGCCTGGATCTGGGCGCCGACGACTACGTGACGAAGCCGTTCAGCCTGCGCGAGCTCGCGGCACGCGTGCGCGCGGTCCTCCGCCGGAAGTCCACGGCCAAGCCAGGCGGACTGTCCATCTACCGAGGCAAGCAACTCGTCGCCGATTTCGACGCGGTCATGGTGACGGTCGAGGGCCAGCCCATCCGGCTGACCCGACGCGAATTCGAGCTGCTCCGCTGCCTGGTCGAGAACCGCAACCGGGTCCTGTCGCGCGACCGGCTTCTCGAACGCGTCTGGGGATACGACCGCTTCGTGGAAACGCGGTCGGTGGACGTGCACGTCGGCCGTCTCCGCTCGAAGCTCGGCAGCGTCGGCCCGCAGATCGAAACGGTCGTCGGTCTGGGCTACCGGTTCGTCGAGTAACCCGGAGGGCTTCGCCCCGCTGTCCCCCTACGCGCTTGCTCGCGCGGGCTCGTTAGCGCTCGCTCACGTCCGAACCGTATCTCCCCTTCAAGTGATCTCGAACGCCTCTGCCGATTGCAGCGAGGCCTGGCGCGATGGGTGTGCGCGATCGAACGAGCGCATGCGCCACGTTGAGACCGACGATGTTCGCTGCGCGAGCGAACCGGATGGGCCAGGCCTGCGGGCCAACGCGGGTCGCCAGGAGCAAGTGGTTGCGGACGCCGAAGTACAGACGTCTCGGCGAGGACTGACCGATGGACGCGGCGCCTTGATGCTCCACGACGGCCCGCCCGATGCAGACAGTTCGGAATCCCGCACGGCGCGCGCGGAGACAAAATTCGATGTCTTCGAACCCGTAGAAGAACTCCTCGGCAAGGAGGCCGACGGTTTCGAAGACTTCTCGTCGCACCAACACTGCGCAGCCGCTGACCGCGTCGACTTCAGCGAGATCCGGAACAACCACATTGGAGCTGGAAATGCCGTGCAGGCGATGGTGCATCCGGCCGGTCGACACCGCATAGTTCACGCCAGCTGATTCGATTCGGCCTGACGGCCCCGTGCCGACGATCAGAGGACCAGCGATTGCGATATCGCCTGCAAGGGCAACGATCGAGAAAATCGATCGTGTCTCCTGTCAACACGGCATCACTGTTGAGCATGAGCACGCGTTCCGCGCCGCGTCCGACCGCCTCCCGAATCCCAAGGTTGTAGCCGGCGGAGAATCCTAGGTTGCTGGGTGAGACCACCACTGTCACGTTCTGAAGTTCCGCTCGAAGACGTTCCACGGAGTCGTCGCGGGACGCGTTGTCGACAACGATGACCTGGCCAGGCGACGCGTAGGCCTGGATGGATCGGACTGCAGAAATGGTGGTCGCGGGTGTTCCGTAGTTCAGAACAACGGCCCCGAGGCGCATTGGCTTACTCTAGTGCGTCGCGCGCCTATACGGCGTGTAGGCTTGCCGCCGTCCGATGCGCATCGCCCAAGTCACGCCCGTCTACCCTCCCTATCGCGGAGGCATGGCGCGGGTCGCGTTCGAATATACGGAGCGGCTTCGCGCGCGCGGACATGACGTCGAAGTCTGCTCACCGCGAGTCCGCGTCGGAAACGCCGGGCTTCTGCTGTCGCTCCCTTCGACACTCGCCAGCTTCGACATCGTCCACCTCCACTACCCGTTCTACGGCGGCGCCGAGCCCGTCGCCCACGCCAGGTCGTCTGGTCAGATCCGCGCTCTCGTCGTCACGTACCACATGGACGCGACGGCCTCCGGCTTGAAGGGGACGGTCTTTGATGTGCACCGGGAGACCGTCCAGCCGTGGATCCTCTCGCACGCCGACAAACTGCTGGTCAGTTCGCGCGACTACGCGGCCGCGTCGGCGCTCGCGCGCGTCGACGGCACCCTGGACCAGGTCCACGTCTGTCCGTTCGGTGTCGATCTCGAACGGTTCCATCCGGGAGCTGAGCCCGCGCTGCGCACGTCCCTGAACATCGACGGGCTTTCGCCGGTGATTCTGTTCGTCGGAAGTCTCGATGCCGCACATCGATTCAAGGGCCTCGACCTGCTCTTCACGGCGCTGACCACGCTGCTGCATCTCTCCTGGCATCTGGTCGTCGTCGGTGACGGAGAGTGATCGGGCCAGATTCGAGCGCGAAGCCACAGACCGTGGCCTCGGCCTTCGAACCATCTTTGTCGGTGACATCAGCGACGAACTGCTGCCCCGCTACTATCGTCTGGCCGACGTCCACGTGCTGCCGTCAACGAGCCGCGCCGAGGCGTTCGGTCTGGTGACGCTCGAGGCAGCAGCGACGGGCGTTCCGAGCATCGTCCCGGACCTGCCAGGCGTACGCACGAACGTCGTTCATGGAACGACCGGCCTCATCGTACCGATCGGCAACGCCCGCGCTCTGGACGGCGCGTTGCGGGATCTCCTGAGCTCTCCCGAGCGTCGCGAACAGCTTGGACGAGATGCTCGCCTGAGAGTTGAACGGGAATGCCAGTGGGCGCCGCTGATCGAGCAACTCGAAGCGGTGTATCAGACTGTCACTCAGGCCCGATAAGGATAGATAGGCCCCGGACCTAACGCGGGTATCATGGCGGCCTGACGAACATGATGGGCGTCAGTTTTGTGATTCCGGTCCGAAACGGCGGGCGCTGGCTCGACAGCGTGCTGACGTCGATTCGCGCCCAGACATGGCCGGGCCCCTTCGAGATCATCGCGATCGACGATGGCAGCACCGATGACTCGGCCGCCATCCTTTCGCGCCACCAGTCGCTCGGCAACATGCGAGTGCTCAGCGGGGACGGCGCGGGCGCCGCCGCGGCCATCAACCGGGGCGTGCGCGCCGCCACGCATCCGCTGATCGCCCAGGTCGATCAGGACGTCGTGCTCTCACCGACTTGGGTCGAGCGGTTGGTCGAGACGTTCGATGACCCGCAGGTTGCGGCCGCGCAGGGTCGGTACGTTCCAGGTGCGGAGGCAGACCACGAGGGGTCAGTCCCACTTCGTAAGCAGGGACAGACCCCTCGCGAGTCAGTCCCACTTCGTAAGCAGGGACAGACCCCTCGCGAGTCAGTCCCACTTGGTGAGCAGGGACAGACTCCTCACGGACAGGCCCCGAAGGACATCTGGTCGCGGGTGATGGCGCTGGATCTCGCGCTCCGCTACCGCCGTCTCGCCGTCCACGACGAATCACGTGTGCACAGGGAACAGTGTCTACCGGCGATCGGCGCTTCTCGACGTCGGGCTGTTCGACGAAGGTCTCGGCTACGGCTACGACAACGACGTCAGCTATCGGCTGGTCGGCGCCGGATATCGACTGGCGTATTGCCACGACGCGGGGAGCGTTCACCACTGGCGCGAGGGCGTCGTCGACTACGCGCGGCAGCAATACGGATTTGGATACGGCCGCCTCAACCTGCTGGTCAGACACCCGCAGCGGGTGGCGGGTGACAACGTGTCGGGCCTCTCGATGATGCTGCAGGGGCCAGTGACGGCCCTTGCCGTCGCCGCCGGCGCGATCGCGGTTGCCGCCGCCGTTGCGAACACGCCATGGGTGGTCCCTGCGAGCGTGGCGCTGGCGCTGGCTGCGGCAATCATCGCCGAACGGTTCGCGGCCGGCCTGTGGGCCGCCGATCCTGTTTCGCGATCCGGCGGGCCTGTGCTTCGTGCCCGTGCACGCGGTTCGCAACCTCGCGTGGGTTGCCGCCATGACGGCGTGGAGCGCGCGCACGCTCTTCGGCGTCCGGTCCCGACCGGTCCACAGCATGCGCCCGCGCTCGCTCTAGATCCATCACCAGCTGTGCGCGTCCTGATCCTGATTCCCGCGTTCAACGAGGCCGCAACTCTTCCGGGTCTCGTGGCCGAGATCCGCAGCGATGCGCCGGCCCACGACATTCTCGTCGTCGACGACGGCTCGGACGACGAGACGCGGGCGCTGCTGCCGGCGCTCGGCGTTCGCTGGATCCGCCTGCCGGAGCGACTCGGGCCGGGCGCAGCCGTACGCGTCGGCCTGCGCTACGCACGGCAGCGGGGCTTCGATGCTGTCGTGCGTCTTGACGGCGACGGCCAGCACCCGGCGCGGCTCCTGCCGGCCCTCATCGAGCCGCTCATGAATCGCCGGGCAGACGTCGTCATCGGCTCGCGCTTCACGCACGCTCGACGATCGCCGTCAACACCGCGCGGGCGGCGCGTCGTTCAAAGATGTCTCGGAATGGTCCTGACCATCTTGACGAGAGGGCGAGTGACGGATCCGACGTCGGGTCTCTGGGCGTTTGGCCCACAGGCGCTGGCCGTTCTTGCCGAGCACCATCCGTCCGGATATCCCGAACCGGAGCTCAGGTTGTTCCTGAGCCGCAATCAGCTTCGTGCTGTGGAGATTCCGGTCACGATGCGGGAGCGGCCGGCCGGTCAGACCTCATTGACCGCGCGGCGCACGAGCGCCGCGATGGCCCGGCTGATCATTCATCTGCTCGTGGTGCCTCTCAGGGGCGCGGTTCGCGATCGAACCTGATGGATCGCCTTCAGGTCGCCGCCGTCGCGATCAGCATCGCGCTGCTCATCGGTGTGCTGGAACTCGTGCGGCGAAAGAAACTGACCGAGGAATATTCCTTCGTCTGGATTCTCTGCGCGCTGGCGCTGCTGGGATTGTCGATGGCGCGGGGTCTTCTGGATCGGATCGCGCTCGGACTCGGCATCTTACTATCCGCCGGCGGCGCTCCTTCTCGTCGTGATCCTGTTCGTGTTCGTGGCGTCGGTGTCGTTCTCAGTCGTCATCTCGCGACAGCGGCAGCAGATCGATCGTCTGATCGAAGACACGGCGCTGCTTGATGCGAGGTTGCGAGAGCTCGAGGACGCCGGGCGCGCGCCGGAGGACGAGGCCACGCTCCGGACACGCTGACGCTAGTCGGACTCCGTTCCGCGTTCCCTGGTCTCCGTTCCAGGTTCGTCGTTCGCGGTCCCGAGAACCGGGAACGTGGAACCGGCCACGGGGAACCCAGCCGCCCGTTCGACCCTGTGCCAGTCCGTGTAAGTGGCGCTGTGGACGACGACGTTGTTACGCTCTTCCTTGACCTCCCAACCGTGTCGGCCGCGGGTGACGGTGACGCGTCGAGACGCGTCTGGCGCTGGAAGCTGCTCGGTGGTCATACGGGATCATTATCAAGCGGACACATCCAGCGCATGTAAATTTGGCGTAACGTCTGCCAACATCAAGCTGGTCATTCACTTACGAGAACAATCTGCGATGCCCCTGAGTGGTGCATTCGATACACGCATGCGGACCCTCTAGCCGATGGACGTCTACCTCATCGACGGAACGTACGAGCTGTTCCGGCATTTCTACGCGCTGCCTTCCGAAACCGACGACCTGGGCCGCGAGGTTGCCGCCGTGCGCGGTGTGATCGCGTCGATTCGGGGGATGACCAGCCGAGGCGTGACCCATCTCGGGGTGGCGACCGATCGGATCATCGAATCGTTTCGCAACGAGTTGTGGCCGGGCTACAAGACGAGCGAGGGTATCGATCCGGCGCTCTGGTCGCAGTTTCCGATCCTCGAAGGCGCACTGGTTGCCATGGGGATCGTCGTCTGGCCGATGGTGGAGTTCGAGGCGGACGATGCGTTGGCGACCGCCGCGGTGCAGGCGGCGGCGGACCCTCGTGTCGGCCGCGTCGTGATTTGCACGCCGGACAAGGATCTGGCGCAGTGCGTACGAGGCACACGCATCGTGCAACTGAACCGGCGAACGCGCGTGATAGTGGACGAGAAGGGCGTGACCGAGAAGTTCGGCGTGCCGCCGGCTTCGATTCCGGACTACCTCGCGCTCGTCGGCGACGCCGCCGACGGCTATCCGGGCCTGCCGGGCTGGGGCGCGAAGTCAACGGCGGCGGTGCTCTCGCGGTTCGGCCACATCGAAGCCATCCCCGATGACTATCGCGAGTGGCACGTCAACGCCACACGGCCCGCGGAGCTTGCGGCGACGCTCGCCCGCGACAGGAGCCGCGCGCTGCTGTTCCGGACGCTGGCGACACTGCGGACGGACGTGCCACTCGTCGAACGCGTGGACGATCTCGAGTGGAAAGAGGACCGGGACGCAGGCGTGCCATAAAATGAACAGCCAATGAACGACGTTCTCACGATCATTCTGGGTGGCGGCCGCGGTACGCGGTTGTTCCCTCTCACTCACGCGCGGTCCAAGCCTGCGGTTCCCATCGGCGGCAAGTGGCGGTTGATCGATATCCCGATCAGCAACTGCCTCCACGCGGGCCTCGAGCGCATCTTCGTGCTCACGCAGTTCAATTCCGCGTCGCTGAACCGGCATATCGCGCAGACCTACCGGATGGACATGTTCTCCGGCGGTTTCGTCGAGGTGCTCGCGGCCGAACAGACGCCCGAGGGCGAACAGTGGTTCCAGGGCACGGCGGACGCCGTGCGCCAGGCCGCGCGGCACTTCCGGGAGCTCGACGCGGAGTACTACCTCGTGCTGGCCGGCGACCACATCTACCGGATGGACCTGGCCGAGCTCATCGACTCGCACATCGAGCGGGATGCTGACATCACGATCGCGGCCCAGCCCGTCGCCCCGGAGACGGCGACCGAAATGGGCATCTTCAGCTTCGACACGAGCGGCCAGATCACCGGCTTCGAACACAGGCCCGCGGCCGCGCGCCTTGGCGAGATGCGATCGAGCGCGCCGGCCAACTCGCCGGCCGGGCTGCTGACGGCCGACAAACCGTTTCTCGCGTCAATGGGCATCTACGTGTTCTCACGCGATGTCCTGTACGACGTGCTCGAGCGGAGCCGGGCCGTGGACTTCGGCCGCGAGCTCATCCCGAGCTCGATCGGCACGCACCGCGTCCACGCCTACGTCTATCGCGGGTACTGGGCGGACGTCGGCACCGTCGCGCACGTTCTACGACGCCAACATGCTGCTCACGAAGCGCGTACCGCCGTTCGACTTCTTCCATCCCCGGCGGCCCATCTACACGCGGTCGCGATTTCTGCCGGCGGCCAGGCTGCACAACTGCCAGCTGGACGAGGCGCTCGTGGCCGAAGGCGCGTACCTCGACAACTGCACGGTGAAAAGCAGCGTGGTGGGCGTGCGCACGGCCATCCATCGCGGTGCGACCGTCACGCGGTCCGTGCTGCTCGGCGCCGACTACTACGAGGACCAGTTCGGCGACCTGCCTCTCGGCGTGGGGCCAGACGCCGTGCTCGACCGCGTGATCGTCGACAAGAACGCGCGCATCGGCGAGGGCGCCCGTCTTGTGAACGAGCGGAATGTTCAGGACGTGGACGGAGACGGCTACTACATCCGCAGCGGCATCATCGTGGTGCCGAAGAACGGGATCGTGAAGCCGGGAACGGTGGTTTAAGAGTTCGAAGGGGTCGATGAGTTCGAAGGGCGTTGATGAGTTCGAAGGTGTAGACGAGCCTGGGCTCACGATCCCCGGGCCTAAAGCTTGAAACTCCTCGACCGCCCCGAACTCATCGACCTTCTCGCACTCGCTTGTACTTTCCATTTCACGCGAGTGCCCGAAGCATCTTGGGCGTCGCGAACCAGATGAGAGTTCCGCTCTTCGCGGTGGGCGGCCAGTCGGCGACGTCGATTCGGCAGGCGCCGCCCTTCTTGAATGGCAGCGGCTGACGTGCGCCGACGAGCCAGGCCGCGAACTCGCCGAGTCCGGGCTCGTGGCCGACGATGGCGATGCTGCGACCCTTGGCAAGCGAGGCCACGGCTTCGGCGACCGCGGCCGGCGATCCTCCCGGAGCGAGAGCGGGCGCGGTCACGAGGCGGGCATCCCCGCCGAGACATTTCACGAGGATGTCCGCCGTTTGCTCGGCGCGAACGAGTGGACTCGAAATCACCACATCCGGTGTGACGCCGATTGCGGAGAGCCCCTCGGCGGCGGTGCTCATCCGCGCGGCGCCCTGATGGGTCAGCGGACGCTTGGCGTCATCCGGCCATTTGTCACCGCGCTCGGTGGCGATGGCGTGTCGAACCAGGAAGAGCTGTCGGGACTGGGGCATGATGCATTCTGTCAGGCTTAAGGCTCACGGGCTGAAGGCTTAGGGCTCAAGGCGTAGGGTTTCGAGCCTGCACGTCGGTCGCTCCGTGCGCCTGCATCAGTCCCGGCCCTGAGCCCTGAGCCCTAGGCCGTGAGCCTTCGTATCGAGCTCTGCTTTGGCCATCGCGAGGCGGCTACCCCGACGGCGCACACCGAGCTCGCGCCGGATCAGCCGGGCGCACGCCTCGACATCCGGCACGAGCGCCAGCGCCTTCGCGTGGATCTCGCGGCAATCGCGCTCGAGGGCGTCAGCCGCCGCAGACAACGCGGCACGATCCGCCGCGCGCCGCTTCACCGTGTCAATCGCCCCCACTTCCGCGGTGAGCACCTGAATGTCTTGAAGGGATCCGAAGCGACTCTGCGCCCGCTTCAACAACTTCAACGCGGCGGCCACGTCGAACGCCGGGGTCGGCGGCAGCAGTTCGATGGCGTACCGCAACTTCTTGATCGCGATGCGGAGCGCGTGCAGCCGGTCGGGCACGTAGATCGTGCCCGCCGCGGCGGACGCGGCCAGCACTGCGCGGGCGCGTCGCACGATCCTGGCGCTCAGTGCGGCCTCTGAGGATCGATCATCTGCGCCGGTCATCCACTTCGACAGCTCGCGGATGTCGTCTCGAACGCTGCGGCGATCCTGTTTGGCAATCTTGGCGGCCATGCGCTTCGCGCGACGCTCGCGCTCCCGCTCGAGCCGACGGCGCACGATTCCCGCCAGCTCGGGCGACCAGCCGTGCCGGCGGGCGGCGAGATCGAGCTCGACCAGCGCGACATCGATTTCGCGGACGGGCCCCAGCGCTCGCGTCATCCGCCTCGCGGTGCGCACGAGGCGCGCGGCGCGACTCTTCGGCTCGGCCGCGTCGATGACCGCGAGGACCTCGCGAAGGCGGCGCGACGCCACGCGCGCGCGATGCACGCCCTTGACGTGGCCGGCACGCGCGGCGGACCAGCGGCGCGCGAGCGAATCGTGCTGGCGCGTCAGCGCGGCGATCAAACCGCCCGCGATCGTCGTGGTAGCATGGCCCATCGGTTCGAGCTTCCGTCCTCGCATGTTACTCCGGCGTTACACGCATGCGCATCGCGGCCATCGACATCGGCACCAACTCGCTCCACATGATCGTCTGCCGGATCCGGCCGGACTTGTCGTTTGAGGTCGTCGATCGAGAAAAGGACATGATCCGGCTCGGGACTGGCGGCCTCGACGGGCGCCAACTGGCCGAGCCCAGCATGTCGGCGGCGATTCAGACACTATCAAAGTTCACGCGAATTGCCGCATCGCACGGCGTGGACGAAATCATCGCCGCGGCCACGAGCGCGGTTCGCGAGGCCGGGAATGGCCCTGATTTCGTCGCCGCGGTTCGCCGCGCCGTCGGTTTGCGCGTGCAGGTGATCTCCGGAACCGAGGAAGCGAGACTGATCCACCGGGCCGCCGCGTACTCGGCCCACATCGGGAAGCGCACGGCCGTCGTCGTGGACATTGGCGGCGGCAGCACCGAGATCACCGTCGGCACGGCGGAGCGGTTGCGCACGGGGCGCAGCTTCAAGCTCGGCGTGATCCGGCTGACCGAGCGCTTCGTGACAACCGACCCGATCTCCGATCGCGATCGCCGTCGCCTTGTTCGGCATGTTCGCCGTCAGGTGGGTCCGTACCTCGCGCAGATTTCAAAGCGCCGCATCGATCGCGTGATCGGGACTTCCGGGACGATCCTCTCGCTCGGCGCGCTCGCCGCGGACAAGCGGCCGTCCGACGACCTGCGGAATCTGCGAGTCAGCGCCAAGGCACTGTCGCGGCTCACGCGCCGGCTGACGTCGCACTCGCTCGCAGAGCGACTGCAGATCCCGGACATGGATCCGCGCCGCGCGGATCTCGCCCCTGCCGGCGCATTGCTGCTCGAGGCGATCATCGATGGCCTCGGCGCCGACGAAATCACGCTCTGTGACTTCGCGCTGCGTGAAGGGCTCGTGCTCGACTACATCACACGCAACGCACGGCACATCCAGACCATCGACCGGTATCCGGACGTGCGGCGCCGCAGCGTGATCGAGCTCGGCGAGCGGTGCAACTACCTGGCGCCGCATGCGCAACAGGTCGCGCGGCTCGCGCTCGCCGTCTTCGACGGCCTGAAAACGCGGCACCGCCTGGGCCAGCAGGAGCGAGACTGGCTCGAGTACGGCGCCCTGCTTCACGACATCGGCACGCACATCAGCTACGAGCGCCACCATAAGCACGCGTACTACCTCGTGAAGCACGGCGGACTCCGCGGCTTCGAGCCGGACGAGGTCACCATCATCGGCCTCGTCGCGCGGTACCATCGTCAGGCGACGCCGAAGGCCTCCCACGAGGGCTACAAGTCGCTCTCGAAGCCCAAGCGGCGCGCGGTGCGCGTCCTCGGGGCGATCGTCCGGCTGGCCGAGGGACTCGACCGGAGCCACGCGCAGGTGGTGGCCGGCGTCCGCGTGACCGGGAGCGGCGGCAGGCTGACGCTCGGGCTCAAGGCCTCCGGCGACGCCGAGCTCGAGCTCTGGGCCGCCGAACGCCAGTCGGCCGCGCTCGCCGAAGAGCTTGGGTGCGAGATACGCTGTGAGATCGCCGGGGGTCGCAGGACCCCGGCTACAAAGGACGCCACGAAGCATGCTCGACACCCTCGCCACGCCCCACACCCTTCCCGGCCGCCTGTTCGTGGTCGAGGGGATCGACGGATCGGGAAAGACCACCCAGCTGAGCCTGCTGTCGAAGTGGTTGACGGCGAACGGCCACCGGGTGTTCGTCACCGAATGGAACTCGTCAGCGCTCGTGAAGGCGGCGACCAAGGCCGGCAAGAAGAAGAACGCGCTGACGCCGATGACGTTCAGCCTGCTGCACGCGACCGACTTCGCGGACCGGCAGCTGTATAAGATCATCCCGCCGCTCAAGGCCGGGCATGATTGTGCTCGCCGATCGTTACGCCTATACGGCGTTTGCGCGCGATGTGGCGCGCGGCGTCGATCGCCAGTGGGTGCGCGACCTGTATAGCTTCGCCGTCCGTCCGAACCTGGCGGTCTACTTCCGCGTGCCGATCGAGACCTCGCTGGATCGGCTCCTCGCCCGGCGCATCAAGATGAAGTTCTACGAGGCCGGCATGGACATGGGCTGGAGCGCCAACACGACCGAGAGCTTCAAGATTTTCCAGTCCAAGGTGCTCGACGAGTACGATCGGATCGTGCCCGAATACGGACTGGAGGTTGTCGACGCTCGACGCAGCATCACGGAGCAACAGCGGCAATTCCGCGAGATGGTCACCGCGCACCTGGAGAGCAACCCGACATGAGCGATTCGCCGGCACAGGACCTGGGCGCGCACGGCGGGGTCACGCCGGGCCAGGTACTACGGTCACGGACTGCCCTACGCGCCGATTGGGGATTACCCCGGCCGCATCATCGCGATCGAAGGCACGGACGGCGTGGGCCGTTCGACGCAGATTCGGCTGCTCCGTGAGTGGCTCGAAGTACGCGGCTACGGCGTCATCGAGACGGGATGGACTCGATCGCCGCTGATGGCGCCGACGATCGAGCTGGCGAAGTCCAGCAACACGCTCAACAAGTTGACGTTCGTGCTGCTCTACGCGTGCGACTTCGCCGACCGGCTCGAGAAGGAGATCATTCCGGCGCTGAAAGCCGGCTTCATCGTGCTTGCGGACCGGTATATCTACACGGCCATCGCCCGTGCGGGCGTGCGCGGCGTGGACAGCCAGTGGATCCGCCAGCTCTATGGCTTTGCGATCGCGCCGCACCTCATCTTCTATTTGAAGATTGACGCCGACGCCCTCGCCCGCCGCGTGCTGCAGACCGGCGGCATGTCGGTACTGGGAGTCCGGCATGGACCTCAAGTCCGGCGACGACATCTACGACAGCTTCCGCGCCTATCAGCGGCAACTCGTCAAAGAATACGCGGCGATGTCCGATGAGTTCGGCTTCCGCGTGCTCGAAGGCCGCAAATCGATCAACAGCATCCAGGAAGAACTGCGCCGCCAGGTTGGCGAATTCCTCGAAGGCTCAGAAGCGGCGACGGTGGTACGGACGGAAGCATCTAGGCCTCTACGCCGTCGGCGCTTCGAGGTGCATGTACAGGACGAGAAGGACCGACGGTCTCGTCCGCTCCTGATCGCCCGGACGGCGACGTCCGGAAAGTCCGAGAACACGCCGTCCACGCCGAGCGCGATGAACTCACGGACTTCGGCCGCCGGATCCCCGTCGTAGCTCGGAGACAGGAACAGAGGTTCGTTGCGCATCGTCCACGCGTGTACGAAGAGACCGGCGGCGTGCGCGTCGCGTACGACGTGAGTTGGCGGCTGCACCCGACGATTTGGCCCTTCAGGCACGATCAAGGTCTTCTCGGCGCCGATGCCGTCCGCATATCGGGCGATGGCAGCCAGGCGATCGGCGGTGACGTCGGCCGGCGACGACGTGAGTTGCACGAGGCGCACGCGGGTCCGCGGGCGCAGATACTCGAGACTCGGGCGTTCGAATGACTGAATCAGCACCGGAGACTCGCGTTCGACGAGTCCGCGCGCCTTCAGGCGGTCGAGCAACACGTCCTCCAGCGGAAGCCCGATGCGCCGGAAGTACGTCGGATGCTTGGTTTCGGGATACACCGCAATCGGGCGGCCGGTTTCACGCCGGGCCGCCGCGGCAAGATCCAGCACCTCGTCGAACGTCGGCACGCCGAAACGGCCGTCGTACTCGTGAGACCGGAACGCCAGCCGCTCACGAGCCCGCAGCGTCCGGATCTCCGCGAGGGTGAAGTCCTCGGCAAACCATCCGGTCACGGGCTTGCCATCAATCTCCTTCGTCGTTCGACGGTCAGGGAACCGTTCGGCGACGTCTGTCGTTCCACCAATCTCGTTTTCGTGCCGCGCGATGAGCACGCCGTCGCGCGTGATGACGAGGTCGGGCTCGATCGCGTCGGCGCCCATCTGGACGGCCAGGTTGTATGCCTCAGCCGTGTGCTCGGGGCGGTATCCGCTGGCCCCTCGATGTGCGATCACGAAGAGCGGCGCCTGCTGCGTCAACGCGAAGCCGAGCGGCCGCCAGCAGAAGTCCCGACAGCGGGATCCAGGTCACGACGGGAGCTTACCCCGAACACCTCACGAGCCTGTGGCGCCGCGGGGTTTGGGCTGATTTTACACAGCCGAAACCAGCCACCGCGGCCTTCCGGGATAGAGTGAATTCGTATGGCGGCTGAGGTTTCGCTGCGTCCAAACGTGGTGTCGGCGTCATCCGATCGCACGCCGCTGCCAGCCGCGCCGGTCAAGGTGCAAGTCACGCAGCTGAACTTCTTCTATGGTCCGAAGCGGGCGCTGACCGATATTTCGATCGAGATTCGGGCGAACGTCGTCACGGCGTTCATCGGTCCGTCCGGCTGCGGCAAGAGCACGTTTCTTCGGACGCTCAACCGGATGAACGACATCATCGCCGGCACGCGCGTCGAGGGCTCGGTCAGCATCGACGGGTCCGACATCTACGCGCCGGGGACCGACGTCGTGCAGCTTCGCCGCCGCGTCGGCATGGTGTTCCAGAAATCGAACCCGTTTCCCAAGTCGATCTTCGAGAACGTCGCCTACGGCCTCCGGATCAACGGAATGTTCAAAGGCCGCCGCGACCTCGACGAACAGGTGGAGGCCAGCCTGCGAGCGGCGGCGCTCTGGGACGAGGTGAAGGATCGGCTGCACGACTCGGCGCTGGCCCTGTCGGGCGGACAGCAGCAGCGACTGTGCATCGCCCGGGCGCTCGCGGTGCGGCCCGAGATTCTGCTGATGGACGAGCCCGCGTCGGCGCTCGACCCGATGGCCACGCAGCGCATCGAGGAGCTGATCTACGAGCTGAAGCGTGACTACACGATCGTGATCGTGACGCACAACATGCAGCAGGCGGCGCGCGTGTCGGACTCGACGGCGTTCTTCTGGCTGGGCACGCTGGTGGAATTCGGGCAGACCGACCAGATCTTCACCAACCCGGCGCAGAAGCTCACCGAGGACTACGTGACGGGACGGTTCGGGTAACGGCGGCGCCCGGCGGGTGCCGCTGGGCGGTCAAAGGCAGACATGGATACGGAACGTCACGTCAGGCACTTTCAGGACGAGCTCGAGTCGCTCAAGACACGGCTGCTCGAGATGGGCGGCCTCGCCGAGGACCGTGTGCGGCTGGCCGTGCGCGCGCTCGTCGATCGGGATCCCGCCATCGTCGAGCGCGTGCTCGTCAGCGACCACGACATCAACCTGCTGCACATCGAAATCGACCACCGCTGCTTCACGCTGCTGGCGCTGCATCAGCCGATGGCCGTGGACCTGCGCGCGATCGTGGCCGCGGTCAAGATCAACACCGACCTCGAGCGCGTCGGCGACCTCGCCATCAACATCGCCGAAGCCGTCGCCCGCTACCTCCTGCACCCGCCGGTCAAGGAGCTCATCGACATCCCGCGGATGGCGGTCATCGCGCAGGACATGCTCCGCGACTCCCTGGATGCCTTCGTGCGCCGTGACATCGCGCTCGCCCAGTCGGTGCTCGACGCCGACGACAAGCTGGACACGCTGAAGACCATCGTCTTCCGCGAGCTCCTCACCCACATGCTTCGCGATCCCGGCACGATCGAGCCTGGACTCGACCTGATCCTGATCTCACGCCATCTCGAGCGGATCGGCGACCACGCGACCAACGTCGCCGAGGACGTGATCTTCATGGTGTCGGCGCGCGACGTCCGGCACCACCAGGACGATAAGTAGACACGGCAGCGGGGCAGCGGTTCGAGGGTGCGAAGGTTCGGAAGTGCGAAGGTTGGTACTGAGTTCGTGGGAAGGTTCGTGGGAAGGTTCGGCCGAACGTTCGGCGGCCTCTAGAGCTTGCCTTAGAACCAGCGTACCAACCTGCGAACCACGGCACCGACTTCCGAACCTGCGTACCAACCCGCGCACCTTCGCACCTTCGCACCTCCGAACCCTCAGATACAATTGGCTCATGTCGGATGCTCCGCTGTGCGTGTATTGTCGCCAGCGGCCCGCGGAAGTTGCCTGGAGGCCGTTCTGCAGCGAGCGCTGCAAGATGGCTGACCTCGGCCGCTGGCTGTCCGGCACCTATCGCGTGCCCGTTCGGGAGAACGATCCGGACGGACAGGGCGACGACGACACGCAACCGGAGGACTCCGGGGGTGTCGACCGGGGACCCCGAAGCGTAGCGACACGAGAAACCAGACCGCGCCATGGCCGACACCCTGACAGTGACCGACAACCGCACCGGGAAGCAGTACGAGATTCCCATCGAGAACGGCGCCATTCGCGCCATGGACCTTCGGAAGATTCGCCAATCAGACGATGATTTCGGGTTAATGACCTACGATCCGGCATTTCAGAACACCGCGTCCTGCCGGAGCCGGATCACCTTCATCGACGGCGACAAAGGCATCCTGGAGTATCGCGGCTACCCCATCGATCAACTCGCGGCGAACTGCACCTTTCTCGACACGGCCTACCTTCTGCTCTTTGGCGAGTTGCCGACCGCGGAACAGAGCGCGACATGGACGCAGGCAATCACGAGTCATCGCCGGCTGCCGAGCAACGTCAAGGCCATCCTCGAGGGCTTCTACCGGGACGCCCACGCGATGGGCGTGTTCCTGTCGACGGTCGGCGCGTTGTCGACGGACTACCCGGACGCCAAGCAGGTGCTGGACCCTGAATCGCGCAGCAAGCAGATTCGCCGGCTCATCGCGAAAGCCCCGAGCATCGGCGCGCACGTCTATCGACACAGCCTGGGTTTGCCGTATGTCGAACCCGAAGACGATCTCGGGTACATGGCGAACTTTCTGCAAATGCTCTTCAGGAAGGGGGACGCGCCGTTCAAGCAGCAACCCGTGCTGGAACGCGCGCTCGAGGTGCTCTTCATCCTCCACGCCGATCACGAGCAGAACTGCAGCACGCACGCCATGCGTGGCATTGGCAGCTCGCAGGCCGATCCTTTCTCCGCGCTCGCGGGCGCGGCGGCGGCGCTCTACGGCCCGCTGCACGGCGGTGCGAACGAGGCCGTGCTCCTGATGCTCGAGGAGATCGGATCGGTCAAGAACATGCCGGCGTTCATCGCCGGGGTCAAACGCGGCGATGGCCGCCGGCTGATGGGATTCGGCCATCGGGTGTACAAGTCGTACGATCCGCGCGCGCGCATCATCAAGCAGACGGCCGACGAGGTCTTCGAAGTCACGGGCCGCAATCCCCTGCTCGAGATCGCGATCGAGCTCGAGCGCATCGCGCTGCAGGACGAATACTTCGTCAGCCGCAAGCTCTACCCGAACGTCGACTTCTATTCCGGGCTGATCTACCAGGCCATGGGCTTCCCTGTCGGCATGTTCCCGGTGCTCTTCGCGATTCCCCGCACGGTCGGCTGGCTCGCGCAGTGGGACGAGATGATGCGCGACAGCGATCAGAAGATCGCGCGGCCCCGCCAGATCTACATCGGGCCGCCGCGACGGGACTACTCGAAGGCGTGAGGCACCGGGCGTCAGCCTTCGGGCTTAAGGCTTAGGGCTTGGGGCCAGTGCTGAAAACCCTGACGATTGCGGCGGCGCTCGCTACGACGACGTGGGGAGCTGCCGCAGAGCAGGCCGCGGCGCGGTTCGAGGGTGACCGCGCGTGGGAGCATCTCAAAGCACTCGTCGCCATCGGCCCGCGTCCTTCAGGTTCCACGCAGATCCGGCAGGCCCGCGCCTACATCACCCGCCAATTGAGCGCGCTCGGCCTCAGCGTGCAGGAACAGCCGTTCACCGCCGACACGCCGCTCGGGCGTGTCGAGATGGCGAACCTCATCGTGCGTCTGCCCGGCCGTCGGCCCGAGCGCATTCTGTTCACCGGTCACTACGACACGAAGCTGTTCCGCGATCAGGTGTTCGTCGGCGCGAGCGACGGCGGGTCGAGCGCGGCGTTTCTGATCGAGCTCGCCCGCGTGCTGTCTTCGCGGCCGCTCGAGTACACGACCGAGGTGATTTGGCTGGACGGTGAGGAAGCCGTGCTCGACTGGGTCACCGGCGGACGCGACCACACGTACGGCAGCCGTTTCTACGTGCAGGACGCTCAGAAAGCCAAGACGATCGCCTCGATTCGGGCGATGGTGCTCGTGGACATGATCGGTGATCGCAATCTCGCGATTCGGCGCGACGGCCTGTCGACGCCGTGGTTGACCGATCTCATCTGGACGGCCGCGCGGCGTATCGGTCACGGCGGCGTGTTCGTCGATGCCACGACGGAAATTGATGACGACCACATCCCGTTCATAAAGGCCGGCGTCCCGTCGGTGGACATCATCGATCTGGATTACCCGGAGTGGCACACGGCGGAGGACGACCTCGACCATGTGAGCGCGTCGAGTCTGCAGGTCGTGGGTGACGTCGTGCTCGCGGCCCTTCCCGACCTCGAACAGCGGCTCACGTCCGGTCCGCGATGAACGCCAGCCGGATCACCCGTCGACACGTCGCTGTCGCCGCGGCGGTTGCCGGTGCCGCCGTCATCATCCTGCTTTCGATGGGCCGCGTGCCGATCTGCACGTGCGGCTACGTGAAGCTCTGGCACGGAGTGGCCTACAGCTCGGAGAATTCGCAGCACATCTCCGACTGGTACACGTTCTCGCACGTCCTTCACGGGTTCGCGTTCTACGCGCTGCTCTGGCTGGTCGGGCGGCGATGGCCCGTCGGATGGCGGCTCGTCGCCGCGGTCGTCGTCGAGTCCGGATGGGAAATCCTGGAGAACACTGATTTCATCATCAATCGCTATCGCGAAGTGACCATCTCGCTCGACTACTTCGGCGACAGCGTCCTGAACTCGTTCTCGGATATCGTCGCGATGGCGGTCGGGTTCATCGTCGCATCGCGCGCGCCGTGGTGGCTGACCGTGTGCACGGCCATCGCGTTCGAGCTGTTCGTGCTCTACGTCATCCGCGACAACCTGACGCTCAATATCCTGATGCTGCTCTACCCGCTCGACGCCGTCCGCGTCTGGCAGAGCGGGAGTTAGACATTTGCTATTTGTTATTGGTTATTGGCTATTGCATTGGTGATTGGTGATTGCTACGCAGGCTCGTGATTCGAACGCGTCAGTCGCGTGAGGACGTCAGCCATCGACATTGCGAGACGTGGTGTGGCGGAAACGGTTGAGCGAGACCGCGATCTCGAGACCAGGGCGATTGTGAGCCATCCGCCAGCAACGACGGCCGAGGCCCACAGCGTCGCCGCGACGAGGCCCATCCGTTCGGCTCGGGCCATGACGACGGCCATGGAGGGCGGCGGCACGAGGCCCAACTCGGACTCGGCGCGAAGTTGAAGGTATTCGCGCGCGCCGCGCGACACGTACAGATCGAAGATGCCGTTCCAGAGCGCGATGCCGACGACCAGCCAGAGAACGGCGATCGTCCGCCTGGTCACGTCAGGCGCCGGCACCGAGGTAGCGAATCACCATCACGGTGATGTCGTCGCTCTGCGCCGCGCCTTTGGTGAACGCGCGGACGGCCGCGACGATCTGCTCGACCAGCGCCTGCGACGACACGCCTGACGCGGCCCGGGCCACGTCGAGCAGCCGTCCTTCGCCAAAGTCCTCGCCGGTGACGTTGAACGCCTCGGACACGCCGTCGCTGAAGAGCACGATGACGTCGCCGGCGTCGAGCTGCTCGGTGGCCTGCGAGTAGGGCGCCGCCTCGAGCAGGCCGACGACCGGTCCGCCCGCTTCCAGCCGGCGAAGCCCCTTCTTGCCGAGCACGATGGGCGGGTTGTGGCCCGCGTTGCAGTACGTCAGCTTGCCCTCTGCCGTGAGCACGCCGAAGAGCAGCGTGACGAACCTCGCTTCGATCCCGCGGCGGCAGAGCGCCTTGTTGAACCGGGTGATCGCCGACGCCGGCCCTTCGGTTCCGGGCGCCTGCGCCGCGAACATGCCCTGCATCATCGCGCTCATGAGGGCGGCGGGCGGTCCTTTGCCCGCGACGTCGCCGAGCGTGAAGCCGAACGACGTGCCGACCTGATCGATGTAGTCGAAGAAGTCGCCGCCGATCGATCGGCACGGCACGCTCGCGGCCGCCGCCTCGACGAAACCCATGCTCGCCCGCGGCTTTGGCAGGAGCGCCTGCTGGATCTCGGCCGCGATCCGCATCTCCTGTTCGAGCCGGGCCTTCTCGAGCTTCTCGCGATAGAGGCGCGCGTTCTCGATGGCGACCGACGCTTCGGCCGCGAGCGTCTCGAGCGCCCCGCGCGTGTTCTCGGAGAGCAGCGTCCCGCGCTCGCGGCTGTCGAGGTACAGGACGCCGATGCGGCGGTCCTCGCTCTTCGCGTCCGCCGTCTCCACGTACTGCACGAAGTGCAGCGGGATGCAGACGACGTGGCGGATGCCGAGCGCGACCGTGCCGGCGTGAACGTTCGCCGTGCCCGTGTCGAACAGGTCGGCCACGACCTTGGCCTTGCCGGTCCGGAACACTTCTTCCGGCACCTTGCGGCTCACCGCGAACGTGCTGTCGGTCAGCGTCTGCTTGTCGCGGCCGCGCGCGAGCTTGAACTCGAGCACGTTGTCGGTGCCGGACAGCATGATGAACGCGCGTTCGGCGTCGGACAGGTCGATCGCCGCGTCGAGCACCAGCGCCAGCACTTCCTGCAGCACGCGGCCCGAGCCGAGCGCGCGGAACCCTTCGAGCAGCGACGTGATCTGCCGCAGGTCGTCGCGGGCCGCGGTCGTCGACCGCGTCGAGGTCTGCGCCGCCGCGTCCGCCGACAGAAAGACGAGGTCCGCGCCGCCGCCCCGGCCGAGCCGGATCTTGTCGCCCGAGCGCAGCTCGCATTCCGCCGTGACCTTCTCGCCGTTGACGTAGGTGCCGTACCGCGAGTCGCGGTCGCGAATGCTGATCTGCTGGCCGTCGGAGACGATCTCGGCGTGCTCGCGCGAGACTTCGCTCCCCGGCAGCTTGAGGTCGTTGGTCTCGCGCCGGCCGATCGAGAACGGGAAGTGCTCGATCGTGACGTCCCGGTCGCCGAGCGTGTCGCTGATCTGAAGTCGAGGATGCGCCATCGTTCAGCGGGTCAGTCTACAACACGGCTCGGGGTGAAGCCTGGGCCGAGCCGTACTGAGGCTCAGGGCTCACGGCTTAGGGCTTGGGGCCAGCTCAAGGGCAGAGGCCGGGACAAACAGAGCGTCGTGCCAGGCCCTGAGCCTTAAGCCCTGAGCCTTGAGCCTATACTTCCTGCACTATGACCGACTGGGTAGACGATTTCGTAAGCAAGCTGACCGACGAACAACGCCAGGCAAACACCGCCAGAGCCCACGCCCTTCTGAGCGACCGGCTCATCACCGAGCGCGGGCCCGACTTCTTCAAGCAACTGGTCGAGGAGGCGAAGACCCAGGCGGACGAGCTCAACGCGAAGCTCGGGGCGACGATTGGCGACGTGACGTTCAGGTCGCAGGACGACAGCTTTTCCATCGCTGCCCAGGGCCGTGAGTGCACGTTGACCGTGGTCGTGACCGCCAACCTGCCCGGCCATCAGATTGAGGTGCGCTCGAAGAAGGAAGGACCGCAACAGTCCGGCGACGGGACCCTCACCCGCTATCCCATCGTCGTCTCGAAGCTCGATCACCTCGGCGTGGAATTCGACGCCAAGAGCATTCAGCACACCCCGCGCGGTATCGTGTCCAACATCCTTCGCGCGCAGTTCAAGGCCGACGACCTGATTCCGCGTTAGCTCGACCGCCTCAGCCAGAACCACGCGGTGCTCAACGCGGCGCTGATCGCTCCCGCGCCCGCCGCCAGCTGAGCGGTCGAGTCGTCCGGCACCACCAGGGTCAACGCGCCAAGCGCGACGGCCAGCACGCCCGACGCGAGCGTGGCCGGCCGCACGCGGCGGCCGGCTGGAGACGCCGAACGCGCCGACGCCGGCGCCGCCGTCGGAGCGCCGCAGCGGTAACAGACGATGGCTTTTTCGGCGATCGTCGCGCCGCACGCATTGCAGACCATTTAGCGCATCCCAGATTATCAAGAGCTTGGCTTGAGGCTTGAGGCACGACCTAAGCCCAAGAACTCAAGACCCAAGTCCCAAAACCCACGCCACGTATACTGCCACGGCGGTCATGTTTCCCGTTGCCGACGTCATCCCGTCCCGCACGACGCCGTGGATGACGGTCGCGCTGATTGCGGCAAATGTGCTCGCGTTCCTGTACGCGTTGTCACTGCCGCCGGCGGACGGATACGCGTGGACGCAGCGCTTCGCGTTCGTCCCGGTCGAAGCATCCTGGACAACGGCGACCACCTCGCTGTTCCTTCACGAGAACAGCGTGCACCTCGCGCTCAACATCATCGTGCTGTGGGTCTTCGGTGACAACGTCGAGGACCAGCTCGGACACGGGCGTTTCCTCGCGCTGTATCTTCTGTCCGGCTATGCCGCGTGGGCCGCGTCACTCTGGGCGACGCCGGCGTCGAACGTGCCGCTCGCTGGCGCGAACGGCGCCATCGCGGGCCTCATGGGCGCGTACTTCGTGATGTTCCCGCGGTCGCGCGTGCTCGTTCTCGTGCCTGCGCGGTCGGTCCTGGACGCCATCGAGCTCCCGCAGTACTCCTCGCGGCTGGATGGTTCGCGATTCAGACGCTCGGCGGACTCGGCCGGCTCGACGTACCCCTGCGCGGACTGGCCATCACGTTCTGGCCGTACGTGGGTGGCGCCCTGGCGGGAATGCTCGCGGTTCGGTTCGCCAGACGACGGGAACGGCAGCGTGTCGAGTGGTGGGGAGCTTAGGCCGGCTTCGCCGGAAGTTTGAAGGCAGAAGTTAGAAGTCAGAAGCCTGCGTGAGAAGACATTCTGACTTCTCACTTCTTACTTCGAACTTCTCAGTCGGATGTCTCGCGACACGACCGCCAGCTCCGTGAGCAGCTTCTCCAGCTCGCTCTCGTATTGCGCTGCGGGCATCGATCCCTGCCGGCGGCGCAGGTCGTCGACCTGCTCGGTGAGCGCCTGCTGCCTGACGAGAAGCTTCTGCATTTCAGGATCGGTGGAGGTCGCCACGACCGCTGAATCGAGGTAGGTCAGCGCGGCGACGTTCCCGTCCGGTCCGGTGGCGGGCCCGGTCCGGGGCTTGCCGTCGCCATCGTCGTCCATCGCCCCGGTTTCGGTGGCCATCGTGCCGGCGCGCTCGTAGTGCTGCGCGACGAGCCGGGTGGCGTAGGTGAACGCCTCGAGCAGTGAGATGCGGGAGTTCTTGTCCACGTCCGCCGCATCCGACGAGAGAGCCTCCACAAAACCCTCAGGAAAGACGGTGTGGTAGCGCTGAGACGTCGTGTTCGTGGCGGTGATGATGACGCGGCCGGGTCCGGCCAACGCGCCGATGAACGGAAAACTCGCGCTCGCCGTGTTGACGACCGCGATGCGGCCCGGCACGGACGTGAGCGCTGTCGCCCACTCCGTCACGCTCAGGTCGGGCCCCATGAGGTTGAACTTGAGGTCGCTTCCCTGCCCGCTGCCGTGTCCGATCAGGACGATCACGAGCTGGTCGGACGCCGTCATGGACTTGCTGAGGCGCGCGAGCGCCGCCCGTACGGTCGCGGCGTCCGCGCGCTCCTCGCCCGCGCCTGGCTTTTCGGTGAGCACGATGAGGTGCGACGCGTCGTACTTGAACCGATCGCGGAAGACCTTCGCAAGCGCGTCCACCCAGCTGCGATGCTGGACGGCGTATTGGTCCTCACCCGAGGCGCCCTGAACCAGCATCGCGTAGCGTGCGCCCTGTGCCGACGCCATCGACGGCAGCGAAGCGCCAGAACGTGAGCACCAGCGCGGCAACGGACCGAGTGATTCTCGTCGTGAACCGCATGTGCAACTAGTTCCCTGACGCCGCGATCAGAATGTCCTGTGCTCTCGCGTACGTCGGCGCGACCTTGAGCGCGAGCAGCGCGGAACGGCGAGCCTCCTCGCGGCGGCCGAGCTTCAACAACGCTTCGGCGACGTCACTGTGGGCTTCGGCAGGATTGGCCGGCCCGAGCGCCACCGTGGCCTGGAACTCGAGCAGCGCTGCCGCCGTCTCGCCCTTCGCGAGGAGCCGGCTGCCGAGCCGCGCGTGGGTGGCGCCGTCGAACGGATCGAGCGCCGCGATCAGCCGGAGCGCGAAGTCCTCGTCATCGGTCGCCTTGGCGGCCTGGGCCAGCGTCGCCAGGCGCCGAGCGGCGGCGATGTTCGTGTGGTCGTACGTGAGGAGCTCGCGCAGCCATCGTCGAGCGCGCGCCGGATCGGTCTTCTCATCCATTGCCGCGAGAAGTGCGCGCGGGCTGTCGTCGCCCGATGCCTCCGGCGCGAGCTTCGCCGCTCGCTCGAGCGGTTCGCGCGCGCCCGAGAGATCGCCGGCTCTCACCAGCGCGCGCCCGAGCGCGAGCTGGCTGAGAAAGTTGCCCGGAGCCTCGGCCGCTCGCGCGCGAAGCCCCGCGAGATCCGCCGCATCCACCTGCCGCGGCGGATCGGCCATGGCGGCACGAAGTCCCGCGTACCGCTGGTCGATGAACGCCGCGAAGGACTTGTCCACGTCGTCCACGCTGCGTCCGAACGCCTTGGCGAACGCCTCGGCGTCCTTCGCGCCTTCCGCGTAGGCTTTCAGAAGGGTCTGCACCGCGGCGTCGCCGTTGACCGCCACCAGGTGCTCGACGACGAGCGACGCCTCGAAGTACGCGAGCGACAGCGTCTCGGGCCGCTTGAACGCGTCCGGCAGCTTCTTCACGCCGAACGTCTTGCCCTTACCGAGAAGATGCGCGAACTCGAGCGTCAGCTCGCGTCCCCACGCGGGATCGCGCCGGTGCTCCTCGTAGACCGAGATGCCTTCGGTCAGCCAGCGCGGCACGCGGTAGTCGGACAACTGCAGCGTGAAGACGTGCGCGAGCTCGTGCCACAGCGTGGCCTGCCAGCTGAAGTCGCCGGGCGGCCGCGCGCGCGGCGAATCCATCGTGACGACGCGGCCGAAACAGGCGCCGAGCGCGCCCACGAGACCCGGCAGGCCCAGGGTGCGCACGGCAAAGTCGTCGTGCTTCGGGAAGACCTCGATGAGGATCGGGCCCTGCGGACGAATCCCGTAGCGCTTCACGAACGTGTCGTAGGCCTCGTCGGCCAGCGGAAAGCGCGTACGTTCGAAGGACGGCGGCCTCTTCGGGCGCGAACTTGAAGATGAAGTCGTTGTGACTGACGATCTCGAACTTGTCGATCTGATCGAGCAGGTCGAGCAGGTTCTTCGTGACCGCGGAGCTCTTGTCGAGCTCCCACGAGGTGTCCAGTGCCGTTCGCGCGGCTGGCTCGTCGCCGGTCCGCATCAAGGCGAGACCCAGGGCGAAATGGGAGGCGGCGTCGTCCGGGTCGATCTCGGTCGCTTTTCGCGCGAGGGCCGCGGACTCGTCGAACCGGTAGTCGCGCGCGGCCTGCTCGCTCGCGGAGCGATAGCCGAGCGCCGATCCCGGGATCGATTTCGCGAACGCGCGCGACGGCGGGATCGACCGACGCGATGCCGGTTTCCTTGTACGCGACGGCCGCGCGCAGCGCGGCCTCCTCGACCGTCCCTGGCCGGGCGGCGGCCATCTTGTCGAGCGCCTCGCGCGCGCCCGGCGCATCCTCTTCGTCGAGCTTCTGCTCGGCCGTCACGAGCCAGACGTCAGGCGAGTCCGGTGCGACCGCGATCGCGGCCGCCAGGGCCTTGCGTGACGCGGCGGGCTGCTGATCCGCGAAGGCTCGCGCGACGCCGACGAGCGCCGGCACCCAGCGAGCGTCGACCTCGAGCGCCTTGTTGTAGCTCGTGACCGCGTCGCCGTTCTGGTGCCGCTCGAGGCAGCAGATCGCCCGCACTCGGTCTGGATGTCCGGCGCGCGGCTGATTCTCGATCCGCAGGTAGGCGTCGTTGGCGAGCATGAACTCGCGGCTCGCGCGGGCGGCGCGCAGCGAGCCGGAAATAGTCGTCTGGACCCGCAAACGTGCGCACGTCCAGCATCGGGTCGAGCCGCCGCCGGCCTTCGGCGCGCCGGCCCATCTTGATCTCGAGCAGCCCCAGCTCGAGCGCCGCGTCGCCGAGCGGGGCGGCGGCAGCGACCGGCAGAAGCCGGGTGCGCGCCTCCGCGTACTTGCCCTCGAAGATATCGACGAGCGCCAGCGACAAGGCTTGTCGAGGCGCGTCGTTCGCGGCAGCGTCGGCGAGGCGGCGGGCGCCGGCGACGTCGCCGTGCGCGAGCGCCGTGCGGACCTGGCGGACGACATCGCCCGCAGTCGCGACACCGCCGCGTCCCTGGGCGCCGACGGAGCCGACGGACATGACCGCCAGTCCCATGCTGAGCGAGAGGAGCGCGGCACGACGCCAAGCGGAAGTCGATTCGTGCATTACCTCAGTTACGCCTTCCTCTGGTCAGACGTTGCGGAAACTGCCACGCGCTCTGTCCCCTTTTCGACCCGATCTGTGGAAAAGGGCTCTGACCCCACCGTGCCGTCAAGACGCTGGACTCGAACTGCACGCGGCGCCAGAGCACGACGCCGAACACCACGAGCATGATCGGGCCGCTGACCGGTGCTCCCACCATCATAGCCGTGCCGACGAGCTCGCCGACCACCGCCACGTAGTTCGGATGCGCGAGGAACGATAGGGCCCGTTCGCACGAGCGGCCGTCCGGGCTGTACCAGCACGCGGAAACTCCAGCGCTCGCCGAGCGATCGAATCGCCCAGTACTTGAGCACCTTGCTGGCGGCAAACAGGACCACACCTGACGCGGCCGCCGAAAATGACGAGGGCCCGTCGCCGGACATCGACGCCGAGGAGGCCCGCCACGCCCCCTCGATCGCCATCACGACGAACGAGGCCGGGTACAGCACGGCCATCGCGCGATAGACGTCGCCCGGCGGCTCGATCGCGCCGGCAGCCCGCAGCCGCCGCTCGTTCCGCAGCGACAGCCGCAGTTCGGCGAGCATGAAGCCCACGACCATGGCCGCGACGAACGCGACGCTACTCAGCGGGCTCACCGAACATCTCCCGCATAGCGGACGGCGCGACGCATCACGGACGGCAGCACCCGGGCGGCGACGCTCGCGGCGTCCACCGCGGCCGGGGAGCTCGACGAGACGGCGCACCATGCGATTGAAACGGAGCTTGCGCCCGAACGCCTTGCGGCGTGCGCGCTCCAGCCGCGACACCGCGCCGACGATGTCGCCCGTTTCGAGCGCGCGCAGCGCCTCGCGGGCGGCGAGCACGCCGCTTCGCATCGCGAGGTGCACGCCGTCGCCGGTCATCGGATCCACGAACCCGCCGGCGTCGCCGGCGAGGAGCAGGCCAGCCACGCCCGGCGCGCGCGCCTCCGACGCGAGCGGACCGAGCACACGCACCTCGTCGTCGAGCGCCGCGCCTTCGAAGCGGGCCCGCAGGCCCGGGTCACGCGCGATCGCGTCGCGCACCTCGTCGATCGGGCGCCTGCGCTCGGCCGGGGTGCCGGCTCACGACGCACACGTTCGCGAGGCCGTTGCCGAGCGGCGCGAGGCCGAGGTACCAGCCGTGCCGAACGTGCATCTCGCCGAGGTCGCTCATGTCCGACGACGCCCGTCGCGTAGGTGCCAAACGCCCAGCGTCGCGGCCCGCGCGGCGTGGCCGCGAGGCCGACCGCCCGCGCGAGCGTCGAACGCCGGCCGTCGGCGGCAATCGTGAGGATCGCCGGCATCCGCACGGCACGGCGGTCCGGACGCGCGTCCAGGACGAGACCTCGCACGACGGGAATGCCGGAGTGCTCGTCGGCGAGCGGCTCCCGGGCGACGACGCCCCTCTCGAAGCGCGCGCCGGCGGCGACGGCGTGCTCGATGAGCCAGGCGTCGAATGCTCGTCGGGTGAGCGCCAGGGCGCGGGTGGCTCGCCGTAGACGGCGCGCACGCTGGCGCGCGGGCCGGTCAACTGCATGCCCGCGAGCTGACGGCGCTGTCGAGCACGCCGCCGGTGAGCCCGAACGACGCGAGCAGGCCGACGGCGCCGGGATTGAGCGTGTCGCCGCAGAGCTTGTCGCGCGGAAACCGTTCGCGGTCGATCATGACGACCCGCGCGCCGGCCCGCGCCAGCACCAGCGCCGCCATCGCTCCAGCCGGACCGGCGCCGGCAATCAGGACGTCAAGCATGGCCGCGTGCGATCAGGCGCGCCCGAGCACCAGCGCGCTGTTCTTCGATCCGAAGCCCAGGCAGTTGCAGAGCGCGGCTTCCACGGCCTTCGACGCGGCGTGTTCGGAATGACGTCGAGGTCGCAGTCCGGATCCTGATGCGCGAGGTTGATCGTCGGCGGCAGCACGCCCGACGACAGCGCCAGCGCGGTCGCCACGACGCCGGCCGCACCGCTCGCGCCCTGCGGATGGCCGATCATCGACTTGGTCGACGAGCCCGACCAGCGAGTTGGCGGCACCGCCGAACACCTGCCGGACGCATCGCGCCTCGACGGCGTCGTTCAGGACCGTGGACGTGCCGTGGAAGTTCACGTAGCCGATCGACGACGCGGGCCGTCCCGATCGCGTGAGGGCCAGCTCCATCGCGCGCACGATCTCGCGGCCGTCGGGATCCATCTGCACGCGGTGGTACGCGTCGCAGGTCGAGCCGTAGCCTTCGACGGTGGCGTAGACACGCGCGCCGCGCGCCCGCGCGCGGTCGAGCCGCTCGAGCGTCATGAGCCACGCGCCCTCGCCGAGCACGAATCCGTCCCGGTCGCGATCGAACGGCCGCGAGGCCTCCGCCGGCCGTTCGTTGTAGCGCGTGGTCACGACCCGCATCCGGCCGAAGCCGCAGATCATCCCGCGTGTCGCGCACGCATCGGCGCCGCCCGTGACGACCGCGTCGGCTTCGCCGTGCCGGATGAGCGCCGCGGCGTAGCCAATCGCGTCGGTCGAGCTCGTGCAGCCGGTCGACAGCACGTGGCTGACGCCGCGCAGCCCCAGCGCGATGGAGATCTCGCTCGAGACGATGCCGACGATCGAGACCGGAATGGCGTAGGGCGAGACGCGATGATAGTCGCCGGAGTAGTACTCGCCGTACTGGCGCTCGGCGACGTCGATGCCGCCGGCGCCGCTGCCGACCACGACGCCGAGGTCGGGCGTCTCGGGATCGAGGCCGGCGTCGCGCAGGGCCTCGCGCGCGGCGAGCACGGCAATGCGCGAGACCTTGGCGTAGCGGCGCGGATCGGCGCGCCCGTTCGTGTGCCGCCTCATCCGCGGCGTCATCGAGCTCGTCCGCCGAGTCGAGCGCGTCTTCTGGAACCGACGCGGCGACGCGGCAGGTCAGCTCCGTCGCGTCGAACTCGGTAATCGCGCGCGTGCCGCTGATGCCGCGCGAAATGCGCTCCCAGAACAGGTCGCGCCCGACGCCATACGGCGACACGACGCCGATGCCCGTGATCGCGACGCCAACTGGGCCCATGGTGTTCCTATAATACGGCCCGGTGACCCGCGACCACTCGACCGGCGACGGAGCGGCCCGATCGTTCGCGATCGCCGGTGGCGGTGTGTTCGTGTTCTCGCTTGTCTACACCGCGTGGTCCTACGTGTCGCCGTTCGGCGTCACCACCACCGACTCGACGTCAGTCATCGTTCCCGCGGCGTTCGACATCGTCCTCTTCACGGCCTTTGCGCTGCACCATTCGGTGTTTGCGCGGTCTGGTGTTCGCCAGTGGATCGCGGACCGGGTGTCGTCGCGCCTCGAGCGCAGCGTGTACGTCTGGGTTGCCAGCCTGATGCTCCTCGGCGTCGTCGCCGCGTGGCGGCCCGTACCGGGTGAACTCTGGCACCTGTCCGCGCCGTGGTCGGCGATGCTCAGCGCGGTCCAGATTGGCGGCGTGCTCGTCACGCTCCGCGCGTCGGCCGCCCTCGATGTCTTCTCGCTCTCCGGCGTGCGGCAGGCGTTCGGCGCGGCGGCGCCGCCGCCATCGCAACTCGTCGACACCGGGCTGTACCGGCTCGTGCGGCATCCGGTCTACTTCGGCTGGGTGCTCATGGTCTGGCCGGCGCCGGTGATGACCGGCACGAGGCTCGTGTTCGCGACGATCAGCACGCTGTATCTGGCGCTGGCCATCCCGCTCGAGGAACGATCGCTTCGTGGCCAGTTCGGCCCGGCGTACGCCGCCTACGCGTCGAAAGTGAAATGGAAGATGGTGCCGGGAATCTATTGACGCACGGCATGCGATAGCATGCACCCATGTCGCTGAACGAACGGGACTTCTTCACGGAAAAAACTGAAACCCGGCCGATGTCGCTGGCGTGCCCGCAATGCCGGCACCGCGCGGACTACCCCATCAAGTGGGTCCGCCGCATGAAGAAAGACCGAATCCCACCCGGCGCCGATGAGCGCGACCGCGCGAAGTTCGCGAAGAGCTTCAATCATCTCTATCGAATCGACGACGTCGTCAACTGCGTCCGCTGCCGTCGGCGCTTCGAGATTCCCTCGCATCAGTCGATGGTGCCGCTGCAGGACGGCGAGAACTGACGATTGCGTTCTACATCTCGGGCCACGGCTTCGGGCACGCGTCGCGGCAAGTCGAGATCATCAACCAGCTGGGGCCTGAACACGCGCTGGTCATCCGGTCGGCGGTGTCGCCGGCGCTCCTGGCCCGCACGGTCCGCCGGCCCTACACGCTCGTTGCCGGACCGTGCGACACCGGCATCGTGCAGTCGTCGAGCGTCCAGCATGACGACGCGGCGACGGTGGACGCGGCGCTGGCCTTCTACGACACCTACACGGCTCGCGTCGACGACGAGGTCGGGCTGCTTCGCGACGCGAAGGTCGACCTCATCGTCGGCGACATCCCGCCGCTCGCCTTCGACGTCGCCGCGGCCCTGGGCGTTCCGGCCATCGCCATTGCGCAACTTCACGTGGGACTGGATTTACGAGACGCATCCGGGCTTCGCAGACCGCGCGCCCCACGTGCTCGAGTCGATTCGTCGGGCGTACCGGCGGGCCACGCGCGCGCTCGAACTGCCGTTCGGCGCGGGATTCGACGTGTTCCCACGCGTCCAACGGGTTCCGCTGGTCGCGCGGCGACCGACCAGGGCCCGTGCCGTCACGCGCGCGCACTTCGGCCTGCCCGCAACCGGCCGGGTGGCCCTGCTGTCATTCGGCGGTTACGGTTTGCCGTCGCTGGATCTCGCCGCGGTCGACTGTCTCGGTGACTGGACGATCGTCACGACCGATCGGACCGCGTACCGCGGCCGCGACGGCCGCGGCCATCGTCGTGTCCGAGGACGCGTTCACCGACGGCGTGCGTTACGAAGATCTGGTCGCCGCCGTGGACGTCGTGATCACCAAGCCCGGCTACGGCATCATCGCCGAGTGCATTTCCTCGGACACGGCGATGCTGTACACGTCGCGCGGATCGTTCCGCGAGTACGACCTGCTCGTGTCTGAGATGCCTCGTTACCTGCGATGCCGATTTATCGGTCAGGACGAGTTGTTCGGAGGCAGATGGCGCGAACCACTGGAGGGGCTCCTGGCGCAGCCCGCGCCGCCGGAGATGATGGCGGTGGACGGAGCCGAGGTCGTCGCCGAGATGATCCGAGATTGGCTAGTGACCGAGGCCAGGGTTCGGTTCTTCCTAAGAAACCCGGTGTCCTCGTCAGCCGAGCTCGGCGCTGACAGCCGCCGACGCGCGCGTGGCCTTCTCGCGTGCTTCGTCGACACTCGCGCCGCGTGCCAGCGCCACGCCCATGCGCCGGTGTCCTCGCACGTTCGGCTTGCCGAAGAGCCGCACCTGGGTGTCGGGCTCGGCGAGCGCGCGGTCCACACCGTCGAACCGGACGCTGTCCGAGTGCCCGTCCACGAGGATCACGCGCGAGGCCGAGGGGCCGTGCGTGCGGATGTTGGGAATGGGCAGGCCGAGAATCGCGCGCGCGTGCAGCGCGAACTGCGACAGGTCCTGCGAGATCATCGTCACCATGCCGGTGTCGTGCGGGCGCGGCGACACCTCGCTGAAGATCACCTCGTCGCCGCGGACGAACAGCTCCACGCCGAAGATGCCCCGGCCGCCGAGCGCGCCGGTGATTCGGCCGGCGATGTCACGCGCTCGCTCGAGCGCACGCTCGCTCATCGGCTGCGGCTGCCAGGACTCGTGGTAGTCGCCGTGGACCTGGATGTGGCCGATCGGATCGAGAAACGACACGCCCCGGCGATGCCGCACGGTCAGCTGCGTGATCTCGTAGTCGAATCGACGAAGCCTTCGACGATGACCTTGCCGGCGCCGGCGCGACCGCCTTCCTGCGCGTAGCGTCCAGGCACGATCGGCATCGGCCGCTGATTTCAGGACGCTCTGCCCTTTCCCGGACGAGCTCATGATCGGCTTGACGACGCACGGGAACCCAATCTCGCCGAGCGCCTGATCGAATTCGGCCCGGCTGGCGGCGAAGCGGTACGGCGAGGTGGCCAGGCCGAGCTCCTCGGCGGCGAGCCGGCGGATGCCCTCGCGGTTCATGGTCAGGTGCACGGCGCGCGCGGTGGGAATGACCGTGAAGCCATCCGCCTCCAGCGCGACGAGCTCCGCCGTGGCGATGGCCTCGATCTCCGGCACGATGGCATGCGGCCGCTCCGACTCGATCACCCGCCGGAGCGCCGCGCCATCGAGCATGTCGATGACGTGGCATCGGTCGGCCACCTGCATCGCCGGGCGCGTGGTCGTAGCGATCGACGACGATCACTTCGACGCCGAGACGCTGGAGCTCGATGACGACTTCCTTGCCGAGCTCGCCGCCGCCGCAGAACAGGACGCGCGTCGCCGACGCCGAGAAGGGTGTGCCGATGGAAACAGTGGACGCTTGCGGAACAGCGGGCATGCGGGCGCCATTATAGGCGCCCGACGCGGGTCAGGCGCGTGGGTCTGCGTCTTCGGCCTTCCTCCACGTCATCACGAGCGCGGGTGGAAGGTTCTTGACGACGACTCGGACGTCAGGCTCGCCGCCCATCTTCGCGCTCATGCTGCGGCGGAACGCCGCGGCCGGCGTCATGCCGTAGGAGTGCACGTACTGGAACGTCGAGAACGTTCCGCCCGGACGCAGCACCTTCACGACCTTTTCGAGAATCAGCTGCGTCATGGCCTGCGGAAGCGTCGCGAACGGCAGGCCCGACACGATGTGATCGACCGGGAGCAGTCCGCGGTCGGCCGCGACGGAGTCCAATTCTTCGGCTGACACGCACACGCAGTCGACCGCGGGCCACCGCGCCTGAAGGCTCCGGCAGAACTCCGGATCGATCTCGAGGGCGAGAAAGTCGATGTGCGGTCCGAGCCGTTCGACGATCGTCCCGGTCAGTGCGCCAGTCCCGGGTCCGAGCTCCACGATCCGCCCGGGTTGATCGAAGTCCACGTGCTCGACAATCGCGTCGGCCACGAAACGCGAACTTGGCGTCAGCGCACCAACGGTCCGCGGGCTCTTGAGGAAGCGACTGAAGAGCAGGACGTGCTCACGAAGACCTGTGCCGTTCGAGACTTCACGCATTCGGCGACCTCCCCAGCTCCGTCAGCAGATTTTCGGTCGTCAACGGCGACCCATGGAACGACGTGACTTGCAGACCGTTGACGCGTTGACGAAGCCAGGCGGCAATTTCCAGCGTGATGGCCATGGCCTCCGCCGCCTGATCATCGGTCTGTCGCAATCGCTCCAATACCGTATCAGCGACTCGCACTCCCACGACCTCGGAGGCGAGAAATTCCGCGTGGCGCAGCCCTTCGAGGGCCGCCACGCCCGCAATGATGGGCAGGCCCGTGTCCTGCAGCGGACGAAGGGCTGGTTCGAGCGCCGCCACGTCAAGGATCGGCGGCGTCACGAGGAACTCGGCCCCTGCGTCCACTTTGTGCGCCAGACGCCGCCACTCGGCCGCCGGGTCGATCGCGAACGGGTTCACGACGGCGCCCACGTGAAACCGAGTCGGCCGGCCGATGGGCTGCCCGGCGATGTCGAGCCCCTGGTTCAACCGGGTCACCATGTTGATGAGCCCGATGGCGTCCACCTCGAACACCGACGTGGCGTCCGCATAGCTGCCAATACGCGCCGGACTGCCGGTCGTGAGCAGCACGTTGCGCAAACCCATCGCGTGCGCGCCCACCAGGTCCGACTGCATCCGGATCAACGTGCGGTCGCGACACGTGTACTGCAACACCGTCTCGACCTCGGCGTTCTCGATGAGCGCCGAGAGCGTGAGCGCGCTCGCGCGCGCGCCCGACTGCGGGTAGTCCGGCACATTGACCGCGACCGCGCCGAGCTGCCGAAACTTTCGCGCCGACGAGAGCGAGGTCGCCAGATCGACGCCACGCGGTGCGGCGACCTCTGCGAGGACGACAAAGCGCCCGGCGTCGAGCGCGGCAGCCATCGCCGACTTCTGCCCGCGCGCGACGGGCGTCATCGGATCCGGCCGGCCGGTCACGGTCGGGCCCGTTGAGTCCCGGACGGGCCGAGCGGCCGGCGCCGTCGCGCGCACGGCCTCGGCCATCTGCCGCGTGTGCTCGGGGGTGGTCCCGCAACACCCACCCACCAGCCGCACACCGGCGCTTGCAAAGCGGCGCGCGTAGCTTGCCATGTACTCGGGCGAACTCAAATAGAGATTTCGGCCGTCCACTTCGCGCGGCCGCCCAGCGTTCGGCTGCGCGGACAGGCGCACGCCGGACACCTGAGCCATCGCTTCGATCGTTTCCAGCATCGCGGCGGGCCCGACCGAGCAGTTGACGCCGACCACGTCCGCGCCCGCGCGCTCGATCAACGGCACGAACGTCTCGGGCGGGGTGCCATCGAGCGTGTGACCGTCCTCGCCCGTCGTGAGCTGGGCGACGATCGGCAGCGACGACACCGACCGCAACGCGGTGACCGCGGCCAGGAGCTCGTTCACGTCGATGAATGTCTCGAGGATGAACAGATCGACGCCGCCCGACGCAAGCGCCCGCGCCTGATCGCGAAAGGCCTCGCCGGCTTCGTCGAGGCTCGTCCGCCCCCACGGCTCGATGCGAACGCCGAGCGGACCCACCGAGCCGGCCACCCACGCCCGATCGCTCGCCGCACGGCGCGCAATCGCGGCACCTTCTTCGTTGATACGCGCGAGGTCGTCCGCGAGTCCAAACGTCAGCAGCTTGTAGCGGTTCGCCCCGAACGTGTTCGTCTCGATCACGTCGGCCCCCGCGTCGAGATACTCGCGGTGGATGGCCGCCACCAGATCCGGATGCGGTGAGGTTCAGCTCGTCGAAGCAGCGGTTCAGGAAAATCCCGCGGGCGTAGAGCATGGTGCCCATTGCTCCGTCGCAGACGAGCACACGCCGGTCGAGCTCGGACAGAAATCCTTGCATCAGCGGGGGACGGTCTTCCTTTGCGGCCAGGCGCGGCGACACCGCGCGGCCCGGGCAGTTCTCAGCGAACAGCCTCGGTCTGGGCAGTGGCCGGGACAAGCAGGTCCTGCTTGTCCCAGATGAAGTCCTCGTTGCTGTAGACCGCGAGCTCGTAGTCCTTGCCCATGAAGATGGCGGAGACGGGGCAGGCCTCCTCGCAGTATCCGCAGAAGATGCAGCGGGTCTTGTGAATCTGGTAGATCGACGCGTAGCGTGGCCCGGCCTGAACGGTGCCGTCGTTCTCGGCCGCCTCGAGGTAGATCGCGTCTGCCGGACAGGCCACCGCGCAGAGTCCGCACGCCACGCATTTTTCGAGGCCGTTCTCATCGCGCATCAACACCTGTTTGCCACGGTACTTCGGGAACACCGGGACCTTCTCGTCCGGATAGTTCACCGTGTTCGGCTTCCGGAACATGTGTTTCAGGGTCGTGGCGAAGCCAATGAGAAACGGACGAATCATGGCCGCCATGATAACAAACACTATTCCGGAGCGATGGTTTCTGGGGCATTCCTTGGACGCCCGCGCCCCGCTCCAGGTTTCGCGTTCCCCGTTCGGCCTGCGCAGAACGAGGAACGGGACACGAGGAACGGGGAACGACGCCTATAAGTCCCTATAAATGTTATAGTTAACAGTCCTCTGATGCCGCAGGACGCCTCCTCGGTCTCGCAAGTGCCCATCATCCTGATGGCGAACATCGCCGTCGCCGCGATTCTCGCGACGATGCTGGTTCGCTTCCATGGTTTCCGACGAATTCTCCTGACCGAGAAACGCGATTGGCCCGAGCGGCTGCAGTTTGCCGTCTGGTTCGGCATCCCGCTCGTGGCCGGCGTCGGTGCGCGACTGCTTCTCCATTACGACGCGGCCGACCTCACGCTCTCCGGAGCGTTTCTCGCGGGCCTGGTCGCCGGCCCCTACGCGGGCGCGCTCGTCGGCCTGGGCATCGGATTGCCGCCGCTCTTCGCGGGAGAAATCGGCGCGCTGCCCTTTGCCGTGGGCTGTGGCTTCGCCGGGGGCGGCCTTCGCGAGATTTGCCCGAAGGAAGAGATCTGGCGCTTCTCGCCGTTCTTCCTGGGGAAGCTGCACCGGTCTGCGTGGCGGCTCATGCGGCGCCTCGAGCTCGACTGGCAGGTCATTCTCGTGATGGCCGTCGTCATGCTCGAAGTGCTGCGCCAGACGATCGACCACCGGTTCCCGTCGAGCATCTGGGACTTCACGCCGACGGGCTCGGGCGTGCGGTTCCTGATGATTTTCACGGCCGTCCTTGGCGTGTCGATCCCGATCAAGATCTGGAACAGCGCGCGGATCGAGCACCGGCTCGCCGAACAGGAAAAGCTGCTGATGGCCGCGCGCATCGAGGCGCTCGCCAATCAGATCAACCCGCATTTCCTGTTCAACACGCTGACATCGATCACCTCGCTCATCCGATCGCAGCCCGAAACGGCCAGGATGCTGATCGTCAAGCTGTCCGGACTCCTGCGGCGTCTGATGCGGAGTCAGGAACACTTCGTCACCCTGCGCGAAGAGCTGGCGGCCATGGACGAGTACCTCGACATCGAGCGCATCCGGTTCGGACCGACGCTGGTCGTCGACAAAGTCATTGAACCGTCGAGCCTCGACGTGGTCGTGCCGAGCATGATTCTCCAGCCGCTCGTCGAGAACTCCATCAAGCACGGCCTCTCCCGCAAGGTCGGCGAGGGCCGGATCACCATCCGGGCCAACCATCGCGCCGGACACGTGGTCATCGAAGTCGCCGACAACGGCATCGGGATGCCGAGCGATCGCCTCGAATCCACGGCCGAACACGGCATCGGCCTGCGCAACGTGAACGAGCGTCTGCAGGTCATCTACGGGGCGAACTGTCAGTTGCGTCTCCAGAGCGTCGCCGGCGAAGGCACGCTGGCGCGCATCGAAATTCCGGAGATGCTCGTCTCCGAACGCGCGACCGCCTGAGCCATGCGTCCGCTGAAGATCCTGGTGGTTGACGACGAGAAGCTGGCGCGGGAGGAGATCTGCTTCCTTCTGGACCAGATTGGCGGATGTGAGCTCGTCGGCGAAGCCTCGGACGGCGTGAGCGCGCTTCGAGCCGCGGGCGAACTGAAGCCCGACCTGATGTTCCTCGACATTCAGATGCCCGGGTTGACCGGCTTCGAGGTGGCGCGGCGGCTGGTGCGAAGCCGACCTGCGGTCGCAACTCGTGTTCGTGACGGCATTCGACCAGTACGCCGTCGAGGCGTTCTCGGTGAACGCCGTGGACTACCTGCTGAAGCCGGTGGACGCGGACCGGCTCGAGCAGACGCTCGAGCGGGCTCGGCGGCGGCTGGCCTCAGAAGAAACGGCGAAGCTCCCGCTCACACCGGCTGAGCTCGAAAAGGTAATCGAGGCGGTTCAGGCGCGGCAGGGCCGCCGCGATCAGCTGGCCATTCGCGTCGGCGAGCGGTTCGTGCTCGTCCAGGCCGACGAGGTGGTTCACGCCTCGCTGGTGGATGAGGCCATAGTCGTGGTAACAAACGCGGTGTCGGGGACGTCTAACTACAGGACGCTCGACGAGTTGCAGGCGCGGCTGGACCCGGCCGTGTTCTGGCGGGTCCACCGGTCGCACCTGGTGAACATCACGAAGATCAAGGAGATAGTCCCCTGGTTCAGCAGGAATTACCTCTTGAAGATGAAAGACCCGAAGGCCACGGAGATTCCGGTGAGCCGGGCGCAGACCCGACGGCTGCGGGAGTATCTGCAGCTCTAGGAGTCCGGCGTTCCCGGACCAGCGTCGATGTTCCCGGCCGGCGACCTCGATGGCGCGCCGGGGACTGCCCGATCCGAGTCCCCCGCGCCGCGCCTGTCGCCGTCGGCCGCGCTGCACGCCGCATCGGCGAGGAGCTTGTCGCGTGGTTCAAGACGCTCGTCTCGGCCGCGGTCTACGCGACGCTCATCGTCACGTTCGGCTTCCAGGTGGCGCGCGTCGAGGGCCAGAGCATGGCGCCCACGCTCGAGGACCAGGACCGGCTGATCGTCAACAAGCTCGCGTACCGGCTGCACGACCCGCAGGTCGGCGACATCGTGATGCTGCTCTACCCGGAAGATCCCGAGAAGTCGTTCGTGAAGCGCATCGTCGCCGAGCCGGGCGACACGATTCGCAGCGTGGACGGCCGCGTCTACCGCAACGACGTGCCGCTGCCCGACGATTCATTCCCGAGGAGTACCGGATGCACGACACGTGGGGCCCGGAAGTCGTGCCGCAGGGCTACTACTTCGTGATGGGCGACCACCGGAACAACAGCTCCGACAGCCGCAGCTGGGGACGCGTGCCGAAGAAATACATCATCGGCAAGGTCCAGCTCCGGTGGTGGCCGATCAGCGACGGTGCGGTGGTTTAAGGAATGGGACTAGAGCAGGATTCAGATCGTTCGCCGGTTCCGACGTTCCGGTCCAGGTTCCCCGGCACGAACCAGAACGCGGGAACGAGGAACGCGGTCGAACCGGGCGACGACGACTACGACGTAGATTGCCTCGATCACGTCCTGATACTTTTCCACCACAACGCGCCGCTTCATCTTCAGCGTCGGCGTGAGCTCGCCGGTGGCCACGCTGAACTCCTCCGGAACCAGCACGAACTTCTTGATGCGCTCGAACTGCGCCAGGTGGCGATTGACGTCGTCGACGATCGACTGGTAGAGCGCGCGCACCTCGCCTGCACCGACACGTGAGCGGACGGCGTTCGTCGTCGATCCGCAGCTGGGCGGCCAGCGCGCGAAAGTTCGGCGCGATGAGCGCGGCGGGAAAGTGCCGCCGGTCGCCGACAAGCATCGCCTCGTTCACCAGGGGATGCGCCCGCAGGCGTTCCTCGATGGGCTGCGGCGCGATCTTCTTGCCGCCCGACGTGACCAGCAGTTCCTTCTTGCGGTCGGTGATGCTGAGATAGCCGTGGTCGTCGAGCGCGCCGACGTCGCCGGTGTGAAACCAGCCGTCGACGATCACGGCCGCGCGTCTGGTCCGGCCGCTCGAAGTACCCGCGCATGACGTTCGGCCCGCGCGCCAGCACTTCCCCGTCGTCGGCGATTCGCACCTCGACGTTCGGCAACGGCGGTCCGACCGTGCCGAGGCGAATCCGTCCGGGCGGCAGTCACCGCAAGGACCGGCGCGGTTTCCGTCAGTCCGTAGCCTTCCAGGATCGGCAGGCCGACGCCCAGAAAGAAGCTCGCGAGGTCGCGATTGAGCGGCGCGCTGCCGGACACGGCCTAGCGAAGCCGGCCGCCGATGCCTGTCGCGAATCTTTGCGAATACCGAGCCGTCTGCGATTCGCGACGCCAGAGCCAGGGTCGCGGGAATCGGCCGCCCTGCGGCGATCCGCTCGCCTCGCCGCACGGCCACCGACAGCGCCCAGTCGAAGACCTTGCGCCGGAGACCGGACGTCTGCGCGCCCTTCTCGAGTATCCGCGCGTGCAGCTTCTCGAAGACCCGCGGCACGCCGGACATCACGGTCGGCCGAACCCTCAGGAGATCCCGCGCGATCGTGTCGATCGATTCGGCGAAGATCATCGAGACGCCGCTCGCGAGACAGACGTAGGCGACCGTGCGCTCGAACGCGTGGCAGAGCGGCAGAAACGAAAGGGCCGTGTCCTCTTCGTTCAAATCGAGCACGGCGAGCACGCCAGCCACGTTGGCGGCCAGGTTGCCATGCGTGAGCATCACGCCCTTCGGCGCGCCGGTCGTGCCGGACGTGTAGATGATCGTCGCGAGATCGTCGGGCCGGACGGCACGGGCGCGATCCTGGTACTCGCGCGCGACGCCCCAGCCGTCCACAATCGTCTTGTGGCCGTTCGCCGATACCGTGTCGAAGGCGACCACCGGCACCGGCGACGCCGGCCCCTCCGGCGGCCGGAATCGGATCGATGAGGACGATGGCTCGAAGCGACGGCACACGGGGCGCCGCGGAGACGACCTTCTCGAGCTGCGCCGGCGACGAGACGATCGCGAGCGTCGCGCCGGCTGTCGGAAGGATGAACGCGACCTGTTCGGCCGACAGCGTCGGGTAGATCGGCATCGTGACCGCACCGGCCGTCAGGATCGCGAAGTCGGCGAGCAGCCACTCCGGGCGGCTCTCCGAGAGCAGCGCCACGCGATCGCCCGGCGCCATGCCCAGGGCCGAGAGACCAAGGCTGACATCGCGGACGCGGTCCACGAGCTCGCGCCCGCTGAAGTGATCAATGCGGTCACCAGCCGAACGGCCGATCAGATCTGGCTTCGGGAACCGTCCCGCAACGAAGAACGGCAGCTCGGCGATGGTCGGCAGGCGTGATGCCGACGGTCGTCATGAGCGTTCGAGCGATAGACTCCGCTCCGGCCGCCGCGCTTCTCGCGGAGGCGGATCGGCCCGATGACGATCGCTCGATCGACGGCCTTGAGCATGTCGTACAGCGTCAGCGCCGCGACCGACGCCGCCACGAGCGCTTCCATCTCGACGCCCGTCCGTCCGACGGTGCCCGCGCGCGCGACGATGAGGTAGCCGAAGCGGCTTCGGCACGAGATCGACGTCCACGTGCGTGAGCGGCAGCGGATGACAGAGCGGAATCAGGTCGGACGTTCGCTTCGCCGCCATGATGCCGGCAAGCCGCGCGGTCTGCAGCGGATCGCCCTTCGTGACGGCGCTTCCGGCGGATGGCGCGGATGGCCGCGGCGCTCATGCGCACTTCGGCGTCGGCGACCGCCTCGCGAACGGTCTCCGCCTTGCCGCCGACGTCCACCATGCGGACGCGGCCGCGCGCGTCGACGTGCGACAGCGTCGCGCTCGGCTTTACGTGCGGGCATCGGCTTCTCCTCACGCGCGAGGAAGAACGACAGGCTCTCGAGCGACACGGTGAGGTCCACGTTCTTGAGCTTCACGCCCGGCGGCACCTTGAGGGTCCCCGGCGAGAAATTCAGGATCGCACGAACGCCGGCCTGCACGGCGGTGTTGACCACGGTCTGCGCCGAGTCGGCCGGCACCGCGACCACCGCGATGTCGATGTGCTCGCGCTTGCACGATCTTGCGGAACTCGGCGATGTCGAAGATGCGGACGCCGCCGCGCGAGCGGCGCCCGATCTTGGCGCGCTCGGTGTCGAAGAGCGCGACGATCGCGAACCCTTCCTGCCGGAATCCCGGGTAGTCGGCGAGCGCGAGCCCGAGGTTGCCGGCGCCGAGGATCGCCACGCGCACGGTGCGATCGAGCCCCAGGATCATCCGCAGGTGGCGCTTGAGCTCCTTGACGTAGTAGCCGACGCCGCGGACGCCGAACTCGCCGAAGTAGGCGAGGTCCTTGCGAATCTGCGCGGCGTTCAGATGGAACTGCTCGGCCAGGGCCTTCGAGGAAATGCGTCTTCACGCCCGCGGCATCGAGCGTGTTCAGGCACCGCAGGTACACGGACAGCCGGCCGGCCGTCAGCTCCGAGACTTGGTCGCCCGGCGAACGGGGCTTGTTCCGTTCCGTCACAAGCGCAGGATATTACGACAGGTGCGACGGGTGCGACAGGTCCGCGGAACCTGACGGCCTGTCATCTTCATCGGTTGTCAATTTGCGTCAGCCAATTCCGCTTCCATCACGTTCCGACGCGTGCGATCGACGCGATCACGATCGTCGTACGAGAGACCCGCCGTCGGAATGGCCGGAAGGAAGCGTCACGGTGACCGTCGCCGGCCAGATGAGCGGGCTGCCCTTCCGCATCGCGTTCCGGCCGCCGGAGACGGCGACGGGCACGATCGGCGCCTGCGCCTTGATCGCCATCACGAAGCCGCCCTTCTTGAACGGCAGCAGCTCGCCCGTCCGGCTGCGCGTGCCTTCGGGAAAGATGAAGAACGCGTTGCCCTCGCGCGAGCGCGTCGGCCGCCTGATCGACGGCGGGCCAGCTCTGGTCTCGGTTGCCGCGCTCGAGCGGCACGAACCCGGCCACGTCGAAACCCAGACGAGCACCGGCAGCTTCCGCAGTTCGGCCTTGTAGAGCACGCGCACGCGCGGAAAGAGGCTGCGCAGCGCCAGGAACATCGCGGGCGGATCGACGTTGCTGCTGTGGTTGCAGGCGTAGACGACCGGGCCGCGCTGGAGATGCTCGGCGCCCGCGAGCGAACCCGGATGCCGGCGAGGCCAAACCCCATCCGCACGCCAAGGCCGGCCGTGCGCGTACAAGAGCGCGGGCCGGCCGTGTCAGGATCGTCCAGAGCAAGACAGGCGGGCCCGCGATCAGGACGTAAAGCGAAACGCACGACGGCAGCCGCCGCGGTGCGGAGGGCAGCCAGAATCATACGGAGGCGCCGGCCCCGACGCGGAGCTGGCGTCGAGTCGTCGGGTCGGCTAGGACGCCCGCGCGGCGCGCCGATGCGGCGACACGCGTGCCGCTGCGGCCGACTTCGCGCGGGTCGGCACTGCCGGCCTTCGCGCGCGCTTCGTTCCGCGCCTTGACGGCAAAGCAGCGCTCGAGCGCCGCGTCGACCTTGACCTCGACCTGCGGCGTCTTCTCGCCGAGCACTTCCGTGATCTCCGAGACCACCAGGAACTTGGCGCGGTCGAGCATCCGCTTCTCGCGGAACGACAGGCTCTTCGACTTGCTCAGGAACGTCAGGCTCTTCAGCACCTCGACGACGTCGTAGATCGAGCCGGTCCGCATGCGGTCGGAGTTGTCCTTGAAGCGGCCCTTCCAGTTCTGATGGCTGTCGATCTTGCCGTCGCCCAGCAGACTGAACAGGCGCTCGACTTCATCGTCGGTGATCGCGCGGCGAAGGCCGACGCCGTCGACGTTGTCGACCGGCACGAACACCGTCGTCTCGTTCGCCATCCGGAGCTGATAGAACCCGCAGGTCGTGCCCATGATGGTCTTGGTCTCGATCCGTTCGATGACACCAAGCCCATGATTCGGGTAGATGACCTTGTCGCCGATCTCGAATGCCACGTGTCCCCCGAGCTACTGAGGAAAGACGTTCTAGGTTGGCTTTCTGCGAGCAGGAACGTCTCATGATTTTACCCAAACCTGCACGCAGGATCAACCGAAAACGCTCGTAAATAGAACGGTTTGTGGGTATATTTCGCTTTATGTTCGTCCTGTCAGTCTCGCCGGGACGAGTGCCCTAAGTTGTAGCAATCGTGGCAGTTAAACGGGCTATCCGCCGGGCTTCGGCAGGGCGCCTCGAAAAATCCCGTCCCGCCCTGGGCCCGAGGCGGTCGCGCTCGAGGTTCGTCGAGACGATCGGCGACCCTGAAACCGACGCGGTAGATGAGCTCCGCGACGCGAACGAGCTTCGGGAAGAGGATCTTGTCGGCCGTGTCGCGAGTTCGCGTGGTAGTCGGCGTGAGTCCCGAGAAGAAGAACGCGATCGGGATGCCCTTGGACCGCGTAGCTGTAGTGGTCGCTGCGCGTGTAGAAGCTGTTCGACGTCGGCCGGGTCGTTGAACTCGAAGTCCAGCGTCATCGGCCTGGCGAGCGCCGCGGTTCGTCTCGACGAGCGGTTGTGCAGGTCGGTGCTGATCCGATCGGCGCCGATGACGTAGACCGTGTTCTGCTCCGACGGATCTGTCGTCCCGGTTGCGGCCGATCATGTCGATGTTGAACTGGCCTGCACCGTGTCGAGCGGCACGACCGGGAAGTCGGCCATGTAGCGCGACCCCAGCAGGCCCGCTTCTTCGCCCGCGTGCCAGACGAACACCACCGATCGCCTCGGCCGCGGCCCGGTCGCAAAGGCCTTGGCGATCCCCAGCAGCGCCGACGGATCCTGATCCGTCGTCGTCGGCGCCGTTCCAGATCCGATCTTGGGCGATCGGGCTGTTCGACCTTGCCCTTGGCTTCCGACCCGCGCGCGTAGCCGACGTGGTCGAGGTGCGCGCCGAAGATCACGTACGTGTCCTTCAGCATGGGATCCGATCCTTCGACCATGCCGACGACGTTCTCGGTCAGTTGCGTGGACATCACGTCGAAGGTGTTGTCCACGGTGAACGTCACGGTCACCGCAGGTCCGGCCACGGCAGGGATTGGCTCACCCTTGCTGGCGCGGGCTCTGACCGCGCTGAATGGCTCTCCCCCGCCGCTGAAGATCAGATCGAGCACGCTCTCGTCAGCGGTGATCGAGGGCGCGACGGGACTGTCCACTCGAGCGACGGTCGTGAGCTGGGACGTTTGGATCTCGCCGGACTGCGCGGAGGCCTCGCGCGCGGTCCGACGTGGCGGCGGTTCGGGAATGAACGTCAGAACGGCCGCGGCGCCAAGGCGTCGCACCATGACCGTCGGCAGGTCGAGATCCTCGCCGGCCGCATCGCGGCGCAGTGACGACCCTGGCTGCTCGGGCAGATAGACCACCAGCTTGCCGCGAAGATCCTGACGACGGGCGATGTCCGCGGCCGTGGCGCCGGCCAGTCGCGACTCGGCGACGAGAACGAAGCTCGAGAACTCGAGTTTTTGCGACCCTCCGGACTCGAGCGGAAAACTCACGTGGTCGCCGTGGCGAAACGTCTGCGACCGACTGCCGGCGTGGACGGTCAGTGACGAGCGACGGGTGACCTTGTACGCGCGCTGCTTGACACTCTGGAGGAACGTGCCCTCGTCACCGAGCGGTTTCACGCCCCAGGAGGCGAGATGATCGGCGACGTAGGTTGCCGCCATTCCGTAGCCTTCGGTGAAGACTTCACGGCCCTGCAAGGCGTCCGAAGCCAGGAAGCTCAACCACGCCCTGGCATCCTGTTCCGTCAGAGCCAGGCCGGCTGGCGCCTGCGCGTCGAGTACCGGGGCGTTGAACGCCACCGACGACAGGAGGACAAGGAGCAGCAGGCGCGGGATGGCTCGGGGTCGAACGCGGTACACGAGGGCCTGAGAACGAGGATACGTCAATCGAGATATATTCGACGTTTCGGACGCTCGGTCCACGCCTTCCGTGCCGGAGTGGCGAAACTGGCAGACGCGCGAGACTCCAGAACTCATATTCAGTTGCGCTTAACGCTCAACGCGCGCGGTCCTGGTACGGCACGCGCCGTGCGCGTGCGGGGCAACTTTAACGCTTCTTTAACGCATGCCGACTGGCACTTTCGGTCGCTGGGCCCGACGGTGTTTGCCGGCGGCGAGGTCGAGCCTCGCGGCCGGCCGAGCAGAAGCTAGGGCAACTCCAGCAACGTCGGCACGCGCAGGTTCTTCCCAAGCACCCCCTGCCCGCCAATCGACCCGAATCCCCAGATCCACAAGCTGCCGTCCGTGCGCACCGCGAACGAGCGCATGCTGCCCAGGTGAACGGAGGAGACGTTGGTAAACCCTTTCACCGCGATCGGTCGAAAGTGATACTCGGCTCGACGCGCCGACGCCGATCTGTCCGAAGCCGTTGTGGCCCCACATCCGGAGCGTGCCGTCGCGCAGCAGCGCCGCGACGTGGCCGAAGCCGAGGCTGAGCGACTTGACGTTGGTCAGGCCCGTCACCTGCACCGGCAGCAGGTTGCGGCCGCCGGGGTCGTCCGGCGAGGGGTTCTCCACGCCGTTCCCCGATCACGCCCGCCACGCCCGATCCCCACGTCCACACCGTGCCATCGTCTCGCACCGCGCCCGAGAAGCTGTTGCCGGCAAAGCTGGCCACGCCGGCGGCGATGGAGACGACGCGATCGAGGCCGGTGACTTCGGTCGGCGACCAGCCGTTGTCGCGCGTGCCGTTGCCAAGTTGACCGTCGTGGTTCAGGCCCCACGCCATCACCTTGCCGTCGGACTTGAGCGCCAGGCTGTGGCGGCGCGTGGCGGCGATTTGCGTGATGCCCTGCAGGCCGGGCACTTGCGTCGGGCCAATCGCCTTCAACGGCCGCAGCGTCTTGGGTTGACCGTCGCCAACCGCGCCATCTTCACGGTTGCCCCACGCCCACACGGTGCCGTCCTTGCGCAGCGCGAGCCCGTGCTTGGCGCCGGCTTCAATCTGGATGATGTCTTTCAGTCCGGTCACGCGCACCGGCGTGATCGACGGCTTCGGATAGATGCCAAGCGGGCCATTCCCGCCCAGCGGCCCGTTGCCGAGTTGTCCTTCATCGTTCGGCCCCCAGGCGATGACGGTGCCGTCTTCGAGCAGCGCGTACGACGTGATCTCGCCCATGGCGACCTGCAGGACCTTGCCTGGCAGATCGATCACGATGGGATGCTGACGTTGCCGCGTGGCGCGGCCGGGCTCGCCGATTGCCCGTCGGTATCGCGTCCCCATCCGACGACGGTGCCGTCGGCTTTGACGACGAGTGTGAAGTCACCGCCGGAGGCAACGTCCCGGATCAGCGGCGTGGTTTGCGCCGCGGCCACGGCCGGCGATAGCAGGGCGATGGCCAGGATAAGCGGCATGAGCTTCACGAGGGTTATCTTATGGCTTGCCGTCACCTATTCTATGCGCGGCGTAGTTCGGCCGTTCGATTCCCTCCTCCGGCACCAGCCTTCGCGCTTCCCAGGCAGTGAAGTCGCTAGGACGGTCGTCTCACGGCGAGCTCGTAGTTTGCGACCGCGGTACCGTTGGAGTAAATCACGCGAACCTCGTGCGACGAGCCGGCGACGGCGAAAGACGACACATGCTCGCTGCCCACGGAGACGTCGGACAATTCGAGTCGCGTATTGCCCCGCCATAGCTCCAGAGCCAGGTCGACCGATCCACCCTGGGCGGTCCAGGTCAGCGTCACATCGATCGTGCCGTCGTAGTGAACCCCGATCGAATGACGCGCGCAGGGCTTGCCCGACCCGTCGCAGATCGGATCGAGCGCTCTGACCGTTCCCGTGAGGGTCTCGTTGACAGTTCGACGAACCGGCCGCAGGGGAACAACAAAACCCGTCTGACTCCCGCTCAAGGTGACCGGGAGGGAATTGTCTTCGTAGCCGGACTTCGTCGCGCGGACGGCGAACGTGCCATCTGACAGCCCTTCAAACGAGTAAACGCCCGCCACATTGGTTGTGGTGGTCTTTCCGGCATTGACACCGTCGAGCGTCACGGTCGCACCCGCAATGAGGACCGAGGCGTTGGGAGCCGACTCGGTGACGGTGCCGCTCAGGCTCGGCGTCGGGCTCGGATCCGTGGGCGTGTCATCGTCACAGGCCGAGGAGAGCACAAGAAAGAAGAGCGCAAGAAAGCAGAGGATGACGGGAAAGGCGCGGCTGAGACCTAAACTTGCGGGGCGAATCTCATTGGTCATCGGCGCTCCCCTAAACCAGGACGCGGGCGGGGCCCACGCTCCCTTCCGGCATAGGGTATACGACGATCGGCGTTCCTTCGCGCACTCACTTTGGACGATGTCCAGCGTTCATCAATCCACATCGAGTGAGACGCGAAGGCGAGAATCGAGGCGTGCAGCCTCGATTACAATCATGTCGTCCGCACTGCATCGCTCGGCCAGCTGACGCCGAACGAGTACCCAACGTTCACGGAGCACGGAGCAACGATGAGCTTGATCAAGGTGCTGCAGGCGCAGGAGCCCGAGGTGGACCTCACGCGCACGTACGATGCGATCGTGATCGGCTCCGGGGCCGCCGGCGGAATGGCCGCGCACGTGCTCACGTCGCAGGGACTGAAAGTCCTGATGCTCGAGGCGGGCAAGAAACTCGACATCAACAAGGAACTCAAATCGATGGAGTGGCCCTACGAGCACCCGCGCCGTGGGGCGATGCCGCCCGATCGGGAAGCGCTGACGATGAACGAGTACACGATTCGCCAGCCGCCGTACGGCGCCGGATCGAAGTTCAACAAAGTCCACTCGAATATCCAGAGCTGGAACGCCGCGGACTACTCCAAGAACATCGTGGTGGACGAGAAGGAGCACCCGTACACGGGAACGAGATACGCCTGGGTGCGTGCCCGCGCGCTCGGCGGCAAGACGAACATCTGGGGCCGGCTCGCGCTCCGGTTGTCGGACTACGACTTCAAGGCGAAGAGCCGCGACGGATTCGGCGAGGACTGGCCGATCTCGTACGCCGACATCGCGCCGTACTACGACCGCGTGGACCAGTATCTCGGGATCTCCGGCGTCAAGGAGAACCTGCCGCATCTGCCGGACAGCCTCTTCCAGCGGCCGAACCGGCTGACGAAAGCCGAGGTGACGTTGCGCAGGCGCCCTCAAAGGCATGGGCCGCCTGATCACCCCGTATCGCGCCGGCGTCACGACCGACGGACTGAAGCACAACAAGTACCGAAGCAAGTGCTTCGGCAGGGGCGCCTGCAGCCGCCGCGTCGGCGGGTGCGACATCCACGCGGCGTTCGATTCGCCGACCGGGCTCATCTATCCCGCGATGGACACCGGCAACCTGACGTTGCGGACCAACGCGACGGCGCGCGAGATTCTGGTCGATCCGACGACGGGCCGGGCGCGCGGTGTGTCGTTCGTGGACACCGACTCCGGTCGCGACTACGAGGCCCTCGGGCGCACCGTGGTGGTGGCGGCCTCGACCCTCGAGTCGGCGCGCCTGTTGCTGCTCTCGAAATCTCGTTTCCATCCGAACGGCATCGGCAACTCGAGCGGACACGTCGGCCACAACTTCTGCGAGCACGTCATGGGCCCCGGCGTCACCGGCCTGGCGAAAGATCTGGTGGGCAAGCCGAAGACGCTCGACGACGGCCGGCCTGGCGGGTTCTATCTGCCGCGCTTCCGGAACCTGAAAGACAAGCAGCCGGGGTTCATCCGCGGCTACGGGTTCGAGGGCAACGGCGGCAGCACGATGTTTCCGGGGCACACGACCTCGACGCCCGGCTTCGGCGCCGGCTACAAGCAGGCGGTGCGCGACAAGCAGGGCGCCTTCATCAGCATGGGCGGCTTCGGCGAGGTGCTGGCGCGCTTCGACAACTACGTCGATCTCGATCCCACGATGAAGGACCGGTGGGGTATTCCGGTGCTGCGGTTCCACATCGCGTTCGGTGACAACGAGAAGAAGATGTGCGTGGACATGGCCAATCAGGCGCAGGAGATGTTTGAGCACGCCGGCTTCGAGATCGTCGGCGTCGATCGCGATCCACTGCTCGAGGGCTATTCGATCCACGAACTGGGCACGGCCCGCATGGGGACCGACAGCAAGACGTCGGTCCTGAATCAGTTCCAGCAGTCGCACGACGTCAAGAACCTGTTCGTCGTGGACGGCAGCAGCCACGTGAGTGCCTCGTGCCAGAACCCGACGTGGACGATCATGGCGCTGGCCTGGCGTTCGTGCGAGTACCTGGCGGACGAGCTGAAAAAGGGGAACCTCTAATGGCGGCCACGACACGCGACCTCGCGGCCAGATCAGGCATCGGAGCGGATTCCGAGCCGGAGCGCCGTCCGGGCACCGTCGCGATGAGCCGGCGGGAGTTGATGGCACTTGGGCGCCGCCGCGGCACTGGCGGCACGGTGTGGCGGAAGTTCGACGCCGGAAGCCCCAGCGGCAAGCGCCGCGACCGCGGCGGGCGCGGCGCCGCGAAGACGTTTCTGTCGTCCGCCGAACTGGCGATGGTGGACGAGCTCAGCGAGCTGATCATTCCGACCGACGCTCACTCGGCGGGCGCCAAAGCGGCCGGCGTCGCCGCCTACATCGATCGCAGCCTCGCCGAGGCGTTCGAGGAAAACGTCCGGACGACGTGGCGCGACGGTCTCCGCCGGATCGACGAACTGTCGCAACAGGCTCACGGAAAGCCGTTCATGTCAGCGTCAGCCGACGAGCGCGTCGCGGTGCTGACCGAGATCGCACGAAACGAGGCCAAGCCCGAGAAACCTGAAGAGGAGTTCTTCGTCGAACTGAAGTCGCGGGTGGCGTGGGCGTACTACACGTCAGAGATCGGCATCAAACAGGAGCTCGAGTACAAGGGCAATACCTTCCAGGCCACCTTCGCGGGATACGACTAGGGCCAGCCTTCGCTCGCCTGCGGCGAGCTTCGGCTAGGCAAGCCAGTCGTCGAGCCTGCGGCGAGCTTCGGCCAGGCAAGCCGGTCAATCGCAGACGCCGCGTCACGTTCGTCTGTGACAATTCGATGAAAGTGGAGCCCAAGAGCGCTCCTGACAGGAACCCGGACCGTTACACGGTCGTAACATAGCCACCGGAGTCGCGTTCCCTTCCGGTGGAGACTCGTCGATGGCCCTGAGGCACCGCGCGCGCACGTTTCTGTTCCTGCTGTCGTGTTCCTTCGCCGCAGCGTTCCTCGTCCCGGTCCGGGCTCAGTTTCCCATGGGAGGCGTCCAGGAGCCTCGCGCCGTGGTGAAACAGTTCGACCGCGACGCCAACGGTCGCCTGAATGCCGAGGAGCGCCAGTGCGGCTCGCGAGTTCCTCGCGACGCAACCGGCTCGAGGATTCGGTCGCGGCGGTCGCGGCGGAATGCTCGGACCCGCCGAGCCCAGCCCCAAGTTCGACGCATCGACGGCGCAGACGTATCCGCCGACCGCGCGGTTCTACGATCTGGGCACACTTCGCACGCTCTTTCTCGATTTCGAAAACGCCGACTGGAGCGACGAGCTCGTCGCCTTCAACGACACGGACGTCGAGGTGCCGGCGACGCTTCGAGTCGATGGACAGACCTACCGCGACGTGGGCATCCGAACGCGCGGCGCGTCGTCCTTCATGATGGTGCCGAAGGATCGCAAACTCTCGTTGAACGTCACGATCGATTTCGTTCGCGGCAGCCAGAACATTCAGGGCTATCAGACGCTGAACCTGCTGAACGCCAACGGTGATCCCACGTTCCTCAGGGGCGTGCTGTACCTGCAGGCCGCGCGCGAGTACCTGCCGGCGCCCGAGGCGAACTTCGTGCGCGTCGTGATGAACGGTGAGAATCGCGGCGTCTACGTCAACGTCGAGCAAGTGAACCGGCCGTTCCTCGAGCGCTGGTACAAGACGACCGGCGGCGCGCGCTGGAAGGTTCCGGGAAGCCCAGGCGGCCGCGGCGGCCTCGAATACCTCGGCGACGATGTCAGCCCGTATCGCCGCATCTACGACATCCGAGACGAAGGACGACCCGAAGGCATGGGCGGCGCTCGTCAACCTGACGAAGGTGCTGAACGAAACGCCGCTCGATCGCCTCGAGGCCGCGCTCACACCGATCCTCGACGTCGACGAGACGCTGCGGTTCCTGGCCCTCGAGAACGTGTTCGTCAACAGCGACGGCTACTGGGTGCGGGCGAGCGACTACAACCTCTATCTCGATCCCGCCGGGCGATTCCACGTCCTGCCGCATGACGTCAACGAGGCGTTCCCGAGCGGTACCGGACGGGGCGGATTCGGCGGGCCGCCTCCAGGCGGATTCGGCGGGCCGCCTCCAGGAGCGGCCGTCCACCGCCAGGCGCCACAGGCGGGCCTGACGCCGGCAGACCAGGTGGGCCAGGCGGCGGACGCGGGGGACGCGGGCGCGGCATGATGGAAGGCAGCGTCGATCTCGATCCGCTCGTCGGCCTGAATGACACCACCAAGCCGCTCCGGTCGCGACTGCTGGCGGTGCCCGCGCTCCGCGAGCGCTACCTCGCCCACGTCCGGACGATCGCGACGAAATGGCTCGACTGGGCGACGATCGGCCCGCTCGCGGCGCGCTACCAGGCGCTCATCGCGGCCGACGTGAAGGCGGACACGAGGAAACTCGATACGTTCGAGGCGTTCGAAGCCGGTGTCGCGGATCTGCGGACCTTCGCCGACAAACGGCGTGCCCTGCTTCTCAGCGGGGCGCCGGCCCGATGAGCGTGCCGGCAGAAGTGACGACACGCGAGGCACGCAGCCGCGCGAGGGAAATCAAGTTCGTCGTCGAGATCTCGAAGTACGCGCGCATCGTCGAGTGGGCGCGCCGCCGCATGTCGGCCGACGAACACGGCACGGGCGCGCACGGCGACGAATACCAGACATCGACGCTGTACTTCGAAACCCGCGCGTTCGACGTGTACAAACGCCGCGGATCTTATGGCCTGAGCAAGTACCGGATCCGGCGGTACGGTCCATCCGACACGGTGTTTCTCGAGCGGAAATTCCGGACCGAAGGTCTGCTGGTGAAGCGACGGACCACGGTCGCGCTTGACGCCATTTCGAATCTGGCGGATGCCCCGCCCGACCCAGAGCTGGTCCGGGTTCTGGTTCCATCGTCGCGTGCAGCTTCGTCAGCTCCAGCCGCTCGTGCAGCTCTCGTACGATCGGGTCGCTCGAGTCGGCCAGTCGTCGCACGGACCCGTGCGGCTCACGATCGATCGCAACCTTCGGGCGCTGCCGCTCCCGGACTTCGCCTTTCTGCCTCCGGTGGGTCTGTCGTTTCTCGAACAGGCGTGCGTCGTCGAGGTCAAGTATCAGATGGAGTTGCCCGCGCTCTTCAGAGAGCTGGCCGAGACGTTCTGCCTCGATGTTCAGAAGATCTCGAAGTTCCGGGCGGCACTGCGCGCTCTCGACTACCCGCTCCCGCGCGATCCGGATGAAGAGGTGCCGCATCCGCTTCTCATGACGGATCCCGATCCGGCGGGGACGTACGCGGATTGAGTCCTGATCGAGGCAGCTCTACTGGTCTTGCCTGACGACGTCGCTGCAGTGGATGTAGCCGACGCGCCTTCCCCATCGCTCATCGTTGAAGCGGATGAGATACCACGCGCCTTCGGCCGACCCGACCTCTGCCGTCTTCTTCGCGGGTAAGAGCGTGAGCGGCTGCGTGCGGAATTTCGGCTCGATGAATACCGGTGAGTCTGCGTTGATGACGGCCAGACTCTTGAAACCGGTCGCCGCTGTGATGCCCTCGCATTCGCCCTGACGCCCCGGCGTTTGTCGAGTCGGCGCGACCGGCGGCGTGGCCGCCGGCGCCGTTACGGTGGCCACGCCGTCCACGAAGTAGACGAACTGCCGTCCGTTCGGTGTGAGGTAGTGCCACACGACGGTACCGTTCGGTCCTTGTTGAATGGTGCTCGGTACGCCGAGAAATGCCTGGACGTCCGCCGCGATGAAACCCTCGATCGCAGGAAGCGGAGTGCGAACGCCGGACGGAATCACAGGTGTGGCCAATGGAGCCGGCGCCACTGGGACAGGTATGGCCTCGGGCGGTAGCGGTGGTGACGTCGGCGGCGGTGCGACGACGGTTACGGGGGGCGCTGACGATGTAGAGGGCGCCGGCGGTTGGACCACGACCGCGGGCGTCGCCTGCGACGCGATGTCGGGCGGTGCGGTGATCAGGTCTGTCGGCGGCGCTGGGGCCGCGGGCGCTGGTAGTGCAGGCTGAGCCGGTGCCGGAGTGACTGCAGGGGGCGGAAGTGCTGAAGTCACGGCCGGAGATGGAGGCGTGAGAATGTCCGCCAGCCCGCGCCGCGCGTTCTCACGCTTCAGCTCGTTGAGCATGCGCAAGAGTTGCGCTTCGACGTCGGATTGGCTCGGCAGCTTGGATTCAGTCGTCTGGGCGGCTGGAGCCGCCGACTTGAGAGGTTGGGGGACGACGAGGGCCGCGCCGATGACGACCGCGGTGACGCAGACGACGCACGCGGATCGATACCTCACGACACCTCGATTTCGCAGTCTACGGCACACAATGCGACAGAACAAGGCTTCATCGAACGCGAGCGCCACGCTGAGCCCGCGACGGTCATGGAATCTTCACAGATGGCGTGCGCCGCGCAACCCGTCGTCGTATTAAGGTGGAATTGCCAACGTCTGCCGGAGGCTTTCTCTATGTCCGGCCCTGTATCTTCTGCATTCTTGTGGGCGACCGCGACAGGTGCGACGGCCCTCGGTCTCGCATGGACGTCGTCGGCTGCAACCCGTGTGGTCTCTGACGTTCTGCTCGTCATCTGGCTCGTGCTGTCGAACGTCCGCTAGCGGCTCGCGCGCAGTTGCCTCCGCACGATCCACTTTGCCGTCTCGATCACTGGCACGACCGAGAACGCCACGGCAAGCACGATGACCCATTCATGGAGCGTCACGCTGACCGTACCAAAGGCGGGCTGTAGCGCCGGAACGTAGATGACGATCCCGAGCAGCACCACTTCCCACGCGATCGCCAGATTCAGCCATCGGTTCGCAAACGGACGACGCACAACGGAGTGCTGCTCCGACCTGAAGTTGTACGCATTGAAGAACTGAATCAGGACGAGCGACACGAAGAGCAACGCCATCGCTCGTTCGATCGAGTGACCGCTCCGCATGAAATACACGAAGAGGGCCATGTTCGCGATCGCCGACCAGAGACCACCGGCGAGCAGCAGTGTGATGACAGGTCCCGTGAAGATCCCCACCCGTGGGTTCCGCGGTTGACGGCGCATGAGATCGTCTTCGGGCGGATCGACGGCAAGGGCCAGCGCCGGGAGACCATCCGTCGCAAGATTCACGTAGAGGATTTGGACGGCGGTGAGGGGCATCGGCAAGCCCGCGATGACCGCGCCCGCGAGGAGCACGATCTCGCCGACGTTGCAGGACAACAGATACATCAAATACTTCTTGATGTTGCCGAAGACGATGCGCCCTTCCTCGACGGCGGAGACGATGGTCGCGAAGTGATCGTCGAGGAGCGTCATGCCCGACGCCTCCTTGCTGACGTCCGTGCCAGTGACGCCCATCGCGATTCCGACGTCGGCTTTTTTCAGGGCGGGCGCGTCGTTGACGCCATCGCCGGTCATGGCCACGACCTGCCCACGGGATTGCCAGGCCTCCACGACGCGCAATTTGTCGGCCGGCGACACCCTCGCGTAGACGGAGATTCCGTCGACGTCACGACGGAGATCGCTGTCGGTCATCGCCGCGAGCTCGACGCCCGTCACGACGCGCCCGGTGCCGAGCAGGCCAACCTCGGACGCGATGGCACGAGCCGTCAGCGGATGATCGCCGGTGATCATCACGGGCGTGATGCCGGCCGCCAGGCACGTCGTGATCGCGGGACCGACGCCGGGCCGCGGCGGGTCCATCATCGCCACGAGGCCGAGCATGGTCATGTCGGCCTCCGCGCGCTCGATTGACGCTCCCGACTTGCCGGCCACGGCGAGCACTCGCAACCCCTCACTGGCCATCCGCCGTTCGATCGCCCGCACGTCGCTCGCGCATCTGATCGGTCAGCCGCAGCGGCTCGCCGTCCTGCCAGATGGCAACTGCGCTCGCGAGGATGTCCTCGGCGGCGCCTTTCGAGAAGGCGTCCGAGCCGCCTGAGCGCGCGGCGTGGAGCGTCGTCATCCGCCGGCGCTCGGAGGAAAACGGAATCTCCGCGACGCGGGGCGCAGCCGCGACCTCCGCGGCCGGTGACAGCCCCGCTTTCATCGCAGCCACGAGCAGCGCGCCCTCTGTTGGGTCGCCCTCGACGCGCGTGTGTTCACCGTCGCCGACGAGCCGCGCATCCGACGACAGCACCGCGGCGCGCAGGACGCCGGCGAGCTCCCGCGGCGGCGCGATCACCTGGTCGTCAAGACGCACCTCACCGGCCGCGTCGTAGCCGGCGCCCGTGAACTCGTACAGCCGTCCGCCGGTCCAGACCTGACGCACGGTCATCTCGTTCTTCGTCAGCGTTCCGGTCTTGTCCGAGCAAATGACGGACGTGCTGCCGAGCGTCTCGACGACCGGCAGCCGTCGGACCAGCGCGCGCCGTCTCACCATGCGCCGTACACCGATCGCGAGCGAGATCGTCACGACCGCTGGCAGCGCCTCGGGCACGACAGCGACGGCAAGGGCAATGCCGAACATGAACATCTCGATCGGTGGCAGGCCACGCGCCAGACCGAGCACGACCACGAGCGCGACGACGGCGAGCGCCGCCTTTCCGAGCACGGCGCCGAGCCGGTCGAGATTTTCCTGCAGCGGTGTGCGTCCGGCCTCGACCATATCCACCATGCGGGCGATGTGGCCGAACTCCGTGGACATCGCGGTCGCGACGACGACGGCCTGACCGCGGCCGTGCGTCACCACCGTGCCCGCGTACACCATGTTCGTCCGGTCGCCGAGGGGGAGATCGGCGCGGTCGATGGCGGTCGTCGTCTTCTCCACGGCAGCGGATTCACCCGTGAGCGCCGACTCGTCCACGGCGAGATTGATGGCCTGTGTCAGTCGCGAGTCAGCCGGCACGCGGTCGCCCGCGCGGAGGAGAATCACGTCGCCGGTGACCACGTCGCGCGCGGGGATGGCCGCCTCGAGCGCGTCGCGAATGACGCGGGCGATGGGCGCGGCCAGCGTGCGCAAGCGCATCCAGGGCCCGCTCGGCCCGATGCTCCTGGATGAACCCGAGGAGCACGGCGAAGAAGACAATCACCGTGATGACCACGGCCTCGAGGGCGTGACCGAGAAGGCCGGAGAGCAGCGTCGCGGCCAGCAGGATCAGGATGAGAGCGTTGCGAAACTGGGCGGCGAAGGTCCGCCAGGCCGATCGGCCTCCGGTCTTCGAGAGCTCGTTGGGGCCGTCGGCCTCGAGACGCGACGCGGCCTGCGCGCTCGTGAGCCCCTCTGGCCCCGAGCCGAGCGCATTCAGCACATCGTCGGCCGGCACGGTGTGCCAGGATCGCCGCGACTCTCGATCGACCGTCACAAGAGTCGACGATATTGACGAACTCTGTTTCATAGACAAATAGATACTTGTGACTATTGACGAAGGTTTTTACTATCGAACCAATGGAGTGGCTCAACTACCACCACCTCTTCTACTTCTGGACGGTCGCGCGCGAGGGCGGGGTCTCCCGGGCAGCCGAGCGGCTGCGCCTCTCGCAACCGACCGTCAGCGCCCAGGTGCGTCAGCTCGAATCGACACTTGGTGAGCGGCTGTTCGTCCGTCAGGGCCGGAGGTTGGTGCTCACGGACGTCGGGCGCGTCGTGGATCGGTACGCCGACGAGATTTTCACCACAGGCCGCGAACTGCTCGAGACCCTGAAGGGCCGGCCGTCTGGACGCGCGCCACAGCTCACGGTTGGCGTGGCCAACGCCGTGCCGAAGCCGGCGGTGTATCGACTGCTCCGGCCCGCCACCGAGGGTCACGCCGCAGCGCACGTCACCTGCGTCGAAGGACATCCTGACGAGCTCGTCGCCCAGCTCGCGACCCACGCCCTCGACGTCGTCATCAGCGACAAACCGGCGGCGCCGCACGTGCGAGTGAAGGTCTTCAGCCATCTCCTGGGAGAATCGGACATGACGTTTCTCGCCGGCCCGCGGCTGGCCTCGCGGTTGCGGCGTCGGTTTCCGCAGTCGCTGAGCGGAGCGCCGGCCATGCTGCCGACGCGCAACACCGCGCTTCGCCGATCGCTCGAGGAGTGGTTTGGGCAAGAGGACCTCCATCCGGAGGTGACCGGGGAATTCGAGGATCCGGCGCTGCTGACGGCATTCGGCGCCGCCGGGCGCGCCGTGTTCCCGGCGCCGACGGCGATTGTTCGCGAGATTCGCCGCACGCACCGGGTGGCCATCGTCGGGCGCACCTCGGCGGTCCGTGAGCGCTATTTCGCCATCTCCGTTGAACGCCGCATCAAGCATCCTGGCGTGGTGGCAATCACGAGCGTCGCGCGGACCGAGGTCTTCGGATGAAGGTTCGCTGCCTGACGTTCCACGCCCGCTACGCCTGCCGCGATAGCGGCGCGTGCTGCACGGCCGGTTGGCCGATTCCGGTCGAGGCCGATCGCCTCACGACGATCGCGGCCGCTGTGGGTGAGGGACGGCTGGTGCCGCCGTCACTCGCGCGTCCACTCTGGATTCAGCCGGCCCACGCGCCGGCCTCGACGCCGGCGCAGCTTCAGTTCGACGAACGCGGGTGCGTGTTCTACGAGGCGCGCGATGGAGGACGCTGCCGTGTGCACCGCGTGCTCGGCCACGGAGCGCTACCGCTCGCGTGCCGGCAGTTTCCAAGAGTCTCGGTCGTCGATCCTCGGGGCGCGTCGGTCACGCTGTCCCACTATTGCCCGACCGCCGCGGGCCTGCTCGACGATGGCGCCGTCATCGCCATCACCGCGGAACCACCGGCGTTTCCCGCAGAGACGGAGATCGTCGGGCTGGACGTCAGGACGAGCCTTCCACCATTGCTTGCGCCGAACATGCTGATGGATTGGGAAGCCTGGTGGGAATGGGAGCGGCGCGCGGTGGACACGATCGCGCGACCGGATCAGACGCCGCAGCAGGCGCTCGCAACGCTGTCGGCAGCCGTGGAGGCGGTGCGGGTGTGGACGCCGGCCGACGGTCCGCTCCTCGCGCGCATCGATCACGCGTTCATGCGCGCCGTTGGGAAGGACATCGGCAACGTCAGGGTGGAAGCGCCGATCTACCTGTCGGCCCTCTCCGATGCGCTCACGGCGATTCCGCCGGATCTGCGCCCTGCGCGCATCGAGCGATCCGACTCACCGTCTCCAGCTGTCGTCCGCGCCTTCCTGGCCGCGCACGCATTTGCGAACTGGACGGCTCACCTCGGGCAGGGACTTCGCTCCTGGCTGCGATCGCTCGAAGCGGCCTTGTCGCTGGTCAACGAACCTCGGCGTCCGCCAGACGGATCTCATCCTCCGCCATCTCGCCGATCCGAACGAGCTGGCGACGGTCTGGAGCCGGGCGGAAGCGGAGTGATCTCACCGCAGCGTCAGCGGTGCCGGCTCGGTAGCCACGAGCGGTTCGAACTGGCGTCGGAACTCGTCGGGCGAGAGTTTCGCGACCGCCGCGAGGCTCGCCAGCTCCTCCGGGGTATCGAAATCATCCTTCCGCAGACGGACCATGTAGCGGCGCGCGATGGCGTACCGCGTCGAGTTGATGTCCACGAGCCGGACGCGCGTGCGGCCGGTTTCGGGGTCCACCATCTCGGCGAACGGCACGGGGACGAACTGGCCGCCCTGCATCGAAATCATCGCCGCGCTGCCGCCTTCGATGAGGAACTTCGCGGCGCAGTAGCCCAGGTCGCGCGTGTACTCGATGTCGAACGGAATCGGATCGGCGCACCGAAGCTCGTAGCCGATGTTCTTCTCGGCGATGGTCGTCTTGAGCCCGAGCTCCTTCAGTCGCGCGCTCACGTGCGACTTGAGGATCTCGCCGAGGTTGACCTCCGCCAGCCGGATGTGGCCGTGCTCGTCGCGCTCCGCGTTCGTCGCCTCGGCGAAGTCCTGCGGATCGATGGCGAGCGAGACGCCTTCGGCGATCACGGCGACGCCGTCGAGCCGGCCAAGGCTCTGGCGCTTGATGATGGCGGCCACGAGCGTATCGACAATGGTCTTGAGCCGGATGGGACGCGCCGTGAATTCTTCGGTGATCAACGTGATCGTCGCGCCGGCCGCTTTGCCAATCCCGAGCGCGAGGTGTCCGGCCGTGCGGCCCATCGCGATCACGAGATACCAGCGCGACGTCGTCCGCGCATCGACCATCAGGTTCTTGACGACGTCCACACCGTAGTGCCGGGCGGTCTGGTAGCCGAACGTGTCCACGTACGGCGGCAGGTCGAGGTCGTTGTCGATCGTCTTCGGCACATGGACGACGCGCACGCGGCCCGCTGAGCGTTCCTGCACCTTCATCGCCGAGAACGCCGTGTCGTCGCCGCCGATCGTGACGAGCTGCGTGACGCCGAGCGACTGCAGCGATGTTCACGACGTTCTCCAGGTGCGCCGGATTCTTCGTGGGATTGGCGCGCGCGGTGCCGAGGATGGAGCCGCCGCGAAAGTGCGTTCGGCTCACGGAGCTGAAATCAAGCGGCTGCACGTGATCGGTCTGGCCCTGCATGATCCACTGGAACCCATCGCGGATGCCGAGGACCTCGAGGCCCTCGAGCCGGGCACGGATGGTCGCCGCGGCAATGACGCTGTTGATGCCGGGCGCCGGGCCGCCACCGACCAGGATCGCCAACTTGTTCGTCTGTGCCTCAGTCATCGTCTCGTTCACTCCGCGTCCATGAAGGGATAGGGATACGCGCGCGGCGGGGCGAACGTTTCCTTGATCGTTCGCGCGTTCACCCACCGCAGCAGGTTCAGCTTCGAGCCCGCCTTGTCGTCGGTGCCGGACGCCCGGGCGCCGCCGAAGGGCTGCTGGCCGACCACCGCGCCGGTCGGCTTGTCGTTGATGTAGAAGTTGCCGGCGGCGTTCCGAAGCGCGCTCGCCGCCTCGCGAACCGCCTGACGGTCGCGCGCAAACACCGCGCCGGTGAGCGCATAGGGCGTCGACCGGTCGATCAGTCGCAGCGTCTGGGCCCACTGCCGGTCGGGAAACACGTACGCCGTCACGACGGGGCCGAAGATCTCCTCGACCATCAGCCGGTGATCGGGCGTCTTCGTCTGCACGAGCGTCGGCTCGATGAAGAAGCCGGTGCGGTCGTCGGCGCGCCCGCCTTGAAGCACCTTCGCGGTCTTCTTGGCCAGCGTCAGGTACCCGTTGATCTTGTCGAACGCGCGCCGGTCGATGACCGCGCTCATGAAATTGCGGAAGTCGCGCACGTCGCCCATCTTCATGGTCCGGATCATGGCGATCAGCCGGTCGCGCACCTCGGGCCAGACGGACTGCGCGACGTAGATGCGGCTGGCCGCCGAGCACTTCTGGCCCTGGTACTCGTAGCCCCCGCGCGCAATCGCCACCGCCGCCGCTTCGGCATCGGCCGACGGCGTGGACGAGCACGAAGTCCTTGCCGCCGGTTTCGCCCACGAGACGCGGATACGAGCGATACCGCGCGATGTCGCGGCCGACGTGTTGCCACAGGCTCTGAAACACCGCGGTGCTTCCGGTGAAATGAATGCCCGCCAGGTCCGGCGAGCCGAGCGCGGCGTCCGAGATCGTCGCCGCATCGCCTGGCACGAAGTTCACGACGCCCGGCGGCAGGCCGGCCTCCATGAGCAGGCGCATGATGTGGTACGCGCTCAACATCGAGCTCGACGCCGGCTTCCAGATCGTCACGCCGCCCATGAGCGCGGGTGCCGTGGGCAGATTGCCGGCGATGGACGTGAAGTTGAACGGCGAGACCGCGTAGACGAAGCCCTCGAGCGGCCGGTACTCGGACTGGTTCCAGACGCCGGGGCCGTTGATCGGCTGTTCCGCGTAGATCTCGGCGGCGTACGCGACGTTGAAGCGCCAGAAATCGATGAGCTCGCACGCCGCGTCGATCTCGGACTGGAACGCGGTCTTCGCCTGCCCGAGCATCGTGGCGGCGTTGATCGTCGCGCGCCACTCGGTCGCGAGCAGCTCAGCCGCCTTGAGGAACACCGCCGCCCGGTCCTCCCAGGGCCACGCCGACCATTCACGCTGAGCGCGGCGTGCCGCCTCAATCGCCTGCCGGACGTGCCGCGCGTCCGCCATGTGCCATTCGGCCAGCACATGGCGATGGCTGAACGGCATCACCGCTTGCTGCGTGCGGCCCGTCCGAATCTCGCGCCCGCCGATGATGACGGGGATCTCGAGGTCCTCCTTGGCCATCGACGCCAGCCGAGCCTTCAACGCATCGCGCTCCGGCGAACCGGGCGCGTAGCTCTTGATGGGCTCGTTGACGGGCGTCGGTGGATGCCGGCGAGCCTGCGTCGCGGCGATGTCGGCCATGGCGAGAGACATTGTACCGGCTTGGGGCTTGGGCTCAGGGCTCAGGGCTTGGGGCTTAAGGCCGTGCCTAGCTCACGACTGCCGTCATCCCTCGGTGAAGATTCCAATCGCGCCCTAAGACCTAAGCCGTGAGCCCTGAGCCTTTTTCGCTATCATGTGCCCCGTGGCCAGTATCAAAGACCGGCTGGACGGGTCGGTCGGGATCGTCGAGCTCGACGGGCGCCTGACCGTCAACGATCAACCCGGGATGCTGAAGGAAGCGGTCGCGGGCATCGTGCGCCGGGGCGCACGGAACGTCCTGATCGATTTGTCAGGCGTGCACTACATCGACAGCACGCGCCTTGGTGAGCTCATCGCCGCCCACGTCACGGTGAGCCGCCAGGGCGGCCGGCTGAAGCTCGTTCGCACGCCGGCGCGCGTCGTGGAGCTCCTGCTGATCGCCGGCCTCGGCGACGTGTTCGAGCGCTTCGAGTCGATCGACGACGCGAAGAAGAGCCTGCAGCTAGTCGTCGTCTTCTTCGTCGTCCCGGCTGCCAAGCTCGCGGTCGAGATCCAGGACCGACGCCGGATCGTTCTTCACCATCTGGAACTTGGCGACGATCTCGCTCACGGTCTTTTCTTCCTCGACCTGCTCGGTGATGAACCACTGCAGCTCGGCCATCGCGGCAAACACCTTCTGCGTGAACGCCAGCTCGTAGAGCGCGTCGATCTGGCGGCTGACTTCCTGTTCCTGCTTCAGGGCGCGCTCGAAGACTTCCTGGACGGACTTGAACTCGTGCTTCGGCTCGTCGATGGCCGGCAGCTTCACCTGATAGCCGCGGCGAGCACGAAGTTCGAAGAGCTTCATGCCGTGCCCGTGCTCCTCGGTGCTCTGCATCCGGAGCCAGCGGCCCGCGCCCATGAGCTTCTTGTATTCGCACCAGGCGGCCATGGAGAGGTACGAGAACGAGGCCGAGAACTCGGCGCCAATCTGTCGGGTGATGGAGTCAACGAGCTTCTGGGTCATGGAGGAATTGTACAAGGCTCGCGGCTTAGGACTTAAGGCTTAAGGCTTAGGCGCTGAGTCTCCGTGAACACGCCCTAAGCCCTAAGCCGCGAGCCCTAAGCCTTTCTCTTGAGCCTTAAGCCTTGAGCCCTGAGCCGTAAGCCTCTACAGTACGCCTATGGCGTTCGAGGAAGTTCCGCTCGACCGGCCCGTCGAACGGTCGCCGATCGACGAGCCGCCGGCGCCGCCGTCGGCGTGGCGTTGGGTCGCCGTGGCGTTGGCTGGCGTCGCCGCCGGCGGCGCGCTGGCCTTCTGGTGGATGAGCCGGTCGCTGCCGGAGACCGCGACTCCGGCACCGACGATGGCGACCGACGTGGCCGTGGGATCGAACCGGCCGCAGCGGCAGCCGATGGACCTGCCGTCGCTCGAGACCTCTGATCATTTCCTCGCCGGCCTCGTCGCCGCGCTCTCGCAGAATCCGACGCTGGCCCGCCTCATCGCGACACCGGGTCTGGTTCGCGCGACGACGCTTGCCGTCATCCAGATCGGCAGGGCCGCACGCCGGCCGATCCGCTGAAGGTGCTTCGCCCGGCGACGCCGCCTGTCGATTCTCGGGACGAGCTCCGGCCGCGTCGATCCGAAAACCTACGCACGCTGGGATCCGATCGTCGCGGCGCTCACGTCGGTCTCGCCAACGGACGCGGCGCAGCTCTACGTGAACGTCAAGCCGCTCTTCGACCAGGCGTACATCGAGCTCGGGCATCCGGGCGGCGATTTCGACACCGCCGATCGTGCAGGCCATCGCGCATGCTCGATGAGACGCCTGCAAAGGCCGAGGACCCGCAGCTCCTTCGACGGACGAACTACCTCGAACATGAAGACGCGGCGCTGCGCGCGCTGCCGCCGGTCCAGAAGCAGTTCCTGCTGATCGGCCCGGATAACCGCCGCCGCGTGCTGGAGTGGCTGCACCAGGTGGCCGGCAAGCTCGAACTCAAGACCAAGTAGGTGTGCAAAATCGCGCACTTCGCGGGCAGGCGGGCGGGGATGGTAGACTAGTGAGCGATTTGTCCGATCCCTACTCCGCCCCGACGCCCTCTCTCTAGTCTCTCAACAGGATTTTTGATGCACGACGCTGCGATCAAGCGCAAGAGCTACGACCTCGGGACGATGCTTCCGTTCATTGCCATGCACGCGTCGGTGCTGCTTGTCTTCACCGTGCCGTTCACCCCGGCCATGGTCGGCTGGCTCGCCGGGTCGTACTTCCTGCGGATGTTCGGCGTGACCGGCGGCTACCACCGCTACTTCAGCCACCGCTCCTACAAGCTCAATCGCTTCTGGCAGTTCTGCCTGGCGTTCCTCGCGCAGACGTCGGGCCAGAAGGGCGCGCTCTGGTGGGCGGCGCACCATCGCGATCACCATCTGCACTCGGATCGGAAGGACCGACCTGCACTCGCCCGTGCACGAAGGCTTCTGGTGGTCGCACCTCGGGTGGATCCTGTCGGACGAGTACGACCACTACGATCCGAAGCGCATCTCCGATTTCAGCCGAGTATCCCGGAGCTCCGGTTCCTCGATCGCTTCCACCTGATGCCGAGCGTTCGTCTACGGCGCGGCGATCTTCCTCGTCGGCGGCTGGGACGCGTTCGTCTGGGGCTTCTTCGTCGGCCACGGTCGCGCTCTACCACGGCACGTTCCTGATCAACTCGCTGACGCACATCTGGGGCACGCGCCGCTTCCCCACGCCCGACGAGAGCCGCAACAACTTCGTGCTCGCCATCGTGACGCTCGGCGAGGGCTGGCACAACAACCACCACTACTACATGTCGAGCACGCGCCAGGGCATCAGGTGGTGGGAGATCGACATCACCTACTACATCTTGCGGATGCTCTCGCTGGTCGGGATCGCGCGTGAGTTGCGGCCGTTCCGGCCGCACGCGCCGGCGAGTAGTTCTTCAGCGCGCCTCTCAACGGCTCCGACAGAGATCACACTGACCGCGCGGCTGTAGCTCGCCGTCCCGTCTTCGACGCGGTTGGCTTTCAGATACTGGTCGTACACCTTCGAACTGGCCTGGCGGATCTGCGGCTGCTGACGCAGCAGCCGCTGCCGGATCGCCTCGAGGTCCGCTCGCACGCCGGCGTCGAGGTTGGCGAACGCGCGTGAGCGAGCGCTGCCGCGAAGCTGCGTTTCCACCTTCCGCGATCAGGTACAGGCTCGCGCTGTATGCCAGCGCAGGCGGTCCGTTCATGCAGGCGAACCAGCCGACCGCGCTCGCTTCGGCCTCGTCGCCGTGTCCCGCGAGGTGCGCCCACTCGTGCGCGAGCACGAACGGACGCTCGAACGGCAGCAGGTCCGGGTGCACGATGGACTCGAGCGCGAGCGGATTGATCATGCCGTCCACGCCGGCCGCCGTGAAGTAGGGCGTCAGCAGGCGCGAGGTTTTCGGGCGGCCCGGCCGCGCGAGCGGCTCGCGGTTGAGACGCGCGAGCGCCGCGTTCATCGGTTCGACGAGCACCTGAGCCAGCGCGTCGTTCGTCGACGGCATGGTCTCAACGGCGCGAGGCCGCAGGCGACTCGAGAGCGCCACGGCCTCGCTGACGGCCTCGATCAGCATCGGTTCGGTAGGGGCTGTCGCGGTGCCGCCCTCGAGGGCGGTCTCCAGCGGAAGCCGGCGATAGTTGTAACCCCAGAGGAACATGAACGCGATGACGATGACCGCGGCCGCACGGATGAGACGTCTGATCCCGTCGAAGAAGACCGCGACCACGCCGCGGCGCCTCAGCGCGAAGGCGAGCCTCACGATGCGGTACACCACGAGCACGGCGGCCGCTGCCAGCAACCAATCCATCACCGCCCCGGGCACGAGGTTGCTGGCTTCGGTCACGAGACGCTGTATCCACGGGATACAGGTCCCGCGAATAGAACTCGTCCACGACCCCGGGTGGGATCGGCGCGACGAAGAGCGCCGATGGCGAGGACGGACAAAACGATCCACCCGCGAATGGTCGGATTGGAGGTGTCCTTCACCGGTCATCCCTTCCCGCCGGTGATCAGCCGCACGGAGCGCTGGTAGGTCAGGTACGCAGGACGCCCACTGAATCATGACGGACAAGCGGTTGCGGAACCCGATGAGATTGGCGATGTGAACGAACAGCCAGAACAGCCACGCCGGATATCCGGTCATCTTGAGGAGCGGCAGATCGGCGACCGCGTAGTTGCGGCCGATGGTCGCGAGGTTCCCGAAGTTGTGGTACGCGAATGGCGTGTGTGACTGCCCACGAACGGCCCGGCGTACATTGCCGGCCGCGTGTCGCGGCCTGCTGAATCGCGACCTGCGCGACGCCAGGCAGCCAGCTGCCGTCCTTGCCCTTGAGCGCGGCGAGATCGCCGACGACGAATACCTCGGGGTGTCCCGGGATGGTGAGATCGTCGTTGACGAGAACCCGGCCCGCGCGGTCCATCGGCACGCCCAGGGACTTGCCAAGGCTCGACGCGGAGACGCCGGCAGCCCAGAGAATCGTCCCGGCCTGAATCACTTCGTTCCCGACGTGAACTTCGCCGGGCGTGACGTTCGTGACGATGCTTCCCGTCCACACGGCTACGCCGAGGCGTTCGAGCGCCCGCCGGGCGAATGCGGAGAGGTCTGCTGGATACGCCGGCAGCACGGCGGGCCCGCCTTCGACGAGGATGACGCGCGCCGATTCAGGATCGATGTCGCGAAAATCGTGGGCGAGCGCGTGTCGCGAGATCTCCGCCAGCGCGCCGGCAAGCTCGACGCCCGTCGGACCGCCGCCAACCACGACGAACGTCAGGAGCCGCCGCTGTACGGATTTGTCCGCCTCGCGCTCGGCCTGCTCGAATGCGAGCAGCACGCGCCGCCGCATCTCGAGCGCATCCTCGAGCGTCTTCAGACCGGGCGCGTGCTCGCGCCAGTCGTCGTGACCAAAGTACGCGTGGGTCGCGCCAGGTGCCAGGATGAGGTAGTCGTAGGGAACTTCGCCGTCGTGGAGCACGAGCACACGGCGTTCGAGGTCCACGCGGTCGGCCTGCGCCAACCAGACCCGGACGTTCCGCTGCTTGCGCAGGATCCAGCGAATGGGCGACGAGATGTCGCCGGGGGACAACCCGGCGGTCGCCACCTGGTACAGGAGCGGCTGGAAAACGTGGTGGTTGCGCCGGTCAACGATCAGCACATCGACCGGCGCACCTCGGAGCGCGCGGGCGGCGCTCAGGCCGCCAAAGCCGCCGCCGACGATGACGACCCTGGGACGTCGATCAGCCACGTACTACAGGCTACGACGTCAGGGCACCGCCGGCCATCGCTGCGCCAAACCCGAGAATGCCGACCATCGCCCAGGCGACGAGCATGATCACCCACGCAATCACGCAGACGATCACCGCCTTGACCGTGTCGTCGTAGTCGAGCGCCTGTCGCACGGCGATGACGAGCGCGACGAGCGTCCACACCCAGACGACGATCCGCACGAGCCAGCCCAGGATCGGGATGATGCCGAGCACCGTGAACAGTCCCGGCGCCTGAGCAAACCCGACCACGCGGAGCAGCTGCCCGTAGTCAGCCTCGGTGTTCTTGCCCGGCATCAGACGGGTGCCGACCAGCCAGACGACGGCGGAACTGACGGCCCAACCAATCAATCCGAAGAGGATCACCACGATCGCCGAACCGGCGTGCAGTCCGTATCCCATCGACCCGATGACGCCGGCCACGCCCACGGCGAGCACGACCATCGCTGCTTGAGAAACGGCCGTCGGGTCGTGCTCGACGTCTTCGAAGGTCGCTGCCTGCAACCGTAGTGCGCCAACCACACGATCCTGAAAGCTCGCCATCGGGTCCCTCCCGGGAAATGGTGCCGCCATTCTACGTGCTTCCGAGACACGGGGACGTAGCCCTTTTCCACAGCCGTGCCTGACCGTCGGAAGACCAGGGCTGTGGAAAAGGGCTACGTCCCCTTCTGGCGTACACTCTCGTATGGCCGACGCCCCCACCGCGCCGCCCAGCTCCTGGGGCCGCTCCACGGTCGCCACCGCCTGTCCGCTCGACTGTCCCGACTGTTGCAGTCTCTCGGTAACCGTTGAGCGCGGGCGCATCGTGAAAATCGACGGCAGCAGAGCGGCACCCACCACGGATGGATTCATCTGCGGCAAGGTGCGCCGCTTCGACCGCCGCGTGTACGGCGACGAGCGAATCCTTCATCCGGCCATCCGGTCGGGTCCGAAGGGGTCGTCCTCGTTCACGCAGGTGACCTGGGACGAGGCTTTCGAAATCATCACTACCAAGATCCGGGAGGCGATCGATCGGTTCGGCGCCGAGTCGGTCCTTCCCTACTACTACGGCGGCTCGAACGGCCTGCTCACGAGTGATCTCGAAGACGCCCGCTTCTTTCGCCGCCTCGGCGCGTCGCGCCTGGCGCGCACGGTCTGTGCGGCGCCGACTGGGGCCGCCGCGACGGCGATGTACGGCCGCATGCCCGGCGTCGCCTACGCCGACTACGAGGCCTCCCGGCTGATCGTTGTCTGGGGATGCAACCCGTCGGCGTCCGGCATCCACCTGGTCGCCCACATCAAAGCGGCTCAGAAAGCCGGCGCGCGGCTGGTCGTGGTGGATCCGCGCCGCACGCCGCTGGCAAGGCAGGCGGATCTCCATCTGCCGGTGCGGCCGGGCACCGATCTGCCTGTCGCGCTGTCCATCATCAACGAGCTATTCGAGCGCGGCTGGGCCGATCAGGAGTTTCTCGACAACCACGCATCGGGCGTCGGCGAACTGCGCCGGAAAGCCGCTGAGTGGCCTCTGGCGCGTGCGGCGGCCGAGTCGGGAGTCGACGCCGAGTCGCTCGCCCGCTTTGCCGAGTGGTACGGCACGACCTCGCCGGCCGTGATTCGTTGCGGCTGGGGGCAGGAGCGCAACCGCAATGGCGGCGCCTCGACGATGGCAGTGCTGGCGCTGCCGGCAGTGGGTGGAAAGTTTGGCGTCCGCGGTGGCGGCTACACGATGAGCAACTCTGCCGCGTGGGGCATCCAGGCCGAACGGCTGATTGACGCCGAGGCGCCCGCGACCCGCGTGATCAACATGAACCGTTTGGGCCGGGCCCTCACGGAGCTCTCGGATCCGCCCATCTCCGTGCTGTTCGTCTACAACTGCAACCCGCTCGCGACCATTCCCAACCAGAATCTCGTCCGCCGCGGGCTCCAGCGTGAGGACTTGTTCACCGTGGTCCACGAACAGGTCATGACGGATACGACCGCCTACGCGGACCTCGTGTTGCCGGCGACGACGTTCCTCGAACACTACGACATCGCCAAGGGCTACGGCGCGTATCACGTGCAGCTGGTGCAGCCGGTCATCGACGCCGTCGGCGAATCGCGGCCCAATCAGGAAGTCTTTCGCGAGCTGGGCGTTCGTCTTGGCGTGACGTCGGAGAGCGACGACGACCTCGGCGAACCGGGTGCGCTGCTGGAGGCCGCCAGCCGTTTGCCCGACGGCGTGCGGCCGGCCATCCTCGAAGGCGCGCCGCTCGTGAGTCCCGGCGATGGCCGGCCCGTGATGTTCGGGAATGTCATGCCGCGCACCGCGGACGAGCGCGTGCACCTCTTCCCGTCCGAGGTGGCGACCGCAGATGGTCTCTACGCGTACACGCCGGACCCGGCGACCAGCCGTCACCCGCTGAGCCTGATCTCGCCCGCGAGCGAGCACACCATCTCATCGACGCTCGCCGAACTTCGTCCCGGCATCGCGCGGCTGAAGATTCACCCGGACGACGCGCATCCGCGATCGATTGCGGAGGGCGATGCCGTGCGCATCTTCAACGATCTCGGTGATGTGCAGTGCGAAGCCTCGATCAGTGGCGAGGTCCGTCCGGGCACCGTGTCATTGCCGAAGGGCCTGTGGGCGCGCAGCACGTACAACGGCGCGACCGCCAACGCCCTCGTTCCCGACACACTCACCGATATCGCCGGAGGCGCGTGCTTCAATGACGCGCGGGTGCAGGTGGAGCTGCTGGGAAGACACTGACGACATTTGCTATTGGTTATTTGTTATTGGTTATTGCATTGAGCTATTGGTGATTGGTTATTGATCGCTCACCAACGCCATCACTCGATGGCCAGTCGCCAATAGCCAATCACCAATAGCTCAATGCAATAGCAAATAACCAATAACAAATAACAAATGGCTAAAAGCCCTGCCGTATCCCTATTTGCCATTGCAGGCTGCGATCGACGCGATCGAAGGGACGCGCGACTGATACTTCAACAGGCAGCAGACCAAAGACGTTAATCCGCACGGCGGCGCCGGCGCTCTTCACGATGCCGCGGGTGCCGCCGGCGAACTCGGGGCGCTCGACTTCGTTCCAGGCCACGCCCATGTCGAAGAACCCGACGACGTCGATCGGAATGCGGCCGTATTCCAGCTGCCCCGTGAAAAGCGACCGCAGCGGCGCGCGAACCTCGAGATTGGCGACCGCCATCCGGCTGCCGATCAGCCGGTCGAAGACGGCGCACTCCGCCCGGCCTCCGACCGATGGACACTCGGCCGGTGAGAACGACCCCACGCCGTATCCGTGCACGAATTCCGGATAGCCGGCGTAGAGCCCGATGAGCCGTGGATTGTCGCTGTCCGAGCCATATCGGCCGTAGTGCATGCCCCGAACGGCGATGGTGACCGGTCCGACGGGCATGTAGTACCGCCGCCAATCGAGCAGCAGCGTCTGATACTTCAGCGAGCCCCTGCTGAGCCCGACTTCGAAGCGTGAGCGGAGCCCCATCAGTGGCGCGGTCGCGCCGAAGTACGTCGAGTCCTGCACGATCGCGACACTGGCCGCGCCGATGTACAGCGGATCGGCGTACCTCGCGCGATCCTCGGTCACACTCGTGCGCTCAAGCGTGACGGGGTCGAACACCGATGTGCGCGTGTCGCTCACGAACGAGAGCATCTGCGCCGAGCCGGCGACCTCCAGCCGCGTGGACGTGTTGAACGCGAACGTCGCGGCGCCCGTGCCGCACCGACAAATCTGCCGTTGGATCACTTCGCGCACCGTGATGTCATCCGGCGTGTCGGTGCGGGTCAGATAGCCGATCGTGTACGGCGAAATGCCGACGGAGGTCGACCAGTTCCAGCGGTGCCGGCGGCTGACGTACAGCAACTCCGCGCCGATGTCGTAGAGCGTGCCTCCGAACTGCACGCCCATGCCGAGGGCGCGGTCGCCGAGCATGTCGCTGAAGAACGCCGACACGCCGCCCTGGATGTACGTGCCGCCGCCCTCGACGACTGTGCCTTGAATCGTCGGCTGCCCGATTTCGTCGAGCATCAACGTTCCCTTGTACGGCTCGGCCGTGTCCGGCGCGATCGCGGCCGGCAGGCCCCTCGATGAGTCGGCGAGCAACCGTTGCACATCGCCCGCCGGCACGGTACGGCCCGGCAGGACGGCCGCTTGCTCGGCTGCCGACGACGGCACGAGCGCCACCACGTCCGCGGGATCCAGCGTGTAGATGGTGTGGCCGTCGTCCTCGAACACGCTGAATGCCAGGCGGCCCGTCGACGAGGAACTGAGCGTGGGACTCGTCGAGGTGATCCCCGCGACGCCCGTCACGACGGTCGAGAGCTGCTCGATAGGCCCTCCGCCAATCGGCACCCGATAGAGGTTGCTGACACCGTCGGGATCGCCGACGAAGACGACCGAGGCGCCGTCAGCGGTAACCTGCGGGCTCACATGCTTGCCCCGCAAAAACCCGGCGATGGGGCGCACCGTTTTGGTCGCGAGGTCAATCGCCGCGAGCCGCATCGGACCTGGCTCGAGCGTGTCGAGGCTCGTGGTGTAGCGCTCGGTCGCGAACACCACGGTTCGGCCATCCGGCGTGAACGCCGGCTCCAGGTCCGCGAACGGATCGTGCGTGAGCCGTTCGAGCGAACCGCCGTCGATCGTGTAGCGGTACAAGTCGGACAGACCGCCGGCGTTCCCCGACAGCACCAGCGAGCGGCCGTCAGGCGCGAACACCGGATTGAGCGCATCGTCGAGGCCCTCGAGCTCGAGTTCCCGCCGAACCTTGCCGGACTGCGGATCGATCATGGCCAGCACCGGCCGCCCGCCGCGCTGCGCGGAGACGACGAGCGTGCGGCCGTCCGGACTCCAGGCGCCGGCCGAGTACACGAACTCGAGACTGTCGAAATGCGGATCGGTGGAGGTCTTCAGCAACTTGCGTGTGACTTCGCCGGTCTCGGCGTCGGCGAGAAACAGCTCCACCGCGAACCGGTCCCGCTCGGAGAAGAACGCGATCTGGCGACCGTCGGGACTGACCTCGGGCCCGACGTTGAAACGGCCGCCACCACTATCCGGTCCGATGACGCGACGGATGCGGCTGGCGACCGGTGGCAGATCGTCGGCCACCGGTTGCGTCATGGCGCGGATGGCCGCATGCCAGTCACTCGTGAGGGTGTCCGGATCGGTGCCGAGCTGTTGGGTCAGGCCGATGAGATCGAAGCGCGGGTTGGCGGCCGACCTGATGAGCGAGGCCACCGAGCGGTCGCCGTACCTGGCGCCCACGTATGCCCAGAACGCGTGTCCCCACCGGTACGGAAAGTACCGCGGGTGATCGAGGTCGCGAATGTGCGGCAACTTCTCACGGATCGACGCGTCACGCAGCCACATCGCGGTTTGCGCATCGACCGGGCCGATCGAGAGGTACTCGGCCATGCCCTCGACGTACCACAGCGGAAACGCGAGGATGCCCGGCGCCTGGAACGCGTTGTCACGGGGATCGGAGCCGGTCATGTCGAACTGGAACGCGTGCACGAGCTCGTGGCCGAGCACATGATTCGTGTCCGCCAGCGATCCGGACATCGGGAGCACGACGCGCCGCTTCAGCGCTTCGGTCACACCACCGGTGGCTTCACCAATCAGGCCCTCGACCGCATTGGTCTGCCTGAAGTGCGCGCCGGCGGCGTAGAGGATGAGCGGTTGCCGGCCCCGGAGGTCGTGGCTGAAAAAGCGCGAGAGCCGGTCGTTCCATCGCTCCGCCATCCGCGCGACGATGGCCGCCGACTCGGCTTCTTCCGGGTAGTAATAGAGATCGAAGTGTTCGGTCTTGAGGACCTGAAAGTCGAAAGTGCGGTACTGAACCTTGTTGCGACCGAAGTACTGCGCACCAACCGTCGAAGGCAAATAGACCAGGGCAATTGCCAGCCACAAAACAACCGACCAGCCTCTACATCTCATTCACGCCTTGCCCGTCCATTATGTCGCAGCGGGGGAATGTCCTGTGACTTAAGGCTCGTGTCTTGGGTCTAGGGCCCGACGCTGACCGTGTAATCGGCCCCACGTCCCAAGCCTCGAGCCCCAAGCCTCAGGTAAGATTCCGCCAATGACTTCCTCAGATCCTGGCGGCCGGACTGTCCACTGTCTCAAACTCGGTCGTGACCTGCCGGGCCTCGACGCTCCGCCGTGGCCAGGTGCGCTCGGTCAGCGGATCTACGACCACATCTCGAGCGAGGCCTGGGAGATGTGGGAAGAGCGGATGAAAATGATTCTGAACGAGTACCGCCTGCTGCCATTCCAGAAAGAGGCGCAGGTGATCATCGCGAAGCAGATGGAGGAGTTCCTGTTCGGCGACGCGGCCAGCGTACCGCCGGGGTTTGTGCCGGAGAAGAAGGTTTGAGGTCAGAGGTCAGAAGTCAGAAGCGGTCTGCAGACCTTCTGACTTCTGACTTTGACCTTTGACCTCCCAAAGGGGGTTCCGTGCCAGCCGTGCCCGCTCATACGATGCCGCCCGCCCTGCGCGCTCCGAGTCACCCGAGCGACCGAGCGTTCTTCGGACATCCGCGCGGGCTCTCGACCTTGTTCTTCACCGAGATGTGGGAGCGCTTCAGCTACTACGGCATGCGCGCGCTCCTGATCCTCTTCATGACCGCGCCACTCGCCACGGGCGGGTTGGGATTCGACGCGGCGACCGCCGGGGCAATCTACGCGCTCTACACGTCCGGCGTCTACATGATGACGCTGCCGGGCGGCTGGATGGCGGACAAGGTGATCGGGCCCCAACGAGCCGTGTTGATCGGCGGCATCCTGATCGCCTCGGGCCATTTCAGCATGGCCGTGCCGGGTCTCACGACGTTCTATCTCGGCCTCTTGCTGATCGTCATCGGCACCGGACTTCTGAAAGGCAACGTCAGCGTGATTGTGGGACGCCTGTACAGCCAGGGCGATCCGCGCCGCGACTCGGGGTATTCGATCTTCTACATGGGCATCAACACCGGCGCGTTCATCGCGCCGTTCGTCTGCGGCTACCTCGGACAGCGCGTCAATTGGCACCTTGGCTTCGCCGCGGCCGGCGTCGGGATGGTGCTCGGATTGATTCAGTACACGCTGGGCCGCAAGTATCTGGGCGACGCGGGCGCGCACCCGGCCGACCCCGGTTCGCCTGAACTGCTCTCGGAACAAAAGAAGAAGGCGGCGCGATGGATCGCGCTCGGCACGGTCGTCCTCGTCGCCTTCGGACTTGGCGTCTACTCCGGGGTGATCCCGGTCACGGCGACCCAGATTGCAAACGCGGCAGGTTACGTGCTGCTCGGCCTGACCGTGGCGTTTTTCGGGTGGGTGTTCCTTTCGGGCGGATGGACGAAGGTCGAGCGCAACCACCTCATCGTCATCGGCGTCCTCTTCCTCGGCTACGCCATTTTCTCTGCCGTGTTCGAGCAAGCCGGATCGACTCTCAACTTGTTCGCCGATCGCAACACCGACAATCGAGTCGTCGGCTATGAATTTCCAAGCAGTTGGTGGCAGGCGGCGAATCCGATCTTCGTCATCATGTTTGCCCCGCTGTTCGCGTGGTTGTGGATTCGGCTCGCGCGCACCGGAGTGGAGCCGGGCGCGCCGTTCAAGTTTGCGAACGGCCTGATCCTCGTCGGTCTTGGCTTCCTGGTGCTCGTACCGGCGGCAGCCGCTTCGGAAAGCGGTTCGCGAGTCGGTCCCCTGTGGCTGTTGATTACATACGTGTTGCACACGTGGGGCGAGCTGGTGCTCAGCCCGGTCGGCTTGAGCGCGATGAGCAAGCTGGCGCCGCTGCGGATCGGCGGCCTCGTCATGGGCGTGTGGTTCCTCGGCACGTCGGTGGGCAACTACGCCGGCGGGCGCATCGCCGGGTTCTACGAGTCCTTCTCGCTGCCGATGCTCTTCGGGGTCGTCGCCGCCTTCGCCATCGCCTTCGGCGTGCTGTTGATGGCGTTCTCGAAACCGTTGAACCGGATGAGCCAAGACACCGCGTAACGCGTCAATGGTCCTCGAGAAATACAAGCAGAAGCGCAATTTCGCGAAGTCGCCTGAACCGGCCGGCGACGTCAACCTCGCAGAGTCACGCGCCGCCAAGCCTGCGAAGTCGGGACTCTTCTTCTGCGTGCAGAAGCACCTCGCCAGCCACCTGCACTACGACCTTCGCCTCGAGCACAACGGCGTCCTCATGTCCTGGGCCGTCCCGAAAGGGCCCTCACTCGATCCGAAGACCAAGCGGCTCGCGATGCACGTCGAGGATCATCCCGTCGAGTACGGCAGCTTCGAAGGCGTCATCCCCGAAGGGTACGGGGCGGGGATCGTGATGCTGTGGGACACGGGGACGTGGACGCCCCAGGTCGAGGATGTGGACGCGGCCCTCGCAAAGGGCGACCTCAAGTTCGAGCTCGACGGCTACAAGCTGAAGGGCTCGTGGGTGCTCGTGAGAACCCGAGGCTACGGGGGCAACCGCGGCGACGGCCGCAGCTGGCTCTTGATCAAGCATCGCGACGACTGGTCTGGCGACGTTGACATCGCGGAGTTCGCGCCGCGGAGCGTCAAGAGCGACCACGACTTCCACGAGATTCTCGCCGACGACAATCCGGATATCTGGAAATCAAACCGGCCCGTCAGCGGGGGAGAAACCGGCGCACTCCTGCGCGAGATCATTCAGAAAGCCGCGGAGCTCAAGAGTTCGAGGGGGCCGGCGAAGTCAGTTCGAAGGGGTCGAAGGGGTCGAGGAGTTCGAAGGGGTCGAAGGGTTCGAAGGGTTCGAACACGAAGACCGCAAAGAAACCGAAGGGCCCTAAGCCCTAAGCCGTAGCCTTAAGCCTCAGGCGAACAGCACGCTGTCGGCAACGGCGGCCCATACGGCGGCGCGCAGGCGGGCGCGGTCATGCCGCGCGATCGGCTTCCGCCAGAACGATCCTTCGATGACGCGACAACCCGCCGGCACGTCGCCGAGCGGGAGCGGACGCTTGTGTTCGCGCGCGTACTGCTCGAGAAGCGCCGCGTCGGCGGGAGGCTCCGCATTGAAGATCAGGACGATCGATCGGTCGGCCAATCGCCTCGACTGAGCCGTGCGACGGCGTGGCCGGCGGTGAATGACGACATCCCCTGTCCTTCGGTCAGCAGGTTCGCGATGTAGATGATCGGCCCCCGCATCTCGGCGAGCGCTTCGCGGCAGCCGTCCACGAGAAAAATCGGCAGCAAGCTCGTGAAAAAGCTGCCGGGACCGATCACCGCGACGTCAAGCGAGCGAATGACGTCGGCGACTGCGGGATGGATCGCGACACGCGGCTCGAGCCAGAGCCGACCAATCGAACGGCCGCCGGCCTGTCCGGCGTCAACGGCCGCTTCGCCCCGCGTGTGTGACCCGTCGTGGTGCTCGGCGCACAGCGTCGCGCGCTCGACGGTGATCGGCCACACGTGCCCGTGGCAGCCGAGCAGCGCGCTCAGTCCGTCGACCGCCGCCAGGAAGTCGCCTCCTGTGTACTGCTCCATCATCGACAGAAGCAGGTTGCCGGCGGTATGTCCCGCGAGCTTGCCGTTGGTGAGCATCGGCAGTCGCGCAAGCAGGAGCCTTCGCGCCTCCCGTTCGCTCTGTGCGAGCGTCAGCGCGCACTTGAGGACGTCGCCCGGCGGCAGCACGCCAAGCTCGTCACGCAACTGGCCCGACGACCCGCCCGTATCGAACATCGTGACGATGGCGTGCAGATCGACCCAGGGATTGCGCTTGAGACCGCCGAGCACGCTCGGCAGTCCCGTGCCGCCGCCGAAGCATCCAAGTTTGACGATACGTAGCCGCACCTCGCCATTGTATGAAACCGGGTTTCTCGTCGTGCCGCCGTACAATGTCGTGATGCCTGACGCACTGACGATTCCGCCGACCGCGCGGCGGGCGTTCGATCGCCTTGCGGGTGACGTGGCCCGTGTCTTCCGGTCGCGTCTGGCGGCGGTCATCGCAACGTCGAGTTCGGCGTCAGTCGTGTTTGCCGAGTCGATCGTGAGCGGTGACCTCGACGCCGTCGGCGCGCTCATCGAAACGTGGCACCGGGAAGGACTCGACACGCCGCTGCTGCTCACCGTGACGGAGTTCCGCCGTTCGCTCGACACATTTCCCGTCGAGTACCAGGCCATCGTGGACCGTCACGTGGTCATCGTCGGGGAACCGCCGTTTCGCGGCGCCGACGGTGCCGCTCGATCAGCTTCGCCGCGCGTGCGAGGTCCAGGCCAAGGGTCACCTGATCCACCTGCGGCAGGGCTGGCTGGAAGCCGCCGGTCACGACGAGGCGATCGCCGGACTGCTCGTGCGATCGGCGGCGCCGCTGCGAGCGCTCCTGACCAATGTCGCGCGCCTGCACGACATCGCCGGCACGAGCGACGGAGACCGCGCGCTGGCGGGCGCCAGGCTGGCCGGACTGCCTGAAGGCCTCATTCGCGACATCCTGGCGCTCGACGACACGCCCAACCGGGGACATCGCCTGATTGAAGCGCTGCCGGCCTACCTCTCGGCGTCAGAGGCGCTGTGGGCGTTCGTGGACGCGTGGCGATCACCGTCTTGACCGCTGGCCGCCTCGGGGCAGCGCTCGTCTGGCTGAGCCTCGCCAGTGCGGCCTTTGCTCAGCAGCTTCCGGCGCTCTCGGGCCCGGTCAACGACTTCGCCGGCGTCATCGACGCCAGTTCGTCGGCCGAACTGGATCGCCGGATCCGGTCCCTGGAGAAAGCCACCGGCGATGTCGTGGTCGTGGTCACCGGTCAAGACGGTCGCGCCGTTCGCGAACGTGGACGAGTACGCCGTCCGCCTCTTCGAGAAGGCGGGCATTGGTCAGCGCGGCCAGGACAACGGCGTCCTCATCGTCCTCGCAGTCACCGAGCGCCGCGTGCGTATCGAGGTCGGATACGGCCTCGAGGAATTCATCCCCGATGGCTTCGCGGGCGAGGTCATCCGGCGAGCCATGCTGCCGGCGTTTCGCGAGAGCCGGTTCGGCGAGGGCCTGCTGGACGGCACGACACGGGTCATTCAGCGGATCGCCGAACGGCGCGGGAAACCGCTCGCCGATCTGCCGGCTGAAGAGCCGGTCGAGGAAGTCGAGGGCCCGTCGATTTTCGGGATCATCGTCGCGGTAATCATCGTCATGATGATCCTGCGCGCGGTGAACCGCGGCGGCACTCATGTTCAACGCCGCAGGCCGTGGCCGGGTGCTCCCTGGAGCGGTGGCGGACTGGGAGGTTTTGGCGGCGGCTTCGGTGGAGGGTTTGGCGGCTTCGGCGGAGGCGGTGGTGGTGGCGGCGGCTTCGGTGGCTTTGGCGGAGGCCACAGCGGCGGAGGTGGGGCCTCGGGCGGATGGTGACGACTCGCGTGTCGCGAGCCACGCATTGACCTGATGTCTCGGGCGACCGATTGGTGCAGTACAGTGAAAAAGACGGGGGAGACGATGATGACAATCGGACAACGGCGAGCGATGCAGGCGGCCACCCTTCTTCTGGTGGTGTTCGTCGCGTCCGGTTGTTCCTACAACCGGTTCACGACGCAGGAAGAGGCGATCAAGGCGCAGTGGGCGCAGGTCGAGAACCAGCTGCAGCGGCGCAGCGATCTGATCCCGAACCTGGTGGAGAGCGGTGAAGGGCTTCGCGCAGCAGGAGCGGGACGTGTTCCAGGCCGTCGCCGACGCGCGCGCGAAGATGGCGGGCGCGACCACGCCGGCCCAGCGAATCGAAGCGGCCAACGCCGAGTCGAGCGCGCTCGCGCGACTGCTCGTCGTCGTCGAGAACTATCCGCAGCTGAAGTCGAACGAGACGTTCGCGCGCCTGATGGACGAGCTGGCGGGCACGGAGAACCGACTGGGCGTCGAGCGCATGCGCTACAACGAGCGCATTCAGGAATACAACACGCTCCGCCGACGTTTCCCGTCGAACGTCACGGCCAAGCTGTTCGGCTTCAAGGAGTACCCGTACTTCGATGCGCCGACGACGGCCAAGGCCGCGCCGAAGGTGGACTTCGATCGCTGACTCGTGAGGGAGCGCGAGGCGTTGCTCGCCGAGTTCGATCACGAGATGGCCGCGACGCGGCGTGTGCTCGAACGGGTGCCTGACGACGCGTTCGCGTGGACGCCGCACGAGAGGTCGTTCTCGCTCGGCGGGCTGGCCACGCACCTGGCCCAGCTGCCGCACTGGGGCAGCCAGATCCTCGAACGCCGAGATCTACGACCTGGCTGGCGGCCACCGGCCAGTCGACGCCCAAGGCCTCGCGCGCCGACGTGCTCGAGACCTTCGACCGCCACGTCGCCGAAGTCCGGCGCGCGCTCGTGGCCGAGCGATGCCGAGCTCGCGGCGCCGTGGACGCTCAAGCGCGGCGCGCACGTCGTGCTCGCATGCCGCGGCTCGCCGCCCTCCGGCGGTTCCTCCTCCACCATGTCATCCACCATCGCGGCCAGATGACCGTGTACCTGCGCCTGCACGACGTCCCGGTGCCGCCGCTCTACGGCCCGACCGCCGACGAGCGGATGTGAGCCGACCAGCATCGGGGTCTCAGGACCCGGCGTCCTGGTCGCTCGCGCCGGCGTTCTTCGTCGTCCTGGCGACGGCCAACTCCGGCGGCTATCGCTACGGCGTGTCCGACCAGGCGTTCTACGTGCCGGCGGTCGCGCTCGCCGCCGACCCGACGCTGTTCCCGCGCGACGCGGCGGTGCTCGACGCCGCAGATGCGGCTCTGGCTCGGCGACGAGCTGCTCGGCGCGGCTGCGCGTTCGGCACGGGTCGACTTGCCCGTCGCTGTTCGCCGCGATCTACTGGTCACGCTCGCCGTGCTCTTTGCCGGCAGCGCGTCGCGCTGGCACGCGCCTCGGCGCGCTCGTGGCCGACCGTCGGCCGCGTTTCTCGGCTCTGCTGACGCTTGCGGCATCGCATCGCGAAGACCGGCGCCAACTCGCTCGAGGGCTACATGCACCCGCGCATGCTGGCGTTCGCGTTGGGACTGTGCGCGCTTGCGCTGTCGTCGCGAGCAGACGCCGTGCCGCGGCAGCCGTCGCCGTCGCTCGCGGCGGCCGTCGTGCATCCCACCACGGCGCTCTGGTTTGCGGCGTCGGCGATCGCCGCGGCGATCTTGTGGGACGCGCCGCGACGAACCGCGCGGGCTCGTCGCGCGTGGGCGCCACGGCGCGCCGTCGGCGCATTGCGCTCGCGTTGACGCCGCTCGGCGCGCGGCTTGCCGCGCATGGATGCGGCGTGGCTCGGCGATCTGGCGAGAAGGACTACCTGTTCTCGGCCGAGTGGCCGGTCTACGCGTGGGTCCCCAACCTCGGCTATCCCGTCGCTGCTCGTCGCGATCTACCGGCGACGACGCGCAGCCGGCGTCGCCGTGCCGGGCGAGGCTGGCCTCGTCGCCGGCCTCGCTCGCGCTGGTCGCGCTGTTCCTCGTCTCCGTGCCGCTGACCGAGCGCGCATCGCGCTGGCCGTGCAGCTGCAGGTCAACCGCGTCTTCTGGCTGCTCGACGCCGTCGCGCTGTTCTATCTCGCCTGGTGGCTCGTCGAGCGACCTGGCGCGCGGCGCACGGTCTCGCACGCAGTGGACGGTCGTCGCCGCTGATCGTCGCGGTCGTCGGCGGCGCGCGGCGTCTACGTCCTCGGCGTCGACGCCGGCCGGCCGCTGGTCGAGGTGCGACCTGCCCGCACGACGACTGGACGGATGCGATGCGCTGGATCGGCGCGTCAGCCCGCCGACGTGGCACGTGCTCGCCGATCCGGGGCACGCCTGGAAGTACGGCTCGAGCGTCCGCGTGGCGGCGCTGCGCGACACGCTGCTCGAGAGCGGCAAGGACCCGGCGATGGCGATGTACGATCGAGAGCGTCGGCCGATGCGTGTCGCGAACGCGCACATGCCCTCGCCGACTTCGACAGCTTCACGACCGCCGACGTCCGGCGCCTGGCGGCCCGGTACGATCTCGACGTGTTCGTCGATCGCGCCGATCGCGCAGTTCGACTTCCCCATCCTGTACCGGAATCGACGGTTCGTCGTCTACGACCTTCGCTGATGACCGCGGCCGATCCCCGACCGCTTCGCGCCGTTCGCACGCGCCGCGCCTGACGCAACGGCCACGTCGATGACGGTCTTCGCCTGGGCGCGGCGCCGGCAGTTTCCCGCGCTGCCCGCGCCCGAGACGCGCGGCTGTTCCGCGTGACCGACGACACGCAGGTGCATGGCGCGCTGCTACTGGCAGCCCGACCGGTCCGGCCGGCCACACGCTCGTGGCCCTGCACGGCCTCGAAGGCTCGAGCGAGGTGCACTACATGCGCGGCCTCGCCGACAAGGCCTGGCGCGCGGCTGGAACGCGGTGCTGCTCAACCAGCGCAACTGCGGCGGCACCGAGCACCTGACGCCCGGCCTCTACCACTCGGGCCTGACGGCCGATCCCGCGCGCGGTCATCGCGACGCTCGCCGAGACCGACGGCCTGCGCGACTTCGGCGTCGTCGGCTACTCGCTCGGCGGCAATCTGGCGATGAAGCTGGCCGGCGAGCTCGGCGACGCCCGGACGCTGCCAGTGCGTGCCGTCGTGGCCGTCTGCCCGACGATCGATCTCGAGCGGTGCGTCCGCGCGATCGAGCGGCGCGCCAACATTCCCTATCAGTTGAACTTCGTGCGCAACCTGAGGCGCGCATGCGGCGCAAGGCCGCGGCCTGGCCGGGCGCCTTCGACCTCTCGCCGCTCGACCGCATCTGGACGATCCGCGCAGTTCGACGACGTCTACACGGCGCCGCATCACGGCTTCGGCGACGCCGCGAACTACTACCAGCGGCGAGCGCGCTGCGCGTCGTCGATCGCATTCGCATTCCGGCGCTGATCCTCGCCGCCGAGGACGACCCGTTCGTGCCCGGCGATCAGTTCCGCGACGCCGGCGATTCGCGACAATCCGCACGTGCACGTGCACGTCGCGCGCGCACGGCGGACACTGCGGGTTCGTCGGCGAGCCGACGGCGACGACGGCTACTGGGCGGAGCACGACGGCGATGCGATTTCCTCGACCGCCGCTCATGCCAGCGGTGAGACCGCGCGCGCGTGCAGCATGTCGACGAACGCGCGGGCGAACTCCGGCCCCTTGCCTTCGTCTTCGTGCTTGAAGTACACGAACACGTCGTCCCAGTCGGCGGCGCGCTCCGCGACCGCGTCCGCCCAGCGCTCGAGATCGGCCGGCTGGTAGCCCTCGTCGCGCAGCCGGAAGTAGCCGTGCCGCGCCGTCGCCACGACGGGCGTCGTCTTGTCGCCGAAGTCGGCGATGCAGAGCGCGACGCCGTGTGCCGCGAGCAGCGCGTACACGTCGTCGGTCAGCCAGGAGTCGTGCCGGAACTCGAACGCGGCCGGACATCCGCCGGCAATCAGCTCCAGAAACGTCCTCGAGGCGCGTCGAGTCCGCACTTGAAGTTCGGCGGCAGCTGAAACAGCAGCGTGCCCAGGTGCGGGCCGAGCACGCGGGCGCTCTCGCAGAAGATACCGCACGAGTCTCGGCGCAGTCCTTCAGCCGCTGATCGTGCGTGATCCGCTGCGGCGCCTTCAGCGTGTAGGTGAACCCCTCCGGCGCCTGCGCGCGCCAGCGCCTCGGTCGTCTTCGCGTCGGCATCCGGTAGAACGTGTAGTTGATCTCGACCGTGTGGAAGCGCGCCGCGTAGAACGCGAACATCTCCTTCGCCGAGAAGTCCTCCGGATAGAACGTGCCCCGCCACTCGGGATAGTTGTAGCCGGACGTGCCGACGTGAATCGTGCATCTGCGTCGTATCAGCGCTGCCGCGCTACGCTCGCTTGCGCGACCGCGACGGCCGCCAGCGCGAGCACGGCCACGCCCCAGGCGGCCAGGGCGGCGAACTGCGGCCAGAGCACGTCGAAGCCCGACGCCCTTCAGGAAGATGCCGCGGACGATCACGAGGAAGTACCGCAGCGGAATGAGCGTCGTCACCCACTGAATCACCTGCGGCATGTTCTCGATCGGGAAGATGAATCCCGAGAGGTAGATCATCGGCATCAGGAAGAAGAACGTCGCCGTCATCATCGCCTGCTGCTGCGTCGCCGAGATCGTCGAGACGAACAGGCCCAGTCCGAGCGTGCAGAGCAGATAGACCAGGCTGGCCGCGAGCAGCAGCGCGACGCTGCCGCGCAGCGGCACCTCGAACCAGAACACGGCGACCGCGACCACGAGCAGCACGTCGACGAAGCCGACCAGCGCGTACGGCAGCAGCTTGCCGAGAATCAGCTCCCAGCGGCCGAGCGGCGTGACGTTCAGCTGATCGAGCGTGCCGAGCTCGCGCTCGCGCACGATCGCCATCGACGTCAGGTTGGCCGTGATGACATGCAGCAGCAGCGCCAGCACGCCGGGCACCATGAAGTCCCGGCTCTCGAGATCGGGGTTGAACCAGACCCGGACGCGCCCGTCGATGACCGGCAGCGCGTCCGCCCTCGCGATTCCGCCAGCGTCCGCGTTGAACTCGCCGACGAGGCCCTGGACGTACGCCAGCGCGACGCCGGACGAGTTCGCGTCGGTGCCGTCGGCGATGACCTGCATGGCCGTCGCGTGACGGACCGTTCGTGTCCGGCGGCGTGTCGAGTCGCGCGCGCCAAAGCCCGGCGGCACACGATCGCCAGCCAGGCGCGGCCCCGCGCCAGGTCGGCGTCGACCGCCCGCGGATCCGGCTCCTCGTGCGACGATGTCGAAGTACGGCGACGCCGCGAAGCGCTCGATCAAGCCGCCGGCTCGCGGGCGATCGATCGCCGTCGACGACGACGATCGGCACGTTGTGGATGTCGGTCGTCGCGGCATAGCCGAGCATCGTCAGCTGGACGATGGGCGCGACGATGACGAGGCGCAGCAGCTGCGGCGATCTGCCGGAGCTCGAGGAACTCCTTCCGGATGAGCGTCGCGGATGCGTTGCCTCATCGCCGTGCCAGCCTCACGGCCGACAGGCCCAGCACGACCGCGGCGTAGACGACGAGCGCCGCGATCGGCGGCCAGAGCGCTGGCTGAGTCCAGCCCCTTGAGGACGATGCCGCGCAGGGCGATCAGGAAGTAGCGCGCCGGCACGATCGACGGAGATGTACTGCAGCGCGATCGGCATGCTGGCGATCGGGAAGATGAAGCCCGAGAGGATGAACGTCGGCAGCAACGCGATCAGCGCGGCGGCCTGAAACGCGACCTGCTGCGTCTCCGCGATGGTCGAGACCAGCAGGCCCGTGCCCAGAGCGCCGACCAGAAACACGCACGATCACGATCGACAGCGCCATCCAGATGCCGCGCATCGGCAGGTCGAAGAACACCATCGCCGCCACGACGATGACCAGCGCGCCGACCTGCGACAGCACCAGGTACGGCGCGGTCTTGCCGACGACGAACGCCAGCGTCGAGATCGGCGCCATCCGCACCTGCTCCATCGTGCCCCGCTCCTTCTCGCGGACGATGGAAGCGCCGTGGAGATCACGGCGGTGATCATCGAGATGAACGCGATGAGGCCGGGCACGAGGAACACCGTGCTGCGCAGCTCCGGGTTGTACCAGATGCGCGGCTCGACGTCGCCATCGCCGCGGCAGGCTGAGTCCCGAGCTTGGCGGCGGCTGTGCGGAGCACGGCCGTGACGTAGCCGAGCACCGTCGTCGCGGTGTTGGCGTTGTCGCCGTCGATGATGACCTGGACTTCGGCCGTCTGCCGCTCCCTGATGTCGCGGGCGAAGTCCGAGGGAATGACGAGCACCACGCGCGCAGTTCCGCGATCGACGAGGCCCGATCCGCGTCGGGCGACGTCACCACCGCCACGACGTCGAAGTAGGTGGACCGCACGAAGTCCGCGATCAAGCCGCGGCTGTCTGCGGACTGGTCGCGATCCTCGACCGCAAGCGCGACGTGCCGGATGTCGAAGTTCAGCGCGTAGCCGTACAGGAACAGGAAGAACGTCGGGACGAACACCAGGATGAGCAGCGTCCGGCGGTCGCGGCGAATCTGCCGGAGCTCCTTGATCGCGACCGCCCAGATCGCGCTCACGCGACGCTCCGTGTCTCGAGGCGATCGACGACGTCGAGGAACACGTCCTCGAGCGACGGTGACGACGGTCGCGACGTCCTGCACGTCGAGCCCGCGCGCGGTCAGGGCGTGGCGGATGCTCTCGGGCGAGGTCGCCTGGCCACGAACGACCGCGTGCACCGCCGTGCCGAACAGACTCGTCTTCTCGACCGTCCGGCATCTGGTCGAGCGCGCTCATGACGTCGCACGGGTCGAGCGGCGCGCACCTCGACAATCGGCCGGTCGTCGAAGGTCGCCTTCAGCTCGGCCGGTGGTGCCGAGCGCCGCCAGCCGGCCGGCGTGGATGATCGCGACGCGATCGCAGCGCTCGGCTTCGTCGAGATAGTGCGTCGTGACGAGCACCGTGGTGCCCTCGCGTGACAGATCGTCGATCAGGCGCCAGAACTCGCGGCGCGACACGGGATCGACGCCGCCGGTGGGCTCGTCGAGAAACACGATCGGCGGCTCGTGCAGCAGCGCGCAGCCGAGCGCCAGCCGCTGGCGCCAGCCGCCGGAGAGGGTGCGCGCGTCCACGTGCTCCTTGCCGGCGAGCCCGCCGATCTCGCAGGACGAACCGGCGTCGCGCCTCGAGCCGCTCGCCGTCGAGACCGTAGAGGCCGGCGTAGAAGCGGATGTTCTGGTCGACGGTGAGCAGCTCGTAGAGCGAGAACCGCTGCGACATGTAGCCGATGCGCCGCTTCACGCCTTCCGGGTCCGCGCCGACGTCGATGCCGTCGACGAGCGCGCGCCCGCCGGTGGGCGTGAGCAGCCCGCAGAGCATGCGGATCGTCGTGGACTTGCCGGCGCCGTTCGCTGCCGAGAAACCCGAACACCTCGCCGCGGCGGACGTCGAACGTCACGTCGTCGACGGCCGTGAACGAGCCGAACGTCCGCGAGAGCCGCTCGACGCTGATGGCGATGTCCTCGCCGGTCACTTGTCCCCCACCGTGCGCAACAGGCGCGCTTCGCTGAGCCGGAGCGCGGCCTGGAGTCGCGTCCGCTCGAGCTCGGCCTCGAGCCAGGCGACATCGGCGTCGAGCACCTCGGTGCTCGTCGCGACGCCGACGAGGAACCGCTCACTCACCACCCGCCGCGCCTCGGCCGCCGCCGTGACGGCCTCACCCGACGCCGCCAGTGCGGCGCGGGCCGTCGACAGATCGAGCAGGCGCTGCCGGAGCTCGACGGCGACCGTCGCGTCGAAGTCGTCGATGCGGTGCTGGATGGCGTCGGCCTCGGCCACCGCGCCGGCGTGCTCCGCGCGGGCACGGCCGCCGTCGAACAGCGTCCAGGTGGCGTTCACGCCGAGGTCCCAGCCGGTATGCCACTCGGGCAGCCTCGGGACGAACCGCGGGTTCGGGCGCGCGGGTTCGACGGCCGCCATGAGGCTGACTTGCGGTCGCGAGGCGGACTGAGCCGCCTCGGCCGTCGCGCGGAGCGACGCCTGCCGTTCGGTCATCGCGTGGCGCTCGGGCCGCGCGGCCTGAGCGCGGCTCAGCAGATCGCCGCTGGCAGCGCCGCCAACGCCGCGGCCTCGGCCAAGGCCTGGTCGGCCGGTGTGGCGAGCGTGATCGAACGCCCCGGCTCCGCGCCGACGAGGCGCGCCAGATCGGCTTCGAACACGGCCGCGTCGTTCTGGGCTTGAATCAGCTGCACGTTCTGTCGCGCTCTCTGGGCCTCGGCGGAGAGGACGTCGTTCGGCGGCAGCACGCCGGATTCCACGCGCGACCGCACCGTCTCGAGCGACGCGTCACTCCGCTCGAGCGCGCGTTCCAGCACGCGCACGCGCTCGCGCGCCATCAACACGCCGTAGTACGCGGCGATGATCTCGAGCCTCAGATCGGCGCTCACCCTCCGTCCGTCGGCGCCGACGGCGCGGCGGCTCGCTTCGGCCGAGGCCACGAGCGCGGTCACGCGGCCCGACGTGAAGACCGGCACGGACACCTCGGCGCGCGCGCGGAAGTTCGTCGGGATGTCGGCAAAGACCACGTTGACGCCGCCGCCCGGCAGAGGGACACCGAACGGGTCGACGTGATTGGTCCGGAGGATACCCGTCGATGTCGTGACGACTGGACGCGCCAGCGCCGAGCGCGCGGCCACGGCGGCATCCGCGGCCGCTTCCCTGCGAGCGCGCCTCGGCGAGCCGGGGCGCTTCGGCAAGACCGCGCTCGATCGCCGCCTCGATCGTCAGCACCAGGGCGTCCTGCGCGGAAGCGCCCGCCGGAACACCGATCGCGAGAGCGGCCAATACGCAGACGGTCGTAGTCATCCTCATGACGAGGTCCCCATCGTTTGTGATGCCGGCTCAGCCGGCTTGGCGACGGCCAGGAAGTCGATGAACACGTCTTCGAGACTCGGCACCACGCGTCTCACGGACGCGGGACCGAGACCGCTTCGATCGAGCGCATCGCGAATCTCCTGGCCCGCATCGTCGCGCTCCACGCGCGCGTGCAGCCGGTCGCCGAACAGCTGAATCCGATCCGCACCGAGGGTGCCGGCGAGCACTTCCAGCGCGCGCCGCGGCGAGTCGACGACGACCTCGAGCACGGCGCCCCGAAGCGACGCCTGCAAATGCGCCGGCTCGTCGAGCGCGAGACGGCGTCCCTCGTGCAGCAGCACGATGCGGCTGCACCGCTCGGCCTCGTCGAGATACGGCGTGGCGAGCACGATGGTGAGCCCCTGGGCGACGAACTCGGCGAGCAGCTTCCAGAACTCCCGCCGGGAGACGGGATCGACGCCAGTCGTGGGCTCGTCGAGCACGAGCAGCGGCGGCTCGATGGACGAGCGTGCACGCCAGCGCGAGCTTCTGTTTCATCCCGCCCGACAGACGCTCGGCCAGGCGTTGGCGAAACTTCACGAGACCCGTGAGCTCGAGCAGACGCTGTCGACGCGGCACGAAATCGTTGACCCCGTGCAGTCGCGCGAAGAACTCGATGTTCTCGTCGATGGAGAGATCGCCGTACAGACTGAACTGCTGCGAGACGTAGCCAATCGCGGCCGTGGCCGCGCGGTGCGTCCGGAACGGATCGGCGCCGAACAGCCGCACCTGGCCGCGGTCCGGAGCGACCAGACCGCAGATGAGACGCAGCAGCGTCGTCTTTCCCGCCCCGTCAGGCCCGATCACGCCGAACATCTCGCCCGCCCGGACGTCGAACGTGACGTCGTCAAGCGCGACCGTCGACCCGAACGCCTTGCGAACGCCTTCGAGCGCAACGCGCCTCGGGATTCATGACGCGCCCGTCCCGAGCTCGACTTCGACCGGCATGCCCGGCTTGAGGATGCCCTTGCGGTTGTCGACGGTGACCTTCACGCGATAGACGAGCCTCGCGCGTTCGGTCGCGGTCTGGACGTTGCGCGGCGTGAACTCCGCCCGCGGCGCGATGACGGCGACCTGACCGGGCAGCCTGTCGCCGGCGTCGGTGACGATGGTGACGGCCTGCCCGATCTTCAGCGTCGGCACGAGCGGCTCTTCGACGTAGGCGTTCGCCCAGGCATGGTCGAGGTCCATGAGCACGACAAGCGGGGCACCGACCGCGACGAGCTCGCCAGGCTCGACCAGACGAGAGGTCACGATGCCGGCCGACGGGGCGGCGATCGTGGCCTCGGCGCGCCGGTCCTTCAGCACGGCCATCTCGGCGTCGATCGCGGCGACCCGTGCGCGCGCCGCGTCCAGCTCCTCGGCGCGCGCGCCGGCGCGGAGTCGCGTCAACGTCGCCGAGACTGCCGCTTCGCCGTCGGTCGCGGCACGAACGCGCGCCTCGGCGAGCTCGCGGCGCGCCACGGCGTCGTCGCGCTGCTTGCGGTGCCCGCACGCCTTTGCACGAGCTGCTCGAAGCGCGCCTCGTCGATCTTCGCGGCGGCAAGCTCCGTTTCCGCGGCGCGCCGATCCGCCGTCGCCGCGGCGACCTGGGCCTCGGCCTGACTGATGTCCTCAGGCCGCGAGCCCGCGCGGAGCAGCCGCAGCTGCGCGTCGGCTTGTGCGCGTTCGGCCAGGGCGCGATCGGAGCGCAAGGTCGGCGTCGGTCGTCGAGAGCGTCACGAGCACGTCGCCCGCCGCCACTCGCGCCCCTTCGACGACGTTCACGCTCTGCGACGCGTCCAGCGACCTTTCCTGCGATGCGAACCTCTGTCGCTTCGACATACCCGCTGGCCCGCCGCTCCGATGGCTCGTTGTCGGTTTGGCAGCCGCCGCACACGGTGACCAGCGCCAGCATTCCAAGGGCTCGTCGTCCGGACATCACCACTACCTCCTGGACCGTTGTGTCGACGCGATTGGGCCGCCCGCGGGGCGTCGACCCGCGGTGAGCGTTGCCAGCGCGGACGCCTCGATATGAGCGACGACGGCGTCTCGTGTCGCCGAGGCCATCGCCGCCGGAAACAGGTGCGCGAAGCGCTCGCGCACGGGAGCCGAGGCCGAGAACATGAGCAGCGGCGCGACGATACTCATCTGCAGGATGAACGGATGGACCTCGGCGAACACGCCGTCCTCATGGCCGTCGCGCACGATCGCCGCGAGCACGCCGAGCACTGAGGTCAGGTGCCTGATGACCGACGCGTCCAGATGGCGGCCGCCCTCCGCCATCTCGCGAAGCCAGATTGACGGCAGGAACGGGCGCCGGGCGGCCTCTGCCGCCATCGCGCGGATGTAGCGTCTGAGCTGGTCGGCCGGCGGGCCGCCTTCGGCGCGGCTCGCGGCGACGGCCTCGGCCATCGACTGGAAGAGGTCGCGCAGGATGTCTCGATACAGGGCGGCCTTGTTCTTGAAGTGGTAGTAGAGCATCGCCTTGTTCACGCGGGCGCGCGCGGCGATGCGGTCGACCTTGGCGCCGTCGAAACCGCGCGCGGCGAACTCGACCGAGGCGGCCGCCAGGAGGCGCTCGCGGGACGGCGGGTCGAGGGAGGCGCGCTGACTAACCATTTGGTTAACTTGCGACCATGATGCCTCCGGCCCGATCGACGTCAAGGGCAGAAAAACTCACCGGGTGACTTTTACGTTCTACGTAAAAGTCACCCGGTCAGTTTTCTTACAGCAACTGCTGCAGCCGCTGATAGCCCGACCGGCTGACCGGCAGCTTGGTGCCGTCCGCCAGGATCGCGACCCGGCTGTCCTTCGCGTACAGCTCGACGCGCGCGAGCCGCTCGATGTTGAGCAGATACGACCGGTGGATCCGGACGAACCGCCGGCGCGTCGAGCTGCGCTCTCGAGGTCGCCGAGCGTCTGCTCCTTCAGCAGCGTCTTGCCGCCCGTCCGGAACGCGACGTAGTCGTCCTGCGCCTCGACGTAGTCGATGCGCTCGACCGGCAACGACGTGCACCTGCGCGCCGTCGCGAATCACCACGCGCTCGAGCGGCGCGCCCGGCGGCCGCGCGCTCGCGCGAAGCTCCGCGGGATCGACCGAGGCCGCGCCTGTCGCCGACGCGCACGGTCGAGCGCCGCCGCCAGCCGCTCGTCGCTGAACGGCTTCAGCAGATAGTCCACCGCGTGCACCTCGAACGCCCGCAGCGCGAACTCGTCGTACGCCGTGACGAAGATGACCGGCACGTCGCCGGCCGAGCAGCTCGAGCACGTCGAAGCCGTCGAGCTTCGGCATCTGCACGTCGAGCAGCACGACGTCGGGCTGCATCTCGCCCACGACCTTCACCGCCTCGAAGCCGTTCGCGCACTCGGCCACGATCTCGACGCCGCCGATGGCGTCAAGCGCCTGCCGAAGCGCCAGCCGCGCCGGTTCTTCATCGTCCACGATCATCACGCGCAGCCGGTCCGATTCGTCTGTCATGCCCGTCCCTCAATCGGCAAGGTGACCGAGACGCGGTAGAACGCCTCAGCTCGCCTCGACGACGAGCGACGCGCGGTCGCCGAAAACGCGCGGCCAGCCGGCGCCGGACGATGTCGAGCCCGAATCCGGTGCCGCGCGCCTGCGCGTCGGGATCGCACGGATTCGAGACCACGACGATGGCGTGCTCGCCGGCGCGGCGCGCTTCGATGTCGATCGCGCCGCCGTCGATGAGCGTCGCGATGCCGTGCCGCACGGCGTTCTCGACGAGCGGCTGAAGAATCAGCGGCGGCACCGGCACCTCCGCCGCGTCGCCCGCCACCGTCCGCGTCGACCGTCAGCCGGCGCCCGAACCGCACCTGCTCGACGTCGAGGTACTGCTCGCGCCAGCGCGACCTCGCGCGCCGAGCGGGATGCGAGCGGTTCCGCCGAGCGTCAGGCTGTCGCGCAGGAAATCGCCGAGCAGCTGGCACATCTCCCGCGCCTTGTCCGGATCCGGGCCGATCAGCCCGGACGACCGAGTTGAGACTGTTGAAGAGAAAGTGCGGATCGACCTGCGCGCGCAGCGCGCGCAGCTCGGCGTCGCGCTGCGCGACCTGCGACTCGAGCGCGCGCCGGCCGGCGGACATCGACTCTTCGAACGCCTGCAGCACGTAGTGCACCGTGACCGCCAGCAGGTACGCCAGCGCGCCGAGCCCGAGCAGCAGCGCGAAGAGCTGCGTCTGACTGTCGACCGGCACTTCGAAACCCAGACGCCCGAGCGCCTCCCACCAGAACTGGCCGAGCGCCGCCCAGAGCGACGCCGTCACCACGGCCGCCGCGAGCGCCGTCATCGCGAGCCGGAGCGCTCCGGTGCGGGCCAGCGGCATCGCGCGGCAGAGGTACCAGGCCGAGAGCGAAATCGGCGCGGCGATGAGGCCCAGCGGAATCGCGAACACCAGCGAGGTCGTCAGGGAGGTCTCGAGCAGCGCTTGCACCAGGAGGCCGAGCATGATCCCGACGAGCGCCCACGCCATGAGGTGCAGGCGCAGGCGCTGCGAGTCGGCAAGGATGGAGTGCATCGGGTTCAGCGGTCGCGTTCAGCGGGGGCGCGACGGACTACGTCTTGACCTCCAGCCGCCCATCAGCACGAACCCTCGCAGCACCAGCCGGTTCGTCGCGGCCTGCGTGCCCGTGCTCTTATCTCGGCGCCGCCCATGACGGCCATCACTGGTTCGATGACGGCCCAGTCGGGCGGGACCGTGATCTCGATGCCGCCCCACACGACGAACAGATCAACGACCGCTTCGCCGCCGGCCGTCGCCGCCGGCCGGAGATCGACCTCGATGCCGCCCATGATCGCCGTGCAGATCCGCGCGCCGGAAGGCCGGCGAACTGACGCGGCGCTTCACGCCCGACCAGAACGCGATGTCCGAGATCCGGTGCTCGGACGTCAGTCCCTTGGCGCCCTGAGCCCGCAAGAATCATCGTGATACCGATGGCCACAAGCGCCAGCGGCCAGAGCGAGAACAGACTGATCTGCATGCCGAACGCGCGGCCGATGGTCATCCAGCCGCCGAGGGCGATGAGCAGCCCGCCCGTCACCCGCGCCGGACGGTCGACGGCCCGCGAATACAGCGTCACGCCAATCGCGACGAGGGCGATCGGCCAGAACCGAAGCATCGAGCCGGCTTCGATCCAGCCCAGATTGTCCGCCGTCTTGATCAGGCCGAGTGCGATGACCGCCATGGCCACCACCGCCTGTGGGGTGAATCGTCCGCCCGGTGCGTCGTGAATCGTCATGAATAGACGCTCCCTACTGCAGTCGCCCCAGCGCCTCGACCAGGGCAACCGGCCGGGTCAGAACCATCCAGAGGAGGCCGGCAGCAAGAGCCCCGGCCGTCATGCCGAATACCGCCATCGCCGTCAGCCACTTTTCGGTTCGTGACATATCGCGCCTTCAATCCCGGAAGGCACTTGACCCGACGTGCTGGCTGTCCGGCCGGGTAGCACGTCGCGTCAAGCGCCTTCCGTCTCTGCCCTGACATTACGGCGGCAGACGCGCGCGGTCGCGCACCCTTCGGCCAGTGGCGGCCGCTGGTCGGTGAGTGGCGCAGAAGGTACAATCGCCAGACAGGATTCCGCATGTCTCTTTTTTCCCGAAGCTCCCAGCCACAGACGGCCGACCTCGAACCCCAGCCCGGCGGCCCGCTCATCTCGCTGCGCAACCTCGAGAAGTCGTACGCCCACGGCGCCACCCGGACCTGGGTGCTGCGGCGCATCGGCTCGACATCAAGGACGGCGAGTTCGTCTCGATCATGGGGCCGTCGGGCGCGGGCAAGTCGACGCTGCTGCACATCATCGGCATGCACGACAGCGCGTGGACCGGCGAGTACTACTTCGGCGGCCAGCCCGTCCACCGGCTGAGCCCGAAGGATCGCGCGCGGCTGCACAAGCAGCACATCGGGTTCGTGTTCCAGAGCTATCACCTGCTCGATCATCTGACGGTCTACGAGAACCTCGACGTGCCGCTGTCGTATCGCGACATCAAGAAGGCCGATCGCGACAGCATGGTCTGCGACATCCTCGATCGCTTCGCGATCGTCGGCAAGAAGGACCTCTATCCGAATCAGCTGTCGGGCGGCCAGCAGCAGCTGGTCGCCGTGGCGCGCGCGGTCATCGCCAATCCGAAGGTCGTCCTCGCCGACGAGCCGACCGGCAACCTGCACTCGAGCCAGGGCCGCGAGATCATGGAGCTCTTCAAGAAGCTCAACGACGCCGGCACGACGATCGTCCAGGTCACGCACTCCGAAGACCAACGCGGCCTACGGGTCGCGCGTGATCGAGCTCAAAGACGGATGGGTGGTTTAGGCGAAGTTCGAAGTTGGAAGTCAGAAGTTCGAAGTGAAACCGCTCTCAGCGCATTCGTCTGCCTGCTGCTCTCTCGTGGCCGCGGCCGCATGCACGGCGCGGCACGAGCCGCCGCGACGATACGAGCTGACCGGCCAGGTCCTGGCGGTCAACGCCGAACGGCAGGAACTCACCATCAAGCACGACGACATCGCCGAACTTCATGCCGGCGATGACGATGACCTTTCCGGTGTCGTCGGGCGCTCGCTGATGGACGGGCGCGCGCCGGGCGAGCTGATCGCGGCGACGCTCGAAGTCGCAGAACGCGACCGGCCGCTCACGGCGATTCGGCGCACCGGGACGGCGCCGCTGCCGTCCGAGAGCGAAGTCGCGATGGCGTGCTGGCATGCTGACCGAGGGCGACGAGGTGCCCGACGCCGCGCTCATCGACCAGCGCGACCGGCGGCGATCGTTCTCCGAGTGGCGCGGCACGCCTGACGCTCGTGACGTTCATCTACACGCGCTGTCCGCTGCCGACGTTCTGTCCGCTGATGGACCAGAACTTCGCGACGCTCCAGCGGGCGATCGCCGAGGATCGCGACGCTGAAGGGACGGGTCAAGCTCGTCTCGATCTCGTTCGATCCCGAGCACGACACGCCGGCGGTGCTGGCGGCGCACGCGGCGACGACTCAAAGCCGACCCGGCGGTCTGGACGTTTCTGACCGGCGATCGGGTGACGGTCGACCGCTTCGCCGGCCGCTTCGGCGTCGGCGTGATTCGGCCCGAGGGCGTCCAGCGAGATCACCCACAACCTGCGCACCGCGCTCATCGGCGCCGACGGCCGCGTTCGCAAGATCTACTCCGGCAACGACTGGACGCCCAGCACCGTGCTCGCCGACCTGCGATCGGCGGCCTCGGCGCCCTGATGACGCTGCGCAGATTCCAGACACTGAGCATTTTCGCCAGCGGAACGGCGACGTGATTCGCCGGCTGCGCACGCCTGCGTGCGGTGCAGGCGTTTCCTGAACGCCCTGCCCTACAACACGGAACCGCCGCCCGATCCGGCCACGCTGCGCTCGTTTCGCGGCGTCGATCCGCCACCGGACGGCGAACTGCCTCGAGGCCGCGATCACCGCCGCCGTGATCCTCGAACAGCACGGATATCCGCCGCTCGTGATGAGCCTCGAGTCGATCGACGGGCTCGACCACGTGATCTTCGTCTATCAGGGCGCGCGGCCGCTGGGGATCGGTGGCGCGGTCGCGCGACCCCGGCCTGCACGGCCGCCGGCCGGTCTTTCGCACGCTGCGGGCGTCTGGCGCTGAGCTACTTCGAGCCGTACATGGACAAGACCGGCTGCCTGAAGGCGTACGGCGCGCGTCGATCTGCGCGTGCTCGGCAACTACGACTGGCGCCTGGCGACCGGCAACGTCTGGAAGGTCGAGCGGCTGCTGTTCGAGATTCCGCATCGTCCGATTCGGACATCGCCCGATCGGCGTCGCCGGCTGCGCACGCGGTATTTCGCGTACCTCGAGGCGCATGACGGACGGAAGCCGGTCTACTACGACCGGCGCACGTGGACGCCGATTCCCGAGGCGTTCGAACACGTCTGAGGCTTGGGGCTTGGGGCTTGCTATGCTTTCTGCATGTGCAGAAACATCCGCACTTTGTTCAACTTCGAGCCGCCGGCAACAGACGACGAGATTCGCGCGGCGTCGCTACAGTTCGTGCGCAAGCTGAGTGGGTTCACGGCGCCGTCGAAGGCCAACGCCGAGGCGTTCGATCGGGCCATCGACGAAGTGGCCGGCGCGGCACGCCGGTTGATCGATTCGCTGACGACGACGTCGCCGGCGCGGGATCGTGACGAATGGGCGGCGCGCGCGAGAGAACGCGCCGCGGCGCGATATGGAACGAATGGCTGAGCGACCGAGAGCTCAGTCCAGATCGAAGTCTCGGCTCGGCTTCGTGACCGGTTCCTGACTCGCCTGCTTCAGGGCTTCCTCGAAACGCTTCGACAGCGCATCGCCGCGGGTCCGCTCCGACTGCACCGACTGTTCGAACAACGCGTCGCGCCGGGCTTTCTCGTCTGCCAGGATCTGGTGCGCGTCGTCGAGCTTTGGCTTGTCGGCGCGCTCAACCTCGTCGTGGCGGACGACCCGCTTGAGACCTGCGTCGATGACGAGCGTGGCGTGGCAGCAGGGGCACGTTACTTCGTATTCGGTCTGGAGTTTCGCCACGTGTCCCTCGCAAGATGGGGTCAGGTCTTGAATTGACGTACGGTGTCCGAACTGACATGACAGGCTCGACACCGTACGTCAATCAAGCCTGACCCCATCTATGATACCCACATGACCGGCAGACGCGGTGAACTCGGACGCGGGCGTCGGCTCACGACGTGAGCGATCAACACGCGCGGCCGGCCCCTCGGGCGTCGATCGACGTCCGGGTCGCCACCTACAACATCCACCGGTCGCGGGGCCTCGATCGCCGCGTCCGGCCGGAGCGCATCGCCGCCGTCCTGGCGACGATCGACCCGGACATCGTCGCGCTTCAGGAAGTGATCGGGCCGGGCCTCAGCGGGCCGGGCCATGCCGAGGACCTCGGCGCCGCGCTCGGCATGGGCTGGGTGATGGCGCCGACGCGCGAGCTGCGGCGCCATCAGTTCGGCAACGTCGTGCTCAGCCGCTATCCCATCCGCGAGCACACGCAGCTCGACCTGTCGTGGAAGACGTGCGAGCCGCGCGGCAGCCAGCGCGTCGCCGTGGACTTCGCCGATGGCTGCCAGCTGCAGGTGTACAACGCGCATCTCGGGACGGCGCTGCTCGAACGCCGCTATCAGGCGCCGCGGCTCGCGGCGTGGATTCACGATCGCCGCGTGCCGGACCCGAAGATCCTGCTCGGCGATTTCAACGAGTGGGGCCGCGGGCTCGTCGCCGACGTCCTCGCCGAGCGGCTGCGCAGCGTCGACCTCTATCCGCATCTTCGACGTCGCCGGACGTATCCCGGGTTCTTCCCGCTACTGCACCTCGACCACATCTACTTCAGCGGCAACATCGAGATCCGGCGGGTCGAATTGCCGCGCACACGACTCGCGCTCGTCGCCTCGGACCATCTGCCGCTCGTGGCGGATTTGAGGATTAGGTTCTGATCTGGCTTACGGCCTACGGGCTCAAGGCTTAGGGCGTGGCACAAGCCCTGAATGCGGAACCGACCTCGGACCATGACCCTGAACCAACACCCGGAACGTGGAATCAGGAACGAGGAACCGCGGAAGCTCTCAACTTTCTTCGTAGTCGGAGTGCAGCGCGGGCAACGGACGTGTCGACGGGCGCAGGGCTTCGCGATGGTCGTACACCGGCAAGCCCGCCACGTGGATCGACATGGTGCAGGTCGGTGCCTTCGTCTGGATCACGGCGGTCACCGGACTGCCCTCCACACCCGTCGAGAATGCCAGGGTGCAGCCGCATGCCAATCGTGCCGTGAAGTTCTGTTTCATGAGTCGCCCGTTGCTGTTCAGAATAGCGCCTTGATCTTATCCTCGAACCAGTCCTTCGAGTGAATGCCGGCCGCCTTGGCGAAGACCGTCCCGTCGGGCTTGATCAACCACGACACGGGAATGATGGCTGACGCGTCGTACGCCTGGCGCAGTTCATCGTGCCCGAGTCCCACCAGCATCGGGTAGTTGACCTTGTACTCCTCCGCGAACGCGCGGACGTCCTCGGGTGAATCGTCCACGGAAATGCCGATGACCGCGAGGTTCTTGTCACGGTACTTGTCCGCGAACTCGATGAACCAGGGGATCTCGGCCTTGCACGGCGGGCACCACGTCGCCCAGAAGTTGATGAGGACGGGCCTGCCCTTGAAATCGGCAAGATTCACGTCTTTGCCGTCCATGTCCTTGAGCACGAAGCTCGAGGCTCGGGTTGCCGGCCGAGGGAATCTCGTCTTCCTCCTCATGCTGTACGCAGGCCGGCCAGGCACAGAGGAGGACGGCGACGGCCCCGGCTCGGAGCCAACGATTCCGCCAGAGCGAATGGACCATCGTTTGACCACATTACTACAGAGCGGCACTGCCACAAGATTCGGCCGCAGTGCTGTCTCCTGCCGGCGACGCGTGCGTGGCGCGTCCGCATGGACTCGTGAGCGCCCAAGGGCACGCACTTTGCTCGGCTCCGGGTGACGGCGGCCGTTCCGGCGTCGCAGTGCGCGTCCAACCCGGGTGTAAGATTCGAAGAACTGTCGCGGCGTGCGGCCCGATCGGCAGTCGAGGTACCCCTATGCGCATGCGCCACACGCGCACGCTCCCCACGCTCCTGGGCATCGCGCTGCTCGTCGCGGTGCCCGTGACCGCGGTCGCCCAGACAGCCAAGCCCAAACGGGTACGTCACGTCCCGTACCACATGCTGCTCATCGACGGCGCCGACGCCCACCAGACGGACGCGGCGCTGGCCAACGCCGTGCGCGGAGCCCAGCGGTCGACCGCCCCGGGCGGCATGCGGGCGCAGCAGACGCAATACGTTCCGTACTACGGCCAGTCGAAGGTGCGCTACGACAAGTTCGACTGGTACATCTATCGAACGGACCATTTCGAGATTTTCTACTACCCGGCGCTCGAACAGCACCTTCAGCGCATCGCGTCATACGCGGAGAGCGCCTACCAGCACATCAGCGGCGAGCTGCAGCACGACCTTGCGGACCGGGTCCCTCTCGTGGTGTTCAAGACGGAGAGCGAGTTCCAGGAGAACAACATCTCGCCCGAGACGCCCGAAGGTGTGCTTGCGTTTGCCGAGCCCGAGCGCAACCGGATGGTGCTGCCCATCGATGAGCCGAATGATCGGCTCTACTCGCTCATCACGCACGAGCTGACGCACATCTTCGAGTTCAACATCATCCCGCGCGGCCTCGTGAACGAGGGCCTCCCGCTCTGGGTGGACGAGGGCCTCGCCGAGTTCATGACGGGCGACTGGATCCCCGGCGACCGGATGGAGGTGCGCGACGCGGCGCTGACCGACAACGTGCCGAAGATGAGCCGTCTCTACTCCGCGCCGCTCGGCGGCCGCACGCCCTATGCGCTCGGTCACGCGACGTTCGAGTTCATCGAGTCGCGCTGGGGCAAGGACGGTCTCAGGACGTTCCTGTTCGCGCTCCGCAAGAGCGTCCTCGGTGGCGGCGAAACCGCCTACGAGGAGGCACTGAAGCTCAAGCCGGCGGACTTCGACGACGAGTTCGACCGGTACTTGAAGGAGCGATTCAAGCCCTTCCGCGACAAGCAACGGCCGGCGGACTACGGGCGGAACATCGCGCCCGATCCGGAACGGTCGTCGTTCTCGTCGATCATCTCGCTCGCGCCGTCACCGAGCGGCGACTTGCTCGCCGCCGCGGCCGGTAACCCCAACGATCAGGAACTGGACGTGATCCTGATTTCGGCGCACGACGGGCAGTTCATCCGCAACCTCACGAGTGGACTGGACAAGGACCGGGGATTCGAGCGGATCGGCCTGCCCGGGGGACATCGGGGCTACTTCGTCCCCTGGATCGCATGGGCGCCGGTCGGCGACCGGCTGGCGTACTTCGCTCGCACCGAGAAGTCCAAGTCGCTCATCGTGCAAAACGTGGTGTCCGGCCGGACGGAAAAACGCTTCGGGCTCGACGGAAGTCGACGGTCCGGAGTCACCGGCGTTCAGTCCTGACGGCCGCAAAGTGGCGTTTGCCGCGATGACCGCTGGCCTCAGTGACATCTACTCGATCGACATCGAGTCGGGCGCCCTGACCAACGTCACGAAAGACAACATCGCGGACTATTCGCCGGCGTTCTCGCCTGACGGCACGTCGATCGTCTATACGGCACGCGTCGGCGCGAACGACAAGCTGTTTCAAATCACGCTGGCCACGGGCGCGAAGCGTCAGATCACGTTCGGCAGCCACGACGACACCAACGCCAAGTTCCTCGACGATCACACGCTCATCTTCACGTCGATGGCCACGGACCCGAGCGTATCGCTTCCGATCGCGATCGCTCGCGACGGCACGATCCCCAACGTGTGGGCGCTCGATCTATCGACGAACCAGCTCCGCCAGATGACGGATGCGGCGACCGGCAACTTCTCGCCGGTCGTCCTCCATCAGGAGAGCGGGTCGCGCATCGCGTTCGTCAACTACTACAAGGGACGCTACGGCGTGCACAGCATTTCAAGCGACACGACGGTGGCGGTCGTGGCGACGGAAGACTTCGGCGGGCCCGGGCCGGTGTTCGAGTTCACGGCGCCCCTCAGCCACACGCTCCTTCGCGACAACATTCGCCGAAAGGGCGCGTTCGAGAAGATGAGCCTGGCCGGCCGCCCGCCAGTCGCGCTCGGCGTCACGAGCGGCGGCGACCTCTACGGCAACACCCAGGTCACGTTCACGGACGTGCTCGGCGACAAGGAGGTCAGCTTTTACGCCCAGTCGGTGCTGCAGTACCGCACGATGGCGTTTACCTACTCCAACATCGGCCGCCGGATGAACTACGCCATTCAGGCGTTCTCGCAGGACATCTTCTACTTCGGCCAGGATTTGACGGCCTCAGGCGCCCTCTACGACCCGGCGATTGCACGGTTCATCGATCGCGATGACTCCGAGGCGGTGCAAAGCCAGCGCGGCGGCTCGATCTTCGGGATCTACCCCTTCAATCGCTACGCGCGCGTTCAACTCTCGGGCGGGTACATGTGGGTCGACGAGCACTATCGGAACGACGCGCTGCAGGAACTCGCCGAGGCGTACCAGATCGAACAGTACGGGCAGACGGTCTTCCGCGTCGGGCACATGCTGCCGCTCGGCGTGACGTTCATCAAAGACACCTCAGTGTTTCGGGAGTACGGTCCCGTGGCCGGCAGCCTGGTCAAGGTGTCGTACAAGGTCTCTCCGGCCCTGGCAAACGGCTGGCTGTCCCAAGCCACGGTCGGACTTGATGCCCGCTACTACCTGCGGATTGCCGCCAATGGTGTCCTCGCGCTTCGGTTCTTCGGGCAGAGGAGCGGGGGCACGCAACGCCGATTTCTTCAACTTCGGCGGCAATTCCGAGATGCGGGGTTACGAGTACCTCGAGTTCATCGGTCACAAGGGATTCTTCGCCAATGCCGAACTGCGATTCCCGGTCATCGAGGCGATGCTGACGCCGATTGGCGTCCTCGGTGGGCTGCGCGGCACCTTCTTCGCCAACGTTGGCGCGGTCGGCTTCAATAACCAGCCGTTCAAGATAATGACCACGGCGTCCCGGTCCTTCGACATGGTGACCGGCTACGAGCTCGACTCCAACGGCAATGTCGTGGGCGTCCAAACACAGCCGGTGGATCTCAGTGGGCTCCGCCTGGTTGACGGTCGAGCCTCCTACGGCCTGAGTCTTCAGAGTTTCCTACTGGGCTTCCCGATGCACTTCGATTTCTCATGGCGCACGCTGTTCGACCGTGACTGGGAGGATGCCCTCTTCCGAGACTGCCGTGCCGTCAGTAACACGTTCGTCGAGTGCACGTCGACGGGAGACTTCCGGAAGATGCAGTTCGACTTCTGGATCGGCTACGACTTCTGACACCGAAGCCCTCGTCCGCGTCCGCCACCGAGATGGTACAGGTGGTGTTGCCGAACGACGCGAATCCACTGGGATTCATCCTCGGCGGTACCGTCATGCACCTCATCGACATCGCGGGCGCCATCACGGCGCACCGGCATGCCCGGACGCCCATGGTGACGGCGGCGGTGGATGGACTGCAGTTCCTCAATCCGATCAAGATAGGCGACCTCATCATCCTGAACGCCCGAGTGACGGCGACATTCACCACGTCGCTCGAAGTCGAAGTTGAGGTCTTCTCGGAAGGCACGCTGACGGGAGAACGTCAGCGGACCAGCGTCGCCTATCTCACCTTCGCCGCAATCAATGACGACGGCGCGGGCGTGCCGGTCCCGCCGCTTCTGCTCGAAACGGACGAGGACCGGCAACGGGCAGCCGCCGCGACAGCTCGCCGCACCGTCAGGCTTCAAACACGAAAAGCCCAGGGCGCAGCGGTCAAGGCCTAGCGGTCTTCAGATTCGTCGCAACCTGACCCGTCTCACCGCGTGGTCGCCGCCCTTCTCGAGGACGAGACGGGCGCGCTCGCGCGTGGGCTTGACGTTCTCCCGCAGGTTCACGCCGTTGATGCGCTGCCAGATGCCGTGACTGGTCGCGACCGCCTCGGCTTCGGTCAGCGCCGGCGTAGCGGTGAAAGTACGATCGTGGATTCTGGAAGACCGTTTCCCGGAGCGCCAGGAAGCGCTCGACGTACCACCGCTCGATGTCCTCCTCGTCGGCGTCGATGTAGATCGAGAAATCGAAAAAATCTGAAACGAACACGCCCTGGCCGGTCTGCGAGGACGTTCAGCCCTTCAACGAGCACGATGTCCGGCTGATCGACGACCTGATAGTCACCCGAGACGATGTCGTACGACTCGTGTGAATACACGGGAGCCTTGACCGGTCCGGCCGCGGACTTGACGTCCGACATGAACTCGACGAGCCGCCGCAGGTCGTAACTCTCGGGAAATCCCTTGCGGTCGAGGATGCCACGCGACTCGAGCACGACGTTCGGAAAGAGAAATCCATCCGTCGTGACCAGATCGACGCGCGGATGGGCCGGCCAGCGGGAAAGGAGCGCGCGCAGGATTCGCGCAAACGTGCTCTTCCCGACCGCAACGCTCCCCGCGATCCCGATGACGAATGGAATGGGACGCGGCAGGGTGCCGAGAAACGTGTCCGTGGACTTGTGGAGCGTCTGCGTCGCCGCGACCTGCAGATTGAGAAGCCGCGACAGCGGAAGGTAGATCGCCTCCACTTCCGGCAGGGACACCGGCGCGTTCAGGCCCTGAAGATGGGCCAGGTCGTGTTCGTCGAGCGTGAGCGGTGTCGCCGCCCGGAGTCGTGCCCAGGCGGCGCGGTCGAAATCCAGGTACGCAGCGGTCAGGAACGGCTCACTTCTTGTAGTAGGCCGCATTCTCCTGGATGTAGCTCTTCCACTTGTCGGGGACTTCGTCGAGCGCGAAGATAGCCTCCACCGGGCATGCGGGCACACACGCGCCGCAGTCGATGCACTCGTCGGGGTGGATGGTCAGGATCTTGGCCGACTCGAACTCAGCCTCATCCTTGCGCGGGTGAATGCAATCGACCGGGCACACGTCGACGCAGGCGGAATCCTTCGTACCAATGCAGGGCTCGGTGATGACGTAGGCCATTGCTCGGCATTGTTACACGCTGGTCGGCGGGCGTTCAACCGCCCCAGCCAAACGCCCAGGGCGAGGCGAAACGATCAAAGAGGAGAGGTAAGATCCGGTGAATGCCTCCCACTGGTCGGGCGCGCCTCGCTCCTGGGTGTGCTCGTCGTGCTCGTCTTGCTCACCTTGGCGGTGCCCGGGCCGCTCGAGGCGCAGGCACCCGAATACGGCGACAGTGGCGGAGTGGGCCGCTACCTCTCCGGTGGCGGCGAGGTCATGGCCATCGCCGGGCCGCACGACACGACGGCCTTCTTCAACTACAGCGACTACGAACGGAACCTGCTTCGGATTGCCCGGCTGAGACTGTTCGGCGAATGGCGCCCGGCCGCGCGGCTGTCGGTCATCGGCGAAATCCGGACCGAGAACATCGATGAGCTGATGATGCCGGCGCTGTACATGCGATGGCAGCCTCATTTCACGCCCGACCTCTACATTCACGCGGGCCGGATTCCCCCCGTCATCGGCGGCTTCGGGCGCCACGCCTACGGCCGCGACAACGTCGTGATCGGACAGCCCCTCGCGTATCAGTACCTCACGTCACTGCGGGCGGATGCCGTGCCATCGAGCGTGGAAGACCTGCTGCGGATGCGGGGCCGTGGCTGGCAACCGAGCTACCCCATCGGTTCCACGGATGTCGAACCGGGCGTGCCGGTCGTCTCCGCGTCGAGGTGGGACACGGGTGTCGCCGGCATCTGGCGTCGCGGACGCATCGACGTCTCGGGTGCCCTCACCCAGGGATCGCCGGCGGTCCCCGTCGTCCGGGACACCAACGACCATCTGATGTGGTCGGGCCGCGCTGCGGCGTTGCTCGGCGGAGGTGTGACCGTCGGCGTGTCCGGCGCTCGCGGCCAATGGCTGGAAAACTCCGTGCTGGACCTCACACCTCAAGGGCGCGAGACGCCGTCGTCCCAAACGCTCTTCGGCACGGACGTCGAAGTGGGGCACGGGCCCTGGCTCGTGCGTGGGGAGTGGCTGCGTTCCGTGTTCGAGATCCCTATCGTCACGGCACCCGACCCTGACGCCCGCCTCCATGTCTGGTCAGGATTCGCAGAAGCGCGATATCGGCCAGTGCCGCGGTGGCAAGTTGGCGTGCGAATCGATCGCCTCGCGTTTGGCGACGCCCCGGGAGCGGTGCCCGCCGCGACCGGAACGTCGTGGGATGCCGACGTGAACCGTGTTGAAGCAGTCCTCGGGTTTCGCGCACATCGGCACCTCGAGCTGCGGGGCGGATGGCAGCACAACTGGCGCGACGGTGGGCGCGTTCGAGAACGCGGACTGCCAGTGTTCGCGGTGCTCGGCTGGTTCTGACGCATGCGACGACTGCCTCCCCTGTTCCTCGTGCCACTGCTGATAGCGGCGCTCTCCGCGGCGCCCCAGGCGCCGGTCCGCACAGGTGGCACGGTTCGCGGCCGGGTCGTCGTGCCGAATGTCCCGGCCGGGCTCTCGCGGCCAACGATCGCCGAACCGTCGTCGGCCTCACATCCGGTCGTGAATCGCCGCCGCGTCGTGGTCTACCTTGAAGCGGCGCCTCGCCAGGCCTTCGGTGAACTGCCACCCGGACGCGCGCGAATGGACCAACGCGCCGAACAGTTCTCGCCACGCGTACTCGCGATCACGGCCGGCACGACCGTCGACTTCCCGAACAACGATCGGACGTTTCACAACGTGTTCTCGCTGTCGCGCGTGCGGTCGTTCGATCTCGGCCGGTTCGCGCCGGGCCGAACCGGGTCGGTTCGCTTCGACCGGCCGGGGATCGTGCCGGTCTTCTGCGACATTCACTCGCACATGAGCGCGTTCGTCCTCGTGTTCAGTCACCCGTTCTTTGCGGTGTCAGACGACGACGGCCAGTACGTCATCGAAGGCGTGCCCCCTGGCACGTACTCGCTGGTGGCGTGGAGCGAGCTCGGATCGGCGCCCGCGCGGCGCGTGACCGTGCCCGAAGGCGGCAATGTGGAAGCTGATTTCCAGATCGGCCGTGAGCCATGACGGCGCTCTCGTCGCTGACGAACCGCATCTTTCTCGCAAGCGCCGTGCTCGTCGTCGTCGTCGATGGGCATCGCGATCTACTGGGTGAGCGACTCGGTCGCGCGGCAGGCCGAGCGGGATCTGCAGGCCGGTCTGGCCGAGGCCGCCTCACTGGTGGATCTGTTCAGCCAGCGCGACTTCGAGGATTTCGTCACCAAGGGGCGCTTCATCGCGGACATCCCGCCCATGAGGGCAGCGGCCGCGATCGACCATCCGCCCACGGTCCAACCCATTGCGGAGGAGATGCAGGACCGCATCGACGCCGACCTGCTGGTGGTGTTTGGCAGCGGCGATCGCGTCCTCGCCCGTGCCGGCCGCTTGCACCTGGATGATGACGCGCTCCAGGGGATTCTCGCGGCGTGTCGGGCGGCGCGAGACTTCACGGTCTTCTGGCCGCTCGCAGGGGGCCTTGTGCACGTGGCCGCCCTGCCGATCGATCCAGTGCGCACGCTGGTGGTTGGCCTCAGCCTCGATCGCGACGTCGCGCTGTCGATCAAGCGGCTCACCAACAGCGACGTCGCGTTCGTCACCGGCGCGGAGGTCGTGGCCTCGTCGTTCGACGACAGCGCGGAAGCCGCGTTGGAGTCCGTCGCGACCAGGCGTGACGTCTTCTCCCTCGTCGTCGGATCCGAGGAGTTCATCGGACGTGTGCAGCCGCTCGGGCGCAGCGAGGACGCCGATGAACCCATCGCGCTCGTCCTGCGATCGCGGACGGAACGCCTGCGTTTCCTGCCCGCGCTTCGCTGGCAAATCGCCTTGACGGGCCTCGCGGCGGTGCTGGGGGCGACCCTCGTCGGATATCTCGTGGCGCGAACGGTCACCCGGCCGCTGCGGGCCCTGACGGGCGCCATGGGCGAGATGGCCACGACCGGTGACCTGGCCAGGACGCTGCCGGCGCTCGGCCGCTGGGATGACGAGGACGTGCGGCTCGTGGCGACGACGTTCCGGCAGCTCACGAGCGCGCTCGATCGGTTTCAGCGTGAAGCGGCGATTCGCGAGCGGCTGTCCTCGCTCGGCAGGTTGTCCACCGTGGTGGCGCACGAGATTCGCAACCCGCTGATGATCATCAAATCCGCCGTTCGGCAACTGCGCAAGAGCGACTCACCTGAGGTCGCGGAAACGGCGACGAGCATCGACGAGGAAGTGGCCAGACTGAACCGTGTCGTCACGGGCGTCCTCGACTTCGCCCGGCCGATCGCGTTTGCGTTCACGGAGGCGGACCTCGGGGCCATTTGCCGGGATGCGGCACAGGCGGCGGCCACTGATGCGGAAGACGTCCCCATCGAGGTCGCGGCGGCCGACGAACCAATTGTCACGGACGTCGAACGGCTGCGAGCGGTCCTCGTCAACATGCTGACGAACGCCCAGCAAGCCGTTCGGGCGCGGACCGACGGCGGCCGCGGATTACCGGTTCGGCTCGAGACGGCACGGGAGACCGCGCGGTGGCGCATCACGGTCAGCGACCACGGCACGGGCATCTCGCATGAGGACTTGCCGCATGTCTTCGAACCGTTCTTCACGACCCGCCGTAACGGCTCTGGGCTCGGTCTGGCGATCTCCAGAAACGTCGTCGAAGGGCTTGGCGGCACGCTCCGCGTGGAAAGCCAGGCCGGCGAGGGCACGACCGTCACCCTTCAACTGCCAGATCGCGCCATGAGGGAGCCCAGACGTTGACACGCGGATCGGTACTTCTCGTCGACGACGAACCGAAAATTCGACAGGCTCTGGCCAAGGCCCTTCGCGACGAAGGGCACGACGTCAATGCGACAGGCAGTCCACGCGAGGCGCTGCGGCTGGTTGGCGAGCGGCCGTTCGATCTGCTCGTCGTGGACAACCTGATGCCCGAGCTGAGCGGCCTCGAGCTGATCCGGGAGGTCGTCAATGCGACCGGTACCGCCGAGCGCCCCCAGATCCTCATGATGACGGCACATGCGACCGTGCAGAGCGCGATCGAAGCGATGAAGCTCGGCGCGCTGGACTACCTGCAGAAGCCCTTCGAAATCGACGAATTTCTCGTCGTCGCGGAGCGCGCGATCGAGCTGCGGCGCTTGCGCACGCACCACGACTACCTCATCACCGAGCGCGACGAGCAGTTCGATCACTACGGCATCGTCGGCCGGAGCCGGGCGATTCAGGAGGTCGTTCGGACGGCGCGCGTCATCGCGCAGTCGCGCAGCACCGTCCTGATCATCGGCGAAACCGGCACGGGCAAGGAGCTCGTGGCGCGCGCCATCCACGACTGGAGCAGCCAGCGCGAGATGCCGCTCGTCCGGGTCAACTGCGCGGCCCTGCCGGAGACGCTGATCGAATCGGAGCTCTTCGGCCACGTGCGCGGCGCCTTCACCGGCGCCGTCGGCGAACAAGAAGGGCCGCTTCGCGCTGGCCGACGGGGGAACGATCTTCCTGGACGAGATCGGCGTGATCGTGCCGTCGGTGCAGGCCAAGCTGCTGCGCGTGCTGCAGGAGCGGGAATTCGAGCCACTCGGATCCGAACGATCGGTGCAGGTGGACGTGCGCGTCATCGCCGCCACCAACCGCGATCTGCGGCAGCTCGTCGGCGACGGGCGGTTCCAGGAGGACCTGTACTACCGGCTGAACGTCATCCCCATCACGATGCCGCCACTTCGCGAGCGTCGCGAAGACATTCCGCTCCTGGTCGAGCACTTCATCCGCCGGCACGCCGGACGCGCCGGCAAGCGCGTGGACGGCATCTCGCCGCAGGCGATGGCCGTGCTCATGGACGCGCCCTGGCCGGGCAACGTGCGCGAGCTCGAGAACGCCGTCGAGCGCGCGGTCGTCCTGGCGCCTCAGTCTGTCATTCAGGAGAGTGACGTCACGCTCGTCAGCGCGAAAGCACCGGGCGCCTCAGGGTTGCCGTCACTCAATCTCAAGCAGAACCTGGAGTGGGCCGAGCGGGAGACCGCTCACCGCGCGCTCGACAGCGCACGCGGCGTCAAGAAAGACGCCGCCGAGCTGATGGGCATCAGCCAGCGGGCCATGAGCTACTACGTGGCCAAGCACAAGCTGGACGAGGGGCAAGGCTAGTTCTCCCGTTCCTCCCTCACTCGGCTGTTTCTCCCGGGGCAAGTTCCAGTACTTCAATCGCCGAGTTCCTGAGGTGCGCGCGGAGGGCGGCCGGCGTTCCAGTCAGCACGGGAAACGTTCCCCAGTGCATCGGCACGACCTGGCGCACGCCCAGCCATTCGGCGGCGATCGCGGCGTCTTCCGGGCCCATCGTGTAGTGATCGCCGATCGGCAGGAACGCGATGTCGGGCGCGTAGAGGTCGCGGATGATCTTCATGTCGCCGAAAAGCGCCGTGTCGCCGGCAAAGTAGATCGTCGGCGCGTCCGCGGCCCGGATCACGAATCCAGCCGCGCCGCCCGTGTAGACGATTTGCCCCTGGTCCAGGACGGAGCCGGTGTGCACGGCGGGCGTCATCGTGATCCGAACGCCCGCGATCTCCTGCGTCCCGCCGATGCCCATCTGGCGGACGTTCTGCACGCCCTTGGCCGCCAGGTAATGACCCAGCTCGAACAGGCAGACCACCGGCGCCCCGGTCGCGCGCGAGACGGCCGCGGCGTCGGCGGAATGGTCGCGGTGACCATGCGACACGAGAATCGGCGTGCAATGGCGCCGAGCGCCTCGACCCGCGACCATTCCGGCGGAACGGTCGGACCCGAGAGCCAGGGATCGGTGACGAAGCGCTGGCCCGACGGCAGGCGCAATGAGGAAGGTGGCGTGGCCAAGCCAGGTAATGGCGAGAGACATTTGCTATTTGTTATTGGTTATCGGTTATTTGCTATTGCATTGGGCATTTCGTTATTGGGCTATTGCGCGAACGAGGGTTGCCGATCCCTTCCCGTTTCTTCCCTTTCCCCGCTCCCTTTGCCCTCTGCCCTTTGCCCTCTGCCCTGCAGAATGCCGATAATAGATCGAGCATGTCGATCGTCGCTCCCCTGCAGTTCATCCGTGGCCGTCGCGTCAAGGACACCGAGCTTCGCGCGGACGCCCAAGCCCGAGTGGCTCAAGGTGCGGGCGCCAGGCTCGTCGAACTACCTGCGCCTGCGCGGGCTGATGCGCGATCTGAACCTGCACACCGTCTGCGAGGAAGCGCACTGCCCCAACATCGGCGAGTGCTGGCATCACGGCACCGCGACGTTCATGATCATGGGCGACGTCTGCACGCGCGCCTGCGGCTACTGCAACGTCAAACATGGCGCGCCGATCGCGCTCGATCCCGCGGAGCCCGCGAAGCTCGCTGAGGCGGTCGACACCCTCGAACTGAACTACGTCGTCGTGACGTCGGTCGATCGCGACGACCTGGACGATTTCGGCGCCGGCGGTGTTCGCGGAGACCATTCGCGCGATCAAGGCCCGCCGGCCGGCGTGTCGCGTGGAAGTGCTGATTCCCGACTTCCAGGGCGACGAGCATGCGCTGCGAGTCGTCGTCGATGCGCGCCCAGACGTGCTGAACCACAACACCGAAACCGTGCCGAGGCTGTACCGGCGCGCACGCCCCGGCGGCCGCTACGAACGTGCCCTCGAGCTGCTCGATCGTGCCCGCACCTGGGCGCCGGCCGTTCCGACCAAGACCGGCCTGATGGTCGGACTGGGTGAAACGCGTGAGGAACTGGTCGAGGTCTTCCGCGACCTCAGACGCGTGGACTGTCAGATTCTCACCGTCGGCCAGTATCTTCGTCCGTCACTGGCCCACCTGCCGATGGAGCGCTACTACACGCCCGACGAGTTCCGCGAGCTCAAGCACATCGCGCTCGATCTGGGCTTCGGGCACGTCGAGTCCGGCCCCCTCGTGCGTTCCTCGTACCACGCACACGAGCAGGCCGAAAGCTACGACAGGGCGACGACTTCGTAGGGTACGAGGGTTCCAGGGTCCGAGGGTTCCAAGGTTCGAGGGGTCCAACAGTCCGAGGGCCTGACGACGCTCCGAACCAACCTCCGAACCAGCGAACCAACCTTCGAACTCCGAACCCTCGAACCCTTCGAACCTTCCGCGGTGTCTAATGTCCCAATGCCCCGTCCCCCGGACGAGTTCGTCCAGGTCCGTGCGCTGACGGCGGCGTTTTTCGCCCGGTTTTTCGAGAGCGACACCACCGCGGAACGGACCGACGCCACGCGCTCGTTCTTTTGGCTCCTGGCCATCCTCGCGGCGCCCGGTTTGCTCCTCACGACCTATCGCCAGTTCCTGTGGGAACGGATTGCCCGGCGCGGCGAGGGCATCGCGGCGCTCCACCAAGCCGTACGGGCCGACACGGCCGAGTATCTCGCCCTGACGTTCGTGGCCGTGGCCGTGGTCGCGGCCGCGCGCTGGCAGAGCCTCGTCATCGACCGGCGAGACGCCCTCGTCCTCGGCGCCCTTCCAACGCGCCCGCGCACGATCGTCGTCGCCAAGCTCGCGGCACTCGCGGGCTACACCGGGCTTCTCGCGGCCGGCATGCACCTCGGCGCGGCACTCGTCCAGGGCGTCTCGCTCGGCGGTCTCGAACGGCCGTCGAACGTCGCCGGCACCATGGCTGGGTTGGCCGTCGCGTCGGTCGGGCTGACGGTCTTCGTGATGACGGTGGTCGCGTCCCTCCAGGCTGCCGGGCTCGCGCTCGTCGGCCCACGCCGTTTCGCACGCGTCGCGGTGATGATGCAGATGGCGCTCGTCGCGTCGGTGCTCGTCGTCTTCGTGCTGATGCCCGGCCACAGTACGCGGGCATTCTCGACATTCGATGCGGACGGGGTCGGGGGGCCCAGCTGGGTCTTCTGGCTTCCGCCGGTCTGGTTTCTGGGCGTGTACGAAACCATCGCCGGCTCGGCAAGCGCCGAACTCCAGGAACTGGCACGCATGGGCTGGTCCGCGCTGGCGCTCGCGATCGGGGTGCTGCTCGTCGCAAGTCCGATTGCCGGAGCACGGACGCTCCGTGGGGCGTTCGCGGTCTCTGCCCTGGCGCGGTGGCCGGCCGGCCGATGGCTCGCCGACCGGCTGGCGTGCATCCTCACTCGACGGCCCCCGGCGCGCGGCGCGATCGCGTTCGCATTCGCGACGCTGGGGCGGGTGTCAGGGCCGCGACTGGTGTTCGCGCTCTTGTGCGCGGCCGGCCTGACGGGTCTCGTCCCCGTTCTCGGCGCGGCCATCTCGCTCCACCCTGACCACAGCACAGCCGTCCTCGCCTTTCCGTTCGTCATGCAGTTCTTCGCGCTGCTCGGCCTCCGCCTCGCCATCCGCACACCCGTCGAGCTTCCGGGCCGCTGGCTCTTCGACCAGACGGATGTCTCGCCGCTCGCTGGGCGTGCGGCCGCGTGGAGGATCCTCTTCGTCGGCGGCGTCGTCTTCCCGATCCTCGCGACGGCCGTGCTCTGGATGTGGCTGTGGGAGCCGGCCGTCGCAGTCGCGCGGACTGTCGCAGCGCTTGCGGGCGGGTGGCTGGCCCTGGAAGTGCTCATGTGGGGGTACGTTGGCGTGCCCTGCTCGCGCCCGCTGGTCAGTGCCGCGTTCCGTGGACGCACGCTCGCGCTGGTCGTGGGATTCGAAGTCTTCTGCTTCGAAAGTGCCGCCGCCCAGGCCGGCTGGAAGAACGAGATCGGTCCCGTCCTGTGGCAGGCGATATTCTTCGCGGTGTCCGCGACCGGCGTCCACATAGGTAGCGGGCGCGCGGCCGCGGTCAACGCGATCGTGGACGAACATCTCGAACCGCGCCTGGATCTCGAAGTGGTCGGGCCACTGGTGAGGAAACCTATCGTTCGGGAGGAATGATGCTCGAAATGAGAAACGTCTCGAAACGATATGGCGCCCTCACGGCCGTCCGGCACGTCAGCTTCGTCGTCAAACCCGGCGAGGTCCTCGGATATCTCGGGCCGAACGGATCGGGAAAATCCACGACTGTCAAAATGCTCGTCGGCCTCATGCCGCCGACGAGCGGCACGATTCTCTTCGACGGGCAGGACGTTCAGGACCGGCTGCTCGAATACAAGGCGCAGGTGGGGTACGTCCCCGAGGAGGCGCACGTCTATACCTATCTGACCGGACCCGAGTACCTGCGGTTGACGGGGCGCCTTCGCGGAATGGCCGAGCGGGCGATCGAGGAGAAGATCGATCGTTTTCTGAAGCTGTTCGGCCTGGATACGGACTATCACGCTCCGCTGTCTGCCTACTCGAAGGGGATGCGACAGAAAATTCTGCTCTCGGCAGCGCTGATGCACAACCCCCGCGTCATCGTGCTCGACGAGCCGGTGTCCGGCCTCGACGTCTCCACGGCGCTCGTGCTCCGCACTGTCGTGCGATCGCTGGCCGATGACGGACGCATCATCTTCTACAGCTCGCACGAGCTGGACACGATCGAAAAAATCAGCACACGCGTCATGATCCTGCACGAAGGCACGGTCGTGGCCGACGATTCGCCCGCGCGGCTGCGTGAGCTCGCGAACGTCCCCTCGCTCGAGGATGTGTTCGCAAAGCTCGCCGTGCGTCAGGATCTCGACGCCATGGCCGGAGCGCTGATCGAGACCGTTCGGCTGTGAGCGCGACGATTCCGCTGACCGACGAGCTGGGGCGTGTTCGCGAGGCAATCGTCACCTGCGAAAGCTGCCCGCGGCTGCGCGACTATTGCCGGCGGATCGGCCGCGAGAAGCGCGCGGCCTACCGCAACGACACGTACTGGGCAAGACCGGTGGCCGGCTTCGGCGATCCGGCCGCGAGAATCGCCATCATCGGGCTCGCCCCGGCGGCCCACGGAGCGAATCGCACGGGACGCAACTTCACCGGAGACGGCGCCGGCGGTTCGGGCGATTTCCTCATGGCGGCGCTCCACGCCAACGGGCTGGCCAACCAGCCGATTTCGCGAAGTCCCGACGACGGCCTCGCCCTGAAGCACGCCTGGATTGCCGCGGCCGTGCGTTGCGCGCCGCCCGACAACCTGCCGACGCCGGCTGAGATTGCCGCCTGCCAGCCCCATCTCATCGCTGAGCTCGGCGCACTGCCTAATGTGCGCGTCTACGTCGCCCTCGGACGAATCGCGTATGACGCCTGCTGGCGGATCCTCGCAGCAGAAAGACACCGGGTTTCCGACGGACTAAGAGAAACCCGGTTTCGTCTCGTCCGCCGTTTGGTCATGGCGTTCGCTATCGCACCCGCGATGGACGCGTGGTCATTGCGGCGTACCATCCCAGCCGGCAGAACACCAACACTGGCAGGCTCACGCCTGGGATGCTGCGGCAGGTCTTCCGGCTGGCGGCGAAAGCCGCGGCGATCGAGAAACGTTAGAGGCCGGCCGCAGGTTCGAACAGCCGGATACGGCGCAGGAACACGTCCACCATCCAGATCGCGAGCGCAGTGACGACGAGCCAGGGCCAGAGCGCGTGCCGCGAGGATCGCGCCGAGGCGGCCGGCCATTCCAGGGCCGCGACGTTCGGCGTCACGGCGCCGCCAGTCGCGCTGGCAACGGCGCCGAGCAACACCTCGTCCGGCGGACGAAAGCGATACTCGGCGTCGAGGTCGGGAAGCACGCGCCGGACCTCGGCGGGCGCGCCGGCGCGCTCCGTGGTGGATACGGTCAGCGATTCTCCGGCATCGACAATCATCGACGCCTCGTACCGGCCTGGCGCGACCTGCCGCGCGGTGACGTTCGCCGACGATCCGCCGCCGGCCTGCACGGCGATCGATGGCCGCAAGAGGTCACGATATCGACCTTGCTCGTCGCGCGCCTCGATCGAAAACGCCATCGTCCGCGTGCCGTCGCGAACGATGCCGGGCGTGACCGTGAGCGCGAGCGGCTCGGGACGCTGGCGCGCCACGGCCCGTACCGACCGCCGAAAAGAACGGGCCATACCCGCGCCATCTCAGCCACGCGCTCGCCCAGCGGTCCTTGACGTCTGACGCAAACACGGCCGTGCGGCCCAGTCCGAACGGCCAGAATGCGAGCAGCGGATCATCGGTCTCCGTCCCCAGCACTTCGGTGGCGGCGTCCTTCAGCACGACGGCCGTCCGGCCTCGCAGCGCCGGCATGTCCGACAGATCCACGTTCGACAGGACACTTCGCGCGCGCACGACGGGCGCGATCGATTCGCCTTCATCGAACGCCGACATCGCGTTGCGCGCTTCCTTGACGAAAATCTGTGTCACCTCCTTCGCGTCGAGGACGGCATAGCCGCGACCCTTGCCCCACTTCGCGATGTTCGTCAGCAATTCGGCGTCTGCCGACGGGCCCAACCGCGATGGACGACACCGTCATGCCGGCGGCCACCATCTTGCCGACGAGCCCCTCGTAGTCGTCCGGGTACGACCGACCGTCGGACAAGAGCACGACGTGCTTCGCGCTGGCTTTGACCTGCCGCAATGCCAGATAGGCCTGCTCGACCGCCGGGTAGATCAGCGTGTCGCCGCCGGGCTGGATGGCCGTGACCGCCTGGCGAATCTCGTCGCGGTTCTTGCCGACGTTCCGCGGCGTGACGTCCCACTTGTACCGGTCGTCGAACGTGAGGACGCCGACCGTCTGACGATCGCTGAGCGCGTCCACCGCGGCCTGGGCCGCGGCCTTGCACAGCTCCATCACGCGTCCGTTCATGCTCCAGGACTTGTCCAGGACGATGACGAGCGCGACGTCGGGCTGGTCCTTGCGCTCGAAGGTGACGGGCAGCAGCCGCTCGAGCTCGGTTCGCCGGTAGCCATTGGCGGCGCCCTCGGTGCTCTCGCCGAACACCGACTCGCCGCCCGCGACGAGCAGTCCGCCGCCATCGTGCTCGACCCATGCCGTCAGCGCCGCCATCGTCTGGTCTGTCACCAGCGCGCGCGCGACGTCGCTCAGGATCACGACGTCCCAGGGCTGCAGGGCGTCACGAGTATTCGGCGTCTGCGCGGGCGAGCGAACCGTCACGTCAAAGCCCGCCTGGGTCAGCGCCTGCCGCAGGTACTGCGCACTGGCCGGCGTGCCCTCCACGTACAGCACTCGCGCCGGCGGCTTCACGAGCACCTCGCGCGAGAGGCGGTTGTTCGCGACGAGTGGATCGCTCTCCACGTCCAGGACGGCCTGGACGACATGCGGCCCGGCGCCTTCGAAGGCGGCTTCGACGGCGACTGCTGTCGCGCCCGGCCCGACAGCGGCCTCTGCAGCGCCGACGACGCGATCGCCATCGAGAATCCGGATCTTGGCCGCGGGCCAGGCCTTCTGACTCCCGACGACAACCGTCAGCGTGACGGTCCCGCCTGCGGGGACCGGATCGGGCACGTGGATCGCGTCCACCCACGCGTCGCCGAGGTCGCGTACGGCGAGCGGTTCGACAAACACGGGAATTCCGTCAGCCGCAAGGCTGAGCGCGGCGGCCTGCGCGTCGCCGGCCGTCTGGCGGCCGTCAGAAAACAGCACGACGCGCGCGGCCTCGCCGGGCGGCAGTTCCGCCCGCGCTTCGGTCAACGCCAATTCCAGATCGGATCCGCCGCGACCGACGATGTCCGACTCGGCTGGTGCCGACGCGAGTCGGCGCAACGCGGCGGTGTCGGCGACCGCCGTCACGCGCGACGCGAACGCCAGAATGCGCGAATGGTCCGGCTTCAGTGTGGCGTTGAGCAAGTCGATGCGGGCGGCGGCCGCTTCAATCGCCGGCGTTGACGACGCTGTGCGACACGTCCACCACGTACACGACGGCCTCCCGCGAGGCGGTCAGTGAGATCACCGGCCGAGCGAGCGCCGTGGCGAGCAGCACGACGAGCAGCGACCGGACTCCTGCCTGCAGCATGCGCTGCCGCGGATTGAAGTTGGTCCGGCCGAAGCGGAGCGCCAGCCACACGAGCGGCACGGCCGCGAGCCACCACAACGCTCCGGGAGCGGCGAGTGACAGGCTCATCTCACACCGTCACCTTCCGCTGCCACGTCCACCATTCCGCGACGACCAGCACCAGGGCCAGGACGACGCCGTAGATCCACCAGGCCCCGCCCGCGAACGCCGCGAGCGCCGTGGCCCGCGCGTCAGCGGGCAGATTCGTGCGCGAGAGATTGCCGATGGTCGGGTTGCCGACGTTGACGCCGATCACGCTCTCCGAGCCGCCGGCCTCGACGAGGTAGAGACCTGGCGTGCGAAGCCGCACGAGCACGCGATCGCCGGCGCGAACGAGGCCGACCGCCTGACCATCCGGCGCCGTGATGCGCGTCGTGCTGGCCGGAAGGTCGATCGGGCCGGGCGTCCGGACTTCTCCGGCGGCAGGCCGCGCGAGCCAATCCAGCGCGTTGCCAACGAGAATTGGAAACGCCGGAACATCCGTGAGGTTCGAGTCGGCCGTGCTGAAACCGAGCAGCACGCCACGAAGACCCGGCGCGTCCAGCACGGAGACGAGCGGCGTGCCTTGCGCGGACCGCGCGACGGGCTTCAGCGCAGGCCCTTCGTAACGGCGGCTTCGAGCGATGTCGAGGGTGAGCGGATCGACACCCGCGAGGATCGGGTGCGCTTCGGTGACGGACCACTGCGGCAGCACCTCGTCGCGGCCCGCCTTGGCCAGCCACGGAACCGGCGGCGGCGACAGGTAGAGCGCCGGGCGATTGGGCGCGTCGGGCGGCGCCCACCGGTCGAACACGATCACGTCGGTCGGCGCCGGCTTGTACTCGGACGTTCGGACGAACGTCGCGTGGATGGCCGGGTCGTGCTCGAAGAGACCCGACAAATCGTCCGGCTGATTGCTCACGACGGTCACGGCAATCGGATCGCCGTTCGCGAGCCAGGCCACGGCTTCGTCGTCGATGTCGAGTGCGTTGCCTGGCGCGCTCACGCTGAGCCCGAAGCGTCGCCCCGCCAGTGGCTTCGAGCGACAGCGCCTGCTGCGACACCTCGGCCGGCGCCAGATCGAGCCATCGATCCGTGATGACCGATGAACCCCGGGTGACCGTCACGTGCGCGCGCTGGGGTGTCGGCGCGTAGTTGGCAACTTCCAGATAGGCGGACGCGCCGGTCGCAGACGATGTCGCGGGCCGCGCCCCAAAGGCCGTGATCGCGACATTCGGCGCGGGCCGGAACACCGAGTGAACCAGCACGGCCGGATCGAGCGGCCTCAGCAGTGCGCCGTCGGTAAAAAAGTGCGTCGCATCGACACCGTCCACGCGAGGCCACGCCTGTCCTTCGCCGCCGGCGGGCTCCAACCGGTCGAACGCGGTGGCAATCAGCGCGGTGTCGGAGGTCGGACCTTCGACCAGGCCATCGGCCGTTGTCGCAATGGCCACGTCGGACTCGGCGGCGAGCGCGAGGGCGCGCGCGCCTGCCACGGCGCGCTGCCAACGCGTGTCGCCCTCGGGCGTCTTCGCGCGCATCGACCACGAGGAGTCGAGCACGATCAGGAGGCGTCCCCGCGACCCGGCGGCCGCCCGCGGCGCGGGCCGCGTGACGGCCAGCGCAAGAGCCAGCGCCACGAGCACCGTGGCCGCGAGCGAGACGGCCCGGCGAATCCGGTCCCACCACGATCGTTCTGACGGACGATCGACCACGTGGCGCCAGACCAGAAGAGAGGGCACCGCGCGGCGCGGCGGCCGCACCTTCAGCCGGAACAGCCACCATGCGAGCGCCGCGGCCGCGCCGATGAGCAACCAGGCCTGCCAGGCGGCCATCGCGCCGAACGTCACGCGAGAAGTCCTCCCTCGCGAAATGTGCGCAGCACGATGTCCTCGAACGGATCGTCAGCGCTGGCCTGCACGAACGGCAGCCGATATCGCCGGCAGAAGGACGCGATCGCGTCGGCGTGCGCCTGCCACGCGTCGCGGTAGGCCCTCGACAAGCCCGGCGTCACGTCGAGATCGAGATGTTCGCCGGATTCGGCGTCCACGAAACGCACTTCGCCAAACGTGTCGATGTCCCGCTCTCGCGGCGAGAACACCTGCACCACGAGCACGTCGTGCCCGAGCGACGCGAGCACCTTCAATCCGGCATCGAATCCTGCGGGATCGAGAAAATCAGAAATCACGATGGCGACGCCGCGACGGAACGGCCGGCCGGCAAACTGCCGAATGCTCTGCTTCAGGTCCGTTCCGCCGCCCGCCTCGAGCGCCTCGAGGATCGAGAACACCGGGAAGATGCGGCCACGCCCGCGTCCGGGCGCGATCTCGCGCGCCAGCGTGGCGCGAAACGGCAGAATGGTCACCCGATCGAAGTGGACGAGACCGATGTAGCAGAGCGCCGCCGCCAGACGCTTCGCCTGATCGAACTTGGCGTCGGCCGCCATCGATCGGCTTGCGTCGAGGAAGAGATAGATCGGCAGGTCCTGTTCTTCGTCGAACAGCCTCAACAGCAGCCGGTTGAGGCGCTTGTACGCCTTCCAGTCGATATGGCGGACATCGTCGCCGGGCGCGTACTGGCGATGGTCGGCGAACTCGAGCCCGCTCCCACGTTTGCGCGCCAGCCGATCCGCGCGGTCGCGCCCCACGAACGAGCGCATCGAGATGACCCGCAGGTGCTCCAGCTTCTTGAGAAAGGCGGCGTCGAACATCCGCTACACGCTTACTCCCTTGAGCAACTCGGCGACAATCGTGTCGACATTCACCTGCTCCGCGTCGCCCTCGAAGTTCAGGAGAATTCGATGGCGCAACGCAGGGAGGGCAACGGCGCGAATGTCCTCGGGAGACACGAACGCGCGGCCGTGCCGGAGCGCATGAATCTTGCCGGCGAGCACCAGCGTCTGCGCCGCACGGGGACTCGCACCGTACCGCACGAAGCGCTTCACCAGCGGCGTGGCGTAGGGCGAATCGGCGTGCGCTCCCGAGCGTGAGGCGAATCGCGTACGCCTGCACCGGCCGCGCGATCGGTACCGACCGGGCGACCTGACGCATCTCGAGGATCTCAGCCCCGTCCATGACGCGGGTCACCGAAACGTCCATCGGCTGCGTCGTGCGGTCGAGAATGTCGTGGAGCGCCGCTTCCGGCGGATACTCCACCTTCAGCTTGAAGAAGAACCGGTCGAGCTGTGCTTCGGGCAACGGATACGTGCCCTCCATCTCGATCGGGTTCTGCGTCGCCAGCACGAGAAACGGCTGCTCGAGCTGAAACGTCGTCTTGCCCACGGTCACGCTGACTTCCTGCATCGCTTCGAGGAGTGCGGACTGTGTCTTGGGCGTCGCGCGGTTGATCTCGTCGGCCAGCACGACGTTGGCGAAGATCGGACCGGGCTGGAACTCGAAGAACGTCCCGCCCTGCGCGTGCTCCTGGACGATGTGCGTGCCGACGATGTCGGCGGGCATCAGGTCAGGCGTGAACTGAATGCGCGAGAACCGAAGGTGCAGCACGTCGGCGAGGGTGTGCACCAGGCTGGTCTTGCCGACGCCGGGAATGCCCTCGAGCAGCACGTGACCGCCCGCGAGCAGGCTCGTCACCGCGCCGGCGACAATCTCCTCGTGTCCGACGATGCGCCGCCCGACCTCCGTGGTGATTCGGACAAAACGTTCGCGAAATAGCTCGATGTGCTGGGCGACGGCGGCTGTGGTCAACGGGTGCTCTGCTCCTCGTTACTGTCAGGGGTCGCCGGCCGAACGAAGTACCGCTCGACGACCGGCTTGCGGGCTTCCGGCACGGCTTGAACCGCCTCGGTTCTCGCGCGGTCGAACGACGCGCGGCTGCCGCTTCGCGTATAGGTCAACGACGACCAGCTCTGTTGGGTCTTCCGGCGGCGATCTTCCTTGTCGAGATCCGAGCGATCGATGTTGACGATCGCCTCGACCATCTCCCGTTTCAACGAGGCCGCGATCTCGCTCGCCTGGCTCGTGCCGTATTTGACATTGCCGCGCTTGCCGCCGAACACCGACCCCGGTTCGCCGACCGCGGAGCTGGGATTGCCCAACATCATCACGGCGGCGCCATCAGCGGACTCCGACGGCTTCGCGGGAACCTTGGCGCCCGGCTGCCCTTCACTGGCCTCACCAGCCTCGCCCTCCGCCGACTGCTCGGTCGTTGGGCCGGGCTCCTTGCTGTCGGACGGCTCGCTCTCGCCGCCGCGGGCCGCGTCCTCGGCCTTCTGCGCTTCCTCGCTCGCCACGCGCGACGCCATGTTTTCCCGCGCCCACTCGACATCGGCCGACATCGTCTTGGCATCGGCGAGGTTCGGGTTGATTTTCTCGAACTGGTCGCGACTCGTCAGCGCATCGTCCAAAAGCTGCGCGATCTGTTCCTTCATCGCCGCGTCCACCTTGGCGAAGTCCGTGAGCTCGCGGAGCGCCGCCATGGCCTCCATCGGGCGTCATCTTGCCCTCGCGCACGGCGGCGAGGAGCTCGAGCAGCTTGTCGCGTAGCTCCGGGGAGAGACCGTCGAGCTCGACCATGTCGACGAGCTCTTCGGCCCCGGCCGGCACGGACACAGGCAGCCACGAGCCGGTTGGCAGCCCGGCGGGCACGGCAAACGCGGCCATGCTCAACACGGCAGCCGCCAGCCACGACTTGCGGGATTTGGTTCTCGGATAGACCTCGTGCCACGGCACGGCGCTCGACCGTCGCGCCGCTTCATCGAGGTGGAAGGCGGCCCATGCACTGGCCGACGGATTCAACGAAAACCAGTGGGCGCTGCGCAGCTCGCCGGCCAACCCGGCGTCCCGGTCGACGTCAACGGCGATCGCGTCCGTCGTGGGCCGGGGGCGCGTGCTGAGGAAGGCCCAACCCACGAGCACCGCGAGCAGGGCGATCCAGACCGATGCCGTGACCGCGATTGACCACCCAACGCCGGATCCGAGGATACCGACGAGGAAGACACCGGCCGCGACGATGGGCGCCGTCCGCGCGAGAGTCTTCGCGACGTCACGCTGCCGCCGACGCCGGTCGCCGGCCGCGACGAGATCCCGTACGACGGTTGCCGAAGAAGACCGCTCGCTCACGAGAGACACCCCGAACGGCTCAACGATATCCGATTCTGGGGTTCCAGGGTTCCACGGTTCCAGGGGTCTAGTTCGGTGCCGCGTTCAAGCCACGAAGGACCAGACTGTGAACGCCGAACCCTGGACCCTTGGAACCGTTTCAGGACTTCGCCGCGCGCTTGGGCCGGTAGACGTGCGTCGAGTGGCCGAAGAAGACCTCGGCGGACTCCATGAGCGTTTCACTCAGGGTCGGATGCGGATGGATGGTCAGCTTGAGATCGGTGGCGAGCGCGCCCATCTCGACCGCGAGCACGCCCTCGGCGATGAGCTCGCCGGCCCCCGAACCGACGATCCCGACGCCCAGCACGCGCTCGGTTTCGGGATCGATGACGAGCTTCGTCAGGCCGTCCGGCCGGTCGATGGCGACGGCCCGGCCGAGCGCGGCCCATGGAAATTTGGCGACCTCGACCTTGCGTCCCTGCTTCTGCGCGTCGGTCTCGGTCAGGCCGCACCACGCGACCTCGGGATCAGTGAAGACGACGGCTGGAATGGCTTGCGGTTCGAACGCGACCTTGTGCCCGGCGGCGGTCTCAACGGCCACGCGGGCCTCGTGCGACGCCTTGTGCGCGAGCATCGGCTCGCCGACGACGTCGCCGATCGCCAGGATGTTCGGCTCGGCGGTCCGCATCGCCTCATCGACCACGATGAAGCCGCGCTCGCCCACCTTGACTCGGGTCTTGTCGAGGCCGGGAATCGCGGAGTTCGGCTTGCGGCCGATCGACACCAGCACGCGATCGAACGTCTGCTCGCGGTCCTCCTCGGCCAGCTCCGCACCTTCCACGCGAACCTTGATACGGTTCTTGACCTCTTTCATCTCGACGACACGCGCGTTCAAGAGAATCTTGTGCAGATTCTTCTCGAGCCGGCGGTGGAGAATCGCCACCAGATCGCGGTCTGCGCCTGGCAGCAGGCCGGACGTCATCTCGACGACGGTCACCTTGGTGCCGAGCGCCGCGTACACCGATCCCAGCTCGAGACCGATGTATCCGCCACCGACGACGAGCAGCGATCCCGGAGTGTCGGGCAGGTCGAGCGCGCCGGTCGAGTCCATGACCCGCGGGCTGTCAATCGACAAGCCCGGCACGGTCGAGGGACGCGATCCGGTCGCGATGATCGCGTGCTCGAACGCGACCGTCTCGGCGCCGCCTGCCGTCAGATCGACGCGAAGTGATTTGGCGTCGACGAACGACGCGTTGCCCTGGAAGTACGTGATCTTCCTGAGCTTCGCGACCTGGCTCAGGCCGCCAGTCATCTTCTGAACGACCTGATCCTTGAATCCACGGAGCCGGTCGAGATCGATGGACGGATCGCCGAACTTCACGCCCCAGGACTCGGCGTGTTTGGCCTCGCCGACGAGCTTGGCGACGTGCAGCAGCGCCTTCGAGGGAATGCACCCACGATAGAGGCACACGCCGCCCGGATTCTGTTCCGAATCGATGAGCGCGACCGACATCCCGAGGTCCGCCGCATAGAACGCGGCCGCATAGCCTCCAGGACCGGCACCAATGACCACTAACTGAAATGAAGGCATAGACACCAGATGATCAAGTTAGAAGGCGGAAGTTAGAAGTAAGAAAGGTACCAGTGCGCGCCCAGTTGCTTCTGACTTCCTACTTCTCACTTCTCACTTGTCAAAGCTCCATCGTCAGAGGATGCTCGAGCGCCTCGACGATGAACCGGAGGAACCGCACGGCATCCGCGCCGTCGATCACGCGGTGGTCGTAAGACAGCGACAGCGGCAGCATCTGTCGCGGCACGAACTGGTTGTCCTGCCAGACGGGCTCGATGGCGCCGCGCGACACACCGAGAATCGCGACCTCGGGCTGGTTGATGAGCGGCGTGAACGCGGTGCCGCCCAGACCGCCGAGGTTGCTGATGGTGAAGACGCCGCCTGCCATCTCCTCGAGGCTGAGCTTCTTCTGCTGCGCCTTTTGCGCCAACGCGGCGAGCTCGATGGCAATCTCCGTCATCGTCTTGCGGTCGGCGTCACGGATGACCGGCACGAGCAAGCCGTTCGGCGTATCCACCGCGACGCCGATGTGGCGGTACTTCTTCATCACGACCGACTGGCCCGCCATGTCGACCGATGAAGCGAACTGCGGAAAGCGCGCGATCGCGGCCGTCACGATCTTGATGAGCGCGACGGTGACGGTGAGCTTGGCGCCCGCCTTTTCGACGCGCGCGCCATAGGCGCGCCGGAAGTTCTCGAGGCCGGTCATGTCGGCCTTGTCGAACTGCGTCACGTGCGGCGCCTGCCAGGCGATGGACAGGTGCTCCGCCGTCTTGCGGCGGATGTTCGACATCGGCGTGACTTCGACTTCGCCCCACTTCGAGAAGTCAGGGAGCGGAGCCGGCCGGCCGACGGGACCGGAGAACTGTTCGCGGACGTGACTCTGCACGTCCTGCGACCCGATGCGTCCGCCGGGCCCGGTGCCCGCGACCTGGGCGATGTCGATGCCGAGCTCGCGCGCGTATCGACGGACGGACGGCGCCGCGGCGATGAGCGGCGCAGCGCCCTGCCGTTCCGGGGCCGGCGCGGGCCGGCCGCTGCTGAAATCCACGACGGCGGCCGCGGGCTTGGCTGGTGCGGGGCGTTCCTTGTCGGGCGCTGGAGGCGGGGCCGCGGCCGGCGCCGGCGCAGCGGCGGGTGCCGGCTCGGCCTTCTTTGTTGCGGCCGCGGGCTCGGCCTTTGGCGCGGCCGCCGCCGAACCGCCTTCGTCGAGCACCATCACCGTCTGCCCGACCTTGACCTTGTCACCCGGCTTGACGCGGACGTCAGTCACGCGCCCGGCGACGCTCGACGGCACTTCGATGGTGGCTTTGTCGGTTTCCAGCTCGACGACAGGTTGATCTTTCGCGACGAGGTCGCCGACATTTACGAGAACGCGGATGACATCGCCCTTCTCGACGTTCTCTCCAAGCTCGGGCAGCGTGAACTCAACGGGCAAAGGGGCCTCCGCAGAGACTGGATCGCGATCAGGTCCAGCTCATACCGTGGTCGGATCGACCTTCTCGGGATTGATCTCCAGGTCCTTGAACGCCTGCTGTGACGACCTTCAGATCGACCTGCTTGTCGCGCGCGAGCGTCGACAGCGTCGTCGCCGCGATGTGCCGCGCGTCGACCTCGAAGAAGTTCCGGAGCGACGTCCGGTCTTCGCTGCGGCCGAAGCCGTCGGTGCCGAGCGTGACGACCGGTCGTCCGACCCAGCGGGCAATCATGTCCGGCTGGCTCTTGAGGTAGTCGGATGCCGCGACGACGACACCCTTCGTGCCGGCCAGACACTCGGTGACGTACGGCACTCTGGCCGTCTCACCGGGATGGAGCAGGTTCCATCGCTCCGCGCGGTGCGCGTCGCGATAGAGCTCGTTGTAGCTCGTGGCGCTCCAGACGTCGGCCGCGACGCCGTACTTTTCGAGCAGTCCCTGCGCTTTGATCACTTCGTTGAGGATGGCGCCGCTGCCGATGAGTTGCGCGCGCGCGCTCGCCTTCGCGTTGGGGGCCGTTCGGAACCGATACAACCCTTTGATGATGCCATCGCGCACACCTTCGGGCATGGGCGGCATTTCGTACTGCTCGTTCATGACCGTCAGGTAATAGAAGATGGCCTCACCGTCGCCGTACATCCGCGCAATGCCGTCCTCGATGATGGTCCCGAGCTCGTACGCGTAGGCGGGGTCGTAGGAGCGGCAGGGCGGCACACCGAGCGACAGCACATGACTGTGGCCGTCCTGATGCTGCAGTCCTTCGCCGGCCAGCGTCGTCCGGCCGGCCGTGCCGCCAAGCAGGAAGCCGCGGCATCGCGCGTCCGCCGCCGCCCAGATGAAGTCGCCGACACGCTGGAACCCGAACATCGAGTAGTAGATGAAGAACGGAATCGTGTTCACGCCGTGCGTGGCGTAGGCCGTGCCGGCGGCGATGAACGACGACATCGACCCCGCCTCGGTGATGCCCTCTTCGAGAATCTGGCCGTTCTTCGCTTCCTTGTAGTACAGGAGCGTGTCCATGTCGACCGGTTCGTAGAGCTGGCCGATGCTCGAGTAGATGCCGACGGCGCGGAAGAGCGACTCCATGCCGAACGTCCGGGCCTCGTCGGGCACAATCGGCACGACGAGCGGTCCGATTTCCTTGTCGCGAAGAAGCTTGGCGAGCATCTTCACGAAGACCATGGTGGTCGACGCCTTGCGATCGCCCGTTCCCTTCGCAAACTCGTCGAACACCTCCGACAACTTCGGACGGATCGCGGGCGCGCGCACGGTGCGCTTCGGCACGGGTCCGCCCAGCAGCGCTCGACGCTCGCGCATGTAGCGCAACTCGGGACTCGACTCGTCCGGACGGAAGAACGGCGCCTCCGCGACCCAATCGTCACCGACCGGGATTCCGAACCGCTCCCGGAAGTGCAGCAGGTCGGCCTCGTTCATCTTCTTCTGCTGGTGGGTGATGTTCTTGCCCTCACCCGCCTCGCCGAGACCGTATCCCTTGATCGTCCGGACGAGCACGACGGTCGGCGCGCCCTGATGAGTCACGGCCGCGCGGTAGGCGTTATAAACCTTGACCGGGTCGTGGCCGCCTACGCGCAACGACTTCAGCTCGTCGTCGGAAAGATGCTTGACGAGCTCGAGCAGCCGCGGGTCAGTCCCGAAGAAGTGCTTCCGGAAGTACGCGCCGTCTTCAACGACGTAGCGCTGGTACTCGCCGTCGACGACCTCGCCCATTCGCTTGACGAGCACGCCCTCGTTGTCGCGTGCGAGCAGGTCGTCCCAGCCGGAGCCCCACATCACCTTGATGACGTTCCATCCGGCGCCCCGGAACACGGCTTCGAGCTCCTGGATGATCTGACCGTTGCCCCGGACCGGACCATCCAGGCGCTGCAGGTTGCAGTTGATGACGAAGATCAGGTTGTCGAGCTTCTCGCGGGCTGCCAGCGAAATCGACCCGAGTGCCTCGGGCTCATCGGTCTCGCCGTCGCCGAGGAATGCCCAGACCTTCTGATCGGACGGCTTTTTGAGCCCGCGATTTTCCAGGTAACGGATGAACCGCGCCTGATAGATCGCCATCAAGGGGCCGAGCCCCATCGAGACCGTCGGGTACTCCCAGAACTCGGGCATCAGCCACGGATGCGGATACGACGACAGGCCGCCGCCCGGACGGAGCTCGCGGCGGAAATTCCGCAGATGCTCCTCGGTCAGGCGACCTTCGACGAACGCCCGCGCATAGATGCCGGGCGACGCGTGGCCCTGGTAAAACACGACGTCGGCGTCGCCGCCACCGTCGCTGCCGCGGAAGAAATGGTTGAACCCGACTTCATACAGCGTCGCGGCCGACGCGTAGGTCGAGATGTGCCCGCCGATGCCGTCCGACTCGCGATTGGCGCGGACGACCATCGCCAGCGCGTTCCAGCGGACCAGGCTCTTGATGCGGCGCTCCATCGCGCCGTCGCCCGGGCGCGCGACGTGCTCACCGGCCGAGATGGTGTTGATGTACGGCGTGTTTGCCGCAAACGGCAGCCGCACGCCTGACACCCTCGCGCGCGCCCTCAAGCGCTTCGAGGAGACGAACGGTGCGGCCCTTGTCTCCCTGATGCAGGACGTAGTCGAGCGATTCCAGCCACTCGCGCGTCTCGACCGCTTCGAGCGCCGCGATCTCCGTCGGTGAGAGGTTCTTCATATGGACGTGACCCGTCTGCTGGCAGTGTCCGATGCCGCCGAACGGTCCATTCTACCGCCATGACACAACAGAAGATACGGAAGTGGGCGGGCGGATGCCTCGCGTGCATGGCGACCATCTCGTTCGCACATGCTGCACGGAATTGCGCGACGTGCCGTGCTACTCGACGGGCAGCACCGCGCTCGCGTCCATCCGATCGACGACGCGGCCGAGCGCGGCCGCGACCAGCGCGGACTCGAGGACGAGGGTGAACGATGCAGCGGCGGCCGAGACCACCACGGTGTTTGCGCCGGTGAGCGCGTGTACGACACTGCTCGTGACGACGGCGACCAGGATGGCGGGAAAGAGCGAGAGACCGACCGTCACGATGAGGCCGCCGGCGATGAGGACCCGCTGCCCCATCACCTCCATGCCGCGGGAAGCTCGCCCGCACCGACATCCATCCAGGCGGGAAACAGGACCGCCAGCGCGTTCTGCACAACGATCTCGACGAGCATGATCCCCGGCGCGATGAGCATCGCCGCCACGGCCCATGAGATCCGCTCGGCCACGGCAAGATGCATGTCGAACGTGACGCGCGTCGAGAGGAGCAACGCGACGGTGACGAGAATCCACACGATCGCGGACAGAAGGACGGTCGGGGCCAGCACTTCGCCGCGAACAATCGTGCCGCCGGTGACAGGCCACTGCTTGAGCATCGCGATTTGCGCGAGATCCTGACGAAGGTCGTTGCGAAGAATCTGAGGCCCGATCAGCGTCACGCCGACGGCGCCGAGCGCGCAGATGGTCGCAAGCGCATCGGCCAGCGTTCGCGCCGCCTGCGACACGGTGAACGCGCCGATGACGAGGATGGGGATGAGGCGCCAGAACACGCCCCATCGGGCGACGCGGCTCGACAGGATCAGGTTCTTCCAGAGCAGCGCGATCTCTGGCCGGCCCGTCGGATTCAGTCGGAAGGGAGGGGGCCGCCGGCGGGCCCGATTCGGCGTGTAGCTTCTAGCCCGCCGGGACACCTGTTGCTCCGCATCACGCGCTGCGGCTTCCTCGAAGGCCACATCCGAGCGGAGCACCCAAACGTAGTTCGCCAGGAACGCGCCGAGGCCGACTGGCAGCGCCGCCAGGAACTCCGCACCGTTCCCGCTGAGCGGCAGACGCATCAGGGCCCTGAACGGCCAGAGCACGAGCCGCACGGGCCAACTGCTCGCGACCCGCTGAATGGCCACGAAAAATTCCTCGGGCGACGAGACGGCCGACAACGACGCCCAGGAGAACGCCACGGACGCGGCGACAACCGCGACCGCGCCGAGGAGGATGGCGAGGGGGATCCACTGGCGCGCGAGAGCGGCGCCGCCGTGCGCGCGGAGGCTCTCGCGCCGCAGCGAGACCCCTGTCAGGTGCAGATTGACCGTGGCCATCACGAGCAGCATGCCGAGAAAGAACGTCCAGCCTTGCGCGAACGTGCCAGGACGGAATACAAGCGTGACGAGCGCGCTTCCGAGAATCGCTCCAACCTGCGACCTCAACACCTTGTAGTGCAGGAGTTGTCGCCGCGAGATGGGTGCGGTGAACAAAAACTGGACGTCGGCTCTGGAGAACGTCATGGCGGGGCGGCCGGTGCCCGGAAGAATCCAGGCTACGGCCGTCGCCGCGAGCAGCCCGGCGGCACCCAGGATTCCCAGCACCAGTCCACCGTGGTCGAGCGCGGTCAGCGGCAAGGCTCCAACGCCATAGCGGGGCGCGGCGGGACGCGTGAGCAGGAACCCGACGTACGCCACGCCGATCGTGAGACCCAGGAAGTAGCGGGGCTCTCGCAATCGCCGGAGCCGAACGTGCAGACGATTGCGCATCGAACACGTGGCCAGGTACAGAAACGCGTGGCTCATTGACGTCCGTGCGCCGTCACCGAGAGGAAGATTTGCTCGAGATTGGTATCCCCCGCCGCCAGGCGGCTATCGGTGAGGAGCTCCGCCAAGGTGCCGTCGGCCAGCTTGATGCCGTGGTTGATGATGACGATGCGCGTGCAGATCTCTTCGACGAGGTGCAGGAGATGCGAGGACACGATCACGGCGCGGCCCGCGCGGCCGCGCGCGACAATCGTCGACTTCATCTGCCGAATCCCGAGCGGGTCGAGTCCGGTCAGCGGCTCGTCGAACAGCAGCGCGTCGGGCTCATGGATGAGGCCGCAGGCGATGGCGACCTTCTGCTTCATCCCGCGCGAGAGTTCTGCCGGAAGCGCCGATTCCTTCCCGGTCAGTTGAAGTTCGGCCATCAGGGCCTCGGCGCGGGATTCAACATCGGACACGCTGTAGATCCGTCCGGTCAGACGAAGATGCTCGATGACCGTCAGATACTCGAACAGGTGCGGCTCGTCGGCCATGAAGGCGAGGCGGCGTTTGGCCTCGATCGGCTCGCGCACGATGTCGTGCCCGGCGATCCGCACGGTGCCGCGGCTCGGCGACTGAATGCCGACAATGCAGCGGAGCGTCGACGTTTTGCCGGCACCGTTCGGCCCGATGAGTCCGACGATTTCTCCAGGCGCCACGTCGAACGACAGGTCGTCCACCGCGCGGAGTCCGTTGTAGGTTTTCGTGAGATGGCTGACCTGGATCACGGGTAACGGCAGTCTACTGCAGCGGTGCGGAGGTTCGAGGGTTCGGACGTTCTAAGGTTGGTTCGGAGGTTCTAAGGTTGGTTCGGAGGTGACGATTACGATTCCGTTCGGGGAGTCGCTCGTTCCCTGATTACCTTAACGGCCCGGTCGGGGCGGTCGCTGATGAGACCTGTCACCCCCCAGTCGAGGACGCGCTGCATGTCGTCGACGTCGTCAACAATCCAGGCCTGAACCGGGAGACCCGCCCGGCGGAGCACGCGGACGAGCGATCGGCTGAGGACACGACGCCCACGGAGTTGCAGGGGCGCCTGGATGAGTTGAAAGGCCGGTCGCCGGGGCGCCCACCAGACGTAGGACCACCGCAGCGCCGAGATCACCTCGGTCTGAGAGGCACTGGTGACGAGACCCGGAGCCCGACGCCGCACCGCCGACACCACGGCGTGACTGAATCCCCCGATGATGACGCGGCCGGCCGCGCCGGCGGCGTCGATCGCGTCGACCACGGGGCCCACGGCGGTGACATCCTCGCCTTTGATCTCGACGATGATGGGCACCTCGGCCGAGAGCGCGAGCACGTCCGCCAGTCGCGGCACACCAACGCCGCGCACGCGGAACGGAAATCCCTCGGCCGGCCCGAAATGGTGGCCGGCATCGATGTGCGCCAACTCCTCGGCCGTGAAGGCCGACACGGGGCCCGAGCGATCCGTCGTCCGGTCGAGTGTCTCATCGTGAATGACGACCGGCTGGGCGTCCTTGGACAGCCGCACGTCGCACTCGATCGCATCAACACCAATGGAGAGCGCGTGCGCAAATGCCACGAGCGTGTTCTCGGGACGCAGCTTGGCGCCGCCGCGGTGCGCGATGGCCACCGGCGCGCTCCCGACGAGCCGAGCCACCGGGCGTCGATCTAATCCGGACGCGTCGGACCGAGGCGATCTACTATTCTTGTATGTCGCTTCCGTCATCACTGGGATCGCTTCGTGAGGCCGTGAAGGCCGGGCGCGTCCCGCATCGAAGTGTCAAGGACGAGCTCCGATCGAACCTGGCCACTGCGCTTCGCGCGGGACGTCCGTTGTTTCCGGGCATCATCGGCTACGACGACACCGTCGTGCCGCAGGTCGTGAACGCGATCCTCTCACGGCACAACTTCATTCTCCTCGGCCTCCGCGGTCAGGCGAAGACGCGGCTTCTGCGTGCGCTCGTCTCGCTGCTCGACCCGGAGATCCCGGTCGTGCCCGGCTGCGAGGTCCACGATGACCCGCTCCGGCCGCTCTGCGCATCGTGCCGCGCGCGCATTGTGTCAGAAGGCGACGATCTGCCGGTGACGTGGCGCTCACGCGACGATCGCTACGTCGAGAAGCTCGCGACGCCTGATGTCACGATCGCCGACATGATCGGCGACGTCGATCCGATCAAGGCGGCGCGGAGCGCGCGCGAGCTGGGCGACGAGATGACGATGCACTACGGCCTGCTGCCACGCGCCAACCGCGGCGTGTTCGCCATCAACGAGCTGCCAGACCTCGCGAGCAAGGTTCAGGTCGGACTCTTCAACATCCTCCAGGAGGGTGACGTCCAGATCAAGGGCTACCCCGTCCGCCTTCGCCTGGACGTCCTGCTCGTATTCAGCGCGAACCCGGAAGACTACACGGCGCGCGGCAAGATCATCACCCCGCTCAAGGACCGCATCGGTTCCGAGATCCGGACGCACTACCCTCGCACACGGCGCGACGCCCTCGCGATTACGGCCCAGGAGGCCTGGGTCGATCGCGGGACGGACGGCGCCTCGGGACCGCGCGTGGAGGTCCCGTCGTTCGTGCGGGAAATCGTCGAAGAGATCGCCTTCCAGGCCCGCGGCGACCAGAAAGTGGACAAGCGTTCCGGCGTCAGCCAACGCCTGCCGATCACGACCATCGAGAACGTCGTGTCCAACGCGGAACGGCGGGCACTGGTCAGCGCGGAGGCGGTCGCCGTGCCGCGCGTGAGCGACATCTACGCGTCGTTGCCGTCGCTCACGGGCAAGATCGAGCTCGAGTACGAAGGCGAGCTGAAGGGCGTGGAGCAGGTCGCGCGAGAGCTGGTGCGGAAGGCCGTGGCGACTGTGTTTGACGGCCACGCGGCCAATCTGGACACGGCGCCAGTCGTGGAGTGGTTCAACCGTGGGGGGAGTCTCGATCTGTCCGACACCTCGTCGGCCACCGACCTGATCGCGGCCGTTGAGCCGATCGACGGATTCAGCCGGGTCGTCGCGGCTCTTGGCGCCGGCGACCGGAACTCTGAGCCGGGTCGCGCGTCGATTGCGGACTTCGTCCTCGAAGGCCTTTGTGCGCTGAAGAAGATCAGCCGGACCGACGACGGCCGGTTGCTGGGGACACCGTCGCAGGCGCGTCCACGGCCGGAACCTCAGGGTCTCGATCAGCTGATGGAAGACGACGAGCCGGCGGTCAAGGGGAAAAAGAAGTATTACAACTGACGACGGAACGACCGTGCGGTAGCCACACATGAAATATCGCTATTCCCGCTTCGTCGCCGACATGCTCGACGAGATCGACATGGAGTCACTCGTCTCGAAGCTATCCGACTTGCTCCTGTCGAGCGGATTCAACAACCCGTGGGATCCGCAAAGCGAGGACGACCGGACGATGCAGGCGCTGCACGATGCGATCCTGGATGCGCTCCTGAACGGCGGCGCACTCTCGGAGGAGATGCTCAACCAGCTCATCGGCGACGCCACCGATCCGTCGGCGAGTGAGGGCCATCGCCAGCGTCAGCGCGACCAACTGGAAGCGCTGGTGCAGAAAATCATCGAACGGCTCATGGAGCAGGGCTACGTGAGTGTCGCTGGTGCGCCAGGCGCGCAGCCGCTCGACGGGCCGGGCAGCAACGCGGACGGCAGCGTGCGTTTCGAGGTCACCGACAAGGCGCTCGATTTTCTGGGCTATCGCGCCCTGCGCGATCTGCTCGGCGCGATGGGCCGAAGCAGTGTGGGCCGGCACGACACACGTGAGCTCGCGACCGGTGTCGAGGCCGGAGGCCCCCCGCGCGCGTACGAGTTCGGCGACACGCTCAACCTCGACGCCGCGGCCACGGTGCTCAGCGCGATTCGCCGACAAGCGACGCGCCCGCCCGATCCGGCGGGAGCGCCGGCGGGACCGGGCCTGGAGGTCGACTACGAAGACCTGATGATCACGCAGGGCGACTATCAGAGCTCCTGCGCCACGGTCATCCTGCTCGACTGCAGCCACAGCATGGTGCTGTACGGCGAAGATCGGTTCACGCCCGCCAAACGCGTGGCGCTCGCCTTGTCGAACTTGATCAGGCATCAGTATCCGGGCGATGCGCTCGACGTGGTGCTGTTCCACGACTCCGCCGAGCAGGTTCCGCTCAGCCAGCTCGGTCGTGTGCGCGTCGGCCCCTACTACACGAACACGCGCGAGGGACTCCGGCTGGCTCGGCGGATCCTCGATCGCCAGCGCAAGGACATGCGCCAGATCATCATGATCACGGACGGCAAGCCGTCTGCCGTGACCCGTCCGGACGGACGGATTTACCGCAACGCGTTTGGACTGGACCCCTTTGTCCTCGGAGAGACGTTCGCTGAGGTCGCCGCGTGCCGGCGAGCCGGCATCCTGATCAACACGTTCATGCTGGCGCGCGACTACGACCTCGTCGCGTTCGTCAGGCGCGTGGCTCGGATCTGCCGCGGAAAGGCGTACTTCACGACGCCGTACACGCTAGGGCAGTACGTGCTGCAGGACTACCTGACCAACAAGACGCGCACGGTCCACTAACGAAGAGGCTCCGCGCTCAAGGCTTAGGGCTCAGGGCCGCGACGTGACCCACGGAACCTGAGCCCTGGAACAGCGGGGCCCCGTCCTTGGCGCCTCGTTCGCTGAGTACCCAGGCGGCGATCTGACGTCCCTGCTGAAGTCCCGCATCGCCATCGAAACGGTAGTGGATTCCGCCGTACCAGCGCGAGGCGCTCGCCTCTTCGGCGAGCCGATGCATCTCGTCGGCTGACTGCGGGAACATTGCCGAAATGACGCCTTCGGCCGCGCCGGAAAACGCCGAGTGCCCGGACGTGTACGAGGGATGCGCGGGCAATCCCAAGGGCTCGCGGATCGCGCGATCGCGCATCGAGGGCCGCGGCACGAGGTAGTGGAACTTGGTTTCCCAGCTCGCGATGCAGGCATCCATCATCGCCATGTTGAGCAGAGCGACGGTCCTCGCGGTGCGTGCTTCCGAATATCCAGCCGCGGACGCGAGGTCGAGGGCGACCTGGTCCCACATGCCCGGAACAGAAACCCCACCCACGCCCAGATTCCAGTACTGCGCGATGGCGAGCTGTTCGGCGCTCAATCGATCCGAGTAGCCGCGAATTTCGGCGAGCGCAGCCGCAAACTCCGGGGAACCGACGGCAGGCGGCGCGGGTGCGCGGAACTGTTCGCCCGATCGCATCGCCCACGGTTTGATGCGGCCGAAGCCAGGGAGCGTCTGCTCCTGCGAAAACCATTTGTCGGGCTGTTCGTTGACGCGGCCGTTGTTTGCCTGATTGGCGTTGTCCGCGCGGAGCCAGGCAATCGCTGCCGCGCTGGCTGCGCGACCGAGCGTGCGGCCCGCCTCGATGTCACTCGGCATGGCCGCGCCCATCCAGATCCGCGACTGCGAATGCGCCAACTCGTTCTGTTGAAGAAAGATCTGGTCTCCGGTGAAGAAATAGGCGAGCACGTCCGCGGACGCCTGGGCGATTGCCGCTTCTTGCGACGGATAGCCGTAGTGCTCGACCTGACCGCGGCCGAACTCGGCCAGACGCGCGGCATCGGCGGTCTTCTGACCAAAGCGTTCCGCGAGGCGTCGGGCAGCCACGGCAGCGTCGTACTGCGCGACGGCGAACGCGGCAAGGATCCGCGCGGAGTTCCCGGAGTTGACGTGACGCCCGGCAATCAACCCACGGGCGATCTCGTTCCAACGTCGTACCGCGCCCACCGACCACCACTGAGCCGTGCGCTCCCAGTCGGCCGGAGTCGCCGCGCGAATCTCGGCCGCAAGCTTTGATCCGCCGCGAGCGCGTCGCCTGTGGGCGGCGCCGGGATCGCATCGTCAGCCGCGCTGAAGAGCACCGCCTTCCACGCGCCGGCAGTCGGCTCAGCCGACACCTGCAGCGCGCGGACCGTCTCGACTCGAGTGTGAGGCGACATGGCCGGCGGCGTCACGGGAATCGACGGCGCACCGATGGTTCGGGCCGGTCCGAGCGGCGGAGCCGGCGGTCCTGGAGCGGGCTCGGCCTCACGCCCGCAGGCGGCGCCGAAAAAGCCGAGCAAAACAGCGAGAGTCGTAGTCCTCAGGGCGGGCATCAATCTAGTTATCGACCGGCCCGGACGACGCTTGAGCCTTAAGGCTTCGGGCTCAGGGCCGCGACTCGATCCGCGATCGTCTTCACGGCGACTTCGCCGTGGAAGCGGCCGTTCTCGATGAAGATGCGGCCGCTCTGGCTGCCGGCCACGCATGCGCCCACGACGAACAGCCCGGGCACGCTCGTCTCGAACGTGTCGGGGTGATGAAACGGCGCGCCGAGCTCAGCGTCAATCTCGGCGCCGGCCGTCTTGAGGAGCGCGGTGTCCGATCGGTAGCCCGTCATGAGCAGCACCGCGTCTGCCGGCTCGATGGTCCGCCCTGCCGGCCCTTCGAGGACGATATGGTCGCCGGTAATTTCGACGACGTGCGTCGAGAACCGCGCGGCGACCGAGCCTTCCTTGATGCGGTTCTCGATGTCGGGCTTGACCCAGTATTTGATGGAGTCGCCGAGCGTCTCACCGCGATGGACGAGCATCACTGACACGCCTGAGCGGTAAAGCACGAGCGCCGCCTCGGCGGCCGAGTTCTTGCCGCCGACGATGACGACCCGGCGCCGATAGTACGGGTGAGGCTCGAGGAAATAGTGCGTGACGTGCGGGAGATCTTCGCCGGGCACGTTCAAGCGATTGGGCAGGTCGTACGCGCCGGTCGCCACGACCACGGCTGCGGCCGTACGGAGTCGCGGCTCGCCAGCCGCTGGCTGCGACGTCGCGCGGAAGATGCCATCGCCGGCGCGGCGAACGGCGGTCACCGTCTCGCCGAACGCGATCTCGAGACCATGCGCGTCCGTCACGCGGCGGTAGTAGCGCAGCGCTTCCTGCCGGGTCGGCTTCTCGTAGGGACTCACGAACGGCATGCCGCCGATCTCGAGAAGCTCCGGCGTCGTGAAAAACACCATGTCCGTCGGATAGTGCAGGAGCGAATTGACGAGCGCACCTTTCTCGACGACGAGATAGCGCAAACCGCGCTTCTTGGCGGCAATGCCCGCGGCAAGGCCCGCGGGCCCTCCTCCGATGATCAGGACATCAAGCACACTCATGATTCGTCGGTCACCTTGGGCGGTACTCGAGGCGCACGTTGCTCACGATGGCGACAGGCCGCCCCGGCGTGTCGAACACTTCCTGACTGGAGCGCATGAGCACGGCCAGGCGCGTGCCGACAATGCCCACCGACGTGAGTCCCGTCGGAACTGTGACACGTACCGGCTCGCCCGGTCCCGGGGCGACCGCCTTCACGCCGCCCGGATTCGCACCGCCGCCGATCTGGTCGAACAAGTCCGCGACCGCGCGAAACTCCCGCACGACGGCCGCCTTGCTGATCACGGAACCGGTCGGCCGAACGACCGACACGATCGCCTCGTGCCGCGCAAACGTCAGCGCTCCGGGTACGACAATCGCCGGAACCGTGAACCGGTTGTGCAGATCGAATCTGAGCGTGGGGCTGCCGCTGTGCGGCGGAATGGCAATCGACACGCTGTCGCCCGCCGCGGTCGCGATCAACACATCACAGAACGCGCGCTTGGTCTTCACGCCGGCGCCGAGCGGGCGCCGCACATTCGGCGGCCGTGACGACGCGAACGCCGCGCTGAGCCGTCACCGGCACGCCCCCGCCGACCCCGCCAACAAGGACGAACACCACCAGCGCCGCGACGACGCCAAGACGGATCACGAGTCGCACCCAACGCTGGCGGGCACGGCCCCGACATCGTTGAGGGGCCCGCGGTGACGAATCAGCTCGAGGAACTCATGGCGCGTCCGCGCGTCGCTGCGGAACACACCGAGCATCGCGCTCGTCGTCGTGATCGCGTTCTGCTTCTGCACGCCGCGCATGGCCATGCAGAGATGCGTGGCCTCCATGACGACGGCCACGCCCAGTGGATGAACCTGACTGAGAAACGTCTCGGCGATCTGCGACGTGAGGCGTTCCTGCACCTGCAGGCGCCGCGCGAACACGTCGACGAGCCGCGGAATCTTGCTCAAGCCGATCACCTTGCCGTCCGGAAGATACGCGATGTGGCATTTGCCAAAGAACGGAAGCAGATGGTGCTCGCAGAGGCTGTAGAAGTCGATGTCCCGCACGAGAACCATCTCGTTATACTCGACGGGAAAGAGTGCGCCGTTGATGACGCCGTCGATATCGGCCGAGTATCCGCTCGTAAGAAATTGCAGCGACTGCTCGACGCGACGCGGCGTCTCACGCAACCCGTCCCGGTCGGGGTCCTCGCCCAGGTCCGTCAACAGACGGCGAATCGTCTCCCTCATCCTCGCATTTTACTTGCTCGCTCCAGTGGCGGCGAACGCGCAGGTCCGGGCGGATCCGGATGCGCTCTACCGGCAGCGGGAGGAAGCGGGGCGGGCGACGGAGGCGGCCGAGATCTGGGCGGCGCGGTTGGCGCGTGGGCAGGACTTCGAGGCGGCCTGGAAACTGGCGCGCGCCTGCTACTGGATCGGGACCCAGGGTCCGGAAGCCGGCCGCCGGGCCGCTCTCGAGCGGGGCGTCGGCGGCGGGCGAGCAGGCGGCCAAAATTACGCCGACCAGGCCAGAGGGTCACTTCTGGCTGGCCGCGAACATGGGCGCGCTCGCGGAGTCATTTGGCGCCATGCAAGGGCCTCAAGTATCGGGGCCGGATCAAGGACGCACTCGAACGCGCGCTCGCGATCGATCCGGCCTGGCAACAGGGCTCGGCCGATCGCGCCCTGGGATGGTGGTACCACAGGGTGCCGGGTCTATTCGGCGGCAGTGAGTCCCGCGCCGAAACGCACCTGCGGCAGGCGTTGACCTACAACCAGGCCAGCACGGCGACCCTTTACTTCCTGGGTGAGGTGCTCCTCGAACGCGACAAACGCACCGAGGCGCGCACGATGCTGCAGCGCGTCATCGATGCTCCGCTCGATCCGGACTGGACGCCGGAGGATCAGGACTTCAAGAAGAAAGCCGCCGCGCGTCTGGCAACGCTCGGCGGCCGCTAGACCACGGGCCGAACTATTGGGCGTGCAACGGCAGGCCACCCTGCGTCGCCATCAGATCGATCACGTCGGGCGGCACGGTGAACGAGACTTCCAGTTCCGTCCCGCTGCCGGTGGCCTGAATCGAATCGAGAAGTCCGCCGAGTTTGGCGTCCTTGCCCGCCATCATCCGGGCCATGGAAATGGCGCCGTTGACGACGCCTCGCAGATCATCGGCGGCCTTGACATCGCGGGCCTCGGCCCGCAACTTCGCCGTGACGGCGCGATCCACTCCTGCGCTCAGCGCGAACCACTGGACGGCGCCGAGCTGGTCCTTGACCGCATCCGGCCAGCCCTGATGGCCGGGCATGTTCTCGAGCCGTCCCGCCACCCAGGCATCACTGGAGCGATCCACCTCGGTGATGAGCTTCATCAGCTCGGCGTTCGACGTGATGCTCTCGCGGCGCTCGGCGGAGTCAATGGCTTGCTTGATACGGTCCATCGGGCCGAGGGCGACCAGGCCGGACTCCAGAAACGCGATGCCCGTCTGGCTGTCTCCGTGACCCTCGGGTGCGCGAAGCAGCCGCTTGCCTTTGTATTCCTCGGTCGTCGCTCCATGCTTCACGGCCGCCTGCTCGACGCGGGACGCATCGAAGCGCCCGCGAAGCAGGACGACGGGGCCACCACCGGCCATGGCCTGTGGCGTGAGTCCGGCGATCACGGTGTCGATGTCGCGTTCGATGTCGATTCCCGTCTCGGTGAGAAACGCGTCTTTGGCCTTGGCCTTGTCCTCAGGAAGCGCCGCCCGCAGCCGCTGGCGGAACTCGGAGTCCATGATGTGCCGCACGTCGGCGTACGCCACGGCCGTGGCATCAGCAGGAATATAGGCAAACTCGGAGGGATTCTGGCGTGCGGAGGGCTGACAGACCGCCGGAATACACGGCGACGAGCCCCGTGCCGAGGCCACCGACCACGATCAAGCCAGAAATCAGCAGGAAATATCGAGTCCGACGGCTCATATGGTAAATCCCCACAAGAATTATACGAGTCTGGTACTCGAAGGTTCACGAACGCTCTTCTATTGCTCGAGCACGTATTCCCTGCGGGCCACGCTCCGGGCAGCCAGCAACAGACAGGCCACTTCAATCACGGCCAGCGAGATCGAGGCTCTCGGCCAGGCTGGGGACCTCGCGGAAGAGCGACTGGAGCAAGGAGAGGGTCGAGTCGCCCGGCATCGCGTGAGGCACGAGCCCGTGCAGGTAGTGGGCCACCGTGAACAGTCTGAATGACCCGGGAAGGGCCATCACGAGGACTTCCCAACCGAAGATGAAGAACAGGCCCGCCAGCAAGGGGCGCTTGAACCGGGCGCCGACGAGTGCGAACACGGCGCCGTACACCGCCAGGCCCATCACCAGCAGGGCCAGGTCCTTGGTCAGATCGACGAAGCTGTCCGCCAGCCGGCCCCCGATGGGCACAATGAGCAGCCAGACCAACACGACGGCCGGAAGGACCACGCAGGCGGTGCAGACCAGATATGCCAGGTACTTGCCGATGAGCACGGCCTCGCGAGGAATCGGTCGGGTGAAGAGGTACGTGATCGTCCGATCCTCAACCTCGTCGGCAATGAGCGACGTGCCGTAGAACACCGCCAGGACCGGCACGCTGAAGCGGACGAAGAACGCCCAGATCATCAGACCGAAAATCATCGGCCCGGTGACCTCCATCCGCTCCACGCGCGGAAGCGGCGCCCCGACTTCCACGAGAAGTCGAACCACTAACGCGATGACGACTGGCAGCCCAACGACGAGCGCCATGAACACCGTGCGCCGGGACCACAGCATCTCGCTCAACGACAGGTCGAAAATCCTGACGGCGGCGTATATGAGGCCCGGCGGCGAGTTGGCGGCTGTCTTGTTCACGCGCCCCTCAGTTCTTCACCAGGTACTTGAAGACGGCCTGCAGGTTGTCGTCGGGCGACGTCAGGGCCTCGACGGGCCCCGAATTCCCCGTCGCCACGAGCTCCGTGAGATTCGCGTAGAAGTCGTCGGGCGTCCCGGTCTCGATGACGAGGGCTCCCGGTTCGAAGCGAAGGCTGATGACATCGGCGCGGGCCAGGAACTCGCGCGCAAGGCGGCGTGGATCCGCCGCGCGGATGTAGACCGTGTGCGGATGCTCGTCGATGAGATCCCGAATCTGATGCACGTTGCCTTCCGCGAGGATCCGGCCCTGGTTGATGAGCAGGATGTTGGTCGTCATCGACTCGATCTCGTGCAGGATGTGGCTCGAGACGATGATGCTGCGGCCCAGCTTCGCCCAGTCACGAATCAAGCGAATCGTCCGGCGACGCGCGACCGGATCCATGCCTGACAGCGGTTCGTCGAGAATCAGCAGCTCCGGATCGTGCACGATGGCCTGCGCCAGCTTCACACGCTGACGCATGCCCTTGCTGTACGCGCCGATGCGCTTGCCGGCGGCCTCGACCAGATCGACGGCTTCGAGCGCGCGCATCGCGGCGTCACGCGCCTCACTCGTCGTCACGCCGTTGAGCCGCGCGAGCGCGGCGACCCATTCCAGTCCGGTCATCCGATCGTAGAAGGCGTCCTGCTCCGGACAGAAGCCAATGCGGAAGTACTGCGCCGGATTGTTCCAGACGGGCTCGCCGAGCACGGTGACGGAGCCCTTGCTGGGTCGCAGTTGTCCGGTGATGAGCTTCATGAACGTGCTCTTGCCCGCGCCGTTCGGTCCGAGCAAGCCGGTGATTCCCGGCGGTACGCTGACCGTGACATCGTTCAGGCCGATCACCTGTCCGTACCACTTCGAGACGTGATCGGCCACGAGCACCGGCGTGCTCACGACACGATCTCCACGCCCCGGACGGAGCGCTCGAGCACGGACACGGAGACGGCGACAAGACCCATCAGCACGATGAACGACACGACCGCGGGCGTGTCGTACCGTGGCGCCTCACGAAAGATCGCATCGGTCACGACGTCGAAGTTGCCCGTGATCGAGATCCACGCGACGCGGGTGGACCCGGTGACAAACGACAGCACGCCGTACATCGCCTCCGCGAAAAAAATGACGCCGGTGTACATGACGGCGACATAGCGGGCGCTTCGCGAGATCGACGACAGGGCGAGCATGGTCGCGGACGCCACGATCACGCGGACCAGCGACGCGAGGACCACGGCAGGGATGAGCGTCGGGTGCTCCCTCAGCAGATTCATGCTTCCGGAAAGGACGACCTGCATGATGACCAGCAGGACTGCCGGGAGGAGCGTCACGCCGAGAAGAAACGTGGCAAGGATCGCCAGTTTTCCCGCGATGTACTCGATTCGGAGAATCGGTTTCGAGAGGTAGACCTGCAGAGCATTCGCGCGCCGGTCGTTGGCGATGAGACCCGCACCCACGTAGATCGTCACGAAAAACGCGAACAGTCCCTGTCCTTCGACGAAGCTCTGGAACATCCGGGCATTGACCGGCAGGACTTCACTGGTTTGCGGGTACATCGTCACCGCGTAGATCTGGACGGTCCGGACCAGAAACGGCAGCCATGCCAGGAGCAGCAGCCCCAGGAATACTTTCTTCGCCAGCACCGCGCGCATGCCAGCGCCAGCGATGACGAGCCACCCGCGGCCGTGAGGCTCCCGTTTGCCCTGGTAGCGGCGATAGCTCTGGTCGTGGACCGGACTCATCGCTCGCCCACAGCGCGCGCAAACACGTCTTCGAGCGTCGGAAGGCTGGGCCGGAGGTGGCGAATCTGCGCGTGACACTCACGGGCGAGCGCGGAGATTCGGCGCTGATCCTCGCCCGGCTCGCCTGGATCACCCAGCACGAACACGCGCAAGAAGTCGTCGTCCGTTTCGTGACATTCCAACCCGGCCTGGCGGAGTCGAGCCAGAAACAACCCGGCGTCGCCTTTGACACGCACTTCGTACACGCGCCCCGCAGGGCCCTTGAGATCGTCGATCGGTCCCGAGGCGGCGATCGCGCCGCGGTCGAGCACGACGACGTGGTCGCACGTGTACTCGACGTCGGGCAACAGGTGCGACGACAGAATCAAACTGACGCCCTTGTTGTGCGAAAGATCGCGAATGAGGTCGAGCATCTCTTCGCGGCCCTTCGGATCCATGCCGTTCGTTGGCTCATCGAGGAACAGCAGATCCGGGTCGTGCACGAGGGCCTGCGCGAGCTTGATGCGCTGCTTCATCCCGGTCGAGTAGGTTTCGACGTTCCGGTAGCGCGCTTCGCCGAGGCCAACGTAGTACAGCACCTCGTGGGCGCGCTGCATCGCGTCGGCCTTCGGTAGTCCGGCGAGCTCGCCACAATAGCCAACGAAGGTCACGGCGTTCATGCCCGGGACATGACCGTCGGTCTCCGGCATGTACCCAAGGCGTGTGCGGATGTCCATCGCCCGGTGCGCGACGTCGAGACCAAGCACCTCGAGCCGGCCGGTGGTTGGCTTGATGAACCCGAGAAGAGACTTGAGCATCGTGCTCTTCCCAGCGCCGTTGGGGCCGAGCAACCCGACGGCACCCGATGGAAACAGGGCGCTGACGTCACGAAGCGCGGCCTGGCGGCCGTACGAGACACTGACGTGGTCGAGAACGACTGAAGCCGAAGCCATGGACAGCGACACCCGGACTGCTCGGGCGTCACACGATATACGAAGTCAGGCGGAGGCGGGTTCAGAACGAGCGCGGGCCGCGCTAGCGGGCCGTACCGATCCCCGGCATCCCGAATGCCGGCGCGGGCACTTCCTTGAAGCCGGCTGGCACCTCGAACGCGCCGGCCGGCGCTGCCGTCTCAGCAATCGTCGTCACGACCGACTCAATTTCCTGACTGCCGAAGAGCTCGCTGCGCATGATCGACCGCATCGGGAATCCGGCGGCCGTGAGGGAGTCCGGACCGAGTGAGCCCATCATCGAGGTCACTCCAGCCGACATCGCCGCGTACTTCTTGAACTGTTCGGCGAGCCACGTCTCCCCGGTGACGGTGACCTCCGAGGGCAATCCGGGCATTTGCGTGCCCGGGGGCAAGGGAAGCGGAACCCGGATGTTGATCGTCGCGCGCTCTGAGCGCACACCCGCGATCGTCTCGAACGAGCCGGTGCGATCGACTTTGACGACAGGCGCAATGCCGTTCGCCCCGAGCCCCGCCGGCTTGGCCATCTTCCAGTAGGTCCGCTCGGTGGAATTGAGGACGGTAATCATTCCGTCTGGCGTCACGATCATGACCCCACCAGCCGGAATGATCGTGTACGCCTTGTCGTACTCGAAACGCGAACCGGCCTCTCCGATCGTGGTCGTCACGTGCACGCCGCCGGGCGGCGCGATCGTGTTGACCACCATGGGTCCCAGGATGCCCAGAATCGGATTGGCTGGCGTCGACGCGGCGACCGTTGAGGGCCGGGCCACCACCGTCATCGTGTACTTGAGGTCCGCAGACAGCGAAACCAGCGAACAGTTGATGGCCAGAACGATGGCCCCCACGCGCCGCATCATGAACGTCTCCTGTGCTCGACGTACAAGTCGATCGCTCGACCGATTACTGCGCGCGCAGGAGCCGTGAGTGCATATGGCTCGAGCGCGCCGACATCGGCGATGACCGCGTCATCTACATCATCGCCCGGCCTGAGCGTTCCGCCGCGTGGCAAGCAGAGATAGTCCACAATTACAAAGTGGTAAGTGGTTTTGCCTTCCGAATCGACATCAATGTGATCGACAGCCTCGACGACGGGGCCCACGTCAACGACCAGTCCCGTCTCCTCGAGGACCTCGCGCGCGGCAGCTGCTCGCAGGGTCTCGCCCAGTTCGACGGCGCCGCCGGGAAGGCTCCACCGGCCCGCGAGCGGTTCCTGCGCCCGCCGGACGAGAACAACGGACGTATCGGACATGAGGATCACCGCGCCAATCCCGACTACGGGCGCCGCGGGATAGCGACGAGAGACAGGAGTCACCGGATCTCGAGCGAGGCGTGGGCGTTGAAATCGAGCGTCGAGACCTGACCGCGCTCGAGCCGGCGGAGGGCGGCGGCAGCAATCATCGCGGCGTTGTCGGTCGACAGCGCGAGGGCGGGGAGAAACACCGGCAGCCCCTCGCGCTCACCACGCGCCGCCGCATCCCGGCGCAGTCGGCTGTTCGCCGAGACACCGCCGGCGATACCGACGCTCCGCGCGCCAAGCGAACGGGCCGGCTTCGAACGTGCGCTCGACCAGTGACTCCACCACGACGCGCTGAAAGCTGGCCGCGATGTCGGCAATCGCCTGCCCGGACAGCGCGCTCGTGTCCAGCGGCGCCGCCAGATTCCCGCCCGTCGACGCACCGGAATTTTGCAAGTGTCGAAGAACCGCAGTCTTGAGCCCGGAGAAACTGAACTCGACCAGCGGCCGGTCGGCGTGCCGATACGACGAGGCCGCAAGATTGGGCGGCGGTGGCTTGCGATCGGCGTGGGTGAACCGGGGCTTCGGGAGATTGACCGCCGTCTCGTCGCCTTCGCGCGCGACGCGGTCTATCGCCGGTCCACCGGGATAGCCGAGCCCGATGAGCTTCGCGACCTTGTCGTAGGCCTCGCCCGCCGCATCGTCGCGCGTGCGTCCAACGAGACCGTAGATTCCGGGCTCTGGCACGACGTACAGACTGGTATGACCGCCGGAGACGACGAGCACGGCGGCCGGGAGCGGGATGGCACCGTGCTCGAGGAAGATCGATTCGATGTGTCCGGCCAGGTGATGGACAGCAACGACTGGCCGGCCGAGCATCGCCGCGGCCGCCTTCGCAAACGAGACACCGACGAGCAGCGAACCGACGAGGCCTGGACCTTCAGTCACCCCGATAGCGTCCACATCCTTCCACGAGGCGCCCGCATCGGCGAGGGCGCGATCGACGACACCACAGATGTCGCGAACATGTTGGCGCGAGGCGATCTCGGGAACCACACCACCCCATTCGCGGTGGATCTCGGCCTGCGACGCGATGACATTCGAGCGAACGCGCCACGGCTTGTCCGTGTCACCCGTCGTTTCGACCACCGCCGCCGCGGTTTCATCGCACGAGGTCTCGATGCCGAGGACGATCATGGACAGGCTCAGGGCTTGAGGCTTGGGGCTTACGGCTCAAGGCTTAGGGCTGGTCAAAGAGCGCCTTCAGAGTCTCGCTGAACGGCGCCCGTGCGATGCCCTTTTCCGTGATGATGCCCGACACGAGCCTGGCTGGTGTGACGTCGAAAGCCGGGTTCCAGACGTCCGCGCCGTCCGGCACGATGCGCGTGGCGCCGACGTGCGTCATCTCGCGTGACGGGCGCTGCTCGATCGGAATGTGACTGCCGTCCGGTGTGGCGAGGTCGATCGTCGAGAGCGGCGCGGCGACGTAGAACGGCACACCGTGCGCATTCGCCAGCAGCGCCACAGTGTACGTCCCGATCTTGTTGGCGACGTCGCCATTGGCCGCAATGCGATCGGCGCCGACGACGACGAAATCTACCTGGCCGCGCTGCATGAGCGGACCGGTCATGCCCTCGGCGATCACCGTGGTTGGGACGTGGTCCTTGACGAGCTCCCACGCGGTCAGCCGCGCGCCCTGAAAGAAGGGACGAGTCTCGTCCGCATAGACCTGGACGACCTTGCCGCGTTCGGCGGCTGCGCGAACGACTCCGAGTGCGGTCCCGTAGCCGGCGGTGGCCAGAGCGCCGGCGTTGCAGTGCGTGAGGATTCTGGCGCCGTCGGGCACGACTTCCGCGCCGAACCGGCCCATGTTCCGGCAGCTCGCCACATCCTCGTCATGGATCGCCATGGCCTCGCGCTCCAGGCGATCACCGAGCTCCGCCACGGACTCCCCTGCCTGCGCGCCGGCGGCAAACGCCCGCTTCATGCGATCGATCGCCCAGAACAAGTTGACCGCCGTCGGCCGTGTTCCGGCCATGAGGTCGCATGTCTTGGTGAACTCGACGGTCAGCTGGCGTGTGCCTTGCGCTTTCGACTTCCGCGCACCCAGGGCGAGTCCCATCGCCGCCGCCACGCCGATCGCGGGCGCGCCTCGAATCACCATGGTCTTGATCGCTCGGGCGACTTCGACGGGGGTCTTGCAGTGAACGTAGACTTCCTGCGCGGGCAACTTACGCTGGTCAACCATCACGACGGCGTCAGGCCGCCATTCGATCGTCGGCAACATCCCGACGATCATACTCGACGGGTTCAATCCTTCTGGGTCTCCCCGGGCCGCCGGATCCGGACCGAGCCATCGAATGCTTCGATATCGACCTGAGCGGCTCCGCCACCGAGCGTGTAGGTCGCGCGCTGTCCGCGGCGCCCAGCCGTACCCTGCTTCAATGGGAGTGTCGATTCCACGCGGCTGTCGCCAAACGTCCGTACCGAAAACGTGGCACTGGTGTTCTCTGGAATCGCCATGGTGACGTCGCCGTCGTGGGTTGTGAAGAGATAGCGGCCGGTAGCCAGCAGGGCGCCGCTGTACAGAACGTCGCCGTCAACCGTCGAAATCTCAACCGCGGACGCCTGAGTCTCAGTCAGCGTGATCTCGCCGTCCACGGACTCGGCCACGATTTCGCCGCCGGCTTTGCTGATGGCGATGTCGCCTTCCACGGTGCTGAGCTGAACCCGCCCGCGGCCACCCTCGAGCGTGATTTTTCCCTCAACCGACTCGGCATCCACCGTCCCAGACAAGCCAGTGAGCACGATGTCTCCCTCGACCGTTTTCACGGACACGGCGCCGCTCACCCCGGCGACCTCGACAAAGCAGTTGTTTCCATCAATCCGAAGGTTGATCCACGCCGGCACGGACAATTCGAGATCGGCGCTGCCAGGACCGCGATCCGCGTCGATGTCGATCCGAAGCTGATTGCCGACCAGGTTCGCGCGGACACGCGTCCGGCTGGTGTGGCGGGCCTGAACCCTCACTGCGTCGCGGTCCCACGTCCGCACGATGGTGTCGCCCGAGCAGTCGTCCACTTCGACGCGGGTCCCTTTCGGCACCTGAACGGTCTGATCGCTCTGAGTGCGGGCGCCCACGACGCGTTCGGCAGACTGATCCAGCGTCGCCGCGCCGGGCGACGCCAACAGGGAGAGGGCAACGAGCATCGAACCAACAGTCATCGTGACTCCTCGAGAATTCGTCCTACTGAATCGCGGCGCTGCTCGACCGCTCCGCGAGACTCTGCACCTGCCGGAGGAGCGCCAGTTTCCGCTGGCGCTCGCGCGCGAGGTGCAGACTGAGAAACACATTGCCCGGATCCTGGTCGAGGGCCGCCGTGGCTTCGGCTATCGCGCGATCGACGGTGGTCAGACTGCGCTCCATCACGTCGATCGTCCGGGGGCTGAGCTGCTTGCGTCCTTCATCGAGCGCCTGAAGAAGATCCGCAACCGCGTGGTCGTAGGTGGCCCCGCCGGACGAGACGGGCACGACGACGGCGCCGGCTGGCCCGCTGGACACGGAGGCAGAGCTCGGCGCCACCGCACGGTCACGTTCGGTGACGACCCACACCGTCAGACCTGAAATGAACGCGATGAACAAGCTGGCCGCGATGAGCTCCACGAACGAGATCGACACGCGCCGCGATGGACGCTTCGCCGAACGGGCCACGGCCGGCCACAAATCCTGGCGGGGCGGCAGGTCCTCGAGCGCACGCGCCCGGGCGATCACCGCTTTCAGCTCAGTCACGATCGTCCGGCAGGGCGAACAACTCTCGAGATGACGTTCGAGCTCGAGACGGTCCGTCTCGGTCAGGTCGCCGTCCACGTATTCCGACAACCGGTCAGTCCACGTATCGCTCATGCCTTGTCCCTCGTCATCACCCAAGTGACCGCCTCAACAGCATTCGTGCCCGGTGCAACTGCGCCTTGGACGTGCCCACCGACACGCCAAGCAGCGTGCGCAATCTCCTGATGCGTGTGCCCCTCGACGTCGTGGAGCACGAAGATCCCGCGCGCGCCTGGCGGGAGCTGCTCGAGCGCCGCCTCGAGATCGATTCGGACGCCCGGCGAACCAGCCGGCGCCACGCCCTGCAGCACATCGTCGTCGTCCACCCATCGCAGGCGAGCCGCAGGGGATCGCAATCTCTCCACGACGATGTTCACCGCCAGCCGATGGAGCCAGGTCCCGAACGCCGACTCGCCCCGAAACGTCGCGAGCCGGCTCCAGGCGCGCAGGAAGATGTCCTGGGTCAGGTCGTCGGCCTCACCTGGGCCGGCCATGCGCCGGACCAGCGAGTGAATCCTCGCAACGTGAGAGCGATAGAGGCGCTCGAACGCGGCCATGTCGCCGGCCGCGGCCCGTGCCACGTCTTCGCGGCCCATGGCATCTGGAAGGAGCGCTCCCTGTAGCGTCAGGGCCGTCATCTGTCGTCAGGGGGTTGGATGCAGCAGGGGCCCGGAATGGTTGGAACTGGTCGAAATCCGGGCCTAGAGACGGCTCAAAATGCCCTCGAGCAGGGCCACGAACTCGGCCCGCACCCGGCTTGCGGTCTCGATGACCTCTTCCTGGGTGACCGGACCGGCCGACATGCCGGCGGCCATGTTGGTGATGCAGGACAGGCCGAGCACGTCGAGACCCATGTGACGGGCCACCAGAGCCTCGGGCACCATCGACATCCCGACGGCATCGGCGCCGAGCAGGCGAAACGCGCGAATCTCGGATGGCGTCTCGTAGCTTGGGCCGCTGACCGCGATGTACGTGCCGTGTTCGATCGGCAAGCCAATCGAGCGCGCCGCCTCGTCGGCAATCCGCCGCAGCCGGTCCGCGTAAACCACTGTCATGTCTGGAAACCTCGGCCCGAATCGATCCTCGTTCGGTCCGACGAGCGGGTTCGCGCCGATGAAGTTGATATGGTCGTCGAGCACCATCAGCGCGCCGCGCGTAAACCGGGGATTGATTCCTCCTGCGGCAGAAGTCAGGACGAGCGACCGAACGCCGAGACGCCCGAGCACGCGGATGGCGAATGTCACGGCCTCGAGATCGTGGCCTTCATACACATGGACGCGACCTGACAGCGCGAGGACACGACGTCCGGCCGCGCTGCCGAGGACGAGCCGCCCAGCATGCCCGGTGATCCTCGACGGCGGCCAGTGAGGAATCGCCTCATAGGCGACCGCCATCGCGGGCGTCAGGCTCTCGGCAAACGTCCCCAGCCCTGAGCCAAGGATGACGGCTGTATCGGGCACCTCTCGACACTTGGCCCGAATCCAGCCGGCGGCTTCGTTGACGCGCTCGAAGTAAGTGGACATGAGCGGTTCCCGGTTAATGGTTCCGGGTTTCTGGTTCGGGTTCCAGGTTCACGGTTCCTCGTTCAGAGTCGCGGAACGCGAACCATGAACCAAGAAGCCGGAACCCGAACCCGGAACCATGAACCATTAACCATGAACCGCAGAGGTGTCCTAGATCAGTATCGCCGCAATCGCAGCATTGATCATCGTCGCGAGGAAGCCGCCGATCAAGGCACGACCCGAGAGCCGCGCCAGGTCACCGCGCCGGGTCGGCGCGATCGCACCGATGCCGCCGAGGAGCACGCCAATGGACCCGAAGTTCGCGAAGCCCGTCAGCGCGTACGTCGCGAGGATGTGCGACTCGGGACTGATGACACCCTTGTAGTCGGTCGTCAGCTTGATGAAGGCGACGAACTCGTTGGCGACGAGTTTTGTCCCGAGGAGGTCGGCGATGGCCGGCACATCGGCCGCCGGCACTCCCAGGAGCATGGCCGCCGGCGCGAACACCACGGCGAAGATCGACGCCGCCGAGAGCCCCTCGTGCAGGCGCCCCAGCAGGTAGTCCGCGAAGGCGAGAAGGGCGAGAAACGCGATCAGCATGGCGCCGACATTGAGCGCTAGCGTGAGACCCTCCGTGGCCCCCGCGGCAGCCGCGTCGATCACGTTGACGTGCGGGGTCTCGGTCGTCGCCGGCGCCTGACTCCGGGTCTCCGGCTCTTCGAGCTCGGGCAGCAGAATCTTGGACAGGTAGAGACCGCAAGGTGCCGCCATCACGCTGGTCGTGAGAATGGCGACGGGATCGGCGCCAAGGCCGATGTACACGGCCATCATGCCGCCGGAGATCGTCGCCAACCCGCACACGAGGACGCTCAGCAGCTCCGACTGCGTCATCCGCGCCACGTACGGCTTGATCGTGAGCGGGGCCTCGGTGTTGCCCATGAAGACGTCAGCCGCCGCCGACAACGTCTCCGCGCCGCTCGTTTCCATCAGCGACATCATGCCGCGCGCCATGCCGCGAACCACGAACTGCAGGATGCCGAAGTAGTAGAGGACGGAGAAAAACGACGCCACGAAGATGATCGTCGGCAGGCCCATGAACGCGAACACGTAGCCGCCGGCGAAGACCTTGCTCATCGCCTCCTGATTCGCCAGTCCGCCGAACACAAACTCCGCGCCGGCCCGGGTGAACTCGAGGAACTTGCTGACGCCATCGGACAGCACCACGAAAAACGCGTAGCCTGGGCGCGAGTCGCCGATCCGAAGTTTGAGAATGATCAGAGCCAGGCCGACCTGGAGGACCAAACCCCAGAACACGATTCGCCAACGGATCGCGCGGACGTCCGTCGAAAAGGCCACGCAGGCCGCGATGAAACAGATGATGCCCGCCAGGGCCCGGAGGTTGGCGTGCAGGAGATCTCCGAGGAGGAAGACGACGGCGGCCAGGAGAGTCGCAAACACGGCCGCGCCAAGCCGCAGCCGCCGGTTATCCAGAGACTCCCCTGTCATCGGCGCGGGCAAGTATAGTGGGAATCCTTGAGTGAGACGGTCTGGCTCGTGCTCGTCGCCGGCGTTCTATCGGCCAGCGCGGTGACGACGATGTCGTGGCAGATCGCGCGGACCGATCCGCGATCGCCCGATCGGCTGGTCGGTGAATTGCGACTCGCACGATGGGCCGGGATTCTGGTGGCGGCCGTCGGCGGACTCTCAATCGGGCTGGCGGCGGCGCGGCCCGACATACCGATGGGCCACTTCGACGCGTCACTCGGCGTCGTGTTCGTCGGCCTCGGAGGCATCGTCCTTCAACGCGAGCCGCGCGACGGGCTGCTCCTTGCGATGGGCCTCTTTCTTGTTCACGCGCTCATCAACATCGCCCATCGTCCCGGCTGGCTGTCTCCTGAGGTGGCGCCGCACTGGCTCACGGTCGGCTGCGCCATCTACGACGTCTACCTTGCCGGCCAGTGCTTCTGGGTCTGGCGACGATGACTGGACGTCACTACGGTGTCGTGCTACCGGCTCTGTTTGCGGTGGCGCTCAGCAGCCTCGCTCGCCACCCCGTCGGTGAACGCGCAAGCGTCGCGACCTTCGCTCCTCGTGCTCATCGTGGTCGATCAGTTTCGCGGAGACTATGTCGAGAGCTACGGTCACCAGTGGACCGATGGCCTTCGCGAGATCTTTCAGCACGGCGCGGTGTTCACGAACGCTGTGGTCCCGTACGGACAGACGCGCACGTGCACGGGGCACAGCAGCATCGCCACAGGCACGCTGCCGTCGTCGCATGGGATGGTGGACAACGAGTGGTTCGATCGCGGAACCAGCCGGTTTGTCAGTTGCACGGAGGACCCTGCCGTCAGCCCCGTGGCGATCGGTCCCGGGCGAGCGACCGAGCGGCACAGCGCGCGCTTCCTGCGAACGCCAACGCTGGCCGACGAGCTTCGACGACAGGCGGTGTCGCCGCCCCGCGTGGTCAGCCTCGCACTCAAGGCGCGGTCCGCGATCAGTCTCGTGGGCCATGGTGGGGCGCGGACGCTCGCGATGTGGGAGGAAGACAGCGGCACCTGGGCGACGTCCACAGCGTACGCGACGGTCCCGGCACCTGACGTCGCCTCGTTTCTCGCGGCGCACCCTGCCTCCGCCGCGCGCGGAGCCTTGTGGGAACGCCGGCTTCCGATCGAGGCGTACCTCAATGAGGATCTCGCGCCCGGCGAGCCCGCGGCCGTGTTTCCTCACAGCCTCAGACCACCTTTCGGCGCATCGTTCACGCCGATCTGGGACGCGTCGCCGTTCAGCGACGCCTACCTCGGCGATCTCGCCGTGTCGATGATCGCGTCGCTCGGCCTCGGCGGGACCGCCGGGCCCGGTCCCGACCTGCTGCTGATGAGTTTCGCGGCGCTCGACTACGTCGGCCATTCGTACGGTCCGAAGAGTCACGAGATACAGGATGTGCTGGCCCGCCTGGACGTCGTGCTCGGCCGGCTCATCAGGACGCTCGATCAATCGATCGGCCGCGATCGCTACGTGCTCGCGTTGACGTCCGATCACGGTGTCGCCCCGCTGCCTACCGAGACCGGCGGTCGCGTCAGCCTATCGGCAGTGGGACGAGCTGTTGACGCCGCGCTCTCGAGTGCGTTCGGCCGGCGACCGTCGGTGCACGCGATCTCAGGATCGTCGATCTATCTCGCACCTGGCGTCATCGACACGGTACGTCCCAACGCCACGTTGAGGGAGGCTGTGGACCGCGCGTTGCTGACCGTTCCGGGGATCGCCCGCGTGTATTGGTCGGATCAACTCACCGCGACCGGCGCCACTGAGGACGCGTTGCTCGCGGCCACACGCGCGAGCTACGTGCCTGATCGGAGCGGTGACCTGATGTTCGTGCCCGCGCGGAACTGGGTGATCAGCGATGCCGGCACGAATCATGGGACGCCGTACGACTACGACACGCGCGTGCCCGTCGCGCTCCTTGGCTCCCGTATCGTCGCGGGACGTCACGGCACTGCCAGCTCGATCGTCGACGTCGCCCCGACGCTTGCGGCCCTGGCAGGGATCACTATGCCGCGCGCGCAAGGGCGCGTGCTCACCGAAGCGATGGAACGCCTGCCGGTGAGCCAGACGCCGTTCGTCCGCCGCGTGCTGACTGTGGTCAGCCGGATTCCTGCCGGCCGGGTCGTCACGTATGGGGACGTCGCGCGGATGGCCGGACGCCCGCGTGCGGCACGCGCCGTGGGACAGATCATGAGCACGTCGACCCGCCGGGGATTGCCGTACCACCGCGTGATTGCGGCAGGCGGGGCGCTCGGTGGATATGGGGGAAATGTCGAGCTCAAGGCCGCCCTGCTGGCCGCCGAGGGCCTGACCGTCCGGCGCGGCCGGGTCCGGGACTTCGCTACGCACCGCTGGGGACACCCACTGCAACGCCCCCGTAAAAAGCGCCGTCTAACTCCTAGGAAAGCGCTTGACGTGACGTGGTAGGCTGGCGCGCCACTCGAGTGAAGCCCGAGAAATACCACGTCACGTCAAGCGCTTTCCCTGGCAAATGAACGGACCGGTGCAGGCTCACGCGGACATGGCGCTCGTCGAACGGTGCCGGGCCAACGCGCCCGGTGCGTTCGAGGAAATCTACCGAACATCATGCGCCGCGACTCTTCGGCCTGATCTGCCGGCTGGTGGGACGTATCGAAGCCGAGGACCTGTTGCAGGAAACGTTTCTGTCCGCGCATCGCAAGCTCGGGCTCTACCGGGGTGAGTCCGCGCTCGGGACCTGGCTCTTTCGCCTGGCGACGAACCTGTGCCTCGACCACCTGCGCAGCCGCGGCAGCCGCTGGTCGCACCTGACCGACGGGATCGACGGCGACATCGAGGGTCACGTGGCGAGCGCAGGACCTGTGCTGGGAACCGTGGACCGTCTCGATCTCGAGCGCGCGATCGCCGCGCTTCCGACCGGGGCGCGCACGGTGTTCGTGCTGCACGACGTCGAAGGATTCGATCATCGGCAGATCGGCGATCTGCTCGGCGTGTCCGATGGCACGTCGAAATCTCAACTTCACCGCGCGCGCATGCGGCTTCGCGAGATGCTGGCCGATCGGCGCGTGAGTGCTGCGGAGCCTGCATGACGGCCCCAACGTGTCGCGAGATTCAACCCGAGCTCAGCCTGCTCGTCGACTCACGCCTGCGCGCGGAGGTCGAGGTGCGCGTGCGCGAGCACCTGGGCAGTTGCGCGGCCTGCCGAGGTGTCCTCGCCGATCTCGATCGGCTCCGCCGCGCGACGCGTGAAATCGGACCGATCGCGCCGCCCGATCACGTGTGGCTCCAGATCGCCGGGAACCTCCGTCAGTCGGCCGCATCGAACCGCACGGCGCGCACTCCCGGCCGCGCGCCGATCTGGCAATGGGCCGGCCTCGCGGCCGCGCTCGTGCTCGTGACCGCCGGGCTCTACGTGGGGCAGCGGATCCAGCAGGCCCAGCCCACGCCCTCAGGCACCGCTCCCGCACAGGCTGACAACGCGGCGCCCGCGGGCTCCGTCGAAGCCATTGCCGACGAGCTGAACCTGGCCGCGGCGCACTACGAACGCGCGCTGACGGAGCTGGAGGCGATGGCCAGGACCAGCGGCTCGCCAATGGACGACACGGTCGCCACCGACGTTCGCGAGAGTCTGGGCGCGATCGATCTGGCCATTGCCGAGAGCCGCGCGGCGCTCGCGAGCAATCCGCAGAGCGAGCCGGCCCGCGACAGCCTGTTCGATGCCTTGCGGCGGAAGATCACCGTCCTGCAGACGACGGTCTCACTGATCAACGAAATGCGGTCGGGCGATCCGGAAGGCGCGCAACGAGCCGCGGAGACACTGGGGAAAAAATCATGAGGTTGAGAACCGCCGTGCTGGCGCTCGTTGTGACGCTCGGCACGGCCCTGCCAGACGCCGCGATGGTGCGACAGGCATTCGCCGCGACGCCGGAGCCGGCGGTTCAGAACCGCGACCGCAACGAGCGCAGTGACCGGTCGACGCGCACGATCGCCCTTGGCGCGAATGGCCTGCTCGAACTGAGAAATGTCTCTGGCGACATCACGGTCAGCGTGGGCAACGGACGGGACGTCGTGATCGAGACGGTCAAGCAGTCTCGCGCCAACAACGATGCCGACGCCGCGCTCGGTCTGCAGGAAGTGCAGGTCACCATCGACCATCGCGGCGACCGCGTCGTCGTGGACACGACCTACCCACGACGCCGAACGCCGTATCAGGTGACGACGACGTTCAACGTGACCGCGCCGGCCGGCACTCGCCTGAATACGCGCAGCGTTTCCGGCAGCATCACGGTTCGCGGGATCACCGGCGACCTGACCGTGGACACGATCAGCGGCGCGATTCGCATCAACGATGCCGGACGGGTCTCACAGGCCCGGTCGGTCTCGGGAGAGATCGTCCTGACCGACGTCCAGACGGATGGCGCAGTCAGCGCCGGGACCGTCAGCGGGAACATCACGCTCACGAATGTCCGGGCACGCCGCGTGACGGCCGAGAACGTCAGTGGACGTATCCGCGCGGACGGCGTGACCTGCGACGGTGCATTGATGAAGAGCCTCTCCGGACCGGTGGAGTTCGGTGGGCCGCTGGCTCGGAATGGCCGGTATGAGCTCCAGAGCCATTCGGGCACGGTCCGGCTGGCGGTGACCGGCAACGTCGGATTCGAGCTGCAGGCGCGCAGCTTCAGCGGCCGGATTCGGCCGGAGGGCCTGTCCCTGCAATCGATCAGCATGAACCGCGGCGAGCTTCGCGCCACCGTCGGTGACGCGAGTGCCGTGGTGATCGCTGGGACCTTCAGTGGAGATGTGGTCGTCGGCCGGAAATAGTTGCTACTTCACGCTCAGGTGAATGAGGTACTGAGTCCCGCCACGATTCAGCCAGACCCGGAGATATTCGCCGCCACGCAAGGCCTGAATACGCGCTGTGCCCTGGGGTGGCGGTGTGCCCTTGGCGACCTCTTTGACGTCAGCAGGCGCCACGACGGTGGCCAACTCGCGGCCCTTGACCTGGCCGCCTTGGACGAACTCGACCCACCGCGTGCTGCCCGTCGGTTGGCCGACCACGGGCGAGACGTTTTCAGTCGAAAGACGCGCGGTGTAGGTTCCGGCCGCCAGAGCCTGGCCGTTGGCCATGACGTTCTGTGCCAAGCGGACGGTTCCGAGTGATTCGCCGGTCTGCGCCGCGACGACAAACGGGGAAACCAGCAATCCAACCGCGATCAGCCCGACCAGCCGGGCCATGCGTGACTTCGGGGTCATCGAAACACCTCCATGGACTTGAAAGTAGCACAGATGCAATCCGCGGGCCGGACGAGGGTCATATCGCCATCAGATCGAACTGCTCGTGATGAAGCTGCTCGTCGGGACGTACGGTCACCGGACGCCCAACAACGGTTTCGAGCTCCCGGAACACGCTGCGGCTTTCGTCCTTCAGCGCCCGGGCGATTTCAGGATTGACCCGAAGCACCAGGCTGTAGCCGTCGAGCTCGCTCCGGACCTTCTTCACCTCGGTCAGGATGTCGTAGCAGATGGTGGCGCTCGCCTTGATGGCGCCGGTCCCTGAGCAGTACGGGCATGGCTCCGTCAGCATGCGCTCGAGACTGCTCTTCACGCGCTTGCGGGTGATGATGATCAGCCCGAAGTCGGACACCTGCACCGACTTCGACGGGGCCCGGTCCCGACGCAGTTCCTGCTCGAGGGCCTGAGCGACCTTCTGCCGGTTCTTCTTCTCCTCCATGTCGATGAAGTCGAGGACGATGATGCCGCCAAGGTCTCGCAGACGCACTTGCCGAACGATTTCCCGCGCGGCTTCGAGATTCGTTTTCACGATCGTGTCTTCGAGTCGGCCGGACGACTTCTTGCCGACGTACCGCCCGGTGTTGACGTCGATCGCCACGAGCGCTTCGGTCTGATTGACGACGATGTATCCGCCCGACTTGAGCCAGACTTTGCTTCTGAGCGCCTTGTCGATCTCGCTCTGCACGCCGTATTCGTCGAAGATCGGATAATCCTTCGCGTAGTGCTTCACGCGCGAGACCATGCTGGGCATGATGCGCTGCACGAATCCGACCGCGCGCTGATACTCCTCGGCGTGGTCGAGGCGAATGGCCTGGAACTGCTCGTTGAGCAGATCGCGCAGCAGCTTGGTGACGAGACTCTCTTCGCGGAACAGCACCGCCGGCGTGCGTTCCGATTCCTTCCTCCGCTGAATCTCCTGCCAGACCTGCTGGAAGTACGTCAGGTCCGTCAGGATGTCTTCCTCTGGCCGGTTCGCGGCGGCCGTGCGGATGATGCACCCGCCTGGCAATCCGGACTGCTCACGGAACCGCTGCACGATTCCGCGCAGGCGCCGACGTTCCTCGCGCGATTCGATCTTGCGTGACACGCCGATGTGCTCAACCGTCGGCATGTAAACCAGGAACCGTCCCGGCAAGCTGAGGTGCGACGTGATGCGGGCGCCCTTCGTGCCGAGCGGCTCCTTGACGACCTGGACGACAACCTCCTGGCCTTCCTTGAGGAGGTCCTCGATGCGGGCGTCCGGTTGCGTGCGATCCCGGCCTCGACGATCCGGACGCGACGCGGCGTTCTGACGCGCGGCCGCATTCTGCGCGGGCGGTTCGTCGGCTGCCAAACCGGAGGGCGCCGCGGCCTCAGGCTCGTTCGTGTGGTTCAGTTCCGCGTCGGGAGAATCGTCGGCCGGCCGATCGTCAGCGCGGTCATCCGCGCCGGCGGCGACAACGTCCTGAGCCGCAGGTTCGGGCGGCTCGTGCATTCCGACGCCGACGCTCTCGGGCGGTTCGGCGACCCCTGGTTCGTCGTCGTCTTCAAGCGACTCGGCCGTGGGACTGATGACGTCGGTGACGTACAGGAACGCGTCGCGTTCCAGGCCGAGATCAACAAACGCGGATTGCATGCCGGGGAGGACTTTCGACACCCGGCCCTTGTAGATATTCCCAACCACGCCGCGCGATTGCTCGCGCTCGATGAAGAGCTCGACGACCTGGTCGTCCTCGAGAATCGCCACACGCGTCTCGTGGCGGGTCGAGGAGATAATCATCTCCTTGTTCATGCGGGCAGCTCCAGCGGGTCCCGACCGGCCGGATGCTCCGTGAGAGCCACACCAGCCGCAGGGTCCGCGCGCAGACCAACAGGCTGCACAGAAGGACCAGCACGGCGACGGAAAGGCGCTCAGTGGAGAGAAGCATTCGGTAGGACCCAGAAACTTGGCTTGAGGCTTGAGTCTTGTGGCGTGGGTCGGCGCCACATGGCGTGCCCCAAGCCCCAGGCCCCGAGACCCAAGCCGACAAACGTCAGTTCGTGAACCGCCTCATCCTGACGTTCAGGATCAGGCCAAAACCGGCAAGCGTCGCGACGAGCGACGACCCGCCATAACTCATGAGCGGCAAGGTCAGCCCTTTTACCGGGGCCAGACCCGCCGACATAGTGATGTTGTACAACACTTGGAACCCGAAACCCGAGACGATTGCCACGACGAGCATGCCCCCGACGCGGTCGCGAGCCATCGTGGCCGCGTCGAGACTTCGGACAATCACGAACAGGTAGAGACCAAGGGCGACAATCACGCCCAGAAAGCCGTACTCCTCGGCAAAGACTGAAAATACGAAATCGTTGTGCGCCACGGGCAGGAACCCGTAGCCGCCCTGGGTGCTGTTCAGAGGCCCTTTGCCGTAGAGGCCACCTGAGCCCACCGTGATCTTGGCTTGAATCTGTTGGTACCCCGCGCCCCTCGGATCCTTCGAGGGATCGATGAACATCTCAATCCGTTCTTTCTGGTAGTCCTGCAGACCGTACGACCAGATCACCGGCGAGAGCAGGGCGAGCACGACCGCGGCAATGGCAATCCATCGGAGGCGAAGACCGGCGAGGTAGACGACGCCAAGATAGACCGGCAGCAGCGTGGCCGCCGTCCCGAGATCCGGCTGCCGCATGATGAGGTAGAACGGCACCACCACGATTACACCGCTGAACAGCAGCTCGGCCATGGATCGCGCAGACCTGCGGCTGTCGCCGAAGAACATGGCGAGCGAGAGCGCCAGCGCGATGCGGGCGAACTCGGACGGCTGCAAGTTGCCAGGTCCCAGATCGATCCAGCGACGGGAGCCGCCTCGCACCGCACCAAAATAAGCGACGTAAAGCAGCGCCGCGACGAGCGCCGCGTAGATGAAGAACGAGCGCTGCGCAAGCACCCGGTAGTCGATGAGCAGGCAGAGGAACAGCGCGCCAATCGCGACCGGCAGCGCGTACAGCTGCATCCAGAATTCGTTGCCGGGCCCCCCGGCGACGCGATCCCAGGTGACGCTGTAGATCGTCACGAGCCCGATCAAGGTCAGGGCGAGGAGCGCCGCGATGAGCGACCAGTCGAGGTGCGGAACGAGGCGGCGGTCGATCATTGGCTCGACGCCTGCGTCCGTACGCCCGGGACCTGGGCAATCACGCGCGACGGCACGGCAGGCGCCGGAACCGCGGGCGTCCCCGGTGGTACCAGCACCGGCAACGGCAGACCGTCCTTCTTCGCGAAATACGTTTCGATCGCGTGCTTGGCGATATAGGCGGCATCCGATCCGTGCGCGCCGTGCTCCGCAAAGACGACGCCGGCGATCTGCGGATTGTCTCGCGGTGCGAAGAACACGAAGAAACCGTGATCGCGCACGTCCATGCCGGCGCGCGCCGCCTGGGCTTTGCGCTCGAGCGACACGAGCTGTGAAGTACCGGTCTTGCCGGAGACGTCGCGGCCGGCAATCTTCGATCGCCGCGCCGTACCGGACTCGCCGTTGACCACTGCCCACAACCCGTCGCGAATCGCCTGCATCGAGTTGGGCGGAATGTGGATCGCGTACTTTGGCGCCGCGACGGGTCTCGGCACCCAGCCCCCACCCTCGTCGACGGCGCGCACCAGGTGAGGCGTGACCAGCGAACCGCCGTTGGCAACGGTCGCGATCATCGTGGCCAGCGACATCGGCGTGACGCTGACCGCGCCCTGGCCGATAGCGACGGAAATGGTCTCGCCGGGGTACCACTTCGGCGCGCTCTTTCGATTGAGACGCGCCCACTCGGTCGACGGCACGAGGCTCGCCTCTTCGTTCGGCAGGTCGATGCCGGTCTTGCCCGTCAGCCCGAGCATGGTCGCGTACTTGTTGATCGCGTCGATGCCGAGGCGCTGGCCGACGTTGTAGAAGTAGATGTTGCACGAGCGCTCGATCGCGTGGCGGAGGTCGAGGCTGCCGTGGTGGCCCAGGCACTTGAACACGCGGCCGTAGAACGTCGCCTGGCCCGGACAATAGAACGTCGTTTCCGGCGTGATCGCGCCGTCCATCAAGCCGGCAACCGCCATGACGACCTTGAACGCCGATCCCGGCGAGTACGTGCCCTGAATCAAACGGTTCGTCAGCGGGCGCAGCGGATCGGTAAGGAGTTGAGACCACGCGGACCCGTTGATGCCGACCGCGAAGGCGTTGGGATCGAACGCCGGCAAGCTCGTCATCGCCAGAATCTCACCGGTGTTCGGATCGAGAAACGCCGCCGCGCCGTTGTGATTGCCGACGCGGAAGCTGTCCTCGAGCGCCTTCTGCACGTCGTAGTCAATCGTGAGCTGCAAGCGGCGCCCGTCGACCGGTGCGACCTCGTTGAGCTCGTCGATCTCCCGACCACGACTGTTCACGACCACATAGCGGTCGCCGTCCACGCCCTGAAGATCCCGGTTGTAGGTGCGTTCGACGCCGGCCTGACCGATGACGGCTCCCTGACTGAGCTCCGAGAACTCGGTTTGCGCCAGTTGCGCTTCCTGGATCTCACCGACATACCCGAACAGATGCGCAGCCATGCGATCCGGCGGGTAGTTGCGAGTGGGCACCTGCTGCACGAGCACTTCTGGCAACTCTCGCCGCCGGACCTCGACCGCCGCGACCTGCTCGAACGAGGCGTGTTCGATGACGGGCAGAGGCCTGAACAACGGCTCGCGGCGGCGTCGCTCGATCGCCTCCCGGATGGTCGGCTCGGGAACGCCGGTCGCGTCGGCGATCTTCTGGATCGTCTGGTTCAGGTCCTTCGTGGCCTCTCGGAGCACGGCAATAGTGAACGAGTGCCGGTTCTCGACGAGGACTTTGCCGTTCCGGTCGAAGAGGACGCCGCGGGGCGCGCGCAACGGGATGGTCCGCAGATAGTTGCTGTCCGCCAGCCCCTCGTATTTCGCGTTCTGCAGCACCTGCAGAATCCAAAACACGACCGCCAATCCCGCGAACATGACCGCGAAGAAGGCGCGCACTCCCACGAGTCGTCCCTCGCTCGTCCGCCGCTCCTCGAAGGCGCTCAGGTTCAACATCCGATTCCTACCAGTTTCTCCGGCTCAGGCTCGATCGACGGCTGAATCGCTGGCGCGCCATGGCGCCCGGCAGGGCCTGCGCCGCTTGGAACACCACGAGCGCCGCCGCGGCATTGACACCTGTTTCGACCAGAAGACTGCCCCACGACACACCAGTCCACTGGAGGTCGATCAGCGCCTGGAGTCCGACCATCACCAGACGGTGCGCGACGGTGGCGACGGCCACGATGACAGCCCGGGCGGAAGGACGCGCGACGACGAACTGCGTCCCCACCACGCCGGTGAGGCAGCCCACCACCGTCTTGGCCAACCCGCCAACTCCTACGATACCGCCGGACAGGACGTCCTGAAGGAGCCCACCCACCGTTCCGGCGAGCATCCCGGCGGTGGCGCCCCCCTGCAGTGCTGCGAAGGCCACGCCGACCAGCACGAGGTCGAACACCCATCGGCCGCCAATCGCGTACCGGGCAAGCGCCACCTGCAGGAGAACCGCGACCACGACAGCCAGGAAAACGGCCGTGGCCTTCACTCGGTCGCCCCGCCGGCCTTCGTTGGCTTGCTCAGAAGAATCAGCACCACGTCCACGTGAGAAAAGTCGACGGCCGGGCGAATCGAGATCTCGCGGTCGGCGCCCTGGCCGGTCACCGCGTCGACGATCCCGACGACGAAGCCCGGCGGAAAGACCCCGTCCTGGCCCGAAGTCATGACCTTCTCGCCGGACTGGACGACGGCCAGCACGGGGACGTATTTCGCGCGCAGGGAGGTGTTGCCGGTGCCCACCGCCACGCCCCCGGCAGCCGCCCGCTCGAACGTCACCGCGATGCCGGCGTACTGGTCCGCCAGCAACTGGACCGTGGCGGCATGTCGAGCGATCGGCGCAATGACCCGGCCGACGACACCCTTCGCGCCGATGACCGCCATGTCGGGCTCGACGCCGTCATCACTGCCCCGGTCGACGGTCACCGTGAGCACAGTGGGCATCGGACTGCCCGCAATCACCCGGGCGGCAAGCGTGGGCGCGGGCTGGCTCTGACGCAGGCCCAGCGCGTCCTCGAGGACGCGCGCGCGTCCTGCCAGCGCCTGCTGCTCCTGCACCTCACCCTCGAGTTCGAGGATGCGCTGCTTGAGGGCTTCGTTCTCCTGAGCGGCTCCTCGAAGGGCGAAGTAGTTGCCCCAGATACCCCGGCCGAAGTCCGTCACGGACGTCAGACCCCGTTGTGCCTCGCTGAAGGCGCCAAATGCCGCCGATTCGAGCACTGGCACGCCAGTTCTCGACTGGACCTGTGCAGAAATGAGCAAGACGTGACCGAGGCAGATGACCGTCAGGAGCGAAAGGGTGCGGCGCATGCGTATTTTCTTATCGGCGGGGGGCTTCGCCCCCGCGCACCCCCCAACGCGCTCTCTCGCGGGGACCCCAACGCCCCGCTCCGTTCGCGCGGGCTCGCTCACGCTCGCTCGGCGGAGATGACGCGGTACGGCGCTCAATGCTAGCGCGCCAAGGCGCGCCCGCCGGAGCGGAGCGGGGCGTGAGGGCCCCCGCGAGCGACGGCGATGGGGGGTTCGGCGGGGCGAAGCCCCCCGATACAATACCTAGTCTAGCGAGATTTTCCTGAGGAGTTCGAAGTTCGAGAGCATCTTGCCGGCGCCAAGCACGACGGTGGACAGCGGGTCCTCGGCCATGGCGACGGGCAGTCCCGTCTCTTCGCGCAACCGCTTGTCGAGATTCTTGAGCAGCGCCCCGCCGCCGGTCAGCACGATGCCGCGATCGACGATGTCGGCCGAGAGCTCAGGCGGCGTCCGCTCGAGGGCGACCCGGACCGCATCCACGATGACGTTGACGGTCTCGGCGAGCGACTCGCGAATCTCCTCGTCCGAGATCGTGATGGTCTTGGGCACGCCCTCGATCAGGTGGCGGCCCTTGATTTCCATGGTCAACCGCTCGTCGAGCGGGAACGCCGAGCCGAGCTCCATCTTGATCTGCTCGGCCGTCCGCTCGCCGATCAGCAGGTTGTACGTCTTCTTGATGTACTGGATGATCGCGTCGTCCATCTCGTTGCCGGCGACGCGAATCGCCTTGCTGTAGACGATGCCGGCGAGCGAGATGACCGCGATGTCGGTGGTGCCGCCGCCGATGTCGACGACCATGTTGCCCGACGCCTCTTCGATCGGCATGCCGGCGCCGATCGCCGCCGCCATGGCCTCCTCGACGAGATAGACCTCGCTGGCCTTTGCGCGATAGGCGCTGTCCTTGACGGCGCGCTTCTCGACCTGGGTGATCTCGGACGGCACGCCGATGACGATCCGCGGGCGGACCCACATCGTGCGGTTGTGCGCCTTCTTGATGAAGTGCGCGAGCATCTTCTCGGTGACCTCGAAGTCGGCGATGACGCCGTCCTTCATCGGCTTGATGGCCACGATGTTGCCGGGCGTCCGCCCGAGCATCTCCTTGGCTTCCTTGCCGACGGCCTCGATGCGGCCGGTCACCTTGTTGATCGCGACAATGGACGGCTCGTTGACGACGATGCCCTTGCCACGGGCGTACACGCAAGTGTTGGCAGTTCCGAGGTCGATGGCGAGATCGCTCGAAAACAGCGAAAAGACCGAACGAAGCGTCAACGAATCTCCTGTTCCCCCGCGGGAATCCGCACCACCTCCTGGTCGCTCCCGGCTACGTGGATCCCGTTCTTGCCGGTGGACTTGACGCGATACATGGCGGCGTCGGCGGCCTGCAGCAGGCCTTCGGCAGTATCGGTCACATCGGGCAACGTCGCAACCCCGATCGACGCGGTGAGCCGATTCCCCGGCCCCCGCTCGGCCAGGAAGTTGAACCGCTGGATGCGGTCCCGGAGGCGACGGGCGACCGAATGCGCGCCGTCGATGCCCGTCTCGGGCAGGAGAATGGCGAACTCGTCTCCGCCAAACCGTGCAACGATGTCCGTCTCGCGCGCGCTGGCCTTGATGACCTCAGCGGCCTCGATCAGGGCGCGGCTGCCGAGCAGATGGCCGTGGGCATCGTTGATTTTCTTGAAGCCATCCAGGTCGATGAAGAGCAGCGAGAGCGGCCATCCGCTGCGCATCGCGCGCTTCGTCTCCTTGCGGAGCGCGTCGTTCAGGTAGCGCGAATTGTAGAGCTGGGTCAGGTCGTCGGTGACCGACAGCGCCTCGGCGCGGGCGACGCGCAGGGCGTTGGTCAGCGCATAGGCCGCGGGCTCGAGCAGCCGAACAATCGCGTCGTTCAGGCCGGGCGTGACGATCGGCAGGCGACGCGCCCGGCGGCGGTCGATGCCGACGAGAACGCCGACAATCGCGCCGTTGACGACGAGCGGCCAGCCGAGCGCGGACGCTTCGTGCTGCTTCGACGCGCCCCCTTCCGGATCGATTCGCTCGTCGAGGTAGTTCGTGACGCGCACGGCGGACTGTCCCGTGCGAACGATCACGTCGGCCACCGCCTGCGCGGCCGACACGGATGACGACGAGGATTCGGACGACGGGGTCCCCGAGCAGATGCGGCGCGCCGTCCGGCTCGACCGCAAACACGTGCCACTCGTCGAGCGGGATCCATTCGGCGGCACGCGCCGCGAGCACACGGGCCACGCTCTGTGGCTCGATGACGGTGCCGACCGCGCGCATGACGGACGCCACGGCGTCCGGCTGCGCGGCACTGCGCTGGACGAGTCCCGAGACGGCATCGAGACGATCGGCGAGGTCGAGGTTGTCGCCGAGCCCAAGCGCGCGTTCGAGCGCGCCCAGGGAAAACGGCGGCAGGAGGTGCGCGCGGAAACCAAGGGCGCGCGAAAGTTCCGGAATGGCCGGCTGCGATATGAGGCCGAACGACGCGGCAGGAACGCCGGCAATCAGGGCGGACACGAGACGCTGCGCGCCGTCCTCGAGCGCCAGTTCCCAGAGCACGCCGGCCACGCCAGGTCGCAGCGTCCACTCCGATCCCGCCGGAATGAACTCCAGGCGGACGCCGAGCGTCTGCAGCGGCGCGAGCTGCGGGATGGTTTGATCGCCGCGATGAAAAACGGCAAGCGTGAGTGCGTGGTCAGACGCAGTCATCTCTTGCGGGGACACCCTCCGCGGAGGTCGTTCCGGCATGGTGTCGATGCTGGCGGCGAGTCGTAGGCCATGCGTTCGGGACTCGCCGAGTCGAGGAACTATAGCACGCCATTTTGTGTCAGTTAGGAACGTTAATGGCAGCGTGAACCGGACGGTTTTGAAATTCGGAACTGTGATCGACGTCGTTCCCCGTTCCCCGTTCCCCGTTCCGGGTTCCCGTTCCAGGTTCCGGTTCCGTTCCAGGTTCGCCGTTCTCGTTCACTCGGTGCCTGATAGTCATCCCCAGGGGTTCCTTTGTCGAACGGGGAACCGGGAACCGGGAACGGGGAACCTGTCCAATGGCATAATTGTCGTTTCACAGGCAGGAGAGCCTTTCGACCATGACGATGCTCGACCGGATGCGGCGCCACAGGGGCTATCTGAAATGGAGCCTCGCCATTGTCGTGGCGACCTTCATCCTTCTGTATGTGCCCCAGTTCCTGAACACGAACAACGTCGCCTCGGCGACCGACGTGATTGCGACGGTCAACGGACGACGCATCACGGCGGGCGTCTACCAGCAGCAGTACCTCCAGCAGGTCTCGCAGATTCGGGCCCAGTACCGGTGGCATCTCCGAGGACGTCATTCGGCAGCTCGGCGTGGGCCAGCGGCTCATTCAGCAGCTCGTGTCACACGAGGCGGCCGTCATCGAAGCCGAACGCCTCGGCATCACGGTGAGCGACGGCGAACTGCGCGAGCGGCTCGTGCGCATGCCGATGTTCCAGAACAACGGTCAGTTCGTCGGCGAGCAGACGTACCGTCAGATCCTGGCCACGGCGCGTCCGCCCGTCCGGCCGGCCGACTTCGAAGAGGATTTGAGGAAATCCATCGTCGCCGAGAAGCTTCACGCGGCCGTCACCGGCTGGATCCGGGTGTCCGACGCGGACGTCGAGGCGGAGTACCGGCGCCGAAACGAAAAAATCAAACTGGACGTGGCGGTCTTCAGCGCCGACAAGCTGCGGTCAGGCATCCAGCCGACCGAGGCGGAAGTGTCCCAGCGTTACACCGCGAACCAGGAATCGTACCGCGTGCCCGAGAAGCGTCGTGTTCGCTATCTTGCCGTTGATGCCGAGTCGCTTCGGTCGCGGATGACCGCCTCCCCCGAAGAGATCGAGGCTCGCTACAAGGACAGCATTCAGACCTACACGACTCCCGAGCAGGTGCGTGCGAGCCATATCCTGTTGAAGACCGAAGGCAAGGATGAAGCGGCGGTGCGGAAGACCGCCGAAAGTGTGCTGGCCAAGGTCAAGGGCGGCGGCGACTTCGCGGCGCTCGCGAAGCAGTATTCCGAGGACGATCTCAGCAAGGTGAAGGGCGGCGACCTCGACTTCTTCGGACGCGGCGCCATGGCGAAGGAGTTCGAAGACGCCGCGTGGGCGCTCGAGCCCGGCCAGACCAGCGACATCGTCCGGTCCCCTTTCGGGTTCCACATCATTCGTCTCACGGCGAGGCGCCCTGGGGCGACGAGGCCCCTTCAGGAAGTTCGCCCGCAGATCGAGGACGGCATTCGATTCGAGAAAGCGCGCGCCGAAGCCGGCCGTATTGCCGAGGAGATCGGCAAGAGCATCACCACGCCGGCGGACCTGGATCGTGTGGCGAAGGAGCGCGGGCTGACGGTTGGCGACTCCGGGCTGTTCGCCCGTGAGGAGCCTCTGATGGGACTGGGCTTCGCCCCGGCCGTCGCCACGGAAGCGTTCACCCTGGAGCAAGGCAAGGTGAGCGGCTCGATTGCGACCAATCAAGGCTATGCATTCCTGACGGTCACCGAAATCAAACCGTCGTCCGTCCCACCGCTCACGGAAGTGGCGGCCAAAGTTCGTGAAGACGTTGTGCGGACGAAGGCGCTCGAGGTCGCCCAACAGCGCGCCGCCGGGCTCTCAAAGGCCACCGGCAACTTCGCGGCGGCGGCCCGCGCGGCTGGCGCGACCGTCGCCTCGACCGACTTCATCGCGCGCGGCTCCGCACTCCCGACGGTGGGCGTCAACCAGCGCATGGACGACCTCGCGTTCGCACAAAAGCCAGGCGGCGTGACGGCGCCCGTCGCCACCGACGGCGCCGTCGCGGTCGCCCAGGTGAAGGAACGGCAGGACATCTCGAAGGAGGGGCTGGCCGGCGAGGGCGAGCGGCTTCGCGAGGAACTGACCTCTCATGCGCACTGGCTCGTTTTTCGAGGCCTACATGGCCAAGGCGCGCACCAAGATGCAGATCGAGTACAACGCCGCCACGATTCAATCGATTACCGGCGGATAAGATCGAAGAGGACGGAAAGCGCCGGTGAGTTTCTTCCGACGTATCAGCGAAACACGTCGTCTACTTGACTGCGCGAAGGGGGCCAGCGTCGCAAGCATTTCAGCGACGTCGCGATCCCAACGGTCCTGCGTCTGCGGCTTGAGGCCAAAGCCTGTTTCGTCGTCGTACCGCCGCTGCGCTTCGGCTTCATCCTGAACGAACCGCTCAACTGACTCCTTGAGACGTTCTTCGACCAGTCCGCACGGGTTGTAGAGCTCCTTGAAGAACTTCCGCATGCGGCGCGCGTAGCTCTCCGTCAGGTTGAAATGCGTCTGTTCGTGCCCGAGGATGCGGGCACTCTCGGTGACGCTCGTCAGCACGCGCGGTTTCACCCAGGATCGCGACGGCAAGACCACGGCGGTGACGCCGAACGTGAATTCAGTACCTCGGCAGCGCGACTCATAGGACAGCAGATAGACGGTTCGCGCGCCCTCGACACCCTCGAGCGGTGCCGGCCCGCGAAAGTCCTCCCACGTCAGCGGACGATTGGCCGACCATGGAATTTCCGGCGGCGCGTTGGGCGACTGTTCTGACGCCGCCGCGGTTGCCGCGGCGGTTGGCGCAGGTACCGGAACCGCGGGGCGCGTGGCAGGACCGCAGCCCGCGATGAACAGGCACGTCGACAACCACGCCGCGCGGCTCGCCGTGGTCACGGTATCAATGCAGCAAGAGGTTGGGCATGATCGCCAGGGGCTCGCCACGCCGGAACCGTCGCAGCGTGGACACGGCCGAATCGATCAGGCGCGCCTCGGGTCGTCCGAAGAGCACGCCAACGCCCTGAGCCGCCGACGAGCCCAGCGGGTTTGACAGAATGTCGAGGATCGTTCGTTTCGGCGGGTAGACCACCAGATCCACATCGCGCTGCGGATCGAGTTTCGCCCGCTCTTTGGCAATCCGAATCGCGTCGGTGAGGCCTCCCAACTCGTCCACGAGGCCGAGCTCTCTCGCCTGGCGCCCAGTCCAGACTCGTCCCTGCGCCACGCCATCTACTTTCCGCGTCTCCTGGCTGCGTCCCTTCGCGACACGATCGAGAAAGAGCTCATACGTTGACTGCAGCTGTTCTTCGACTTTCGCGCGTTCGTCTCTGGAGAACGGACGAAACGGCGAGTAGATCTCCGCCTGGCGCCCATCGCTCACGGCTGCTGAACCGATCCCCAGCTTGCCGAGCGTGCCGTCAACGACGAATTTTCCGGTCACGACACCAATCGAGCCGGTCACCGTGCCCGGCTGCGCCACGATGGCATGGGCAGGCGCCGCGATGTAGTAGCCGCCGGAAGCCGCGACGTCCCCCATCGAGACGACCAGCGGCTTGACGTCGCGCGTGAGCATCAACTCGCGCCAGATCACTTCCGAAGCCACCGCAGATCCGCCGGGACTGTCCACGCGCACGACCACGGCATCGATCGCGGGATCGATCCGCACGCGGCGCAGCCATCGGTTGAACGTCTCGGATCCGACGACGAGCGACGCCGGGGAGTCGAAGTTGCTCTCGCCGCTCGCGATCACGCCGACGGCGTACAGCAGCGCGATTCGACCGCGGCGGCCGGCAGACGTCCCCTGGGCGGCCGCATCTCGATATCGCTCGGCGTCGAGTTCGCGCGTGCCCTGGATGGGCGGGCTGTCGTCCAGCTGATCCTCGTACGCCAGCGCGTCCACAAGACCGGCGCGAACAGCACCCTCGGCCAGAAACGGCCCCTGGTCGATCGCCGCGCGGACCGCAGGCTCGGTCATTTTCCGCGCGGACGCGATCGTGCGGACGAGCTCGTCGAACCAGTCGCGATTGAGCGACTGGGTCATCTCCTTGTGCGCGGGAGTGAACCCCTTCTCGGTGAACGTATTCGACGCCGTCTTGTAGTCGCCGACGTGGACGAGATCCGGGAAGATGCCCATCTTGTCGAGCGCGCCCCGGAAGAAGATCTCGTACGACGCCAGCCCGACGAGATCGAGCTGCCCGGCCGGCATCAGGACGATGCGATCGGCGGCGGATGCCAGGTAGTACTCACCGGCCCCGCCGCTTTCGAGATATGCGGTCACCGGCTTCTTCGAGGTCTTGAAATCCTCGATGGCGCGACGGATTTCCTGGACCTGAGCCCAGAGTCCACTCGTGGACACGGGACGCACGACCAGCGTCTTGATGCGCGAGTCGGTCTTGGCCTTACGAATCAGATCCACCGTCTCGCGAAGGGTCGGCCCGCGCCGCAGAAACTGGCTCAGGACATCCGACGGCTCGACCTCTCCGAGCGGCGCCTCTATCTTCAGATAGAGCGTGGCATCTGCCGGAATGGGTGCCGGCGCGCCCCCGAGCGACGCGAGAACGAGCACCGCCGCGGCCGACACGACGACCGCAAGAAGAATGAGCGTAAGGACGAGAAGGACGCCGCGACGGGCTGACACCTTGCCAGTCTACAAAGAAAACGGCTCCATCACCTGTTTCTATCCGTCAAACTGCCGTGCCGACTGCCCCTCCACGCCCGGACGGGCGGGCGCGGAAGACACTCCCGGCTGACAGACCGCCGCGCCAAAGCGCCACCCACACGCCTCCCTCGGCGTCGGCAACCAGACCGGCCGGTTGCCGACACGGCCCGTCCTCGGGTTTCCCGAGTTCGGCGCCGACGTCCAGGACGAGTTCAACCGTTCTCAGTTGGGCTTTGCTGGTGGTGACGGGAACGCGCGAGGGTCGACGGGCGGGAACGGCACGACGATGCCTTCGTGACCGTAGCGCGCCTGGAGGCGCTTGATGAACTCATGACGAACCAGGAACTGATCCGTGAACTCCTGCACGCGCAGCGCCACACCGCACGTGATGCCGTTGGGGCCAAGGGTATGAAAACGAACCGCCGGATTGAATCCGGTCGCGCCGCCAGGTACCGAGGCCATCACGTCCTTCGCGACTTCAGCCGTCACACGCTCCACGCGTTGCAGATCGCTCAGATAGTGAACGCTGACGTCGATGACGAACGTCATTTCTCGTGACGGCTGGTGATAATTCGTCACGATGGCCTGGGCCAGCTTCGCGTTCGGAACGATGACGATGTTGTCAGACAACAGCCGAATGCTGGTGGCCCGCCAGTTGAAGTCCGCCACGTATCCTTCGGCGCCACCCTCGAGTTTGAGGTAGTCGCCGATTCGAATCTGACCCGAGAGCGTGAGAAACACACCGGCAAAAAAATTCGACAGCGGATCCTGCAGCGCGAGGGCGACAGCCAGACCGCCGACGCCGAGAGCCGTGAGGTACGGCGTGATCTCGAAACCGAATCCGCGGGCAATCACCAGAACGCCGAGCGTGATGACGACGCCACGGACGACGTTCTGCACCAGAGCCGACACGGGCACGTCGTGCCCGTGTCGGGGCGCGTAGGACGACAGGAGGCCGCCGGCGACGCCCGCGAGGGCGAACGTGAACGACGCCACGGCCAGGGCGCCCAGCACCTGCGCGGCGCGTGCATAATCGTCCGGGGCCAGGGACCAATGACGCAACGAAACGTAGACGCCGATCAGGATTGCCCAGAACGGCACGCGGTCGGTGAACGCCACGAGCCCATCGTCCCAGCGCCAGTGGGTCTTCGCCGCCCACCGGGTCATCCGGGCGCCGACGATGGCCCGGACGAGCAAGCCGATGGCGTACGCGATGCCGACGGTGCCGGCGGTCCACGCGAGTCGAGCAGCCCATTCGGGCCAGTTGTCGAGCCAGTGCATGACGAATCCGCCTCTGACATGTGATGGTGTGCTGCGGCGAGGCGGAACATCAAGAGCAGGTTGGGAGTGTCCGATAAGACAGCGGGGGCATTGGCCGTGAAAGAGTCGTTCGCCGCAGCGTTGGCAGTGGCCACCGGGTCACAGGAGGGGAACGATCCCGATCCGCGCGGGGTCCTGGCGCTGCGCTTCTACGTCACATCCGGCACGCTGGCCGTCGTCGTCACGGCAACGGCGGTGTGCGGTGCTCGCCGGTTGGTGGCTCGACGTTCCGGCGCTGAAGAGCGTGTTCCCGGGTTTCGTGACGATGAAACCCAATGCAGCGCTCGCACTGCTTCTCCTTGGTATCGCACTCCTGCTCTATCGCGAGCGCCCGACCTCCGAGCGCCTCGCCAAGGCACTGAAAATCCTTCTCGCCACCACGGTCTTCATCGCCGTGCTGACGATGCTCGAGCACCTGACGGGATTCAGCCTCGGCATCGATCAGCTACTGGCCCGGGATCTGACGTCCGGATCGGTGCGCTCCGGGGCGAATGGCGTTCACCACGGCATTCTGTCTGGTGCTGCTGAGCGCCGCGATCTACCTTGCGCCGCAACCCGGCCGGTACTCCTGGGTGCAAGGGCTGTGCGGCAGCGCCATCTTCCTGGCGACGTTGCACGGCGTCAGCTATGTGTTTGGCCTCGACCCGACCGGCGGCGCGGCCGCTCGCAGCGCCATGGCCGTGCACACGGCCGCCTGCGTTCTGCTGCTCTCGCTCGGCATCCTCTTCGCGCGACCGGAGCAGGGATTGATGGACGGCGTGATCGACGTCGGCGCCGGTGGTCTCGCGATTCGATCGCTGCTGCCCATTGTCTTCGTGCTCCCATTGCTTCTGGCGTGGCTGTCGTGGCTCGGCGTGCGCTTGGGATGGTACAGCCCGAGCGTCGCCATGGCCCTCTTCGTTGCGCTCACCGCGAATGCGCTGAGCTACGCGGTCTGGGTGGGCGCGGGCGTGCTGCGCGCGTCCGACGACCAGCGGCAACTCGCCGAGGCCGAGCGTGCGCGGAGTGAAGAACGCCTGCGCCGGGCCGTCACGGACGCGCCCGTGCCGATGGTCATTCACGACGCGGATGGACGCATCCTTCACATGAGCCGAGGGTGGTCGCTCTACAGCGGATACACGCTTGCCGAATCTCCGACGCTGCAGGCCTGGATCGCGGCCACACAACCCAAGGGCGCGTCACCGTTCGAGTCGTATCTGGCCCACGTCGGCAAGGCCGTCGAGACCGTCCAGGGCGGTGAGTGGACGATCTCGACGTTCTCACGCGAGGTCCGCACCTGGGACTTCTCGACCACCCCAATCGGCGAGCCGGGATCGCCGGGCCGTACGCTCGTGACGATGGCCGTGGATGTGACCGACCGGAAGCTGTCCGAGACCGACCTCAGAAGGTTGAACGAGGACCTCGAACAGCGCATGGCCGAGCGGACCGCGGAGCTGACGAAGACCAGCGATTCACTCCGCCGTCAGTCGGATCGGGTCAAGGAACAGACGACGCTTCTGGACCTCGTGCGCGACGGCATCCTCGTGCGCGACCTCTACGGCACGATCCTCTACTGGAGCACCGGCGCAGCGGAGATGTACGGTTGGACCAAGGAAGAAGCCGTCGGCAAGATTTCGCATCGGCTGATCCGGTCCGAGCTGCCGATGCCGCTCAAGGAGATCGAGAAGCACGTCACGAACACCGGCTACTGGGAAGGCGAGATCATCCAGACGACCAAGGATGGGTCGCGCGTGGCCGTCGAGAGCCGGTGGACGCTGACCCGCACGGACCGCGGCCGGCCGCACGGCTTTCTCGAGGTCAATCGTGACATCACCGCGCGAAACCGCGCCCAGGAGTCACTCCGCGACAGCGAATTGCGGTTCCGATCGGTGGCCGAGACGGCCATCGAGGGCATCATCTCGATCAACGACCACGGCCTGATCAGCTACTGGAACCCCGGCGCCGAGCGGATGTTCGATCGGCCCGCCGCCGAAGCCATCGGCGAACCTGTCTCGATCGCACTTCCCGAGCGCGTGATTCCGTCGCTCGACGCCTCGCCCGAAGAAATCGTCGGGACGACGTTCGAAACGATCGGGCACGCGAAGCGACGGCTCGACCTTTCCCATCGAGCTCTCGTTGTCGAGCTGGTCCGCCAGCCACGGCGCGCGCTCCGTCACCGGAATCGCCCGCGACATCACGACCCGCAAGAGCACCGAGCAGGCTCTCCAGGAAAAGGCGGCCGAACTCGCGCGGTCGAACTACGAGCTCGAGCAGTTCGCCTATATCGCGTCACACGACCTGCAGGAGCCGCTGCGCATGGTCTCGAACTACACGCAACTGCTCGCGCGGAGGTACAAGGACAAGCTCGATCAAGACGCCAACGAGTTCATCGACTTCGCCGTGGACGGCGCCAAGCGCATGCAGGACCTGATTCACGGCCTGCTCGAGTACGCGCGCGTCGGCACGCGGGGCAAGGAGTTCACTCCGACATCGCTTGAACAGGTGGTGAACATGGCGCTCATGAATCTGTCCACTGCCGTCGCCGACTCGAAGGCTGAAATCAACGTCGGCGTGCTGCCGACCCTTGCGTGCGACGCGTCACAGCTCACCCAGGTGTTTCAGAACCTGATTGGCAACGCGATCAAGTTCCGGCGACCGGGCGATCGACCGGTCATCCGTATCTCGGCCCACCACGAGGATGGCCACTGGTCTCTTCGCGTCTTCGACAACGGGATCGGGATCGACCCGAAATACTTCGAGCGGATCTTTCAGATGTTCCAGCGGCTTCACGGGCGAGACGAGTATCCGGGCACCGGCATCGGCCTGGCGCTCTGCAAGAAAATCGTCGAGCGCCACGGCGGCGAGATGAGCGTCGCCTCGGAGACCGGCCGCGGGACGACCTTCAGCTTCACGATTCCGGATCGGGCGGACGCGAGTTGAGCCGGGGACCAGTTCGGATGAGGCCGATCGAGATCCTGCTCGTCGAGGACAACCCGGGCGACGCGCGCCTGACGCGCGAAGCGTTCTCGCAGGGCACCGTGCGGACGAACATGCACCATGCGCGGGACGGCGAACAGGCGATTGCGTTTCTCCGGCGCCAGGGCGGTCTACCAGGACGCGCCGACGCCGGACCTGGTGATTCTCGACCTCAATCTTCCGCGGCGAAGCGGCCGCGAGGTCCTCGAGGACATCAAGAACGATCCGGCGCTCCGCCAGATTCCGGTCATCGTGCTCACGTCCTCGCAGGCTCAGGAGGACGTTCTCCACAGCTATCGCCTGCACGCCAACTGTTTCATCACGAAACCTGGGGACCTCGAGACGCTGATCCACGTCGCCCACAGCATCGAGGAGTTCTGGTTCAAGCTGGTGAGACTGCCGTCGTCGCCTTGAGACTTGGGGCTTGAGGCTTTGGGTCGGCGTCCTCTTGCGTCTCAAGCCCTGAGACGCTAGCCCAGACCCAAGCCTCAAGACCCAAGACTCAAGACTCAAGGATCTTCCGGCGCGAAGTAGCCGCCGCGGGTATCTACCGAGAGACCCGGGCGGGCTGGCTGAATCTCGACCTTCCGCCAGGAGCCATCGCGCGCCGTGTTCGTCGAGGTGTAGCTCACGACGTACCGACGCCGCAGGTTCTGCAGAATACGTTTGTACTCCCCTTCGAGCGAGGACACGTCGGTGGTAAAGAGGGCTTCACCGGAGGTTGCGTCAGCGAGCTTCTGGAGCGTGTCGCGATCGACCGTCGGTCCGTAACCGATCGTGTAGATGGTGGTTTCCACGCCTTCGAGGCTGGCCATCACCTGATCGAGCGTGTGAACGCTGCCGGGCCCTGTGCCCGGGTTGTTCTCGTCCTTGCCGTCCGTCAGGACGATGAGCGCGGTGCGGCCCTCCGCTCGCTTGAGCCGTCCGATGCCCTCAAACACCGCGTCATAGAGCGCCGTGCCGCCAGTGGCTTTGTAGTTGCCGACCGCCTTCATGCTGGTCTCACGGTTGGTCGTGAGATCGTGCACGAAGCGAGTCTCGTCCGAGAACATCATCACCGCGAGCTTGTCTTTGTCGGGCAACGCGAGCACAAACGACTGCGCGGCCGCTCTGGCCGCGTCGACCTCTTGCCGCATGCTGCCGCTCTCATCCATGGCGAGCACGATGGACACGGGGCTGAGCGCTTCCTGGAAGGCCTCGATCTTCTGGGGCACACCGTCCTCAAGCACCCGGAGGTCGGCCGGCGTGACGTCGATGATGCGCCTGTCGAGATCGCGGATGGTCAGCTCGACCTGAGGCCGAATCGGCGCCGGCGCGGGCGCGCGATATCCCGGCCGGACCCGGACCGTGTAGTCAGGGTTGCTCGTGATCAACTTCACCGCCCGCCAGGTCCCGTCCCGCTTCTTGTTCGTCGGCGCATAGCTGAGCACGTAGCGCTGCTGCACGTCCTCGGCGATCAGCTTGTGGACGTCGGCCAGCTGCGTGTCGCGCGACGGGAAGAACGCCCGGCCGCCCGTCTCGACGGCCAGCTTGCGCAAAAGATCTTCACCCTTGAGCGAGATACCGGCGACGCCGGCGATGCCGATCACGTACACGGTGGACTTGGCGCTCTTGATCCTGTCGATCGCCTGGTCGAACGGAATGTCGCTGTCTTCGTCGTACCCATCCGTGACGAGGACGACGATGTTGCGGCCATCACCCACCGAGAGCTGACTCGTGACGGTCGTCAGTGATTCCAGGATCGCCGTGCCGCCTGACATCTTCAGCGCGCCGATAGCGCTCCCAATCGTCTCGCGATCCTGCGTCGGCCCGGTCACCGCGCCGAGCGTGCGCGAGAAGGGGACCACGATGACTGAATCGTTGGGCCGAAGGTGTGACGGCAGGCGCCCCGCGGCGTCACGGACGAAGTCGATGCGGCGCGCCATGCTGCCGCTGCTGTCGATCAAGAGCGTGTAGGTCGCGGGCACGGTGTCCAGAACGGCCATGTCGATCGACTGCGGGACGTCGTTCTCGAGCACCGAGAAGTCCTGCGCCGTCAGGCCATTCACCGGCCGGCCAAGCTTGTTGAAGACCATCGGCTCCAGCACGACGCTCGAGACCTCCGTGGAGTCCACGAGCTCCTGCGGCTTCAGATCGACTGTGTCCTTCGCCGTCGTACCGAGCGAGTCGGCGACCTGCACCACGATCGAACGAGGCAGGAACGGGTTCGAGTCCACCCATTCGACGGCATAGGGTGGGCCGTCCTTGTCTTCGCCCACGAGTTGTTCGTCCACGAAGAACTGGACCGGACTCAGGCTCGCCTTGGGATCGGAAGACACGCGGGCGACGATGCGGACCGGGCCGACCATGCCGGTGCGGCCGAGCGGCGACGTGATCTGCAGGGTCAGCGAGGACTGCGGAGTCTCCTTCGCGTCCTGTCCGCTCGGCAGCGCGCCGAGGGCCAGCACGCCGACGAGGCTCGCAACGGACCGACCTCTCCAACGTGCTACGGGCATGGCGTTAGTTCAAACGGCTGACACCCTCGTCTTCGTTCGCGAAGTACGAGTCGCAGGCGGCCCCGAGCAGCTCGGCGGTGAGCTGGCGCGGCTCCTCGCGGTACTCGGCGAGCGCCAGAGCCTGATTGATCAGGTCGCGCGGCTGACAGCCGCGCATCGTGACTTTCTTCGCCGCGTACGGTCCGTCGATCAGGAACTCGACGAGGCCGCGATCGTAGTCGAGCTTCTGGCTGTTGCAGTAGTTCTCGAAGATCTGCGCGAAGTCGTCAATCGTCGGGCTTTCGGTGAAGACCTTGTACTGAATACGACGAAGGAACGCCTCGTCGACGAGCTCGCCCGGCTTGATGTTCGTGGCGAACACCGGCAGCACCATGAACGGCACTTCGACCTTCTGGCCTGACTGGAGCGTCAAAAAGTCCATGCGGCTTTCGAGCGGCGTGATCCAACGGTTCAGGAGCGCCTGCGGCGAGCACTGCTGGCGCCCGAAGTCGTCGATGACGAGCACACCGCCGTTCGCGAGAAGCTGGACCGGCGCGCGATAGAACCCCGCCGTGGGGTTGTAGGTCAACTCGAGATGGTCAAGCGTCAACTCGCCACCGACCATGATTCCGGGACGCCGGCAGTGGATCCAGCGCCGGTCGTGCGTGGCTCCGGTGTCGAGGCCCAGACCGCGATCGGGCAGCGGAATCACTTCGTGATTGACCGGGTCGAAGACCTGGATGATGCTGCCGTCGACCTCGAGCGAGTACGGAATCCACTGATCGCCAGGCATCAGGTTGCGAATGCCCTGCGCGATGACCGTTTTCCCGTTGCCCGGAGGGCCGTACACGAAGAGCGAATGCCCGGCGTTGATGGCCGGACCGACCTGATCGAGCACGCGGTCACTGAGCACGAGATGCGAGTACGCCTTCTTGACCTGCTCACGCGAGGCTTTCAGCGGCCCGCCGCGAAACCGCTTCATGTAGTGCTTGTATTGCTCCAGGGGCACCGGCGCGAACCCGGTGTACATGTTGCGGTCGAGATAAGTACCCGCGTGCTCTCGTCCGAGCTGGGTGATGCGGTAGTGATAGGACGGCGCTCCGAGCGCGGTTCCGCCGACGATCTCGCAAACGCGCTGCGTCTTCATGCGGTCGATCGCGGGCTCGATGACGCCGAATGGCAGACCGACCTTGTCCGCGATGGCTGTGCCGGTCAACTCGCCGGCGAAGTGCAGGGCCTTCACGACGAGCTGAACGATCAGGTCGACATTGAGGCCCGAGTCCGCGACGGTGAGGGGCGGAGCGAGCTCGTCGGGCCGTTCTACGGATCTCGTGGCCGTCGCGGTGGTCATGGTTTCTCTTCCTTCAGACGCGCGGTGAGCGCAGCTTCTACGCGTTCCCGATTCCGTTGCGCGGCGTCAAGGCCTGGCAGTCCGCGGGCTTCGCTGATGCGAACCCCCGTGTGAACCATGAAGTAGATAAATGCTTGCCAGCGACGCCAGACAGTCGGGTATCTCTTGGCCCTGTCATCGACGTAGCGGAGCACGGCGCGGACGTCGTCCTTCGAGGGAACCTCAATTTCCTTCTTGTGCCGACCAGCGTTGACCTGGAGGGAAATGCCGTCGCAGGGGTTGGTAGCCACTATCCCGCGTGCCCGGCACTCCGTGAAAATAGCGCTCAAACTGGTAAGAACTTTCTTCGTCATCGCCCGGCTCATGCCATCCGCGATCATCGTTTCGAGCAGCGCCCGGACCACCGGCGGCGTAATAGCGGTCAGCTTCTTATGACCCAGCCTTGGGACCAGATGGTTGGCTACGTGGCTGTTGTAGGAGCGGAGGGTGGACGTCTCCGACAGGTTGGCGCCCATTGCGACCGACAGTGGCGCAGGCGGTCAACCATATTTGGGCAGCTTCACTCAGGGTGGGCACCTTTCCTGAAACATGCGTGCCGCCCTCGACACTGCCCACGATGGTGCCCTGAAACCGACGGGCGTCTGAAGATTTCTTGAAATCCTTATAGACCCATTTCCCTGCTGAATTTTTGTAAGGAACCCGATACGAAGCAGACTGAGAGCCATCCTTAAGAATTCTGAATTGCTTTTTTATAGTAGCCACAAATACTCCTCGATACCGATCAGGGGACCCTGATCATCCACGGAAAAACAATGCACCAGTGAGCCAGCCTCAAGCCTGCGCTGTGATTGGGGCCGACCGGGCGTTGGTGCGCTACATCAGCCGCCGCCCGGACGATCGCAGCATTCGGGAACGGCTGCGCGATCTCAGGTCCGTCGTTGCGGCGGATGCTAGCGCGCTCCCGCCCATTGCATCACCCAGCCCAAAAGGGCCAAATGACAAAAGGTCTCTACTATCAGTTGGATGAGGTTAGGGGCTCATATCACTATAAGGGCTAGATAATATTCATCTTGGTGGAGAATTGTTATGACAGCCGGGCCCGTCTTTTCTACCGGTAATTTCGAGTTTATTGATCATTATGAGGGTGTGGGGTGGTTTGCTAAAGGCTGGTCATGCTGCCGCCTGGCGTCACGGCCGGAGATTTGTTGCTTGCAATCGATGGGCGCGGGGTTCAACGCTTTGCGGCCGACATCGTCAGACCGGATCTCGTGGCCGCTGGATTGGATAACGCGCGGGCCTTCGAGATCCGCTTGCCGGATAGCGTTAAGGACGGCCATACGCATGATATCGCCGTGGTTTTTTTTAACGGCCACCAGCATTTACAGCAGTCACCTCGGCGCTTCACTGCTCCACGCTTTCGAGGACGTGTAGAACGTGTGCGGCCTGGTACTGGAAGGTTGGACCCTGGACGAACAGGCGCCGGACCGGCCAGTCGTCTTAGACGTCGAGGTGGATGGCAACTTTCAACAGCATGTCGTGGCGGACGAGATGCGGCGGGATCTCGCGCTGACGCTTGGTACCAGCGGCCGTAACGCTTTTGCCTGCGCTTGCCGGTTCGGTTATGCGACGGCGCCGACCATCAGGTGGTGCTGCGGGTGACCAACACCGACCAGGTGCTTCAGGGCGGCACCGTGACGATCAATCTGGCGGCGGAGGTAGTTCCTGCGGCCATGGCCCGACTGGAAGACGAACTGGCCGCCCTTGACGTGGCGCGCGGCGAGTTGGCCGGGAAGCTGTCGCGGATGCCGGTAGACGAGTTGGCCGATAAGGCCGCCTACGCGCGATGGCTTACCATACATGAAGCCGGATGGCCGTCGTGGGACGTGGAACAGCTTCTGTGGCATCGCCCGACGCCGCTGTTCTCGCTGATCACCGAGGCCGACGACGACTGTGCGGGGCTTGCCTCGTCCCTTGCTGATCTTCCAGGTCTCGGCGAAATCAAGTGGTGGCCATCCGGTGTTACCGGTTTCGCAGAAACGGTTGCGGCAGCACGTGGGGATTACCTTTTGTTTCCCGGACCGGCCGCCGAGCCTCATTGCCGTGCGTTGAGAGTTCTGGCCCATCATCTTAGCCAGCAGGCCTTCCGTCCTCTATACCGACGACGACACACTGCTCGACGGCGTCCCTGCGTACCCCCGCTTCAAGCCGGCCTGGGACCCTGAACGGTTCCTCGGCACCGACTACATTGGCCGTGCTGTCGCCGTTCGGAGCGACATCGCCCAGGCGGTCCTCCGCCAGGGCATCGCCGTTGCAAACCCTGACAATCTCATCGCTGGCGCTTTTTTGACCGTGCGGGAGGAGAAGGTTGAGCGCCTGCCTCTGGTGTTATTCCACGCAAAGGAGCGGCCGAGGCCGGCCGCGCCGGCACTCCGGGCAGAGCGGCTCGCACCGTGGGTGGCCCTCCGCGAGCCGAGCCTCGCCCTCAGTCCCGCAGGCGATGTCCTCAGACTGTGTCGCCCGTTGCCTACTCCAGCACCTGAGGTGACGCTGGTCATTCCGACGCGGGACCGGGTGGATCTTTTACGCATGTGCGTCGGCAGTGTCCTGGAGAAAACCGACTATAGGCCGTTGCAGCTCCTCATCGTCGACAACGGCAGCGTAGAGACGGAGACGCTTGCCTACCTCCGCGACATTCGGAAAGATCCGCGGGTTAAGGTCATGCGAGATGAAGGGCCCTTCAACTTCTCTCGCCTCAACAATACGGCCGTCGCGCAGGTAACGTCCCCGCTGATCTGCCTTCTTAACAACGATATCGAGGTCCGCGATGGCGGCTGGCTGAAGGAGATGGTGTCGCACGCCCTGCGGCCGGAAGTCGGAGCAGTTGGCGCCAAGCTGCTGTTCCCGGACGGCCTCGTTCAGCACGGTGGGGTGGTCGTCGGCTTTCACGGTGTCGCCGACAACAGCCAGCGCGGCTTTCGAAGCACCGAGCACGGCTATGGCAATGCGCTCAGCGTGACCCAGCGCGCGACGGCTGTGACGGCCGCCTGCATGGTGTGCCGCCGCGAGGTCTACGTGGAGCTAGGCGGCCTAGATGAGACGGCGCTCCCCGTGTCGTTCAATGACATCGACTTCTGCCTGCGCCTTCGGAAAAAGGGATACAGGCATTTGGACCCCCTATGCCGAGCTTATACTACCATGAGTCGGCAACGCGGCGGGTGCCGGGCGACATTGCCGTTCTCGAGCGCGAACGTCAGGAAGCCGATCGCATGATCGAACGCTGGCACACCGAAAGCTTCGAGGATCCCTTCTACAGCCCAAACCTCGGCCTCGTAGGCATGAGCAGCCATCGGGCGTTCCGGTGGCCGACATCGGAGCGTTAGACGAGCGGATCGTCCAGATAGGGCGAAGGCCGCGTTTGCCGCGCCCGATGCCATGGTTATTCGGATAGTGACGGTTTTCGTGGCTTTCGTAGGCGCCGTCATGGAACCGTGTTCCGGGGTCGACCGGATTGATGACCGCTTCACCCTGGCCGGCCGCGCCCATGTCCAGCCGCCATCGATGAAAAGCCCGAGTTCCCGGTAATCGGCAGCAGTCGCCACGCCATTCGGCTGCATGAAATCCCCCTATGATTATGTGCCGAGCCGGCAAGGGCCGGTCCGAACGAATTGGAGGGGAAGATTTGCGCAAGAGCCGCGCGCTGTGGCCAATAGCACTTCGCGCTAGCCGCTATAGCGCGAACTTCTTGCCAGCCGGACTGGCCAGGCTTCAATGCCCGGCCGAGATACGTGCCGATCGGCACCATCTTCGGGATGGTGCGGCCGACCAGAGCGCCGAGGATTGGTTCCAGAACCGCGCGCAGTTCTGCCGGCGCACGCAGATCGGACAGCGGCGCCATCGCAGCACGGTCCGCAGTTTCCACCCGCCAGCTTGTAAGTGTGCCCGCCGCGTCAAGCGGCTTCAGCAGGCACTCGACATAAGCGAGCATCTCCGGCCAGAGCGACAGGTGGACATAGAGGCTGGCGAGCGGCGCTCCCTGCTCTCCGGTGTCGCCGAACCGGTTCAGCCGGTGGATGGCCTGCTGGAGCGGCTCGGGCAGCGTGCCGAATGGCGGAAGCGGCGGCACAGGATGGCCGAATGGTGCATCGGGCACGCTCTTCGCTTCACGGAAGGGCGGAAAATCCATCCTGCCCGGCATCAGCCCTAGCAGCGCGCTGAAAGCGACCAAGTTTCGCGCGTTGTTGGCGTTATAGGTTGCGATGACCATGTGGATCGCCGGCAGATCCCGGCGATGGCAGGTGGCGGGGCGTCTGGCGCCACCACAGCATTCTGCGCGATCAAGGCCAGTGGCGCCGCATGCAAGGCGATCCGTCCGTCGAGATAGGCCGGCGGATGAGCTGCCAGCTTTCGCGCAGCACATCCTCTCCCTGCCCGCGAGTCGGCGATAGACGAGGTTGATTCTAAGACGGTCGTGTCCAGCACCGCACGAATTCCTCGTAGAGCGACCGGATGGCGGCGGCGCAGCCGAAATCGTCCGCAATTTCGCGGGCCATGCGATAATCCCCCTTTTCCGAGTCCGGCTTGACCTAATCACAGAGATTAAAGGGCGGGCAACCGGTGTGAGGAGCATCCTTAGTCAAACGGACAGGAAAGTCCTGGAGCGGCAAATAAGGTTCCAGGGGGGGTTCGGGCGCTTTCCCGGCCGGTTCCTTGGAGGAGAACCTTGGTAAATCCGTCCGCACCTGATTTGGTGGGCTTTGGATTGAGGATGGTACGTGCGATCACACGCCTGGACCGCTGCTGCAGCCTTAATGTGCGGCTACTGACACATAACATCGCCTATATCGCGGCTGCGTCTTGAACGGGAGCGGGTTATGGGCGGATCGTATCAAATGGCCGCCTTGATGCCCTGCCGTTATCCTGGTCAATCAGCGAATAGCTGGTGCTGCGCCCGCCTCCCTTGTCCTTGACCAGTATCCCGCGCTTCAGCAGGTCGGTAATGTCGCGTAGCGCCGTGTCCGGCGAACATTTCCCGATCTTTTCCCATTTCGACGATGTCAGCTTGCCCTCAAAACCGTCGAGCCTCCGGTGCAGCATGCCGCGCTGGCGCTCATTCAGGGAATTGCCTGCGTGCTTTTCCCAGAAGCGCGCCTTCCTGAGCGCGCCCGACAGTATCTTCCGCGCCGTCAAACGCCCGTGACAGGGATTATCTCGGTATCCACCAAACTGGCAGCAGGCCACAGACCTGACTCGTTAACAAGGATACTGCGGGGTCCAGCACTCTTGGCGGCCGAAATGTCGCTCTGCTTGTCGCCGATCAGCCAGCTTTTGGCCACATCGACCGGCCATGTTTTCATAATATCTAAGATCATGCCTGTTGGGGGGTACGGCAGCGACACGTACCTGCCAATTCAGCCAATACCGCGTTGGAGTGGTGAGGCCAAAACCGGAAATCGTCAATGTGGGCACCCATGGGCCGAAGATCCTCGTTCATCCAAGCATGCAACTCCTTACTTTAGCCTCATCGTAGTAGCCATAGCTGATGCTGGCCTGATTGGTAACTACAAAGACGAGCCAGTAGATCGTTCAGGCGCTTAATTATATCTTTGGCTCCGTCCATCCAACGGAAGTCTTCAATGCGGTGGGGATAGCCATCATCATAGTTCAGCACACCGTCACTATCGAAGAATATGGCCGGAAAGGAGTGGCCGGGCAATTCGGACGGCCCGGTCCAGATCGGCCGGAATGCCTATATCGATAAAGGTGCCATCATAGCAGAATCCGAAAAGCCGGCCCTGAGCCGTCAGCCTGGGAAAAACATGACGCTCGATCGAACAGGGAAAATTGGTGATCTCATCAAGTACCTGTCGGCGTAGATAGTAAACACCACCGTTCACTGTGCCTGCTCCCGGTACATCGGGGCGTTCCTTGAAACCTGTGATCCTTTCACCATCCACCGTAACCACGCCGAACCGTTTGGCATCCAGGAATTTGCCGCAATGCCAAACGGCCGGTCCAGACGCCGGCTATTGGCCGGGCGGCAAGATCAAGCAAATTAAAGTCGAACAGCGAGTCGCCGTTCATCATCAAAAACTCGTCTGAGAGTAAATCACGAGCATTATAAAGTGCCCCAGCGGTACCCAATGGGATATCTTCAACCACCACTTGGATAACAGCCCCAGTGCCGCCACCGATTAACCCTTGATCTACCATCTCCCTCACGACCGCAGCTTTGTAGCTTGCCAGCAGCACAATGTTATTGAATCTGGCGAACCAAATTCCGAATCAGATGGTTCACAAAGGGGCCGCCCAGCCACATCGAGCAACGGCTTGGGCCGGTCCTTGACCAAATCCCCAAGACGCGTCCCTAGCCCCCGAGCAGGACAACACATTGATGGGAAATACTCACACTACCTGCCCTAGCCCCCATATCAGAGCGATTTCGTCCGATCCAAACGACGTATTCCCGACTGCGATCTGCATTTTTATGACCTGTGGAGCGAATGTAGAACGCACTTTGAGGCATCTCTCAGCTACTCCAGGGTATTCGCCACCTGTCTGTAGCACGACCATATTCGCGGCTTTTACCGCTCAGGGCACATCCCCCCAGAACACGTCCACGCCCTCTAGGCCGCATACCGGCCGTCAAAACACGAGATTAAAGAATAATGTTCTAAACCGAGTTCAGCGTCGGCATGGCATACGCCAGCTCTGGCCACCGAATTCCGAAAAAACCACGGGTTCGGCGTTGCCTCCCTGACTTTCGCAGCACGGTCATCAACTCATGTCGGCGCGGTGGGTCAACGAGGAAGAACATAAAACCGCCGCCGCCCGCCCCGGAAACCTTCCCGGCCTGTGCCCCGTCCTTCCATAGCAAGTGCAATCATATCCTCGATATAAGGCGACGAGACGGTGGAAGCCGTAGCTTTCTTAGAAATCCAAGATCGGTTCAAGATTTCCGCCAACCCATCAAAGTCGCCAATGATCAAGGCGCGCTTCATCTCAAGACAATCGGCCTTCAGGCTGTGCATAGCTTCAACCGCGATGATGTCAGAGTTGCGCACGCTCGCAGTCTGGCGCTCAATGATATCTGCCGAATGGCGGGACGTGCCTGAAAAAGCAATCGGCTAGCCGGCTTTCGAGTTCGTTAAGGATATCGCGTTGAATCCGCAGCGGATTAACGATGACACGATCCCCCGCAAGGAACTCGATAAAATTTCTCGCCGCCGAAGGCGGCCGCGATATTGATCCTGCTTGCCGCCGGCCAAGCCAAGATCGAGACGCTGATCTCATAGGCCAAGTGCGCCACGTCATATTGGCCAAGCGGTGCGTTAATGGGTACGAAAGGCATCGACCAGTGCCACTACGAGGGCTGAGGAGGAACCGAGTCCCGATCCCGCTGGTGCTTCCACATTAGTCTGAACTGTGGTGCTGAACCGCACAGCTCCGTTGAATTCGGCCACCATCCTCTCATAAACGCCACGATGCAGTGCTAATGTTGCGCTAGAAAGGTCATCATTCAACTCGAAGGCCTCGCTGCACTCAAGATCATTCGCGCGGAACTCAATCTTACCGTCGTCACGCGGCTCGATCGAGGCGAAGGCGAAGCGGTTGATGGCAACGTTCAGAACTGCGCCGCCATAGAGATCGCAGTCACGGCGACAAGTCGGTGCCACCTCCGGCCAACCCTAGCCGAGTGGCCTCGTGCCCGGTTGTGTAGGAAAGGGAAGACATCAAGTTCTCTCCAAGAAGGCCTTGAAAAGAGGATGACTGCGAAGCGCCGGAAAATCGTCCAGTGTCACAAGAATGGATCGGAAATCATCGGCAAATCCGGCTGTCGAACGGCAAAGCACCAGCCGACACGTCTCGAATATCTAAGGTGCCGAACAGGTCGACAAGCACGGCATTATAATCCCGTCGACTGCGCAAAATGGACTGCATCTCAGGCCTCAATCGCCACGGCAAACGGAAGTCAGGCCGCTCCGCAGCCAGAGGTTCAAGCGCGCGCCCAAGCGCTCGGGAATGTTGCCCCGCAGCATTTGCCAACAGCTTGAAACCCAGAAGGCTCCCCCCGATCCGAGGGTTTTCGTCTTTGTACCGGTTCCCTCCGAAATCAGGCAAACCCACAGTCATCGAGAAAATCCTGAACGACATCGCCCTCAATGAACCGGTTACGGTCATAAAACTGCCAATGGCAGCGATTTGCGAACTCCTCCCATCGAAGGAGAAAGTGTCCAAGCGACGGGGCAAAAGTGTGCTCAAACTCGTAGAACCCAGCAATTAGTCCATTCTTCTTGATCTCCTGAGCATAGGCACTGAGCGCGTAATCAAGGTATTCGCGCAAATAGCAAATAACCTCCACATAAAAACCTTGGCAAAGCCGACGCAGGGCGGAGAAATCGGTACAGTTCTGGAAAGCCTCACTGGTGAGCACCACAGTGTGGCCCCCTTTGGCGGCATCCTGTAGTGCATTTTGCCAGGCCATATGCTCAGCGGGAGTAGCGGTGGTTCCGTGAGCAAAGGCACGCGCCAATTGGTGGTGGGCCACCCGGTCTGCAAGATCGCTGTCGACTTCCTCTCCCCCGCCGAATTCGGGGATAATAACGCCTTCATCGGCATAGGCAGCACGGTTGTCAGCTAGATAGCGTTGGATCGCTGAGGTTCCGGTCTTGTGTCGACCGATGTGTAGAACGATGCGCCTGATCATCAGAAACCTATCGGTAGCGTTCGTAAAGCGCATAGTCGGATGAGTTCATCAGAATAGTCCGCGCTAGTAGGCCCGACGGAAGTTGGCGTTCCAACGCGGCGAGTTCATCTTTCCAACTCTCGATCTTCCTCATTTTTGATTAGCAACCTTATCAGTCAAACGAAACCCGGCGAAATAGCGGCAAATACGCTCTTCTATCCGCTGGGCGAACTCATTAAAGGTCTCGACAATGCCGACGCCAGTTAACTCGTTGACCTCATCCAGCCGCTCGGACCGGGTTTTATATCCCCAATGTGACCAGGATGATCGTTAGTGAAGGGGCTGAATGTGCCATCCTCATTCATCGAAAGAACGCATGTCTGGTAGTTTTTTCCGTCGTAACTTTCCAAGTAAGCCTCCAGCCACTCGGGAAAGCTTACGGTTTGGCAAGCTTTCCGAAGGGTGTGTTCTTATGGTCCTCCGAAACTGCCTCGTAACGATAGATGGAGGCTAGCCGCAACAACGGGTGACGCAAGAAGACTATAGGTAACGCTACAAAAGATTCGGCCCTGTGGATCGTCGAGATGAAGGTGTGGCTGGCGATTCCCGGACGTTTGGACGTTCGCGCAGTATCCCTTCTATAAGGCTGGAATTGAATGCTGGCGCTTCCTGAAATTGCAAATCTTTGTCAATCTCCATGAAATTATTTTTGCCAACCACATCGCGGA
>CAWBZK010000011.1:0-359447 GCA_963793255.1 uncultured Acidobacteriota bacterium
CGCGGTGCGGATCACAGCTGGGCTGGCAATTGGCGGCGCCAGTGTATTGGCGCCGATTACATTGCAGAAGTCGCTCCGGCACATATGCGGGGCCGCCTGGCCTCGTTGCAACACTCGGCCATTGTTGTGGGGCTGTTTAGCGCATTTCTAAGCAACGCGATTCTCGCCAGGGTTGCTGGCGGCGCCGGTGAGATCTTTTGGTTCGGGGCGCCACACGGCGCTGCATGTTTTGGATGGAAAAAGCAGTGCCAGCTGTCGCATTTTTGTTAAGGGCAATATGACACTCTCCTGAGTCGCCGCGCTATCTGGTCTTCTGGGTCGGCAAACACGAGCGAGGCACGCCAAGGTCTTCAGCTCGAATTGGTGGCGATGCCGACCGGCTCGTGCGGGAGGTCGAGCAAACCCTCGAGGCCGAACGCCGCCCGCGGATGTCGGATCTTATTATTCCCGGCACGAGACGTATCGCTCCGGTGCTCTGGGTGGGGATGGGTTTGGCTGCTTTTCAGCAATTCGTTGGTATCAATGTCATTTTTTATTTCGGCGAGATTTTGTGGAAAGCAGCGGGTGCAACTGAACAGTGGGCTCTGCGCATTAACGTGCTCACCGGCTTGGTGAACATCCTCGCCACGATCCCGGCCATCATGCTTATTGATCGTATCGGCCGGAAACCGTTGCTGCTGGTAGGATCGGTTGGGATGACTTTGATGCTCGGTGCCATGGCGGCTGTATTCGCCACGGCTGATGCAGGCCCTGACGGTAAGCCAGTGTTAGGTCACGTGGCCGCGGTGGCCGGACTTACGGCGGCAAACCTGTACATCGTCGCCTTTGCTGTGTCGTGGGGCCCGGTGATGTGGGTGTTGTTAGGCGAGATGTTTCCCAACGAAATTCGTGGAGCTGCTCTTGCCATTTCCGGCGCCACCAATTGGGCGGCGAATTTCACCGTTACCGTCACTTTTTTACCGCTGCTGAAGGCGGTCGGTCTCACGGGCGCTTACGCTTTCTACGCGATAGCCGCAGCGATCTCGCTCCCCTTTGTGTGGCTTACCGTTTGTGAGACAAAAAGGCAAGACATTGGAACAGATGAAAGATATTTCCTATGCCTGACAGCGATTAGCCGCATGTTGTGCGTTGCTTGTGACGTGCCCCGGTGCGGTTCCGCAGCTCCGTGCACTGCCTAGGCCGTGTTTCCTCGTCCAGGTCGTGGATTCGCTCGATAATCTGCACGAGCTTTTTGCCGGTCCGCGATCAGCTTGAGTTGCGTGTTCCCACTCGACGCGGAGAGTGCGGACATGAGCGACAAACTCCTGTCACGATTCCTGCGCTACGTCCAAATCGATACGCAGTCGGACGAGACCAGTAACACATTTCCGAGACGCCAGGTCAATTGGTCCTGCTGGAGATGCTGAAACAGGAGCTGAGTAAATTGGGAGCAGCGGACGTGCAGATGACAAAGCACGGTTACGTCATGGCGAGTGTCCCCTCCAACACGCGCAAAGCCCGCGTGCCAACCGTGGCCTTTCTCGCTCACGTGGACACGGCTCCGGACTGCTCCGGCAAAGACGTCAAACCCATTCTTCATCGCAAATACAATGGCAGCGTCATCAGGTTCCCGGATAACCGTGGTCTGACTCTCGATCCAGCGACATCGCCGGAACTTCGAACCGCCCTCGGCAAAGACATTGTGACCGCCAGCGGCACCACATTGCTCGGTTCGGACGACAAGTCGGGTGTGGCGGTGGTCATGACCCTGGTCGAGAGATTGCTCCGGGAAACAAAGCGGAAGCACGGGCTAATTCGAGTCTGCTTCACTCCCGATGAAGAGATCGGCCGGGGCGTGAGCAAACTGGATCTTCGCATGCTCGGAGCCGATGTGGCTTACACCCTGGACGGCGGTGCGCCGGGAGAAATTTGCTGGGAAACCTTTTCCGGCGATGCGGGTGAGGTCATCATCGATGGTATCACCACTCATACGATGGAGGCGCGGCCAAAGGCATGGTGAACGCGGCCTATCTGGCCGGAAAACTCTTGTCAGCGTTACCGCGCGAACGCTGTGCGCCGGAGACAACCGAAGGGCGGGACGGGTTTATTCACCCGATCAGTGTCGAAGGTCGGACCGAGCGGGCGATCGTGAAACTTATCCTGCGCGATTTCGAGCTGAAAGGGCTGGCGGTTAAGCGTGACATTCTCAGGGGCCTTTGCCGAGGGTTACAAGCCACCGAGCCGCGAGCGCGTGTCCGCTGCAAGATCCGCAAACAATATCGCAACATGGCTTACTGGTTGTGCAAAGACATGCGCCCGGTTGAGCTGGCGCGCAAAGCCTTCGCGGCGGTGGGACTCAAACCGTATGATCACGTCATACGTGGCGGCACCGATGGCTCGCGCCTTACCGAGCTTGGCCTTCCCACCCCCAATCTGTTCTGTGGCGAGCACAACGCGCACGGTCCGCTCGAATGGGTTGCAGTGCAGGACATGAAATTAGCCGTAACCGCCTGCACCTATCTGGCTGAGTTATGGGAAAGAAAAACCTGAGTTGCTGCATGTCGTCCTGTGTACGAGACAAAGCCGCGTGGAGCGAAGCGATTTACGCGGCCTGCGCTCACCTGGCTAGTTGTGGAAAAAGGCGCGTGAATTTCCCCACTCGCCGCAGCGATCTCGCTCCCCTTTGTATGGCTTACCGTGGCTGAGACAAAAGGCAAGACATTGGAACAGATGAAAGATACTACAGAACTGGAACCGCGAACCGCCCAATGAAGTCGTGGAGGAACATCTTCGTTGCATTGTCGATCTTTTCTTCTCCATGTACGCGAACCGGGAGGTAACAGATAAAGTTGGGCCGCACAGCGATCTGCTAGACGAGTTCGCATACCTTGGGCCACCACACGATTAATTGCCCAATAGGAAAGCAAAAGCCTATGGAACCGAAACCAACTGATCAGCAGGCGCAAAAGCCCGCGCCGAAGAATTCAACCAAAACAGCATCCCGTCCCCCTTTGCCTCCGTTTACTCGCGAGACTGGCGCTCCAGAAGGTCCGCCTCGCCGAGGACGGCTGGAATTCTCGTGATCCAGGAAAGGTAGCGCTCGCTTACACCATCGATTCGCGCTGGAGAAATCGCGCTGAATTTCCGAATGGCCGTGAAGAGATCATCGAATTTCTCACACGGAAGTGGGCGAGAGAACTGGACTATCGGTTAATCAAAGAACTGTGGGCGCACGACGGCAATCGCATCGCGGTGCGTTTCGCCTACGAATGGCACGATGATTCCGGACATTGGTTCCGCTCATACGGCAACGAGAACTGGGAATTTGATGAACACGGATTGATGCGGCGCAGGTACGCCAGCATCAACGATCTTCCGATCAAAGAATCGGAGCGAAAATATCATTGGCCGCTGGGCCGGCGGCCCGATGACATCCGGGATTGAGCGATCTCGGGCCTGCAAACTGATTAGGGGACGATTTCTGCGGTGGGCCATGTCCCGGAAACTCCTCTCTATTGGGGAACACACACTGCCGGGCACCGTAATTTTCACCGTATCTCGAACGAGGGATTGTGAATACCTCTGGAGTGGCAGCGGAAAATCTTACCAACGCGAAGAGCAGTGCTCCGTCAGCGGGCGAGAAGTCGGGGTGGTACTGAAAGATGAACGCAGGCGACTTTGAAGGGTCCATGTTGCTGTGAGACTGGAGCAAGTGACGCGAAGGCCCCGGCTGACACCGATCGCGGACGGCAACCCCATTCCGGTAAGAGGCGATTCAGCGAGTGGCACTGTTGGAGCATCCGTCGGTCGACCTTTCCCGCCCCGGACCCTGATGGTTTGTTTCACGATCTGGCTCATCGCCACGTAAGCTACGATTTTCGATCATGTTAAATTTGTTGAGCGGGTTCAGTTACTCGAGCAAACGGCTGGGTCACTTGGCGCTCCGCAAGTGGTGGTCCCGACCGAACGGCCATCGCATTCATCTGAGCGGCGCAGAACTGGAGAAATTGCAAAGGAAAACGAACAATCGACTTCTCGCCATTTTGGAGTCAGTGCGGACAGGGCGCCGCACTATGTAATGAAATTGCTTGCACGCTGGCAGAGTGGCGTGGAGACGCTATCCGGTTATACACTGCCAAAGCTTCGTCTTGAACTCGCGCCTTCCGTTTCAGACGCATTTACCAAATTCAATTCCGTAGGAGCAAAAGATATGATCGCAATCTCAATCATGTGGGCAACTTCCTTATTTGCCTCTTTCGTCTCAACCTCGACGAGGTTAACTCCGGGAGTTATATCTCGAAGACCCGCGGTCGAACAATGCAGGTTGAGTAACATAGTGACGAGAGAGAAATGAAAATACGGCGAATTTCTCAGTCTGTCTGCATCGCATTATTGCTGTTGACCTGCTTCATGCTCTCGGCGCAGAGCGAAAAAGGTCGCGTGCGCAATATTGTCCTCGTTCACGGGCCTGGGCAGACGGTTCAGGTTGGAAAGGCGTTTACGACATTCTCGTCAAGGATGGTTACAAGGTAAGTATCGTCCAACAGCTGGTACAATCTCGTTTCAAGTGGAGCGGTTCGATCCTGATGGGCGGGTAGTCGTAAGTAACAGCAAAGAAACTGTAGTATGGTTGAAGAATATCGGTGCTTGGATTGAGCGTCGATTTTTGATAAAAATGTGGAGGTTAAATTTAACGATGAATGATTCATACGAGACTGACCGTAGATTGTTTCTCACGCAGCTTTGCGCTGTGGTCGCAACCGCGGCTTTGATTGGCTCCACTTTGAAAGTTCAGTACGCCAGCGCCGGAAACGCAAGAAGACGCGCCGAATACGCACAACATGCTGGTGGTTGGGATGGAGGCCGTCTTCCTCTCTCATCTCCCGATGTTCGATGGTCTCAATGAGGCGAAAAGCGATTATACATCTCCGCACCGGTATCAGGTGATCTTGGAGGCGCGCTTTTCATCGGGCGGCAAGGACGTGACGGCGGTTTACACCGAAGATCGCAAGAACCATCCTAAAACGGCGAAAACTGTACACGTTGAATCCGACGGCCGAGTTTGTTCTTGCGAAATTGTTTACGCCGGGCGCTCAAAGGACGGAACCGTGTTCCTTTCGCGCAACCGTCTTTCGCGGTCATTTCGAGCGACCTGGCAGGCACCCGATTAACGGGTCCCAAGGATATCGAGGCGACTGTGAAGCAGGTTATGCATGCGCAAAAGTTCGAGCCCGCGGACGACAAACCCGAAAAGCTTACATATTTCCTTTTCTGCAAAGGCACGGAACTTTTTCTGGCCCATTCGCATGATCAAGCCGCCGGATTTCGATCAGATTGTCTCTGTGACGATTCCAGAACAGCCACTTCACGGAGCGATGAGCTTAAAGGCGGTGGGATCCAATGTCTTGTTTTTCAGGGGCAGGAAGAACACCGCCAGTCAGCGACTAAAGAAAGGCAACAAGCGGAAGGACAGTTTCACGTTCTTGGCGCACATCAGTTTCTTAAGTTACAGGTTCAATCGGGCACCGAGTTTTACTTTGAACAGGGAGAACTGCGGGTGCCTGCAACGTTCTGATGCGACATCGCAGGAAAAGAAATCCTGGCTTTCGGATAGGTGTCCAATGAGCCAGCGCTTTTCGATGCGAAGGTTGTCCTCTCATCTATTGAACGGCCTGTTTTGTAGCGCAGCGCCGCAGCGCACCCCAACGCTCGTCGCGCAACTCGAGGTAAATACGAATAGGAGGCTGGTTAAACTATGAGAAAAAATCCGCTGAACAAAGGTATCATAATGGAGAACGCCGCTGGGATTGGGACGGTGACGTCTGAGATGGTTGAAGCCCGTGCGCGCGAGTTAGCCGCGATTAACGGTCGTCCTTCTTCCGAACCGTCCGAGACTGACTATCAACAGGCCAAACGTGAGCTGACAGGAGAAGCGGAAACGGATCCGCAGGAAGAGAGTAGTGAATCCATACCCGAATCGGAGGGTTGGGATCCCGTGCCGGGCTCGGCCGGACGGCAAGCAGCAGACTCCCTCGGAGAAGACGAAGATGCCGAGGGACGAAGCGAGAGCGCGCAGATGTTCGAGGAAGGCGTCACTGAAGCGGAGCACGATCAAATGCGTCAGGCATCCCGGGCTGACAGGGAGAGCGACGAACCAGAGCCATAAATTTCGCCGGAGTTGCGCGGCGGTTCTCTCTCATAAGTTACGAGCGATTCGATTTCAATTTTTCTTGTGACGATAGTGAGCTCTGACCCTTATTCTCTAGGCTGACCCTTATTCTTCTTAGGAGCTGAGATAAATTGGGAGCAGCTGACGTGCAGATGACGAAGGACGGGTTGACGTCTTATGGCGAGTGTCCCCTCCAACACGCGCAAAGCCGGTGTGTCAACCGTGGCCTTTCTCGCTCACGTGGACACGGCTCCGGACTGCTCCGGCAAAGACGTCAAAACCAAATCCTCCATCGCAAATACAATGGCAGCGTCATCAGGTTCCCGGATAACCCTGGTCTGCACTCTCTCGATCCAGCGACATCGCCGGAACTTCGAACCGCCCTGGGCAAAGACAAACAAGACGCAACTGAACGAAAGGAACAGGCAGAGCCCGCATCGCTTGAGAGTCACCTCATCCGAAACGGGCGGGCGTGCAATACGGGGGCCGACGATCGAGGCCCGGGTGCGGGGGGCGTGTACGAGCGGTGATCGGCCGGGCCTTCGAGCACGTCGCGGTGTCGACGAGGCTGAGTACTCGACAGGAGGCCTGATTGGTCGGGGCGAGAGGACTCGGCCCACGGAACCTACCTCATCGAAGGTCGACGACTCCTGCGTCCAACGTGATCGGCGCGAACGGTTCCGCCGGCAGCGTCAGCATCCGCGCACTGCCGGTCGTCTGCTCCAGGCGCCGAGGCCCACGGCCCCCGGGGTCACCGGACCACGCGGAATCGCAGATGCGTCGCGTTCGGTGTGGGAACGACGTCGATCCGCTCGAGCTGGTACTGACCGCCGATGTGGTCAAACAGCCGCGTTCCACTGCCGAGCAGGACCGGAGCCAAGCTGATCACAAGTTCGTCGAGGAGGCCACCGGCGAGGCATTGCTGCGCGGCGGACCCACCGTGGACTCCAACCACCTTGTCGCCGGCCGCGGCCCGTGCCTGGTCGACGGCGTCGTGGATCCCGCCCGTCACGAAGGTGAACACGTCCGGCGCTCGAACCGTCTCCGGCGCCGGCGGTTTGTGGGTCAGGACAAAGCATGGGGCCGGGCCGGCGGGTCCGCCGTCACCCCATCCCCCGTCGCCCTCCGCCAGGTCGTAGGAGCGACGGCCCATCAGGATCGCACCCACATCGCGACCCATGCCGTCCAGCAGCTCGGTGTCGCGCGGGTCCGGTTCCCAGAGCCAGCGGTGGAGGACGTCGCCGCCGTCGCCCAGCTGGTGCTCGCGATCGACGTTGGGTCCGGTGATGAAGCCGTCGAGGGACATCGAGATGCCCGAGATGATCGTGGCCATGTGTGAACCTCCTTCCGGGGTCGGCCGGTTTGGTGTGTTGGACGATTGGGCCCGAGGACACATGTTCGTGGCAATGGATTCGGCGTAGGCTGAATTGATGATCCGGTACCAGTTCGGGAGCGACGACCTCCTTCGGACGCGGTTCGCCATCACGCCGATCTTCGAGCTCCTCGGTGCGATCTACGCGCTGCGCGATCCGCTGCGATACGGCATCCACCGGCCGTGGGTGGAGTGGGCGCGTCCCAGGATCGAGGCAGTGGACCTCCGCCTGCTAGACGTGGCGACCCCGCGCGGCGGTCCCTACTGGCCCGTCTTCTGCGGACCACCGCCTCGGGTGCCGCGCGCCGACATCCACGGCGAGCTCGCCCGCATCGCGGCGACCCCGCCCGATCGTGTCGCCGACGAGATTGCCCGGAGCTACCCGGAAGGCGTCCCATCCACCGGGCTCGCGTTCCTCAACGATCCCGCGGAGGCGCGCGACCGGCTCGTGGCACAGATGCACACCTTCTGGGAGGTCGCCCTCGCGCCGTGGTGGGGGGTCATCGCCGACCGGCTCGAAGGGGAGGTCGCATGGCGGGCGCGTCGTCTCGCATCGGTCGGCCCGCGGGCCGCATTCGCGGGCCTGCACGAGACGGTCAGCTGGCAGGACAACACCCTGTCGGTCAGCCTGACTGCGAAAGCCGCCGCGGAAGTCGAGCTCGCGGGACGCGGACTCCTCCTGATCCCAGCCATCTTCACGTGGCCGGATGTCTGGCCGCGCACCGACCCGCCCTGGGAGCCCGCGCTCGTCTATCCGCCGCGGGGAGTCGGGGCGGTGTGGTCCCGCGACGAGCCGCACGCCGGCGCTCTGGCGCGCCTCATCGGGAGCCGCCGCGCACGGATCATGCTCGAGCTTGCGCATCCCCTCGCGACCAAGGATCTGGCCGAACGCCTCGGCTCGAGCCCCGGAGGCATCAGCGACCACCTGCAGGTCCTCCGCGAGGCGGGGCTCGTCACGGCGCGGCGCGAGGGCCGGCGCGTCATCTACTCCCGGACGGCGATCGGCGAGTCCCTCAGTCCGCAGCCGTGACACGCGGAGCGACTATCCAGGAATAGCGCCTCCCCAGAGGCACCTCATCGGCACCGGGCGCAGAAGTGCACTGGTGGACCCGGCGCCGGCCGTCACGGAGTCGCGAGGGGACTGCGGTCCGTATCGCGTCGACGACATCGACGATCACCCGGCTGACGACGGCGACGGCGTGGGTCGAGTTGTCCAACTGGCATCGGAGCCATGAGCTCAAAGATGAGCTAGGTATGGTCGGGGCGAGAGGATTTGAACCTCCGACTTCATCGTCCCGAACGATGCGCGCTACCAGGCTGCGCCACGCCCCGACTGAGGGTGCTCGTTGAACAGAGCCTGCGGATGATAGCAGGCATGGTCCCGGGCGACCATCGAGCGGCCCCTGTCGGGCGTCACGCCTCGGGCAGGCCGGCCTCGAAGGCGGCGTTGGCCGCGGCCGCGCTCGTCGGCCCGGATCGGCAGGGTGCCGAGCGCGGCGAGCACGAATGCGCCGGCCATCAGCAGGAACACGACCGGAACGCCGGTCGGCGCGCCGAGCCGCTCGATCACGAACCCGTACGGCCGCGACCCACAGCGACCCGACCCCGAACGCGAGCGTGAAGTACAGCGAGTAGGACGCGTCGCGGATGGCCGGCGGCGCGATGTCCGACAGCAGCGCCTGGAGCTGCGGGCTCTCGGCGAAGGTGAACAGGCCCATCAGGACGATGCCGAGCCACAGGCCAGCGATGTTCGAGCCGGCCAGCAGGAAGACCACGAAGCCGACGGCGCCGCCGAGGTAGGCGCCGACGATCAGCGGCTTGCGACCGAGCCGATCGGACAGCCAGCCCGCGATCAACGGCATCGGGACGGAGAACAGGATCAGCGCCGCGTACATCGGCCCGTACACCGACGCGGGGAGCGCCAGCACCTCGCTGAGGTAGACCAGGACGAAGAGGTTGACGACGCCGAGGCCTCGGCCGCCGCCGCCGAGCGCCGACGTGAGGTACAGCCAGCGCAGGTCGCGATCACCGAGCACCCGCCCGATCGCGTGACGGACGTTGCCGCCGGCGATTGCCGCGGCACGATCCGTGCCGCGCTCGCGGATGAAGGCGAGGATCGCGATTGCCATGAGCGCCGCGATCAGCCCGAGCAGGACGGACGTCCCGCGCCAGCCCAGCGCCGCGATGAGCGGCACGCCCAGGAGCGCGATGGCGACCGAGCCGATGTTGCCGCCGGCGATGTGGGCGGAGATCGCGAACCCTCGGCGGTGGGTCGGGAACTGCTCGGCGAGGAGGCCGTTGCCGACCGGGTGCTGCGGCGAGCCGCCGATCCGCGACAGGACGTTGGGGACGGCGAACGTCGGAAAGCTGGTGGCGAATGCCTGGGCGATGAACCCGCCACCGAGCAGCAGGCCGCCGCCGCCCAGGAGCCGGCGGCGCGAGACGACCCTGGTCAGCTGCGCGTAGCTCAGCTGGACGAGTCCCGCCGACAGGTTGCCGATCGCCGCAAGGAACGCGATCGCGTCGATGCCCACCCCGTACTCGTCGATCAGCTGCAGGAAGATCAGCGGCAGCACGATCGCGTGCGCGTGGTTGACCGCGTGGGACGCCGAGAGCAGCACGAGCGAGCGCATCGGTCGCACGTCGGGGATGGGGGTGCTGGTCGCGACGGCCATCTATTCAATGGTGCGCGATTGCATCCGGCGCCGCTTTCCGGCATCGTGGATGACCGGTCGGCGTCCCGTCTCCCACCGTCTCGCCGCATCCGGGCCCAGCCGCCTCGAGGAGGAACTCATGCCGACCGTCCTCATCGTCGACGACGAGCAGCACATCCGGCTGCTCATCGAGCAGACGCTCGAGGAGCTCGAGGACGACGGCATCGAACTGCTCACCGCGGGCGACGGCGACGAGGCGCTCGCCGTCGTCGAGCTGCACCGGCCGGCACTCGTCTTCCTCGACGTGATGATGCCGAAGCGGAACGGCTTCGACGTCTGCCGCACGATCAAGCAGGAGCTCGGGCTCGATGCCACGCACGTCGTCCTGCTCACCGCGAAGGGCCAGGCCTACGACCGGCAGCAGGGCGAGGATGCCGGCGCCGACCTGTACATGACCAAGCCATTCGACCCCGACGAGCTGCTCCAGCACGCCCGGTCCGTCCTCGGGCTGGAGGCGGCCTGATGCAGTCGGCGGAGCTGCGCCGCCTGATCGTCCGCCACCGCCACGTCGCGCCGATGCTGAGCGTGCTGCTCGCGGCGACCGACGCGCGGGTGCATGATCACCGATGAGGACGGCGAGACGGTCCTCGATCGCGAATCACGGTCGACGCCGGAGGATGCCCCGGTCGAGCGCCACCCGATCGTCGTCGAGGGCGAGACGGTCGGCTGGGTGGAGGGACCGCGGCCCGCGGGCGCGATCGCCTCGGTGCTCTCCTACGCGTGCTCGCGCGAGACCGACAAGCGCTCGCTCGCCTCGCGAGGCACTCGACCGCTATCGCGAACTGAACCTGATCTACGACCTGGCCGAGCGGATCGCCGCGTCCCCGCACGTCGCGGACGTCACCGCCGTCGCCGTCGCGGAGGCCGGCCGGCTGCCATCCGGGGGTGTCGGCTTCCTCCTGCTCGAATCGCCCACGCCGGGGCAGCTGACGCCGCATCCGATCGGCGAGGCCGGCGCGCTCTTCCCCGAGCAGCCCACCACGGAGGGCCTGCTCGGCGCGGTGTTCGTCGGCGATCCCGAGATCGTCAACGAGGTCGCCGCGGATCCCCGGGCCGGTGCCGCGGAACGCGGGATCGCGTCGCTCATCGCCGCCCCGCTCAAGGTCGAGGGCGTCCGGCTCGGCGTCATCGGCACGGCGTCGAAGGAGCCGCTCGAGTTCCAGGCCGGCGACCTCAAGATCCTCACCGCGATCGCCGCCCTGACCGCGCCGGCAGTCAGCCAGGCGCAGCGCTACGAATCGGTCGTCCGCGGGGACGAATGACCGCGCTCGCCGAAGAGCCCGCACTCCTCGCGGAGGTCCCCGTCGACCTCCGCCGGATGCGCGGCCGCCCGTTCGGACGGGACGAGCATGGCGAGCCGATCGCCCACGGCAGCGGGCGGATCGTCGTCGGAGCCGTCCGCTACCTGCAGGCGGTCGTCGGGCGGCAGGCCGAGCGCGAGGCCCCCGAGGCGCTGGACCCGGACGAGGTCGCGGCGCTCGTCGAGCGGGCGCGGACCGACGTCCTCGACCGGCTCGTGGCGATGCTCAACGCCGCCATCGAGGACGAGCGCTACCACCTCACGCCGGCGTACCTGCTCAACGAGAGCAACAGCTACTCGTACGAGTTCCGCCTGTTCGTCGCCGAGTACTGCCGGATCCTGTCGGGCGATCCCGACTTCTTCCTCAACGAGGGTCGCCGCAGCATCCCGAACGCGATCATCCAGCTGAGCCGCCCGATCGGCATCCGCCAGACGTACGCCATCCTGCCGCGCTTCGCCGCCAAGTACGTGAAGACCGAGCTCCGGGTGGTTCGCACCGACGAGCGCTCGGCGATCGTGCGCTGGTTCGCGGGCTCGCAGCTCGCGCTCGTGCCGCCCGAGCTGCACCACCGCTACGTCGACTACGCGTGCCAGGCGTACCGCGGCACGTTCGCGTCGATCCCGCTGGTCGGCTTCGGACAACCCGCCGCCACCGTGCGCCAGTCGGCATGCCAGCTCCACGGTGACGAGTACTGCGAATGGGAGTTCACCTGGGAGCCGGTCGCCGGCGGCAGCTCCGGTCGGGACGTGGTCATCGCGGTGGCCCTGTCGTTCGCGCTGCTGCTCTACTTCCTGCTCCAGGGCCCGGCGTGGGTCGGTGTCGCGATCGTCGCGGCCACGCTCCTGCCGGCCGGGCTCATCCTGTACGGCGGCTCGGCGAGCCGGCGGGCGCGCGAGCTGCGCCGCCAGCAGACGTTGCTGCTCGAACAGCGCGAGGTCTCGGAGCGCGAACACGACCGCAGCGAGGAGTCCAACCTCGCGCTGCAGCACGCGAACCTCGATCTCGAGCAGCGGCTGGCCGAGCTCATGACGCTCAACGAGCTCGGGGTCGCGCTGTCGTCGACGACGATGGAGGTGGACGAGCTCCTCGACCGCAGCCTGCAGGCGGTCGTGTCGCACCTGCGCTTCGACCGGGCGATGGTGCTGCTCGCAGACGAGCGACGCGGCGTGCTGAGCGGCGGCCGCAGCGTCGGCGCCACGCCCGAGATGACGCAGATGGTGGCGGAGCTCGAGCTGGAGCTCGACCATCCGAGGTCGCAGCTCGCGGTGCTCTACCGCGCCGACGGACCGATGCTCTTCCGCGACGCCGACCAGGATGCGGACGAGAGCAACCGTGCGTTCGCTGCCGCGCTCGGCGTGACCTCGTTCCTCGGCACGCCGCTGGTTGCGAAAGGTCGAACGGTCGGCGTCCTCGCCGTCGACAACCGGCTGTCGGGCCGCCAGGTGGAGCCGGGTGACGGGCCGCTGCTGTTCACGGTCGGCAACCTGATCGCGAGCGCGGTCGAGAACGCCCGGCTCTATGCGGAGATCGAGGCCCACAACCGCGAGCTCGAGCGGCGGGTCGAGGAGCGGACCGAGGAGCTCGCGCGGGCGACCGCCGAGGCACAGGCCGCGCGGGCCGTGGCGGAAACGGCCAGCCAGACCAAGAGCGCGTTCCTGACCAACGTGAGCCACGAGCTGCGGACGCCGCTCACGTCGGTTGTCGGCTTCTCGAAGATCATCTCTCGCCGTCTCGACGACCTGGTCTTCCCGGCGGTGGAAACGACCGACCCGAAGATCCAGCGCGCGATGCGCCAGATCGGCGAGAACCTCGACATCATCTCGACCGAGGGCGAGCGTCTGACCACGATGATCAATGACGTCCTCGACCTGGCGAAGATCGAGTCGGGACGGATGGAATGGCGGCGGGTCCCGATCCAGGTCGAGGAGCTGATCCTGCGCGCCAGCGCGGCCACCTCGTCGCTCATCTCGCACGCCGGGCTGAGCCTCGTGACCGACATCGAACCCGACCTGCCGACGATCGTCGGCGACCGCGACCGGCTCATCCAGGTCGTCATCAACCTGATCTCGAATGCCGTCAAGTTCACGCCGTCCGGGACGATCACCTGCAGCGCCCGGCACGAGGGCGAGTCGGTCGTGCTGGCGGTCGCCGACACGGGCGTCGGCATCGCGCCGGAGGACCACGACACGGTGTTCGAGCAGTTCCGTCAGGCCGGCGACACCCTCACCGACAAGCCGCGCGGGACCGGGCTGGGACTGCCGATCTGTCGCGAGATCGTGGAGCACCACGGCGGCCGGATCTGGGTCGAGTCGGCACTCGGCGCCGGGTCCACGTTCGCGTTCACGCTGCCCGTTCCGGCGGTCGAGGTGGGCCGCACCGAGGACGGCGAACCGATCGCCACCGGGATCGCCGGGGACCGGAACGGCGGGCGGCCGCAACGCGTCCTCGTGGTCGAGGATGACCCGGGCACCCGCGAGCTCGTCCGCCAGGCCCTCGAAGCGAACGGTTTCGCGGTCGACGTTGCCCCCGACGGACGGCGCGCGCTCGAGCTCCTGGCGGCCGATCCGCCGGCGGCCGTCATCCTCGACGTCATGCTGCCCGGCCTCGATGGCTTCTCGGTCGTCGAACGCATGAAGGCGGAGCTGCCAGGCGGCGGTCCGCCGGTCGTCATGCTGACGATCGTCGACGAGCCGGAGCGCGCTGCGCGGCTCGGCGTGGAGGCCTACCTGCGCAAGCCGTTCGACACCGACGAGCTGCTCCGTCGTGTCCGCCGCCTGACCGGAGCCGCCGCCCGCATCTGACGGCCTCGGGGCACTGGCCGGGCCGCGGCCACGCCGGCGACGCAAGAATGCGCCCGGCTGCGGAGCCGCAGCCGGGCGTCGGGTGTCCGTGGATCGGGGCGCGAACCTCAGTACTGGAACAGCAGCTCGCGGTATTTCGGCAGCGGCCAGAGATCGTCGGCAACGAGCGTTTCGAGCTCGTCGGCGACCTCGCGCAGCTCGTTCTGGGCCGGGATGACCGTCGAGACGAAGACCTTCGCCTCCTCCTCGACCGAGCCTGCCTCGTGGGCCTCGTGCTGTGCGTGCTGGAGACGCTCGATGTTGTCCACCAGCCGGTCGGCGAGGGCGGAGACCTGCTCGCAGACCCGGTTGATGCCACCCGACGACGGCACTCCGCTGAGGATCCCGAGATAGCGGGCGACCGCGGGCAGGATCATCGTCGAGGCCAGGTCGACCGAGGTGCTCGCCTCGATGTCCTGGACCTTGACGTAGCGCTCCCAGTAGATGCCGACCCGCGAGGACAGCTCGCGCTCGGAGAGCACCCCGAACGACGAGAACAGCTGCTTCGCCTTGTCGGTCGTCAGCGCCGGCAGCGCGTCGACGGTCGTGCGGTTGTTCGGGAGACCGCGCCGGGCGGCCTCGGCGTGCCACTCCTCGGAGTAGTTGTTGCCCTCGAAGAGCACCTGCTTGTTCGCGTTGACCAGCTCGGAGAGGACCTTGGTGAGCCCGTCGAAATCGCCCGGCTTGAGGCCGTCGAGCTGGTCGGCGAGCACCTTGAGCGAGTCGGCCACCGCCGTGTTGAGCACGGTCTGCGGCCAGTAGATCGGCGCCGAGGAGCCGACCGCGCGGAACTCGAACTTGTTGCCGGTGAAGGCGAACGGCGAGGTGCGGTTGCGGTCCGTCGCGTCCTTTGGCAGCACCGGCAGCGACGTCACGCCGAGCGCGACCGAGCCACCGTGCTTCGAAGCCGACGCTGCACCCTGCTCGAGCTGGGAGATCACGTCCTCCAGCTGCGAACCCAGGAAGATCGACATGATCGCGGGCGGAGCTTCGTTCGCGCCGAGGCGGTGGTCCTGGCCGGCGTCGGCGATCGACGCGCGGAGGATGTCGGCATGGACGTTCACCGCCCGGATGACCGCCACGAGGAACGCGAGGAACTGGGCGTTCGCGTGGGGATCGGTGCCGGGATCGAGGAGGTTCTCGCCCTCGTCGGTGCTCATCGACCAGTTGTTGTGCTTGCCCGACCCGTTGATGCCGGCAAACGGCTTTTCGTGGCTCAGGAACGCGAGGCCGTGCTGCGGGGCGATCCGACGCATCAGCGACATCACGAGCATGTTGTGGTCGGAGCCGACCGACGTGGGCTCGAACACGGGCGCCATCTCGAACTGGGCCGGGGCGACCTCGTTGTGGCGAGTCTTGGCCGGGATGCCCAGCCGCCAAAGCTCACGGTCGAGATCCATCATGAAGGCGAGGATCCGCTCCCGGATCGGGCCGAAGTACTGATCCTCGAGCTCCTGGCCCTTCGGTGGCGCCGCACCGAACAGCGTCCGCCCGGTCAGCAGCAGGTCGGGCCGCTGCTCGGCGAGCCGCCGGTCCACGAGGAAGTACTCCTGCTCGGGACCGATCGTGGTGAACACCCGCGAAGCCGACGTCTTGCCGAACCAGCGCAGGACGCGCAGGGCCTGCTTGCCGAGCGCCTCCTGGGATCGCAGGAGGGGGATCTTGTGGTCGAGCGCCTCGCCGGTGAACGACACGTACGCGGTCGGGATCGTGAGGGTCACGCCGTTCGGCTCGACCTGCAGGAAGATCGGCGACGTGACGTCCCAGGCCGTGTAGCCGCGTGCCTCGAAGGTTGCGCGGATCCCGCCCGACGGGAACGAGCTGGCATCCGGTTCGCCCTGGACCAGGTTGCGACCCGAGAACTCCGCGATCGTGCGGCCCTCGCCGGTCGGCGACAGGAACGAGTCGTGCTTCTCGGCGGTCGAGCCCGTCATCGGCACGAACCAGTGCGTGTAGTGGGTGGCGCCGTGCGACAGCGCCCACTCCTTCACCGCGTGCGCGACCGAGTCGGCGATGGCAGTCTCGAACGGCTCGTGCCCGTCGATGGTGCGGCGCAGCTGCTGGTAGGTCTCCTTGGCGAGGTACTTGCGCTGGGCGACGTCGTTGAAGACGTACTGGCCGTAGATGTCGGCGCCGGCACTCTCGAGGTAGTCCTGGGTCTTCGCGGGGCGATGCGTGGCGATCCCGGTGATCGCGGTCTGGCGCGCGGTCATGCGCGTCCTCGCTCGAGGGGGGTCATGCGATGCGATACCTCCATGGCGCTGGTGTCGGCCCCCGCACGACAGGGGGCGCACAGCCTTTTGGCTACGGTACCAGTGGGCATGGTTGCGGTTCAGTACCGGACCGCGTTGCTGCTCGCATGCACTGCCGCCGACCGGGTCGCCGGGCGACAGGCCGTTCCGTCAGGCGGGCGCGCGGGCCGCGACCAGATCGTCGAGCAGCCGGCCGAATTCCCGTTCGACATTGACGTAGCGGTCCGACCGCCACACCAGGCCCAGGCCCCCGTCCGGGGCGATGCGCGCCCAGATCCGGCGGCGTGGCAGGTAGAACGTGATCGTGATCCCGGCGATCAGCAGCAGGAAGGCGAGCCAGATCAGGCCCTGACCGGGATCGTGCTTGGCGATCAGCAGCGTGTACTCCGAGAAGTCGCTGAGGCCGACCGTGAAGTCGAGCCCGGCCGGCTGGCGCGCGTCGCCGCGGGCGAGCAGGAACGGCTCGAAGTTCTGGACCATCGGCGAGCCATCGGCGGCCGTACCGGTGATGCGGTAGGGCAGCACGACCAGCTCGCCCACGCCGTCGGCGCGTCGCTCGAGCAGGAGCTGGAGGGCGACGTCGCGCCCGGGCACGGTCAGCGTCTCGAACGGCCGGCCGGCGACACCGCCGGTCAACGGAACCGGAGCGTCCCACAACGGCCGGCCATCGGCGTCGCTGATGACGAGGTGCGGCGCGGCCCCGAAGCCGTTCTGGTGGAACGTGTAGCCATCAACCGACAGCGGGTCATTTACGCGGATCGTCTTGCGCGCGACCTCCTGCCCGTCGCGATAGACCGCCACGTCGGTCGTGAAGTCGGTCGGATTGCCGGTGGCCATGCCCGGAGCATCGAAGCCCAGGTTCTTGACGAGCAGCAGGCCGGGCGTGCCGATGGGCTGGACCGTCAGCGACTCGCCCTCGGCGACCACCAGACCCTGCTCGTCGCCCAGCCGGGAGCTGACCGCGGCCGCGAGCAGGAAGGTGATCAGGCCGAGGTGCGTGAACAGCGTCGCGAGCTTCGAGTACTGGTTCCGGTCGCCGTAGACGAACCGCGTCCCGTCATCGGCCACGACCTCACGAATCCGCCGGAAGCCACGCTTGCGAAAGACGCGCCGGACGGCGTCCGGCGACACGTCGCGCCATCTGTGCGCGGTCCGGCAGTTTCGGGTCGAAGAACGGGTCCGGCTGATCCACGCGCACGTCCGACACGCCTCGCCACAGGCGGGGGATCCGGTTGATCGTGCAGCACACGATCGAAAGCACGAGGACAACGAGCGCGGCGCTGAACCACGGCGAGCGGAACACCTGGAAGACCCCGAGACGCTCGAGGGCACCGACGCCGGCCGTCCCGAACAGCGGGTCGTATCGCGCGTGGACCAGGTCCATCTGGTCCGCGTAGTCGGTCGCGGAGCGGAACGCGAAGTCGGGCAGCTGGCGGATCGTCATGCCGACCGCCGCTCCGAGCCCGAGGAAGATGATCTGGGCGACGGCGAAGTCGACGGACGTCAGCAGACGCCACAGCGCATACCCGGCGCGGGCGAGCGGGTTCGGGCCGATCGATCGGGGCGCGACCCGATCGACCGCGGTCGTCGCGATCGGAGGCTCCTAGGCGGTCGCCGGCGCGGGCGTGGCCCCGCGGGCGGCTTCGAGGCCCGTCGTGAAATCGGCCAGCAGGTCGTCGGCGTCCTCGAGCCCGATCGAGCAGCGCAGCAGGCCCGGTCCGATGCCCGCCGCGGCGAGCTCGGCATCGTTCAGCTGGCGATGCGTCGTCGACGGCGGGTGGACGATCATCGTGTGGACGCTGCCGAGCGACGCCGTCAGCGCCGGCACCGTGAGGGCGTCGAGGAACGCCCGGGCCGCCGGCCGTCCCCCTTCCAGCTCAAAGGCGAACATCCCGCTCCCGCCATGGAACTGGCGGGCGACGATGTCGGCGGCGGGATGGCTCGGGAGCAGCGGGTGGCGGACCTGGCGCACACCATCCTGACGCTCGAGCCAGCGTGCAAGTGCCGTTGACGTTGCCGCGTGCCGGTCGAGGCGGACGCCGAGCGTCGCGAGGCCACGCATCACGAGGAACGCGGAGAGCGGGGCGAGCGTCGCGCCGGTGTCGATCTGGACCCTGGTCACGGCCGCGATGAGGTCGCCACGCCCGGCGACGGTGCCGGCGAGGACGTCGGAGTGGCCGCTGATGTATTTCGTCGCGGATTCGACGACGAGGTCCGCCCCGATCTCCAACGGCCGGCACACGTACGGCGAGGCGAACGTGTTGTCGACGACGTAGGCCGCCCCATGGCGATGCGCGAGGTCCGCGAGCGTCGCGTGGTCGGCGACGACCATCGTCGGGTTCGAGATCGTCTCCGCGTAGAGCACGCGAACGGGGCCCGCAGCGAGCGCGGCGGCGACCGCGTCATGGTCGGTGGCGTCGACGAAGTCGGTCCGAACGCCGAGCGGGCCGAGCACGTTGACGAGCAGCGAGCGGGTCGATCCGTACACGGCGTTCGTGGCGACGATGCGGTCGCCGGCCTGCACGAGTGACACGAGCGAGGCGTGGATCGCCGCCATCCCCGAGCTCAGGACGAAGCCGGCCTCGGCCCCTTCCAGCTCGGCAATCGCCTGGGCGAGGGCGGCCGTCGTCGGGTTGTCGACGCGGCTGTAGGCGTAGCCGGGCTGGGTCCCCAACAGGACTGCGTCGAGCTCGTCCGCGTCGCCCGAGACGAACGTCGCGGTCTGGTAGATCGGGACGCTCGTCGGGTGCTGGTCGACGCGCGGCGCGCGCGCAGAGGCACGGATCGCACGGGTGGAGAAGCCGGTCACGGACCGGATGCTACACCCGACCCCGGGTGGGACTCCCTGCGACGACCGGGGCAGGCGCGTCGACGCCCGTGACCCGGTTCTTGCCCGAGCGCTTCGAGTGGTACATCGCCGCGTCGGCGGCGATCAACAGCTCGTCGGACGTGTGCCCGTCGCCCGGATACGACACCACCCCGATCGACAGGGAGGGACGGAGGTCGGATTCGGGGACCACCGGGTTGAGGTCGGCGACGCCGAGCCGGATCTTCTCGGCGAGCACATAGGCGCCGGTCGGGTCGGTTTCGGGCAGGACGACCACGAACTCGTCGCCGCCATAGCGGGCCGCCGTGTCGATGCGCCGGACGCCGGCGCGGATAACCTGGCCGACACCGCGCAGCACTCGGTCGCCCTCGAAGTGCCCGTAGCGGTCGTTGATCAGCTTGAGCTCGTCGAGATCCATCATCAGCAGGCAGAAGCCGCGGCCGGACCGCGCGCAGCGGGCGATCTCGCGCTCCACGGCCGCGAAGAAGAACGACCGGTTGAACAGGCCAGTCAGCGGGTCGATCGTCGAGATCTTGATCGCGGCATTCCGGGCGCGGCGCTGTTCGCGGGCGATGATCATGCCGACGAAGGCGAGCAGCACCATCGCGAGGATGTTGACGGCGAGCGTCGTGACCGTCGTCAGGCTGAGCGGTCCCGGCGGCGCCGCCGCGACGACGGCCAGCGAGTAGCCGATCCCCGCCACCACGGTCAGCAGCCCGGTCGCGGTCGGCGGGATGACGAGCGCGGCCCCGCCGACGATCAGCGGGAAGCTGAAGAAGAACGGGCTGTCGATCCCGCCAGTCAGCAGCACGAGCAGCGTCGCGAACGTCACCGCGACCGAGCCCTCGAGGACGTACTTGGCGTTTCCGAGCGCGTCGCTCGGGAGCAGGTCGTGGACGACGAGCACGAACAGCCCGGCGAGGGCGACGAGCGCGAAGATGGACGTCTGCGTTTCCGGCCACAGCCCGGTCACCGCGACCATCACGGTCACCGCGAGCAGGAAGCTCCACGCCACGATCCGCACGATCCGGTCGTAGGCCTGCGGCGGCACACCGTCAGCGGAGAATTCTCCCGGCCCGCCGACGACCGCCGCGTTCTCCGCTGCCCGACGCTCGCGCTCGCGGTCACGCGGTCGCCGCTCGCCGCCGAGCGGGCTCGGCCGGCCGAGCAGCCGCGGCACGATGAGCGCGGCCATCACGACAAGGTTCGCGATCACGGCCGCGAGGGCGATGACGAGGACCGGATCAGCCGGCACGTTTTGCTCCCAGCGGGACCGGGCTCGCTGCTGGAGCGGAGGGCCCCGCGCCGTCCAGGTCCACGGGTCATGGTACCCGGTCGGTAGCGTGGGTCGGCCTCCCCGCCGAGTTCAGGCGGTGCCAGGCGGCACCGGCGCAAGGCGCTCGCCGGGCGCGCGCCGGCGCTCGTCGGGCCTAGCGGGTCCCCCACTGGTAGGTCTGCTTGACCATCCGCAGGTACACGAACGTCTCGGTGTCGCGCACTCCGTCAATCCGACGGAGCTTCTCGGTCAGGAACCGCAGGAGGGCCTCGTTGTCCTCGCAGACCGTTTCGATCAGCAGGTCGTAGCTGCCCGCAGTGATCACGACGTAGTCGACCTCGGGCATCTCGGCGATCTTCTCGGACACCTCGACGAGCAGGTCGCTCTCGCAGCGGATCCCGATCATCGCCATCTGCTGGAAGCCGAGCCGGAGCGGGTCGGTGACGCCGACGACCTGCAGCACGCCGCGCTCGACGAGCCGGTTCGTGCGTGCGCGCACGGCCGCCTCGGACACGCCGAGGTCCGATGCGATCTGGGTGAAGGGGCGGCGGCCGTCCTGCTGGAGGTGCTCGATGATCCGCTTGTCGAGCGGCGAGACCTCGTCGGCGCCCCGTCCCGACGAGGCGCGGCGCCCGTTCCGTCCGTTCAGGGTCATGCACGACACTCCGTTCGTCGGCGGCATCCTAGCAACCACTCCGGTACCGGGCAACCGCCGGTCCCGTGGTCGGCGAGGCGTCCCGTGCTACGCGCCGATCATGCGCGATCGAGCTCGGTCAGGACGGCCCCGACCGCCCGGATCGAGTCGGTCGTGATCGGATCGAGGACGAGCTGGACATGGTCGATGCCTTCGCCGGCGAACTCGCGCAGGACGTCGGCCATGGCTGCCGGCGAGCCTTCGAGCGGGACTGGCGCGTTCCTTGGCGTAGTCCCCCTGGATCCGCCCCGTGCCGCCCGGCAGCTGGATCATCACCGCCACGGTGCGGGCAACCTCGGCCGGGTCCCGTCCGACGTCCCGGCACGCCGCATCGACGATCTCCCGGAGGCGCCCGATCCCCTCGGGCCGGTTGCCGAAGTCGGCGAACCAGCTGTTCCACGCGTCCGCATCCGCCATCGTCAGCCGCAACATCCGCGGCCCGTTCGACCCGATGAGCAACGGCAGCCGGCCCGGTCGCGGTCCGCGCGGCAGCAGCTCGCAGTCGCGCGCGGCGTAGAACCGTCCCTCGAAATCCACTGCTCCATCGCGGAGCAGGCCGCGGATGATCGTGAACGCCTCCTCGAAGCGGTCGACCCGGTGGTCGTACGGGTAGCCGAACGCGCGGAACTCGGTCTCGTTCCAGCCGGCCCCGAGGCCGAGCACGAACCGGCCTCCGCTGATCTCGTCGATCGTCACCGCCTGCTTGGCGAGCAACGCCGGGTTGTGGAAGTTCGTGCAGGCGACGAGCGGGCCGAACTCCACCCGGCTCGTGACCGCGGCGATCGCCGCGAGCGTCGACCACGCCTCCCACGGGCCGCGCGGCTCGCGATCCGGCCAGCGATAGAGCAGGTGCTCGCCGAGCCAGATCGAGTCGAACCCGAGATCCTCGATCGCCCGGATCATGTCGAGCAGCTCTGGCCAGCGCACCTCCCGCTCGACCTCGGGAAGCTGGACGCCGACCTTCAGGGGACGCATGGCGCCGAGCCTAGCAGTCGCCGGCGGCTCGACCGCAGCTACCCGCCGTCGAAGCGATGCTGCAGCGGCCGGCACCGGCAGGGCCGCGGCGAGCCGGTTGCGCAGTGCCAAGGCGTAGGTCGTCGTGAGGTGGTGCGTGTCGCGGTACACGAGGTAGCGCCCGATCACCGCCGGGCACGGGTCGACGGGGCAGACCCACGGGGTTGGGTCGACGAATGCGGCCCCTTCGGCTTCGGCAACCCCCTCCTGCTCCTCCAGCCAGTCGCCTTCGACGGCGTCCTGGCGCGCCGTGGCGCATGACAGCGCATCGTCGAGATGGCTCGACAGGCAGATCGGTGGATCGTCGGGTGCCCTCGGCGTGTCGGCCAGCAGGGCGACACGCCCCGCGATCGAGTCCAGGCGGTCGAGCGTCCGCTTGTAGGCAGCGATCATGACCTCGCGTGCCGGCTCGCCGTCGAGGGTCTTGCCATCCACGATCGGGGTCTGGCCGTAGGTCATGGACACCACGACGAGTTCGGGTTGCAGGTCGGCGATCCGGGCGAAGACGGCGTCCCGCCACTCGTCGCACTCGGTGTAGGCGCGCTCGAACGTGCCCACCCAGATCGTCACTTCCGCGGGCGGGCAGCCGCTCTTCGTCAGCGAGACCAGCCGCCAGTGGCGCTCGCGACCGAGGGCGTCGAAGGCCGGGAACCATTGCGCGGCATGGGAGTCGCCCATGAGCACGACGGTCGTGGACGCGTCGTGGTCGCCGAAGACGCACTCGCCCGGCGTTTGAGCGGAGGGATCGACGTGGCAGCCGTCGTCGTAGATCAGTGGCCGGTCCTGCTTCGCGTCGACCAGCGACGGCGCGAGGTTGGCCGGCACGGGGCCGTCGAAGCGGTCCGGGCTCGGCGTGGCCTGCGCCGTCGGGCGTGCTGTCGGCATGTCGTCCCAGATCGGCGCGGCGGGCGGGGCCTGCCGGGCTTCGATGAAGTCGTCGACCTCTGACGACGCGACGATCCCGGTCGACGCGGCCGCGACGAGGCGTGTCCTCCGCCGCGCCGCCGAACGAGGTCGACGTCACGACGAGCACCAACGTGAGTGCCCCGGCGGCGGCCAGGCTCCGGCGCGGAACGAGTCCCACGACCCGCCCGCGACGGATCGGCTCCTCGACCCAGCGCTGGCTCGCAGCCGCGATCGGAATCGCGAGCGCAGCGAGTGCGAGCGTCGCCGGAAGCGGGAGCGCCATCCCGAGCGCGGCCGCCGGCAGCACGAGCAGCGGCCAGTGCCAGAGATACAGCGAGTACGAGATCCGGCCGAGGAACCGCAGCGGGCGCAGGTCCAGCGGCGACCTGGTCGTGCCGAGGTGCAGCCCCCGAGCCGGCGAGGATCACCAGGCCGGCGCCGATCGTCGGCAGCAGGGCGGCGACGCCCGGGAATGGGGTCGACGTCCCGATGGCGACTCCGGACAGCACGATGAGCCCGAGGCCGGCCCACAGCGCGATCCTCGAGGCGCGCGGCGGAATGCGAGCGAGGCGGGCCGCGCCGACCGCGAGGAGCGCCCCGATCCCGAGCTCCCATGCTCGCGTCGGCAGCGAGTAGAACGCCCACGGCGCGTTGGCGGTCGTGAGCCACAGCGAGAGCACCAGCGAGACGACGCCGACCACGGCTGCGGCAATGCCCACGCGGCGTACGACCGCCCCGCCACCACGGGTGACGAGCAGCAGGAGCGCCGGCCAGAGCAGGTAGAACTGCTCCTCGACACCGAGCGACCAGTAGTGCAGCAGCGGCGACGGCGCGACCTCGGCCCGCAGGTAGTCGGTTGCCTCGAAAGCGAAGCGCAGGTTCGACACGTAGAGCGCGGCGGCGACACCGTCGGCACTGACGTCCGGAACGCGGAGGGGCGGGAGCACGAGCGCGGAGACCGCGACCGTCACGAAGAGGCAGAGCGCCGCGGCCGGCAGGAGGCGCCGCACCCGACGCGCGTAGAACCCGGTCAGCGAGACGGTGCCGGTTCGCTCGAGCTCACGGACCAGCAGGCCCGTGATCAGGAACCCGGACAGGACGAAGAAGACGTCGACGCCGATGTACCCGCCTGAGATTCCGGGCACGCCGGCATGGAACAGCAGCACGAGGAGGACGGCGATGCCGCGCAGGCCCTCGAGGTCGGGGCGGAAGCCGTCCGACGGAGCGTGGCTCGGGCCCTGAAGAGGGCTGCTGAGTGAGCTGGATTCGCTTGGGAGGTGCCGGTTTGGCGGCTGCCCTCGGCGCGCTCATTGCGGGCGCCGCGGCGGCCTTCGGCTTCGGCGGTATTGGCTTCGGCTGCTGCGGCCTTCGGCTTCCGCTGGGCGACTGGTTTGGCTGCGGCCTTTGGCCCGACGGGCTTCGCCGCGGCCGGCTTTGCCGCCGCGGCTTTTGGTTTCGATGGTGACGGCGTGCCAGCCGAGGCCTTCGGCTTCGGCAAGGCTGCCGGCTTGGCCGTCGCGGCCTTCGGCTTCGGCTGGGCGCGCCGGCTTCAGCTGCGGCCTTTGGCGCTACGCGGCTTCGCGGCAGCCGGTTTCGTGGCCGCGGGTTTCTTGGCCGCCGGTTTCGTGGCACCCGGTTTCTTGACCGCTCGGCTTCGCGGCAGCCGACTTGTGGCCCCTGGATGGTCGCCGAGCTCGAGGCAGCACGAGGCTTCGAAGCACCCGGAGACGCCGCCTTCGACGTGGCGTTCACGGTTTCTTCGCTGGGTCCCTCGTTGGGCAGCGCCTGCTCGGCCCTAGGCCGCCGGGGTTGAGGCAAAGGTTTCGAATTGCTCCTCGATCAGACGCGACGCACAACGTCGCCGGCCCGGACCGTTCCACCCCGCACGACCCGTGCGTTCATGCCTCGCATCCGCAGATCCCGGCCCACGGGCGAGTTGATCCAGCGCAGCGCGTCGCTCCCGAAGCGCGCGCTGAACTTGGCACATCCAGTGTGAGGCTGCTCGCTGACCTCGAGCAGCGCCGAACCGATCGCAAGACGACTGCCCGGTGGCAGCGCTTCGATGCTCAAGTCGAAGTCTACGTAGAGCTGGTCGCCCGCGAGCGGCCAGCGGTCCGTGTCCTGCTCGATGGCGCGCAGGACCCGCGTGCTGATCAGCGTGACCTGGCTCTCCGGATTGGCCTGGCCGTCCGGCGTGCGGCTGCTGCCGCGCTCGAACCAGCTGTCGCCGATCACGCCAAACGTTGTGTCGAGCTCAGCCGCATCGACGAGCTCGCGCTGGTCGACGGCCGGCCGACGGGCGATCAGCTCGAGTCGGCCGCCATCACGCGGGGCGGCCCGCACGTCGGCAAGGAACGGCTCGAAGTCGCGATCGGTCGTGGTGTCCATCGGCCGCAAGTGTCGCCGATTCGGGCAATCTCCGTAACCCCGAACTCAGACAACGATCTCGACGACGTCCCCATCGCTGACCTGGTGGTCCCGTCCGACTCGCTGGCCCTCGAACCGTGCGGACGGCCCCCACACACGCGCCCCGCTGAAGCGTCGAAGCGAGGTCGTGATGGATGGAATCCGCCACGTCGGTCACCGTCGAATCGGGGTCGAGCGCGAGCGGGTTCGTCGTCCGTCGCGCCGTCCTTGCGCAGCCACACGCGGATCAGGCCGGTCAGGGCCCAGACCGCTTCGCAGAACGCTTGCGAGGGACGCTTCGTCCAGCACCGAAACCGGGACGACGGGGAGATCGGGGAAGGCGGCGGCCAGCCGGTCGATTGCGCCGGGAGGTGCCTCGTCGGCCTGCGTTGCGGCGAGGAACGCCGGCTTGTCGATCCCGGCGGCCGCGACCTCGGCTCGTACCGCCTCGAGTTCCGCAACGTCGCCCTTCGCGCGAATGCAGTACACGATCGCGTCGGCGCCACGGAGCACACCGAGCAGCGCCCGGCCACCACCACGGTCGTCCGATGCGCCCTCGATGAGCCCCGGGATCTCCACGAGCTGGACGAGGACGCCCCCGATCCTGGTCAAGGCCGGCACCGGGCGGAGCGTCGTGAACGCGTAGTCGCCGGTCTTGATCTGGATCTCGGACAGCGCCTGGAGGAGCGACGACTTCCCGACGTTCGGCGGCCCCACGAGGCAGATCTGGGCGGCTCCTTCACGTCGGACCGCGATCGAATCGCGGTGGACCGCGCTCGCGCGAACGCGCGTGTCCTCGATCTCTGCGAGGAGCGACTTGCGCAGGTCCGCGTACGGACCGTTCTTGTAGTCGGGCAGTTCGGCGAGCAGCTCGCGCACGACGCGGATGCGCTCGCGACCTTCGGTTCCAACGAGCCGCCGCTTCGCCACCTGGGCGAACGTGCGGTGCGGCATCGGCATGACAGTTCTCCTTCGACCGCGGGACGGCTCGCAGCAACGCGTGGCGCCCGTCCCGCCCCTTCCTTCGACGCCGGTGGGTCGGAAGGGGCAGATCAGCCGTTCTGGGCGGAGATCCGGGAGAACCAGGCGTCCTCGGGACGCCTGCGTGAGCAGCGTTGTCATGTCGCGCCGAAGCCTACTCCCTTGTCATCCAAGATCGAGCGTGCATGCCGCACAATCCGATCCGATGAGCATCATCGATGAGCAGGCGCTGCAGCGCTACGCGACCGTTCGCCTGACCGCGGACCTGAGCGGGTTGACGGCCAACGAGCGGGCGATGATCCCGATCCTGATCCGCGCCGCCGAGCACATGAACACGATCTACTGGCACGAGATGGTCGGCCCGCCTCAGCGGACTCTCGATGCGATCTCGGACCCGTCAATGCGCCGACGGGTCGAGATCAACTTCGGACCATGGGATCGGATGGACGCGGACGCGCCGTTTGTCCCGGGTGCTGGCGAACGTCCGAAGGGTGCATCGTTCTACCCGAACGACATGACCGTCGATGAGTTCGACGCCGCCGCGGACAGCGTCAACGGCGAGGCCCTGCGGAGCCAGTACACGGTGGTACGGCGCGATGGCGGCGGAGGGCTGAAGGCGGTCCCCTATCGAGTCGCATTCGCGGATGACGTGCTTGCCGCCGCGACGTTGCTGCGTGAGGCTGCGACCGTGGCGGAGGACGCCGGCCTGCGCCGCTACCTCGAGCTTCGCGCGACCGCCCTCGAGACCGACGAGTATCGAGCGAGCGACGACGCGTGGATGGACATGAAGACGAACACCGTCGACTTCGTGGTCGGCCCGATCGAGAACTACGACGACAAGCTCTTCGCCTGCAAGACAAGCCACTTAGGGATCGTCCTGATCAAGGATCGGGCATGGAGTAATCGGCTCGCTCGATATGCAGACCTTCTGCCCTCGCTCCAGGCTCGGCTGCCCGTTCCCGAGGCGTATCGCGCCGAGCAGCCGGGTCTCGACGCCGATCTGAAAGTGTACGACGCCATCTACCACGCGGGCCTTGCCAACGCGCGGCCGACCTCCTCGGCCATCAACCTGCCGAATGACGAGGCGGTCGCGCTCGAGAAGGGAACGCGACGGCTGCAGCTCAGGAACGTCATGCGGGCGAAGTTCGACACGATCGTCAGGCCAATCGCCGACCTCTTGCTGGCCGACGATCAGCGGCCATTCCTGACGTTTGACGCTTGGTTCGAAATGGTGATGTTCCACGAGGTCGCCCACGGGCTCGGCATCCATCGAACCATCGACGGCGCCGGCACCGTCAATCGTGCGCTCCGCGAGCAGTCAACAGCTCTCGAGGAACAGAAGGCCGACGTCGTCGGCCTGTTCATGCTGTCGCGCCTCGTGGAGTCGGGCGAGACCGGCATGGCGCCGCTCATCGGTCACTACGTCGCGCACCTGGCCGACTTGTTCAGGCTGCTGCGATACGGCGGCGCCAGCCCATATTCGCTCAGCGCGGGATCGCAACTGGATTTCCTTGTCGCGCACGGAGCGGTGCAGCGCGATGCGGTCTCCGGGACGTATCGCATCGATCACGAACGTGTCCCCTCCGCCGTTGAGGAGATGGCGGCGAGGATCCTGAGGCTCCAGGGAGATGGTGACTACGCCGGCGTCGTGAGCTGGTACCAGTCGGCCACGACCGCATGCAACCACGGGCCGGACATCGACCGTATTCAGGCACAGGGGATCCCGATTGACGTGATCTACGAACAGGGGCGTGAGGTTCTCGGGCTCACCTGACCATGCCGTCGGGTACGAGGGCGCGCCGACGCGCGCCCGGCGTCGCGGGTCCGGAATTGGGGCTGGTCGGGGAGGCGGGACTCGAACCCGCGATCTCGTGCTCCCAAAGCACGTGCGTTGCCAACTACGCCACTCCCCGGGCTACCGAGCGTGAATATCGCACACTCCTCGGGCCCACGGGTCATTCCGGTCCGCTTGGGCTCATAACGCCGACGCTGTTCATCGCGGGCAGAAGTCCAGCACAGCCGGTCCATCGGGCGGGCACAACGCGGTCAATTGAACGTGGAACGCTGCGAGCATCCGCCCATCATGGCGCAGTTCAGCGGCCGCCATGTTGGCCGCGAGACGTGCTCGATCTTCGTAGATTGCCCCGACCACGCCGGGCTCGCGGAGCAGGCGCTCCACATTCGCGTGATAGCGGGCGACGGCCGACGAGTCGTGCTGCGCCTCTGCCACGGCGAGGTCGGCGAGCGCCATTCGATAGCGACGGTAGGCGCCAGCGTCCGATCGGATCGCCGGTGCCGGCGAGATCTGCGCCGCCTCCGTGTCGAGCGGGCGCGGCGAGCCGGATGCAAGCGCGCCCGCAACCAGGACGCCGGCGAGGAACCCGGCGCCAAGGACGGCGGCGTACCCGACGTTCCGCAGGCCCGTGTGGCTTGACGCGACCAGACTCTGTGCGCTCATCTCCTGCCTCCGTCCGTGCGCGAGGTCTTGTGCCTCGCTCTGGTCGACAGTCGGGCTAAGCCCGCCCGATGACATCGGGACGGGACTTAGATGGCGGCTCAAATCGGGGCCGTGGATGCTCAGGTCCGAGTGGGTGCCCGCGTAGACTCGGTCGCGAGATGGATCGGAGAACGAGCCTTGTCGGGCGGGAGTCGCAGATCGCCCGTGTCCAGCGCCTGTTGACGGGAACCCGCCTTCTCACCCTCACGGGTCCGGGCGGGATCGGTAAGACACGACTTGCGCTGGAAGTTGCCCGGCGCGAGACGAACACGAACCCGGGCGGCGCGATCCTCGTCGAGCTGGCGTCGATCCGGGACGAGCGCCAGGTCCTGCCCGCGATTGGCACCGCGCTCGGTCTGCGCGACTGGGGTGACACAGAGCTGGTGCCACTGCTCAGCGAGCACCTGGAGCGTGCCCGTCCGCTGCTGGTCCTCGACAACTTCGAACACGTCGTCGGAGCCGCGCCGGGAATCGGACAGCTGCTCGACGCCAGCCCATCGCTCAGAGTCATTGTCACCAGTCGGGTGCCGCTGCATCTCTCGGGTGAGCAGGAATATCCCGTTCCACCGCTCGAGCTGCCTCCAACCAGCCGGGTGTCCCGCGATGAGGTCGCGGCGATCGAGGCGGTCGAGCTCTTCGTTCAGCGGGCCCGCGCCGTGGACCCCGACTTCGAGCTCACGGACGCGAACGCCGACACCATCGCAGCGATCTGCCGGCGTCTCGAGGGCCTGCCGCTGGCGATCGAGCTTGCCGCGCCTCGCCTGAAGCTCCTGTCACCGGAATCCCTGCTGGATCGACTGGACGACCGGCTCGGGATCCTGACCGGCGGCGCAGCGGATGCGCCCGCCAGGCAGCGCACGCTGCGGGACACGATCGACTGGAGCTACGGACTGCTGCCGGAACGCGAACGCGTCGTGTTCGTGCGCTGTTCCGTGTTCGTCGGCGGCTTCGGCGTCGACGGTGCTCGCGCGGTGGCGGCAAACGGCAAATCCTCCGAAAGCCTGCTCGATCAGCTGGGGCTGCTCGTCGACCACAACCTGCTGACCGTCGCTCCGGGCGCCGGCGGCGAGCCGCGGTTCGGGATGCTCGAGACGATTCGCGAGTTCGCGCAGGAGAAGCTCGGTCAGGCCGATCTCGACGATGCGCTGTCGAGGCACGCGACCTACGCGGTGGGCGTCGCTGAGGCCGCCGCAGCGGAGCTCCGGGGTCCGGACCACCGCGCGAGGCTCGACCGCCTGATGGAGGACCTCGATGACCTGCGAGCCGCGTTGATCCGGACGGCGGACGCCGGAGACGTCGACCTGTTCCTCCGTCTGGTCACGGCACTGGCGCCGTATTGGAGGTACTACGGTGATATCCGGGAGGGTCGTCGATGGCTCCAGCAGGCGGTCGCAGTCAGGGGCTGGACGTCCCCGATCGTGCGCGCGAGGGTCTTGAGGAGCGGCGGGTGGCTGGAAACGGTCGCCGGCGAGCTCGACGCCGGGCGAGACATGCTCGAGCAGTCGTTGGCGCTGTTCGAGGAGTTCGACGAGCCACGCGAGATCGCGATCACGCTGTACCACCTCGGTTCGAGCCTGCGAGACAGCGGTCAGATCGTCGCGGCGCGCGAGCGATTTGAGCGTGGCGTCGACCTCGCCCGCGACGTCGGTGACCCAGCGACGGAAGGTCGACTCCTGCAGTCCCTCGCGTGGATCGCCGGGATCGAGAACCGATCTGCGGACCGCGCTGAGATCGCCCGACAGGCGATGGAAGCGTCGCTGCGCGCCGGGGATATGCAACGCGTGGCCCTCTGCCTGAACGAATACGCGTGGGGAGCGTGGGACGCCGGCGACTCGGCCGTGGCGCTCGGGCGCTGGGACGAATGCGTCGGACTGCTGCGCGAGCTCGGCGAACGCGCGTTCCTTGGCTCGTACCTGTTGATCCGCGGATACGCGCGCATCCGTGCCGGCGATCCCGACACGGCGCGGGGCGACGTGATCGAGGGCGCGGAGCTGACCAGCCAGGTCGGCGCAATTCCGGACGTGATCACCGCGGTCGCGCATGCGGCGGACTGGCTCGCGAGGGTCGGGCATCGCGATCGAGCTGTCGCGCATCTCGTGGCGGCGGACCAGATCCGCTCGGATCACGGGATCGAGGTCGACCGGGTCTTTCCTATGGCAGTCGTTCTGCGCGACCTTGGCATGTCCGCGGTCGATGTCGCGCGCCTGCGGAAGGCCACCCTGGACCACCCGTCTCCGGAGGATGCGCTTAATGACGCGATACTCGACCTGGAATCGGCGACGATCCTGTCGAGCCGCCTCGGGGGCGGACGGGAGCCGTCGCGCTACGCGCTGACGCCTCGCGAACGTGAGGTCCTCGCGTTGGTTGTCGCCGGGCGATCGAATGCCGAGATCGCCGACGAGCTGTTCATCAGCCGGAAGACGGCGAGTGTCCACGTCGCGAACATCAAGGGGAAGTTCGGGGCGGCCTCGCGGGTCGAGATCGCCACGATGGCACTCGAGCGCGGCCTCCTCCCGCAGCCGAGCTCGGGGCGCTCGGCCGCGACGTAGCAGCAACAGTTCCGGGCATCTGGCGTCACGTTCACGTGTAGACGCAGGAGCATCCAATGACCGACCCCGAGCTTGACCCGCAGCGCCGCGAGACGATCAGCCGCTTCTTCGGAGCAATCCAGGCGGGCGATTACGCCGCTCTTCAGGAGGTTCTGACACCCGACGCGATCACCCGCTGGCCGCAGTCCGGGGAACGCATCACCGGTGCCATGAGTTGTGTTCGGGTGTATGAGAACTACCCCGGGGGCCCACCGTCATACGCCGTGCATCAGATCTCGGGCGCCGGAGACGTGTGGGTTGCAGAGTTGGTGGCCGACTACAGCGATGGGCGCTGGTACACGGTCAGTGTCATCGAGTTCGACGGACCGCAGATTGCGCGGATGACCGACTACTTCGGACCGAGCTTCGCCGCCCCGGAGTGGCGAGCGGCGTGGGTCGAGCGCGACGAGCTCACGCTCCAACCCGGCCAGTCAGGCTGATCGCGAGGCGTTCCAGGACGATTGTCGAAGGCGCGGCCTGTCAGTCGACGACGGTCACCCTGGACGTAGGTACGCAATCGCGTCCGATGCCCCCAAATCGGTGAAGAACTGTCGCTGCGGCGTGCTCATGCCTGGTGAACCGACCCGAGCCCACGGGTCGCCCAGAGCCAGGAACCACCGCAATGAACCGCCCGACCAGCCAGACATCACCAGCCGGGGTCCGTATCCCCCGGATCGCCCTCGCCGTGCTCATCGCGCTCGGCGCGTTCGGCTTCAGCGGCGCCCCGGGGATCGCCCCGGAGGCCGCCGCCGCAGCGCCCGCCTCGTCGCGCGTCGCGACCTCGTACCTGCTTCGCTCATCATTGAGCTATACGACCGGCACGATCACGACGTCCGAGACCATCACCATCCGCAACACGACCGGCGAGCGCATCACGTCGATCAACCTGTCGGTCACGCCGCGCGCCTTCGGCGAGTTGGTCTCGCTGTCGCGCCTGCGCCTGGACGACGTCGCTGTTACAGGCACCTGGACGAACACCACCAACCTGCGTGTCGACTTCGGACGGTCGCTCGCGCCTGACGCAACTGCGAAGCTCACGCTTTCGTTCGTCGTCAAGGCCAATGGCACGATCGGGACGTCGCTCGAGGGCCGCCTGTCGAAGGCCAACGGGATCATGCAGGTCGGTCACTGGTTCCCGATCGTGTCCGACGGTCACAGCACGCGTTACCCGGGCGATTCGCAGTCGACCCGCACGGCACGCAAGATCCGCGCCGAGATCACGACCGAGTCGACCGCGGTCCGGATCGCTGCTCCCGGCCGCCGCATCAGCCTCGTCGGCCGGACCCACGTCTACGAGCTCGAATATGCCCGCGACTTCGCGTTCGGCGCGAGCCCCTACTACAAGTCGGTGTCCGGAACCGCGGCTGGCGTCCCGGTCCGAGCCCACTTCACGTCCGGCGACGGCGCGACGGCCCTCAAGCACGCCATGGCCGCGCTGGCCAGGTTCGAGTCGGTGTTCGGCGCCTACCAGTGGCCGAGCTTCGTCGTCGCCCAGACGGGGCGCAAGGGTTCGGGCAACGAGTATCCCGGCATCGTGTTCCTCGGCAGCTCGGTGATGGCCGACCGCGAGACAGTCGCGCATGAGACGGCCCACCAGTGGTGGTACGGGATGGCCGGCAACAACCAGATGCAGGAGCCGTGGCTCGACGAGGGCATCAGCGAGTTCGCCGCGGCCTACTTCTTCGGCACGTTCCACTCGTACACGTCGGCGAAGCCGGTCAACAGCAGCGTCTACGACTTCCCGAACCTTCCGGCTCCGGTCACCAGCAGCGACCCGGGCAGCTATTCCCAGACCGTCTACTTCAAGTCGGCCGCATTCCTCAACGGTCTTCGTTCGCGGATGGGAAATACGGCCTTCTTCGCCGGCCTGCGCGACCTCTTCGGCGCGAACCGGAACGGGATGCTGACCACTCGCAAGTTCTTCGACACGATGGCCCGCCACGGGGCGTCGACGACGTACATGCGCCAGTTCATCGCCCTGTAGAGCGGGGATCCGAGGGTGGGTTCAACGACCGGCCGCGGCAGGCCCCGAACCTGGCCAGAGTTGCGCCTAAGGCCACTTGGGCCACCCTCGACGGCCGTATCGCGGTCGGATTCCCACCAGCCGGGAAAATGGCCGTGGCATGGCCCGAACCTGGCCAGATTTGCGCCCGGGGGCACTTGGGCCACACCTCGACGGCCGGATCGCGGTCAGATTCCCACCGGACGGCGAAGATGGCCGCAGAAATGGCCCTTCGAGCCGTCCGGCCCGGCCCAAGTGTTCCGGCATGAGAATTTGGCCAGGGCGCAAGCCGCGATCGGGCCCAAGGTTCCGTCCATGAAAATTTGGCCAGCGCACGGCGCGGCCAGCGCACGGGCGCGGCCCCGCCGCACGGCGGCGGGCGCCCGCGCCAAGAGCCCTCAGGCCTCGGCGATCACCCCGAGCGAGACGCGGAACCCCGCGCGACGTTGCGCGGGAGGCATGAGCGTCCCCTGGCCGACCGGCTGCTCGACCGGGAACCAGCGCGACCACTCCTCGTTGAAGAGGTCGAAGTCGGTCGGCTCCTTGAGCGCCCAGTTCGCCCACACGACCTTCTCGAGCGAGCTGCCCGCATCCTCGAGCTTCTGTTGGAGGTTCTTCAGGCACTGACGCGCCTGGTCCTTGACACCCGTGCCGACGATCAAGCCGGTGTCGGGATCGACGGGGCCGACCGACGTGACGTAGACCATCCCGCCGGCCTTGACCGAGCGGCCCTTGCCGAGGGCGAGGACCTGCTCGTCGGCGACGACTTCCGCGTCACCGCTGATCCAGCGGCCCTTTCGCGGCCGGATGGGCTTCTTCGGATCTGCGGGCGGGATGCCGTATTCGCCCTTTGGAAGCTCGACGCCGGACTTCTTGAACTGCTCCATGAAGGTCGGGCGGATACCGGTCGGTGCGAGCTGGCCCTCGATCTTGCCTTCCTTCACCCCGGTCTGCTCGAATACGAAGATGTCCTGCGTCAGGATCTCGTCGTCCTCGATCCCGTAGACCTCGGTGATGTTGACGACCTTTCGGGTCCCGTCCTTCAGGCGCGCGGTGTGAACGATCAGGTCGACCGCCGATGCGATCTGCTCGCGGATCGCCCGCAGCGGGAGCTCGTAGCCCGTCATCAGGACCATCGTCTCGAGGCGGCGGAGCATGTCCTTCGGGGTGTTCGCGTGGCCGGTCGAAAGCGAGCCGTCATGCCCGGACGTCATGGCCTGGAGCATGTCCAGGGCCTCACCGGCACGACACTCGCCGACGATGATCCGGTCGGGCCGCATGTGCATCGCGTTCCGCAGCAGGCCCTGGATCGTGATCTCGCCTTCGCCTTCGAGGTTGGCCGGGCGTGACTCCAGCGTCAGCACGTGCTCCTGGCGCATCTGCAGCTCGGCGGCGTCCTCGATCGTGACGATCCGCTCGTCGTTCGGGATGAACGACGACAGGACATTCAGCGTCGTGGTCTTGCCCGAGCCCGTGCCACCCGAGACGAAGATGTTCAGGCGCGCCTCGATGCACGACTTGAGGAACTGGAACATGTGCGGGGTCGCGGTCCCGAAGCGGATCAGGTCCTTCACGGTGTACGGCGTATGCGAGAACTTGCGGACCGTGATGACCGGTCCAACCAACGAGAGCGGAGCGATGATCGCGTTGACGCGGGACCCGTCGGGGAGGCGGGCATCGACCCGCGGGCTCATCTCGTCGATGCGACGACCCATCGGGGTGATGATCCGGTCGATCACCTGCAGCACGTGCTCGTCGTTGAGGAAGCTCGTGTCGACGCGCTCGAGCTTGCCGGCCCGTTCGATGTAGATCTGGTTCGGCCCGTTGACCATGACCTCGGTGATGGTCTCGTCCTTGAGGAACGGCTCGATCGGGCCGAAGCCGGTGACGTCGTGGATCATCTGGTCCACGAGCTTCTGGCGCTCCTCGCCGGTGACCGCAAGGTCGCCCTCGGTGATTACCCGGTCGACGATCCCCTCCATCTTGGCGGCGATGTCCTCGGGCTTCGCGTCCACGAGGTCGCTGAACGCGGCGATGACCTCGCGCTGCAGCTTCAGCCGGATGTCCCCGATTTGCTCGCCCCGTCCGGGGCCGCGGGGAGGTGCCGGCGCGGCCGGGGCGACGGGGACCAGCGCGCTGTCGGACGGATCGCCGGGCCCTCGTTGTGCCCGTTCGACTCGTTTCAGCAGCGACATCGGCAGTTCCTCCCCTCGCGGTGACCGCCGGAGCATACCGCGCTCCCGCCAACCTGACCCTTGCAGGATTCTCGCTTGGTTGCGTTTGCGCAACGTCTCGCGCCGGCGCGTCACGGCCCGCGCTGCCGGCTCGTCACACGCAGCAGACGCCGGGCGATCTCTGGCAGGCTGATCGATCGTCCGGCGTCCCCATGTTCGTGGCAGACTGCCGCGAGACTCCAACGATCAGGAGACGATGACCCCGCACGCCCGACGCATCCAACCCGCGGCGCGACCGGAAGCTCGTGAACCGGTCGCCCGTCGCATCACCCCCAATTCGCGCCCGACCGACATTCGCCGGCTGGTCGCGGCCCTGCTGTCGGCGGTGATCCCGGGTCTCGGCCAGGCGGTCAATGGCCGGTTCCGGCTCGCACGCTGGCTGCTCATCCCGGCAGTGGTCCTCGTCCCGCTGGTGATCATCGCCATCCAGCTGTTCTCGCCCGTCCGCCTCGCGGCCTGGGCGATCAACCCGGCCGTGCTGCAGACGCTGCTCGTGCTGAACGTGATCGTGCTCGTCTGGCGGTTGATTGCCATGGCGCAGGCCTTCTTCGACGGGCGCTACCCGGCGGTCCCGGGCCGGCTCGGGTTCGCCGGCCTCGTGGTCGTGACGCTCCTCGTGATGGCGCCTCACGCGTATGCGTGGCAGGTGGGTTCGGCGGCGGACAAGGCGTTTGCCCGCGTGTTCGAAGGGGGCACCCTCGGCGACGGCGGCGAGGCGAGCGGGCCGGTGCCCAAGTCGGGGGAGCGGATCAACATCCTGCTCGTCGGCGTCGACACGACGCCCAAGCGCTCCGCGACGCTCACCGACACCATGATGGTCATCTCGCTCGACCCGGTCGGCAAGACCGCCTCGATGGTGTCGATCCCGCGCGACATGGTGTCCGTCCCGCTCGGCAACGGCGACGACTACGGCCCGAAGATCAACTCGCTCCTGGGCTACGTGGAGCGCAACCCGGAACAGTTCCCGAAGGGTCCCATGCGCACGCTCCAGGACGCGATCGGTGCGCTGCTCGGGATCCCGATCCACTACTACGCGCGGATCGACTTCAAGGGCTTCATCAACATGGTGGACTCCGTCGGTGGGGTGGACGTCAAGGTCAAGAAGGACATCGACGACCCGTCGTACGACGGCTACGGGATCAACAAGCGTGGCTGGTCGATCACGAAGGGTCGCCACCGACTCGACGGCGTCAACGCCCTCGCCTACGCCCGGATCCGCAAGGCCGCCGGCGAAAGCGACTTCACGCGGGCCGCCCGCCAGCAGGAGATCCTCGTCGCGATGCGGAGCAGGGTCTCGAACGGGACGACACTCCTGTTCGATCTCCCGGAGCTCCTGACCGCGGTTGGCGACACGCTCACGACGGACATCCCGATCGCCGCGTTGCCCGACCTGGTTGTCACGTTCGAATCCGTGGACAGTGACCGCATCGCGCGCGCCGTCATCCGGCACCCACTCGTGCGCTCCGAGAGCACGCGCTTCGGCGACGGGCTGGTCCCCAGGCTCGACGAGATCCGGGCGATGGCTGCCGAGCTGTTCACGGAGCCGGGTACGCTGCCGGCGGGACTGAAATCGCCCGAACCGTCGGCGGCGCCGGCCGAATAGGCGGGACGGGCCGACGTTCCCGAACGCCGCCCGTACGCTCCTGGTGCGTGGTATCTCGGACCGCGATGTTCCGGCCAACCACCTACGCACCTGGCGCGTGGTAGACCCGCAATGCCGCGGAATCCGCCCAGATCGAGCGCCGCTCACGCTCGGCCGAGATCGATCAGAAGCTCCGCCGGCGTGACAGATACGCATCTATCACGCACGTGATGCGTGGATGACAGGTTCAGTCGATGCCGAAGCGGGCGAGGAGCTCGTCCAGGTCGGCGGCTTCGAGCATGAGGTCCCGGTTCGCGGGCGGGACGAACCCGGCGGCCACCGCGCCGTCGAGCCAGCGCAACAGGTCGTCCCAGTAGCCACGCACCCCGAGCAGCCCGATCGGCTTCGCGTGGATGCCGAGCTGCGCCCACGACACGACCTCGGCCAGCTCCTCGAGCGTGCCGAGGCCCCCGGGCAGAGCCACGAACGCGTCCGAAAGCTCGGCCATCAGCGCCTTGCGCTCGTGCAGGGTGCCGACGATGCGCATCTCGGTCGCGTCGGGATGGGCCAGCTCGCGATCGACCAGCGACTTGGGGATGACGCCGATCACCTCGCCACCGGCGGCGAGGGCAGCGTCCGCGACGACGCCCATGAGCCCGACGCGGCCGCCGCCGTACACGACGCCGATCCCGCGCCGGGCGAGACCCTCTCCGACGGACCGTGCGAGCGCCGCGTACGCCGGGTCGTTGCCGGCCGACGCGCCGCAGAACACGCAGACGCGGCGCATCAGTACCCGAGCGTCGCGAGCTTTCGGCTCATCCGGCGAGCCGCGCGAGCCCGGTGCGAGATCTCATTCTTCTCGGCCGCGCTCCACTCCCCGAGCGTGCGGCCGCCCGGTGGCTCCGAAGCGGGCTCGAAGATCGGGTCGTACCCGAAGCCGCCGCTGCCTTTCGGGGCGGCCGCGATGCGCCCGCGGCACGTTCCCCGGGCGGTGACGATCGCGGGCGCCCGGCCGCCGGGCGAAGGGGTTGCGAACGCGAGGACGCACACGTACCGAGCCCCGCGTTCCGCCGGGCCAAGCCCGTCCAGCGCCGCAAGCAGCTTCCCGTTGTTCTCGAGGTCCGTCGCCTGCTCTCCGGCGTAGCGGCGGGTGCGCACGCCGGGAGCTCCATCGAGCGCGTCGACCTCGATCCCGGAGTCGTCGGCAAGCGCCGGCAGACCGGTCGCACTCGCGGCAAAGCGCGCCTTGATGCGCGCATTCGTCTCGAACGTCAGCCCATCCTCGACCGGCTCGCCGGAAACGCCGAGCTCGTCGAGCGACACGACGTCCGCGCGCCGGAGGGACAGCAGCTCGCGCAGCTCACGCAGCTTGTGGGCCGAGTGGGTTGCAATCACGACGCGGGGGCGGCCGCTGGGAGCAGCGCCGCTCACCTCCGAACGGTCGAGAGCACCGCGGTCTGCGCCTCGAACAGCCGGGCCAGACCGCTGTCGGCCAGGTCGAACAGCTCGTTCGCGCCCGCCCGATCGAACGGCTTGCCCTCGGCGGTGCCCTGCAGCTCGACGTACGTCCCGGCATCGGTGCCGACGACGTTGAAATCGACCTCCGCGCGCGAGTCCTCGGAGTAGTCGAGGTCGAGGTACGGGGCGCCCTCGACGATCCCGACCGAGACTGCCGCCACCTTGCCCACGAGCAGGCGCTCCATACCGTACGTCGTGAGTGCCGCCGCAAGCGCGACGTAGCCACCGGTGATCGACGCCGTCCGCGTCCCGCCGTCGGCCTGGAGGACGTCACAGTCGACGGTGATCGTGCGTTCGCCGAGCCGCGCGAGGTCCACCACGCCCCGCAGCGAACGGCCGATCAGCCGCTGGATCTCGTGGGTTCGGCCGCCGATTCGGCCCTTCGCCGATTCGCGGTCGGTGCGTTCCGCGGTTGCTCGCGGCAGCATCGAGTACTCGGCGGTCACCCAGCCGGTGCCTTTGCCGCGGAGGTGCGGCGGCACGCGGTCCGCGATCGTGGCCGCGCACAGCACCTGGGTGTCGCCGACCTTGATCACGCACGATCCCTCCGCCCACTTCTGGACGCCGAGCGTGAACGTGATGGGACGCAGGTCGCGTGGGGCGCGGCCGTCGGCACGGACGGTCGCGGGGCGGTTTCCAATGGTCATGTCCGAACAGTATCCGACGTCGCGTCGAGCAGGGCCTCGACGAAGCGCGCGGAGATCGTCGGGGCGTCGAGATCGGCGACCGATGCCCGGGCCGCCGCGCGCGCCTCGGGGGTCGCGAGGCTCGGAGCGTCGGCAAGGGCCTCGGTGAGTGAGCCCGGGATCTGCGGGTCAAAGCTTCGAAGCGCCTGGGGCCGGACCACCTCGGCGGCCGTGCCGCCCGCCGCCGCGATCGCGGGGACCCCGGCGGTCAGCGCCAGGTTCAGCCAGCCGGAGTTCAGGTACTGGCCGTACGGAACGACCGCGACGTCGAGCGCGGCAAGGAGCCCGGGAAGCTCCTCGTCCGGCACGTAGCCGAAGCGCGTGATGATCCGGGCGTCGTCGCACGATGCCCGGATCAGCGCCTCGCCATTGGCAGCCAGCGAGCCGGCCAGCAGCAGACGGGCGGCGCGCCCATCCGGCAGCGGGTCGGGGACAGCCGTGAAGGCTTCGATGAGCGCGAGTCCGCCTTTCCGACCGTACAGCGAGCCGATCAGGCCCACCAGAACCTCGCGCGCGTCGCCCTCTGCCACGTCCAGCTTGCGGCGGGCGGCGGCGCGGTCTCCAGGCTGGCCGAGCGCCAAATCGTAGTTGGCAAGACGGCTGTGTGGCGCACGCGTGACGCGGGCAAGACGTGGGACAGCCTCAGGAACGGCCTGCCGCAGGAGAATGTCTATTTCAACGTTCTGAGGCAGGCACTGGCGACGGACACCATGGATTCGGCCGGGATCTATTTCGGCACGAGTTCCGGCGAGCTTTACGCCAGCGCCGACGAGGGCGACAGTTGGCGGCAGATCGCGCAGCACCTTCCCGCCGTCTATTCGGTCGAGACCATGGTGCTCGACGGCTAGGAAAGACGCCATGGAACTGCAGGAGAAACATAATCATGTCGTGGCACCGGTGCAGGTCCGCCTGCCCGGTGTTCTCGTCGATCTCTTTCCAGGCTCGGTGCGGCGGCTCGACCTTCATGTCGCGACCGTAAACGAGATGATCGACGCGCTGGACGAACGGTGGCCGGGCATGGGGGATCGCATCCGCAATTCCCGTCCCTCGGTGCGCAAGCATATCAACATCTTCGTGGACGGCGAGCGGGCGACGCTGAAGACGCGGCTTCCGCCGGGCGCCGAAGTCTTCGTGCTGACGGCGATCAGCGGCGGTTGACCACGCCCGGCCCCGCTGCTCCGGCGGCCTCAATCTTCTCCCTTTCCGCATCGGAATGCTGATGTAGCAATGCCGGTGGGATGGAAATACAGGGACGGAAGAAATGAGCGATCACCACGCCACAACGCCTGAAGAGGCGCGCGCACGCATGGCTGACTTCGTATGGGAGGATCCGTTCCTCCTCGAGGACCAGCTGACGGACGAGGAGCGGATGATCCGCGATACGGCACGCGCCTATGCGCAGGAGAAGCTTGCGACCCGCGTGCTGGAGGCCAATCGCCACGAGATCTTCCACCGCGAAATCATGACGGAGATGGGCGAACTCGGGCTTCTCGGCCCGACGATCCCGGAGGAATTCGGCGGCGTCGGCGCCAACTACGTCTCCTACGGGCTCGTCGCGCGCGAGGTGGAGCGGGTCGATTCCGGCTATCGTTCCGCCATGTCGGTGCAGTCCTCGCTCGTCATGCATCCGATCTTCGCCTACGGCACGGAAGAACAGCGCGCGAAATACCTGCCGAAGCTTGCGACGCGGCGAATGGGTCGGCTGCTTCGGCCTGACCGAGCCGGACCACGGCTCCGACCCGGCGTCGATGATCACGCGCGCGAAGAAGGTCGATGGCGGCTACGCGTTACCGGCGCCAAGAACTGGATCACCAACTCGCCGATCGCCGACGTCGCCGTCGTCTGGGCGAAGTCGATGCGATGACGGCAAGATCCGCGGCTTCATCGTCGAACGCGGCATGAAGGGGCTCGCGACGCCCAAGATCGAAGGCAAGTTCTCGCTGCGCGCGTCGGTGACCGGCGAGATCGTGATGCAGGATGTCGTTCGTGCCCGAAGAGAACCTCCTGCCGCAACGTCACGGGCCTTGCCGGGCCGTTCGGCTGCCTCAACACGCGCGCGCTACGGCATCGCCTGGGGCGCGATGGGCGCGGCGGAGTTCTGCTGGCACGCGGCGCGCCAATATACGCTCGACCGCAAGCAGTTCGGCCGTCCGCTCGCCGCCAACCAGCTGATCCAGAAGAAGCTCGCCGACATGCAAACCGAGATCGCGCTCGGGCTGCAGGGCGCGCTGCGCGCTCGGCCGCCTGTTTGACGAGGGCAGCGGCGCCGCCCGAGCTGATCTCGCTGATGAAGCGCAACAATTGCGGCAAGGCGCTCGACATCGCGCGCGTGGCCCGCGACATGCACGGCGGCAACGGCATCTCCGACGAATATCACGTCATCCGGCACGTGATGAATCTGGAAGCGGTCAACACCTACGAAGGCACGCACGACATCCACGCGCTGATCCTCGGCCGCGCGCAGACCGGGACTTCAGGCGTTTCAGTGAGCCGCATGGCCGGAAAGGGTCGCATCCGGAGCCGGACGCGACCCTTCTTGATCTAGCGGAAGATCAAAGCTCCAGCACGAGATGCGGAAGACCGTTCGACGTTTTCCGCGGCGAGACGCCCTTCGCGTCGATCTGCGCCGTGATGCGGCGACGGAACGCGGAGAAGCTTTCGAAGGTCACCACGTCGACCGGTTCGTCGAAATGGATCACGATCTTGTACTGCTCTCCTCCGGGAAGCGCGGCGAGCGACAGCACTTTCCCTGAGAATGGCCGGTTGAGATAGCGGCCGCGAACGCGATCGCCAACGGTAACCGGCGGGCCGGCCATCGTGGCTGGCTCGCGAGGAGCCATCGCGGAGAGCGTGTTCCAGTCGCGCGCGCCGTGTTGCTGGGCAACGAGTTCGAGGGCCGCGCCGTGCGCTATAGCCGTGCCACGCTCCGCCATCGCATGGCGCAGCCGCTTGGCATGCATCTTCAGTTCGCCGACTGTCGGCAAGGATATCGTCATTGGATCAAGCCTTTCAGGGGCATGCATTTTGCGACAACGGAAGGGGCTCGCATTACCAGCAGTCAGCATGCGCTGATTGGCCTTAACTGAAAGAGGACTTCACCATAGCTTTCGCTTGCGAGCGGCAGGCGCCTCGACCGGCCGTTGATATGGGGGCCAATGGCGATGCTGTCAAGCGTGCACGAGAGCGGCCAGACTGCCCGAAAACGGGACGGTCGGGCCTTTTGTGGGGCAGAATTGCTCGCAGTTGACCCACCTCGTTCAGAATTTGTCAGCTTTCCGGCGCTATCTTCAGGTTGTAGGAACAATGGAGGGTAAGATGCCCTTGCAGACGCACCTCGACATGCACGGCGAGCAGCCGGAGCGCAACTACCGGGAATTCGGCATCGACCGGCCCGGCAAGATCATTTTCGTTGGCCACCACCTCAGCACCAAGACGCAGGTCCGCTGCCTGATCCGATCGATCACGCTCGCCGGCGCCGTGCTGGAAGTTACGCCCGGCCTCGAAGTGCCCAACCATTTCTTTCTGGAGATTCTCGGCATTCGCGACGAGATCGGCTGCACGCTGGTAAAGCGCGACGGCGAACTCGTCACGATCAGCTTCAACATGCTGATCAACCAGGAATTCCTCCACCACGTGCTGCGACTGAGCTTCGAGGCCGAACTCTAGGTTCCGAACGGACATCGAACGGGCAAAGATACGACCGCCTGTCAGGCGCTGAGGTGCCGTTCGATGGCGTCTACCGGCAGGTTCGTCAGATCCTTGGCAAGCTCGGCGGTGACCGCCGCCTGAACGCCGGGGCTGATATGCGGCCTCAGGAACCCAAGGGCCGCCGGCGGCGCGACGAGGATGATCCGCTTCGCCTCCCTTTCCTGCACCAGTTCGTCCATCTTGCCTGCGATCTTCTTCAGGAACTCTTCCTCGGCCTGCGTCTTCCAGTCCGTTTCCTCGACGGCGCTGCCGCCCAGGCCATCCGCCTGGTGGGTGCGCCCGGGCTTCCCCGTTCCAAGCTCACGATCAGGGATACTGGGCTGGATGAGGGTTTCGTGAACTCTGAGGTTGATCAGCTCGGCATCGCCGGCATTCTGCATGATCAGTGCCTTGCCTCCGTCGCACACGACCACCCAGGCCTCCCAAGGAACTTTGATATCGGTCATCTCTCCTGCCTCGCTGTTGAACTCATTTGACAAACGCCGTGAGGTTGAAAGAGTTCGAAACAAATCGACGTCGCCTGGCTTTCACTAATATTCTCGGGGCGATTGCTAAAATTGGCGGTATGCCCTTGACGATTGTGCAAGACATTCGTGCCAATGTTCCAGATGTCCCAGTCCAGAATAATTCAGGGCGGTTCAAACCGGGGAATAGCAATGTCCATGCTGAATGCGACGCATCTGGCTACAGTCAAGTCCGAGGTCTACGACCGCCGGTGGAGCGCTTCTTCGTCAGACGCCCCGCGCGCATCATTGCTGTCCGCCCCTGCCTGAACGGCCTCTCCATGCGCAGCTGCGAGATCGTGGATATTTCCCAGGGCGGCGCTGCATTCACTGTTGCGACCACCATCGGCATGCCGCTCCACTATTATCTCCATATCCTCGGCCCCGCCTCCGCATCGGCTGCGCGGAGGTCTATCGAAACGGCTCTCGCGTCGGCGTCAATTCATCAACCTCATCGATACAGAGCCATGCTGCGACGGATCGTCCGCCAGGAATTCATGACCGGGAGATACCAAGACGCCCATGCGCCGCCGCTGTCCCGCGGCCCGAACGCAACTGGCGCCACGCTTCAGAAATAGGCGACGGCTCTTTCTCACAAGGTGATTACGCAGGTCGCCGAGCTATGGAGTGAAGTTCCGCGAACTCAATGCCGGAAGAGGCTCAGATAAAGCATGTCCGCATTCTCGCGCTTCACGCCCCTCATCCAATCCCTGCCCTCCACCATTCCCTTCGTCGGCCCGAAGCGATCGAGCGCCAGCGCGGCCGCGCCATCGAGGCCCGCATCGGCGCCAACGAAAGCGGCTTCGGCCCTGCCGCCTCCGTCGTCCAGGCGATGCGTGAGGCGGCAACGGCGAACTGGAAATACAGCGATCCGGAAAACGATGATCTGAAGCAGGCGCTCGCCGCGCATCTCGGACGTCCCGGCCGCCAACATCGCGATCGGCGAAGGCATCGACGGCCTGCTCGGCCAGATCGTGCGGCATGGTGATCGAGCCCGGCATGCCGGTCGTCACCTCGCTCGGCGCCTATCCGACCTTCAACTATCCATGTCGTGGGTCACGGCGGCCGGCTGGTGACGGTGCCTTATGTCGACGACCGCGAGGACCTCGACGGCCTGCTTGACAGCGGTCGAACGGGAAAATGCGCCGCTCGTCTATTTCGCCAATCCGGACAATCCGATGGGAAGCTGGTGGGATGCCGACAGCATCGTCGCGTTCGCCAAGGCGCTGCCGGAGACCATGCCTGCTCATGCTCGACGAAGCCTATGGCGAAACCGCGCCGGCGGGCACGCTGCCCTCGATCGACGCGCTGATCGACATGCCGAATGTCGATCCGCACCCGCACCTTCTCGAAAGCCTATGGCCTTGCCGGCGTCGCGCGTCGGCTATGTCATCACGCACGCCGGGGACCGCGCAGGCATTCGACAAGATCCGCAATCATTTCGGCATGAACCGGATCGGCGACGGCCGCGGCGCTCGCGGCGCTTGCGGACCAGGACTATCTGACGCGAGGTGATCGGCAAGGATCCGCGCGCTCGCGCGAGCGGATCGCGGAGATCGCCGGCGACAACGGACTGACGCCCCTGCCTTCGGCGACCAATTTCGTCGCGATCGATTGCGGACGGGACGGCGCTCTATGCGCGTGCGATCGTCGATGGACTGATGACGAGCACGGCGTCTTCATCCGCATGCCCGGCGTGGCGCCGCTCAACCGCTGCATCCGCGTCAGCACCGGGCCGGAGGCGGACATGGAGCTTCTTGCCGAAGCGCTGCCGCAAGTGCTCGAAGCGTTGGCTGACCGAAAAACGCGGCAGCGCGGCCTATGCCGGCCGCGGTTCCATCTCTCGGCGCCTGCAGCGCTGGCCGGCGCCTCGTCTGAGGCCGGGATGTCTTGCTGCACCGCGTTGCCGTTCAGTGCATCGGTCATCCATTCGCGGGCGGCGCGAAGCGCCGCTGCGAGCTCGCATCTTGCTCATCGTCGTCGCGACGTCGGCGCGCAGCTCGGCGGCGCGGTCGGAGCCCTTGATCGCGGCGATGTTCAGCCACTTGTGGGCGGCGACCAGATCGACTGGCCGCACCGCGGCCGGTCGCATACATCAGACCCATTTCGCAGAAGACGTCGGCGCTGGTTTTCGCCACCCATGGTGGCCATTCGAAGCATTCTGCATTTCAAAGCGTGCCATCGGTTTTGTCCCTGTTTTGCCTGTTGGTTACTCACGGCCCTGTTTTTGCCTTTCGAGGCACTTTCGGTCGCCGTCTTTTGCGGCTTTTCGATCTTCCGGTCCGGCGGGTTTTCCCCGCTCGTTTATGGGTTCACTATGCCAAACGGCTTTCAATACACGCTTAAAATGCATGATTAATTTGACGACAAACAAAGTCCAAACGCTTGGTAAACTTGGGTTTTTGTTAAACATGGGATCGCCTGAAAATTAAGGATTTCCCGGTTCTGTTAACGGAAAATTCAGAACTGAAACTAAACCCTTTCTTCACCACGAAATCAGCAAGCCTCGGAAAAAATCCGGCAACTCGTCACCGCGCAGGCTGCCCAGGGGCGCTAAATCGGCACTTCCGCGGCACCACTCGTCTCGAAGAACCAACGCAAACGGACACAGATTGCCGTCTTCCGGAGACCGTCTGCGGTGATTTCAAAATTCTGAACAATCTTGAAAAGCCATGGACCGGCGCCTACGTCATATTTCTGTAACACTAGTCGTTTCTTGCACGCTTTAGATGCATTCACTCCTCCCACCTTCTACTAACCGACTAATCCGGCTGTATATTTTCCGGTTGCAGACACACCCGTTGTCGTCTCCCGGACCGTCGAATGGCCTCATTGTTCACAAAATGGTTGTGAGTTGATCCCCCAGCTTCAATTGTTCGTAAATCATTGACACTCGATTCCAAAATCCCGCCCTTCTGGCTTCATTACGACTGGCTCATATCAAAAGGGCGCAGGGGGCGATGCTGCCTGCAAAGCTCAACAGCAGCCAAGCCAGGCGAAGGGAACCTCTCCCATTTCCTTCGCCAGGCTTCCTGCTCGGAGGCGAGAGGGGCCAAGCCGAAGACCAGATGGGTCACGGCCGGCTTTGACCAGAAATCATTCCGCAGACGCAAGAAGAAGGCGCTGCGGCACCCAAAAGAGGAAATGAAAATGAGCAAGATCGCAAGCATCACGGTGGCCGGTGCGCTCCTGGCGACCACGGTCCTCGGCGCCTCGGCAGCATTCGCCGGCGGCAGCTACTACAAGGGCGCGTCTTCGACGCCGATCAACCAGGGCCATGACGCCGCCCGCGGCAATGTCGACCACAGCGCCCGTACCGGCGCCGTCGGTGCCCAGGACGTTGCCGGCCCCGCCGCCGCTCCGCGCAAGACGCCTCCGCGCCGCGGCGACTACTACAAGGGCACGAACCGTCCGACCTACTAACTAACATACGCATACGACGCCGCCGCGCACTGCCGGCGGCGTCGAAAAGGAGAGTCGCCCATATCTTAGGGCGGCGTCCGCCGTCTGGCGTCGAAATTCCGCCAGGCAACCAGCAGGCCCTTCCCCATCGGCATCTCCCCCATCAGCTTCGAATCGTGCGCAAAAAGACATGCGACTTCCGGTCGGAAATTTGCCTTATTTGCCTTATTTCGCACGCCTGAGCGTCACAAATGACGCCACATTTGGCCTCAAAGCCCTGATCTGGGCTTCATGAAATATTTGTAATAAATCTGGTTTTGCCCCTGGGACTTCATTTCGATCGATGCGGGCGATAAGCAACCTTCGGATGCGACTGGATATTTTTCCCCCGACCTCTGCTGCAATATCTTATAAATGCTCGATTTTCAGCCGCCGTTAAAATGCTGGCGCGCTGCACTGCACTCGCAAATCCTGCCGGCGGCGAAAATTCGGTTGCACTCGGGAATCCGGTAAACACCGACTTCACATCTTGTTGACGGCCAGATGACACCCCGGCCCCTTTTTTCGCTCGATTAGCGGAACATATTTCTGGTGGTGAGCTATGTGTTCGGCTCATGCAGAAGACAGTCTAGGTCATTGGGAAAGCTGGGTTTTTTGTTCGCTTCTCCCGAGGGGCTTGCTGTGGCGACAGATATGTCGAGGGCAATTGGCCCACAATTGAAACGGCTGCCGATGCACAGGTCGCAAACTTAGGTGCAAGGCAGTCAAGATGAAGGAACAGGACAATGAGCAAGATCACCAACATCACCATGGCTACTGCCATCGTTGTCACCGCCGTTTTTGGCACAGCCGCGTCGGCCTTCGCCAACAACGACGACCGCGGCTACTACCCGGGCGCCTTCCCGACGCAGCAGCACTACAACAACACAGGTGAATTCCAGCAGTCAGGTGGCATTCTGGGCGGTCTGTTCGGCATGGACCGTAACTCGAACCTGGACACCAACTCGACCGGCAGCATTTCCAATCGGCCAGTGCGCGTTCATCGCGAACAGTCGATCTTCCCGATGGGCCAGGAAAGCCAGCCGAGCGCCGGGTCCTATTCTCCGAGCCCCTTCTGAGCAGAAGTACTCGGTGTGAATCAATACCGGCCGACGAAGAATTGAGGCCTGCGTCGGCCCTTCGACCGGAGGCAGGGCAATGAGCAACATCACAAAGAGAGCGGTGGCGTTAGCCATCGGGATAGAAGGCGTCTCTTCGCTGGTATGTGCCTAGTCTTTTCATGAGTTCCTGCGCCGCGGCGCAGGGTAGACGGGTGCCGACACGCAGGTCGCAAACAGCGTGGCGTCACGGAACAACAAGTAGGAGTATAGATAATGGGCAATATTGTAAGGGTACATATCGCAGCAGCAGTGCTTGCTTCCTTCGCATTGGGAGGCGCGGCCTCTGCTTTCGCAGACAGCTACTATCAGGGTGCAGATCCCAACCCGACGTATATCAACCAGGTTCGCCAACATGACGGTCAGGTCGACCACAGCAGCCGCACGGGCAGTGTGGGCAACGACCAGATGATGAATTCCGGGGCATCCGGCGCCATCGTCTCCACCGACCGGGTTCCCGACCGCGGTGATTACTACCAGGGTGCCAATCGCCCCTAAGACGGCAGCCATCGCTACACGCGAGAGCGAGATCGTCAGGAGCTTTCCCGCGGCCGCCGAGTTGCAGAAATGCAGTTGGTCCGCGCGGGCAGTTCCATCCCAAAACCGGCTAGACCGAAACACCCCATCTCTCCCGGATGCCGTTGTTTCGCAGGTGAGCGATACGTTGTTGTGCGTGCTCTTGACTACATAGTATTGCTGGGTGTTCGCTTCCTGGCTGTGGCTCTCGCTCAAGGCGGGCTTGTGTGAAGAATTCCTGTTCCGCGTCTGCCTTCAATCGAGGCTCGCAGCGTGGCTGCAATCGCCGGCCGGAGCGATCCTCCCTGACGTCGATCCTGTTCGGTCTCGCGCACTGGCCGGGGCTATCTGCGCGGTAGAGCCGACGTGGACGGCTGGTCGACGGACCCGCTGCAGGTTGCGGCCTTCACCATCGCAACTCTGTCCCCGTTGTCGATTTCGCTCGGCCTGCTGTGGCACAGATCGCGCAGCTTGCTGCTCGTGGCGCTGGTACACGGAGCGATCGATGCTCTGCCGGGCACTGCGGAATTCGTCCGTATCTGGAATTGAGGCGGCCGCCGTCGGACGCTTCGCTTCGGTGGATTTGGCGGCTAAGGGCGGCGGTAAATGACCGACAAGCCGACCAAAGCCGACTGGGAAACGCTCGCCGACAAGGAGAGCGCGGGCCGCGACCTGTCCCGCGAAACCTCGAGAAAATCCGGCTCAAAACCGTCTACGGCCCCGACGACGCGGCGCATCGATAGCGGCTAGCCGGGCCTGCCGCCCTTCACGCGCGGTCCCTATGCGACGATGTACGCGGGCCGGCCGTGGACCATCCGCCAATATGCCGGCTTCTCGACCGCCGAGGAGTCCAACGCCTTCTACCGCCGCAACTTGCCGCGGGGCAGAAGGGGCTGAGCGTCGCCTTCGACCTCGCCACCCACCGCGGCTACGACAGCGACAATCCGCGCGTCGCCGGCGATGTCGGCAAGGCGGGCGTCGCGATCGACAGCGTCGAGGACATGAAATTGCTGTTCGACGGCATTCCGCTCGACGAGATGTCGGTCAGCATGACGATGAACGGCGCGGTGCTGCCGGTCATGGCCTTCTTCATCGTCGCGGGCGAGGAGCAGGGCGTCCGCGCGCGCAGCTCAGCGGGCACGATCCAGAACGACATCCTGAAGGAGTTCGCGGTCCGCAACACCTACATCTACCCGCCCGAGCCGAGCATGCGGATCGTCTCGGACATCATCGGCTATTGCGCGCGCGAGATGCCGAAGTTCAACTCGATCTCGATCAGCGGCTATCACATGCACGAAGCCGGGGCGACGGCGGTGCAGGAGCTGGCCTACACGCTCGCCGACGGCATGGAATATGTCGCGCGTGGCGATGGCGGAGGGGCTCGAAGATCGACGAGTTCGCGCCGCGCCTCAGCTTCTTCTGCGGCATCGGCATGAACTTGTTCATGGAGGTCGCCAAGCTGCGCGCCGCGCGCACGCTTGTGGCACCGGATCATGACCGACCTTGGCGCGAAGAAGGAGAAGTCGAAGCTGCTGCGCACCCATTGCCAGACGAGCGGCGTCAGCCTGACGGAGCAGGACCCGTACAACAACATCATCCGCACCACGATCGAGGCGATGGCGGCGGTGCTCGGCGGCACGCAGTCGCTGCACACCAACAGCTTCGACGAGGCGATCGCGCTGCCGACCGATTTCTCCGCCCGCATCGCCCGCAACACCCAGCTGATCCTCGCCGAGGAAAGCGGCATCACCGCCGTCGCCGATCCGCTCGGCGGCAGCTGGTACGTCGAGGCGCTGACCCGCGAGCTGGAGGACGAGCCTGGGCACTGATCGAGGAGGTCGAGGCGCAGGGCGGCATGACCAAGGCGGTCGCCGAGGGCCTGCCCAAGCATCGGATCGAGGAAGCCGCGGCGGCGCGCGCGGCCAAGGTCGACACCGGCGAGACGGTGATCGTCGGCGTCAATCGATACCGGCTCGCGGAAGAGGAAGAGCACGACATCCTCGAGGTCGACAATGCCAAGGTGCGCGCGGCGCAGATCGCGCGGATCGAGAAGATGCGGCCGGGACGCGACGAGGCGCAAGGCTGCGCGGCGGCGCTCGACGCGCTGCGAACGAGGGCGCGCGGGGTGCAACGCGGCAACCTGCTCGGGGACGACTTGGCCGTCGCCGTCGCAGCGCGCGCGCGCGCGACGCTGGGCGAAATTTCGGATGCGCTGGAGCGCGCCTTCGGCCGCTACGGCACCAGCCCGAACCGGTGCGCGGGATCTACGGCAAGGCGCGCCACGACGACGCGCTGGAAAGCGGCCAGCAGGGCACGCGTCGGTCGCCGACCGCCTCGGCCGCAAGCCGCGGATCATGGTCGCCAAGATGGGCCAGGACGGCCACGACCGCGGCGCCAATTTGGTCACCTCGGCCTTCGCCGATCTCGGTTTCGAGGTGATCGCCGGACCGCTGTTCCAGACCCCGCGCGAGACCGCGCAAATGGCGATCGAGAAGGACGTCGACGTGGTCGGCGCGTCATCGCTCGCGGCGGGCCACCAGACGCTGATCCCGGAACTGATCGAGGCGCTGAAGGACATGGGCCGCGCCGACATCAAGGTCGTCGCCGGCGGCGTCATCCCGCCGCAGGATTATGCCGTGCTGCGCGCTGCGGGCGTGCAGGCGATCTTCGGCCCCGGCACCAACCTCGCCGACGCGGCCGACGAAGTGCTGCGCCTGCTCGGCCACAACCGCCCGCCGCTGGACGAGGCCGCCGAATGATGCTGACGATGAGCTGCTCGTCGCTCGCAATCGCATGGCGCGGCATCTCGGCGATCCGCGAATGCCTGTCGTACGCTATTTCAGCATGCTTGACTGCTGTGCGGCGCTCTGAGCGCGTCGCCGACATGCGCACGCGTGCGGATTCGAACGCTGGAATTTGCAGTGGTCATCGATGAACTGCTGGTCAACGGCGTCGCGGCTTGCTCATGCGTAGGCGCCAGCTGAGCTAGGAGCCGATACACGGCGAGCGGTGCGCGAAGCATCGTCGTCGAATCGTATTGCTCGTCGCTGGTCATGGCTCTGCGATCGGCATGTTCTTCGACGATCACGAACGGCGAGCGCAACTGATGTTCAAGAAAATCCTGATCGCCAATCGCGGCGAGATTGCCTGCCGGGTCATCCGCACGGCGAAGCGCATGGGGATCGCGACGGTCGCGGTTTATTCCGATGCCGACGCGCGCGCGCCGCATGTGCGGATGGCCGACGAGGCGGTGCGCATCGGGCCGCCGCCCGCGCGCGAGTCCTATCTGAAGGCCGAGCTGATCATCGACGCCTGCAAGGCGACCGGCGCCGAGGCGGTGCATCCGGGCTATGGCTTCCTGTCCGAGCGCACCAGCTTCGCCGAGGCGCTGGCGAAGGCCGGCATCGCCTTCATCGGCCCGCCGGCGAACGCGATCGCCGCGATGGGCGACAAGATCGAATCGAAGAAGCTCGCGCAGGAGGCGGGCGTCAACGTCGTCCCCGGCTATCTCGGCGAGATCGCGACTACCGAACAGGCGGTGCGGATCGCGGAGGACATCGGCTATCCGGTGATGATGAAGGCCTCGGCCGGCGGCGGCGGCAAGGGCATGCGCCTCGCCTGGTCCGAGAAGGACGTGCGCGAGGGCTTCGAGGCGACCAAGCGCGAGGGGCTCAACAGCTTCGGCGACGACCGCGTGTTCATCGAGAAGTTCATCGAGCAGCCGCGCCACATCGAGATCCAGGTGCTCGGCGACAAGCACGGCAACATCCTCTATCTCGACGAGCGCGAATGCTCGATCCAGCGCCGCCACCAGAAGGTGGTCGAGGAAGCGCCGTCGCCCTTCGTCACGCCCGAGATGCGCAAGGCGATGGGCGAGCAGGCCGTCGCCCTGGCCCGCGCGGTCGGCTATTATTCGCGCGGGCACGGTCGAGCTGATCGTCTCCGGCGCGGACCCGACCGGCAAGAGCTTCTACTTCCTCGAGATGAACACCCGGCTGCAGGTCGAGCATCCGGTGACCGAGGAGATCACCGGCCTCGATCTGGTCGAGCAGATGATCCGCGTCGCCGCGGGCGAGAAGCTGGCGTTCACCCAGGACGACGTGAAGCTCGACGGCTGGGCGATCGAGAACCGGGTCTATGCCGAAGATCCGTATCGCGGCTTCCTGCCGTCCACCGGGCGCCTCGTCCGCTATCGCCCCGTCGCCGGAGACAGCGACGACGGCGTGCCGTCGTCCGCGTCGACGACGGCGTCTTCGAAGGCGGCGAAGTGTCGATGTTCTACGACCCGATGATCGCCAAGCTGATCACCTGGGCGCCGACCCGCGAAGCGGCGATCGACGCGCAGATCGCCGCGCTCGACGCGTTCGAGATCGACGGCATCGGCCACAATATCGATTTCCTCTCCGCGCTGATGCAGCACCCGCGCTTCCGCTGCGGCGACATCACCACCGGCTTCATCGCCGAGGAATATCCCGAAGGCTTCCACGGCGCGCCGGCCGACCGCAGCTGATCGCCGACCTCGCCGCCATCGCCGCGATGATCGAGACGACGCGCGAAGCGCGCGCCGGGCAGATCGAGCGACCAGCTCGACACGCCGATCCAGCCGCCGCTGCGACCACGCGGTGAGGATCGGCGGGCAGGTGCACCGCGTGCGCATCGAGCCGTTCGAAGGCGGCACGATGGCCAGCGTCGACGGCGGCGCGCCGGTCGAGATCGTTCGGCGGCTGGACGCCGGGCCAGCGGCTGCTCGGCATGACCATCGACGGGCGCCAGCGCACCGTGCAGGTGAAGCGCGAAGGCCGCCGCTGGGCGCTGACCACGCGGGGCGCGACGCACAAGGTCCAGGTGCTCGACCCGCACGTCGCCGATCTGTCGGTGCACATGATCGAGAAGGCGCCGCCGGACCTGTCGCGGCTGCTGCTCGCGCCGATGCCGGGGCTGGTGACGCGGCTGGACGTGAAGACCGGCGACAAGGTCGAGCCCGGCCAGACGGTGGCGATCATCGAAGCGATGAAGATGGAAAACATCCTCCGCGCGCCGAAGGCGGCGACGGTGAAGGCGACGCCGGTGAAGGCCGGCGAAAGCGTCGCCGTCGATCAGGTCATCGTGGAGTTTGAGTAGCTGCTCTTTTCGTCGGCCAGCGTTCAAACACCGCTGATCAGAACATCCAGCGCGCCGGTGATCTCGAACGAATGCTCCGCAAGCGACGTGACGACAGGTCCTAGCTCCCTGCGGCGAACTGCTGCCGGCGGTCTGGGTCAACATGACATATGCCACACCGTCTATCTCGAACACCGGGTTCAACCGGTGCGCCGCCTTGGGCGCTCCTTCGGCTGGGACAAGAGGAACTACGAACCTGCTGTCGATTCGTCGAGCAACGATGATTGGCAGTCGACAACAATGCCCGACGCCAAGCGATGTACGTCGAACTGGGCCAACTCAGAACAGACGATAACTGCTCAGCGGAAGGCCGTGCGTTTCGACATACTCATTGTAAGACACAAGAGCCTCGCCGTTCTCCTCGGCCCAACGCTCCACGCGCTTGCGGGACACTGCCTGCTCCAGACCAGAAGCAGCAGCGAGCGAGATATTCACGCCAAGGGCCTTAGCTTCTTCGACGAGAGCCGCATTCAAGGAGACGTTTGTCGCCCTCGTCATACCACCGCGATCTGAGACCTTCTGAAGCTCGACCCATGCGCATGGAATATGCGCATCCGTTCGCTTGGTCAACGCAGCCAACCAATAGAGTGGTTCGATCGGAACTGGATGAAGTTCTAGTTCCTGATATGTTCTTCTTTGGCTATTCTCCGCCCTGAAGGAGAAGACGTGCCCGCTTGGTCTACCGAGATTGCCAATGAATTTATTTGGCTGGCTTCGAAAGAAGGGAAAGCCTTCAATCAGATGCAGCTCCAGGAGCTTGTATACATCGCTCATGGCTGGTGCTTGGCGATTTCTGGGCAGCCGCTCACAGGGGATCGCCCGGAGGCGCTCGATCATGGGCCCGAGTATCGCAGACTTGCCGATGCGCTCGCGCACTCGGGGGTCGACCCGTTGACTCGGCTGGTCAATTCTCGCGCGGCTGTCGGGAAAGGAACCAAAACGGATGCAACTCAATGCGGGGGAGCAGAGTTATCTCAAAATTCGAGCAAGAAATTCTCGGAAAGAATTGCACTCAATCTATGGCAACCTCGACATTCGAAAACTCGCGACCGTCACTCGCGCCGCAGGCACGCCCTGGTATGCGGTCTACAACGACGGTGCCGGCAAGTACCGCGAAATTCCTCATAATCTGATCAAGGCGCAATTTGCCGATGTTGCAGCCAAACTCATCAATCGATCGCGACCATCTCAACCTCACTTCGGCCCATGCGTGCGAACTGCAGACTGCGGAAGAGGAGTGTGACCGGAGCAGCTTACATGCGGAGGTTTGCGCAAGGCGCCAGATCGCGCTGAGTGATCAGAGGATTCGCTCCTTCGTCGTCTGGCATAGCGTCGTCAGAATACATTTTGCGTTTGCGTCGGTGATCGTATTGATCGCAGTGACTTCTTTTGGGCCCGTGCGCGCAGAGATGCTTGCCGGTGCTCTGATGCTGGTCAGCATGATCGTTGCGGCAAGTTCGACGAATATCCGTCAAGCGATGGGATCAAACCCGACCGGCACGCGATAGCCTCACCGGCCGCGCAACTCGCCCCGCCTGAGTTTCCCCGTCGCGGTCTTCGGCAGCGCCTCCACGAACTCGATCTCGCGCGGATATTTGTAAGGGGCGATCTGGTCCTTCACGAAGCTCTGCAGCTTCTCGGTCAGCTCGGCGCTCGGTTCGGCGAAGTCGGCGAGGACGATGAAGGCTTTCACCTTCTGCCCGCGCTCGGGGCAGGGCACGCCGATGACCGCGCATTCGGCGACGGCGGGGTGGGCGAGCAGGGCGTTCTCCACTTCGGGCGCGCCGATGTTGTAGCCGGAGCTGACGATCATGTCGTCGCTGCGCGCGAGGTACCAGAAGTAGCCGTCGGCATCGCGGCGGTAGGTGTCGCCGGTGACGTTCCAGCCGTCTTCGACATAGTTCGGCTGGCGCTCGTCATCGAGGTAGCGGCAGCCGGTCGGGCCCTTGATCGCCAGGCGGCCGTTGCCCTCCTCCATCGGTTGGCCGTCGTCGTCGAGACGTCGCCTCATAGCCCGGCACCGCCTTGCCGGTGGAGCCGGGGCGGATGTCGTCGCCGCCGCGGAGATGAAGATGTGCATCATCTCGGTCGAGCCGATGCCGTCGATGATCGCGATGCCGGTGCGGTCCTTCCACGCGTGCCAGGTCGCTTCGGGCAGATGCTCGCCGGCCGACAGGCAGATAGCGAGGGTCTTCAGCGCCTCGTCGAGCGCCGGCTGCGACAGCATCGCCTTGTAGGCGGTCGGCGCGGTGCCGAGGTGGGTGACTTCATGCTTGGCGATCGCTTCGAGCATCGGCGGCGGCTCGCCTGCTCGATCGTCGCGGCAGCCGCGCCGAAGCGCAGCGGGAACAGCAAGGTCGTGCCGAGCCCGAAGGTGAAGGCCATCGGCGCGGAGGTCATCACCACGTCGCCCGGCTTCATGCCGACGAGATGCTTCGCGAAGCGTGTCGCACGGCGCGAGGATGTCGCGGTGAAACTGGACGCAGCCCTTGGGCACGCCGGTGGTGCCGCTGGTGAAGGCGATCAGCGCCGGATCGTCGCGATGCGTGTCGACGGGCGGAGCGGCTCGAGCGACGCGGTGCGGGTCTCCAGCTCGCCCTTCCCATAGTCGCCGTCATATTTGACGATGTGCTTGACGAAGTGGGTCTGGTCGACGGCCTCGCGGAAGTCGCCGATGAAGCGGCTGTCGACGATCGCGTGGCTGATCTCGGCGCGGTCGATCACCGTCGCAATTTCGCCGGGGCGGAGCAGCGGCATGGTCGCGACGACGACTCCGCCGGCCTTCAAAACGCCAAGCCAGGCGGCGAACATGGTGTAGCCGTTGGGCCCGCGCAGCAGCACGCGGTTGCCGGGAACAGGCCTCTTCCTCGACCAGCAGCCGGGCGATGCGGCCGCTGAAATCGTCGAGGTCGGCATAGGTCCAGCGGCCGTGATCGTTGACGACCGCCAGCGCGTCCGGCTCGCCGCCTTTCAGCAGTTCGGCGGCGGCATTCAGTCGTCCGGATATTGAAGCTCGGGCAAGTCGAAGCGGAATTCCGGAAGCAGATCCGGCGCGGGCAGGCGATCCTCGACGAACCTGTCTCCTCATTCCGGCACCACCGCCGTCGCCTCGATCTCGACCTTGGCGCCGCGCTCGACCAGCCGCACGACCTCGACCAGCGCCATGGCCGGATAATGCTTGCCCATGATCTCGCTTCCATGCCGCGCCGATCTCCTTCGCGCTCTCAGATATTCGTCGATCGAGGTGACGTAGCAGGTCAGCCGGACGATATGCCTCGGATCCGCGCCGTCGCAAGCGAGGATTGCGACGATGTTGCGAAGCGCCTGGCCGAACTGGCCGGCGAGCTCGATCGAGACGAAATGCTCCTTCTCGTCCCAGCCGACCACACCGGCGGTGAAGACCATCCGGCCACGAGCGCGCATGCCGTTGGAATAGCCCTTGGGCCGCGGCCATCCCGGCGGCAGAAGCACCTTCATGCGTGATGCTCCCTTAGCAGATCGCGGGCGATGATCTGCCGCTGCACTTCGCTCGCGCCTTCGTAGATGCGCAGCGCCCGAATCTCGCGATACAGCTCCTCGACCTTCGCGCCTTTGGTCACGCCCATGCCGCCGTGCAACTGGACGGCGGCATCGATGACCTGCTGCGCTTCTTCGGTTGCATTGAGCTTGGCCATCGCGGCGGCACGACGATTGTCGGCTCCGCTCGTCCTGCTGCCAGGCGGCGCGGCAGATCAGCAGCGCGGAAGCGTCGATCGCCGAGCGCCATCTCGGCCAACTTTGCCTGAGTGACAGCATTGTCGGCGAGCGTGCCCGATCCCGAGCTGCGCTTGGTCGCGAAATCATCGCCTCAACCAGCGCGCGTCCGGCCAACCCGAGCGCCGCGGCGCCGACGGTCACCCGAAACAGGTTGAGCGTGCCCATCGCGACCTTGAAGCCTTCGCCGGGCTCGCCGACAATGGCATCGGCGGCGATGTCAGCATCAACGGCGGCGACTCGCTCAACAAGAACACCACGATTGACGGCGTGCCGGTCGGCGAAGAAGGCGGCTCGGGCACGACGTACGTGACCCCGAACATCGACTCGATTGGTGAAATGAACGTCATCACGAGCGGCTACAACGCGGAGCACGGACGGCAGTCGTCCGGTCTCGTGCAGATCACCACCAAGTCGGGCACCAACCAGTTCCGCGGGTCCGGCTGGACGAACCTCCGCCGCGACGAGTGGAACAAGAACGACTTCTTCCGCAAGCAGTCGGGCGACGTGAAGCCGTTCTTCGAAGTGAACATCGGCGGCTACAGCATCGGCGGCCCGATCATCATCCCGAAGGTGGTGGACAGCCGCACGAGCGACAAGAAGTTCTACTTCTTCGCGTCGCAGGAGTTCACGGACGACGTGCGCCCGACGGCCATCACGCGCACGAACCTCGCCGACGGCGCGCCGAGCGCGCCGGGGACTTCTCGCAGACGCGTCTTCGGCAAGGCGACACTGGCGGCCGACGGCACGGTGACGGGCACCCAGACGCTGCAGCCGATCATCGACCCGCTGACGGGCCAGCGCAGTTCCCGGGCAACGTGATCCCGCAGAACCGCATCAACCCGATGGGCCAGGCGCTGCTCATGCTCTCGCCGCTCCCGAACGGCGTGCGCGACCAGACGACCAACGCGTACAACAACTCGAACGACGCGCAGGACCTGCAGCCGCGCCACACGCGCACGAACTTCATCACGCGCATTGACGCGGTGCTCGGTGCAGAACACGCGCGCTCAGCGGCCGCGTGCTGTTCGACCGCGACGACGCCATCACCCCGAACAACATCGCGCCGGGCATCGGCGAGATCAACAACGTGTTCCCGGGCAACCTCGTCACCGGCACGATGACGCGGGTCATCAGCCCGTCGATGGTCAACGAGACGATCGTCGGCTTCAGCTTGAACCACTGGGGTCACCGCGTCGGCAAGGGCGCCGAGAACGCCGACGAACTACACGCAGTGGTGGCAGCCGAACGTCGTCAACCCGCTCACGGGCAAGACGGGCCTCTTCCCGCCGCGCCTCGAAGCGTTTGGCGAATACGGCGAACCCGTGCAGAAGAACACGAACAAGGACGAGTGGCCGTACCTGCCCGAGCTGCGCTACACGGGCGGCGACCGCACGAACCTCCTCCTGATGCGTCCCTACGGCTCGAGCAACCCGCTGCCGAAGTGGAACCGCAACCTGCGCCTCACGCTGCAGAACGACCTCTCGCTGACCAAGGGCCGGCACAACTTCAAGTTCGGCTTCCAGATCGAGCGCGACTGGCAAGACCGAGCCGGGTTCGGCCGACTACGCCGGCCAGTACAACTTCGGCCACGACTCGTCGAACCCGCTCAGCACGGGCAACGGCTACGCCAACGCCCTGCTCGGGGTCTTCACGAGCTACACCGAGCGCGACGAGCGCATCGACCGTGAGAACCGGCACTGGTACGGCGGGTTCTACGCGCAGGACAGCTGGCGTCTGACGTCGCGCCTGACGTTGGACTACGGTCTGCGTCTCGAGCATCACGGCGCGATCTACGAAGCGCGTGACGAGAACTCGGGCTTCGACCCGGCCCTCTGGTCGGCGTCAAACGCGCCGACGCTCTACGAGCCGGCGTGCCGCGTGGCGACGCCGGGCAACGCGTCCTGCTCGTCGGCCAACCAGGCGGCGATCGATCCCGCGCTTCCCCGGCGTGTTCGTGTCGCGCGGCTTCGTCGGCACCGCCGTGCCGGGCGTCGGGCTCGATCACGAACGGCAAGTGGACGGGCGGCCTGAACAACCATCCGACCAACCCGGACAGCGGCAAGAAGGACGGCTGGTACTACGACCTGCCGATGTGGTCGTACGCGCCGCGCGTCGGTCTGGCGTGGGACGTGTTCGGCGACGGCAAGACCGCCGTGCGCGCCTCCACGGGCGTCTTCTACAACTTCGTCAACCAGGGCCAGTACACGGCCTGTTTGCCGGCGGCGCGCTCGTCAGCCGTCAGTCCGCGATCATCCGGAACTCGACGCTCGACGACATGGCCAGCCGTCATCGCGTCCGGGTACGTTCGCGGAGAGCCCGCAGAACGTCGGCCTCCCGGGCGGCTTCCCGCTCAACCTCTACGGCCAGCAGCTGGCCGCAGGGTGAGCTCGAGCCGGAACGCAACTACCACGTGAACCTCGCGTTCCAGCGCGACATCGGCTTCAACACCGTCGCCGAAGTCGCGTACGTCGGGAACTATCGGCCGCAAGTACTGGCGCCAGAAGACGGCGAACAACATCCCCATCAACGCGTACGGGGATCCGAACAACCTGTTCAACAACCAGGCGATCAACGCGAACTTCCTGCGCCGCGACTACCCGGGCATCGGCGAAGTCCGCTACCTCGCGACCGACGACGACATCCTCAACTACAACGCGATGCAGATGAGCGTGCAGCGTCGTCTGACCAAGGGGCTCCAGATGGGCATGGCCTACACGCTCTCGAAGAGCGAAGGCATGCAGGGCTGGGACTTCATGACGGAAGAGCTCGGCGGCAAGCAGGGCCTGCGCGACCGGTACTACGGTCCGCCGGCTGGCAACCCGAACGGCGTGCAGGACGGCCGGCAGGATCGGCGGCATGTGGTGGTGGTCAACTACTCCTACATGATCCCGAACCCGACGCCGAACGTCGCCGGTCCTCAAGCACGTGCTGCGTGACTGGGAAGCCTCGGGCGTGTCGACCTTCATGACCGGCTCGAACGTCAACCCGACCTGCAACACCAACCTGTCGGGTATCGCGAACGAAGACCCGACCCTCACGGGCGCGCCGATCCGCTGCGAGCTCGTGCCGGGTCAGGACATCGACGACATCGGCGCGGTCGACGCGTCGGTGCACGACGCGTTCCAGCCGCACTTCAACCTGGACGCGTTCCGTCGTCCGCTGCCGAATGGCGCCACGGGCAACAACGGCAACTCGGTCCAGGGTGAGCTCCGTCACCCGGGCTGGCAGAACTGGGACTTCACGCTGGCGCGTCGCATTCCGGTCAACATCGGCCGGGGCGGCAGCGTCCGCGTGCAGGCGCAGTTCTACAACGTGTTCGACCTGACGCAGTTCCAGCGTCTGGCCGCGACCTACACGTTCGCGCCCCAACCGCTGCAACCCGTCGGGCAACACGAACACGACGACGGGCGAGTACGACGAAGCGATCAACCCGTTCAACTTCGGGATCACGATCCGCATGGATTACTAGACCGGATCCGTCGTACGGTCAACACACACCCCGGGCCCACTTCGGTGGGCCCGGGGTTTTTTATTGGCAGGCTAGGGGTACAATCCGCGGGCTCACATGACCTGCCGCACGCCGCCAGCGAGTCTGCCGGGCTCGCGATTCCGATCGCTGCCATCACTGACGAGTTTTCGTTCGACCTCGACGTCGCGCTCGACGCGATGGTCGTCCGTCGGGATGACCGGCGCCGAGCTTCGCGTCATCGGCGGCCGCAACATCCTCGATCTGACCGACGACGAGGTGGATCGCCGCCATCGCGGCGGTGCGGGCACGCGGCATGAGCGTGCCGGCCATTGCCTCCCCGCTTCTCAAGTGCACGCTCCCTCACGGCCCGGCCATCGACGCCAGGCTCCAGCAGGATGTCTTTGGATCGCCGTACACGTTCGACGATCAGCCACGGCTGACCCGCCGCGCGTTCGACATTGCCCGCCGGACGGGCGCGCGCATCATTCGCGTCTTTTCGTACTGGCGCACCGTCGATCCGCCGGCGGTCTTCGACGACGTCGTCTCGGCGCTCGGCCGGCTCGCGGACGAGGCGGAGCGACACGGTCTTGTCATCGGCCTCGAGAACGAACCGGCGTGCAACATCGGCACAGCACACGAAACGTCCCGCGTCCTCGCCGCGCTGAACCATCCCGCGCTGCAAGTCGTCTGGGATCCCGCGAATGCGTTCGTGCTGGGTGAACGGCCGTACCCGGACGGCTACGCGACGCTGCCGGCAGGTCGCATCGCCCACGTCCACGCGAAGGACTGCCGGGTGCACAACCTGATTCCGGAGTGGGGCCTGCTCGGAGAGATGGGCCTGGATTGGCGCGGGCAAATGGACGCGCTTCTTCGTGACCACTACGCGGGCTGGATCAGTCTCGAAACGCATTGGCGGGGTCCCGACGGAAACCGTCTCGAGGCCAGCCGTTTGTGCGGGGAGCGTCTCCGCGATCTCGTACACGACGCGTCCAGGCGCGCCTCCAGCAGCGGACGGTAATCCACATGGCTACGAGCGAGGCGACGGTCGTCCATCGGTCCGCGAGCGCGCTCGACGGCGTCACGCCTTACCACTGGCTCGTCGTCATCATCGCTTCGTGTGGCTGGCTGTTCGACTGCATGGACCAGCGCCTGTTCGTGCTCGCGCGCGAGTCCGCGCTGACTGAGCTGCTCCGCGACGACCCCGCCCGCCTGGCCGTGGTGCGCACCTACAGCGGCTACGCCACGACGTCGATGATTCTCGGCTGGGCGACCGGCGGGATCATCTTCGGCATGATGAGCGACAAGATCGGGCGCGTGAAGACGATGGTGGCGACCCTGCTCGTCTATTCGGGCTTCACCGGTTTGTCGGGACTTGCTCAAGGCTGGGTGGACTTCACGATCTACCGGTTTCTCGTCGGCCTGGGCGTCGGCGGAATGTTCGGCGCGGCGACGGCTCTCGTGGCAGAGAGCGTCCCGAGTGGATTCCGCGCCGTGGCGCTCGGCGCGCTGCAGGCACTTTCCGCGGTCGGCAACATCATCGGGTCATTGGTCAGTCTTCAGGTGCCACCCGGTGCGGCGGAGTTCGCCGGCACGTTCTCCGGCTGGCGCGTGCTTTTCTTCATTGGAGTGCTGCCGGCCCTGCTCGTGGCGCCGATCGTGTTCTTTCTTCGCGAGCCCGATTCCTGGGTCAACGCACGGGCGATGGCCGCGCAGGCCAATCAGAACGCACGCGTGGGCTCACCGTTCGAGCTTTTCCGTGAAGAGCGATGGCGGCGGAACACCATCGTCGGCATCTTTCTTGGCGTGTCCGGGATGATCGGGCTCTGGGGGATCGGGTTCTTCTCGCCCGAGCTCATCTCGACGGCTCTCGTCGGCGAACCTCAGGCGGTCGTGGATCGCGTCCGAGGCTGGGGGACGGCCCTTCAGGATGTCGGATCGTTCCTGGGCATGACGGCCTTCACGTTCGTCGCGGCGCTGCTCAGTCGCCGCATCGCATTTCTCGGCGCATTCGTGCTGAGCATGGTCGTCACGATGTTCGTGTTTTCGTCGCTGCGGACGGCGTCGGATGCCTATTGGATGCTGCCGATGATGGGCTTCGCCCAGTTGTCGATTTTCGCGGGTACTCGATCTATTTCCCTGAGCTCTTTCCGACGAGACTGCGGGGCACTGGTGTCGGATTCTGTTACAACACCGTCCGGTACCTCGCGGCGCCGGCGCCGATTCTGTTCGGCTATCTGGCCACGATGATGTCGTTCAGGACCGCCGCGATCATGATGGCCACGATCTACGTCGCCGGCATGGTCGCGCTGATCTGGGCGCCCGAGACGAAAGGCAAGCCCCTCCCCGAGTGACAAGACCGACCATGTCTCGAAACCTGTTCAATCTCGATGGCCGCGTGGCGGCGGTGTCCGGTGGCTACGGCGTCCTCGGCGGCGTCCTGGCGTCGAGCCTGGCGGCGGCGGGCGTCAAGGTGGCCGTGATTGGCCGGAAGGCCGCGGCCGCCGAAGAGAAAGTCGCCGCGATTCGCGCGAGCGGCGGCGAAGCGATCGCCGTCGTTGCCGACGTCATCGACGAGACGCGCGATCCGCGGCGGTTGCGACGAAGTGGTACGCGCGTGGGGCCGCGTGGACATCCTGATCAACGCCGCGGGCGGCAACGTCCCGGCCGCACGCAACGACAACCGGAGTATTTTCGAGGTGCCGATCGGCGCGTTCGATGAGGTGATGCGCCTGAACTTGCACGGCACGGTGGTGCCGACGCTCGTGTTCGGCCGTGCCATGGCCGACCGTGGCTCGGGTTGCATCGTCAACATCTCGTCGATGGCCGCGACGCAGTCGCTCACGGGCGTCCTTGGCTATTCGGTCGCCAAAGCGGGTGTTGAGAGCCTGACGCGCTGGCTGGCGATGGACCTCGCCCGCCGCTACGGCGCCGGCATGCGCGTGAACGCGGTGGCGCCCGGCTTCTTCCTCGGCAATCAGAATCGCGCGCTGCTCGTCAACGCGGACGGTTCGTACACGCCGCGCGGCCGCACTGTCGTCGATCGCACGCCCATGGGCCGGTTCGGAAACGCCGAGGAGCTCATCGGCCCTGTCCACTGGTTGTGCAGCGACGCCGCCTCGTTCGTCACCGGGGTCGTGGTTCCGGTTGACGGTGGTTTCAGCGTGTTCAGCGGCGTGTGATGCACGAGGATCGCGTTTTCGATCCCGAACCGTCGGTCCGCCGCCTGGCTCGGACGATCTACGAACGTACCGCCGCTCTGCCGATCGTGAGCCCGCACGGGCACGTGGACCCGCGTCTTCTGGCTGACGACGCGCCGTTCCCCGAGCCCACCGCGCTGTTCATCCTTCCTGACCACTACGTGCTGCGAATGCTGTATTCGCAGGGACTGTCGCTCGAAAGCCTTGGCGTTGAGCCGAACGGGGCTGTCCCGATCGCGAAGCGGGACTGACCCCTTCGGCGGCTCCAGTCGAGCGCGATCCGCGGCGAATCTGGCAACTGTTCGCCGACCACTACTTCCTGTTTCGTGGAACGCCGACGGCGGCGTGGCTCGACTACCAATTCGACGAGATTTTCGGCATCCGACAGGCGCTCGAGTCCGGGTCGGCGCTTCGCATCTACGACGAGATCGCCGAGAAACTCGCCACGCCGGAGTTCCGCCCTCGCGCGCTGTTCGACCGATTCAGGATCGAGGTTCTGGCGACGACCGACGCGGCCAGCGACCCGCTCGAGCACCACGCCCGGATTCGCGCCTCAGGATGGAGCGGGCGCGTCATCCCTACATTCCGCCCGGACGCCGTGCTCCAGGTCGCGGCCCCTGCGTGGGAGGAGGAGATCGCGCGGCTCGAGCACGTCGCTGGTCGACGGCTCGGCCGTCTTGATGGCTTCATCGATGCGCTCGCAGAACGCCGTGCGCATTTCAAGAGTCTGGGCGCCACCGCGACGGATCACGGCATCGAGACCGCCTACACGGCCTGGCTCCCTGCCGATGAGGCGGAGGCCATTTTCCAACGTGCGCAGACAGGGCACGGCCACGCCCGACGACCAACGGCGTTTTCAGGGCCACATGCTGATGGTCATGGCCGGTCAGTCGGTCGAAGACGGACTGGTCATGCAGCTTCACGCCGGGTCGCTTCGAAACCACAACCAGTTCTTGTTCGACCGCTTCGGCCCGGACCGCGGTGCCGACATTCCTATCGCCGCGGAGTACACGCGCAACCTCCGGCCCCTTCTGAACGCGTTCGGCAACGACACACGCTTCCGTCTCCTGCTCTTCACGCTCGACGAGTCCACGTACTCGCGAGAGCTCGCGCCGCTTGCGGGACACTACCCGGCGGTCCGCCTTGGGCCGGCGTGGTGGTTTCACGACAGCATCGAAGGAATGACGCGCTACCGCGATCGCGTCACGGAGACGGCCGGTATCTACAACACGGCGGGCTTCAATGACGACACGCGGGCGTTTTGCTCCATTCCGGCGCGCCACGACCTCTCGCGGCGCGTGGACGCCAACTGGCTCGCCCGCCTCGTCGCGCGTCACATCGTGAGCGTGGAATCCGCGCACGAGATGGCGCGTGCGCTTGCGTACGATCTCGCGAAGGACGCGTATCGGTTATGACAATGGCAATGATGATTTGAAATTTGAAATGTGATGATCCATTGGCAATGGATGATTGGCGATCATGGATTGATGATTGAGATCGGTGCTCGAGCGGTTCCGAAGATCTCGATCGTCGATCATCAATCCTCGGATCCGTCAATCATCGATGGATCATCAATTTAAAATTTCAAATCCCCCGATGCGAGGTTCTGATTAATCCCACACATACACGCTGAGCAGGCTGCTGAAGTTGTCCGTCCAGGCTGTGGTGCCGGGACGGATGCGCGGACGGATCCAGCGCGGGTCGGTCGCCAGCGGACCCAAATCGGCGGTGGTCCGCGCCACGATCGCCCATTGCGACGCCATCTTGCCGCGACCGGCATCGCGCGGGATCGATCGAGAGGTCGTGCTGGACGCGCGTCGTGAGCCCGGCGGCATCGGCAAGATTGCCAATCACCGTCTGCAGATCGAGATGTCGATTCGTGATGTTGAATGCGAGGAGCCCTCCTGGCGCGAGCTTCTCCAGATAGAGTGACAGCGCCTCGCGAGTCACAAGGTGGATGGGCACGGCGTCGGAGCTGAACGCGTCCAGAATCAGCAGGTCGTATTCACCGTTCGGCGCGGACGCGAGCGACTGCCGGCCATCGCCGAGAATGATCTTCGCTTCCGGCGCGCATTCCTGAAGGTACGTGAAGTACTTCGGGTCGCTCGCAATCTCGGCGACCACCGGATCGATTTCGTAAAACGTCCACGCCTGACCCGGCTGGCGATAGCAGGCGATCGAGCCGGCGCCCAGCCCGACGACACCCACACGGCGCATCACGCGATCGCTCGTGAACGAGCCGAACATCTGGCCGAGCGGACCGTTCGGGTAGAAGTACGTGAGCGGCTCGCGGCGCCTGGCCGGATCGAGACTCTGGGCGCCGTGCATCGTGTTGCCGTGGCCCAGCACGTGGTACGTGCCGGATGGAAACAGCATCACACGGTTGACGCCGAAGAATGTCCGTTCCGTCAGGATGAACGTGCCTTTTCCTGCCACGTAGAGCGAGCTCGCGACGAGCACGGCGCCGAGCGCCAGGCTGAACCGGAGCGGGCGTCGTATGAAGGCAAGGCACGCGAGTACCGGCGGGCCGAACATCATCATGCGCTCCGGCCAGGTCGCCGCACGATTCGGCTCCTGGATCAGCGTCACGAGGCCGGCGGTGACGGCCAGGACGATCACCGGCAGAAGGATGTCGAGTGCGCGCGCGCCAGTGACGCGGCCGAAACGCGACGTCGACGTGGTCGCGGGCGCCTCTCGCATCGCGCCGCGTTTTCTTTTGGCCTGGCGCGGCTTGACAGCGGGCGGTGACGCGACCGGCATCAGGAGGACGGCCGCGAGAAGCGTCAGCGGATACTCGAACACGTCATCGAAGATCACGGGCGCCACGAGCGCGTTGAACAAGCCGCCCACCGCGCCGCCAAACGACAGCCAGAAATAGAACTCCGCCAGGTGCCGGGCGGCCGGACGCCGCCCGGCCAGCTCGCCGTGACAAACCATCGCCACGACAAAGAACACGATCAAGTGCAGGGCGATGATCTGCGAGTTCGTGATGTCCTGCTTGGCCGCCAGCACAAACACGAGCGCGGCAAGCGCAAGCGGCATCAGGCACGCAGCGGCCCGGCCGGAAGCAGCGGACGTCGCGCAAACGTGAGAATGAATGTCGTCAGGTAGATCGCGAGCGGAATCACCCAGAGCAACGGAATGGCGGCCACGTCCGTCGAGATGTACGTGGTGACGCTCAGCATCAGACTCACCGGAACAGCCGCCAGCCCCAGCCACCGGACCCGGTCAGCGGAGCGTGACCGGCACGTCGCTTTTGGTGTCGCGATCCTCGTGCTCCGGGACACCGACGCCTCGGCTGGTCCGCCAGACGACGGCCTGACAGGCCAGGAGAAGCGCCGCGAGCACAACGTAGCCCCAGCGCCACGACAGGCTCTGGTCGGCGAGGCTGAGCGACCGTTCGACGATCAGGGGATAGCCAATCAGCGCAACGAGGCTGCCGAGATTGCTGGCGGCGTACAAGAAGTACGGGTCACCGGAGTGCCGATGGCCCGTCGCGACGAACCACCGCTGCAGCAACGGGCTGGTCGTCGATACGGCGAAGAACGGCAGGCCGACGGCGACCGCCAGAACGCCGAGGAGCCACAGCGCCGGATCGCCCGTGGCCTCGGGCGCGGCGCCGGCCGGCACACGAATCGGCAGCACCACGAACGGCAGCAGGATAACGACCGTATGCAGGAGCAACTGCGAGGGCAACGGCACCCACCGGCTGACGGCGTACGCGTAGCTGTAGCCCGCGAGAAGGACGACCTGGTAGAAGACCAGAGCCGTGTTCCACACGGCCGGTGAGCCGCCCAGGAGGGGCAGGACCATCCGAGCGAACATCGGCTGCACGACGAAGAGCAGCGCCGCGCTCGTCAGCATGGTGGCCGTGTACAGACCGAGCACGCCCCGGTCAGCCGTCGTGTGCTTCGACATTTTCGAGAATAATGTAGGCGAAATATGGTGCTCGACGAGATACGTCGCCTGAAGATCGTCCCGGTCATTGTTATTGACGACCCCGCGCGGGCGCTAGGACTTGCTGATGCGCTGGCCGGCGGCGGACTGCCCTGTGCCGAAATCACCTTCCGGACGCCTGCCGCGTCCGAAGCCCTGCGCCGCATCGCGGCCGAGCGGCCCAACGTGCTGGCCGGTGCGGGGACGGTCCTGACCACCGAACAGGCTGCGCGCGCCCGCGACGCCGGCGCCCGGTTCATCGTGTCTCCAGGCATCAACCCCAAGGTCGTTGAATGGTGCCAGGATCACTCGCTGCCAGTGTTCCCAGGGGTCTGCACGCCAACGGAAATCGAAACCGCCCTCGAGTGCGGCTTGAACGTCGTGAAGTTCTTTCCCGCCGAGCCGTCCGGCGGCGTCGGCTTCCTCAAGGCGATCGCGGCCCCGTTCCCCGATCTGAGCTTCATGCCGACAGGCGGCATCACCGCCGCGAACGTGCGAGAGTATCTGGCGTTCAAGCGCGTGGTCGCCTGCGGCGGCTCCTGGATGGCGCCGCAGGACTGGATCCAGCAAGGCGCGTTCGATCGAGTGCGCGAAGCGGTCGCGGCCGCGGTATCGTCGGTTTCCTGACCCATGTCACATCGCGTCGTCACGTTCGGCGAAATCATGCTCCGCTTGAAGTCTCCGGGGCACGAACGCTTGTTCCAGTCGCCGTCTCTCGAAGCGACCTTCGGGGGCGCCGAGAGCAACGTCGCGGTCTCGCTGGCGGCGTTTGGCCTGGACGCGGCGTTTGTCACCGCCCTTCCGGCGAACCCGATTGGCGACGGCGCGGTCGGCGAGCTCCGGCGTTTTGGCGTCGATACCCGGGCGATCAAGCGCGCCGGCGATCGCGTCGGCATCTACTTCCTCGAAACAGGCGCGGCGCAACGGCCGAGCAAGGTCGTGTACGACCGCTCCGGATCGTCGCTCGCGTCGTCGACGCGTGGCGACTTCGACTGGCCGGCGATCTTCAGCGGCGCGGCGTGGTTCCACATCTCCGGCATCACGCCGGCGGTGAGCGCCACGGCGGCCGATCTGGCGCTCGAGGCGGTACGTGCGGCACGGGCGCTCGGCGTGACGGTCTCGTGCGACTACAACTACCGCGCGAACCTCTGGAAGTACGGCAAGAAGGCGCCCGAGGTCATGCGCGAGCTCGTGCAGCACGTGCAGGTCGGGATCGCCAACGAGGAGGACTGCCAGAAGTCGCTCGGCATCGCCTCAACGGCCGACGCACACTCCGGTGACCTCGACACCGACACGTATCGCCGGCTCGCCGAACGCGTGCTCGAAGAGTTCCCGAATCTCGAGAAGCAGGTCATCACGTTGCGCGAGAGCAAGAGCGCCGACCACAACGGCTGGGCCGCGTGCCTGCACAATCGCAAGGAATTTCTGGTCAGCCGTCACTACGACATCACGGACATCGTCGATCGCGTGGGCAGCGGCGACGCGTTCGCGGCGGGTATCATCTACGGGCTGCTCGCCCTTCGGGACGATCGGAAGGCGCTGGAGTTCGCCGTCGCGGCCGGATGTCTGAAGCACTCCGTGCCCGGCGATTTCAACGTGCTCACGCGCGACGAGGTCGAGCGATTGGTCGGCGGCGACGCGAGTGGAAGGGTTCAGAGATAGGTTTCAGAGTTCGAAGGGGTCGAGGGGTTTGAAGGGGTCGAGAGGTTCGAAGGGTTTCGAAGAATTCGAGGAGTTCGAGGCGTTTCAGGGGGCCTTGAGCCCTGCGCCTTGAGCCCTGAGTCTCGTGAGGAGTCGATGGATTACCAGCTAAAAGGAAAGACTGCGTTTGTCGCCGCCGGAGCACACGGCATCGGTGAGTCGATCGCGAACCTGCTGACTCAGGAGGGCGCGCGCGTCGTCGTCGCCGACCTCGACGCCGACGTGCTCGCCGAGAAGGCATCGAAGTGGGCGGGGACGTTCGCATCGGATCTGTCCACGGCCGATGGCGTCGGGCGAGCTGTGGCCCATGTGGTCAAGACCTTTGGGGGCCCGCCGGACATCCTCATCAATAATCTGGGCGTCGGCAACCCCTACGGCCTCGAGGAGCAGACCGACGAAGGCTGGGCCAAATCCTTCCAAGTCAACTTCATGGGCTCGGTCCGCATTTGCCGCGCGCTCGTGCCGGAGATGTACGCTCGGGGTTCCGGTGCCGTCGTCCTGACCGGATCAGATCTCGCCAAACAGCCTGAGCCGGCGTTCCTCGATTACGGCGCCTGCAAGAGCGCGCTGCTCTACCTCACCAAGGCGATGGCGAAACAGTACACGCCGAAAGTCCGAATCAATTCGGTGCTGCCCGGGCCCATCTGGTCACGGATGTGGACGCGCCCCGGCGGCATTCTCGAACAAATCGTGGCGCAGTACGGCCTCGATCCGGATGCGTCGGTGAAACGCTTCCTTGAAGATCGTCAGTTGCCGATGGGCATCGGACAACCCGAAGACGTCGCACACGCCGTCGTCTTTCTGGCGTCGCCGCTGGCCAAGTTCATCAACGGTGCGAATCTCGACATCGGTGGAACGATCAAGGCCTCGTCTAGCTCGACTACGAGGAGCGCACCGGCGGCAATCGAACGCCGGCCGACCGCGTCACGAGCAGGGCGACGAGCGCGGCTGCCGCCCAGACGAAGACTGTGGACGAGGCAATCGGCTGAAGCCAGGGTTTCGGCCGCGTAGAGAGCGCCGACACCGTGAACGCCACGAGATGCCGCCGACGGCCGGGAGGCTAGAACAGCCGCTGCGGCAGGAACTGCATGATGGCGGCGATGATGCCGGTCATCGCCGCAGCCATGTCGCACCCACGGTTGGGCCCCAGTCATCGGAGCCCAGCCCGGACGAATGCCGATAGCGGCCGCGCCGAAGATGGCGATGACGAACGCGATGGCCATCGGTTGGTGGCGCATGGTGCCCTCCTGAGCTACGCGCTGGGGCACCTCAGCGCAATGCAGGATCGGTTCGCCACCGGCGGCCGCTGACGCTACTTCATTTTGATCTCGTCGGCCCGAAATGTCGTGACCTGGGCCCACATCAGGCCATCCTTGGTCACGTACGCGTCGGCGCCCTTGTAGGGTTCCGCGAGAAAGTCCGCGTTGGCCACCCACTGGACGTTGATGGTGCCGTCGACAGTGAAGGTGTGCTCGGTGACGAACTTCAGGCCGCACAGCCCGCCGTCTTTGGCGGGCTTGACGAAGTTCCGGAAGAGCTCGCCGACCGCGGCACGTCCTCGAACAACCTCGCCCTTCGGCAGGAAGAACTCGACGTTGTCCGGGTACTGCGCCATCAGTCGGTTCCAGTCGCACTTGTTGATGGCATCGAGGTGCTCGTCTACGACCGCCTGGGCCGTAGGCTGGGTCTTGATCGCCGGCAAAGTCATCGTTCCTCCCTGACCACCTGCATCTGAACTGCACGCCGCGGCGGCGACAAGCACCACCATCACAATCAGTGCGTTTCTCTTTCTCATCATTTGTCCCCTACATGGCCTAAACAACTACATGTCCTACATGTTTTCCGGAAAATCAATATCGTCAAAGAACTTGTAGGTGTCCAGGCTCGACGGCGGCGCAAAGAAGCAGGCGACCTTCATCTCCTCGGTGCCGGAGTTCCGCAGCATGTGCACCTGGCCCTGCGGAAACAGCACCGCCGAGCCGGCCCGAACGGGATACACCCTGCCGTCGATCATGACGCGGCCAGATCCCGAGATGACGTAAATCGCCTCTTCCCCGTTGGGATGGCTGTGAGCCGGCCGCACCGTTTGGCCGGGTGCCACGCGAATCATGCACATCGAACAATGCTCGGCGCCGACCGCATCGGCGGTAATCAACCAGCTCAGACGCCGGCCCGGCAGATCGAGCACTTCCACATCGTTCTCATTCACCACGAGCGGTTTCATGGATTGACTCACGATCTACCGAGTCGATTGCAAATCGCGTCGGCCAGCGATTGTGGCGTAAGCCCATAGGCCTCTACCAGTTCCTCATACGTCGCGGAGTGAATGAACCAGGGACGTCCATCCCGGAGCGTGTTCACCGCCATGACGTGATCCAGCGCGATCTGGCCAAGTGATGCTCGGTGGCGATACATCACCTTCAAGAGCTGATCCAGAAGATATCCGTCGTTCTGTTCCGCGAAGACGAGGAGCCTGTCCGACTGAACGAGCCGCAACAGGAGTGACTCGTCGACGGACGGCATGTCCACGACGCCGACGCCGACGCCTCGTTCGCGACAGCGGTCCGCCGCCGCGAGCGCCTCGTGGACCTGGCGGCCGCTCGAGACGATCACGGCGGCGTCGTCCGGCGACTCCCGAAGAACGCTGGCGCGACCGAACTCGAACGCGTGGTCCGGGCCGTAGAGCACGGCCGAGGGTGTACGCATCACCCGCACGTAAACCAGGCCCCGGTTGCCCTCCATGATCCAGCGCATGATCGACAGCATCTGTTGCGGGCACGAGACGTCAATGATCCGCAGGTGGCCGACAGCCTGGAACGTGGTGCTGTCGTCGTTCCCCATGTGCGTCGCACCGTTCGTTCGGGTCTCGAAGTTCGCCGCAGTCGCCAGAAAGGTCAGATCGAGGCCATGCCCCTCGCTGAGCCAGCCATCGGCCGATGCGATCGACTCCAGCCGCTCCTGGTGGCCGACCGCAATGCGGCGGAGCACTTTCCAGTCGAAGAATGGACAGAACGTGCTCACCCAGGTGTTGTGGCCGAGCGCAGCAAAGGCCTCGCCGATCAGCATCATGTTGGCCTCGGCCACGCCGACGTTCAGGGCGCGGCGCTGATCGACCGCGCCCACGCCTCCCTCGAGGCCGCTGGTCGACGCCAGATCCGCGTCGATCGACACGACCTTGCGGTCCCGCGCAAAGACCTTCATGGCGGCCGTGACGATTTCGGCCGCGCCGTACTGTCGTTTCGGATCGATGACGGGCAACGCGGCGGCGTCGTAGTGGATCCGCTTCTCGCGCCGATCCGCGCGGCGAGTGATGGGCGGTCCTACGACCGTCGAGCACGACAGCGCACCCGTTGGGCTTCGGCGAACCTCGAGGTGCATGTCGCGCGCCGCATCCAACAGAAGGTCCCGGATGACTGCGCCTTCGGCACTGCCCTCGAGTGAATCGAGGTACCGCATGCAGTCGTCGACGCGGGCGCAGCGGTCTTCGGCTTGAAGCGCAAGCTCCTGCGCAATCAATGCATCGGGCACTGTCACTTTGTGGCGATTCAGGAACTCGGAAAATCCGCCGTGCCCCTTGGTGCTTTCGCAAATGATGGCCGTCGGCCGCCCGTTTCTCGGACCGTGCCGGAATTTCTCGAGCGCTGCGTAGATGCCGTCGTAATCCGTCGCGTCGACGACCGATGCCTCCCACTCGAACGACCGGAACACTGGCACGAGGTCTGGCATCGGGAACACCGTGCGCGTGTGGACGTCGAGCTGGCCGTGGTTGCGGTCCACGAGCACGCACAGGTTATCGAGGTGGGCCTGGCCGGCATACATCACCGCTTCCCAGATTGGCCCCTCCTGCAGTTCGCCATCGCCCGTCAGCGTGTAGACGTCAAAGCGGGGACTGGTCCGTCCGGCGATCGCAAACCCCTGGGCGACGCCGAGTCCCTGGCCCATCGGGCCGGTCGCGATGGACACGCCCGGGAGAATCGGACCCGGATGTCCGTTCAGGATGCTCCGATGCGAGCGGGAGTTTGCCAGCACCGCACGGTCGAGATATCCGAGCTCCACGTAGATCGCGGCCAGCGCAGCCACGGCGTGCCCTTTGCTGAGCACGAACATGTCCTGTCCGCGACGCGTGGGATCCCGAACGTCGAGCCGCAGAAAGCCACCGTAGTAGAGCGCGACGAGCGGAATCGTGGCCGAGAGGGCGCCACCCGCGTGCAGGCTCTTGTCCACGGCATCGCGGCACTGCTCGAGAACGAGCTGCCGGACGTCCGAATCCTTGACCGCCAGCAGCTTGAGGATCCCGCGGCGGACCACATCGCCCTGGCGCAACCGCGCGTCGCGCCTCGTCGCGGCCGTCTGACTCGACGTGTCGGCGGGCGGCTTCATGGCGATTCGTCTTTCCGAACGAAGTGAACGGCCGCGGCTTCGGCGCGGCTCCTGTCCACGTCACTGGTCCACCCGCTCGCGCGCGTGGTCGGAACGCGGGGATTCCGCTCGAGGCCAAACTTGTGCTGGTGCCAGTACGGATACGGCTCCGGCAACGCGCTGACCTCGTCGAGGCGCGCGATCTCGTCGGACGTCAGGCGCCAGGTCACGGCGGCGAGGTTGTCGCGGAGCTGCGATTCGTTGCGCGCGCCAAGAATCACGGAACTGACCGCCGGACGGCTGACCACCCAGTTCAAGGCGACCTGCGCGGCGCTCACGCTGCGTTCGCGGCCGATCGCCACGAGCACGTCCACAATCCGGAACACGCGTTCGAGATCGACCGTGCCTGGCGCCTCGAGCTGATTGAGACGCGTTTCAGCCGGCCGCGCGTCGCGGCGAAACTTCCCCGACAAGAGACCGTAGTGCAGCGGACTCCAGGCCATCACGCCGACGCCCTGATCGAGGCCCATCGGCACGAGCTCATGCTCGATGTCACGACTCACCAGCGAGTAGTTGAGCTCCTGGCAGACGTATCTGGACAAGCCGAACCGATCCGACACGGACAGCGCCTTCATCACGTGCCACGCCGAATGGTTCGAGCACCCCGACGTACCGGACCTTTCCCTGCCGGACCAGATCATCGAAGGCGCGGACGGTCTCCTCGACAGGCACGAAGAGGTCCGGCTCGTGCGACATGTAGACGTCAACGTAGTCGGTTTGCAGCCGGCGAAGACTAGCGTCGCACGCGGCAATGAGGTGCTTGCGCGACAGCCCGACGTCATGCACGCCGGTGCCGACGCGCATGTAGGCCTTCGTGACGATCACAAATCGTTCACGGCGGCCCTTGAGCGCCTCACCGATGATTTCCTCGGCGGCGCCGAACGAATACAGATCCGCCGTGTCGATGACCGTCAGCCCGGCCTCCTCGCAGAGGTCGAGCATGCGCGAGACCTCGGCGACGCCGAGGCTGCCCATGTTCTGGAACCGGTCTTTCCCGCCGACCGTCATCGTGCCGAAGCTGAGGACGGAGACGCTGAGACCGCTCGTGCCGAGCTGCCGCTGTTCCATCTACTTCTTCTTCGGTGTGATCTTCGCCGAGAAGAAATGCGCGATCTTCTTGCCGTCACGGACGACGAATGCGTCCATGCCGCCTTCGTAGATGTTGTCGTCGGTCTCCGCGTCCCAGTAGATGTAGGCGTGATTGCCCGAGACGAGGTTCTGTTTGAGCGTGAACTTCGTCGTCGGCTTGCCCCACTCCGCAAACAGCGCCGTGAACACCGGACGCAGCGCCTCCTTGCCCTGGACGATGCCCTGCGGCGTGAACATCACGGCGTCGTCGGAATACCCGCCAAGCATGGCGTCCAAGTTTCCCGCGCCGAACGCGTCCATGTGGGCCTTGAGCACATCAGCCGTTGAACTCATCGTGTTGTTCCCCTGTGGTGACGGAGCCGGCGCGGCGGCAGGTGCCGCGGGTTCGGACGGCGCGCACCCGGCGACCACGAGCCAGCCGGCGAAGACGACACCCATGGCGCGACGTGAGATCCCTCTGACGTGATGGCGGTCCATACTACTCCCTCGTGTGGTGCCGGTTTCCGGCGTTTCGGCCAACATCTTATTATCGATTCGATGCGTCGCTGGCTCTGGATCTCGTCGATCGCCGTGCTGATTGTCGTCAGCGCCGCGGCGTTTGAAATTGGACGCCGCACGAAGGCCGAAGCGCACCGCCTGCTGACAAATCCGATGGCGACGCGGCGTCTGCCCAGCCAGCGCCCGATCGACTACGGCATGGTCTATGACGAGGTCACCGCCAAGACGTCCGATGGCCTGTCACTGGCTGGCTGGTTCGTGGCCCCGACAAACGGCGCGCTCATCCTGCTGCAACACGGGTATAAGTCGGCGCGCGGCGAGATGCTGAATGAAGCGGGCATGCTCCACCGCCACGGCTATGGCCTCCTCATCACGTCTCTCCGCACGCACGACCTGAGCGATGGCGAGATCATCTCGTTCGGAAAGTACGAGATGAACGACCTCGAGGCCTGGTATGCGCTCGCGCGATCGCTCCAGGGAGTGAATCCGGATCGGATCGGCATCGTCGGCAACTCGCTCGGAGGCACCCTCGCCATCGAGTTCGCCGCGATGGAGCCCGGCGTCAGGGCCGTTGTCGCCAACTCTGCCTTTTCGTCGCTCTCCGACACGGTCGAAACGAGCGTCAAATTCTTCACGGGCCTGCCGCCGTTCCCGTTTGCGCCGCTCATCACGTTCTGGGCGGAACACGAGGCCGGCTTCCGGCACGAGGACGTGGATGCCACGAGATGGATCGGCCGAATCAGTCCGCGTCCTGTCCTGCTGATGCAGGGCGGCAAGGACGTCGTGATCTCGGTCGGGAGTGGCCAGCGGCTCTACGATGCCGCCGGAGCGCCGCGGGAACTGTGGTTCGAACCTGACGTCACGCACGCACGATTCGACACCGAGCGGCCTGACGAATACGAACGGCGCGTGGTGTCGTTGTTCGACCGATATCTGCTCAGACGAGATTCGGAGTCCGGTCCGCGCGCACGAAGCGCTGGGAGCTGACCCCGCGCTGATGGGACTTCGGGCTTGGGGAAGACACAACAATATGTTGTGAGTTACGGGTCGTCATCGCGCTAATCTCTGTCTTTCGAGATGGCCTCGTCCCTTCCCCACCTGAGCACCGACCAGGTCGCCGCGTTCGTGGAGCTGGCGCGGCACGGACAGATTCGCAGCACGGCCGGCACGCTCGGCATCACGGAGCAAGGCGTCCGCAGCCGCCTTCTCGCGCTTGAAGGACAACTCGGTGTCGAGCTGTACCGGAAGAGCCGCGGCCCCCGCCGATCGACGCCGCTCACCGACCAGGGACGACGGTTTCTTCCACACGCGCTGGCCTTCCTCGAGCGCGCCCACGAGCTGTGCCGCGCCTTCGAGCTCGAGTCGGGTGGCCGCGAAGTCCGGGTGGCGGCCAGTCAGTACCTGACACGCTACGTGTTGATCGACGTCTTGGGCCGGTTTCGGAAGGAGGCGCCGGACATTCATGTGCGCGTGAGCACGATGAATGAGCGCGAGGTCGAGGAGGCGCTGCTTCGCGATCCGGAGGTGGCATTCGGGCTCGCAGCGCCGTACGAGCCGTCACCAGAACTGACGTACCACGAGCTCTTCGCGATGAACTGGAGTTTGATCGCCGCGCGCGGACGACTCGGCAAGATCAAGCGGCCCGTGCGCCTCGAGGATCTCGCCGCCGAGCCGCTGATTCTGTACGAACGCGGATCGACGGGACGGCAGCACGTCCTCGACGCGTTCAACGAACGTGGGCTCGTGCCGCGCGTGGCGCTCGAGACCACGAGCACCGAAACCGTCGTGAGCATGGTGGAGGCGGGTTTGGGTTTGTCGATCGTGCCGCTACTGCCGAGCGGCGCCGTCACACGCGGCCGGCGTGTGGACGTGTATCCGCTGCAGGCGACGATCCGTCCGATTCACTCGGGCGTGCTGCTGCGCAAGGGCGAGACCCCAGCCGCGCCAACGGCTCGTTTGATTGAGTTCACGAGGAACCGGTTCAAGCCCTAGCGCAGCGGCGCGCGAACGACGATCAGGCGGCCTGCCGAGAGTGACAGGACCGTGCCTTCCTCGAGCGTCACGTCGGGTCCGGCCGAGGCCAGCACCACGGCCGTGCCCGCGCCACCACCCGCCGCGGCGCCGATGGCAGCCCCCTTGTTGCCACCGATGATCGCACCCACGATGGCGCCGCCGACTGCGGGGATCGCAATCTTCTCCGCGTCGCTAGTCCTCGTGGAGGGCGCGGTTCTCGCGAAACGGGCGTTGAGCGGATGTGATTCACCGTGCGCCGTCAGTTGATCGAAGCGAAGCTCGAGATTGGCTCGCCCTTTGACCTTGCCGGAGGAACGCGCGGCGGTCACGACACCGGAGACGGCTGCGCCGCTCGGGATCGCGGTCACCCCATCGACGACCACGGGCTCGACAATCTCGCCGCGAATCGGCGTCTCCTCGGAACTTGTCGCTGAGCTCACGGGCGTGTCGAGTCGAATCGCCAGCTTCGTCGTTTCCGGGATGGTGACCTCGCGGAACCTGGCAGCCGCGGCCAGCGTGGCGGACGCGGAGCCTCCCTTCATCCGAAAGTCGGCAATCTCGCGCCGCTGAACCGCGCGAGTTGTCGGACCGACGTCTACGCGAACGACATCGTGGCTGCGGGCGATCAAGCGCCCTTCGACGAGTGCTCCGTCCTCCCGTGTCACCTGGACCTGGGATCCGACTGGCACCTCATCGATGTCGAGTTTGCGGCCACATGCTCCGGCCAGCGCAAGACCTGCAATAGCGACCGTCGTCAACGCGCGTCTCATGACTCCTCCTCCGCGGGTTCACGCGGAACCGTGGGGTAGAGCATCAAGACCCATGCCGCGGGCCACAGGGCCTCGAAAGCGGCACGAAACCCGAAAACCTGAGCCCGACCGAGTAAGGTTGACCTGCCCGTGTGTCCTTGGCTCATGGGGCCGGTCTAAGAACTGTATGAACGCCGCTGGCCTGGCTCGCTACGTCCGGCCCTGGATCGTCGTCGCCCCGCTCGTCGTGGTGTTCGCGGGAAGCCCTGCCCTGTCTGGCCAGCACGCCGGGATTCCGGCGGCCGACGATCGTGTCGCGGCGCACGTGCTCAATCGCCTGACCTTCGGCCCTCGTCCCGGTGATGCCGCCCGACTCAAATCCACGGGCATCGCCCGGTTCATCGATCAGCAACTTCGCCCGGAGCGCGTCGACGATCGCGAGCTCGAAACGCGGCTCGACTCGTTCGAGACGCTGAAGTTGAGCACGCGTGAACTGACCGAGCGCTACTTCGCACGGGCGATCGAGATGCGCCGTGAACGGGCGCGACAACCGGAACCTCAGAGTCCCGAATCAATCAGCCCCGAGATGCGCATGGCGATGGCGGCGCCACAGCAGGTGCTCAATGAGTTGATGCAGGCCAAACTCGTGCGCGCGTCGTTGTCCGAGCGCCAGCTTCAGGAAGTGCTGGTGGACTTCTGGTTCAACCACTTCAACGTGTTCGTCGGCAAGGGCCAGGTCCGGCAGTACCTCCCGGAGTACGAGCGTGACGTCATTCGTCCCCACGTGCTCGGTGAGTTTCGGGAGTTGCTCGGCGCGGTCGCGCACAGCCCGGCGATGCTGATCTATCTCGACAACTGGCAGAGCGCGGGACCAAACACGAGCGGCGCCCGGGGCCGCCTCTTTCGACGACCCGCGATCGACCGGAGCGTCCCGTCCAACGTCAGCAAGGGCGAGGGTTGAACGAGAACTACGCCCGCGAGTTGATGGAGTTGCACACTCTCGGCGTGGACGGTGGTTACACACAGCAGGATGTCGTGGAACTTGCGCGCATATTGACGGGATGGACGATCGAGCCTCCACGTCAAGGCGGCGGGTTCGTATTCAGACCGCTCATGCACGACACGGGGACAAAGACGTTCCTCGGCACGACGTTCACGGGCTCGGGCCACGAGGAAGGCGAGCGGGCGCTCGACCTCCTCGCACGTCATCCCTCCACGGCACGCCACATTTCGTTGAAGCTGGCGCAGCGGTTCGTGGCCGACGAGCCGCCGGCAGCGCTTGTGGACCGTGCGACGCGCAAGTTCGTCGAGTCTCGCGGCAACCTGCGCGACGTGGTGCGAACCATTGTCACGTCGCCCGAATTCTTTGCGCCTGAGGCGTACCGGGCCAAGGTCAAGACGCCGCTCGAGTTCGTCGTGTCTGCGGTACGCGCGACGGGCGCACGCGTGACCTCGGCGCTGCCGCTCGTCGTCGCCATGCGGACTCTGGGCATGCCTCTCTACGGGAGCCAGCCGCCAACCGGATACAGCGCGACGGCGGACGCGTGGGTGAACACCGGCGCGCTTCTGAACCGGATGAACTTCGCGGTCTCGCTGGTTGAAGGGAGCCGGCCGGCTCGTCGCGTGGACCGCGGCCCTGGCCTCGGGGCGCTACCGCCCCGGCCGCTGCTCGTGGACCTCACAGCGCTCGCGCCGGATACGGGAGACGCGTCGCGCCGGGCCGTGATCGATCGTTTCCTCGGAGGCGACGTCTCCGACACCACCCGCGCGACACTCGAACGTGCCGAGAACCCGGCCAATCTCGTCGCGCTCACGCTCGGATCGCCGGAGTTTCAGAGACGCTAGCACCACGGAGTTGTTCCCATGATCGACCGCCGCGTGTTTCTCAAGAACGGCAGCCTGGCGATGGTGAGCCTCGGCTTCGCGCCGGTGTTCGTCGCGCGCGCGGCCGAGGCCGCCCAGACACGGAACAAGGTGCTCGTCGCGATCTTTCAACGCGGCGCCGTCGACGGCCTCAATATGGTGGTCCCATTCGGCGAGCGCGCGTACTACGAGAGCCGTCCGTCAATCGCAATTGCCCGGCCCCGGACGCCGGACGGCGCGATCGATCTCGATGGTTTCTTCGGGTTGCACCCGCGCCTCGCGCCGCTCGCGTCGCTCTTCGCTCGCGGCGAGATGGCGATCGTGCACGCGTCGGGCTCGCACGACGAGACGCGGTCGCACTTCGACGCGCAGGACTACATGGAAAGCGGGACGCCCGGCGTCAAAAGTACCCGCGACGGGTGGCTCAATCGGTACCTGCACGCGCGCGAGCACCGGAACGCCAGCCCGTTTCGCGCGGTCGCACTCGCGCCGCAGCTCCCACGCACACTGCAGGGAATCGCACCGGCACTGGCTATCGGACAGCTCGGTCAGTTCGGCGTTCGCGCGGGCCGCTCAACCACCATGGCGACGTCATTCGAAGAACAGTACGCCCAGGCTGCAGACTCCCTCCTTCGGCCGACAGGACGCGAGGCCTTCGACGCCGTTCGTACGCTCAGAGAAGCCGACCCCACCCGCTACGCACCCGCGCCGGGCGTCGAGTATCCACGGTCCGGCTTCGGCGAGGCCATCAGGCAGGTGGCCCAGCTCGTCAAGGCCGACGTCGGCCTCGAGGTGGCCTTCACCGAACTCGGACAATGGGATCATCACGCCAACGAAGGATCAGCGGTCGGCCAGCTCGCGAACCGGCTGGACGACTTCGCTCGCGGCCTTGCCGCGTTCTCACTCGACCTCGGCGATCGCATGTCCGACGTGGTCGTCGTCACGATGTCCGAGTTCGGGCGAACCGTTCGAGAAAACGGCAACCGCGGCACCGACCACGGACACGGCAACGCCATGCTGATCTTCGGGGGCGGCGTGAAGGGAGGAAAGGTGTACGGCCGCTGGCCCGGGCTGGAACGCGAACAGCTCTGGCAAGGTCGAGACCTGGCCATCACGACGGACTTCCGCGACGTCTTTGCAGAAATCGTGACGACGCACCTCGGCGCGACGGATGTCTCCAGGGTCTTCCCGGGATATGCCTACAAGAAGCCGATCGGTTTCATGTAGGCCACGTGCTACAGTTCCCTCGCCATGCCTGAGAAGAAGGACGCGTCCGCTCATTCCGGCGAAGCGCTCGGCATGGTCGAGACCCGCGGCTTCATCGGCATGGTTGAGGCCACCGATGCCATGGTGAAAACGGCCAACGTGACGTTCGTTGGATGGCAGAAAGTGGATGCCGGTCTCGTCACCGCCATCGTCCGCGGCGACGTCGCGTCAGTGAAGGCCGCGACCGATGCCGGCGCAGCCGCCGCACGCAAGGTGGGCGAGCTCGTCGGCGTGCACGTCATTCCCCGGCCTGTCGACGGCCTGGAAGACACGTTTCCGATTCGCTGAGCGCCCGCTCAGTTCGCCGTACGAAGCTCGCGTTCCGCCTGCAACCAGTCACTGACGGGATCGCCCGGTTCGCCGTTGCGAGCCTTGAAGATCTCGTACGCGCGCGTGGCAATGTCCGAGTCGCTCAGCATCGTCGCCGAAACGTCCGGCGCCTTCGTGGGCTTCGTCGCGCGGGGCTTGGCCACTCGCAGTGCGGAGGCGGCTTTCGTGGGATTGCCGGGGGGCGTGACTTTCGCAGTCGTTCGCTTCATGACCCCGATAGTAGCAACCTCCATGCCCGTCGTACCAGTCCCTGCAACGCCCCTGTAAACGGGAATTTGCCGCGGAGAGTCGCTGATCTCGCTCGATCTCGCCGAACAGCCGGCAATATCTAAAATCGACGAAAATGTGAGTGCATGGAAAGGGTCCGACAACCGTGTGGAATCGGCTGTCACGCGATGCGCGTCTTTCGCCGGGTCTTGGCGCGGGGAGTGACCGGCTTGAGTGGAAGGCCGTCGCCAGTGATGAGCGGCTGGGTCGGATCGGCGAGCAGGTCGAAGACGTGCCCCTGCCTCGTTCGCAGAAACAGCCCGCGACCGTCGGTCAGCAATCGAACCTCACCCGCGTCGTCCAGCGTTTCGGACAGGCGGCGCCGGAAGTAGTCGCGAAGGGTGTCCATCATCTGCTTCAGAACGGCCGGCGTGAACCCGCGGCGGCGAAGTTCGCCGAGCGCGAGAAGCTCGAGCACGTCGACAGGTGAGTAGCGCCGCTCCGTAAAGCCGCCGGACGTCGTCGGCCGCGACGCAATGGCCGACAGAAAAATGCGGTTGGCATCCCACCACTGGAGCTGTCGCGCGGTCAGGCCGGTGAGCGCCGCCACTTCCCTGGCGCTGTAGCTCGTCTTGAGGCGCATCGCTCTCGAGGGACGGCCTTCAGGCGCCGAACGCGGCCGCAATCTTGTCCGACTGTGCCGCCCCGGCAAAGTCCTTCTCGGTCACGCCGTCTTCGCTGTGCGTACTCCAGCTCACGGTGACGCGTTTGTAGCTGATGGTCAGATCCGGATGGTGGTCGGCCGCCTCCGCGTCGAATGCGAGCCGAGTCACGAACGCTATCGCATCGGCGAACGACGCCAGCTCGAATTTCCGCTTCAGCGCGTCGCCCTCAAATAGCCAGCCGGGCATGGTCAGGAGGCGGAGGGCGATGTCGTGTTCGGTGAGGCGCATGGTGGCCATTCTTACATGTAGGACATGTAGAGATGTAGGCCATGTAGGAGGGCATGTAGGAAGCTGATTCAGAAGGCTTTGACGTGTCTCATCGAACGAAGCTTCTGAGTCCTTCCGCCAGCGTCGGCGCGTTGAAATTCAGCAACAGCCCATGCCGGAGACCCGACAGCCGCAGGTAGGTCAACACCTGCGCACGGTGCGCTGGAATCAGCCGGTCGATCGCCTTGATCTCGACGAGGACCGTGTCTTCAACAACGGCGTCAGCCCTGTACGCGCACGGAATCACCACGTTCTGATACGCCAGCTCGAGCGGCACTTGCTCGACGAAGTGGAGCCCACTCCGGGACAACTCGTAGGCGAAACACTTCTGGTAGACCCGCTCAAACAGTCCGGGACCGACCTCGCGATGAACATTGATTGCGCAGCCGATGACTTGCCGAACGATTGGACTGGAGACGAAGGGCATGTCGCCTGGCACTGCAATCGCGCGGCCGTCAGCAAACAGCAAGAAGTCTGCAGGAGTAGGAGCCGGGTTGCAGAACTCTCTACGAGCGTCGGAGATAGAGCTGCAGAAACTCAAATTCCAGTGCAGCCCTACATGGCCTACATCCCTACATGTCCTACATGCCAAAAAACCGATCAGGCGACGTCACCCCGAACGCTGCATCCCTGACGCCCTCCAGCACGTAGTTCCCGACCATCTCTGCGGTCACTGGCGCGAGCAATACGCCATTCCGGAAATGACCGGTCGCCATCACGACGCGGGGGGCTCGCTGAAAGGGACCGATCGCGGGAAGGCCGTCGGGAAGCGCGGGGCGAAGGCCGACGCGGACCTCGTCGAAGCGCGCGCTGGCGGCGTCGGGGAGAAGTTCGATCACCGCTGATGTCAGATCGCGAACGCCCGCCGCCGTCGCGCGTTCGTCGAAGCCCGCCTCTTCCACGGTCGCACCCACGAGAAGCGAGCCGTTCGACCACGGAACCACGTACGCGTGCTGACCCCAGACGATCCGAGAAGGTGCGCGCGGCGCGGTCCAACCGAGGTGGAGCAACTGGCCGCGCACGGGCCGGACCGGAATTGCCGGCAGGTTCCGGACGCGCACGCGTCCGGACCAGCTGCCGGCCGCGATCACCACGAAGTCAGCCGCGTCGCGGCGGTCGCCGATGCGGACTTCGACCGACGCGCCGCGATCTTCGACCGCCACGCTCTCGACCGGCGACTCGAACATGGCGCCGGCGGATCGTGCGCGATGCACGAGCGCGCGCACAAGGCCGTCGACGCCGACATACCCGTGAACGTGCGTCAACAGTCCCGCCAAGGCGGTCGGCGACACTGCCGGTTCCTCCGTCCGGAGCATCGACGCGTCGAGATAGTCGGACCGAACACCTCGCACGTCGAGCGCCCGCTTCGCCTCCGCGAGCTCGTCCGCGGCGTGCGCGTGCAGTGCGACTTCCAGCGTGCCGGCGCGTGCGTATTCAATGGATGCGCCCGTGCTCGCGCGAAGCCGATCGATGAGCGGATCGAAGAGTGCGAGACTGCGGATGCCGAGGTCGAGCAGGTGAGGATCGCCGTGGGCTTCCGTGTACGGCGCGAGCATTCCGGCCGATGCCTGAGAGGCGCCTCGTCCGGGAGCCCGCATGTCGAGAACCGTGACCGAGGCGCCGCGCGCGGCGAGCACATCGGCCACTGAGACGCCGATAATCCCGGCGCCGACAACGATGACGTTCACGCGATCAAGTGTACGCCGCGGATGCGGCGACTGGCCTCAACGTCGCTGCGCGGGTGGCGTCGAATCGCGGGCGTCGGATTTGCGATCCCGCTCCGGTTCGCGGCGATCCTTCTCCGGTTCCCGCTGACGCGGCTGGCCCCAGGCGTCCGGGCGCAGCTGGCCCCCAAATCCCCAGTAGGTGTTCGACGGCCTTTCCAGCCTCTCAGGTCTGTGCGGATTGACGGGAACGAAAACACTGACTGGCACCGCGACCGGCACGTACACGTCGACCGGCGACGAATTGATGACCTGCACGGGCTGAACCACCGTTTGCTGCATGGGCGTCGGCGTCACGACGGTGTCGGCCAGTGGCTGGTGCAGCCGGCGACTCGTGCCAATCATCGCGAGGATCACTCTCTCGCTCAGACCGCGCCGATAGAGCATGACGACGTCTTCGGGGAGCAACTGGAACACCGACCCGTCGCTCTCGATGAGCGCGACGAGGATGTCGTCGCTGAGGCCGTTGGCTTTGAGGCTGAAGAGTTCTTCGACGCCGACGGCGGCGGCAGGGGCCACGAGCGGGCCCGTGAGCAAGCCCCCCGCCAGGAGGGTCGCGAGAGTCAGGTGGCGCATGGAACCCCGTCCTTGCAACGTCGATACCTTATCGCTCGGCTCCGCATTTGGCTATCTGTCGGCCGGAGTCCCGAAGCACTGTGCGCTTCAGGGGACGGCCCCTGTCCTGCTCGCCTCCTGGCCCGGCCTGATGTGCGCGAAATGCCGGATCGATGCTACGGTACGGCCCTTGCTCTGAGAGGGCACATGATTTCGATGAAAGCCCTGGTTGTCGGCGCCGTCGGAGCGGGCTGTCTCGCCGCAGCCGGCCTTGGCGGCTACCTTGCGGTTCGCGCGGGCTCGGTCGATTCGGCCGCCGCCCCGGCATCTGCCTCGATCCCGGCATCTGCCACGATCACAGACGTGAAGATTGAACCGGGCGCGCTGCCGGCCGCGCCAGCCGGCCCGGCAGCAGTCGCCCCAGCGCCGCCGGCGGCCGTGCGACCGCCGGTTGTTCCGCGCCCGTCGCTGCCGACGCCACCGGCCTCGGTACGAGCGGACCGCTCGAGCGATCGCACCCCGACAACGCAGGTCGCCGGTCCACGCCCGGCGCCAAGTGAGCACGCCGCGGCGGAACCTGTGGCGAGCACGCCCACCGATCCCGAGCCTGCGCGTACCGGCGGGCCCGGTGGATGAGATTCAGATTCCGTCGCCCGAGACTCCGCGCGTCACATTCCAGGAACTCACGGTCGGCGCCAATGGTGTGATCGGCATTCGTCTCGAGACGCCGGTCTCGAGCGAGACGGCGAAGGTCGAGGACCGCGTCACCGCGCGAGTGCTTCGCGACGTGACGGTGGACGGTCGCGTCGCCGTACCTGCGGGGTCCACCTTCGAAGGAGTCGTCACCGAGGTCGAGCGCGGCGGCCGGTTTCGTGAGCGTGCGCGGCTCGGCGTCCGATTCACGAGCGTCGTCCTGTCCGACAACACACGCGTGAGCGTGTCGACCGAGCCGATCTATCGGACGGGCGAGGCGCCAACGGGCGAGGCCGCGTCGAAGATCGGCGCGGCGTCGGCCGTCGGCGCGATCATCGGCGCCGCAATCGGCGGCAAGAAGGGCGCGGCGATTGGTGGCGCGACCGGCGCCGCGGGTGGCACGGCCGCCGTCATGGCGTCCGGACCGAACCACGTCATGCTGACGTCAGGCACGTCGCTGACAGTGCGACTGACCGAACCGGCCACGTTCCAGGTTCCGCTCGAGCGATAGCCGGAGTGGAGCCGGCGGCGGTCAGGCCGGCGGCGCCTTCAAGCGCGCGCACGATCTGCGGCTCGAATCGCCTGCGGCCGATCGCCAGGACCGAATCGTCCAATCACATCGCCACGGCGATCGACGAGGAATTTCGTGAAGTTCCACTTGATCGCGTCAATGCCCAGCCAGCCGCCCTTCTGCGACTTGAGGTGGACGAACAACGGATGGGCCGCCGGTCCATTCACGTCCACCTTGCTGAAAAGCGGAAACGTGACGTCGTAGGTCTCGGAACAGAACGACTGAATTTCGTCGTGGCTTCCGGGTTCCTGCCTCCCGAATTGGTTGCAGGGAAAGCCGAGCACGGCGAAGCCGCGCTCGCGATGCGACCGGTACACGTCCTCGAGTTCCCGATACTGGGGCGTGTACCCGCAGCGGCTGGCCACGTTGACGACGAGTAGAACGTGACCGGCGTATCGACTGAGCGGGATCGCCTCCCCCGCGATTGATGTCGCCGTGAAATCGTAGACGGTGTTAGATTGCGAGGCGCCCTCGCGTTTCGTCATGGCTCTCTTCAACAATGACATCACCAGCGTCGGGACGGCCAGCGGCCGTGACCTTCGTCTTCGTCACGATTCTTCTGGACATGCTGGCACTCGGGATGGTGATCCCGGTGTTGCCGCTGATCATCGAGGACTTCCGCGGGGGCGACACCGCGCTTGCGGCGCACACGATCGGCCTGTTCGGCACCGTGTGGTCCGCGATCCAGTTCGTCGCGTCACCGATCCTTGGGTCCCTTTCCGATCGATTTGGCCGGCGCCCGGTCATCCTGCTCTCGAATCTCGGGCTCGGATTCGACTACGTGCTGATGGCGCTGGCCCCGACGCTTGGTTGGCTCTTCGCCGGTCGAGTGCTTTCCGGCATCACCTCAGCCAGTATTCCGACGGCCTTTGCCTATATCGCGGACGTGACAACGCCGGATCGGCGTGCGCGCGCGTATGGGTTGATGGGCGCCGCCTTCGGCATGGGGTTCATTCTCGGTCCGGCGATCGGCGGGCTCCTCACCATCTGGGGTCCGCGCGCGCCGTTCTGGGTCGCCGCGGCGTTCAGTCTGGCAAACGCCTCCTACGGCTTCTTCATCCTGCCGGAGTCGCTCGCGCCCGATCATCGTGCGAGGTTCTCGTGGCGTCGCGCCAACCCGCTCGGATCGCTTGCGCTGCTCCGCTCGCACCACGAGCTCTTCGGGTTCGCCACACTGCACGTTCTCTATCACCTCGCGCACCACGCCCTCACCGCGACGTTCGTGCTCTACGCGGCGTATCGGTACGGCTGGGGCAGCACTGAAGTCGGGTGGGCGCTGGCGGGCGTTGGCGCGTGCTTCGCCGTCGTACAGGCTGGCCTGGTCGGCCGGATCGTCGCGAAGCTTGGTGAGCGACGAACGCTCGTCGCGGGCCTGGCATTCGGCGCTGCAGGGTTTGCGATCTACGGCCTCGCGCCGACTGGAGCCGATGTTCCTGATGGGTATTCCGGTCATGTCGCTCTGGGGGCTCTACGGGCCCGCGGCGCAGGGGCTGATGACCCAGCGCGTGGGCCGCAATGCACAGGGCGCGCTTCAGGGCGCGCTCGCGAGTCTGCAGACGGCCACGGGAATATTCGGGCCTGCCCTGTTTTCCGAAACGTTCGCGACCGCGATCAGCACGCGACGCGCCTGGAACATTCCCGGCGCGCCGTTCCTGCTCGCCTCGATGCTGCTCGTCGTCGCTGTTGTGCTCGCGCTGCGAATCACGCGCGCGGCTGCAGCGCGGGCCTGACCTCCGCCGGTCAGCCGCCCATGTTCGGATTGGCTATCGTCACGCCACGCTTGACGAGCAAGCGACCTCCCTGTTTCCAGAACAAGCTCACGGTGCCGTCCTGCGACACGACGAATGCCGCCACACCATCCGTGGCGGCGACGCATCGAAGCGCGGAGCGATGGCGCATGCCGAAGCTCTCACCGTCGATCGCCGGCCACAGTTCGCCGCGTCTGGCGTGCCCGGCGACTTCGTACGCGATCACCTGACGGCTCGCATCGAGCACGATCTCGGCGCCAAAACCGATGACGCGCAGATCCGAACTCAGCACAAGCGCACCGTCGACGGCGCTGAGCCTGGCGACGACATCCGCCGCTCCTGCAAGATCTTCCTCGGCGATCACTGTCGCGTCCTCGAGATGAGGCAGCTCACCAGCGGGCGCGTCCGGACGTTGCCGGCGCGCGAGCCGCGCGTCCACGAGCGCATGGCGCGCGTTGACGAAGGCGACGAAGCGGTCGGCGAGCATGGTGTTGCGCTCGTCCACATCGAATTTCACCCGGACCGGCACGCTGCGCTCCGTGCCGGGTGACGCCAGGAGCAGCGTGCCGCCGTGGCCGTGAGACTCGAGACCGCTGACGATCGACAAGATCGTGTTCAGCAGCGCGTTCCACTCGAAGTCCGAGGTCTCGCGAGGAGGCTCGAACTTGGGCGAATGCAGCCTCGGGCGGAGGACGTCGACGCCGTACGTGAGGATGTCGCTGATCGGCAGAAACTCCAGCTCAGAGAAGGCGAGCTGATCCTGAAGGCTGCCGGCCCTGAGTGTCGCCAGCTTGATGGCGCCCCGGTAGATGTGGAGCTCGCCGGCGTCCCGCACATCGATGAGGAGCGCGTACGGCGCGGAACGAGGAGCGAGCGATCCGCTCCGCCGCGCACGCGCGAGGTTCGATCCGACATTCACGACGCCGGCAATCTGACTGGCGTCCGGGGTGGGACACACGACGAGAATGGCCGCATTGTCGGGGTTCACCGCTGGCGCCAGGGCTCGGATGGCGTCCACCGACAGCGATCGCGGCTCCAGAAATGGCAGGACCGGTACAGGGCCGCCATCGCCGTCGCTGGAAACGGTCGTCGACAGCGCGCAACAGAGCGTGAACTTCAGCTCGCGCCCTTCCTCACGCGAGAAGCTCGCGACAAACGCCGTCTCGAGGATGAACCTCAGCTGCTCGAGGGGTGGCAGCGGCGGGGCGGGCCGATCATGCCGCGCCACGAACGTCGTCCAACGAGCGAGGACCTCGCCCGCCAGATCGGCAGGAAACGCGTACGACATCGCGCCTAACGATAACAGCACCAACCCATCCGGGTGATCTCGGCCGCGGCTGATTCTGCGAGCATGGCGCCATGAACAATCTGGCGCTTCTTTCTGACCACTTGGCAGACGTCATCGATGCGGCCGCACCGTCGGTCGTCCAGGTGCAGGGCCGGCGCCGGCCGGCCAGCGGAGTTGTCTTCGGCGATGGGCTCGTGCTGACGACGACTCGAGCGCTTGGCCGTGATGATGGCCTGAGCGTTCGAACGGCTGACGGGCGAGACCAATGAGGCAGAGCTGGCGGGATGGGATCCCGCCACGACGCTCGTGCTGCTGCGCGTCGCGAAGCTGAGCGCCAAGGCACTGGTCCCGGTCACGACGGCACCGCGTGTCGGTCACCTCGCGGTCGCGGTCGGACGGTCCTGGAGCAACGCGATCACGGCGACGACCGGTATCGTCTCGGTCATCGGCGGGCCGCTCGCGACCGGCCGCGGGCGGACGATCGATCGTGTCATTCGCACCTCGGCCCCGATGCACTCCGGCTTTGCCGGCGGGGCGCTCCTCGACACGCAGGGGCAGCTCATCGGCGTCGCGACCGCGGCAGAGATTCGCGGGCTGGGCGTGGTCATTCCGGCGGACATCGCATGGAACGCTGCGGCGGCGCTGGCCGAGCACGGCACGACGGGCCGGGGATTTCTTGGCGTCGCCGGACAGGCGGCGCGACTCTCCGATCGGCAGCGCGACGCGCACGGCAAGTCCGCCGGACTTCTCGTCGTCGGCGTGTCGAACGACAGCCCCGCGGACACCGGGGGTATTCTCGTGGGGGACCTCATCATCGAATTCGACGGACACCCCGTGGAATCTCCACTCGATCTTCTCGATTTGCTGCAGGGCGATCGCATTGGCCGGCCGGCGCCTATCAAGGTCCTGCGCGGCGGTGCCGTCGCGGATCTCGCGGTCACGGTCGGCCGACGCCCGGTCCGCTGAATGCGCGTCGTCCTCGTCGGCTCGCCGCGCGAACGGGAACGTCTGCGGCGCGCCATTTCCGCGTCCGGGTTGGAGGTCGTGGACGAGGCGCCGACGCTTGACGCGGCGCGGGTCCTCGGCCTCGCCGCGGACGCGTTCGTTGTCGCGCATGCCGTTCACGAGGACGACGACGCGCTCCTCGACGCTGAATCGTTGACGGCCCGCGAGCTTGACGTGCTTCGTCTCCTGGCGGAGGGCCTTCCCAACAAGGCGATTGCGGCCCGCCTCGGAATCAGCGACCAGACCGTGAAGTTTCATGTCGCCTCGATTGGCGGGAAGCTGGGCGCGCGGAATCGAACGGACGCTGTCCGGCTCGCGATCCGGCGTGGTCTGATCGAAATTTGATCTAGCGTGCGGGGCCGGCGTCGCCGCGAGGCACCACGGTCAGTTGCCGCAGCTCCCCTGCGCGCAGGACCACGAGTCGCGACGGACGCCCGATGCGCTCTTCATCCAGCAGACGGTGGAGCTCATCCACACCGGCAACGGCAACGCCTTCGAAGCTCACGATGAGGTCGCCGGATTGCACGCCGGCGGCGGCCGCTGGGCTTGAGGGCTCGATGCCGGCGACGCGGATGCCCGACGACACGGCGAGCGAGTGTTCTCGCGCCAGCCGGCGCGGCACTGGAGTTCTCTCACCGGCGACGCCGATGTAGCTGCGCCGGATCCGGCCATCCCTCAACAGACGCGACGCGACGAAGCGGACGATGTTGCTGGCGATCGCGAACGATAGTCCCTGCGCCGGCATGATGACGGCGGTATTGACGCCGATCACTTGTCCGGCGGTGGTGACGAGCGGCCCGCCGGAGTTGCCGGGGTTGAGCGCCGCGTCCGTCTGAATCACGTCGTCGATCAAACGCCCGGTCCGGCCGCGAAGCGATCGTCCCAGCGCGCTGACGACGCCGGTCGTGACTGAGTGCTGGAAGCCGTACGGATTCCCGACGGCGATCGCGACCTGCCCCACCCGGACTGCCGACGAATCACCCAGGCTGATCCACGGAAACGGTCCGCCGCTGATGCGAAGCACCGCGAGATCGGTGGATGGATCGTCGCCGATCACATCAGCCTGGGACTCTCGTCCATCAGGAAGACGAACGCCAACCGCCTGAGCCCCGTGTACGACGTGGCTGTTGGTGATGATCAGGCCGTCTGGAGTGAAGAGGAATCCGGAACCGGTACCGCTGGGCTGACCCGCCGGACGGCCGCTGTGGCCGACCTCCACGCCGACGACTGCGGGGCTGACGACGTCCACGGCGCCGATGACCGCTCGCGAGTAAGCGTCGAGGAGCTCGTCGTCGTTGAGAGGGACCGGACGTTCCCGAACAGAGCTGAGAGGAGCCATATCTCGATTCTAGGAACCGGCTCCACCCCACGCCTCACCCATTTGGGCGGGTGAAAAGTGGTCGGGTGAATTTTTGCGAAGAATGTAAATCACCCGACCACTTTTACTACGCCAGCCAGGCCCGGGTCTCGGCCAGCGCAGCGGCCACAGCCTGGGGATTGGTGGACTGCGGGGTCCGTCGCGCGGCAACTGCCGCTTCGGGCGTAATCGCATCCACGATGTCGGCGTCGAAACGCGCGTCGTAGCGCCGCCAGTCCTCCATCGTCAACGACGAGAAGTCGCGACCGGAAGCGTGGAGGTCACGCACGATGCGGCCGGTGACTTCGTGAGCGGTGCGAAACGGCACGCCTCGCCCGACGAGGAAATCCGCCACCTCGGTGGCGAGCAGAAGACCGGACGCGGCGGCCCGAGCGGCGCCCGCGCGAAGCAGAAGAGTGCGCACGACGGTGGCCGTCGTGCGCGCGCAGGCAATGACCGTGTCCTCCGCTTCAAACGCGATCGCTTTGTCTTCCTGGAGGTCCTTGTTGTACCCGAGAGGAAGCCCCTTCATGGACGTCAGCCAGCCCGTGAGCAGCCCAACGATCTTTCCGGACTTGCCGCGGACGAGCTCGAGCGGGTCCGGATTCTTCTTCTGCGGCATCAGCGACGATCCGGTGGCCACCGAGTCGTGGATCTCGAAAAACCCGAACTCTTCGCTCGACCAGAGGATCACGTCCTCCGCCAGGCGGCTCAGGTGCACCATGGTCATCGCACACGCATAGAGAAACGTCGCGACGAAGTCGCGATCGCCGGACGCGTCGATGCTGTTGGCCGCAGCCCTCGAAAAGCCCAACCGGTCGGTCAGAAACGCGACGTCCACGTCGTAGGCGGTGCCCGCGATGGCGCCGGAGCCGAGGGGCATGACATCCGCCTCGGCGCGCGCCACATCCATCCGATCGACATCGCGCCGGATGGCCGCTGCGTGGGACAGCAGCACGTGCGCGACGAGCACAGGTTGAGCGCGCCGCAAATGCGTGTAGGAGGGCATGACCGCCGCGCCCGCTTGCTCAGCCTGACTGGCCAGCGCGTCCACCAACGTCGCCAGCGCCGCTTCGACCGCGGGAATGCGTCGCCTCAAATACAGACGGAAGTCGAGCGACACCTGCTCGTTGCGTGACCGGCCGGTATGCAGTCGCTTTCCAGCCTCCCCGATTCGCTCGACCAGCTCGCGCTCGACAAATGAGTGGACGTCTTCGTCCTCAGCGCGATCGAGGCGCGTCGAGTCGGCATGGACCGCCGTGCGCACCGCTTCGAGACCGCTGGCTATCGCGCGCGCGTCGTCGGCCGACACCACACCCGCCCGCGCGAGCGCCTCAGCCCACGCCAGACTTCCATTGACGTCGTCGTCGAACAGGCGACGATCGACGGAAAGCGATCGACCGTACTCGAACACTTCGGTGTCCGGTCGTTCAGTGAAACGGCCGGACCATAGCGTGGACATGATCAGCTCCGGGCGGCGACGACATCCGTCGTCGGCCGTGGATCGACTGCGGACAGCGCGAACGGTGATCGGCACTCGACGACCTCCGAGTGCCCGCGGAACAGCTTGAGGCGAGCGGTGCCGGTGACGTGTTTCTGCACGGACGCCACGAACGCGTCGCCGTCCTTGCGCGCCGCGGAATACCAGGCGCCGGCATTGACGAGACCCGCGTAGTCCGCACCGCGCTCACGGGCCGACCGATCGATGTCGGGCGGCGTCACGCAGGACTGCAAGGCTCGGTGAGCTTCGTGAAGCAGCCGCGTGGCCGGCGCCGTCCGGCCCACGCCGTGCGCACCAGCGATCGTCTCGACGCTCGAGATCAGTTCGACTATCGGCAGCGCCACGCCGTTCAACGCCACCGGCACGCCTTCCTCGAACGCGACGTCGACCGTCGCCGGAGTATCGGGCGCCGATGATGCCGACCGGGTCGCTGCCGAGGCGTCGATGTGGACCGATCGAAAGACCGCGCGCGCGCGCATACGAGACGAGATCGGCCGGCGCGAACGTCCACTCAGATGCCGGTGACAACACCGCAAGCGATGGATCGAGGTCCCGGATCAGGCTCTCGAAACAACGCGCGCGATCTTTCGAGCCGTGCGCCACCGCAGCCGCGTCCTCGAGCCGCGCGATGCTGACGAGGTGCTTGGCGATCAACGGCTGAGTGAGCGCGGAAACGAGGACGTCCCCCTCAGGCGTGACCGCGCCCGCACGCAGTGCCGGAACGATGAAGTCGCGCGCGAACTCGTCGCAGGCGTCGACGACATGGGCACGGACCGCGCCGGCCGCAAGCGCCCGGTCGCGCGTCGCCTCAAGCGCCGTCCGCTGATGGAGATCGAGAGTGACGGTCACGACCTCGGCGTCGTAGCGCTCGGCCAGCCACGGAATCGCGACCGTGGTGTTCACGCTGCCTGAGTACGCGAGCACGATGCGATTCGAGGCCTTCGTCGGTTTCAACTCACGCCCCCAGTCACTCCGTGACCATCTGCTTCAATTTCGCCTCGATAGTGGCGGCCGCCTCACTCCCACGGCAGATCAGCAGAATCGTGTCGTCGCCGGCGATCGTGCCGGCCACCTCGGCCAGTTGCGCGCGATCGATCCATTCGGCGAGCCCCTGCGCCTGGCCACGGTCGGTCCGTACGACCATGAGCGGGTCCACGCGCTCGAAGCCCCTCACGAGCGAGACGACGGCCCGTCGAAACTGCTCGCTGACGGCCGGACTCGCCCGCTCGGTGCCAGGCCGGACGTACGCACCGTCCCCGGCCCGCTTCACGAGCCCTAATTCCTTGAGATCGCGGGAGATCGTGGCCTGCGTCGCGTCAATCCCCCTCGTCTGCAGACGCTGGCGCAGAGCCTCCTGCGAAGCCACCGGCTCGTGGTCCACGACGTCGAGAATCTGGGACTGCCTCCAAGCCTTCATATCTATCCAATCAGCCGGTTGATTATACAGTCAACGCATAGGTATCGAACCTGTGTTTTGCAAATAATTAGGCCAGAGACGAGGTTTCGCTGTTGACGGCGAAACACGGCTCATTGTATAGATATTGTTTCTGATGAATAGCTATTCGTCGCCAATTCGGGTGGCGGTCGCCGGCGCGACCGGGTATGCGGGGCAGGAACTGGTGTCGCTCCTCGCGCGCCATCCCAACGTTCGGCTCGAGGCGGCCATGTCGTCGTCGGCGGATTCGGCCGCCAGGCCGCTGCCCCGGCTCGCTCGGGTCTGGGACGGCACGGTCGAACCGCTCAACACCCAGCGGCTCGCAAGCGGCGCGATGGATCTGGTGTTCCTGGCGGTGCCGGAAAATGCGGCCGCCGAGCTGGCGCCGCCGCTCGTTGACGCGGGCGTTCGCGTCATCGACCTCTCAGGCGCGTTCCGCATTCGCGACGACGCCGCTCGGGCGCGGTGGTATCCCGCGACCAAGACGCTGCCCTCGGGCGCCGCGTACGGTTTGACCGAACACTACCGCGACGATGTGCGGCGGGCGACGCTCGTCGCCAACCCGGGCTGCTATCCAACCGGGGCGTTGCTGGCGATCCTTCCGCTCGTCAAAGCCGGTCACCTCGACCTGTCTGGCGGTGTGATCGTCGACGCGAAGTCGGGGATCTCGGGGGCCGGCCGCGCGCCGAGCGACCGCACGCACTTCTCTGAGAACCACGGATCGGTCGCCGCGTACGGCGTGCTCGGCCACCGGCACGTCGCCGAGATGGAACAGGAGATCGGCGGCACGGTCACGTTCGTCCCGCACCTCGTGCCGCTCGATCGCGGGATTCTCGAGACGATCTATCTGCGCGTCGCGCCGGGCACGACGGCCGAACAGATTACCGATGCGTTCAACGCGGCGTATCGCAATGAGCCGTTCGTCCGGCTGACGGGCGACGCGCTGCCCGAGATCAAACACGTCGCGTGGACCAACTTCTGCGACATCGGCTGGCGGCTGGACGCGTCGTCGAGGCGTCTGGTCATCGTGACGTGTCTCGACAACCTGGTGAAGGGTGCCGCGGGCCAGGCGCTTCAGAACTTCAACGTCGCCTACGGTGTCGACGAACGGACGGGCCTCCGGTGAGGCCCCTCGTCCTCAAGCTCGGCGGCGAGCTGATCGAGGAGGCCGACGACCGTCATCGCATCGCCCGGTTTGCGCGGGACGTGCGGGCGGCGCGTGGCCTCATTGTCGTCCACGGCGGCGGCCGCGCGATTGACGCGGAGCTTGCACGCCGGCAGATCGCTCCGCGGAAAGTCGAGGGACTGCGCATCACCGATGCGCCTACGCTCGACGCGGTGGTGTCGGTGCTTGCCGGGTCCACCAACACGGACCTGGTCGCCGCGTTCGTCGGTGAAGGCGTTCCGGCCGTGGGCCTGACCGGTGTGGACGCCGGTTTCAGCCGCGCCGCTCGATCGGATCGGCACCAGGTGGCCAGCGGTGCCACCGTCGATCTCGGTCTCGTGGGCGATCCCGATGATGTGGATCCGGATCTGGTCGAGTTGCTCGTCCTGAACGGCTACGTGCCCGTCATCGCGAGTCTCGGAATCGAGGACCGTGCATCGTCCGGCCGCCCGCACGTGCTGAACGTGAATGCCGATGTGATGGCGTGCCGCGTGGCGGCCGCGCTCGCCGACGCGGATCTCGTGATCGCCGGGGGAACGCCGGGCGTGCTCGACGACCAGGGACATTCGATCCCCGAACTCGACCTCGACGGCATCGATGCGTTGATCGCCAGCGGCACCGCGACCGCCGGCATGGTGGCGAAGCTGTCCGCCTGCCGCACGGCGCTCGAGGCCGGCGTGGCGAGCGTACGGATCATCGACGGCCGGCGGCTCGATGCCGGCGAGGTCACGGAGCGCGCGCCGGGCACGCGGATCATTGGACTCAAAGTGGAGCTGGGAGAAAAAGAGAAGTGACCATGGCCACAACCACCACGGACGTCAAGGCACTCGAATCGCAGTACCTCCTTCAGACGTACCGACGACAGCCGGTCGTGTTCGAGCGCGGCGAAGGCGTGCGGTTGTTCGACGATGCGGGCCGCTCGTACCTGGACTTTTTGTCGGGCATCGGCGTGGCGTCGCTCGGTCATGCGCACCCGGCGGTTGCACGTGCGCTGGCTGACCAGGCGGCGACACTCATGCACACGTCCAACCTCTATTTCCATCCGCTGCAGGGCGAGCTGGCACGCGAGCTGACCCATCGCACGGGTCTCGATCGGGCGTTCTTCTGCAACAGTGGCACCGAGGCGATGGAAGCGTGTCTGAAGTTCGCGCGGCGCTACTGGCACACGCAGGGCGCGGCGGGACGCACGAAATACCTGGCCTTCACGCACAGCTTCCATGGCCGCACGATGGGGGCCCTGTCGGTCACGGCTGACGAGCACTATCGCACGCCATTTCAGCCGCTCATCCCGGGCGTGTCGTTCGCGTCAGCCGACGATCTCGCGGCCATCGACCGTCTCATCGACGATGAGACCGCGGCCGTCGTGATTGAACCAATTCAGGGCGAGGGTGGCGTACGGCCGATCTCCCCGGCCACGGCGCAGGCGATCACCGAGGGCTGCCGTCGAACCGGTGCGCTCCTGATTGCGGATGAGATTCAATCTGGATCCGGACGGACGGGCGCGTTCCTCCGGAGCGGCGCGGTCGGCCTCACCCCTGACCTCGTATCGCTGGGCAAGGCGCTCGGTGCCGGCATGCCGGTTGGCGCGGCGCTCCTGAACTCGAAAGTGGCGGCGTCGATTTCCGCGGGGGATCACGGCACGACCTACGGCGGCAACCTGCTGGCTTGCCGGGCCGCGCTGACATTCCTCGACGTGCTGGATGATGCGATGCTCGCGTCGATTCGCCGTGTTGGCGACTACCTGTTCGGTCATCTACGCGAGTTGGCCGCGGCGTATCCGGCGCTCGTGGCCGAGGTTCGTGGCGCGGGACTGATTGCGGGCCTCGACCTCCGCGTGGATGCGACCCCGGTGGTGCAGGCCGCGCTCGAACGTGGCCTCATCATCAACCGCACATCCGGTACGGTCGTCCGCCTGCTGCCGCCGTACATCATCACCGAGCAGCACGTTGACGAAGGGGTGGCGATCCTGAAGGAGGCCCTCGGTGCGGCGAAGTAGCGTGAAGCTTCCCGTTCGCGCGGGCGCGCGCCCGATCAAAATGCGCCCGGGCACAGCGGCAGATGCCGAAGCGCTGTACGCCCTGATCAACGACCACCGGGCGGAGGGACACCTGCTGCCCCGGGACCTCGACGACGTTCGGCGACGCGCGTCACGATTCGTGGTCGGCGAGGCCGGCGGCGTGCTGCAGGCGTGCGCGGAGCTCGCACCGCTCTCACGTTCTGTGGCAGAGGTGCGATCGCTCGTCGTGTCATCGAGGGCTCGCGGCCGAGGCGTCGCCACGCGACTGCTGGATCAGCTGCGGCGACGGGCCGTCGACGAGGGCTACGAGACGCTCGCGGCGTTCACGCACGATCCGCGATTTTTCGTGCGGCAGAACTTCTCGCTGGTCCCTCATCAGTGGGTCCCCGAGAAGATTGCTCGTGACTGCGCGGCCTGTCCGCTCTTCAGGCGCTGCGGCCAGCACGCCATGGTGGTGTCGCTTACGCGTGAAAGGGAGAACGGTTTCTATGGTGCCCGTGACATCGAACACGTCGAAGACCGCCGTGCCGCGGTTGCCTGAAGGGAGTCGCGTGGCGCTCCGGCCGGTTGAGGGAGGCGTGACGGCGCCGGGCGGATTTCGTGCGGGCGCGGCCGCTTGCGGCATCAAGCGTCAGCGACCGGGCAGTGACCGCCCGCTCGACCTGGCGCTCATCGTCGCCGACGGCGTCGCTGCGGCGGCGGCAGTCTTCACGACAAACAAGGCCGTCGCTGCGCCGGTCGTGGTGTCGCGCGAACATCTCGGGCGGACGGGCGGCCGGGCACAGGTCATCGTGACCAATAGCGGGTGCGCGAACGCGTGCACGGGCGATGACGGGATGGACGTCGCGCGGCAGATGGCTGCGGCGGCGGCAGCGGCCGTCGGCTGCACGCCCGATCAGGCCCTTGTCGCCTCCACGGGCGTCATCGGCGTGGCACTCGACATTTCGAAAGTGCGGGCCGGCATCGAGACCGCCGAGGCCTCACTCGATCGCGGCGCCCCTGGCGCGGCGGCCGCGGCGCGCGCCATCATGACGACCGATCCATTTCCGAAATCGCTCGCGGTCGCGGCCGAAAGTGCCGAGGGCACGATCACGGTCGGCGGCATGGCCAAGGGCTCCGGCATGATCGAACCGCGCATGGCGACGATGCTTGGATACCTCACAACCGACGCGGTCGTTGAGCCGGCGGTGCTCGCTCGCGCGCTGCGACGCGTCGTCGACCGGACCTTCAACGCCATCACGGTGGACGGCGAGTGCTCGACCAACGACTGCGTGTTCGCCCTCGCGTCAGGAGCGTCTGGCGTGGTCGTGACACACGACGACGACCCGCGGCTCATCGAGCCGCTGATGGCCGTGGCCGGCCATCTCGCCCGCGAGATTGTGCGCGGCGGTGAAGGCGCGACCAAGCTCGTCACCGTCCGTGTGACTGGCGCCGCCTCCGAGGACGACGCGTGGCTGGCTGCGCGAACGATTGCCAACTCGCCGCTGGTGAAGACGGCAATCCATGGCGGCGATCCGAACTGGGGCCGGCTCGTGGCGGCTGCCGGCCGATCGGGCGCCGATTTCTCGCTTGACGGCGCGTCTGTCGCGATTGGTGACGTCGCCGTCTTCGTTCACGGCGTGCCGCACGACGAACGGGCGGCCGGCCGCAGCCAAGGTCCTCGAGGCGAAAGAAGTGACGATCGCGGTCGATCTCGGCACGGGCGGCGCTCACGAGGCCACGATGTGGACGTGCGATTTCAGCGCCGAGTACGTCCGCATCAATGCGGAGTACCGGACGTGAGCGCGAACGCCGTGCCCGCCAGTCTGCCGCTGATTGCCTCGAAGGACTTCATCTCCGTGCTGGACCTGACGCACGAGGAGCTCGAGCTCCTGCTCGAGCTTGCGGCGTCCATGAAGCAGGACCGCCTCGCCGGCCGCACGGGACGTCGCCCACTCGAGGGCAAGCACGTCGCGCTGCTGTTCGAGAAACCGTCGTTGCGGACGCGCATCACGTTCGTCGTCGCCGTGCACGAGCTCGGCGGGCACGTGATCGAACCGCCCCCAGACGTCGTGTTCGGGGGACGTGAGGCTGTTGAGGATGTCGCGAAGAATCTCGAGCGTTGGATCGAGGGCGTCATCGTCCGCACGTTCGCGCAGAGCGGTCTGGCGGCCTTTGCGGAGGCCGCGCCGCGCATGCACGTCGTGAACGCTCTGACGAACGAAGAGCATCCGTGCCAGGTGCTCGCGGACATGTTCACGTTGAAGGAACGGATCGGGCATCTGAAGGGTCGAACACTCGCCTATGTCGGCGACGGCAACAACGTCGCGACGTCGCTCACGCAGGCCAGCGTCATGCTGGGCATGAACGTGCGGATCGGATCCCCGAAAGGATTCGCGCTCAAAGAGGACGCGCTCGAGGCGTGCCGGCGCGTCGCCGCGCACGGAGCCACAATCTCGACCACGACCGATCCGGTCGCGGCGGTGACCGGCGCTGACGCCGTGTACACCGACGTCTGGACGTCGATGGGCCAGGAGAAAGAGCTGGCCAAGCGGGGCCGCGTGTTCCCGGCGTATCAGGTGAACGAGACGCTCATGGCCGCCGCGGGCCGGGACGCGTTCTTCATGCATTGCCTTCCGGCTCATCGCGGCGCCGAAGTGACCGACGAGGTGATGGACGCACCCACGTCGCTCGTCTTCGACCAGGCCGAAAACCGGCTTCACACGCAGAAGGCGCTGCTGGCCTTACTGATGGGATAGGGATTTGCGCGACTCGTTCTCTTCCTTATAGGTCCACGCGCCGGCGAGCGCAGCGAGGATTGTCGTGGCAAGAGACAGGACCGCGCTCTTGAAGAACGAATCCCGCGTGAAGATCCCCATCGACTGAAAGCCAAACAGCACCGAGCAGACGGCGGCCCAGAGAACCATCCCGGACTTGATCGCCGTGCCGGGACCCGGGCCGAATCGCGGACGAATCGCGGCATAGGTCCAGACGATGAGCGTGGCGTAGACGAAGTCCACCACGACCCAGGTCATCCCGACAGCAGGCGATGCCATGACCGCCTGATTCAGATTCAAGCGCTGGGCCATGCGGACCATGTCGTCCGCCATGACCATGCTGTTCACGATGAAGTCGCCGATGTTGGCGATCACGCCGCCCACGAGACCGCCGAGCAGGACCCTGCCGTAGTTGATTGCAGCCATTGCCCGCCTCTCGAAGAACTATTTCGCCGCCGCGAGGGACGTCACGATGTCCCAGTTGAACCGAACGAAACGGTAGAGCTCGCGTTCCAGAATCCGTTCCTGGTCGCTGTGCGCGCCGAAGCCCTTCGGGCCGTCCTCGACGTCAACCGCCGGACCGATGCCATAGCACTGAACGCCTCGAGTTCGCAGGTAGGCCATGTCAGTGCCGCCGGTACCCATCATCGGGATCGTGACGGTGCCGTATTGTCGGGTCGCGGCAGCTTCGATCGCCTTGAAGGCCTCCGAATCGAGCCGGGATACACCGGCCGGACGCAGGTTGCGCGGCCCCCACTCGACTCTCACCGCCGGATCGCCGATCGCCGTGCGCACGAGCTCCAGAATCTCCGCCGGGTCGTCGTTCGGCAGCGTCCGCACATCGACCGATGCCTTCGCTTCAGAGGGAATGACGTTGATGCGGTAGCCGCTCTCCGCGATGGTCGGCGTGGCCGTGGTGTGAAGCAGAGCGAAATGACGAGGCTCCGCCTGCCGAAAATAGCGATCGACCTCGAGCACCTTGCCTGGTACGAGCACGTCGCGATAGCGGGCCGCAGCCTCAGGCGGTGAGATCTCGGCGAGGCGCTGGAAGTACGTGGCGGTCGTCTCGTTCAGCCGAATGGGCGCCTCCCATCGCGCGACCTTTTCGATCGCCGACGCCAGATGGACGAGGGCGTTCGACTCGAGCGGCATCGAGGCATGCCCCGCAACCCCCGTAGCGATCAGATCGATGCGACGGGGGATCTTCTCGGTCGTCTGCACGCCCGCGAACTGGACCTGGCCGCCTTCGCGTCTGACGCCGCCGCCCTCGGCAAGACAATATTCCGCGTCGATCGCGGGAAAGTGCTGGTTGACGACGTGCTCGACGCCAAACTGGGTCGAGCCTTCTTCTCCCGCCTCGGCGAGGAAGATGACGTCTCGCGCCAATGGCACCTTCAGGCGCTTCAGGATCAACATGACCATCAACGACGCCGTCAGGTTGTCCTTGTCGTCGAGGGTGCCGCGCCCATAGATGTAGCCGCCGTCGCGAACCGCACCGAACGGAGGGAACGTCCATCTCGCCGGGTCGACGTTGACGACATCGGTGTGTCCCATCAACAGGAGAGGACGTTGGGCGCCACTGCCTTTGAGTCGCGCGACCACGTTCGGCCGGTGGCCCTCCAGCGCGAAGATCTCGACTGGAAGGCCCTCGCGCTCGAGCACCTGCCTCAAATAGTCGGCCGCGGGCTGCTCGTTCCCTGGAGGGTCGCTCGTGTCGAACTTCAGGAGTGCTTGAAAGTGCTGGAGCGTCTCAGCGTCGATCGCCGGCCAGTCCGGCTCCGCCCGCTGCATCTTCGTCGGCGCGGCGAGCAGGACGCAGAGTGCGAAGGCGGTGGCTGTGATTTTCATGCAGGCGCTCTCAGCGTTCATCATCTTACAGAGGCGCGCCCAGTCCTCAGGCCAAGCCGGTAATAATTGGCGCCATGTCCATCCGTGCCGTGGTCCTCGATTTCGACGGTGTCATTGCCGACACCGAGCGGCTGCACTATGCCGCCTTTCGAGACGTCTTCGCCGATCGCGGCTGGACACTCAGCGAGGCCGCCTACTTCGATCGGTACATCGGGTACGACGACTACGGGCTCGTGCGTGAGTTCGTTCGTGATTCCGGTATGGCCATCACGGAAGACGACAGCGACACCCTCGTCGAAGCGAAGGGCCGGCTGTTCGGACGTCACCTGGAGTCAGCGGACATCTTGTTCCCAGGTGCCAAGGCATCGATCGAGCAGCTGGCCGCGCGCTTTCCGATGGGCATCGCGTCCGGCGCGCTGCACCACGAGATTGTTGCGATACTTCGCACATCGGGTCTGCTCGAACGCTTTTCGGTCATCGTGGCGGCCGACGATGTCACCCTGAGCAAGCCGGCCCCTGAAACGTATCTCACGGCCGCGGAACGGCTTGGCGTTCCCGCGTCAGCCTGCGTCGCGGTGGAGGACTCGGTCGCCGGCCTCGCAGCCGCGCGATCGGCGGGCATGCGGACGATTGGCGTGACGACCACGTCCACCCGGCTCGCGCTGGCCTCGGCCGACCGGATCGTGGCCGGCCTGCACGAAGTGTCGCCGGATCTCATTGCCGCACTTGACGATAAATTCCTCGGGTGAGTTTTCTTTGAGTGTTCAAAGAAAATTCACCCGGCCACTTTTTCGGCTGTGATAGCATCGGCGGCGATGTTTCGCCTCCGTCACGGGCACCTCCACCACGCACACGGTCATTCGACCGTCCGGTGGAGTTCTGTGTAGCGGAGGAGTCAACCTCTCACGACACGCAGCAGCCCCGCCGGTTCTGGCGGGTGCTCGATTCCCGCTAGTTCCGCCGGGCAAGGAAGGTCCGGTATGGATTTCTCGAAGCTCGATGGACTTGTGCCCGCCGTTGTTCAGGATGCCACGTCCCGCGAGGTGTTGATGGTCGGCTTCATGAACGACGAGGCCCTGGCGCGCACGCGCGCCACGGGATTCGCCACGTTCTATTCACGGTCGCGTCAGTCGCTCTGGACGAAGGGCGAGACCTCGGGCAACCGGCTGAAGGTCGTCGAGCTCTTCACCGACTGCGACGATGACACGGTGCTCGTCACGGTGGAGCGCCTGGGCGACGGCAACGTGTGCCACACAGGCCAGCGGACCTGCTTCTACACGCCCATCGGACGCACGGGAGGCGGCGATGGCGCTTAAGCTCGGTCTGCCAAAAGGATCGCTGCAGGACGCGACGATCCAGCTCTTCCAGCGCGCCGGCTTCAACATCTACGTCAGCTCACGGTCCTACTACCCGTCGATCGACGATCCCGAGATCGAGTGCCTGCTGATCCGCGCGCAGGAAATGGCGCGCTACGTCGCGGACGGGGTCATCGACGCGGGCCTGACCGGTCAGGACTGGATTGCCGAGCACGCGGCCACACACGGCGCCGATCGGGTGACACCCATCGCCGACCTGATCTACGCGAAGCAGAGCTTTGGCCGCGTGAAGTGGGTGCTGGCCGTGCCGGAGGAATCGCCGTTCAAGCGTCCGCAGGATCTCGAAGGCAAGACCATCGCGACGGAGCTCGTCCGCGCCACGGAAGCGTATTTCAAGCGCCTTGGCGTCAACGTCAACGTGGAGTTCTCGTGGGGCGCGACCGAGGTGAAGCCACCCGTGCTCGCCGACGCGATCGTCGAGGTCACGGAGACCGGCTCGTCGCTCCGCGCCAACCGGTTGCGCGTCATCGACACCCTGCTCGAATCAAACACGCAGCTCATCGCAAACCCGTCGTCGCTCGCCGACGAGTGGAAGCGAACGAAGATCGAGAACATCGCGCTGTTGCTGAAGGCGGCGATCGAGGCGCAGGGCCGTGTCGGCCTGATGCTGAACGTCAAGCGCGACGACCTGCAAGCGGTGCTGGCACTCCTGCCCGCGCTTCAGCGGCCAACCATCTCGCCGCTTGAGCGACGACGGCTGGGTCGCCGTGAATACGATCATCGAGGAGCACACCGTGCGCGAGTTGATCCCAAAACTCAAGACCGCGAACGCCTCAGGGAATCGTCGAGTACCCGCTCAACAAGATCGTGCTCTGATGCGAATCGTCAACGCGTCCAATCGTGCGGCGATCGCCGCGCCTGGCCACGCGCGACGAAGCGCGACGCCCTGAGGTCGAGCGGCAGGCGGCGCGCATCGTCCGCGACGTCAGACGCCGCGGCGATGTCGCGGTCCGCGAGTGGACACGGCGGCTGGACGGCCGTTCGGCGCCTGTTCGCCCGCTCAGTGCGGCGGCCTTGCGGCGCGGCTGGGAGCAGACGCCGCGCGACGTCCGGCGCGCGCTCGCTCAGGCCGTCGCGCATCTCGAGCGCGTGTCGCACGAAACAGGTGCCACGCGGCTTCGCCGTCACGGTCGCGCCGGGGCTGCGGATCGAGCAGCGCGTGCAGCCGCTCGCGCGCGTCGGCTGCTACGTGCCGGGCGGCCGCTATCCACTGCCTTCGACGCTGCTGATGACTGTCGTGCCGGCGCGCGTGGCCGGCGTCCGCGAGATCGTCGTCGTCTGTCCGCGGCCCGCGCCGGTCGTGATGGCCGCGGCGCTCGAGGCCGGCGCGTCCGAGGTGTTCGCGATCGGCGGCGCCCAGGCGATTGCCGCGCTGGCGTACGGCACGCGCGTCGATCGCGCGGGTGGACAAGATCGTCGGCCCTGGCAACGCGTGGGTCGCGGCGGCCAAAGCGCTGGTGTCGCGCCGACTGCGCCATCGACCTCCACGCCGGGCCGAGCGAGATCGTCGATCTGCGTCGAACCGCGGCCGCCCGGAGTGGATTGCCGCCGACCTCATCGCGCAGGCCGAGCACGATCCGGCCGCGCGCGCGATCCTCGTCACGACCAAGGCGTCGCTCGCACAGCAGGTCGTCGCGTGAAGTGGACCGCCAGATGCCGAAGACCGGGCCGGCGCGCGTGTCCATCGCACGGAACGGCGCCGTCGTCGTCGCCGCGAATCGCAAGACGGCCGTCGGCCATCGTCAACCGCCTCGCGCCCGAGCATCTCGTCGTGGACGACGACCGCCGACGCAGACGTCGTGCGGACCGCGGGCACGATGTTCGTCGGGCCATGGAGCGCTCAGGCCGCGGGCGACTACTGCACGGGGTCGAATCACGTGCTGCCAACCGGCGGCGCGGGCCGGTTCCGCGGCGGACTCAGCGCCGCGGACTTCGTCCGTGTCTTCACCGTGCAGACGCTGACGCAAACGGGCATCCGCGGCATCGGCCGGTCGGTCGTCACGCTGGCGGAAGCGGAAGGCCTCGAGGCGCACGCGCAGTCGGTGCGGCTGCGGCTGTGACGAACTACCGATCGGCGTCTTCTGCCGGCGCCCTGCGTCTGCACTACAACGAGAACACGGCCGGGTGCTCGCCCGCCGTGCTCGCCGCTATTCGCCGGATCTCGAGGCAGGACGTCGGCCACTACCCGGACGTCGGCCAGGATCATCGAGCGTATCGAGCGCTGGTTCGGCGTGGCGCCCGGGTGGGCCCAGATCACCAACGGCCTCGACGAAGGCATCCAGATGGTGACCCAATGCGGGGTCGTGCACGGCACGGCCGCCGGCGTCACGGACGACGCCGCACATCGATCATCGTCGAGCCGGCGTTCGAGGTCTACGAGATGTGCGCGGCGTCGATGGGCACGGCCGTGGTCCGGATTCCGCCCGGAGCCAGCGTTCCGGTTTCCGCTCGACCGGCTGCTCGACGCGATCACGCCGGCGACGCGCGTCGATCTACCTCACGGATCCCAACAACCCGACCGGGCTCGGCATTCCCGCCTGGCGCGGTGGAACGGATCGCGAGCGCGGCGCCGCATGCGTTCGTGCTCGTGGACGAAGCGTACGCCGACTTCAGCGGCCGCACGCTCATCGGCCCGCTGCTCGAGCGCCAGCGGAACATCGTCGTCGGGCGCACGTTCGCCAAGGGCCACGGGCTTGCGGGGCTTCGCGTCGGCGCGCTCGTGGCGCACCCGACCACGCTGAGCCGGCTGCGCGCCATGCAGCTGCCGTTCAGCGTCAACTACTGCGCCATCGCGGCGCTCGATGCGGCGCTCGACGATCGCGCGTACCTCGAGTGGTATGTCGGCGAGTCCGCGGACGTCGCGCGAGCTGGTCTACGAGTTCTGCCGCCGCCACGGCCTGACGTTCTGGCCGAGCGAAGCGAACTTCGTCCTCTTCCGCGTCGGCGCCGGACGCCGGCGTCATCACCGAGACGCTTCGAGGCCCGGCAGATTCTGGTCCGGGACAAGTCATCGGCGCCTGGATGCGCGGGCTGCATCCGCCTCACCGCGGGCGTCGTCGAACACACCACATTGGCGCTGGCCGCCCTGGAGGAGATCCTTGCGTCGCGCACGCGTTGATCGACGAACCACGGAAACACAGATCCAGCTGGCGATCGACCTCGACGGCCGCGGCAGGTACACCGTCGCGACGGGCATTCGCTTCCTCGATCACATGCTCGAGCTCGTCGCCCGTCACGGCGGCTTCGACCTCGACCGTTGCGGCCAAAGGCGATCTCGACGTGGACGCGCATCACACCGTCGAGGACGTCGGCATCGCGCTCGGCGAGGCTGTCTCGAAGGCACTCGGCGACAAGCGCGGCATCAATCGCGCCGGCTACTTCCTGATGCCGATGGACGAGACACTGGCCGTCGCGGCCATCGACCTGTCCGGCCGGCCGTTTGCCGTCGTGGATCTGGCGAAGGTCCGCGCGGAGCGCGTCGGCGATCTGCCGGTCGAGCTCGTTCAGGACTTCTTCGAGGGATTCGCGAACACGGTGCGAGCCAACGTGCACCTGAAGGTGCTGTACGGCCGGTCGAGCCACCACCAGATCGAAGCGGTGTTCAAGGCCTTCGCGCGCGCGCTGCGCGTGGCCTGCGCCAAGGACCGGCGGATGGCGAAGATGCTGCCGTCGACCAAGGGATTGCTTGATAGCACTCGCATCGGGATTGATGCGGTCAGCATCGCGCTCGTCGACTACGGCGCCGGCAACCTGACGTCGGTGGTGAAAGGCTTTCGGGCCGTCGGCGCGGACGTGCGCATCGTCGGCTCGCTCGAGGAACTCGCAGGAGCGCAGCGCGATCGTGGTGCCGGGCGTCGGCCACTTCGCCGCGACTGCGTCGCTGACGGCCGAGTGGCGGACGGCCATCACGCGTGCGATCGACGCCGGCGTGCCGCTGCTCGGCATCTGCCTCGGGCTGCAGTGGCTGTTCGAGGGCAGCGACGAAGCGCCCGGCCAACCAGGGCTCGGCATGCTGCCCGGCCGCTGTTTTCGGCTCGAGCGGTGACGTGAAAGTCCCGCACGTCGGGTGGAACACGCTGCGGTTCTCGACAACCTGCCTCCCGTCTGCTCGATGGGGTGACGGAAGGCGCGTCCGCGTACTTCACGCATTCGTACGCCGCGCCGATTGGTCGCGACACGGCCGCCGACACGACGCACGGGCTGCCGTTCGCGTCGGCCGTCGAGCACGACCGCGTCTTTGGCGTCCAGTTCCACCCGGAGAAATCCGGCGCCACGGGCTTGCGCATCCTCGAGAACTTTCATGGGTGTCGTCCGGGGAGGGCGCTGAGATGCTGGCGAAACGCCTGATCGCCTGCCTCGACGTCCGCGACGGACGCGTCGTCAAGGGCGTCAACTTCCTCGGCCTCGAAACGCCGGCGATCCGGCGGAGCTCGCCGAGCGCTACAACCGCGAAGGCATCGACGAGCTGACGGTGCTCGACGTCACGGCGACGCTCGAAGGACGCGCGGGCGCTGCTCGAGACGATTCGCGAGGTGTCGCGCCGCATCTTCATTCCGCTCGCCGTCGGCGGCGGCATCCGCACGCTGGACGATGCCAGGGCGGTGATCGACGCGGGAGCGGACAAGGTCAGCCTCAACAGCGCGGCGCTGGCGGATCCCGGGCTCGTCACCGCCGTGGCCGGCACCTACGGCAGCCAGGCCGTGATCGTCGCGATCGACGCGAAGCGCGGCGACGCGGGCTTCGAGGTGTTCGCGCGAAGCGGCACGACGCAAGGCGCCGCGCGAGGCCGTGGCCTGGGCGAGCGAAGCCGCGGACCACGGCGCCGGCGAGATTCTGCTGACGTCGATCGACCGCGACGGCACCCGGGCAGGCTTCGACTGCGAGCTCACGGCGGCGGTCAGCCAGGCCGTCCAGATTCCCGTGATCGCCTCGGGCGGGGCCGGCACGCCCGAGCATTTCGCGGATGTCTTTTCCGCCGGCTGCGCGGACGCCGCGCTGGCCGCGTCCATCTTCCATTTTTCCGAGCACGCCGTGCGCGACCTGAAGGTGTTCCTGTCGGAACACGGCGTGCCGATGCGTCTCGACTGGTAGGATCTTCGTGCTGATTCCTTCGATCGATCTCATGGGTGGCCGTGTCGTGCAGCTCCAGCAGGGCGAGCGGCTGGCGCATCGCGACCGACGATCTCGACGGCTGGATCGAGAAGTTCTCAGGCTTCCAGATCGTCCAGCTCATCGACCTGGACGCCGCGATGGGCCGGCCGGCCAACGACGACCTGGTCCGCCGTGTGGCCGCGGCGCTGCCCTGCCAGGTCGGCGGCGGCGTCCGATCGATCGACCGCGCGGAGGAACTCATCGCCGCTGGCGCCCGGCGCGTCATCCTCGGCTCGTCGCTCTTCAACGATCGCGGCGTGAACCGTGCGCGCGCCGAAGCGTTCGCCGAGGCGCTCGATCCGGACCGGCTGATCGGCGCGATCGACAGCCGGGGTGGCAAGGTCGTCATCAACGGATGGAAGACCGCATTGCCGATTACGCCTGAAGACGCCGCGCGCGCGCTCGAGCCGTTCGTCGGCACGTTCCTCTACACGCACGTGGACACGGAAGGACTGCTGACGGGCCTCAATCTCACGCCTGTCCGGTCGGTGCAGGCCGCCACGAAACGGCGCCTGATCGCGGCCGGCGGCATCAAGAGCCGCGATGAAGTCGACGCACTGGACGCGCTCGGCATCGACGCCGTGGTTGGCATGGCGATCTATACCGGCGCGATGGAGATCAAACCGTGAAGAACATCCTCGTTCCTGCCGCTGTCGTGATTGGCATGCTGTTCCTTGATGTGGCGCCCTCGATCGCGCAGAACGCACCTGCGCCGCCACCGAAGGACTGGACGACCACCGCGGGCGTGGGATTCGCGATGACGAGCGGCAACTCGGACACGTCGACTTTCAACGCCAACTACAGCCTGACCTACGACCCGAAGCGACGGAACATCGTCAAGTCCGACGGGTTGTACATCCGCGGCGACACGGAGGGTATCCGCTCGTCCGACCGTCTGGCGTTCAACGTGCGTGATGAATACCGATTGAACGCTCGCGCGTACGTCTTCGGCCAGAACCAGTACCTTCGCGACGTCTTCAAGGAAATTGACTATCTCGTCGCGCCAACCGGCGGCGTCGGTTACAAGCTCGTCGACACGGACGCGACGAAGCTCTCGGTCGACACGGGGCTCGGTGTGGTGTGGGAGAAGAATCCAGGCTTTGACCTCAGCACGTCCGGAGCAGTCACCATGGACCAAAAGTTCTCTCACGTGCTGTCGGCGACAACGACGCTGACGCAATCGTTGGGCGCGCTGTGGAAGACGAAGGACTTCGACGACGCGTTGTATCAGATCGGCGCCGCTATCGCCGTCGCGATGTCGACACACACTCAACTCAAGCTCGGAGCCCTCAGCACCTACAAGAACAAACCGCCCACACCGGATATCGAGAAAAATGACGTGTCGGTGATCGTGGCCTTCGTCTTCAAGAACTAGTCCTGCACCGGCGGAACGGACCATCGAACCTCCGTTCCGACCTTCGCACTTCCGCGCCAGCCTGCGCACTTTCGCACCATCGAACCTTCGAACCCTCAGTTCGGATGTCGTAGCATCCCTTCATGAAGGTCGTCATCGCCGGCGGGTCGGGTCTGATCGGCCGGTCACTGGCGGCTCATCTTGCGTGGAGCGGCCATCAGGTCGTCGTGTTGACGCGCGACGCAGCCAGCCTGCCCCCGACCGTGGCGATCCGTCGGGTCGAATGGCAACCGGACGGCAGCGCCGGCCCGTGGGCATCCGAGATCGACGGCGCGGCGGCCGTGGTCAATCTCACGGGCGCCGGAATTGCCGACTCGCGATGGTCAGACGAGCGCCGGCAGGAGCTACGGCTGAGCCGCGTGCTTCCGACGCGAAGTCTTGTCGCGGCAGTGCGTCAGGCCTCGGCCAAACCTGTCGTGTTCCTCCAGGGCTCCGCGATGGGGTTCTACGGATCAAGCCTGGACGATCGCCAGCTGGACGAGTCGTTTCCTCCGGGCGACGATTTCCTTGGCCAGCTCTGTGTCGCGTGGGAAGCCGAAGCGCATCCGGTCGTCGCACTGGGCAGCCGCCTCGTGTTCATGCGTAGCGGCGTCGTGCTTTCTTCTGAAGGCGGGATTCTCGGCCGCCTGCGGCTGCCGTTTCAGTTTTTCGTCGGCGGCCCCGTCGCGTCAGGCCGGCAGTACATGTCGTGGATTCACCTCGACGACTGGGTGGCCATGGCGACGTGGGCACTCACAACGCCGACGGTGTCGGGCATTCTCAATGCGACGTCGCCCACACCCGTCACGAACGACGAGTTTTCGCACGCCTACGCGCGCGCGCTCGGCCGGCCGAGCTGGCTCCGCGTCCCGGCGGTCGCGCTTCGCGCGGTGTTCGGAGAAATGGCCCTGGCGATGCTGATCAAAGGCCAACGCCTGGTTCCGAAACACGCGCTCGACCTTGGATTTCAGTTCAAATACCCGACCATCGCGGAGGCGATGACGGCGGCCGTTGGCAAGAAGGCCGATGTCAACGTGCCCGCGTGAGCGGCTGTCCCGTACCGCCGTAGCGGTGCTGCGTAATCTCCGCAAGAATCGCCAGGGCAATTTCCGCCGGCGTGCGGCCTCCCAGGTCGAGCCCGACCGGCGCGTGAATCGCCGCGATTCGATCCTCCGCAATCCCGTGCTCGCGCAAGAGGTCGGCAATCAGCACGGTCTTGCGGCGGCTGCCCAGCAGTCCGATGTAGCGGACGTTCGTCCGTGCGGCCGCGAGCACGCAGTCCGCGTCCATCTTGTGGCCCCGCGTGGCCACCACGAGAAAGTCCTGCGCCCCGTATCGAAGCGTCTCGATTGAGCTCGCGACGTCTCCGGCAATGACAGTGGCGCCGTCGAACCGTTCCGGATTGGCGAACTCGGGCCGATCCTCGATGACCGTCACGTCGAAGTCGAGAAGCTTCGCCTGCCGGGCAATGGCCCGTGCGACGTGACCGCCGCCGGCGATCACGAGACCTGGCCGGCCGGTGACCGGCTCGATCAAGACCTCGTGCGCGTCATCAGGTACGAGCAAACGGGCTGGACCCTTGTCGAGCTGCGAGACTGCGGCATCCGCAGCGCCGAGATCAATCGCCGGGCTGCCAAGCGATCCCGTCATGTGGCCATCGGCGTGGACCACCGCACGTCGGTCGAACGAATACGTCCGGCCATCCTTCGCCAGACCCGTCACGATGACGAGCGGCGGGCCGCCCGCGGCCGCGCGCGCGACGTCGGGCAGCATGTCCTGCCCGTCGAACAAGAGTGCGAGGTCACCGCGTTCCGCGAGGATCCACATCGTGCCGCCGCAGACGAGCCCCGTACTCCACGCGAGCTCCTCGGTGAGGCGGTACTCGCGAAGTGACCGGCCACCGTTTTGAAGGACTTCGCGGGCCGCCAGGATCGCGTCGGCCTCGACACAGCCGCCGCCCAGTGTTCCAAAGGGCCGCTCCGCCTCGTCGGCCGACACGACGAGCTTGGCGCCAATGGTCTGAGGCGTGCTGCCGTGGGTACGCACCACCGTGGCCACAGCAAAGGGCTGCCCCGATTGGGCAAGTTGGGCCATGCGGGAATAGGGTGAAAGGCTCATCTACAGTCGTTCCACGTTCCCCGTTCCGAGTTCCTCGTTCCATGAGTCGCCAGCATCGACAGCAGAACGGGGAACTGGGAATCGGGAACGAGGAACGGATTGCCGGTTTCCCTTGCTGCCATGACCCTCTAGTTTAGAACTGATGCTTCCGGAGCTGCTGACCATGCCCTATTCCCTGACCGTAAACGGCCGGACCACGCGTCGACGTGCCGGCCGACATGCGGGGATTGAGGACCGTAATCGTCAATCCGCAATAACCCCATCGGCAATGCAATCCTCAATCACAGATCGCAGATTCTCAATTTAGATCGCTCTTCACATCCACATCTCTCACCACCCCCTCGTCATTCACGTCGACGAGGAGAAGTTCCTCTCCGAGCGCAGCGAGCGCGTCTTTCAGGCTTCGGTCCGGCGGCATCATCAGGAGACCATCGCGAAGGCCGCCAGGTATGCCGATGGGGTGGCCGCGCCGGTCGTTGAACACTGGCACCACGACCCGGCCGGTCTCGAGGCACGTGCGGACGACCAGCGACACGGTCGTCGGCTGCACAAATGGCATGTCCGCGGGTAGCACCACAATCGCGTCCGCCTTTACCAGAGAGATTCCGCACTGAATCGACGAGAACATGCCGCGCGACGGATCTCGATTCACGACCGTCCGGACGTTGGCGTGGCTGACCAGAGGCACGGCGTCCAGCGGCGCCGCCTGGGAGATCACGACCACGACCGGATCGACGCCCGATTCGAGGAGGGACCCTAGCGTGCGGTTCAGGAGCGGCTCGCCGGCGATGTCGGCAAGAAGCTTCATGCCGCCAAAGCGCGACGAACGGCCGGCGGCAGGCACGACGGCAGCGACCGACTGATCCTTCACGCCCGCATCGTACCCCGGCCCCTGGCGCACCTCTTAGAACTCGTCGACCCCCTCGAACTCTTCGTGTCTCCTCCGCACCTGCGAACCTCCGCACTTCCGAACCTTGTTCGATAGAATCCGTCCACATGCGATCGTCGAAGTTCGTCCGCCCGCTCGTCCACGATCTCCACGCGTACACGCCGGGTGAGCAACCGAAGATTCGCGGCCTCATCAAGCTCAATACCAACGAGAACCCGTATCCACCATCGCCGCGCGTGCTGCGGGCGGTACGGGCTGCCACGGACGAACGCCTGCGTCTCTATCCGAATCCTACGAGCGACCGGCTCCGCGAGAAGCTCGCGCGGCTTCATCGCTGCCGTCCCGAGCAGATCATCGTCGGCAACGGATCGGACGAGCTGCTGGCGCTCGCCACCCGCTGTTTCGTGGAGCCGGCCACGGCGGTGGGCCGCACCGACACCCGATCGATTGTGCAGTTCTTTCAGCCGAGCTATTCGCTGTACCCGGTGCTCGCGGCGATTCACGGCGCGAGGACCAACGCCGTCGCGCTGGACGAGGATTTCGGGATTCCGGACGTCGCGACGCTCAAGAAGAGCGGCCGCTGGTCGTTCGGCGCCGCGCTGACGCTCGTCACGACACCGAATGCGCCGAGCGGACGAGGCTACGCGACGAAGGCGCTGGCTCAGCTCTGCCGTGCTCAGCAGGGCGTGGTCGTGCTCGACGAAGCCTACGTGGATTTCGCCAAGGAACATGCGCTGCCGCTGGCGCTCACGCTTCCGAACGTGCTCGTGGCGCGCACGTTTTCGAAAGCCTACTCGCTGTGCTTCCAGCGAATCGGTTATTTTGTCGGCCATGCCGATCTCATCGCGGCTCTCGAACAAGATCCGTGACAGCTACAACGTGAACGGTCTCGGTCAGCTGGCGGCAGAGGCCACGCTCGGTAATTTGATGTACTACCGGCGAAACTTCGCCAGGATTCGCGCGACGCGCGCGCGCCTCTCACGGGCGCTCACGAAGCTCGGGTTTTCGGTACTTCCGAGCGAAACGAACTTCGTGCTCGCGAAGCCGCCGGGCGCGCCGGCGAAGAAGTGGCACGGACTATTGCGAGATCAACGGATTCTGGTGCGGTGGTTCAGTGCACCCGACGTCGCCGACTACCTCCGCATCACCATCGGCACCGACCGGGAAGTGGACGCGCTCGTCAAAGCCGCGCGGCAGATCTTGGGTAGACTTGTCTGACATGTCGCTCATCGATCCCGGCCGGAAGGCTCCGGCAGTTCGCCTGAATGACCAGAACGGCACGACTCACACGCTCGCGGACTACGCGGGGCGGCCGGTGGTGCTCTACTTCTACCCGAAGGACGACACGCCCGGCTGCACCACCGAGTCGTGCGCGTTCCAGGACAACCTGCCCAAGTTCAAGAGCGGAAAGGCCGCCGTGCTGGGCGTCAGCATCCTCGACGAGAAGAGCAAGGCCAAGTTCGCCGCCAAGCACGGTCTGACGTTCCCGCTCCTCGCCGACGCCGATCACGACGTCGCCGAGAAGTACGGCGTGTGGCAGGAGAAATCACGCTACGGCCGCAAGTACATGGGCATCGTCAGAACGACCTATCTCATCGGACCGGACGGCAAGGTCGCGAAACGTTGGGACAACGTCAAGGTCGAGGGACATGCGGAGGAAGTTCTCGAGGCAGTGAAAGAACTCTGAAGGGTTCGAAGGGTTCCAGGGGTCGAAGGGGCCAAGGTTCGGCGAACCTGAACTGTGGAACCTTGGACCCGGAACCTTGGACCCTCGGACCCTCGGACCCCTCGAACCTTCATTGCGCCGTCAAACTGACATTCAGATTCGTCGCCGCCCCCGGCCGAATCAAGACCTCCTCGCGGTAAACCGAGAAACCGCTCTTGCGGATTTCGACGGTGTGCCGTCCCTGGGCGAGCTCGATGGCGATTCGTGACGAGTCTGCCGGAGCGGTCCACCGCTCGCCGTCCACGAGAATCTCCGCGTCTGCCGGCTGGACGCGAACCGAGAGCGTGCCGAAGCGTCCGCGCGGTTCTTCTCTGGCCGGTCGTTCGCGCTCGGCGGGCGGCTCGGTGTTCGGCCGAGGGTCGTATCGCTGCTCTGACGTGGCCGCGTGCCGGTCCATCGGGCCGGTCGTCGGTCAGGCGATGGCCGCGGCTCCATGCTCTCGCCCGGCGGAAGACGCTCGAGCTCATGACGGATCGTTTGGCTCGAGCCAGGACTCAGGTGGATGTTCTGCCGGAACGTCCGGTAGCCGTCGAGGTAGACGGCAATCTCGTGTCCGCCCGGCTGCACCCGCAGGCGCTGGAACACGCCGTCGAAGTTGTCAACGACACCCGCCGAGTAGCCGTCCACGAACACCTCCGCCTCCCGCGGCGTCACTTGAAGCCGGACGGCTGTCGTGATGTCGGCGGATAGTAGCCGTACGGGTACGCGGTACCCGTAGCCGTAGCCGTAGCCATACGGATAGCCGTAGAACGAGAATCCCCACGGATAGCCGTAGCTGGCCCACCAGACGCTCCGCCAGTAGTACGGATAGGAGTAGTAGGGCCGGTAGTACGGGCCGGTAGACGGGACGATAGGCCGGGCGCGCGACTGCGGTCCGCGGCTGGCTCCGCTGACCTTCGGCCGCCGAAGGCATGGCGGCCACCAACAGTGCCGCGGCAACGAGTGACAGGACGGGGAGTCTGAATTTGATGGACTGAGACACCGAAGTTCTCCGGCAGGCGCGCACAGGGCCGGTGCAATGGGGGTGCCACGGGGGCGTGTAGGTCATGTAGGACGTGTAGAGCCATGTAGCAAACCTCGGTGACCCCTCTGGAACCACCGGCTGTCCTCTCCCGCCAACCGTGGCCGACCCGTCGCATAGAATTGTCCCTTCATGCCGTCTTCGACTACCCCCTCGTCCGGGACCCGCCAGGACTTCATCCGGGACCTGGTGGCGGCCGACAATGCGTCTGGCCGGCACGGCGGACGTGTGGCGACCCGGTTTCCGCCCGAGCCGAACGGCTATCTGCACATCGGCCACGCCAAGTCGATCTGCCTCAACTTCGGAGTGGCGCGGGATTTCGGCGGGACGTGCAACCTCCGGTTCGACGACACGAACCCGGTGACCGAAGACGTCGAGTACGTCGAGTCCATCCAGGAAGACGTCGAATGGCTGGGGTTTTCGTGGGATGACCGGCTGTACTACGCCTCCGACTACTTCGAAAAACTCTACGAGTGCGCGGAACTCCTGATCCGCGACGGCAAAGCCTACGTGGACAGCCAGAGCGCCGACGAGATTCGAGAACGCCGGGGCACGCTCAAGGAGCCTGGCGAGGACAGCCCGTTCCGCAACCGGTCGGTCGACGAGAATCTCGAGCTGTTCCGTGGCATGCGTGCCGGCAGCTTCCCCGACGGCGCCCACGTCTTGCGGGCGCGCATCGACATGGCGTCGCCGAACATCAACATGCGCGATCCGATCCTGTACCGGATCCGGCGCGCGCATCATCACCGCACCGGCGATCAGTGGTGCATCTATCCGATGTACGACTACGCCCACCCGATTTCCGACGCGCTCGAACGCATCACGCACTCGATCTGCACGCTGGAGTTCGAGGATCACCGGCCGCTCTACGACTGGCTCATCCAGAATCTGCCCCTGCCGGGCACGCCGCAGCAGATCGAGTTCGCACGGCTGAACCTCACGTACACGGTCATGAGCAAGCGGAAGCTGCTGCAGCTCGTGCAGGAGCAGCACGTGTCCGGCTGGGACGATCCGCGCATGCCCACGATCTCCGGTCTCCGACGTCGCGGCTACACGCCCGAAGCCATCCGGCGTTTCGCGGACGAGATCGGCGTCGCGAAGCGCGAGAACGTCGTGGACGTCGGATTGCTCGAGTTCTGCGTGCGCGACGACCTGAACCGGCGGGCGCCGCGGGGAATGGCCGTCCTTCGACCCCTTCGTGTGGTGCTCGAAAACTACCCGGACGACCAGGTTGAGGACATGGATGTCGTCAACAACCCGGAAGACGCGTCGGCCGGTACGCGGAAGGTGCCGTTCTCGAAGGTGCTCTACATCGAGCACGATGACTTTCGCGTCGATCCGCCGAAGAAATTCTTCCGGCTGGCTCCGGGGCGTGAGGTCCGTCTGCGGAACGCCTACCTCATCACCTGCCGCGAAGCGATCATGGACGAGCACGGCGTGATCGTCGAGCTCCGATGCACCTACGACCCGGCGACGCGGGGCGGCGACGCGCCCGACGGCCGCAAGGTCAAGGCGACGCTGCACTGGGTCTCCGCCGCTCACGCCGTGGACGCCGAGGTGCGGCTGTACGACCGGTTGTTCAGCGTGGAAAATCCCGGGACTGACGACGCGGATTTCCTGACGCAACTGAACCCGGCGTCGCTCGAGGCCCTGTCCGGGTGCAAGGTCGAACCGTCGCTGGCAGCGGCGCCCGCAGGCACGCGCTTCCAGTTCGAGCGGCTCGGCTACTTCGCAGTCGACCCGGATTCGCGGCCGGACGCTCCCGTGTTCAATCGAACGGTGACGCTCAAGGATAGTTGGGCGAAGGTCGAGAAAAGCGGAACCTGAGGCGAGAGGATCACGCCATGCTCGACGAATCAGGAAGCCACGGCATCTCCCGGGCGTCGAGTATCGGAGCCAGACGGTACACGGAACTCGAAGTCTGGAAGAACGCGAACGACCTGCGCGACCAGGTCAATCGGCTCGTGAACCTTCCGGAATTCAGCCAGCACGCATGGTTGCACACCCAGCTTCGCCGTGCGGCGCAAACCGCGTGCGCAGGCATCGCGGACGGTTTTGGACGTCAGCCCCTCGAGTTCATCCGCTTCGTGCAGGCGTCGCGAACCGCTCTCAGCGAGGTGCGGTGACCTGCTCGGACAAGCGACTCGGCTGAAGCTCGTAACGGGCGCGAAGGCGGCTGGCCTCGGTTCGCTCGCCGACGCCGCCATCCGCTCAGCCGCGAGTTTGATCCGGGACCTCGAACGCGCGGCTGGATAAGTTACCGGAGCCAGCCGAACGCCGCGTCTTCCTTCGCGGGTTCGTCGCTCAATTGTCGCAGCGCGGCCTTTGCCGCGAACCACGCCAGCGCATCGCCGTGCCAGCCAAACGCGACGGCAAAGAAGTGGAACGGGTAGTTCCGGTGGGCGCCGATCCAGGGCAGGCCGTCCGCCGTCGTCACGACCGGTTCACGCCAGCCCCAGGCGGCTGGAAGACCTGAGATGACCGGGTAGCGCACCGACAACTCGTACATGAGCTCTGCCGTGTGCGAGACCACGGCCTTGTCGCGCTGACGAGGCGGAATGGACTTGCCGAGGCCCCCGCCGAAAACCGCGCGGTCATCCGGCAGCCACCGAAGCCAGTGGGGTGCTCCGCCAGCCTCGGTCAAGACGTTCGACCGGCGGCCGGTCTCGCGTCGCATCGCCGCAGACAGCGGTTCAGTGACGACGACGAACGCGTCCTGCTCGGTGACGTGGCGCCGGAGGGACCCGAACAGCGAGCCCGGCCCCCCAGTCGCCACGAAGACCATCTTCGTCCGTATCGAGCCGTTCGCCAGGATCACGTCAGCGTACCGGCGTGTGAAGCGCGTCCGGCGCACGGCCGATCGCTCGAAGATCTCCGCGCCCTTGGCATCGGCGGCCGCGGCCAGACCGAGTGCGGCGCGCACGGGATCGAACAGGAACCCGTCACCAAGGCGAAGGGCTCCGGCCGATTCGGTGCCGATCGTGGAAGCCGCCGACACTGCGGGCAGCCAGGGCGTCGGCACGCCCGCATCCCGGCGAGCGGCCTGCTCACGCCGCAGCCAGCGGCCATCGTCTGCCGTGCGCGCGTTGATGATGAGCGGCGCCGGCGAAAGGTCACATCGAACGTTCAGCCGTCGAAGCGCGGACGCGAAATCGAGCGCGCTGCGCCGCGCAGAACTCCACGCTGCGCGCGCCACGCGGACGCCGGCGGCTTGCTCGACCGGCCGACACCACGCATCGGGCTGCGGCACGATCGCGCCAATCCCGCCGGACGTGGCGCCCGCCGCCAGCCGATCGCTTTCAAGGAGCACGACGCTGTGCCCGGCCTGGGCAAGAACGCTCGCCGCCGTGCAGCCGGTCAGACCGCCGCCGATGATGACGACGTCGGCCTCACGCTGGCCGCGATAGACCGGAAACGATCGCCGCCGGCCGGCTGGGGTTCGATCGCTCCAATACGACATTCCGAATCGGGACATCCGTGGCAGCTCCTCGGGGCGGGGGAAGAATAACCGAACGATACCCGAACCTGCGGTTCGCAGGTTCGCAGGTGCGGAGGTGCGGAGGTTGGTACGGAGGTTCGGAGGACGGTTCGGAGGACGGTGCGGAACGGTTCGGAGGGTTGGTACGGAGGTTCGGGGTGCCTCAACGCGATGGCCGTTTTGGAGCGGCCAGATACCTGCGAAGCGACCGCATTGCGGCCATAGCGCGTCCGATCAGCTTATCCAGAGACTCAAAATCTTCAGGCGACAGGTAATTCTTGTGTCGCGCCTCGTCCATACAGTCAAGCAACTCACCAAGGGAGCCGTAGGCGATGTTCAGGAAGTGGGCAGAACTCGCCGGGAGAGAAACGGTAGAAGCCTTCAGCGATGTTGTGGCACGCGGAGCTGGCCGCACGGCTGGCTTGGTCACAGAAGTGATAGTCGCGCCTGACGTCAGGACGTGAAACCAACTGCAGGACCTGCCGTCGAACCTCATCGGCGAGCTTCCACACTTCAAGATCGCGATGGTGCCGAACGCCCACGGGCCGATGTCGAGCAGGTTTCGTTCCACTGCGAAAGCGGTTGGTTGAAGACCGACCGCTGGAAGGATCGCGTTTCTTCCAATCTCGCCCAAATTTTCGCGTTCAAGAACCTGCGTACCTACCTGCGAACCCCCGAACCTTCCTTCGAACCCCGTACCAACCTCCGCACCCCCGAACCCTGCCGCACCTCCGAACCACGTTCGGCGTCCAGTAGCGTCCGCTTCACGTCCATTCCCCACCGATATCCGTGCAGCTTACCGTCGGTGCCGATGACGCGGTGGCAGGGAACGACGAGCGCGATGGGATTGGTGGCGCATGCGCGGGCAACGGCTCGAACGGAAGATGGTGAACCGATCGCGCGGGCCACATCCGAGTAGGTCCGCGTTTCGCCACGCGGAATGCTCGTAAGCGCGCGCCAGACGCGCCACTGAAACGCCGTGCCTTGAATGTCCACGGGCAGGTCGGGCGAGACGTCCTTGGCCATGGCGACGGCGTGCGCGGCCTCGGCGAGGGGCGCGAGCGACGCCGCCGGGCCCGGCGCAATCGTCGCGGCCGGAAATTCGTTCTTGAGCGCCTCGACGAGCGCGCTCACGGACTTCCCTACCTCGACGAAGCAGAGTCCCTTGGAGGTCGCGGCGACGAGCACGAGACCGAGCGGCGTGTCGATCGTGGTCCAGTCGATGGTGACGCCCAGGCCGCCGCGGCCGTACGTCGCGGGCCGCATGCCCGGCAGCCGGATGGCGCCGTACAGGCGGCTGGGGGATCCGTACCCGGCGTCGTACATCGCGCCGGTCACGCCGTCGCCGTTTCGCAGGTGGTCGAGAAATCGGCGGCGCCTGCACGCCGCGATGTAGTCGCGCGGCGCAAGTCCCAGAACCGAGCGGAACGCGCGCTGGATCTGAACGACGGTCGTTCCTCCAGCCTTTGCCACCTTCGTGGCTGTCCACGGAGCCTCCGGGTGCCGCGCGACGGCGACACAGGCGCGCCGAACGCGCTCGAGCGCGGGGGAACCCGTCGAGAGGTCGTCCGGCCGGCAACGCCGGCACGGCCGGTAGCCGTGCGACGCCGCCATGCCCGGCGACGGAAAGAACTCGACCCGGTCGCGGCGGGGCTTTCGGCTGGCGCAGGACGGCCGGCAATAGATTCGCGTGGACGTGACAGCGTAGACGAACAGGCCGTCGGCGTGAGCATCACGAGTCGAAACAGCGGTCCAGAGAGCGTCGGACATTTCTAACCTCGTCGCCATTCTCGCGCGGCCGCGAGCGTGCCGCTACCCGGAATGCGACATCAATGTTCTTCGTCGCTCTTCGTCGGGCCGGCGAGTCAGCTCGAGCTGGATCGCAATCCGCCGCGATAACCCACGAGGCTACAGACGAATGCGAACACAGTGATCGCGAAGAGCGCGCCGATGATCGCCGTCAGGGTCGTGTGCGCAATGGGTCCGTGGTCGGGACGATTGAGCTGCGCGATGTGCGTGAAGAATGACATGTAGAACATCGCGCACGTAAAGCCCCAGGCGCCGGCGAGCCAGGCGCCCGCACCCGCCCTCTCGCGTCTCACGCCACGCCAGCCGCACAAGAAGCAGGGCGACGGCGAGATAGTCCACGACCCAGAACGGCCAGAAACCCCAGTCGCCCCAGTTGCGGACGACTTCGGCGATGCCGAGAAATACCGCGAATGGAAGGGCGAGATGAAAGGCAATCCGGCCCGCCCTCGCTCGCCACTCGACAACCCGCGGCTCGTCCGGATCATCTCGGGTGACGACGGCACGGGACAGCCGCCAGCCACCGTCAGCCGCCCGTGCGTAGAGCCAGAAATACTTGCCCGTCACGAGGGACTCGTCGCCACCCGATCGCGGACGCACAGTGAACGCAAACTCTCCGCGGTCGAACGCGATGTCGTCGAGAACTCGCACCTCCGAGCCCGTGTAGGTGATGCGTCGGTCGAAGAACTCGATCAATCCGGGCATCAGATCGCGGAGAAACGCCGCACAGGCGTCGCGGCCGTTCTGCACCGGGAAGTCGGGCACCAGGAACACGGCATCATCGGCGAGGAGGCCGGCGCAGTACTCCGGGTCGCCCGCGTTCTCGGCGGCCTCGACGCGCCGGCGTATGTCCTCGATCGCCCGAATATCCGCCTGGATGTCTACGGCCATCGGACTCAGGCCGACTGGGCAATCAAGCTGGTGGCCAGTTGAGCGTAGATGTCGACAGACCGCTCGAGATCAGCAATCTCGACGTGCTCGTCTGCGGTGTGCGCGAGCGTGACCGATCCGGGCCCCACGAGGAGGGGCTCTCCCCACCGGTCAAGGAACGGGATGTCCGTCGTAAATGAGAACACCGCCGGATCGAATCCAGGCACGGCACGCAGCCGGACGGGTGGAACGTCGAGCACGTCCTCGAGCCCAAGGCGACCGGCAAACCGGGCGTCAAGCAGGCGCCGCACGTCCGCCGCATCGCCAACCGTCCGAAACATCACCTCGGCGTCGGCGTCCGGCGGTATGACGTTCGGGGCGACACCACCGCGAATCAAGCCGACCGTGTAGTACGTCGTCCCCAGAATCGAATCGCTGGGCCAGTCCATCGACCGCAGTTCGACGATCGCGTCGACGAGCTTCTCGATCGCCGACTCGCCCAGCTCCGGCTGGCTCGAATGTGCGGCGCGGCCGGAGGCGCGCAGACGAACGCGATAGACGCCGCGCGTCGCACGGCCCAGGCGGTTGTCGGTCGGCTCGCCGTTGATCAGGAACCTGGACCCGGCCGCGATGGTGTTCGCCAGCTTTGCGCCGTCACTGCCCCGCTCCTCGCCGACCACGAAGACCAGGCCAACGCGGCGCTCTCCGGCCATGCGCAAACGCTCGGCCGCGGCGATCTGGGCGACGAGCGTGCCCTTGGCATCGCACGATCCGCGTCCGTAGAGGCGCCCGCCGCTTTCTCGACTGGCCATGAACGGCGGGACGCAATCGAAATGTGTGGAGAGCACGACGATCGGCGGATCGAGGGTGGCGATGACGTTGAAGCGTCCCTCGCTGACTCGTTGCTCGACAACGTGGTAGCCGAGGCCGCGCAACGTGGTGGCGATGAACGCGCCCGCGTCGCCTTCGCGCCCGGTCGTTGAATCGATGTCTACGAGCGCTCGCGTGAGGCGGAGCTGCGTTATCGAATCCACGCCTCGAGCTCCGTCCTGGTGTCGGTGCGATCGTCGCGGTACTTGACGATCACGGGCGTGGCAAGCGAGAGGCCCCACTCGCGGCCTTTTCCGACCGTCACCGCGCGCGCGCCGGGCACGACCACTGCGCCTTCAGGAACGACCAGCGGCGCACCAGCCTCGGGCCGGATAATCTCGCCGCGTGGCAGGTCGTAGACCGGCGTCGAGCCTGTGAGCACGGTGCCCGCGGCGATCACCGCGCGTCGCCTGACGACCGCGCCCTCGTAGACGCCGGCATTGCCGCCGACAAGTACGTCGTCTTCGATGATCACCGGCAGTTGTCCGACCGGCTCGATCACGCCGCCGATCTGGGCCGCCGCGCTCAGATGGACCCGTTTCCCAATCTGGGCGCATGACCCGACCAGCGCGTGCGAGTCCACGAGCGTGCCTTCGTCGACGTAGGCGCCGATGTTCACGTACATCGGCGGCACGCACACCACACCCTTTGCGATGAACGCGCCTTCGCGGATGGTCGACCCGCCTGGGACGATGCGTACGCCCGCGGCGAGACCGGGCTTCTTGAGGCCCATCGTGTCCTTGTCGTAGAAGGGCCAGCGCCCGTGGTCTGCGGAGACATCGACGACGTCGCCGAAACGGAAGCCGAGCAGGATCCCCTGCTTCACCCACGCGTTGACTCGCCATCCTGACGACGAGCTGGAATCGGGCTCCGCGGCTCGAACGCTCCCAGCGCCAAGCGCCAGCTGCAACTCGAAAAACGCCGCGCGCGCTTCGTCACGATTCGCGTTCCCGCCTTCGGCGAAAAGGGAGGCGATGCGTTCCGGAAGCGAGCTCACGCGCGGGATTCCGCGACGATCGGCATGCCGAAGGCCTTGAGCACCGCGAGAATTTTTTCCTGGGAACTTCCCCGCGGCGCAACCATCGGGAGCCGGTACACCTCTTCGCACAAACCCATTTTCGCGGACGCGAACTTCACCGGGATCGGGTTGGATTCGACGAAGTTCACCTGCATGAGCGCCAGCAGCTTCTGGTGCCATCGGCGAGCGGCGGCGTAGTCGCCACGCTCGGCGGCCTCGACCATCTGCACCGTTTCGGCGGGCACGAGATTCGACACGACCGAGATGACGCCGCGCCCGCCGATCGCCATGAGTGGCAGCGCCAGTGCGTCGTCTCCCGACAACACAATGAAGTCAGCGGGGACCGTCGCCATGATCTCCGCCATCTGCGTCATGTTGCCCGACGCTTCCTTGACGCCGACGATGTTGGGAATGGCCGCCAGCCGAACGACGGTGGCGGGCTCGATATTGCAGCCGGTCCGGCCGGGCACGTTGTAGAGGATGATGGGCAGCTTCGTGCGCTCGGCAATCGCGCGATAGTGCTGGAACAGACCTTCCTGCGTCGGCTTGTTGTAGTACGGCGTGACGGACAGGATGCCGTGGATGCCGGTGCCCTCGAGCTCGGCAATCGCCTGAATGACGTCGCGTGTGTCGTAGCCGCCGGCGCCGGCGAGCACCATCGCGCGGCCCTCGACTTCGTCGGCCACGATCTCGATCACCTTGCGACGCTCCTGCGGCGTGAGCGTCGGCGCCTCACCGGTCGTCCCGCAAGGCACGACGAAGTGAACACCCGCTTCGACCTGACGGGCAGCAAGCCGCCGAACCGCCGCCTCGTCCACGGCCCCGTTCTTCGTGAACGGTGTGATGAGCGCAGTGCCGACGCCGGTAAAGGACAGTCTCATAAGAACCTCTCGTTCCCCGTTCCTCGTTCCCCGTTCCTGCGTTCTGGTTCATCGTTCCGTGTTCAGTTGTCGAACGCGGAACGGAACGGGGAACGAGGAACGGGGAACGACGAACGTCAGGAGATATTAATCATGTCGCGCATGCTGAACCAGCCGCGCCGGCCGTTGAGCCACTTGGCCGCCTCGAGCGCCCCGTGCGCGAACACGGCCCGGTCGCGGACGGTATGTGTCAGCGTGACGGTCTCGGCCGGTCCGTCAAAACCGACGACGTGCGTGCCGGGGATGTGCCCGGCCCTCGTGGACGAGACGTCGATCGATCGGCCGTAGCCGGCCAGGCGCATCGCGTCGAAGAGCAACCGGGCCGTCCCGGACGGCGCGTCCATCTTGGCCGCGTGATGCGCCTCGTGAATCCAGGCGCCAACGTCCGTCGTCATGAACGTTCGCGATGCCTGCTCCACGAGGAACCGGAAAATGTTCATGCCGATCGAGAAGTTCGCCGACGCGAGGACGCCGATGCCGGCACGATCGACGAGACCGCGAAGCGCCGTCTCATGCTCCTGCCAGCCCGTCGTGCCGATGACGACATTGATGTGCCGGGCTGCCAGTGCCGCGACGTTCTTTGGCACCGCCTCGGGCAGCGAAAACTCGATGGCCACGTCCACGGGACCTGCCGCCTCGAGCGCCACGGGGACGGGCGTATGCACCTCGGCGATCGCGGCGACCTCGAAGCCGTGCTCCGGCGCCAGCTTCTCGACGAGCTGACCCATGCGCCCATGGCCGACGACGAGGAGCCTCACGCGGGCACTCCGAGGAACCGCTCATGCACGCGCAGGAGCGCCGTTTCGAGGTCGGCTTCGCGAATCACGAGCGTGATATTACGTCGCGCCGCGGCCTGGGACACCATGCGAATCGGAATTCCTCCAAGCGCCTCGAGCAGATGGCTGACGAACGTCGGATCGCGCTGGAGGCCGTCGCCCACCGCGCACACGATGGCCATCTCGTCCTCGCGCGTGACGTCTGCGACCTCCCGCAGCGCCGCGCTGATCTCTGCCAGGCGGCGTGGATCATCGACGGTCACCGACACGCTGACCTCGGAGGTCGTGACCACGTCCACCGAGGTGCGGTGGCGTTCGAACGTCTCGAAGATCCGGGCCAGGAAGCCATGCGCCATGAGCATGCGCGTGGAGGTGATGTCCACGACCGTCACGCCCTTCTTCGAAGCCACCGCGGTCAGCAACCGATCGGTCGGCGGCCGGTCGCGGGTGATGAGCGTTCCGCGCGCGTCCTGCGGACGGCGCGAGTTGAGGATGCGGACGGGAATGTTCTGGCCGACCGCAGGCTGAATGGTCGCCGGATGCAGCACCTTGGCGCCGAAGTACGCGAGCTCCGACGCCTCGCCGAACGAGATGTGCGGCACGACCTGCACGTCGCGGACAATGCGCGGATCGGCCGTGAGCATGCCGTCCACGTCGGTCCAGATCTGGATCTCCGACGCGCCCAGGCACGCGCCCACGATTGACGCGGAATAGTCCGATCCCCCGCGCCCGAGCGTCGTCGTCACGCCGTCGCGCGAGGCGCCGACGAAGCCGCCGATAACTGGAATCCGACGCTCGGCGAGGAGCGGATCGACCGTGGTCGCGAGCGCCGTGGCCGTCTCGGCCATCAGCGGCGGCGCGGCCATGTGCTCGGGGCCGGTCACGATGGCCTTCCTGGCGTCCACCCAGCTGGCGGCCAGACCATGTGACGTGAGGGCGGCGGCCACGATGCGGCTGCTGATGATTTCGCCGGTCGCGGCGATGGCATCGAGCCAGCGCGGCGTGACTTCGCGAAGCACGCTCAACGCCCCGGCCAGCCGGTCGAGCTCGTCGAACTCCGTGTTGATGAAGCGCTCGACCTCGGATCGTTCGTCGCTCGACCGGATCACTCGAGCCACGTCGAGGTGACGTTGACGAAGCGCGCGGAGACCCTCGCGTCGTCGCCTCGGTCTCGCCAAGGCCAGCGTCAGACGCGACCTTGAGGAACTTGTCGGTGGCGCCTCCAAGCGCGGACACGACGACGATGGGTCCGCGCCAGTCGAGGCTCTCTGGCTGCATCGCGGCCTGGCGCGCCGCGCGCACGATGGCGATCAACCGCTCGATCGCGGCTTCGTCGGCGACGGACGTGCCGCCAAATTTCATGACAATCATAAATGGACGCTCTCTGGCTTGTGGCTTGGGGCTTAAGGCGTGAGGCCCGAGTTGGCTCGTCGAGCTCGTCTCAGACCTGAGCTCTAAGCCCTGAGCTCGGCCTACAGCAGCCCCTCCGCCTTCATCAGTTCCGCATTGAGCACCGACGCGCCCGCGGCGCCGCGAATCGTATTGTGTCCGAGCGCGACGAACTTGTGCGTCAGCACGGGGCAGGAACGGATCCGGCCAATCGACACCGTCATGCCGCCGCCGAGGTCGGCGTCGAGCCGTGGCTGTGGCCGATTGGCCTCGGTCATGACATTCAACGCCGGATTGGGCGCAGTGGGCAGGCGAAGCTCCTGTGGCTTGCCACGAAATGCCCGCATCGCGTCGGTCACGGCGCCGATGTCAGGCTTGGACTCGAGCTCGACGGAGACCGTCATCGTGTGTCCATCGATCACCGGTACACGATTGACCTGTGCGCTGACGACGGCAGAATGCCACTTGTCGGCCTCACCAAGAATCTTGAGCGTCTCGGTTTCGATCTTCTCTTCCTCGCCACCACCGATGAACGGAATCAGGTTTCCGAGGATGTCGAGCGACGGCACGCCCGGGTACCCAGCGCCCGACACCGCCTGCATCGTCGTGACGTTTACCCGACGGACACCGAATGCGCGAAGCGGCGCCAGGGCCATCGCAAGGACGACGGTCGCACAGTTGGGATTGGTGATCACGACGCCCTTCCAGCCTTTGGACTGGCGTTGCTTCTCGAGCAGGCTCAGGTGCTCGGCATTGACTTCGGGAATGAGCAGCGGCACGAGCGGATCCATGCGGTGCGTGCGGGCATTGCTCAGCACGACGTGACCGGCGGCGGCGAACACATGCTCGATCTCGTCGGCGGCCTTGGCGTCGAGCGCGGAGAAGACCACCTTCGGTCCCCGGCCGGGCACACATCCGTCAACGGTCATCTTGCGGACCGCGTCGGGCATGGGCGTGGCCAATCGCCACGGCGCGGCGTCCGCATAGGCCTTGCCTTCTGACCGCTCACTGGCGGCGAGCCAGCTCACCTTGAACCAGGGATGGTCAGCAAGACGCGTGATGAACTGCTGGCCCACCATGCCGGTGGCGCCAAGAACTCCGACTTCGATTCTCTGAGACATGTTCCCTTCTCTTGTTCCAGTTCCGAGCGTACACAACAAAAAACCCGCCGTGCGTCAGGCGCATCGGCGGGTTCGGGAGGCCACGTTCGGCCCGTCGTCGTTCTTTCTTCAGGGCACTGTCAGACGCACACCTTCACCATCGCCGTTGCGGACGACTTCCGCTTTCGATTCAGTCGCTTTCGACCGATGGTGAGGGCTACGCGGGCCATAACAGACTGTCGATGATAGACGGCGGGCTCGGCCATCGTCAAGCAAGGGTCACGAGGCACCGGCGTAGCGGCGTACCCTCCCAGATGTCGTCGCCAGCGCGCGTTCAAGGACTGAGGCGGATACCCCGACGGGCGCGAAGATCACGATGAGCGCGCTCGTGGTGGCCGGCGTCACCATGGTTCGCGCCGAGTCGGACGTCGGATTGCCAAACGGTCCCTCGTCGTCGGCAAGCGTCAGCCGTCCGGCGACGTGCACGGCGTCCTTTCGAATCCCGCGGTATTCCTCTCCCTCCCGGCCGAGCCGCATCGAGACGGGCCCATGAATGTGCGCGCGATCGTAGAGGCCAAACGGCAGCTGTGATTCGAGCGAGCACCAGTTCACGATGTCCACGAGGCTGTTGATACGCGGCAGGGCGTCGCCCTTCCGGACGCGACGCAGCAACGCTTCAGACGAAGGACGCGTTTTCGTGGGGTCGAGACCGACACGCCGGTACATCGTCCGAACGGCGGCGGTGACGTCGGCCGCTTCGGCCGCGGTGCGCGCGGATTCAGCGGCCTGAGCGAGGGGCTCGTCGAGTCGCGCATCGCGCTCAAGAACAACCACCTCGTCGAACACGAGCACGCCGGGACGAACGATCGCGGCAACTTCATCGGCGACGCTGATGTTTGGCGGTTCAGTGTCCACGACGGCCTCGAGGGTCACTCGCGGTCGCGATGGACCGTATCCACGGCAAACGCGGGCAGGCAAATCGCGACGTACTCGGCGCCTCCAGGCTCGGGCGTGCTGTAGCGCACCCATTCCCCCGGGTGCGCGACGACCGCTTGTCCGGCGCGCACCTCGAGGGCGCCCTCACGATGCTCGACACGCAGCATGCCGGAGAGGACGACCGTGATCTCCTCGAACTCGGGCTGCTGTCCTGGCTCGAGCCACCCTTCCGGCGACACCATACGCGCGACGCTGACGTTCGTATGGCCCGAGTTGACGCGGCCTGCGTATCCTCGATGCGTTTCGGACGAGTGCCAACGGCGGCAACGACGGCGGGGGTTTGAATAAGTGTCGGCATGACGCAGCCGGAGATTTTACAACCGGCGCTCGGCACGAAAGACGAAGAGACCCGTCAGCGCGTACGCCCAATACCATCCGACAGCCCACCAGCGATACGCGGGAAACAGGTTGGTCGGCGCGAAACCGAAACCGAGCTCGAACGTGACGAGGACTGCCGACTCCAACAGCGCCCAGCGAGCGATCGGTGGACCTGGCGGTCGGCCGCTCATCACCATCCACCCGGCGCTGAACTGCTGGACCGCCACGAGGAACCGCGCCGCTATGAAGGCAATCGTCAGGGGCGGATAGACCATGAGGATGGGGAGACGCGCCGCGAAGCGAAGGGCTGATGACAACCCTTCCACATGAGAAGAGCAGACGACGCATCAGCGGGAACCAGGAAGTCATGACGCAGGTTCTTCACGGTTCATGGTGAACATCGGCAAGTGCTTGGCTACCTGAGCCTTCTCTCCAACTTGATCTCGAACAGCCGCGGCCAGAGCTTGCCGGTTACGAACAGCCGATCGCCAGCCGGGTCGTAGGCAATGCCGTTCAGCACGTCGGTGTCGCGGCGTTCGGCGGCTGACAGCAGGCCTGACAGATCGATCCAGCCGATGACGCGTCCGCTTGCGGGGTCGATCCTGCGCGACGCGGTCGGTCTGATAGATGTTCGCGAAGATCTCGCCGCGCACGAATTCGAGCTCGTTCAGCATGGCGACCGGCCGGCCCTGGTCGCGAATCGTGATCCGGCTGAGCTCCTTGAGCGACGCCGGATCGAGATAGCGCAACTGCCCCGACGGACTGCCGTCGCTCATGATGAGCCGCTTCCCGTCGTGCGTCAGTCCCCATCCTTCACCGGAATACGCGAACTGCCGCACCGGCTTGAACGAGTTGAGGTCGTAGACAAATCCGACGTTCGTCTGCCAGGTCAGCTGAATGAGCTGGCCCGCCCCAGTCGACGAGACCTTCCCCAAAGTACTTGGGCTCCAGCTGATACTGCTGAAGCACCTCGCCGGTCTCGAGCCGGACCTTTCGCAGCGTCGATCGCCCGTTGCAGGCCGGTGCTCTCGAAAAGAACTCCGTCCCTGTACACGAGTCCCTGGGTGTATGCCCGCGAGTCGTGCGGGTACGTCTTGACGATCTGGTAGCCATACGCGGCCGGCGCATTCTGCTCCGTAGGCGGCGAGTTCCCGCGATCCGCGGAGACGCAGGCGCTGAGGAGAACGGCGACCGACAGGACTCGTGACCAGCGGAAGTGTGACCATCGACACGGCCATTCTCTCACCCGGCGGCCCCCTCAATCTTGACGCGTCCGGGACCGGGCCGGATAATCAAAGCCTCCCGTCGCTTTCCGGGTCGATTCGCGCCGTGCGCGCAAGGACACACCATGACACGCGGCCTCACACGCCCTTTCTCGCTCTTCGGTCTTGGATGGGCAGCGTCCATCGTCGCGGCAACCGTGGTCGTGGGCAGCGCCCAGCAGGCGCCTCCGCGCGAGCCCGGCCAGCCCGTCGACCGCGCCGCTGAACTCGGTCATCCCGGTCGATCGCGCCATCACGACGGGACGCTTCGCGAACGGGCTTCGCTACTACATCCGGGCCAATGGGAAACCCGAGGACCGCGCCGAGCTTCGCCTCGCGGTGAACGCCGGATCCGTGCTCGAGGACGATGACCAGCGCGGGCTGGCGCACTTCGTCGAACACATGGCGTTCAACGGCACGAAGAATTTTCCGAAGCAGGACATCGTCAACTTCGTGCAGTCGATCGGCATGCGGTTCGGCAGCCACCTGAACGCGTACACGAGCTTCGACGAGACCGTGTATCAGTTGCAGGTCCCGACCGATCGCGCCGAGGTCATGGATCGCGCGATGCTCGTGCTCAGTGACTGGGCACAGAACGTCTCGTTCGATCCCGTCGAGATCGACAAGGAGCGCGGCGTCGTGCTCGAGGAATGGCGCCTCGGCCGCGGCGCGCAGGGCCGGTTGCGCGACAAGCAGTTCCCGGTCCTGCTGGCCGGATCGCGATATGCCGACCGTTTGCCGATCGGCACGCCCGAGGTGCTTCAGAACTTCAAGCATGAACGGCTGACCCAGTTCTACAAGGACTGGTACCGGCCCGACCTCATGGCGGTCGTCGCCGTCGGCGATTTCGAGGTCAAGGACGTTGAGGCGCTCGTGAGGAAGCACTTCGCGTCCATTCCCGCCGCCGCGACGCGACGTGAGCGTCCGGCGTATCAGGTGCCGCCGCGAGCCGGCACGTCGTACGTCATCGCAGCCGACGCCGAGATCACCACGACCAGCGTTCAGGTCTACAACACGATGCCGGCGCGCGATCAGGCCACGATCGGGGCCTACCGGCAGATGATGCTGGTCGATCGGATGTTCACGGGCATGTTGAACACGCGCCTGTCGGAGATCGCGCTCAAGCCGGGAGCGCCGTTCCTTGGCGCGGGCACGGGCATCGGCCGCCTCGTGCGCACGACCGAAACCACCACGCTCAGCGCCGCCGTGCGCGAGAACGGCGTGGAAGCGGCGCTGGACGCGATCTTCACCGAGGCGGCCCGGGTCACGAAGTTCGGCTTCACCGAGCCTGAGCTCGACCGCCAGAAGGTGAACATGCTCCGCGGGTTCGAGCGCGCGATGGCCGAGCAGGAGAACCAGCAGTCGGACGACCTCGCGGCCGAGTACATCCGGAACTTCACGACCGACGAGCCGATTCCGGGCATCGCCTACGAGTACGAGCTGTACAAACGCTTCGTCCCGACGATCACGCTTGCCGAGTTGAACACGATGGCGGCCACCTTGTCGCCCAACCAGAATCGCACGGTGCTCGTCAGCGCGCCGCAGAAGCCCGGTCTGGTCCTTCCGACCGAAGCGAAGCTGGCCGGCGTCATGATGGCGGCGACGTCCAAGACACTGACCGCGTACGAGGATTCCGTGAGCCGCGAGCCGCTGCTCAGAGCGGCGCCGACACCCGGTCGTGTGGTCGCGACGGCCACGAAAGACGCCTTCGGGATCACGGAATGGACGCTCTCGAACGGCGTTCACGTCGTGCTGAAACCGACCACGTTCCGGCAGGACGAGGTGCTGGTGACGGCATTCAGCCCGGGCGGCACGTCGCTCGCGAGCGATGCGGATCTCATTCCCGCAGAGACCGCGGCGCAGGTGGTCGGGGCCGGAGGCCTGGGCACGTTCGACGCGGTGAACCTTCGCAAGGTGCTCACGGGCAAAGTGGCCAGCGCCGGGGCATCGATCGGTGACTACTTCGAGGAGATCAACGGCTCGGCATCACCGAAGGATCTCGAGACGTTGTTCCAGACGATCTATATGCGGTTCACGCAGCCGCGCGCCGACCCGACGATGTTCACGGTCCTGACCGATCAGCTCAAAGTGGCGCTCGCCAACCAGCGCAACACGCCGGAGTTCGCATTCAGCGAGGCGTTCGCGTCCGCGATGTGGCAAGACAACATCCGCGCGAAGCCGATGACGCTGGAGAACGTGGACGAGATGAGCCTCGACAAGTCGATGGCGTTCTACCGGAACCGGTTTTCCGACGCCAGCGACTTCACCTTCGTCTTCGTCGGCAGCTTCGAACCGAATGCCATCCGGCCGCTCGTCGAGACCTACCTGGCTTCGCTCCCGTCGACCGGGCGGAAGGAGTCGTGGAGGGACGTCGGTCTTCGCCGCGCGACCGGCATCGTCCAGCGCCGCGTGATGAAGGGGATCGAAGCCAAAAGCCAGACGCGGCTCGTCTTCAGCGGGCCGTTCGAGTACGACCAGCAGCGACGCGTGACGGTTCGCGCGATGGCGATGGTGCTGGAGGGCAAGCTTCGTGAAGCGCTTCGTGAGGATCTGGGCGGCACGTACGGCGTCGGCGTCTCGGCCAGCTACTCGAAGATTCCGCGGCCGGAGTACTCCATCTCGATTTCGTTTGGCTCCTCGCCGGAACGTGCGGACGCGCTCGTCGACGTCGCGCTCTCCAAGATTGCCGACCTCAAGGCCAACGGCCCTGACGAACGCGACGTGAACAACATCCGCGAGATCATGCTCCGCGAGTACGAGTCCAGCAGCCGGCAGAACGGCTTCTTCCTTCGCGAGATCTCGGCGCGGTACCAGCACGGCGAGGAGCTGGCGGATCTGTTCGCGCTCCCCGACTTCTACCGAAAGATCAATGGTCCGGCCATTCAGGCGGCTGCGCGCGAGTACTTCGGCGCGAACATGGTTCGCGTGCAGCAGTTTCCTGAGGGGTTCGCGAGTCAGCGCGTCGCCGGGGCGTCTGATGCGAACCGAACGAGCGCGTCGCCGGTGAGCCGGTAGACGGTCCATTCGTCCATCGGCCGCGCACCGATCGAACGGTAGAACCGGATCGCCGGCTCGTTCCAGTCGAGCACCGACCACTCGAGCCGGCCGCACCCGTCGGCCACGGCTCGCTGTGCCAGCTCACGCAGCAGCTGGCGTCCCACACCCTGGCGGCGCCAGGCTGGCCGAACGAACAGGTCCTCGAGATAGAGGCCCGCGCGCCCGAGGAACGTCGAGAAGTTGTAGAAGTAGACCGCGAAGCCCACAGGATCGGCGCCGGCATACGCGATCAGCGCACGAGCGCGTGCGTCCTCGCCGAAGAGCACCGAAGTCAGACTCGCCTCGGTCGCCACGACCTCGTTGCTCAAACGCTCGTACTCGGCGAGCTCCTTGATCAAGGCAAGGATGAGGGGAACGTCGTCCTCGGTAGCGGGGCGAATGCGGATGTCGGCGAGCATTTCAGATCTGCGATTTGTGATTGCGGATTGCACGGGTAATCGGCGATTGGCGATTGTTGATTGAAAGCGTTCAATCCGCAATCCTCACTCCGTCAATTTCTCAATGCAATCCACAATCGCAGATCGCAGATCCGCAATCAGTACAGCTTCATGAACGAACAATCAGCCTGCGGGAGCGGACCGCCGCCTGTCGTGGCCGGCGAGTAGGCCACGTCGGCGATGCGAGAGTAGCCGGCGTCGTTCGGATGAAAGCCGTCGCTCGAATAGCGGCTGGCCTGGTAGAAGCCGCCGTCGCACATGATGTCCACGACCGTCGCGCCCTGGCTGGTGAGCTTGTTGATCTCGGCCGAGAAGCGAACGGCGATGTTCTGCAGCGCCTTCTTCTTCGTTGACGAGTAACCGGATGCGTACGGGAGCCCGGCGAGGTTCGGCAGGTTGAGGACGACGACACGGGCGTTCGGTGCACGGCCCTTGATCCCGTCCATCATTTTCTTGAGGTCACGGGCGAACCCGTCCGTGCGCGAGATCACGTAGCCGATCGGGTCCACGCCGGCGTAGCCCTCTTCAACAGCCGCGCCGACCGTGTTGACGTCGTTGCCGCCGGCGAACACCGTCACCAGCGTCGCGTTGCTCGCGACGAACGGTACCTCGTTTTCGAGGAAATTTGACAGAATGCCGCGCCCGAGCTGGTTGCCGATGGCCTGAATCTCGGGACCCAGCACGCTGCCGGGCAGTCCCAGGTTGAGCAGCGTGACGGTCTTGCTGTCGGCCTTGAGGCGTCTCTCGAGGAGCTGGACGTAGCCCCTGCCGTCCGGGCAGGGCGTGAACGGCAGGCACACCGAGCTCGAGCCGAAGCCGATGGCGTCGCTCGCGCCGATGGCGGTGTAGTTCACGACGTTCGGGGGCGGCGGCGGCTCAGAAGGCTCTGAGGGAGTTTTGAGGCCGCAGGCCGAGACGGAAATGAGAAGCGCGGACAAACACAAAAATCGTACGTGCATGGGGACTAACTGAATGTGTATCGGGCCTTGAGGCTTGGGTCTTGAGACTTGAGTCCTGATCGTCTTGGGGTTGAACTCGAGTCAGGGACTTGCGACCGAGGCTGGTCACAAGTCCCAAGACTCAAGTCTCAAGACGCTCATAGCAATTTCTCCATCTCGTCCATGACGCGGTTCATTTCCTTGATCGTCAGATCGAGCGGCTCGTCCGTCGTCATATCGACGCCGGCGTCCTTGAGGAGGTCGATCGGGTACTTGGAGCCGCCGGCTGACAGGAATCGCAGGTAGCGCTCGATGGCCTGTTTGTCGCCAGTCTTGACTTTCTGCGCGAGAGCTTCCGAGGCCGTGAAGGATGTCGCGTACTGGAACACGTAGAAATCGCGATAGAAGTGCGGAATGAAACTCCATTCGTGGGCGACGTAGTCGTCCACGACGGACACGCCCTGGTCGTGGCCGTAGTACTTCTTCGTGATGTCCATGTAGAGCTTCGCCAGCGTCTCGCCGGTGACGGCCTGCCCCTTCTCGGCCAATCTGGTGCATGCCCAGCTCGAACTCGGCGAACTGCGTCTGACGGAACACCGTGCCTTTGATGCCCTCGAGATAGTTGCCGAGGATGGCGAGGCGTGCCTTCGGATCGCTGATCTGTTTGAGCATGTGATCGATGAGCAGCGATTCGTTGAAGGTGGATGCGACTTCTGCGACGAACGTCGGGTAGCTCGCCGTCGGGTACGGCTGGGTTTTGTTCGACAGGTGGCTCTGCATCGTGTGCCCGAGCTCGTGCGCGAGCGTGCTCACGTCGTCGTACTTGCCGTTGTAGTTGATCAGCATGTACGGGTGGACGTCGTAGGCGCCGCCATTCGAGTACGCGCCTGACCGCTTGCCGGGACTCGGAAACAAGTCGATCCAGCGATCCGAGAACGCGCGCTTGAGCACGCCGACGTACTCAGGACCGAGCGGCGCCATCGCCGCAAGGATGTGCTGCTGAGCTTCTTCGGGGGTGTACTTCAGGTCCACCGATCCCACGAGCGGCGCATAGAGGTCGTAGTAGTGCAGCTCGCTCAGGCCCATCATCCGCTTCCGCAGGGACAGATAGCGATGAAAGCTCGGCAGGTGCCGGTTCACACCGTCCACGAGGCGGGTGTAGACGGACACGGGAATGTTGGGAGCGTTCAGTGTCGCTTCGAGGTTCGAGTCGTACTTCCGTGCTTTGGCGAAGAAGACGGCCTTCTGGAGGCTTCCGCTCATCGACGTGCCGTACGTGCGGCTGAATGCACCGATCGCCCCGAAGTACGCCGCCATGACTTTCTGGCGATCCTCGCGCACCGGACTGGCGCGATGCATCACGAAGTTCGGCTGCGAGAGCCTGACCTGCTGCCCGGAACTCAGCTGGACGGAGGGGAACGGGAAGTCGGCGTTCGACAGGATGTTGTAGACGTTGGCCGGCGCGCCCGCGAGCGGACCGGCGGCCGCCAGAATCCGTTCCTCGGCCGGAGACAACGTATGCGGCGCGCGCCGCGCGATGTCCTCGAGATAGAAGCGGTACGCGCCAAGCCGCTTCTCGTCGGCGAGAAATCGCTCGATCGTGCCAGGCTCGAACCCCAGAATCTCCGGCTCGACGTACGCGGCCTCCGCGCCGAGCGTCGAGGCCAGCTGCACCATCTGCTGGCGCATGCCTTCGTGGGTGCTGTCGCGGGTGTCTTCGTCGGCCAGCATCGACGCGTAGACGTAAACGCGCGACAGTTCCTTGTCGAGCCTGAAGGTCGCCTCGAGCGCGTCGGCCAGCGTCGCCGCGGATGACCCCAGCTTGCCTTGGAACTCCTTGAGCTTGGGGATGTCAGCGGCGACCGCGGCCTTTGCCGCCTGCCAGGCCTGAACGGACGGATAGATATCCGCCAGGTTCCACTTGTATTGGTCCTGAATATCGGAGCGCTGCCGTTCCTGCGCGGCCCCCTGCATGGTCAAGGCCGCGAACACGGGCGCGAAGAACAACAAGCGGGAGATCGGTCGGGTGAAAGGCTCGGCCATATTCCGATTCTGACGAAAAAAAGACCTCGGAAGTCTTTTTCGACAGAATTCCCTTGAAAAAGACCTTCGAGGCCTCGTTGTCATTTCCGAACGAGTGGTGTCACGGCGCGGGACACCAGCCCGTTCCAGATCTCATACCCGGCGGGAGTCATGTGCAGGCCGTCTTCGACGAACAGTTCGGGACGCGGCTGGCCGTCCGGCCCCAGCATCGGCGGCGCGACGTCCACAAAATGGAGACGGGGCCGGCTCGATGAAAATGCCCGCACGCGCTCGTTGAACGCCTTCATCGTCTGCCACAGCTTCCATCGCGCCAGACTGGGCTTGATCGCAATGAAGACGATCTCCGTGTCGGGTTTAGCGGCTTGGACCTTGGCCACGAACGCCTGGTAGTCCGCAAAGACGCGATCGGGACTCTTCCCGCTGCCCAGATCGTTGTCGCCCGCGTAAAAGACGATGACGTTCGGGGCGTACCTGCGGACGGTCTGATCGAAGTAGTGGTTGACGTCGGCGATGTACGACCCTCCGAAGCCACGGTTGATGACCGTGAGCTTTGGAAAGCCGTCGGCGGTCGGCCAGCGTTTGATGCTCGAGCTGCCCACGAAGAGCACCGCGCCTTTGGGCGGGGTGTTCTGTCGATCGAGCTGGTCGAAGGCCTTGATCTCAGCGTCGAAACGCGTCGGATCCGGGTCGGCCGCGGCCTGCGCCGCGGCAACGCGAACACCGATGGCGAGCGCCACGCCCGTCATCAGAACCACGCGACGAATACTCATGAGTGTCACGTCCAGAACCTCTCGCCTAGGATATCGCCCACGACCGCGAGACGCGCGCGTCGGCTATTTGGGTCGTTCCTTGTCTGGCGCTGCATTGTAAGCGGCCGACTGGCCGGGAGGAATGCTCAGATACCGCCAGTCCTTCCCTCGCATGGCTTTGGCGAGATAGACGATTTGTCCGACGTGGTAGCTCGTATGCGCGAGCGACCGATGCAGGGCTTCATGCACACGGAGCGGCTGCTGCCGAATGGTCACGGTTCGACCAAGGTCCGCGTCGTTGAGATCAGCAAGGGCATGGAAGAGCACGTCCCACCCCTGCGCCCATTTTGCGAGGAGCTCGGCGCGCGTGACGTGGCGCGCGTAGAACTCCTCCTCACGGCGCCGCCACGGCTTCTCGCCGTCCGACGTCAGGAAGTCGGTGAAACGCGACGCAAGGTTTCCGGACATGTGCCAGCAGATGGTGGCGATCGAGTTGCCGTCGTTCGGGCCTGGCGCCGCGAGGCTCTCCTCTTCGAGTTGCGCCATGGCGTCCTCGGCCAATTGCTTGTATCGCCCGTATTCGCTGCGGATGGAGTCGATGAGTTGTCTCATGAGGGAGTCACCAGTTCGTTCGGCAGCCATCGGCTGCCCGTTGACCTCGTCAAACGGCACGCGCGGCGGTTGCGCCCGTCACGACGAACGGTCCAGGGCCTCGAGCTCGGCGTCGATGAACGCGAGGGACTGCTCGAGCATCGCGCGGTGGTTGGGGTGACAGGCGATCTGGAGGTCCTGAAGGACACGCGCGCGCGACAATCCCAGCTTCAACCGCTTGGCTTCGCGTTCGCGTTCGGCGTCGGTCAGCGGGCGGGCGTTCGACGCATCACGGCGCGTCTCAGCCTCGGCTTGCTGACTCTCGACGGATTTGCTTTCCCATCCGCGGGCCATGGTCCACATTTAGACAAGTAGGACATGAGAAGCTAGAAGTCAGAAGTGCAGTTCGTGGGCGCAATCTTCTAACTTCTAACTTCCTACATTCTAGAGCTTCCCAGCTGACCCACCACGTCAGACCCCGCATGGTAGATTGGCCGCATCGTGAGGGGCGCAGCGCTGAAGATTGAGAAGGTCGAGCCGGAAGGTCAGACCGCTGAGCCCGTTCCGCCGCCTCTCAAGTGGGCCGGCGGCAAGCGCTGGCAGGTCCAGCACGTTCTGCCGTACTGGCTGGCGGCCGGTGACCGTCGTCTGGTCGAGCCCTTTGCGGGCGGCCTCGCGGTCACGCTGGGGCTGATGCCGAAGCGGGCGCTGCTGAACGACATCAATCCCCACGTGATCAATTTCTACGCGTGGCTCAAGAAGGGTTTCGTGGTGGAACAGAAGTTCGTCCACAGCGAGACGGCGTACTACAGGGCGCGAACTCGCTTCAACGCCCTGCTGAAGAAGGGAAAGGCCGACACGGCTGAGGCGGCGGGTCTTTTCTACTACCTCAATCGGACCGGGTACAACGGACTCTGCCGCTTCAATCGCAGTGGCGCGTTCAACGTGCCGTTCGGCCGTCACCCGAGAATCAACTACAAGACGATTTCACGGAGTACAAGGCCGCGTTCGCCGACTGGACGTTCACGAACACGCATTTCAAGGACGTCCCCCTCGAGCCGACCGACTTCGTCTACGCCGACCCGCCGTACGACGTCGAGTTCACGAAGTATTCGAAGGACGGCTTCACGTGGGACGACCAGGTGGCCGCGGCCGAGTGGCTCTCGAAGCACAAAGGGCCGGTGATCCTGTCGAATCAGGCGACGCGGCGAATCAAAGACGAGTACAAGCGGCTCGGGTTTCAGTCTGAAAACGTTCGAAGCCCCAAGAAAGATCAGCTGCACCGGCGACCGGAGACCGGCGATTGAGGTTCTGGCAATCCGGAACCTTCCCGTATGAGTCCAGGCAGCACCCGCACGGGCGGCGTGTTGGAGCGGATGATCCTCCCTGCGCTCCAGCAGGGCGGATACGCGTACGAAACCCAGGTCCACCTCGGCCAGCGCCTCGGCCTCGGCAAACACGTCGTCGACGCCATCGCCGAGAAGGACGGGCGGAAGATTCTCATCTCGCTCAAGTGGCAGCAGGTGTCAGGAACGGCGGAGCAGAAGGTCCCGTTCGAGGTCATCTGCCTGCTCGAGGCGCTTCAGGCCGGACAGCACGAGAAGGCGTATCTCGTGCTCGGCGGAGAAGGCTGGACGCTTCGGAGTTTCTACACGTCCGGCGGCCTGAAGCCGTTCCTCGTCAACTCAGACAGGGTGGACGTCGTGACGCTCGAAGGATTCGTCGGCCGCGCGAATCAGGGAAAACTGTAGCAAGGCTCAGAAGTCAGAAGTGAGAGCCAGAAGTTAGAAGTCGTTCACTTCAACTCGATCGCAATCACTCTTGGCGTGCCGACTGCTCACTTCCTCGGTATGCGCGTCAGCGCCGGAGAAGAACAGCGCCTCGCCAGGCACGAGCTTCGTGATGCGCGTCTCGCCGTTCCTGAACTTCACGCGAAGCTCGCCCGCGTCGACGGGTACGACGACGGCATCGCGGTTGTGAATGTGGAGAGGGACGATGCGCCCGGGGACATACGTGTAGTCCCACACGGCGACTCGCTCGTTTTCGACAATGAGCTTCGCGCCTTCCCTTGGAAATCCCTCCGGCGCTGACGTGTTCGGCGTCCGCGCGGGAACCTTCTCGTCCTTGAGTTCCACCGTCAGATTGCGCGCGTTGTCGAGCATCGCCTCCTCAATGTGCGTCACGCCCCGAGCCTGAAATGTGGCCGCACCGCGCGCGGTCTGTGGACCGACCGTGACCGTGCCGCCGGGAACCGTGACCCTGGTTTGACCGCTCTCGAGCACGACGCCCACGAGGTCCAGTTTGTGCTCGTGCATCGCGGTCGGTCGACCCTTGGTCCAATCCACGCGCCAGGCCACGACACGCGCGTTGTCGAGGACTTTCGTGACGCCCTCGCGCGGAAACGGCGGCGGATAGGCCTGGAGCGTGACGAGCGCAATGACCGCAGCGAGAACCAGCTTCATTGGGATCTCCTAGGGAGGCTTCCGGATCGGTTGCGGTCATCATACGGGACGACCGCCGCCTCAAGCCCCAAAGCCTCAAGCCCCAAGCCGCCGCTGAGCCTTGCGCCGTCGAGCCTCTTCCGCACCACGTCGTATTCAAGCCCGACGACGCCGCTCTTCGGAGTAGACGTGGTGACCAGTGAGCTTGAGCTTGGCGTTTGCGGACAGCGGCTGCACGAGCGGGCATGCCCTTACCGAGCAGGACGGGCATGATGCCCACTTCGACCGTGTCCACGAGACCAGATCGAGAAGGCTGCGACAAGAGATCCGCCGCCGCCAAACAGCCAGATGTCTTTGCCGGATCCCGTCTCGCAGCGCGCGGACACGTGACTCGAGGTCGTCGGCGACGATCGTCGATGCCTGGATGGTCGGCGGGCCGCAGCGTCCGCGAGGCCACGACGACGGTCATGCCTGTCGAGTCGCCGCCTGGCCCGCCGGTCGCTCGCGACCTCGTAGGTTCGCCGGCCCATGAGGAGCGTGTCGAACTGAGCCACATCGCAGCGAAATCGAACGTCCGGATCCATCACGATCCAGTCGGCTTCGCCGTTGGGTCCGGCGATGTAGCCGTCGAGGCTCATCGCCACGCCGTAGCGTATGCGTCGCATGTCTGCCTCCGATGGGCGACGACGATAACTGAATAGCCATTCATAATCAACGTGATTGTGAATGGCCGTTTATAATCACCGGCCGATGAGCCCGCGACCGCGACAGCGCCAGCGACCAGGACATCCTGATGGCGGCGTTCCGCGCCATCGCTCGACTGGGCCCTGCCCGACTGACGCTGGCCGACGTCGCGAAGGACGCCGGGCGTGTCGCCGGCGGCGATCGTGCAGCGGTTCGGGTCGAAGCGAGCGCTCCTGCTGGCCGCGGCCGCCGACGCGGCCGGCGGCGGCCAGTACATCTTCCCAGGCCTCCGGGCCCGCCATCGTCGGCCGATCGACGCTTTGCTCGGCCTCGCCGAATGCATGACCGCTGATGGGCACCACGCCCGAGGCCATCGCCAACAACCTGGTGTTCTTCCAGGTCGACCTCAAGGACGACGAGTTCCATCGCCATGCGCTCGCAGCCTCCGCCGGAATGCGCGCGGGCATCAGAGCGCTCATCCGCGATGCGGTCGCCGCGGGCGAGTTGGTCCGCTGTGACGCCAGCCGACTGGCCGCTGCCGTCCACGCGACGATCAACGGATCGGTGTTGAACTGGGCGGTGCATCGCGAAGGATCGCTCGTGGCGTTCGTGCGGCGGGATCTGGGCACCGTGCTGGCGCCGTACCGCAGCCAGCCAGCCGCCGCAGCAGTCCCACGCGAGGCCAGTCCACAGCCTCAGCAGAGCGGGGTCAGACCCCGCCGGCGTCCCACTTCGTAAGCGGGGACAGACCCCGCGTCGGCGTCCCACTTCGTAAGCAGGGACAGACCGCCCGGCGTTCGGACAGCCTGGCCGTAGGTCCTAAGCCGTTCAGCCCTAAGCCTTGGCATAAACTAAGTGTTTCGCCATGGCTCGCTCCTCGCCACTGAGCGACCCCGGAGGGGTTCGCTCCACATCAACGAGCGGCCCCTTGCGGCAGATTGCCGTGCCGGGGTCGGTTGCCAACCTCGGACCCGGTTTCGACGCCCTCTCGGTGGCGGTCCAGCTCTATCTCACGCTGGACGTCGTCGACGTCCGGCCGGGCGCGCCCGGGCAGCTTCAGTTCACGTTCGTGGGCGGCCCGCCCCTCGTGGGCGAGAACCGGATCGAGCGCGCGTTCCGGCTCGCCGCGGAGCGCTTTGGCGGCACGACGCCGGGGCTGGTCGTCGAAGTCCGCACCGACATCCCGATGCGTGCGGGGCTCGGCAGTAGCGCCGCGGCCACGGTCGCCGGACTGCGACTTCACGAGACGTTCACAGCGCCGCGGCAGACGTCGGAGCTGCTTGGGCTGGCGACCGAGATCGAGGGGCATCCCGACAACGCGTCGGCTGCCCTGCTTGGGGGCCTGGCGCTGAGCTGTCAGTTCGGTGACGGCCGGGTTGAAGCTCGCGCCTGGCGCTGGCCAGACGCCCTCAGGCTCGTCGTCGGAACGCCTGAGGCGCAGCTCGAAACCGCGGCAGCCCGGAAGATCCTGCCGCAGACGGTGGCGCTCCGCGATGCGGTCTTCAACCTTCAACGGGCGCTCCTGCTCGTCCGGGCGCTGGATACCGGGCAATTCGGCGACCTTCGCGAGGCGCTCGGGGATCGGTGGCACCAGCCGACGCGCCAGGCCTTCGTGCCTGGACTACCCGAAGCTCTGGCCCTCGACCACCCGTCGGTGCTCGGCGTGTGTCTGAGCGGTTCGGGCCCGACGATTGCGATCCTCGCGGCGGACCGTCACCCCGAAGCGGCCGCCCTCCTGGCGGACATCTACAAGCGGCTGGGCGTCGCGTATACGATCAGAACGCTGTCGGCACATCAACCAGCATGACACCGGGTTTCATAGACTGAGGCGCGACAACTACCAAGAAACTCGGTTTCTGACAGGACACCAATGAACTTCCGTCTCCGCTGCCACCTCTGCCAGACCGAGTACCCTGCCGGCGCCCTCTGGGTCTGCACGAAGTGTCTCGGCCCGCTCGAGGTCGCGTTCGACTACGCGGCCATTGCCGGCACGGTGACGCGCGAGATGATCGAGAAGCGGCCCAAGAATCTCTGGCGCTACCGCGAGCTCCTGCCAATCGAGGGCGAGCCGCGCACGGGCCTGCATTCCGGATTCACGCCGCTCGTGAAGGCGGACCGTCTGGCCGCACGGCTCGGCGTTCGCGAGCTCTACGTGAAGGACGACTCGGTCAACCACCCGACGTGCTCGTACAAGGATCGCGTCGTGTCCGTGGCGGCCACGCGCGCCGTCGAGCTTGGCTTCAACACGTTCGCGTGCGCGTCCACGGGCAACCTCGCTGGCAGCGTCGCGGCGCACGCCGCGCGCCTCGGGCTTGCGTGCTCGGTGTTCATTCCTGACGATCTCGAGGCGGGCAAGGTGGCCGGCGCGAGCGTGTACAACCCGCGCGTCATCTCCGTGCGCGGCAACTACGACGATGTGAACCGGTTGTGCACGCAGGTGGCCGATCAGGTACGGCTGGGGTTTCGCGAATATCAACTTGCGCGCGTACTACGCGGAAGGCGCCAAGACGTACGCGTTCGAGATCACCGAGCAGCTCGGCTGGGCATTTCCCCGCCACGTCGTCTCGCCGGTTGCCGGCGGCACGCTGCTGCCGCGCATCTTGAAAGGATTCGACGAGATGCGCCTGATCGGCCTGCTGGACCACGACCTGCCGGCGATTCACATGGCGCAGGCCGCCGGTTGCGCGCCGGTCGTGGACGCGCTCGAGGCCGATCTCGAGTTCCCCGAGCCCGTGAAGCCGAAGACGGTCGCCAAGTCGATTGCCATCGGCAACCCGGCTGACGGCTTCCAGGTCCTTCGTGCGGTGCGGTCAACGGGCGGCGCCGGCGCGAAAGTCGAGGAAGACGACATCGTGAAGGGCATTCAACTCCTGGCGGAGACCGAAGGCATCTTCACCGAGGGTGCCGGTGGCGTGACCGTCTGGGCGACCAAGCTGCTCATCGAGCGCGGCGCGATTCCGCGCGACGAGTCGATCGTGATCTGCATCACCGGCAACGGCTACAAGACGATCGAGTTGCTCAACGGCAAGGGCGTGCAGCCGATCCACATCGGTCGCTCCCTGGCTGACTTCGAGGCGGCTGTCGCGCCGAGCGCGATACCGGCCGTTTCGCAATGAGCGCCTACCGCGCGGTTTTCCGGTGCTCGGCCGGTTGCGCCGGCGAATATCCGATCTGGCGGCCGATCTATCACTGCCCGACGTGTGGCGACCTGCTGCGCGTCGATCACGACATGGCCGCGCTCGCCCAGCGCACGCCCGTTGAGTGGATGCGGCTCTTCGAAGAGCGCTACAAGCGCACGTCGTGGCCGTACGGCTCGGGCGTGTGGGGCAAGAAGGAATGGGTCTGTCCCGAGCTTCGCAACGAGAACGTCGTGTCGATGGACGAAGGCGGCACGAACATGTTCTGGGCCGAGCGGCTCGGCCAGCAGTACGGGCTCGAAGATCTCTGGGTCAAGATGTGCGGCAACTCGCACACCGCGTCGTTCAAGGACCTCGGCATGACCGTGCTCGTCTCGGTCGTGAAGCAGATGATTGCCGACGGCAGCGGGATTCGCGCCGTCGCCTGCGCGTCCACGGGCGACACGTCCGCGGCGCTCGCCGCGTATGCCGCAGCCGCGGGCGTTCCGGCCGTCGTGATCCTGCCGAGAGGCCTGGTGACGCTGGCACAGCTCCTACAGCCGATTGCCAACGGCGCGCGCGTGCTCGCGGTCGACACGGACTTCGACGGCTGCATGGCGATGGTCACACGCCTGGCCCAGGAAGAAGGCGTCTACCTCGCGAACTCGATGAACAGCCTGCGCATCGAGGGTCAGAAAACGATCTCGGTCGAGATCGTGCAGCAGTTCGACTGGAAGGTTCCCGATCTCATCGTGATTCCGGGCGGCAACCTCGGCAACGTGAGCGCGCTCGGCGCCGGGTTCGACATGATGCTGGAGCTCGGCGTCATCAAGAAGCGCCCGCGGATCGTCGTCGCCCAGGCGGCCGCGGCCAATCCGCTGTACCGCGCCTACAAGAACAACTGGCAGTTCGAACCGATGACGGCCGGACCGACGATTGCCTCGGCGATTCGCATCGGCAATCCGGTGTCGATCCGCAAGGCGATCCGTACGCTCCAGAAATACGACGGCATCGTCGAGCAGGCGACCGAGATGGAGCTTCAGGATGCGGCGGCCCGCGCGGACCTGACGGGGCTGTTCAACTGCCCGCATACGGGCGTGGCGCTGGCGGCGCTCGAGAAGCTCATCGCCCGAGGCGAGGTCAAGCGCACCGATTGCGTCATCGTGATCTCGACCGCGAACGGCCTGAAGTTCACGGACTTCAAGGTCGCGTACCACTCCACCGGATCCTGCGCGTCGCGGCAAGTTCGCGAACCCTCCGATCGAGTTGCCCAACGACTACGACAAAGTGCGGCGCACCGTCGATGACCTGACCCTGGCCGCCACGGCCTCCAAGCGATGAGCCCGCCTGTCGCGCCGAAGCCGCGGCTCGAAGAGCGGGCTTGCCCGCCGAAGCGCCGAAGGCGCGAAGGCGGAACTCGAAGTCTGGAAATTCGGCGGCGCGTCGCTCGCCGATGCTGCGGCCATTCGCAAGGCGGCCGATCTGATCGCCTCGGCGCCAGGGCCGGTCGTCATCGTGGCCTCGGCGCTCGGCGGCGTGACGGACCTTCTCCTCGACGGCGCAACGCGCGCGGCAGCCGGACACGCCAAAGCGGCGGCCCACGCGGCCGCGGAGTTCCTGAAGCGTCACCGTGCGGTTGCGCACGAGCTGGTCTCGAACGGCGCGCGCCGGCGGCAGTTGCTGGCGCTCATCGACGCGGCGGCGCGCGAATACAAGGACCTGACGATCGCGGTTGGCGTGCTCGGCCATCTCGAGCCGCGCACGAGCGACGTGCTGGTCTCGCGCGGCGAGCGCGTGTCGGCCGCGGTGCTCGCGGCGGCCGTGACGGAAGCCGGCCGCCAGGCGACGTTCGTGGACGCCGCCGACGTTGTCGAAACCGACGGTCATCACGGCGGCGCCGCTCCCAACCTCGAGGGCACGACTCGCCGCGCACGACGCTCGCTCAAGCCGCTCCTCGCCCGTCGCCAGACGCCGGTCGTTCCCGGATTCATCGGGCACGGACCGGACGGCAGCGTGACGACCCTGGGGCGCGGCGGCTCGGATCTCACGGCGACACTCCTCGCGCGCGCGCTCGGCGCCGCGACCGCGGTGCTCTGGAAAGACGTGCCGGGCATTCTGACCGCGGATCCGCGTTTGGTCACGGACGCTCGATTGATCCCGCAGCTCCACCATCGCGAGGCGGCAGAGGTCGCGCACTACGGCGCCAAGGTGCTGCATCCCCGCGCACTCATCCCGATCGCGGGCACTCGCATCGTGCTGCGCGTGCGGTCATTCGTCGATCTCGATCAGCCGGGGACGGAGGTCTCTGCTCGCCGGTCGGACCGGACCCATCCGGTCAAGGCGCTCGCAATCATCCGCGGCCAGGCCGTCGTCACCGTGGCGGGCAAAGGCATGGCCGGCGTGCACGGCATTGCCGCCCGGACGTTCGTGGCGGTCGACGCGGAGCGTCTGTCCGTGTCCACGATTTTCCAGGCCTCTTCAGAGAGCTCGATTGGGTTCACGCTGCCGGAGCCGGAAGCCGATCGCGCGGTGCGCGCAGTCAAGCGCGCGTTCCAGGGCGAGCTGGCCAGCGGCCTGATCGACAACGTCACGTCACGTCCAGGCATGGCGGTCGTCGCCGTCGTCGGCGACGGCATGGTCGGCACGCCCGGCGTGGCGGCGCGTGTGTTCTCGTCGCTCGCCACAGCCGGCGTCAACGTCGTCGCGATCGCGCAGGGCTCCTCCGAGCGCAACATCTCCTTCGTCGTCCGCGAGCCTGACGTGCCCGAGGCCGTGCGACGCGTGCACGCCGTCTTTCAGCTCTCGAAGATCGGCGGCGGCCGTCCGCTGGCGACGCCGTACACCGACGTCGTGTTCCTCGGATTCGGGCGCGTCGGGCGCGCGCTCGCGGATCAGATTGCGGCTTCGTCCGGCGGACCGCCTGTGCGCGTCGTTGGGGTACTCGATCGCTCCGGGTACGTCTTCGATCAACGCGGCCTGTCGGATCGTCGTCTTCTCGAGCTGGCGCGCGAGAAGGACGGCGGCGCCTTGGTCGCGTCGTTGGGCGGTACCAAGGCCTCCGCGGCCGAGGCGCTCAAGTTCATGGCGGACCACGCCGTTTCGCATCCGGTCGTGGTGGACGTGACGAGCGACGAGACGACGCCGCTTCTCATCGCCGCGCTGGGCCAGGGTTTCGACGTCGTCCTGGCCAACAAGAAACCCGTCGCCGGATCGCGCGATGGTTATGCGGCACTGATGGCTGCGGCCTCGGCGGCTGGCCGCCGTATCAAGTACGAGGCGACCGTTGGCGCGGGCCTCCCCATCATCGACACGTACCAAAAGCTCGTGGAAACGGGCGACCGCGTGCTGCAGATCGAGGGTGCGGTGAGTGGCACGCTGATGTACGTGGTGTCCGCGGTCTCGGCCGGCCGGCCGTTCTCGGAGGCCGTGCGGGAAGCCGTCGAGAAGGGCTACGCGGAGCCCGATCCGCGCGACGATCTGAACGGCCGGGACGCCGCGCGCAAGGTCCTGATTCTCGCGCGCCTGATGGGCTATCGCGGCGCCGCGCCGACACCCGAAAATCTCGTCCCGGCCGCGCTCGCCAGGCTGTCGCTCGCCGACTTCATGAAGGCGCTGCCCAGTGTGGACGCCGACTGGGCGGCGCGCGTCAAGCAGGAAGCGGCGCGCGGACACGTGCTGCGCTACGTCGTCGCGGCCACACCGAAGAGCGTGTCAGCGAAACTCGTCGCCGTGGCCGTCGACAGCCCAATCGGCGCGCTGCAGGGCACGCGCAACCTCGTCGCGTTCACCACACACCGCTACCGCACCGAGCCGCTCGTCGTGAGCGGCCCCGGTGCAGGTGCGGCGGTGACGGCGGCAGGAATCCTGAACGACATCTACTCGCTCGCGACCAGGTAGCGCTCACCGCTCACTCAGCGGCACCGGCGCGAAGCTGTCGTCGAAGCCTTGTGCACGCTCACGACGTCCCAGCGGATCCTCAGTGCGAACGGGGAGTATTCCGAGCCTCACCAGCTGCGGCCGGAATTCGTAACGGATGTTCACGGTCTGCGCGGGAGTGCTCTCGAGGTCCAGCCACACGCGCGTGACGACGTGATCGGTCGGGCGCCCCATACCGGTGGCCGCGTATTCGTCGGCGCGGCTCTTCTCGGCGGCCGCGGACGGCTCTTCTGCTCGTGCCGACGCCTGCGGGGCCGGCGCTGCGGGAGCCTGGCGTGCGCCGGCACGACGGTCCACCGACTCGTTCGTGTCGCGGCTGACGGCGGCGGCACGTTCCCTGAAGAAGACCGCGGAGATCACGCCCAGATTCTCGGTCTTGCCAAGCGCCTGGCCGTACGAACGAGCCTCGGTCGTGAACTCGAAGCGGCGTGCTTCCGTCTGGCTGGTCTGCCATCCGCTGATCGTGACGATCTGGTACGGATCGAGAACCCACTTGCGGGCGCCAGCCGCGGTCGTCTCGCGTGCGTCGATGGTGTTCAGCCCATCGACTGAGAGCGCCACGGCCACCCGAACCGGATACGGATTGCGGAGACGGATGGCGTACTCCCGCCCCTTGAGCGCTTCGACGTACAGGCGGCCGTTGCGCTCGAAACGGGGCTGGGCGACACCATTGACGATGATCTCGACGTTGCCGGGGATGTGGCGGCGTGAATCGGCGGACATCCCAACAGGCAGGCTGACAGTCACGAGGAAACAGACGAGCATCAGACGGGCGAAACGGTGGTTCATACGTCCTCCTGCCGCTTAGAACGGAGGAGGCGCGAAATCTTGCAGGGTCAACCGCCGGCGAGGTGCACCCGATACCGAAGCTGCGATTTGTTCCCAAGGGATGGCAGGGTGACGAACTCCTCGACCAGCACACCTCCATTCCGCTCGATGACGCGCTGCGACGCCGGGTTGTCCGGTCCGGTCACGATGTCCACGTACCGAAGCCCTTCGGCCCGCGCGTCCTCGAGGACGAGCTTCAGCGCACGTGTGGCATAGCCGCGCCGCTGTTTCCAGGGAACGACCGCGTAGCCGATGTGGCCGAGGCAGTGTGGCGGGAGCTCCTCCGAACCTTTCTGCCAGCGGAGGCTGGTGCTCCCGCAGAAGTCTCCGTCCCACATCCATCGCCGGTAGCCAGGCAGCCGTGGCACGGTCGACCCGTCGAGCAGTGTGATCGGACCGGCCTTTGCGTCGCGATCGACCAGGCTCGCGAGAAACCTGTCCGCGTCGGCGGCGATCGCGTCCAACTCCTCGCGCGTCGCGGCGAGACCACGCACGTTGTCGGGCGACCATCCGCGTTCGAGCGCGTCGATATAGCTCACGAGATATTCACGGGACGGCCAGACCAATTGCATGTCGGTCGCTCGGCTTTCGCTAGGCCCTGTCATACGTCGCCACCCACACGGTATGTTCGCCGCATTCGGGATCATCGGCGACGTGATACCGAACAGCACATCCTGTGGCTTCCAGCAGGTCGCGATACGCCTGAGGCTCCAGGCTCGAGTGATACAGCGGCTCGCCGCAATACTCGCCGATCGACTCGCCGTCGGATCGACCGCTCGTGAACATCAACGCGGCACCCGGCGCGGCGTGCAGTACGAATCGATCGAACATGGCGCGCTGGTCGCGCCTGTTCAGGTGGAAGAAGCTGTCCCACGCGAGGATGCCGTCGAATCGCCGGCCAAGCGTCAGCGTTCGCATGTCGGCGACGTGCCACTCCGACTGCGGAAACCGCGCACGGCACATGTCGATGAGCGACGGCGATGAATCGATGCCGACGACTGAGAAACCGGCTTCGATGATGTACCGGGCGATCGGCTCCGCCATGCCGCAACCGAGGTCGAGGACGGTTCCCGACGGCCGGACGAACCCGAGGAATTTGTCGAGCCAGGCCCGTTCCTGCAATGAACGGCCGCGGTCCCGGTCGAACTCCCGCGCGTGGCGCTCGTACAGTCCCACGATGGCTTCATCGCACAAGCCGGACCCCCAATCGCAAATAACCCAATAACCAATGCAATAGCCAATAACCAATAATCAATAGCAAATGGAGCGCAGCGATCTCGTCCGCCTGATTCTCACGAGCCGCGTCTACGACGTCGCCATCGAGACTCCGCTCGAGCTGGCGCCAAGGCTGTCGCGACGCCTCGGCCATGAGGTCGTGCTCAAGCGCGAGGATCTGCAGCGCGTCTTCAGTTTCAAGCTTCGGGGCGCCTACAACCGGATGGCGCACCTGACTGAACCAGAGCGCCAGCGTGGCGTCGTCAGCGCCAGCGCCGGCAACCACGCGCAGGGCGTCGCCTACGCCGCACGCCATCTCGGCATCAACGCCACGATTGTGATGCCCGAGACCACGCCGGAGATCAAGGTGCAGGCCGTCCGCGACATGGCCGCGACCGTGGTGCTCGCGGGCGACACGTACGCCGACGCCAAGGTGCGCGCGGACGACATCGCCGCCGAGACCGGCCGTGTGTTCGTGCATCCGTTTGACGATCCGCTCGTCATCGCCGGGCAGGGCACGATTGCGACCGAGGTGCTGCGTCATCGCCTGGGTGACGTCTCAGCGATCTTCGTGCCGGTCGGCGGGGGCGGACTCATCGCCGGCATCGGAAGCTACGTGAAGGCGATTCGGCCGGACGTCAAGGTGATTGGCGTCGAACCGTACGAAGCCGACGCGATGTATCGATCGCTCGAGGCGGGCAGGCGCGTCGCGCTGGAACACGTCGGCATCTTCGCCGACGGCGTGGCGGTCCGTGAGGTGGGCGAGCTGACGTTCGCTCTGGCGCGAGCGTGCGTCGACGAGGTGGTGCGCGTGTCGAACGACGAAATCTGCGCGGCCATCAAGGACGTCTTCGACGACACCCGATCCATTCTCGAACCGGCCGGCGCGCTGGGCGTCGCCGGTCTTACCCGGTGGGTCGAGCGAACCGGCACGACGGGCACGCGGCTGGCCGCGATTCTGAGCGGCGCAAACATGAACTTCGACCGGCTGCGCTTCGTCGCCGAACGCGCCGACATGGGCGAAGCACGGGAGGCGCTGTTCGCCGTCACCATCCCAGAGCGACGCGGCGCGTTCCGTGAGTTCTGCGGCGCGATCGGCCGGCGAGTGGTCACCGAGTTCAACTACCGCCTGAGCGGACGCCAGGCCGCGCACATCTTCGTCGGGATTGCGACCGACTCGAAGGCGGATGCCACGGGTCTCAGCGACACGCTGACCCGAGGCGGATACGAGGCCGTGGACCTGAGCGACAACGAGCTGGCCAAGCTCCACGTTCGGCACATGGTCGGCGGGCACAGCGCGGACGTCGAGCACGAGCAGTTGTGCCGGTTCGAGTTTCCCGAGCGCCCCGGCGCGTTGCTGGCGTTTCTCGATCAACTCGGAGGCCGTTGGAATATCAGCCTGTTCCATTATCGGAATCACGGCGCGGACTTCGGACGGGTACTCGCCGGGTTCGAAGTGCCTCCGGGGGACGAACCGTCGTTTGAAGCGTTTCTCGGTTCGCTCCGATACCCTTACCAGCGGGAGCGCGCGAACGCGGCCTACGCACTTTTTCTCAAATAACGCGGTATCAGAAATCGGGCCTCCGGCGACTTCTTTGGCGCACGAATGCGGAAAACAGGCATGGTCGACGCCTGGCGAGCCGCTGGTCACGGCAACTTCTCCCGGCACGACCCTTGCCCCTAGGACACGGGTGTCGAATTTGAAGCCACGTATCGAACGCCGCCAGTCGTCACGAATCCGTATTTTTGGCGACCTGCACGGCAGGGTCGTTCAGGTGGACGTGCTCGTCATCCTGCGCGACATCAGCGCTGGTGGCTTCGCGATCGAATCACCGCAGATGTTTCAGGCAGGAGCCGAGCACACGGTGGAGCTCACGGCGCCGACTGGCAAGCAGTTCGTCGCCGCCGCCGCCGTCCGGCAGTGCGTGCGGCAGGTCGATTCAGAGGACGTCCTGCCCTACCTCGCCAGCTTTGTGTTCGCGGACTCAGCGCGACAGAACCCTGGCGCCATCGAGGCATTCATCGCCCAGTTCGATATCCTGCCGATCGCGCCGAAATCGGGTTCGGGCGCCTACATGTTCTGACCGTTCGTCAGGCGTTCAGGTGGCGCGCGAGGAACGGGATGCCGCGCCGGCCCCAGAACGCGTGCTCGTCCGCGAACACTTCCTGTTCCACGCGTTCGGCGGCGCCGAAGACGCGATAGATCTCGCGGACCCGATTGAAGCTGTCGATGCTGGCGGCAACCGGAAAGATGTTGTCGCGCTCACCGGATTCGACGAAGAGCGGTCGCGGCGCGATGAGGCCGGCGACGTCGTACATCTCGGCCCAGTTCAGGATGCCGGGCACGTAGTTGTCGATGCAGTGCGAGAGGCTGCCGATGCTGTGCTCGAACGTGTTCAGGTAGCCGCTGACCATCGCGGCGCGGATGCGTGGCTCGAGCGCGGTGCCAAACACGGTCACGGTGCCGCCGCCCGAAATCCCCATCAGTCCGATCCGCGCGGCATCGAAATCCGCGCGCGCCGCGATGTAGTCGACGGCCCGCATCACGTCCCACACCCGCCAACCGATCATCGTCTCGCCGACGAGCATCGCGCCGCCGGCCGCCGGTTGGCAGGCGCTCGTCCCCAGTCCCTTGCCGGCCGTGATGGCGTCGCGCCGGCAGCCGAACCCGAGCGGCTCGATCGCGACGGCCGCCATGCCGGCTTCCGCGACCTGTATGGCGAAATCGTGCTGGTAGCCGGCCTTGTCCGTTCGGTCGCGTCCCTGGTCGTCGATGCCGACGATGTCGTCCACGCCCCGGCCGTGTCCTGGCACACAGATCACCACAGGCGATGGCATCGTCGCGTTGTTCGGAATCAGGACGTACGCGAGCACGCTGACACCGGGGCGGCTGTCGAACACAACTTTCTCGCGGCGGTAGCCAGCGAACGCGCGCGTCTCGAGTGTCATCGGCCGTAGTGGCGCGCGCTCGACGGGAAATCCGCCCACGAGCTCGGTGAGTTTCGACCGCAAGTCCTTTTGCCAACTCTCGCCCTGCGCACGCGTCTGCGCCTGGAAACGCAGGCGACGTGGCGCGGCGGCGTAGAGGTCCCGCGTAAATGCCACCGGATCGAACCGGCGGTTGGCGATGTCCGCGCTGACACCGGTCAGGGGACCGATGTAACCCGAGGGCGTGGGCGCCGATGTCTGCGCCTCGAGCGGCACGGCGCCCGCCGCGGCAATTCCGGCGGCCAGTTGTCCCAGTTCGCGACGTGAGACGCGCTTCATCACCGGCCTCCTTGGGGTCGGATCCTCGATCGCGCGCATTATGGCCGAAATCTCAGGGGCGCCATGCTAGAGTGGCCGGTACACGTTCAATTCACATCCCGGTCTCCTGGAGCAGGTGCCATGCACACTGTGAAGCGACTGCTGGATTCCAAAAGCGGCGGCGTCGTGACCATCGCGCCGGACGCTTCAGTGTTCACCGCGCTGGAACTGATGGCCGAGCGGGACATCGGCGCGGTGGTCGTCGTCCACGACGGCCGGGTCGTCGGCATCCTCTCGGAGCGCGACTACGCCCGGAAAGTGATCCTGCACAACAAGTCGTCCAGAGAGATCACGGTCGATGAGATCATGACCGACCGTGTGTTGTACGTCGGTCCCACGCACACGGTCGAAGAGTGCATGACGCTGATGACCGACAAGCGGATCCGGCACCTGCCCGTCATGGACGGCGACAGGCTCATCGGCGTTCTGTCGATTGGCGACCTCGTCAAAGCGACGATTGACGACCGGGACTTCACGATCCGTCAGCTCGAAACCTACATCGCGAGCTGACTGTGTTGAAATGCAGAGGACGTGGCCCGTCCCCAGCATGACCTCGTGGTCATTCACGAGCACCCGGCATGGCAGAAGCCGCTCTTCGCCGTGCTCGCCCGCCGGGGCGTGAACTTCGGGGTGTTCGATCTCAAGAGCGCCGCATTTCTCGACAGCGACGTCCCCGAGGCGCCTCTCTATTTCAACCAGGCCAGTCCGAGCGCGTACGTGCGTGGCAACACACGAGCGGTGCCGCTCGGCCTCGCGCTCATGCGGACCCTCGAGACGAAGGGCGCACGCGTTCTGAACGGCGCCGATGCCTTCGCGCTCGAGCTGTCGAAGTCCGCTCAGGCGGCGCTGATGCGCGTGCTCGGTGTGACCGGCCCCCGAAGCCTGACCTTCAACTCGCTGGCCGCCGTGCGTGACCGTGCTGAGGAGGTCGGCTTCCCTGCCCTCGTCAAGCCTGAACAAGGTGGAAGCGGCGCGCGCATTTTTCGTGCGGACTCGCTCGAGGACGTCGAACGCCTGCTCGAGCAGCGTGACGACATCTGGTTCCCAGACAACCTGCTGCTCCTGCAGGAGTACGTGCCGTACGACGAGGCTACCGGCATCATCCGGATGGAGTTTCTCGGTGGGAAGCTGCTCTACGCGATGCGCGTCGTCAGCCACGGCGCGTTCAATCTGTGCCCGTCACCCGCCTGCAATCCGGAGGACGGAAGCGCGGGCGTCTGCGAGATTCCGGAATTGACGACGACAAAGCCGGTCGAGTTCTACCCGTATCCCGAGGTCCCGTCCGACGCGGTGGAGACCGGGCTCAGGCTGATTCGCGCGGCACGGATCGACGTCGGCGGGATCGAATATCTCGACGCGCTGGACGGCCGGCGCGTCTTCTACGACATCAACGCGAACTCCAACCTTCGACCCAGCTATCGCGGCCACGTTCGGATTCGATCCGTTCGAGCGTGTTGTCGACTATCTCGAGGAGCAGATCCGTTCATCTAGGACGCACCGCCGCGATCGGCGTTTCGGGGTCAGTCCCACTTCGTAGGCGGGGACAGACCCCGAAACGCGTTCTAGTTCAACTTCACGAACGCCAGCGCGTTGTTGGCGTTCATCGGAATCACGAGCTGGTTCGCGCCGGCGTCGTAGCACATCGACGCGGCGTTCGGGATGTTCTGGGCGATCAGCTCCGCCGGCTGGTTCGGCCGGATGCGCGACACGCCGCCATTCATGACGCTGCTCACGTATTTCGTGCCGTCCTTCATGATCACGAGCCCGTCGTTGCCGGCCTGAGCCGCGCTGCTCGGTCTTGACCAGTTGAGCCGTCTGGCGAAAACGTCAGCACCTCGTCGTTGCCGATGTTGACCACGACGACGTTGCCCTTCGCATCGAGCGCGATGCCGTTCGGCTGACAGGAGCGGCGCGCCCTGCACGAAGATCGACGCGACGCCGGCCGGCGTGATCTTCCAAACCTGCCACGTCGTCGGATCGGGAGTCTGGCCGCCGACGCCCGTCTGCGTGGCGTAGATCGTCCCGTCGTCCGCCACTTCGATGTCGTTGAAGCCGGTGGACTTGTCCACGCGGATTTCGCCGGCCGGCGCGCCTGTCTTCATGTCGAACCAGCGAATGACCGACACGGCCGGATCGTTCGGGTTGGTGCCGCCGTCGCGGTCCGCGACGTAGAGCATGCCGCGCGCGATGTCGCTGCCGAACGGCTCGTTGAGCACCAGGGCGGGCTTCAGGTTCGCGCGCGGGTCACCAGGGTTCTGGACGCCAATCCACCGCGCGGTGTGAATCGAGCCGTCGTGGTTGATGAGCGACACCCAGGCGTTGTTGGTCTGCACGGCCTGACCGACGCCACGGTTGGGGACGACGATGAGATTGCGTGTCGCGTCGTACGAACAGCTCTCCGCCGAGTAGATCGCGCCGTACACCTTCACGTTCGACGAGACCGGCGCGAACGTGCCGTCGGCCGCCGGGTTGATGGGCAAGCCCGAGCGCGTTTCCGACAAAGAACGGCTGCGGCTGCGCAGGCGCTTGCTGCGCCGCGACCGCGCCGACGCCAAATCCAACCGCCAGTGCCAACGCGCCAGTCGCCAGAATCATCCCCTTCATTCGCGCACCCTCCTCCGGACCAGGCCGGCGCCCGGCATCCCGGGTTTGTGAGACGTGTAAATCATTGATCAGCTTCCCAGCGCACCAGCCACGATCTGTCGGGCTTCGTCCACGATGGCATCCAGGTGCGATTGACTGGTGAAGCTCTCCGCATAGATCTTGTAAAGGTTCTCGGTACCGGACGGCCGGGCGGCAAACCACCCGTTCGCCGTCACGATCTTCAACCCGCCGATCGGTTCGTCATTCGCTGGGGCGCGGGTCAGTATAGCGACGATGGACTCCCCGGCCATCTGGCCGGCCTTGACGGCCTCCGGCGACAGCTTCTGCAAACGCGTCTTCTCGTCGGTCGTGGCCGGGGCATCGATCCGTGTGTAGTAGGAGCGTACCGAATGCCGCCGTCAGGTCCCGATAGTGGACACCAGGATCCCGGCCGGTGCGAGCGGTGATTTCCGCCGCCAGCAGGGCCAGGATGATTCCGTCCTTGTCGGTCGTCCAGACGCTGCCGTCCTGACGCAGAAAGCTGGCCCCGGCGCTCTCTTCGCCGCCAAAGCAGATGGAACCGTCGAACAGACCGGGTGCAAACCACTTGAACCCGACCGGCACCTCCGCCAGGCGACGCCCACGCTCGTTGACCACGCGGTCAATCATGCTGCGACCACGCCGCCGGCCCCGAGTCCCAACGCCCAGCGACAAACGCCAGCGGATGGCATTCCCTTCAACCCCGTGTCCTCCTGGGTGGGCAAGAGAATACGTCAGAATCGCGTCAAAGATTGCCCCCTGGAGTATCCTCCAGCCATGAGACACTCCCGATGCTCCTCCTCGCCTTCGTCCTGGCCTTCGGGTCCGGCAGCGTGTCGCCGACCGCGCAGACCACGGCGTCCGCCAGCGCGACCGCGAACGCCGTCGACGCCGTCCAGGCATTTCTCGCGACGCTCAACCCGGCTCAGCGCGCCAAGGCCAACATCGGCCTCACTGAAACGACCCGCGTCGTCTGGTCGAACCTGCCGACCGGCATCGCGATGCAGGTCGGAGCCAAGGAACGCAACGGCGTCAAGTTCGGTGACATGACACCGCCGCAGGAGAAGGCCGCGCTCGCCGTCCTCGCCGCGGTCCTGAGCCCGGATGGTTTTCAGAAGGTCATGGCCATCGTCGATGCCGATCAGGCGCTCGAAGTCGAGAGCGCTCCGAAACGCGCGGCCACGGCCGCGATCAGATTCGGCCGGGCGGAGTATTACCTCGGCATCCTCGGCACACCATCGACGTCGACGCCGTGGATGATTCAGTTCGGCGGTCACCATCTCGCCGTCAACGTGACCCTCGCCGGTAACGCGAACGTGCTCGCGCCGACGCACACCGGCGCGCAGCCCGCGACGTACACGATGGCGGGCCGGACCATCCGCCCGTTGGGCGACGAGAACGACAAGGCGTTTGCGCTCGTCAACGCGCTGACCCCGGAACAGCAGAAAGAGGCAATTCTCGGCGCGACGGTCATGAACCTGGTGCTGGGCCCTGGCACAGACGGAAAGATGATCGCACCCGAAGGCGTTCGCGCCGCCGCGTTCACTCCCGCGCAGCGGACGATGCTCCTGGGTCTCGTGCGGGAGTGGGTGGACATTCTCGGTGCGGAAGCCGCCACGGCGAAGATGAAGGAGGTTGAAGCCGGCCTCGCCGACACCTACTTCGCGTGGGCCGGTCCGACCACCAATGGCCGCGGCGCGTACTTCAGGATCCAGGGGCCGACCGTGCTGATCGAGTACGCCCCGCAGGGCCAGGGCGCCAACAACACCGATCACATCCACACGATCTACCGCGATCCAACCAACGACTACGCGGCGAAGGTCACGCGGCGGTGAGAAGGTCCGCCATCGCGCTGGCCGTGGTCCTGGCGATCCCCGTCGGTCGTCAGCGGGCATCGTCTGGACGAGTACCTTCAGGCGTCGCGCGTCACGCTCGATCACGATCGGATCACCCTGGAGATCGATCTCACACCCGGCGCCAGCGTGGCGCCGGCCGCCGTCAGTCTTCTCGATCGCGACGGCGAAGGCACGATCTCGCCGGCCGAGGCCGCGCTGTACGGGCGACGCGTCCTTGCGGATCTCGCGGTGACGCTCGACAGCCAGCCAGTCGTCCTGAACCTGACGCGAGTGGAGGTTCCGTCGATTGCAGAAATGCATGACGGGGTCGCCACCATCCGCCTGACCGCGGTTGGCCAGGTGCCGTCAATCATCGGCGGCCGTCATCAGTTGCTCCTCCGGAACACACACGCGCCCCAGGAGATGGTGACAAGCGTCTACCTCGCAAATGCCATGATGCCCAGCGACGAGGGCGTGACGGTCGTGAAGCAGACGCGCGATCCTCGTCAGCAGGAACTGCGCGTGGACTACGAGGTCGCGCTCGGATGGCCGGGACAGGTCTTGTGGCTGGCGTTCGCGGTGGCCGGTCTGGCGGTCCTCGCCGCCTTCCGTTGGAAACGTTCGCTATTCGGAGGAGCGGACGGAAAACTGCTCGGGTGAGTTTTCTTTGAGTCCTCAAAGAAAACTCACCCGAGCAGTTTTCCCGTCCTACCTCCGCGGCAAGGCGAATGCGATGTGCCCGATGGGCGTGCCTTCGGGAAGCTGCGGGGTGCCCGGCGCCGGCGGAGCGCCCGGGAAAAGTCCGCCGCCCTGAATCGACGTGATCACGAGGAACTGGCGCCCGCGCGATTCGTACATCACCGGAACGCCGCGCGACGAGCCTGCGAAGGTGCCGGTCCACAGCACCTTGCCCGTGTCCTCGTCATAGGCGCGAAGCTTGCCATCACCGCCTGCGAGGAACACGAGGCCTGTCCGCGTCGGCATGATGCCCGTCCGCAGCGCGAGGCCGCCGGTATTCGTCGGACCACCCGCCGCGATCGTCGGCGCATGATCGCCGGTCGGCACCTGCCACTTGAGCTCGCCGGTGTTGAGGTCGTACGCGGTCAGCGTCGTGTACGGCGGCTTCGTGGCGGCGGACATGACCGCGTACTCGCTCATGTACCGCTCGCCAGGCAATTCGTTCACTTCGGCCGGATACGGCAGATTGCCGGCATTGCCACCCACGCCCGGGTAGAAGGGCCCGAGGAAGCGAGGCGGCAGCGTGGGCTGCGGCGCACCGCCGCGGCCCACGACGGGTCCTGGCGGGAATGCCGGCGTGCTACCAGCCGCGCCGACGCCGCGGCCGGTGGGATTGGTCGCGGCAAGATACGCGATCACCGCGGTCAGCTGCTCCGACGTGATGTCGGACACCGGCCGCATCAGTCCGCGGCCGCCTGTCACGACGGCGCGAATCGCATCGTCGCTCAACCGCCCGGTCACACCGACAAGCGACGGCACGCCCGGCGCCGCACCCTGCAAGGTTCGCGCCGTGGCAGACCTGGCAGTTCTGCTGGATAGATCTGGAGGCCCTGCTGCTGCACGGAAACGGCCGGCCCACCGGCGCGACCGGCGGCGGTGCCTCGCGACTTCACGTCTTCGAGACGGAGGAGCGACAGCGCCTCCATGTTCAGGACGAACACGAGACCCTTCTGCAGGATTCGCTGCCGTCGTGCCCCAGTTCGAGCCGCCCATGTTGCCGGGCATCGAAATCGAGTCCTCGCCGACAACCGTCGGGATGAACAGTCCGCCCTGCGGGCCCGGGCCCCACGTGCGCCTTGGCGACGCGATCGCGCACCGTCTTGTATTCCTCAGGCGTCAGCAGCCACGGATTGACGTCGTCCACCGTGAACGTCTGGCGGCCGAACGGCACCGGCTTCGTCAGAAACGGCTGTGTGGGCCACGTCTTCTCGCCAGGCACGTTGGTCTGCGGCACCGGCCGTTCTTCGATCGGCCAGATCGGCTCGCCGGTCACGCGATTGAACACGTAGAGGAAGCCCGTCTTGCCGGCATGCGCGACAACGTCCACGCGACGGCCGTTGTGCCGAACCGTGACGAGCTGCGGCGCGGAGACGTTGTCGAGATCCCAGATGTCGTGGTGAATCGTCTGGAAGTGCCAGAGACGCTTGCCGGTACGCGTGTCGAGCGCCAGGAGGCAGTTGGCGAAGAGATTCGCGCCATGCCGGTCCGCGCCGTAGAAGTCGTAGGTCGCCGATCCGGTTGGGATGTAGACGATGCCGCGCTCCTCGTCGATCGACATCGAACCCCAGTTGTTCGAGCCGCCGACGTATTTGTACGCGTCCTTCGGCCACGTCTCGTAGCCGAACTCGCCGGGCCGCGGGACGGTGTAGAACTGCCACACTTTCTGGCCGGTGACGACGTCGTAGGCGCGGATGTCGCCGGGCGGCGAGATGAAGCCCTCGCCCGGGGCCGATCCGAGAATCAGCAGGTTCTTCCAGACCTTGCCCGGGTTGTTCGACTGCACCGTGATGCTCGTGCCTTCGGCGCGCGCCAGCCCGGTGCGCAGGTCGACGATGCCGTTGTTGCCGAACGTCATGATCGACTTGCCGGTTCGCGCGTCGATCGCCTGGAGGAAGCTGTTGATCGAAAACAGGAGGCGCTTGTCGCGGCCGTCGTCGCTCTGCCAGTAGTTGATCCCGCGGCCGTTGATGCCGGCGAGACCCTCGTGAATCCAGATCTCCTTGCCGGTCGTGGCGTCGAGCGCGATGAGTGAGTTGTTGCGCCCGAGCGTGTAGATCACGTCCTCGACCGCGATGGGATTGAAGAGGTTGGCCGCGTACGGGTAGAACCACGCCACCTCGAGCCGGTTGACGTTGGCCTTCGTGATCTGGCCGAGGTTCGAAAACTGCGAGCTGGACGGCCCGCCGAGATTGTCCCACCACCACTTGTCGCTACGGGCCGCGGATCCGACGGCCGTCGTGACCACGGCGACCAGCGCGACCGCGATCGCGACGAACACGGCGCGCGGCGCTCGAGAATGACGATGCGAGGGAGTGGATGGACCAACCGAAGAGTCGGACGACGTCATGAAGCGCGCTCCTGATTTTGGCGGACGTTACCACGGCCAGCCGGTCGGCGCATAATGGCGCCGAATGACTTCCGTTCGTCCGACGCGGGTTCAACTCCTGGTCACGTGTCTCGTGGATCGGTTCTTCCCGGACACCGGGATGTCCGTCGTGGCGGTGCTCGAACGCCTGGGATTCACGGTCGAGTGCCCGGCCGGCCAGACGTGCTGCGGCCAGCCGGCCTTCAACGGCGGGTATCTGGACGAAGCGCGCGCCCTCGGCCGCCACACCCTGGACCTGCTGTCCGCGACGGACGACCCGATCGTCATCCCATCCGGCTCGTGCGGTGACATGGTCATCCACCAGTACGAGGCGATCTTCCGCGACGATCCCGTCTACCTCGAGAAGGCGCGCGCGATTCACAACCGCGCGTACGAGTTCACGCAGTTCCTGGTGCACGTTGCGGGCGTCTCCGACGTCGGCGCCGTCTTTCCCAGGAAGGTCGCCTACCACGCCTGTTGCCATGGCCTGCGAGGTCTCGGCGCCAAGGATGAGCCCGAGGCCCTGCTCGCCGGCGTCGCGCGCGCCGAGCGATGTCCGTTGGCGGAAGCCGACGTGTGCTGCGGCTTCGGCGGCCTGTTCTCGGTGAAGATGCCGGATGTCTCGTCGGCGATGCTCGGGCGCAAGCTCGATACGATCCAGGAGAGTGGCGCAGAGACGGTCGTGGTCACCGACGTGAGCTGCGGCATGCACATGGCCGGTGGCCTCCGGCGGCGTGGCAGCCCCGTCCAGGTGGTCCACATCGCGGACGTGCTCGCCAGCCGCGCGGGAACGACATGAACGTCGAACTCAAGCCGTTCGATCAACGCACCGCGGAAGCCCTGGCCGACGACCAGCTGCGAACGACGCTGAGAACGGTCACGACGGCTATTCTCGGCTACCGAAAGGCGGGACTCGGCCGCCTCGACGATTCAGACGCGTGGCGTGACCACGCGCGGCGCCTCCGCGCTCACACGCTCTCGCGGCTCGATACGTACCTCGATCAGTTCGTCTCGAACGTCGAAGCGCGCGGCGGTCACGCGTACTACGCGGCGACCGCAGCCGACGCGGTGCGCTACGTCCGCGACCTCGCGACGTCGAAGGGCGTCAAGGTCGCGGTGAAGTCGAAGTCGATGGTGACCGAGGAGATCGAGCTCAATCATCACCTCGAGTCAGCCGGCGTCAGGGTCGTTGAAACCGATCTCGGCGAGTACATCGTGCAGCTCGCCCACGATCGGCCGTCGCACATCGTGATGCCGATCATCCACATGAACCGGCAGCAGGTCGCCGACCTGTTCCGCGCGAAGATCAACGCGACGGACGCCGACCTCGCGGACATTCCCGCGATGACGCAGCTCGCGCGGCGCGTTCTCCGCGAGGAGTTCGTCAACGCGGACATGGGCATCAGCGGCGTGAACTTCGCCGTCGCCGAGACGGGCAGCATCACGACGTGCACGAACGAGGGCAACGGCCGGTTGTGCACGACGATGCCGCGCATTCACGTCGCGATGATGGGGATCGAGCGCATCGTCCCCACCGTGCAGGACCTGAGCGTGATGCTGCAGGTCCTGGCGCGCAGCGCGACCGGACAGAACCTCACCGTGTACACCAATGTCGTGACCGGACCTCGGCCGCGCGAGGGCGACGGCGCCGAGGGTGACGGACCGGACGAGTTCCACGTCGTCATGGTGGACAACGGCCGCAGCCGCGTCCTCGGATCGGAGCTCGCCGAGATTCTCTACTGCATCCGCTGCGGCGCATGCCTGAACACGTGCCCGGTCTTTCAGCAAATTGGTGGACATGCGTACGGCGGCGTCTATCCCGGACCGGTCGGCGCGGTGCTCACGCCGGCGCTCGAGGGGCTGGACGCGTTCCACGAGCTGCCGCAAGCCAGCAGCCTGTGCGGCGCGTGCAAGGACGTGTGCCCGGTGCGCATCGACATCCCGCGCATGCTGCTGAAGCTGCGCGCGGATTCTGTCGACGCGGGCAAGTCGCCGTGGTGGATCACGTACGGCATGCGGGCTCTGGGGTGGGTGGGTGTGCGGCCGCGGCTCTTCCGATGGGCCGGCGGACTCGCGGCGCGCGCCACGCGGGCGATGGCAACTGACGGATGGATTCGGAAGATGCCCGGCCACCTGTCCGCGTGGACGAAGAGCCGCGACTTCCCCGCGATGGCAGAGGCCGTCGTTTCAGGAACGTTGGGCCAAGCGACAGGGGACGAAACGAAGCCATGACGGCCGACGAACGCGCGCGGATGCGGGACGTGCTCCGGTCGGCGGTCGGTCAGGCGCGGCTGCCGGGCGCGGAGTTGCGGCACCCCGGACAGTTCGTCCGGCCGTCCGTCGACCCGAAGGATCTGGCCGAACGGTTCACCCGGGAACTGACGGCGCTCGGTGGCTCAGTGCACGAGGCTCGCGGCGTCGCGGACGTCGTCGCCATCGTTCGCGGTCTGATTCCGGATCGCGAGCCGAAGGTCCTGGCGTGGGATGAGCGTCACTTGCCGCTCCCTGGAATCGGCGCGGCGCTCGCGGCCGCGGGCCTGACGGTCCTCACCCAGGAACCCGCCACCGCGCGGTCTGCCCAACATCGCCGCGAGTTGGCGTCCGCCTCCCTCGGTCTCACGGGTGCCGATGCCGCGCTGGCACAGACCGGCTCGCTCGTGCTCGCTTCCGGTCCCGGGCGTGGCCGCCTGGCGTCGCTGCTCCCGCCAGTTCACGTCGCGCTCGTTCGCCGCAGCGCTCTGATCGGGTCGCTGCCCGAGCTCATCGCGTCCCGTCCGGAACTCGTCACCCAAGGCGCGAACTTCGTCGCGATCACCGGCCCCAGCCGGACGGCGGATATCGAACACGTGCTCGCCCGGGGGGTTCATGGGCCCAGGGACGTCCACGCGATCTTCGTGGACTAGTTGAGTTCGAGGCTCCGGGGTCAGGTCGAGGGTCCGACGCGGCTGTGCCGTGAGCCCTGAGCCGCCCTAGCTTTTGACCCTCGTCGCCCCGTGCGGTATCTAATCAGGGGTAAGATCCGAAGTTCCGCCTCCGTGTCACATGCGAGCGTAAGGGAGCCCGCGCGAACGGAGCGGGGCCGGTTTTCTAGAAGGACATCCGCATGCCGACGACCGTGTTCATCCCCACCCCGCTTCGTCCGTTCACCGACCAGCAGGCCACCGTCCAGGTCGCCGGCGAGAACGTCGGCGAGGTGCTCAAGAACCTCGTCACCGTGCACGCCGAGCTGAAACATCACCTGTACACGGCCGAAGGCAAGCTCCGCAGCTTCGTGAACGTGTACGTCAACGACGAGGACATCCGGTATCTGAACAAAGGAACAGACGCCGGTCGGCGAGAAGGACACGGTCAGCATCGTGCCGTCGGTCGCCGGCGGAACGAGCACTGTCGAAGCGCCGTCACTGCCCGAGCTGACGAGCGACGAGGTGCGGCGCTACAGCCGGCACCTGATCATGCCGGAGGTCGGCGTCGAAGGTCAGCGGAAGATCAAGAGCGGCGAAGGTGCTGTGCGTCGGCGCCGGCGGGCTCGGATCGCCGGCGGCGCTCTATCTCGCGGCGGCCGGCGTCGGCACGCTCGGCCTCATCGACTTCGACACCGTCGACTTCAGCAACCTGCAGCGCCAGGTGCTCTACAGCACGAGCGACGTCGGCCGGCCGAAGCTGCAAGGCGGCGGCCGAACGGCTGCAAGGCCTGAATCCCGAACGTCAAGGTCGTCGCGCACGAGACGACGCTCAACTCGTCGAACGCGCTCGAGATTTTCAAGCGACTACGACATCATCGTCGACGGCGCGGACAACTTCCCCACGCGCTATCTCGTGAACGACGCGTGCGTGCTGCTCGGCAAGCCGAACGTCTACGGCAGCATCTTCCGCTTCGACGGTCAGGTCTCGATCTTCGCCACGAAGAACGGCCCGTGCTACCGCTGCCTCTATCCGGAGCCGCCGCCTCCCGGCCTCGTGCCGAGCTGCGCCGAAGGCGGCGTGCTCGGCGTGCTGCCCGGGGTCGTCGGCACGATCCAGGCGACCGAAGCGATCAAGCTCATCATTCGGCGTCGGCGAGCCGCTCGATCGGCCGGCTGCTGCTGTTCGATGCCCTGCAGATGAAGTTCCGCACGCTGAAGCTGCAGAGGGATCGCGAGTGCCCGGTGTGCGGCGACAACCCGACGGTCACCAAGCTCATCGACTACGAGCTGTTCTGCGGCATCACGCCGGCGGTGAAGGCGGCCGACAAGGGCACGGTCGCGCCCGAGCTCGAGAGCGACGGTCGACGATCTGAAGGAGCGGCTCGACAAGCGGCGACGTGTTCCTGCTCGACGTCCGCGAGCCGCGCGAGTACGACATCGCGCGCATCGAAGGCAGCACGCTGATCCCGCTCGGCGAGCTGCCGAAGCGCATGGACGAGCTGCCCAGGGCGACCGCGGACATCATCGTGCACTGCAAGTCGGGCGTCCGCAGCGCAAAGGCCGTGAATCTGCTTACGAGAAAATGGCTTCGATCGCGTTCAGAATCTCAAGGGCGGGATTCTGGAGTGGATTGCGAGGATCGACCCGACGCTGCATCGATACTGATCGACGCCGTTCCCGGTTCCGACGTTCCGCCGTTCCGCGTTCTGGTTCTCAATCGAGAACCAGAACGAGGAACCGGGAACGCGGAACGCGGAACGACTACCGCTACTCTTTCTTCGTCCGCGCCGGATAAGACCCGAAGATCTTCATCGACAGCGTGAGTCCCGAGATCTCGTCCATCGCCCGCTGGACGTTCTGGTCGGCGACGTTGCCTTCGACATCCACGTAGAACAGATATTCGAACGGCCGGCCGGGGCGCGGGCGTGACTCGAGCTTGGTCAGGTTGAGTCCGTGTCCGGCGATGACGTTCAGGCACGACAGCAGCGCGCCCTGTTTGTGCGCCGTCACGAACATGAAGGACGTCTTGCACGGCACGCGCGGATCCCACGGCTCGGCCTCGCGCGCGATCGACGAGGAACCGCGTGTAGTTCTCGCGGTGGTTCGCGATGTCGCGGCGGAGAATGTGCAGCCCGTGCAACGTGGCGGCCTCGGCGCTCGCAATCGCCGCGTGCGTCGAGTCGTTCTCGCGCTTGACCCGCTCGACGCTCATCGCCGTGTCGATGAACGACTCGACGGTCACGTGCGGAAGCGACGCCAGAAACGCCGTGCACTGGGAAATCGCCTGCGGGTGCGAGTAGATCTGCCGCAGGCTCGTCAGCGGCACGTCCTCGACGCCGACCAGGCACAGCTCGATGCGCAGCACTTCCTCGCCGACAATCGCGAGATCGGTGTGCGACAGCGCGTCGTACGCGTCGTGCACCGACCCCGAGGTCGTGTTCTCGATCGGCAGCATCGCGTAGTCCGCGGCGCCCGACCGCACTTCCTCGAGGATGCCGCGGAACGTCGGCAGGCCCCGATACGTCGCGTCCGCCGTGCGCGGTCCGAAGAACTGCCGGCCGGCGATGTGGCTGAACGCGCCTTCCGCGCCCTGGAAGACCACCGTGATCGGCCGCGCCGGATCGTTGCCCGGATGGCTCGGCCCGAGGTGCAGCTCCTGCGTGCGGACCGAGAAGTCGATGAGCTCGCGGAACATCCGGACGACGAACAGATCGTCGAGTCCCTGCGACGCGCGCCCGCTCCGCAAGCCGCGCGATCTGCCGCGACTCCCGCAGCACGTCACGCAACGGCGCGTCCGTCCGCGATTTCACGTCCGCGACCCGCTTCACGGCGTTCTGGCGCCGCACGAGCAGGTCGACGAAGTCGGAGTCGATCGCGTCGAGCTCCTGACGCAGCCCTTCGAGCCGGTCGCGGCCGGCGCCTTCGTCGTTGTTTTCAGGTTCCACGGGAAGCCATTCTCGCAGAGTCCGGCGTCACTCGGCTCAGGCCTTGGGACTTGAGTCTTGGGCGCTTGGGCCGAGCCAGACCCGAGGGCCTCAAGCCGCAGGACCCGAGCCTCAAGTCGTAGTCCATAAACATAAGTAATTCAGATTCAAACATTATTCATTTGTCAAATGTACGTCCTCCCGATATAAGTGATGAACCACAGCCGAATACGGTCAGGGGGAGAGTCGTCGACGCATGAGCAGTGAGCAGGAAGAGCCAAAGGGACCGCGCCGCCGGAGCGCTGGATTGGTGGAGGGTCCCCACCGGGCGCCCGCGCGGGCCATGCTCAAGGCCGTCGGCTTCAAGGATCCGGAACTCTCCAAACCCCTCATCGGCATCGCCAACACCTGGATCGAAATCGGCCCCTGCAACTACCACCTGCGCGAACTCGCCCAGCACGTCCGCGAGGGCATCCAGGCGGCCGGCGGCACGGCCATGGAGTTCAACACCGTCTCGATCTCGGACGGCATCACCATGGGGACGTCCGGCATGCGGATGTCGCTCGTGAGCCGCGAGGTCATCGCGGACTCGATCGAGATGGTCGTGGACGGCAACCAGCTCGACGGCGTCATCGCGCTCGTCGGCTGCGACAAGACCATTCCCGGGCGCCGCCATGGCGCTCGCCCGGATCAACGTGCCGGGCCTCGTGCTCTACGGCGGTTCGATCGCGCCCGGCGTCAACGACGGGAAGAACGTCACCATTCAGGACGTCTTCGAGGCCGTCGGCGCGCACGCCGCCGGCCGCATCACGACCAAGCAGCTCATCGCCCTCGAGGACGTCGCGTGTCCGGGCGCCGGAGCCTGCGGCGGTCAGTTCACGGCCAACACCATGTCCGGGGTGTGCGAGTTCCTCGGCCTCTCGCCGATGGGCAGCAACAACGTCCCGGCCGTTGACGCCGCCAAAGGCGCGGTCGCGCGCGCGGCTGGCCAGCTCGTCATGGACCTCGTCCGCCGGGGCGTCACGCCGCGGCAGATTCTCACGCCCGCCGCGTTCCACAACGCCATTGCGTCGGTGGTCGCCACGGGCGGCTCGACCAACGCCGTGCTGCACCTGCTCGCCATCGCCCGCGAAGCCGGTGTCGAGCTCGATCTGGAGCTCTTCAACCCGATCAGCGCGGCGGTGCCCTGGCTCGCGGACCTCAAGCCGGCCGGCCGGTTCGTCGCGACCGACTTGCACAAGGCCGGCGGCACGAAGCTCGTCGCCCAGCCGCCTCCTCGAGATGGGCGTCCTGAAGGGCGACGCCATCACGGTCACCGGCCGCACGATCGCCGAGGAGGCCGCGAACGGCACCGAGACGGCCGGGCAGGAAGTCGTCCGCCCGGTATCGTCACCGCTGTCGCCGACGGGTGGCCTGTGCATCCTTCGCGGCAGCCTCGCCCCCGACGGCGCCGTGATGAAGGTCGCCGGTCACACGCGGCACAGCCATCGCGGCCCGGCACGCGTCTTCGACAGTGAAGAAGCCACGTTCGAGGCCGTCCGCACCGGCATCCTCAAGGCAGGTGACGTCATCGTCATCCGTTACGAAGGGCCGAAAGGCGGGCCCGGCATGCGCGAGATGCTCGCGATCACGGGGGCGATCATGGGGGCGGGCCTCGGCGACAGTGTGGCGCTCATCACCGACGGCCGGTTCTCGGGCGCGACCCACGGCTACATGGTCGGTCACGTATCGCCGGAAGCCGCCTCCGGCGGCCCGATTGCCGTCGTTCAGGACGGCGACATGATCACGATCGATGAGACCACCCATCGGATCGAGATCGAGGTGGCGGCCGACGAGGTCGCACGGCGCCTGAAGGCCTGGAAGGCACCGGCACCGCGCGCGACCCGCGGAGTGCTCGCGAAGTACGCGCGGCTCGTCTCGTCGGCCTCGCAGGGCGCGGTGACGGGATAGAAGTGGATCAAGTTCGAAGTAAGAAGCCAGAAGTTAGAAAGTTACGGACGGAGACGCCGATAACGAAGTCTGACAAGCGCTCAGTTGACTTCTAACTTCTGGCTTCTAAGTTCGAAGTTAACAGGGTTTTGGAGTTCATATGCCTCGTCTGACTGGTGCGGAGATTCTCTGGGATTGTCTCGTCCGTGAAGGGGTGACCGACCTGTTCGGGTACCCGGGCGGCGCGATCCTTCCGGCGTACGACGCGATGCTGAAGTACCCGCTGCGGCACGTGCTCGTTCGCCACGAGCAGGGCGCGACGCACATGGCCGACGGGTACGCGCGCGCGAGCGGCCGGGTCGGCGTGGCCGTGGCCACGAGCGGTCCGGGCGCGACCAACATGGTCACCGGCATCGCGACGGCGATGATGGACTCGTCGCCGATCGTCTGCATCACCGGGCAGGTCGGCAGCCGCCTCATCGGCTCCGACGCGTTCCAGGAGACCGACATCACGGGCATCACGCTGCCCATCACGAAGCACAACTACCTCGTCACGCGCGCCGACGAAGTCGCGTCCGTCGTGCGCGAGGCGTTCCTCGTCGCCAAGTCCGGCCGGCCGGGTCCCGTGCTCATCGACATCACCAAGGACGCCCAGCAGTCCTCCTGCGAGTTCGACTGGGACGCGGCGGCGCCCTCCTCTGACTTCATTCGCCCGACGCCGGTCGCCGGCGAAGCGAGCATCCGTCAGGCGCTCGAGCTCATCCGCGCGGCGCGCCGGCCGCTCGTGCTCGCGGGCCACGGGCTGATGCTCGGCAACGCCACGGACGAGTTCCGCGCGTTCGTCGACAAGACGGGCGTCCCGGTCGCGATGACGCTGCTCGGCATCGGCTGTCTGCCGGCGTCGCACCCGCTCAACCTCGGCATGATGGGCATGCACGGCGAAGCCTGGGTCAACACCGCGATTCAGGAAGCGGATCTCCTCATCGCGCTCGGCATGCGCTTCGACGATCGCGTGACGGGCAACCTGAAGACGTACGCGCAGAACGCGCGGAAGATCCACGTGGACATCGACCCGGCCGAGATCGGCAAGAACGTGCCGGTGGACGTGGGCATCGTGGCTGACGTCCGCGACGTGCTCCGCATCTGGCAGCCCGCGCTCGAGACGCTCGACCTCGGCGACTGGACCGGCCGCATCGACGCGCTCAAGGGCGACTCGGCCGTCCGAGACATCCAGAAGATGCCCGGACGACGGCCATCTGTACGCGGCGCACGTGATTCACGACCTCTGGCGCGCGACCAACGGCAAGGCCATCGTCGTGACCGACGTCGGCCAGCACCAGATGTGGGAGGCGCAGTACTACCATCACGATCTGCCGCGCACGCTCATCACGTCCGGCGGGCTCGGGACGATGGGCTTCGCGCTGCCGGCGGCGATCGGCGCCAAGATGGCGTGCCCGGACGCGGACGTCTGGGCGGTCGTCGGCGACGGCGGCTTCCAGATGACGATGTGCGAGATGGCGACGATTCAGCAGGAGCAGCTGAAGGTCAACGTCGCGATCATCAACAACGGCTACCTCGGCATGGTCCGCCAGTGGCAGGAGTTCTTCTACGAGCGCCGCTACGCCGCGACGCCGCTGCTCAGCCCGGACTTCGTGAAGCTCGCCGGCGCGTACGGCATCGAGTCGCACGCGATCACCCGCCGGCAGGACGTCACGCCGGCCGTTCAGGCCGCGCGCGCGCACGGCGGAACGGTCGTGCTCGACTTCCAGGTCGAGCAGGAAGACTCGGTGTTCCCGATGGTCCCGGCCGGCGCGGATCTCCACAAGATGATTCGCCGGCCCACGCCGCTGGCGGAGACGGGCGCGGATGCTTAGACAAGTTTGAAGTTAGAAGGCAGAAGTCAGAAAGCTCTTCAGTTGCTTCTGACTTCTAACTTCGAATTCGAGCTTAACGAGCGGAGCAATCTTTATGTCGATTACTTTCGTCGTTCTTGTCGCCGACAAGCCTGGCGTGCTGACGCGCGTGGCGTCGCTCGTCCGTCGTCGCGGCTTCAACATCGAGTCGCTGACGGTCGGTCATGCCGGCACGCCCGGCCTCTCGCGGATCACGCTCGTCGTCGACGCGAATCCGAGCGCGGCCGCGCGCATCGAAGCGAACCTGTACCGGCTGGTCGACGTCCGCAGCGTCGTGAACGTCACCGACATGCCGACCGTGTTCCGGCACCTGGCGCTCATCAAGGTCGCGGCGAGCGCCGAGTCGCGCAGCCAGGTCATGCAGCTCGTGGACGTGTTCCGCGCGCGCGTCGTGGACGTCGCGCCCGACTCGCTCATCATCGAGATCACCGGCGCCGACGAGAAGATCGACGGCCTGCTCGAGATCCTCCGGCCCTTCGGCGTGCTCGAAGTCGCCAAGACCGGATGCCTCGCGATGACCCGCGGCGCCACCGCGCGCGCGGCGACGTCAGGCGGCCGGCGCCACCGACGCCGTCGACGCCGGCGTATCGTTCTCCGTCTGAAGACCTGTCGGCTCGAGGCTCAGGGCTCAAGGCTTACGGCCTGGCAGCAGTCGCGCTGTGCTCCGGCTGCCTTAGCCCTAGCCTGAGCCTCGAACCCCGACATCTGCCCTAAGCCTAACTCTTAAGCCCCAAGCCTTTCCTAGAGGACCCAATGGCCACGATCTACTACGACCGCGACGCTGACCTCTCTCTCATTCGTGCCCGCAAGGTAGCCGTGCTCGGCTACGGATCTCAGGGGCACGCCCATGCGCTGAACCTCCGCGATTCCGGCGTCACCGTTCGCATTGGCCTCCACGAAGGCAGCAAGTCCAAGGCGGCGGCCGAGAAAGAAGGCCTCGAGGTCATGACGCCGGCGGCGGCGACGAAGTGGGCGGACGTGATCATGGTCCTCGTGCCGGACACGGCCGCGTCGTCGCTCTACCACGAGGCGATCGGGCCGAATCTGTCGGCCGGCAAGATGCTGATGTTCGCGCACGGCTTCAACATCCGGTTCGGCACGATCGCACCGCCCAAGGACGTCGACGTCACGATGATCGCGCCGAAGTCGCCGGGCCATCGCGTCCGCGAGCTCTACGTCGAGGGCGGCGGCACGCCGGCGCTCATCGCCGTCCATCAGGACGCGACTGGCCATGCGAAGGCGCTCGCGCTTTCCTACGGCAGCGCCATCGGCGTCGGCCGCGCGGGCATCGTCGAAACGACGTTCTCCGAGGAGACCGAGACGGACCTCTTCGGCGAGCAGGCCGTGCTCTGCGGCGGCACGAGCGCGCTCGTGAAGGCGGGCTTCAACACACTCGTCGAGGCTGGCTATCAGCCCGAAATCGCGTACTTCGAGTGCCTGCACGAGCTCAAGCTCATCGTCGATCTCATCTACCGCGGCGGCCTCAGCTACATGCGGTATTCCATCAGCGATACCGCCGAGCACGGTGACTACACCGGCGGCCCGCGAATCGTCACCGAACAGACGAAGGCGGAGATGAAGAAGATGCTGAAGGAGATCCAGGAGGGCGAGTACGCCCGCAAATGGGTCGGCGAGCACGAAGCCGGACGCCCCTGGTTCAACGCGACACGCAAGGCTGAGCGGGGTCAGCTGCTCGAAAAGGTCGGCGCGGATCTTCGCGACATGATGCCGTTCGTGAGCCCGGCGAGGGTGCCGGACAACAGCTAGTTCGTGCCACGCGGCACTGACAGCGCGCACGATTCCCGTCACGTCCGGGATTCGTTCGCGCTGTTCTCTTTTCTCTGGGCCGCCGCGGTCGTCTTCCACGTCGGTTCGTACAATCGTTGGGCCGAATACTGGCCGGAGGTTCTGGCGGCCTTCTGGGTGCTGGCGCGCCCGTCGTCGACGTTGGCGTTCGCCGTGCTCGCGGCCATGCAGGTCGGCATCGCCCTGCCGGTCGGCCCGGGCACGTCCAACCACACCCTGTTTGCCGCAGCCGTCGCGGCGGCGGTGCTTCTCAGCTTTGCTGTCCTCGTCGTTCGAGGCCGGCGCTTCCCGATCGACCGCGTCGAGCTCTTCGGCGCGTTCGCGCCGGCGGTTCGCTGGTCGCTCGTCGCGTTCTATTTCTTCGCGGCGTTCCACAAGCTCAACAGCGACTGGTTCGACCCCTCCGTAAGCTGCGGCGCGTTGTTCTACGCGCGTGAGCGCGAGGTGTTTTCGTGGCTGCCGGCGTCGAGCGCCTTCACGTCGGCCAGCATCTACGGATCTCTGGCGTTCGAGATGGCCATCCCGCTGCTGGTCGCCCTGCGGCCGACCCGTCACGTCGGCGTTCTCACGGGCCTGGTTTTTCACTGGATCCTCGCGACAAATCCGCTCAGCGGCTTCTACAACTTCTCGTCGATGTTGTTCGCGGTGTTCGCGCTCTTTCTGTCAGGGCCATTCGTGTCTGACGCCGCCGAGCTGCTGGGACGCGGTCGCGTGAGATGGGCGTCGTGGACGCTGACGGCCGTCATGGCCGGTTACGCGTTCGTCGCGCGGCCATTCTTCGAACCGGTCGTGCTGTCGAGTCGCGACATGTCGAGTTTCGTCTGGTGTGTGTACGGCACCAGCCTGATCGCGTTGCTTGGTACGCTCGTGCTCCGCCGGCCAGTCGCGGTCAGTGGCGATTTCAGGAGCTTCGTGCTGCCACAGCCGGCGCTCGCGGTCGTGCCGGTGCTCGTGTTCCTCAACGGTGCAGCGCCGCACCTCGGGCTGCAAACGACAGCCAATTGGGCGATGTTCTCGAACCTTCGAACCGAGACCGGGCGGTCGAACCATCTTCTGGTTCCGGCGCGGGCGCAGATCTTCAACTACCAGCGGGACGCCGTTCTAATCGTCCGATCGTCAGACCCTTACCTGCAGTCGGCCGCCAGAAGCTACATCCCGTACTTCGAGTTGCGTCGACGGCCCGAGGCATCCGTGGCCTACGTCCGGCGGAGCATTCACTACAAGTTCGCGCGCATCGCCGACGACCCTGAATTCGTGCCGCTGCCGCCGTTTGCGGCGTCGTTGATGGTGTTTCGACCGTTCGATCGCGGGCTGAAACAGGCTTGCGTGCACTGATCGCCCATTCTGGTAGATAGTATGGGCGTCGCGTCATGGCTCCCCAGTCAGACGGCGCCGGCAGGGCTCCATTCCCAGCCACGGACGCCTCCGCATCGGCGAACGACCGGGACGTCTTGAGGTTGTTCTCCTACCTCTGGGCGGCCGCGGTTCTCTTCCACATCGGTTCGTTCGACCTCTGGAGCCAGTCATGGCTGGAGGTGCTGGCGGCGCTCTGGGTGCTGACCCGCCCGGGTTCGACGTTGGCGCTGTCGGTCCTGATGGCGCTCCACCTGCAGGCGACCTTGCCCGTTACTCCGCGCACCGCCAATCACGCGCTGTTCGCGTCGGCCATGGCTGTCGCATTCCTCCTGAGCGTCGGTGTGCTCGTGGCCACCAACCGCCGCCTGTCGGTCGATCGGGCGGAGCTGTTTCGCGTCTTCGGTCCCTCCGTGCGCTGGTCGCTCATCGCGCTCTATTTCTTCGCGGCGTTCCACAAGCTCAACGCGGACTGGTTCGATCCAGCAGTCAGCTGCGGCGCCGTGTTTTACGCGCGCGAGCGGGAGGTGTTTCCGTTTCTTCCGGCGTCTCCCGCGCTGGCGGCACTCAGCATTCATGCGTCGCTCGGCTTCGAGATGGCGATCCCGTTACTCCTTGTGTTCCGATCGACGCGGCATCTCGGCATCCTGGCTGGAATGCTGTTCCACTGGATCCTCGCCACGAATCCATTGAGCGGTTTCTACAATTTCTCGTCGATGCTCTTCGCAACCTTCGCGCTGTTCGCGTCGGGCCGATTCGTGGCTGAGGCCGCGGATCTGCTCGGACGGAAGCGCCTGCAGAGGGCGTCCTGGATCGTCGCCGCAATCGTCGCGAGCTATGCGTTCCTCGCGCACCCCTTCCTCGAGAGCGTGCCGTCGAGCCGTGACGTCTCGAGGTTCGCCTGGTGGGTGTACGGCACCAGTCTGCTGGCCGCGTTCGCCGCGCTGTTATTGCCGCGGCGATCGGCGCCCCACGCCGAGCCAGCTTTCGTGTTGCCACGGCCGATCCTCGCCGTGGTGCCATTGCTCGTGTTTCTCAATGGCGCCGCTCCGCACCTCGGCTTGCAGACCACGGCAACCTGGGCGATGTTCTCGAACCTTCGGACGGAGGGCGGCCGTTCCAACCACTTTCTGATTCCGGCGGCGGCACAGATCTTCGACTATCAGCGGGACGTGGTCCAGATCGTGCGGTCTTCGGACGAGTACCTGCAATCAGCGGCGAGACGTTACATCCCGTACTTCGAGGTGCGGAGGCACCCTGACGCGTCGATCGTCTATGTCCGGCGGGGCGTGGAGTACAAGTTCGATCGCGCCGTTGATGACCCGGAGTTCAGCGCGGCGCCGCGCCTGGCCGCGTCGCTGATGGTCTTCCGGCCGGTCGACCGCCGCCTGAAACAGCCTTGCGTGCATTGAGGCCGCTGACTCTGACATGATCGGAAGCTGGCCCGGTGCTCCGACCGGCCACTTTGGAGCATGCCCGTGTTCAATGTCCTGACCCTCAACAACATCGCGAAGATCGGCCTCTCACGCCTGCCCGGCAGCTCGTATCAGATCGGCAACGACGTCAAGGATCCTGACCTCGTCCTGCTGCGCTCGGCGAACATGCACAGCGGTGACATCCCGAAGAGCCTCAAGGCCGTCGGCCGCGCCGGTGCGGGCGTCAACAACATCCCCATTCCGAAGATGACCACGCGGGGCATTCCCGGTATTCAACACGCCGGGCGCCAACGCCAACGCCGTGAAGGAGCTGGTCATCGCCGGCCTCATCCTCGCGTGCCGTCAGATCTGCGAAGGGTGGGACTTCGCGCGCAACCTCGAGGGGTCGGACGACGAGCTCAGCAAGGCGGTCGAGGCACAGAAGAAGACATTCGCCGGATACGAGCTGCCAGGCCGGACGCTGGGCGTGATCGGGCTCGGGGCGATCGGGCGGCTGGTCGCCAACACGGCGGTCTCGCTCGGCATGAACGTCGTCGGTTTCGATCCGGGATTGACGGTCGAAGGGGCGTGGCAGCTCTCCTCGTCGGTCAAGAAGGCGCGTTCACTCGAAGAGGTGTTTCGCGCCGCGGACTTCGTCACCGTGCACGTGCCCTTGAACGACGCGACGAAAAAGCTCGTGAACACCGAACGCCTCGCGCTCATGAAAAAGGGCGCCGTGATCCTGAACTTCGCGCGCGAGGGCATCGTCGACGAACAGGCGGTCGTGGACGCGATCGATGCCGGGCGGCTCCACGCGCTACATCAGCGACTTCCCCACGAACCTCACGAAGAATCACCGACGCTGCATCACGCTGCCGCACCTCGGCGCCTCCACCGAAGAGGCCGAAGAGAACTGCGCGATCATGGTCGTCGATCAGGTCCGCGATTTTCTCGAGAACGGCAACGTCCGGAACGCGGTCAACTTTCCGGAAGTCGTCGTGCCCCGAAGCACGGAACACCGGCTCGTGTGCGCGAACGCGAACGTGCCGAACATGCTCGGTCAGATCTCCGAAGTGTTCGGTCAGGCCGGCCTCAACATCCACGACATGGTCAACTCGTCGCGCGGTGAAGTCGCCTACACGGTGGTGGACCTCGATGCGCCGGTGCCGGCCGACGTGCTCAAGAAGGTCGCCGGCATCAAGGGCGTGCTCATGGCCCGTCTGATCCCGGCGCCGCGGAGCTAGCACCCGCGCTCAGGCGATGCGTCGCGCCGAGGGCCGCCTTCGCTAAGGCTATGGCGGACCGCCGAAGCCTTGGCGGAGGCTGGTCAGCTCGGCGTCATCTAGAGCTTTCGCAGCTCAGCGGCCAGCTCCTCGAAATCCGGCTGTTCCGGAATGTCGTGGCGTTTCGTCCACCGGATGACGCCCGCCTTGTCGACGAGGAAGATCGCCCGCTCGGCCAGGCCGTCGTCCCGCAGCACGCCGTAGCGGGCGGCGACTTCGCCGTGCGGGTGAAAGTCGCTCAAGAGGTCGTACGAGACGCCGCCGAGCGAGTCGCCCCACGCTTTCTTCGAGGGCCCCGCGTCGTTGCTGATCGCGAGCACGTGCGCGTCGAGCGCGTCGAGCCGCGGGCGCTCGCGTTCGTAGGTCTGGACCTGTGCCGAGCATACCGGCGTGAACGCCAGCGGATGGAACGCCACGACGACGTGCTGTCGGCCTCGAAAGTCCGCGAGGCTCACCACGGACCGATTCTGGTTGGGAAGAGAGAAATCCGGAGCGGCTGATCCGACGGGTAACATGCCAATTCTGTATCACGAACGGCCAAAACCCTGCGTGATAAGGTTGTCGGAATCCGTGAGGATCCGCCAATGAGGCTGCGCAGCCTGCCCGGGCTCTTGATCGTAGCCGCGTTCCTGCTGTTCATCGTTCCGACGGCGGTCGGCTTCTACACCGACTGGCTCTGGTTCCGTGAGATCGGGTACGAGGGCGTGTTCCTGCGGAGTCTGAACGCCCAAGGCCTCGTCTTTGCCCTCACGTTTGGCCTGGTCTTCCTGTTTCTCTACTTCAATCTTCGGTTCGCGCGGCGCCGGACGTCGGAGCGGCCGCCGTGTGGTGCTGGGCACGGGCGCCGACGGCAGGAGATCTCGCTCGAAGGGCAGCAAATCGCCGGCCTGGCGATGCCGGTCTCGATCATCGTGGCCGCTCCTGGCTGGCATTGCCGGCGCCTCGAGCTGGCTGATGTGGCTCAGCTACTTTCACGCGGCGCCGTTCGGACAGACCGATCCGCTGTTCGGGCGCGAGATCGGGTTCTACGTCTTCCGGCTGCCGGTGTATCAAGCCGTTCGTCAGCAGGCGATGCTCGTCTCGGTCATCGCGCTCTTCGGCTGCCTGCTCTACTACGTGCTCTCCGGCAGCTTCGTGGTCGAGACGCGACCGGGTCGTGTCGTCATGGCCGCGGATCCGACTCGTCACCGCGGCGCGGCGGCACCTGTCGCTCCTCGCGGCAGTCGTCTTCGGGCTGATGGCGTGGGGCGCGTGGCTGCAGATTCCGACGACGCTGCTGACGCCACGGCGTCCTCGAGCGTCGGCGTTCGGCGCGTCGTACACGGACGTCTACGCCACGATCCCGTTTCTGTGGATGTCGGTCGTCATGCTCGTCGCTCGGCGCCGGCCTGGCGGTCTGGCACGGGCTTCGGCACGCGCGGCCTGGCCGCTTCCACTCGCCGTGGCGCTCTACGTCGCGGTGTCCATGGTCGGCGGTGTGTACGCCGGGCTCGATCCAGCGGTTCCTCGTGATCCCGAACGAGCAGAACATGGAGCAGCCGTTCATCGAGCACAACATCGCCGCCACGCGACGCGCCTACGGGCTCGACGAGGTCGAGGAACGCGAGATCTCGGGTGACGCGGAGCTGACGGCGCGCCGACATCATCGCAGAACGCCGGCACGATCGAGAACGTCCGGCTGTGGGATCACGAGCCGCTCCTGCAGACGTTCGCGCAGATCCAGTCGATTCGGACCTACTACGACTTCCAGAACGTCGACAACGACCGCTACATGATCGACGGCAAGCCGCGGCAGGTGATGCTGTCGGTGCGCGAGCTCAACACCGAGAGCATGCCGAACCGCTCGTGGGTCAACGAGCGGCTGACGTTCACGCACGGCTACGGCCTCACGCTCGGCCCGGTCAATCAGGTGACGACCGAAGGCCTGCCCGTGCTCTTCGTCCGCGACATCCCGCCGGTGTCGACCGTCGATTTGCAAGGTCGACCAGCCGAGCGTCTACTTACGGGGAGCTGTCGAACACCTACGCGCTCGTCAAGACGCAGACAGCCCGAGTTCCACTATCCGCGAGGCGAAGCCACGGCGCGGCCGCGGCGCAGGCGACATGGGCTACGAGACGACGTTCTACGACGGGTCGGGCGGCGTGCCGGTGGGCTCGTTCCTGCGCCGGCTGATGTTCGCCATCCGGTTCGGCAGCACGGACATTCTCGTCAGCAACCAGATCACGCAGCGACAGCCGGATCATGTTCCACCGGCGAGATCGACGAGCGCGTGCGCGAGCTCGCGCCGTTCCTCACCTACGACGCCGATCCGTATCCGGTGCTGAGCGGCGGCCGGATGTACTGGATGCAGGACGCGTACACGACGACGGACCGATATCCGTACTCCACGCCTCGCCTGGCCAGCCAGCGCCGGAGATCAACTACATCCGCAACTCCGTGAAGATCGTCACCGACGCGTACAACGGATCGGTGTCGTTCTATCTGGCCGATCCGGCCGATCCGCTGGCGCAGACCCTCGGCGAACATCTTCCCCGGGCTGTTTCGAGCCGATCGCCGACATGCCGGCCGATCTTCGGCGGCACATCCGGTATCCGGAAGACCTGTTCCGCGATGCAGGCGCAGATGTACGCGACGTACCACATGACCAACCCGGTGGTCTTCTACAACAAGGAAGACCAGTGGCAGTGGCCGGTGCTCGAGTCCGGCCAGAACTCGGAGCCGATGCAGCCGTACTACACGATGATGACGCTGCCGGGCGAGACGAAGACCGAGTTCATCCAGATGCTGCCGTTCACGCCGCGCGCCAAGGACAACCTCGCGGCATGGATGGCGGCGCGCAGCGACGCCGAGCACTACGGCCAGCTCGTCGTGTTCCAGTTCCCGAAACAGAAGATCGTGTACGGTCCGCGGCAGATCGTCGGGCCGCATCAATCAGGACCAGGTGATTTCGCCGCAGATCACGCTGTGGAGCCAGCAGGGTTCGCAGGTCATCTGGGGCACGCTCCTCGTCATTCCCATCGACGAGTCGCTGCATCTACGTGCGGCCGCTCTATCTGCGGTCGCCGCAAAGCAGCATCCCGGAGCTGAAGCGCGTCATCGTCGCCTACCAGAACCAGATCGTGATGGCTGAAACGCTCACGAAGGCGCTGGCGCAGATTTTCGGCCGCGAGCGTCGCGAAGGCCCTGGCGCCCGATCAGCTCGCGAGCACCGCCACGTCGGTCGTCCCGACCGCCGGCGACTGCCGATCGATGCCGCGAAGAGGTCGCGACTCCCGGCGCCGCCGGATGACCTGGCCGCGCTCGTCGCCGAGGCGCAAGACGCACTTCGACAACGCGGACGAAGGCGCAGCGGGCCGGCGACTGGGCGCTGTACGGCGAGGAGATGCAGGAAGGTCCGCGCGACGTCCTCGAGCCGCATGCAGCGTGCTGAAATGACCGACACCGGCGACGCCGTCAAAGAGCGCGTCCAGACCCAGAAGAAGGAGCCGACGCTCTACAAGGTCGTCCTGCTCAACGACGACTACACGACGATGGAGTTCGTCGTGGACGTGCTGAAGTCGGTGTTCCAGAAGATCGCCGGCCGAGGCCTACCAGATCATGATGCACGTCCACGTGAACGGCCGTGGCATCGCGGGCGTCTATCCGTGGGAAGTGGCCGAAACGAAGGCCGAGACGGTGATCACCGAAGCGCGAGAGTCGGGATTTCCGCTCAAGGCGGTGACGGAAGAGGCTAGTGACGGCGTCGAAGCTTGGGGCTTGGCGGCTTGAGGATGCGGCGGGCTGACACGTCGAGACGGCTCCTGGTGACCTGTCGAACTCCGTCGCACCTGTCGACGGTCTATAATCGACTAGAGTGTTTTCTGCCTCTCTCGAAATCGTCCTGACCATCGCGTATCGCGAGGCCGTGTCGCGCCGGCACGCCTACCTGACGCTCGAGCACCTGCTCTACGCGCTCGCGCACGATCCCGAAGGCGAGCGGATTCTGCAAGGCGTGCGGCGTGGATCTGACAGCGGCTGCGCCGCGAGCTGAACGACTTCCTCGAAGAGTCGGTCGAGCAGCTGCGGCGCGGCCAGGAGCGCGAGCCCGAGCAGACGGCCGCGTTCCGCCGGGTGCTGCAGACGGCGGTGCTGCACGTGCAGAGCGCGCAGCGCGCCGAGGTCAACGCCGGCGACATCCTGGCCGCGATGCTCCAGCAGCCGAAGTCGCAGGCCGCGCGGCTGCTCGAAGGCCAGGGCGTCACGCGCCTCGACGTCCTGGAGTTCATTTCGCACGGCATCGCGCGCGACGGATCGGCCGAGCACGTCACCGGGGCGAGGGCGAGGCGCCGGCCGGCAGCGGCGAGGAAGGGCCCTCGTCGCGTCGCGCGATCCGCTCGCGGCCTACTGCGTGAACCTGACCGATCGCGCGCGCGCAGGGCCTGCTCGATCCGCTGATCGGCCGGACGACCGAGCTGCAGCGGACGATCGAAGTCCTCTGCCGGCGGCGCAAGAACAACCCGGTGTTCGTCGGCGAAGCCGGCGTCGGCAAGACGGCCATGGCCGAGGGGCTGGCCATCGCGGCTGCTGCAGGACGACGTGCCCGAGATCCTGCAGCGGCGCCGAGGTGTTCTCGCTCGACACGAGCGCGCTGCTTGCCGGCACGCGGTTCCGCGGCGACTTCGAGGAGCGCTTCAAGGCCGTCATGCGATGCGCTCGCCGCGCGGCCGCGCGCGATCCTGTTCATCGACGAAATCCACTCGACCGTCGGCGCCGGCGCCACCACCGGCGGCACGATGGATCTGGCGACGATGATCAAGCCGATCCTCACGGCCGGCGACCTGCGCGTCATCGGATCGACGACGTTCGAGGAGTTCAAGCACATCGAGAAGGACCGCGCGCTCGCGCGCCGGCTGCAGCGGATCGCCATCGACGAGCCGTCGATCGAGGAGACCGTGCGGATCCTGAGCGGGCTCCGGGCGCGCTACGAGGAACACCACGAGGTGACGTACACGAGACGCCGCGCTCGAAGCCGCCGCCAAGCTCGCGGCGCGGCACCTGCGCGACTACAAGCTGCCGGACAGCGCGATCGACGTCATCGACGAGGCCGGGCGCCGGCTGGGCAAGCGCGACTCGGCGCAGCGCCCAGGCCGAGCTCCGACGCCGGACCGGTCGCACCGCTCCCGTCGATCGCCGGCCAGACATCGAGGCGATCGTGGCGCGGATGGCCCGCATCCCGGCGCGCCAGGCGTCATCCTCCGATCGCGAGCGGCTGCGCACGCTCGAGGAGTCGCTCGAGCGCGTGGTCTTCGGGCAGCATGAGGCGGTGCACCTGGTCGCGCAGTCCATCAAGCGGTCGCGCGCGGGACTGGGGCTGCCGGATCGTCCGGCCGGCACGTTTCTCTTCACGGGTCCCGACCGGCGTCGGCAAGACGGAGCTCGCCAAGCAGCTCGCCATCCTGCTCGGCAACGAGTTCATCCGCTTCGACATGAGCGAGTACATGGAGAAGCACGCGGTCGCGCGGCTGATTGGCGCGCCGCCCGGCTACGTCGGCTTCGAACAGGGCGGGCTGCTCGTGGACGCCGTGCGGACGCATCCCTACAGCGTGGTGCTCCTCGACGAAATCGAGAAGGCGCATCCGGACATCTACAACGTCCTGCTCCAGGTGATGGACCACGCGACGCTCACCGACAACACCGGCCGCAAGGCGGATTTCCGGAACGTCGTGCTCATCCTCACGTCGAACGCCGGCTCGCGCGAGATGAGCGCCGGAGCCATCGGCTTCGAGGGCGAGCGGCGCCGACCGCGCGGGCGGAACGGCAACCCGCGATGCCGCCGCGCAAGTCGAAGGCGGCGATCGAGCGCGTGTTCAGCCCGGAGTTCCGCAACCGCCTCGACGCCATCGTCACGTTCGGCCGACTCTCGCCCGACGTCATGGAGACCATCGTCGAGAAGTTCATCCTGCAGCTCGAAGCGCAGCTCGCCGAGCGGCACGTGGCCATCACGCTCACGCCGGAAGCCCGGGCATGGCTGGCGACCAAGGGCTACGACCCGGTCTTCGGCGCGCGCCCGCTCGCGCGCGTCATCCAGCGCGAAGTCCGCGACCCGCTGACCGACGAGATGCTCTTCGGCCGCCTCGAGCACGGCGGCACGGTGACGATTGGGTCGTGGAGGATAACGCGCTCGGATCACCCTTGACGTATCGACGCTGATTGAGTGCCTCGATGAGCGGGATTGCTGATTCGGATCGCCGATCGAGATCCTGATCGATCATGAATCGTCAATCCCAGGATCTCAATCACTCAATCAGCAATGCCGATCCCTGATGTCTGATTTGAAAGTGACCGACCGCCGCTGGTGGGCGCGCGGTGAGGAGACGCCCGCGGAAGCTGGCGAGGAACCCCGGCTCAAGCCCACGTACATCGAGGAGCTCGAAGAGCGGCTGGCGGCCAAGGATGCGGAGCTGCAGCAGATCCTGGGCAAGTATCGCGGCGCCGCGGACGAGTTCGACCAGGCGCGCGTGCGGCTGCGGAAAGAGATCACGAAGGACGTCGAGCGCGGCCGGCGCGCGCTGATCGTGTCCTTCCTCGAAGTGCTCGACAACCTCGACCGCGCGCTCGCCGCCGGCGCCGATCGGCCCGAGGATCCGCTCGTGCAAAGGCATCTCGCTCGTGGCCCAGCAGTTTCTGAGCGTGCTCGAGGGCCTGGGCGTCACGCGCGTCGATCCGCTTGGCAGCCCTTCGACCCTGCCCGGCACGAAGCCGTCGCCACGACGCCGGCGGTCAACGGCGTCCCCGCCGGCCGGATCGTCGGCGTCGTCCGTCCCGGGTACGTCATGGGCGACGACGTCCTGCGGCCCGCCATGGTCGCGGTCGCTGGATAATTGGCGGCCAGAGCCGGAGAGCAGCCGCGCGATGAACCTGCTGGTCGTTCTGCCAACCTACAACGAGCGTCCCAATCTCGAGCGGGTCGCCGGTCTGATTCTTCAGCACGACTTCGCCCGTCTGCTCGTCGTCGACGATGGCTCGCCTGACGGGACCGGGGAAATCGCCGACTCTCTCGCACGGCAGACCAACGGACGGGTCGAAGTGCTCCATCGGACGGGTCCACGCGGTCTGGGCGTGGCGTATATCGACGGCCTGCGGCATGCCATCGCGTCCGGCGCAGACGCCATAGGCCAGATGGACGCTGACCTGTCGCACGATCCGGCCTACCTGCCGGATCTCCTGGGCGCATTGGACACGCACGACGTCGCGATCGGGTCCCGATATCTCCACGGTGTCAGCGTCGTCAATTGGCCGCTGCACCGCATCATGCTGAGCGCGTTTGCGAACCGGTACATTCGCTTCGTCACCGGCCTCCAGCCTTCGGACTGCACCAGCGGGTTCCGCCTGTGGAGGCGGGAGGCGCTCGCCAAGGTGCCATTCGAAAACGCCGGCGCGAATGGCTACGCGTTTCTGACGGAGATGCTGTTCCAGGCCGCACGGGTCGGCTGCCGGATTGGCGAAGTGCCGATTGTCTTCGTCGAGCGTCAGGAAGGCTACTCGAAGGTGTCATCAGCCGTTTTGACGGAGTCGCTGCTCACTCCCTGGCGGCTCATCACGAAGTACGGCCGGCTCAACGTGGCGGGGTCCACCTCGCATACCGGGCCAACGTCCACACCGCCTGCACCGCGTCCTTGAACCCGATCTTCTTACCCTCCGCATAGGTTCGGCCGTGGTAGGTGATCGGCACCTCGTACACCCTGGCGCCGAGCCGGCTGACCTTGCAGGTAATCTCCGGCTCCACGCCGAAACGCTGCGACTGCAGGTCGAGGCGCGACGCGATCTGCTTCGTCATCGCCTTGTAGCAGGTTTCCATGTCGGTGAGATTGAGGTCGGTGACGGCGTTCGACAGGAGCGTCAGCATCTTGTTGCCGACCGAGTGCCAGAAGTACAGCACGCGATGCCCGGCCGCGCTTCCAAGAAATCGGGATCCGAACACGACGTCGGCACGCTGATCGAGAATGGGCCTGAGCAGGACAGGAAACTGCTGTGGGTCGTACTCGAGGTCAGCATCCTGGATCACGAGGATATCGCCGGTCGCCTCCTTGAACCCTCTCGCGACTGCCGCGCCCTTGCCGAAGTTCTTCGGCTGCAGGAAGACACGTACGCCATCCCGGCCGTCGAGCTCGTTCAGGATCTCCCGCGTGCCGTCGGTCGACCCGTCATCGACGATGACGAGCTCGCGATCGAGACCGTCGAGATTGACGGCGAGGACTGCGGCCACGAGTTGGCGAATTGTTGCGCGCTCGTTGTAGGCAGGGATGACGATCGACAGCCGCATCGGCCGTTCATCCTATACCATGCGTCAGGTGGCCGCCGTTCCAGACAATAACCGCCGCGACATTCCCACCGGCGCCGTCGTGGCCGACGTGATCGTCGCGGCACTGGTCGTCTTGGGCGTACTCGTCGTGATCTTCGGCCCGTTGGAAACCTATGTCGCCGGGTCGCGCTGGTCGATGAGCCGGCCAAGTCGCGCGTTCCTTCTGGCGGCGATCGTCGCCGCTGTCCGGCACTGGTTCGTTCGTCATCACCCGCGCATCACGGCGCTGATCGTGCGCGAGCACGACACGGCGTCCGAGGTCGACCCCGGCCACGGCCGTCCGAAGCAGTCGTTGACGAGCTTTCTGATGGAGCTCGCGATCGTGACGGTCGGATTTGCGGCGTTTGTCGCGGCGCTGACCTGGCCCCAGGCGTCCCTGCTCCATTCGGTTCCCGACAAGGGCGACCCATTGTTCTCGACATGGCGCGTGGCGTGGATCGCGCACCAGATCGTCCGAGACCCGCTTCACCTGTTTGACGGCAATATCTTCTATCCCGAGCGGCTGACGCTGACCTACTCCGATCCGGTGATCGTGGAAGGGCCTGATGGCGGCGCCGTTCCTCTGGCTGGGCGCTCATCAGCTGACGGTCTACACGCTGCTGCTGTTGTCAGGGTTCGCGCTGTCGGGCGTCACGATGTACTTCCTCGTGCGGAGGCTGACAGGGCGCCGCGACGCGGCGGTCGTCGGCGGCGTGATCTTCGCGGTCTGTCCATACCGCTTCGAGCACTACAGCCATCTGGAATTGCAGATGGCGATGTGGATGCCACTGGTGCTGATCGGCCTCCACCGGACCATGGTGACGGGCCGCGTTCGTGACGGCCTCCTCACCGGCCTGTCGGTCGCGGCGCAAACCCTGTCGTCGCTGTACTACGGGTGCTATCTCGCCGTGTACCTGGTGCCGGTCACGTTCGTGCTCTGGCTCGCTCGCGGACGGCCGATCGCGCCACTGCGCGCGCTCGCCGCCGGCGCGGTCGTGGCCGCGATGTTGACGGCGCCGGTCGCCGTTCAGTACGCCCGCAACAAATCCATGCTCGGCGAACGTCCGGACTTCGCCGTCGCGGAGTACAGCGCGACTCCTGGCGACTACTTCGAGCCGCACCCGCGCAGCAGGATGTACGTGGCGTGGTCGACTGACGGCAAGCCGGAACGCCAGTTCTTCCCCGGCTTCGCGCCGATGGTGCTGTCGGCGGTGGCCTTGTGGCCGCCCCTCAATGTTGTCCGCCTGGCCTACGCCGGCGGCCTGGCCATCGCCGTCGACGGATCGTTTGGATTCAACGGCATGACCTTCCATTGGCTGCGTGACTGGATTCCGCCATTTCGCGGGCTCAGGGTACCCGCGCGGTTCGCGATGATCGTGTCCATGACGCTGGCGATCCTGGCGTCGTTTGGCGCGGCCACGATGTTCAGGCGGTGGCCTAGGTGGCGTGTGCCCCTCGTGGCGTGCGTTCTCGCCACGGTCGCCATCGAGCCGATGCCGCGTCTGGAGCTCGAACCGGTATGGTCGAGTCCGCCCGACATTTACGGCACGCTGAGCAAGACCTCACCGGTCGTCCTCGCCGAGCTCCCCGTCGGCACCAACGAATGGGGCGTGCACTTCGACGCCACCTACATCTACTTTTCGACCTTTCACTGGCAACGCCTCGTCAACGGCAACAGCGGCTTCTTTCCACCGTCCTACGAAGAGTTCATGGACCGAGTGCGGCACTTCCCGACCGATCGGTCGATCGAATATCTGCGATCACGGGGCGTGGAGTATTTCACGCTGCACGGCGAGTTCATGAGTGACCGGCAGTACCGCAGGGCCGTCCGTGACCTTCGGCGCAGACCCGGCATCGAGCTCATCACGACGAAGCCGTGGGCGAACTCGGAGTCGCAACTCTACCGGCTCAAACCGGAGTAATCAGCGCTGATTACGCAGCCGCCCGAGCAGCGCTGGCGGCGTACCGGAGCCTGGAATCGCCCAGACGCCGCGGTCCACTCCGGTCCAGAGCATCGGCGGCACGGCCGGCACACCGTCGCCACGCTGAAGATCGAACAAGTACACCGTCCCCGGGTCCCGGAAGATCGCGACCGGCGCCCGATCCAGCGCCTTGACGGCCTCCTGCCCCTCGAACCTCTTGCGCACTTCAGCCAGTTCCCATTCCTCGAGGAGCAGATAGGGATGAATGTCCTGCCGGTTGAGCCAGTCAATGCCTCGATCGACCCAGGCGTTCTTGAGAAAGAAGTAGTAGCCCGTCATCCGGCCACCGTAGTATCTGACGCTGCCGGTGTGTTCCCCGGCGAAGATGAGACTGTCGCGCCCGGCAATCGCGCGGGTCATCTGGCCGACCGTGACGGCCCGGCGATCGTCCCTCCAGATGTGGAACGCTCGGCGATCGATGGCTGTCCAGATCTGGAAGACGCCCCATGCGATCACGGCCGTGCCGAGCGCCGCGCGCGCCACACGTCCGCGACCGCGGATCATCGCCGCACCAATGGCTCCGACACCGACCAGGATGAACGGATACGACGGCAGCAGAAACCGCAGATACCACCACGCGTCCCAGACTTCGTAGACGAAGTACAGCGCCCAGATCACGACGACGAGCAAGCCGCCGATCCACGTGGCCCGATTCGTCGCGCCTTCTGACCACAGTCGCCGGCTCGGAATGAACAGCGCAAGCATGCCGAGAAACGCAGCCGGTGTCTGTGTCTCTGCAAACCATCCGACGTAGTTGCGGACATTCGCGGCAACGTACGACCACCCGAACCGCGTTTCGAGCGACCCATAACCGGTCGTCGTCCACGACCCGTACAAGTAGTTGTTCGTCGCGCCAAGGAGAATGGCAGCCGGAAGCCCGGCCGCGGCGAACGCCGCCGCCTCACGAAGCGCGGCGGCCCGATTCGCGCGATCGAAGAATCGAACGACGTACCAAAGCCCCATCACGCCGACCAGCGGCACGAGCACGGGCCGCACGAGCACCGCCAGCGAGATCAACGCGCCGGCACCGCCGGCGCGTGCAAGGCCAGGCCCGATCATCAAGAGGAACGAGGCCGCGACGAGCCCCGACACGGGAACGTCGCTCATCACCGGCATCATCATGAAAAGGAGTGCAGGGCTCGTCGCGACCAGCCACGCGCCAATCAGCCCGGCAGTCGGCGACGCGAGACGAGCGCCGATTCCATAGGTCGCGATGACGAGCAGGCCGGCGAGGAGTGGCACGACCATGAATTTGGCCTGGAAGCCGCCGATGGCGCCCGCTCCCGCGAGGAGCAACGGCAGGCCGATCGGATAGAGCGGCACGATCGACCAGCGATCCTCGCCCTCCACACGCCGGTAGAGGCTCATCGGCCGGTAGCTGCCGACCGGAGAAAACATCCACCCGGCATCCGGCCACGGCACTTCAGCCGTCAGCGGCTGGCGAATCTTGAGGGAACCCTGGGCCCAGAGGTCCGACTGGCTCAGATAGCCGTATGAATCGGCACCGACGACCGACTTGGTGCCGTAGAGCCAGGCCACAAACACGACGCACGCCGTCAACGTCCAGGCCAGTCCGCGCGGTTCAGGCCATCGGACCTTGAGGAGGAGCGGTCCACCCGAAAGCGCGTACATCGCGAGAAAGAACGCCGAGGCCAGAAGGGGACGAATGGGCGCGTTTGACGTCACCGCGACGCCGGCGATCGAGAAATCGATCCCGCCGGCCAGCGCCACGGCTGCCGACCACGCGGCCGTCAGCAGACACAGCGCGAGTGACGCCTTCGTGATGAATCGGCGCCAGCCTCGGGCGTTATCGCTCGCTGGGATCCTCGAGATAGGTGTACCCGTGGAGACCGTCTTCGTAGAAGCGGAGCAGGCGTCCGGATTCCTCGAAGTCGATGCGGTTGTCGCGCACCGCTTCCTCGACGCTGTCGCGGAGCTTGCGCAAGAGCATCTCGGCATCGAACTCGACGTAGTCGAGCACCTCGCGAACCGTGTCGCCCTTGATTACCGACTCGAGAACGACATTGCCCGACGGGCCCAGGCTGACGTGCACCGCGTGGGTGTCGCCAAACAGGTTGTGGAGATCGCCGAGGATCTCCTGATACGCCCCGACCAGGAAGACGCCCATGTAGTACGGATCGCCGTTGAAGGGGTGCAGCGCGAGCGTGCGCTTGACGTCCCGCCGGTCGATGAACTGGTCGAGCTTCCCGTCGGAATCGCAGGTGATGTCGCCGAGGACCGCCTGCCTCGTCGGCGCCTCGTTCAGCCGGTGGATGGGCATCACGGGGAACAACTGCTTGATCGCCCACGAGTCGGGAATCGACTGAAAGAGCGAGAAGTTGCAGAAGTACGTGTCCGCCAGCGTGTCGTCGAGGCCCTGCAGGTCTTCGGGCACCTCTTCCATCTGCTGGACGAGCTTCCGGAGCTTGGTGCAGATCGCCCAGTACAGCGTCTCGGCCTGGCACCGCTGCGCGAGCGGCAGATAGCCGCCGTTGAAGAGGTTCAGCGCCATGTCGAGCGCCTGCTGCGCGTCGTGGTAGCTCTCGAGCGCATTCCGGGCAGTCAGGTTCTGATAGGTTTCCTTGAGATCGATCAGCGGCTGCTCGAGATCCTCGCCGTTGGTCGACGGCGGGATGTCCGCTTCGTCGAACCCGGCCACGCCGAGCACGTTGAACACCAGGACGCTGTGGTAGGCCACGATCGCACGGCCGCTCTCCGACACGATCGTCGGATGCTTCACGCCCGCATCGTCGCAGACCGTCTGGATGTGGTAGACGACGTCGTTCGCGTACTCCTCGAGCGTGTAGTTCACGCTCGACTCGAAGTTCGTCTGCGACCCGTCGTAGTCGACGCCCAGGCCGCCGCCAACGTCGATGTACTCGAGGCCGGCGCCCTCGCGGACGAGCTCCGCGTAGATCCGCGCCGCTTCGTTCAGGGCGCCCTTGACGATGCGAATGTTGGGGATCTGGCTGCCGAGGTGGAAGTGCAGGAGCTTGAAGCAGTCCTGCATGCCGTAGGACTTCAGTTCCTCGAGACCCTGCCGGACCTCCGCGACGGTCAGGCCAAACTTCGACCGGTAGCCGCCGGAGGACTGCCAGCGGCCGCCGCCGCGCGCGGCGAGCTTCACGCGCATGCCGATGACGGGCCGAACGCCGACCTTCCGGGCGTACTCGAGGATGAGCCCAAGCTCCGTGTACTTCTCGACGACCGGAATGATCCGCCGGCCCATCTTGTGGGCCAGCATGGCCATCTCGATGAACTCGGCGTCCTTGAACCCGTTGCAGATGATCGGCGTGTCGTTGGTCGTCATGGCGACCACGGCCAGGAGCTCCGGTTTGGAGCCGGCCTCGAGGCCGAAGTCGTAGGGTCGCCCGAAGTCGAGCACCTCTTCGACGACCTGACGCTGCTGGTTCACCTTGATCGGATAGACGCAGCAGTAGCGCCCTTCGTACTGGTGCTGCGCGATGGCCGCCTGGAAGGCCCCATGAATGTCGGCGATGCGCTGGCGGAGGATGTCCTTGAACCGGATCAGGATGGGCAGCCCGATGCCCCGGAGCTGCAGGTGGTCCACGAGCTGCTTCAGGTCAATCGCACGCTCGGGATCCTTGGTGGCGTGCACGCGGACGTGTCCGTTCGCGCCGATGGAGAAGTAGCCTTTCCCCCACCGATCGATCTCGTACAACTCTGACGCGTCCGTAACCGTCCACGGATCGCCCTGGCGCCATGCGCGCGTTACACGACTCGTCGTGCTCACGAGGCACAATCATAAAAGAAGTTGGATTGTGTACCTTGTACTTTCTTCGTCGTGACGAGTCTCGACGGTTGGAGGTGCGGACCTTGAGGTCGACGGGCGCTCGGCCTCAGGTACCGAGACGCCTGCACTGAAATGCACACGAGTGCTCGATTCGAGGCCGCGCCCGACCGAGAGACCCATCTGAAACGCCGTGGCCGTCAGCCACACGCCACCGCCGATTCCGGTGCGGAGCGACTGGTCGCGAAAACGGTCGTCGTGCGCGTAGACGGCGCCGGTGTCGACGAACACGTTCACGCCAAGACGACCGATGCTGATGGGCGAGGACAGCGGAACTCGGAGCTCGAGCGACCCGGCGACCAGCGTGTCGCCGGTCGCGATTCCGGCCCTGAATCCGCGCAGATTCGCCGATCCGCCGAGCAGCGACTGGAAGGCCGGAGGCAGCGGCCGGCTGGCGTCTTCCCGCAATGCACGAACGACGAGCACGGTCTGGCCGACGAGGCCAAGATAGCCTCGGCCTTCGAGCCTCGTCCGATCGATGTCGCCGCCTGACTGGAAGCTCAATCGCGTCCAGGCAGCCGACGCCAGAACGGCGTTCCGAGGCAGCTGCGGATCGTGGCGTGTGTCGAACGTGACATCGATGCCGCCCGACCGGACGTCATCGTCGGCACCACCGAACGAGACGCGCTGCCACTCCGCCGTACCGCCCATCCGGACCGGGCCGGCGGCCCGCTCGGCGCGGACCCAGGCCCGGCGCCGGGTGTCGTCGAGGTCGAATCCCGGGTTGTGAATCCGTTGGATGCCGGCGCCGACCTGCACGCGGGTCAAGGGGCCCGAGGTGAATGGTCGATCGAACTCGGCGGCCGCCCGCTTCTGGCCACCCCAGGTCAGGGGCAGCGATACCCGGCCGCGCCGGCCGGTCACGCCGACATACGAGACACGAGCACCATAGGTGAATCCGTACCCGTCCTCGGCATCGAGGATTGGCAGCAGCATCACGTTCGTGAGCCCACGGCGCTTAACGATTCGAAGCGGAAGGTCGGGGTCGTCCGGGACCTCGACCCGGACAGGCCCCTCGTTGACCACGATGACGACGGTGATGCGAGAGGGGTCCTCAATCGAGGCAAATCGCTTCAGCACGTCTACCTGGTCGAATCGCCCCGTCTTGCGCAGGCGGGCCGACACATCGTTCACCGTGGTGGCCAGAAACGGTTCGCCCAAGGCGATTCCGGCAAGGCGGACGACCTCGTCGTCTGTCGTGACGTGGTTGCCATGGATCTGGATGGCGGCGATGGTGTCAGCCTGAGAAAAAGTGGCCGGGTGAATTTTTCCGGTTGCCAGGGCGAGCGCCAGCCAGACCGCGACGAACGGCGCCATCACCGGACCGAGCCGGGAACAATCCGGCCGCTGGTCGCCGCTTCGCGATAGTTGAGGTAGTCCAGCCGGTAACGGAAATCGATCGGCCCGATCGCCAGCATGCCGCCGAATTGCATGTCCACGTCCCGGGGCAGCCACACGCCGGGAAACGGCTGCCCCATCGTCATCGTCGCCTTGATGTCGTTGACGCGAAGGAGCCACGACGCTGGGAGAAAGTCGAAGTTCACGTTATCGAAGGTGTATTTCACGATCTGCCGCGAGGCGGGTGCGACCCAGAGCGTGACGAGCGACACCTTGTTCATGAGCCGCTCCATCGCGGCTTCGACGTCTTCGCGGCGATCGACGCGTCCGTCGGCGGCGCGTTTCTGCTGGGTCTCCTGTTCGTGCGAGAACAGCCGTGCCGGGTAGTACTCGATCCGCAAGACCTCGACACCGTCGAGCGTCTCGCGTCCGACAAGCGTGTACTTCCCCGCCTCGAACTTGAACCGTAGAAAGTATGCGGAGTCGATGAACTGCGGCCGACGCGACTGCGTCAGCAGGCCTGTGAGCTCGGCGTCGCTGGAGCCGTCCGGTGACGCGGCGGGCGCCGCATCTGCGTCCGGTTTCTGCTCCCGTTTCCGTGCCCGTTCGAGGAAGCCGTTTTCATAGCGTTTCCGGTCCTCCTCTGACACACGGACGCCGTTGGCCACGAGCGGGCTTCGCACGAAAAACCCGTCGCGGATGTACCACATGTACGTCCGGTCCTCGCCCCACAGGAGCTGACTCGAGGGCCCTTTCAGTTCGACCCGCTCGCGCTCTTCGAGAAGGTACTGTTGAAGCTTCTTCCAGTTTTCGTCACGACGCTCGAGCACGCCGGCCATGAACGCGTCGAGATCCGTCTGGGCCTGCCCCGCCGAAGCGCCGAAGCGCGAAGGCGGGAGCCTCGCCGAGAGCGGCGATGACACCAGACCGAACGCGAGCACCGCCACGGCGCATGCGACGGATGCTTTGATCGTGCGCACCTGCACCATCGATATCATGGTCTGACGTGACGGAACTCCCACTCCTGATCAACACCTCGATCGCGCTCGTGTACGCGCTGATCGGGGGGCTCGTCGCCCGTCGCCTCGGCCTTCCGACCATTGTGGGCTATCTGGTGGCCGGCGTGGCGCTCGGACCGTTCACGCCCGGGTTTCACGGCGACGAAGCGTCCATCCATCAGCTCGCCGAGTTCGGGGTCATCCTCCTGATGTTCGGCGTCGGAACGCACTTCTCGTTCCAGGAACTGTGGAAGGTGCGCGATATCGCCGTGCCTGGCGCGCTGCTTCAGACGGCCTTGTCGACGGCGATTGGTTACGGGCTCGCACGTTACGGCGGCGCCACACCCGCGGCGGCACTCATCCTCGGCGTCGCCGTGTCCGTCGCCAGCACCGTCGTGCTGCTCCGCGGACTCATGGACAACGGCCTGCTCGAATCGCTCCACGAGGCCTCGCGGTCGTATGGGTCGAGATCGAGGCCGACAGTGCGATCGCCGGACACTCGATCGGCACATCGCGTCTTCGGAGCCGCACGAGCGCCTCGATCGTCGGAATCGCCTCGGGGGCATCCGTTATCGTCAATCCGGGGCCGGAGGAGATATTGCGTCCGGGCGACCGTATCGCGATCATCGGGCAGCCCGATCACATCCGTGAGGCGGAAAAGCTGCTGCGCGTGTGATGGACGTCCTGCTGTACGCGTTCCTGTGCGTGATTTGGGGCTCGACCTGGCTGGCCATCAAAGTGGGGCTCGTCGGCGTTCCCCCGTTTCTTGGCGCCGGACTCCGGTTCGTAATCTCGGCAGCGGTTCTGGGGGTGATGCTCGCGCTACGTGGTCAGGCGATTCGCCTGACGCGCGTGGACAAGACCTGCATCCTGTCGTTGGGTCTGCTGGTGTTCTGGCTCGACTACGCCGCGGTGTACTGGGCCGAGCTGCGTATCTCGAGCGGACTCACCGCCATCCTGTTTTCGACAATGCCGTTGATGACCGCCCTCTTGAGCCACTTCTGGACCCGCGCGGAGAGGCTCAGTGGCCGTAAGACGGCCGGCATCGCCGTGGGTATCGTCGGGACAACGCTGCTCTTCTGGCCGCAGGAGCGTCTCGGCCTCCAGGAAGTCCTGGGGATGCTGGCGGCCCTGTTCGGGAGCCTGTGCGCGTCGATCAACCTCGTGACCATGAAGCGGTACGCGAACCGCACTGATCCCATGGTCCTCAACTTCTTCGGCATGGGGCTTGGCGCCGCATGCCTGCTCACCATGAGCGCCTTCCTGGAACGATCCGTCGCCGTCGCCTGGACCAGGAGCAACGTTCTGGCGCTCGTCTACCTGGCCGTCTTCGGCTCGGTGATCGCGTTTACCACGTACTTCCGACTCATCAAGGTGATGGACGCCACGGTGGTCAGCCTGAATACGCTCATCATTCCGATCGTGGCGCTCGCGCTCGGCTACATTTTTCTGAAGGAGACGCTGACGCCGCTCTCAATCGTCGGCATCGGCGTCGTTCTCGTCGGGGTCTCCGTCGCCATTCTGCCAACGCGCCGCATCACGCTGGCGGCTGACGCCTTAAGACCCGGGCCTCACGAGCCCGAATGCCCTGCGCCATCGTTCGTCCGATGTTTCCGCCATTGGCTCGGCGCAACGCCAACGGCTTTCTTGAACGCCCGGCTGAACGCGGCCTCGGACTCGTAGCCGACCCGCTCCGCGATTCCGGCGACGTTGTCCGTGCCGCTCAAGAGATGATTGGCGGCGAGCTGCATCCGCCAGTTCGTCAGGTACTGCATGGCGGGCTGACCAACGAATTCAGTGAATCGTTCGGCGAGCGCCGACCGCGACAGGCCGACCTCGCGCGACAGGGATTCCAGCGTCCAGGTGTGGGCTGGGCTTCGATGGAGAGCGGTCAGGGCCCGGCCGACATGTGGATCGCGCAACCCCGCCAGCCATCCCGTCCGATCGGGCGGCAGGGTTTCCAGATAGCGTCGGACGACGTCCACGAACATCAGCTCACTGAGCCGGCCCAGGACCGCCTGTCCGCCGATGCGAGGCGTCTTCGATTCCGCGACGGCGAACTCGATGAAGGCGCCAAGCGCACCACCTTCGCGATCGTTGACGCGAATGGCGCGCGGCAGCGCGGACAGGAGCGGATTGAACGGCCGCGCGTCACATCCCAGGAACCCGCAGACGAGGTGCGCGGGGTCGACGTTCGCCGGTCCCACCGAGATGGCGAATGGGAGCTGGCCATCTTTGGGGGCGCGAAAGCGGCCAAAGTCGGGAGGATGGCGCATGCCCGGCGCGCTCGACATCACGTGCGCGTCGCCATGCGGAAACACGAGAACGTCGCCCGCTCTCAGATGAATGGCGTCCTCGCCGATGAGCGATCCCCAACACTCTCCGTGTGTGACGACGTGGTACGAGATGAGGTGTTCGGAGCCGGGGAAAACCCGCTCGACGATCGAATCACCGGTCGGCGTCTCGGCGACCCACGGTGCCGACCCCAGGACGTCGAAGAAGACCGCACCCGTCAAGCGAACGGCCCTCAGGACATCCGACAGCGCATCCATCAATAGCCTCCCGGACAATCTCGCACGAAACGCCCCCGCTGTCGCGGCGCCCTGGCCAATCCGGACGATCGGCAAGCCCTGCCGGACGCGAGGGCATTCGCCGGCTCAGGCGCCCTCGCTACACTCACGTCAATCACCATCGATCCAGCCGTGAAGGAGATGTGCACCATGTTGAATACCGTCGAAGACGCCCAGAAGATCCCCGCCCCAACAGTCGCCGAGCTCGACGCGATCAAGGCCCGACAGCAGGCCACCTGGGCCTCTGGCGACTTCGGAATCATCGGCACGACGCTCCAGATTGTGGGCGAGTCGCTGTGTGAAGCGGTGGATCTGCGCGCTGGCTCGAAGGTGCTCGACGTTGCCGCCGGCAACGGCAACGCGTCGCTGGCCGCGGCGCGCCGGTGGTGTGATGTCACCTCCACCGACTACGTGCCCGCACTGCTGGACGACGGTCGACGCCGCGCCGAGGCCGACCGGCTTTCGATCCAGTTTCAGGTTGCCGATGCCGAGGCGCTGCCCTTCGCAGACGGCTCATTCGATGTCGTGCTGTCGTCGTTCGGCGTGATGTTCGCGCCGAATCACGTGCGCACGGCCAGCGAGCTCGTCCGCGTCTGCCGTCACGGCGGACGAATCGGCCTGGCGAACTGGACGCCGCGCGGGTTCATCGGACGACTGTTCGGCGTCGTCGGCCGGCACGTCCCGCCACCGCCCGCCCTCACGCCTCCGTCCCGCTGGGGCATGGAAGAGCACCTGGATCACCTGTTCCATCCGTCGACGTCCGCGATCCACACCACGAGGCGCGACTTCGTATTCCGCTATCGTTCAGCGGAGCATTGGATTGACGTCTTCCGCCGCTGGTATGGCCCGGTGCACAAGGCGTTCGCGAGCCTGCCACCGGAAGGCGCGGTACGACTGGAGCAGGATCTCGTCAACCTGATCCGCGAGTTCAACACGAGCGGCGATCAGACGATGGTCGTCCCCGCGGAATATCTGGAAGTGGTCATTGCGAGAAAATGAACATCCGGAAGGTCGAGGAGAGTCCGGAGGTCAAGGCGGGCCCTGAGCCCTAAGCCTCGAGCCCTACGCCGAGCGTCGCACATCGGGTCGAAGCATCAGAGCAAGAGTGCTTCGACCCGATGTGCGTGCACGATGTCCTCTGGCGCTGACCACTTGAAGATCGTGAACCGGCCGTCCTGTGACGCGACGAGCGCCGTGGCATCCTGCTGGTCGAACACGAACTGCGCCGCCGAGAAGTGCCGCGTGCCACCGAGCTGGTAGGGATTGACGATGGACCGCGCGCTGCCCTCGACCGGTTCGGTGAGGAGCACGCGCTCGACCGGCGTCGAGCCACGCCGGCGCGTGATCTTCGCGCCGAACGCGATGAGGTCATAGCGATCGGTGATGAGCGTCGCGCCGTCGACCGCGGTCAGGCCAGCGAGCGCGTCTACGGCGCGCCGCAGGTCCTCCTGCCATTCGAGCGAGGGCCGCTCCCGATCGCGGTCCGCGACCAGCTGCGAGAGCTCGGAGAACGGCGGCGACACGGCGTAGAGCACCGGCGTCACGATGGACTCCGACCAGTCCTGATTGGCGGACGGAACGACGAGCAGCGCGCCGCCGCGCCCGTGCGCCCGCATCGATGCCGCGAGCTGCACGAGGACGTTCACGGAATCGACGGAGACGCCCGGGACTTCCACCCCGAGGAGTGATGCCACGAGCTTCGGGCACCCGGGCACACGCGCGGTCTCCGGGTCGATGAACTTCACCTCGTCGCCTTCGAGAACAGCGACGTTCACGAACTTGCCGAACGAGTCGCCGCGATGCTTGATGACGAGCAGCCCGGACGCGATGACTTCAAGGACGAAGCGTGATCGGCGGCAGCCTGCGGGTCGTGCCCCAGACACCCAGCTCGCCCTGTTCGTCGCGCCACACGCCGAGGTGAATACCGGGACGCTCGACCGCCGGTGCCAGCCGTGCCAGGCTGGCGGGCGTCAACGGCAGCCACGATTCGAACGTCAGAGGGTCGCCCGCCTCGGTCGGCGGCACAAACGCCAGTGAGATGGTCGGAGCGCGGCCCTCCTCACGCCGAAGGCTCGCCCAGAACGCCGCGTTGATGATGGCTTCGATTGACTGGACGTCAGGCTCGGGTGCGAGGGGCCCGCGGCTCTGAGCTGTCGCGGCGGCTCGATGCTCGTCGAAATGCGCCTGTATGCGCGCGGCCACCGCACGAGCCGCGGGATACGCTGGATCGCTCATGTCTCAGCTTAATCTGGCAACCGGTGAATCATTGGCCATTGATCATCGATCATCGGTCATTTGTAGACTGGTCATTGGGCATTGGTGATTGATCGTGGCTGCCTGTTCGAGCCGCGGCTGGAGGCCCTCAGCTGCATCTGAGCAAACTCGGTCAACGACCAATGACGCAATGGCCAATGCCGCAAATGATCAATGACCGATGGCAAATGACAGATGCTCTCGATCACTTCACATCACGATGGCGTTCGATGCACTCGGCCGTGCCCGGCGTGCCCGGCGCGATGAGCGCGATCTCCTCACAGCGGCGCAGTGCCTCCTCCGACCGTCCGCCGGCGCGCTCCTCGACGAGTACCAAACCGTGGCGCGCCTCAATGCTGCGCGGTTCGAGATCCAGCGACGCCAGAAACCCGCGACGGGCGGCGTCCAGATTGCCTCGGAGAAGATCAACCATCGCCAGACCGTTCGTCGCCGACGCAGACTTCGGGTAGATCGTCGCCAACGCGGTGAACGTGACGACCGCGTCGTCAAACTCCTTCAGCTCGAGCTGACACAGGCCGAGGTGCTCGTAGACGGCAGCCACGTGCGCGCCGTAGCCGAGCGCGCGGCGGTACGCCGCGATGGCGTCGGCGTGCCGCCCAGCTTCGTGGAATGACTCTCCAAGGACGAGCAGTGGCAACCAATGATCCGGGGTCCGCTCGACTGCTTCCGTCCAAAGCAGGATCGGGCTCGACCAGACGAGCGTTGCGAAGGATGGTCCGCCCGGCCAGCGCGGCCAGGAGCACGATCGCGGCCGCGGCTGCGAGCGTGCGAGTGAACCGGCGCGCGGACTCGAGCATCAACGCAATGGCCGCTGCGCCGTGCCCGGCCGCCAGAAAGAGCCCGGCGCTCGCGAAGTACACGCGCCGTTCGGCCATCGGCTCCGCGCGATTCATCAACACGAGAATCGCCGACGGCAACAGCATCAGGACGAACCAGGCGAGCCCGAAACCACCGAGGCTTCGCCGTTTCGCGGCGAGCAGGATCAATCCCAGGCAGATGGCCGCTGTCGTCAGCGCGACGATCGCACGCGGCTCGAAAAACGACGTCGTCGCCGGCACGCCATGAAAGATCGTCTGTCCGACCGGCGCGATTATCAGCGCCAGGTACCTGGTGAAGACGTCGAGCTCGCTCAAGGCGAAGCGCCATTGCCAGCCGACGGCACCACCGTATTCGACGAAAACGAAGAGGCCCAGCCGCACACTCGCTCCGACTATCGCGATGGCGAGCAGCGGAACGCACAACATGATGAGGTGGCGCCGCCGTGCCGCCGGCGGGTCGTTGCGCACCAGAAGGATGTAGTAGAGAAACAGCACTGGCAGGACGAACGCCGTTTCCTTGGCACTGAGCGCCAGAAAGAAGGCGGCCAGCGCCGCCATCAGCCAGAGCGATCTGTCGGTGTTCAGCCACTGGCGCACGGTCACGAACGACAGCAGCATGAACGTTCCGGACAGGAGATCGGAGCGCCCGCTGATGTAGCCGACCGCTTCCGTCATCATGGGATGCACGGCGAAAAGCGTGGCGGCCACTCCGGCAGCGAGTACGGCGCGCCGCTCGCGTGCCGTCCCCTCGTCGCGCAGCCGGTCGATCACGACGCCGCGCGTGAAGAGAAATAGGAGCGCGACGTTGAGCATGTGCAGCAGCACGCTCGTGACGTGGTAGCCGAACGGCGCCGGACCCCAGATCGCGTGATCGATGAAGTACGAGAGGCTGACGAGCGGCCGGGAGACGTTCTCGCGCACGACCGCCGTCACGCTGGCTCGGGTCGTCAGCGACCGGTTATTGAGGATCGACCGGGCGTCGTCGTAGACGAACGGGTTGTTCAGGGTGTTGAGGTAGAGGAGGCCCGCGAGGAGGACCGCGGCGCTACACGTGAGGACACTCAGGTTCGAAGCACGGGCCATCGGTCCCGTTCCAGTCTATGACGACTCGCCGGCGGGTCTTTACCGGCCCTGCACACTCCTGCATACGTTGTGCTAAGGTTCCGCGTCCCCAACCAACGGCATGACTGGCGCGACGACGTTCACGGCGCTTGACTGGTTCACGCTCTCGGCGTACTTCGCCGTCGTCCTTGGCGTGGCGTGGTGGGTCGTGCGTCAGGGACGGGACACCGCGGCCGACTACTTCCTGGCCGGGCGCAACTTGAGCTGGTGGCTCGTCGGCGCATCCATCTTCGCGTCGAACATCGGCTCAGAGCATGTCGTTGGGCTGGCCGGATCCGGAGCCACCGATGGTGTGGCCCTCGCCCACTACGAGCTGCACGCCTGGTGCCTGCTCGTGCTCGCGTGGGTGTTCGTGCCCTTCTACATGCGGTCGATGGTTTTCACGATGCCGGAGTTCCTGGAACGCCGGTTCTCGGCCCGCTCGCGCTACCTGCTCACCGTGGTTTCGCTGATCTCGTTCATCGTCTCGAAGATCGCCGTCGGCATCTTCGCGGGTGGGATCGTGTTCGGCGCCTTGCTGCCGGAGCTCAACGTCACGATCGGACCGTGGCAGGTCGACAGTTTCTGGATCGGGTCGATCCTCGTCCTCGTCGCCACCGGTGTGTACACCACGCTCGGCGGCATGCGAGCGGTCGCCTATAACGACGCGTTGCAGGTCGGCATCATCCTGCTCGGGTCGGCGTCGTTGACCTTCTACGGGTTGAACCTGCTCGGCGGCTGGGGCGAGTTGCGCGCGATCCTGCCGGCCGACATGTTCAATTTATGGAAGCCGATGGTCCCTCCAGGCGTCGAAGGCACGTGGGCGCCCGTGCTCGAGACAGACGCCGCCGGCCGGCTCATTCGTCAGGCGTGGTACTTCAACGGCAATTTTCCGTGGGTGGGCATGCTCTTCTGCGCACCGATCATTGGACTCTGGTACTGGTGCACCGACCAGTACATCGTCCAACGCGTGCTCGGGGCACCGAACGAGCAGGTGGCACGGCGCGGGACGATTTGCGCGGCGGTGTTGAAGCTGACGCCCGTGTACTTGTTCATCATCCCGGGCCTCGTGTGCTTCGCACTGGCGAAGAGCGGCAAGGTACCGGCGCTCGCGGTGATGGTCGGACCCGACGGCCAGCCTGTGCGCGAAGTCGCGCAGGCAGCGTTCCCGCTGATGGTGCAGACGATCCTTCCAGCCGGTCTTCGCGGTCTGGTGGTCGCCGGACTTCTGTCGGCGCTCATGAGCTCGCTTGCCGGCGTGTTCAACGCCTCGTCCACGCTGTTCACGGTCGATCTCTACTCGAAGTGGCGACCCCATGCCAGCCAGGCGCAGATGGTCCGCGTGGGCCGCTGGGCGACAATTGCCATGGTCGCGATCGGCATCGCCTGGATCCCAGTGATCCGCGGTGCCGAAGGGCTCTACAACTACCTTCAGGCCGTGCAGGGCTATCTGGCGCCGCCGATCTTCATCGTCTTCTTCTTCGGCATCTTCTTCAAACGACTCAACGCCCAGGGCTGCTTCTGGGCGCTGCTGGTCGGGTTCAGCATGGGGCTGTTCCGGATGGTCGTGGATACGCCGGTTTCGCTCGGCCTGGCAGGCTACTCGCAAGGCTACACGCAGGGATCGGTACTCTGGATCGTCAACAACATCTACTTTCAGTACTGGAGCGTGCTGATCACGATCGTCTCGGCGATCGTGATGGTCGTCGTCAGCATGATGACGGCCGAACCTGAGTACTCGCGCCTGAAGGGGCTGACGTTCGAGACCGTGACGGCGAAGGACCGCCAGGAGAGCCGTTCGAGCTGGGACTGGCGCGACGTCGCCTCGTCGGCGTTCGTGCTCGCCTGTATTCTCGGAGCCTACTTGTATTTCACTGGCTAGGGCAGAGAGCAAAAGGCAGAGGGGAAAGGGTAAAGGTGAGGTCAGAGGTGAAAAGGAAAAGGGTGAACCCTTTTACCTCTGCCATTGACCTTTGACCTCTGTCCTCTGCCCTCCCGCTAGGGAAGAGCGCACGCGAAGCAGCCGGCTGCTGCTCCGCGTGACGCCGTGAGCGACTCAGGACCGATGCAGTACGAAAAAGCAGAATGTGCGGAGACGATTCGGCAGGAAGCCGGACTTACCCGTGAGGCGTTGTTGCGAAGACGTTGAGGGCCCGGAGCCATACGGCTTCACGGAACTGCAAACGGCAGGCCGTCATCGGGCCTGAACGCGAGCCCGCTCAAGGCTGACTGCAAGCCACACTCCGGCAAGTAGTTACGACAACGTGTCAGCGCGAGCCCGTTGGAGGCCCGTGAAGGGGCGTTCGAACACTAATGTCGATTTCGCCCAGTTCGGTCCACGCGTTTGTCGAAGTGACGAGTCGGACTGTCGGCCGCCCGGTCGCCCCACATGCGGAAGCGTCGCGCCAGCGGCCGGAATGGACAGAAATGTCCACTTCGACATTCGACCGACACAAAGGGAGATTACGTCGGAGCGTCGATGTACGGGTGTTGCGGGCTGATGCGGATGCAGGCGGCGAAGTGCTGTGGCTTGATCTCGACGAGTGATGGCGTTTCGCGGCCGCACGCGTCAATCGCGTACGGGCACCGCGGATGAAACGCGCAGCCGCTCGGCGGATTGATCGGCGACGGCACGTCGCCCTTCAGCACGATCCGGTGCCGCCGGCTCTCGATCGCCGGGTCAGGAAGGGGCACGGCGGAGATCAGCGCCTTGGTGTACGGCATCAAAGGATCGGCGTACACCGCGCGTGCGTCCGCCAGCTCCACGATTCTTCCGAGATACATCACGGCCACGCGATCGGATGTGTGGCGGACCGCCCGAAGATCGTGCGAGATGAACAGGTACGTCAGCCGGCGTTGCTGCTGGAGATGCTCCATCAGGTTGATGATCTGCGCCTGAATCGACACGTCGAGCGCCGAGATCGGCTCGTCGGCCACGATGAAGTCGGGATCGGCGGCGAGCGCGCGCGCGATGCCGATGCGCTGTTGCTGGCCGCCGGAGAACTCGTGCGGGTACCGGTTGATGAACCGCTCGCTCAGCCCGACCGTGGCCATCAACTCGGCGACGCGCTTTTCCTTCTCGGGTCCGCTTGCGATGCGGAAGGTCTCTATCGGTTCCGCGATGATCTGCCCGATGGTCATCCGCGGGTCCAGTGACGCGTACGGATCCTGAAAGATCATCTGCATGTGCCGCCGCTCGGCCCGAAGCGCTCGGCCAGACAGCGCGGCGAGGTCCGTCCCGCCGAACTGGACCCGGCCGGACGTGATGTCCACGAGTCGCAGCAGCGCGCGTCCGAGGGTGCTCTTGCCGCAACCGCTCTCCCCGACGAGGCCCAGCGTTTCGCCCGGCTGGATCTGCAGGGACACGCCGTCCACCGCCTTGACGATCTGGCGGACCGGCGAGCCGCCCGTGGCTCGATCCCACAGCGTTCCCCCACCAAGGTCGAAGTGGACCTTGAGATCCTCGATCGCGAGAAGCGGCGCGCTCATCGCGAACCCGACATCACCGGACGTCCGGCAGGCGCCGCGTAGACCTCGTCGGCGAAATGGCAGAGTGAAAAATGGCCGGGCGCGACCTGCACCATCGGAGGCGCTGTTTCGCGACATCGGGCTTCGGCCCGATCGCAACGCGGCGCGAACGGGCATCCCGGGGGCAAGTGCGCAACGTCCGGCGGCAAGCCGCGGATCTGGTAGAGATCGCCGCGGTCCATCGCGGTCACGTCCGGGACCGATAGCAGCAGCCCGCGAGTGTACGGGTTCGCGGGCCGCGCGAAGATTTCCACGGTCGATCCCGACTCGAAGACCTTGCCCGCGTACATCACGATCAGCCGATCGGTCATGCCGGCCACGACACCGAGGTCGTGCGTGATGAGGATGACGCTTGTTCCGGTGTCCGCCTTGAGCTGGCGGATGAGATCCAGAATCTGCGCCTGAATCGTGACGTCCAGCGCGGTCGTCGGTTCGTCGGCAATGATGAGCTCCGGACGGCACGACAGCGCCATCGCGATCATCACCCGCTGGCGCATGCCGCCTGACAGCTCGTGCGGATAGCCCCGGGCGCGCCGGCGGGCATCGGGGATTCCGACGAGCTCGAGCATCTTCACGGCGTGCTCGAACGCCTCGGCCCGCGAATGGCCCAGGTGCAGCTCCGTCACTTCCATGAGCTGACGCGAGATCCGCATGAACGGGTTCAGCGACGTCATCGGGTCCTGGAAGATCATCCCGATGCGCTTACCGCGCACCTTCCTCAGTTCGCTGTCGCTCAGGCCGAGCAGATCCCGGCCGTCGAACAGGATCTGGCCGCCGACGATTCGGCCCGGCGGCGCCGGCACGAGCCGCAGGATCGACAGGTTCGTGACGGTCTTTCCCGATCCCGATTCGCCGACAATGCCGAGGGTTTCTCCGCGGGCGAGATCGAAACTCACGCCGTCCACGGCCCGGGCCGTCTGGCCTTCCTCGTCGAAGTAGGTGCGGAGATCCCTGACCGATAGCAGCGGCGCCGCGCCCATCGATCAGCCTTTCCTCATCTGCGGATCAAGCGCGTCGCGCAGCCCGTCGCCGAGGAAGTTCAATGAGAACAGCGTGACGGCCATCGTCACGCCCGGGCAGATCAACTGCCACGGGAAGATCGCGATGTTCTGAATGCCGTCCGCGGCAAGGCTCCCCCACGACGCCAGCGGTGCCTGCACGCCGATGCCGAGAAACGACAGAAACGCCTCGAGCAGCATGACCGACGGGATCGTCAGCGTCGCGTAGACGATGACCGGGCCGAGCGTGTTCGGCACGAGGTGCCGGGTGACGATGCGGAGCGCCGACACGCCGGTGGCACGCGCGGCCAGCACGAACTCCTGGTTCTTCAACGAGATGACCTGGCCACGGACGATCCGTGCCGTCGTCAGCCAGGAGACGGCGCCGAGCGAGATGAACAGCAGGATCAACTGGCCGAACGGCGACTGGCCCCCGAACATTGCGAGGAGCACGATGACGATCATCATGTAGGGCAGCGCATACAGGACGTCCACGATGCGCATCATGAGGTCGTCCAATTGGCCCCCCAGGTATCCGGCCGCGGCGCCGTAGGTCACACCGATGACGAGTGACACCAGCGTCGAGATCAGCCCGACCATCAGGGAAATGCGCCCACCGAGCAGCACGCGCGCAAGGATGTCCCGGCCGGCGTTGTCCGTGCCCATCGGATGCGTCCACGAAAACGAACCGTCAGGCCCCGTGAACGGCGGCATCGCGCGGATGAGCGCGGAGTCACGCGGGATGTAATCGTACGTGTAGCCGGTCGTCCATTCGATGATGGGAGGCCCGGCAAGTGATGCAAGCACCACGAACCCGACGATGAAAAGCCCGGCGACGGCGAGACGATTCTTGCGGAGCCTCCGCCACGCATCCTGCCAGAGCGACGTGCCTTTGACGGCTGCGCCTTGTCCGGCCGCGGCGGGCACAGTGACCGCCATGTCAGTACCGGACCCGCGGATCGATGAAGCCGTACGCGATGTCGACGAGCAGGTTGAACACCAGGATGAGGATCGAGAGAAACGCGACGATGCCGATGATGAGCGGCTCGTCGCGGTTGAGATTTGCGTTGATGAAGTAGTTGCCGAGGCCCGGCAACGCGAAGATCCGTTCGACGACGACGGTGCCCGTCACGAGATAGGCGAGAGCCGGACCTGAGAACGACAGGACGGGGAGCAGTCCGCCGCGAAGCGCATGCCGAACCAGAACCTGCCGGTCCGTCAGCCCTTTGGCTCGAGCCGTGCGCACGTAGTTCGATCGAAGGACCTCGAGCATTCCAGCTCGTGTCAGCCGGGCGATGTACGCCATGTAGACCGCCGCCAGCGTGAGCACGGGCATGATGAGATTGACGCTGAATCCTTCCCAGCGGGCCGGCGGCAGCCAGAACAGCGTCAGCGAGAACAGCAGGACCAGGAGCGGACCGAGGACGAAGTTCGGCACCGAGATGCCGACCATCGCGGCCGCCATCGACGAGTAGTCGACGCCGGAGTTCTGGCGGAGCGCGGCGATCGTGCCGGAGACCACGCCGACCGCGAGCGCCAGAAGATACGCCAGGAGCCCGAGCGTCGCCGAGACCGGCAACGCCGTCCACAGAATCTCGTTGACCGGCTGGCCGTGATAGCGGAGCGAAATGCCGAAGTCGCCGCGCGCCGTGTTCGCCGATCACCTTGCCGTACTGGACGTACCACGGCTGGTCGAGGCCGTACTTCGCCCGGATGTTCTGGATGACGGCGGCCGGGATCGGCCGTTCCTGGCTGTAGAACGTGCCGGGCGCGAGGCGGATCAGACCCCACGTCAGCGAGACGACCACGAAGACCATGGGCACGGTGATGATCAGCCGGCGCAGGACGAAGCGAAACATCGCGGAGGGCGTGGGGGTGACGCTAGCGAGTGACCGGATCCGGATCCTCGACGTCCCACTTCGAGCGGTCGTGTTCGATGTACACGAACTTCCAGGAGTAGAGATCCTGCGGATTGCCGAACATCCCCTTGACGTACGGTTTCTTCACGAAGTTGGTCGCCATCGTCATCAGCGGGATGATCGGCTGGTTGTCGAGGATGACCTGTCTCCGCGGCCGCGAGCATCTCGTAGCGTTTCTGCGGATCGGCCTCACGATTGGCCGCGTCGAGCAGCGCGACATACTTGCGATCGAACCAGCCTGTGCCGTTGTCACCACCCGGCGTGGAGTACAGCGCCAGGAACGAGAACGGATCCATGTAGTCGCCGATCCAGCCCATCCGGCCCATGCCCTTGTACTCGAGCTTGGCACTTGACATCCATGTACGTCCGCCACTCGATGTTCTTGATCGAAATGACGAGGCCGAGATTCTGCCTCCATTGCGCCTGCACGAACTCGGCAATCGCCTTGTTGTTCTCGCCGGTGTTGTAGCTCAGCTCCACGTTGGCGACCGGGAACTTCGAGGGATCGAATTCACCGCGGCTATTGCCGTAGCCCGCTTCAACAAGCAGCTTTTTGGCCCGGCCGGATCGAACGGGTCGCCTTTCGGTTGCGGGTAGCCGGGAAAAATCCCCTCGGGCGTAAAGGCCGTCAACGGCTTCGCGGTGCGCTTGAAATGGGCGAGCGCGGCCTTGTCCACGGCGGCATTGAATGCCTTCCGCACGCGCACGTCGTTCATCGGCGGCTTCTTGGTGTTGAACGTGTAGAACTCGATCGCCGACCTCGGGCATGTCCACGTAGTCCTTCTTGCCGCGGAGCGAGTCGACCCAGGCTGCCGGCGGCGTGTGGTTGAGCACCGCATCCACTTCCCCGGCCTTGTACAGGTTCATCATCGTCGTCTGTTCCTCGATCGGGTAGAACGTGATCCGATCGAGCTTCACCCTGTCCGCGTCCCAGAAATACGGATTACGGACGCCGACGATGCGGTCGTAGGGACGCCACGTCTGCAGCGTGAAGGCCCGCTCGTGACGATGTTGCCCGGGCGCGTCCAGGCGTCGCCGTATCGCTCGATGGCATCACGCGGCACGGGCCGGAAGAACTGATGCGTGAGCAGGCCCGCGAGGAACGGGATCGGACGCATGAGCCGGATGCGCAGCGTGCGGTCGTCAACGGCCTCGACGCCGATGTCCTCGGCCTTGACCGGCACGAGTTCCTGACTGCTGGTGACGGTCGACTGACCCGGCCTCACCAGACGGTGGTCGGGACTCTCAGAATCGGGTAGGAACGCGCCCGTGGCCTTGTTGCGGACGAACGCACCGCCTTCATTGAAGGCCTGCGCGTACTCGATGTTGTACGCCATGTACGCGCTGCGGGACCCAAGCTCTGGAGTCAACGCACGGCGAAGGCTGTAGACGAAGTCGTTGGCCGTGATCGGCCGGCCGTTGGACCACCGAAGATTCTCCCGAAGGTAGAACACGTACTCGGTGTTGTTGCGAAGGGCCTCCCATCGCTCCGCCATGGACGGAATCGGCTGCGATGTCCGCGGATGGAAATCGGTCAGCCCGTCGAAGAAGGCAAACTGGATTCGCGCCTCGGGCTGACCGCTGCTCTGCGGCGGATCCAGCGACTCGGGCTCGGCGCCCGAGATGTACCGCAGCTGCTGCCCTTCGGGCGGATCGACAGCGCCGAAGTAGGGAGATGCCGACGAGACGGTACACCCAGCCGCGACCGAGACGGTCACGGCGACGATCAGCCCACGCGCAATCGCGAACCCCATGCGCATGAGGGCAGCCTACACCATCGAGGGTTCGAGGGGTCCAGGGGCCGAGGGCCGAGGGTCTGGTTTCGGGGTTCGAAGGTTCGAAGGTTCGAAGGTTCCCGGCGGGGCCGGGGGCCGCTAGTTCGAAGGACCCGATAGAATTCCGAAAGTGTTGCGACCTGCGTCTCGCAGGAATTCTTGATTACCTGGCGCTCCTCGCCTTTCTGACAAGCGTCGCCATCCAGGTCACTGGTGGCTTCGCCGTCACCATCGCGGGCCTGCCGGTAACAGCTCGCAAAAACGAACGAGCGCTTCTGGTCGCGTTCGCCATCCTCGGCCTGAGGCTCCTGCTCGATCGCACGACACCGCCGCCGGCCGCGTGGCGGCGCCTCTGGAACCGTATCTACAATCCGCTCGCGGACGAGCCGCAGAACACACCGGTCGAATCGCGCTGGGCACGATACGGACTTCCTCTTCTGGGATTCTGCGCGTTCGGGACCGTCCTGCTGTGGGCGCAGATTTCGCGGCTCGACTCGATTCCAGAATTCGGGGATCCACTGTTCTCGGTATGGCGCATCTCGTGGGTTTATCGCCAGCTTCTGGGCGACCCGCGGGACCTCTTCGACGCAAACATCTTTCATCCGCATCGACTGACGCTGGCCTACTCCGACTCGATGCTCTTTCCGGCGCTGACCGCCGCGCCGCTTCTGGCCGCGGGAGTTCATCCCGTCGTCGCGACCAACATCATCCTCGTGTTGAGCTTCGTCCTGTCCGCGTGCGCGGTGTATCTGCTTGTCGAACGTCTCACGGGATCACCTGTGTCAGCGTTCGTCTCGGGTCTGATCTTCGGTTTCTATCCGTTCCGTTTCGACCACTACACGCACTTCGAGCTCCTCATGACGTACTGCCTGCCCTTGGTGTTGCTGGCGGTACATCGTTTCTTTGCGACCTACCAGCTGCGGTATGCCGTGCTCGCGGCGCTCCTCGCCGCCGCCCAGCTGTATTCGTCGATGTATCTGGCGGTGCTGTTCATGTGGCAGGCGCTTGGCGTGTGCACGCTGCTCCTGCTGCTGGTCCGGCCGCCCCTGCGACGTCTGGTCCTCCCCGGCGCGATCGCCGGGGCTGTGGCGCTGGCGCTGGCGTTCCCGCTCGCCAGGACGTATCAGTCCGCCCGGCTGAGTGAGCGCTCTGTCGAGGAGCTCTCGCAGTACAGCGCCGAGGTCAGCGATTACCTCCGTGCGCACCCACGCAGCGCGTTCTGGGGGAACCGGACGCTGCCAGGTCCGCCGCCAGCCGAACGTGCGCTCTTTCCGGGGATCATGGCAATCGCGCTCACGGCCATCGGGTTGACGAGACGGCTCGGCCGCATCCGGGTCGTCTACATCGGTGCGCTTCTGATTGCCTTTGAAGTCTCCCTAGGGGCCAACGGTTTGGTTTATCCGTACTTGTACGAGTCGTTCTCGTTCATGCGCGGGATGCGCGCGCCGGCGCGGGCAGGGTTTCTGGTCGGACTCGCACTCGCGGTCCTCTCCGGCTTCGGCGTTCAGCGACTCATCGCCGGTCGCTCGCGTGCGGCATCACTCGCCGTCATGGCGGTGCTCACGGTGGCGACCGGCATCGACTTGCGGCCGAACATCGAGCTTCAGACCGTCTGGCCGACGCCGCCATCCATTTACCGGTCCGTCAAGCGCACCGCGGTGCTCGCGGAATTTCCGATGGGGCTGAGTCCCGCCGCGAGTTTCATGACGGACACGCCGCATATGTACTTCTCGATCTGGCATGGCGCTCAGCTCATCAACGGCTACAGCGGGCACGGTCCGCCCGGCCACATTGAATTCCTGGAGGCGATGCAGTCGTTTCCGGACGCGCCTACGATCGAGCTCCTGCGAGAACGCGGCACGACGCACGTCACGGTCAATTGCTCCTTCTACGACCGCTGCCGGAGGCTGCTCACGCGGATCCGGCGAACGCGCGATCTGCGGCTCATCGCAGAGACCGTCTGGCAGGACCGGCCGGTCCTGCTCTACCAGCTCCTGGCAAAGTAAAACAGCAAGCGTCAGCGCTTAGTGCGCCTACGGGGCGAAGCTCCCAGGATCAATGAATCGTCCAGCCCCCGTCGACCATGATGACGTGGCCGACGATCATGCTCGACAGGTCACTCGACAGGAACAGCACGGCGCCCACAACGTCAGCAGGCTGGTTCCAGCGACCAACCGGCAGCATCGTGCCGGTCGCCCATTCCTTATAGCCCGGCCGCTCGAGGATCGCTTTCCTGGACGACGTTTCGGTGATGCACGGCGCCACGCCGTTCACGATCACGCCGTGCCGGGCCCACTCGAGCGAAAGGGCGCGGCACAAGTGATGGACGCCGGCTTTCGCGGCCGCGTACACCGATCGGCCCTGGAAGGCGACGACCCCGAAATTCGACCCGATGTTGATGATGCGCCCGCCACCCTGCGGAATCATGACCCGCGCGGCCGCCTGGCACGCGAAGAACACGCTTTTCAGCGACGCCGACATCGTCCGGTCGTACTCGTCCTCGGTGACGTCCAAAGCGGGCGTGGTTCCCGTCCAGCCGGCGTTGTTGACGAGGATGTCCACCCGCCCGAACGTGTCTTTCGCGGCGTCGATCATCGCGTTGACATCGGCGACCTTCGATACATCGGTGGGGACGATGATCGCGCGCCGGCCGGCCGCTTCGACCTCGCGTCTCAGCGATTCAATCTCGTCCTGTCGCGGACCGGGGTACTTGGCGAGCACGACGTCGGTTCCCGCGTTCGCGAGCCCGAGCGCAATCGCGCGCCCGATTCCCTGTGACGCGCCGGTTATCACGGCAACTTTTCCGGCCAAACCAAAGCTCGAGTCGGTCGCGCTCATGCGTGTCCTTTCGGCGATTGCGCCCGTTGGGCTCGTGATGAAGAATACGCCGTGAGCCACGCCCTCGACGATCTCGTGGGAGGCGCCGACCTGTTCGCGACGACGCGAACGAGCGCGGCCGGACCGGCCGGCCATCTGCCTTTGACGCCGGAAATGCTCCTGCGCGAGCCCAGCGGCAATCTGTTCGGCATGACGCAGGATGCCGGGATGGGATGGTCGCCGAGCGAAGTCTGGCGCGATCAGTTCCTGATCATGAGCACGCATGGCGGCCTGCGTGACACCGACGGGCAGCCCATCGCGCTCGGGTACCACACAGGACACTGGGAGATCGGACTGCTCGTCCGCGCGGCGGCGGAGACATTCCGCGCCGAAGGCGTCGTGCCATTTGCAGCCTACTGCAGCGACCCGTGTGACGGCCGCACCCAGGGCACGACGGGAATGTTCGACAGCCTTCCGTACCGGAACGACGCCGCCATCACGATGCGGCGGTTGATTCGCTCCCTGCCCCGCCGGTCCGGTGTCATGGGCATCGCGACCTGCGACAAGGGGCTGCCCGCGACGATGCTGGCTCTGGCGGGCGTGTCCGATCTGCCGGGAATAATCGTTCCGGGCGGCGTCACGCTGCCGGCAAATGGTGCTGAGGACGCCGGCAAGGTGCAGTCGATCGGCGCCCGGTTCGCTCACGGGCTCATCAGCCTCGAGGACGCGTCGGTGGCCGGGTGCCGAGCGTGCGGCACGCCAGGCGGCGGATGCCAGTTCCTCGGAACCGCGGCGACGTCACAGGTCGTCGCCGAGGCGTTCGGCATGACGTTGCCGCATAGCGCGCTGGCGCCGTCGGGCGAGCCGGTGTGGTTGAACATGGCGCGGCAGTCCGCGCGCGCGCTGACGCATCTGGCCGCGAACACGCTGACGCTCTCGAAGATCCTGACGCCGGCGGCGCTCGACAACGCGATGCTGTTGCACGCGGCGTTCGGCGGCTCGACCAACCTGCTGCTGCATATCCCCGCGATTGCCCACGCGGCCGGACTTCAACGGCCCACTGTCGCGGACTGGACGCGGGTGAACCGGGCCACCGCGCGCCTCGTTGACGCTCTGCCCAACGGGCCTCGCAATCACCCGACCGTGCAAGTCTTCATGGCCGGTGGCGTGCCCGAGGTCATGCTGCACCTCCGGCGCATGGGTCTGTTGAACCAGGACGTGCTGACAGTCACGGGCGAACGGCTGTCGACGGTGCTCGACTGGTGGGAAGCGAGCGACCGCCGGCGCGCGGCGCGCGCGCGTTTGCGAAACAACGACGGCGTCGATCCCGACGACGTCATCATGAGCCCGGATGCGGCGCGCCGGCGTGGCGTGACGAGCACGCTCGTGTTTCCGACCGGCAACGTCGCGCCGGAAGGCTCGGTAATCAAGGCCACCGCGATTGATCCGGCGGTGATCGATGCGGACGAAGTCTACCGGCACCGTGGGCCGGCCCGCGTCTTCACGTCGGAGGCCGAGGCCATCAACGCGGTCAAGGGACTCACGGACAGGCCCGTCCGGGAGAATGACGTGCTCGTGCTCATCGGGGGTGGACCGATGGGCACCGGCATGGAGGAGACGTATCAGCTCACCGCGGCGTTGAAGTACCTGCCGTGGGGACGACATGTCGCGGTCCTCACCGACGCGCGCTTCTCAGGCGTGTCCACTGGGGCCTGCATCGGCCACGTGGGACCGGAAGCGCTGGCGGGCGGCCCGATCGGAAAGCTCCGCGATGCGGACGAGGTGGAGATCGTGATTGACCGCGCGACGCTCGAAGGTCGCGTGAACCTTGTCGCGGTGGAAGGCCGTGAGCTCTCCGCGGCCGAGGCGAATGGCCTTCTGCTCGAACGCCCGCCCCATCCCGGCCTTCGACCACACCCCGCGCTTCCGGCGGACACGCGCCTCTGGGCTGCACTCCAGCAGGCCAGTGGCGGCGCGTGGGGCGGCGCCGTCTATGACGTCGATCGCATCATCGAAAGACTGGAGAAAGGAAATGAACGGGTTCCGGCACGATCGAAGGTGGACGGTCTGAAGCAGTTAGCGCTGTCGTCCTCGCATCATTTCGCCGACGAGCTCGTTCCAGTGCACCATCGGCAGGCCCGCGACCGGCGCGTGAAAGTACGGAATGCGGGACCCTTTCAGCGACCCGATGTACACCGTCCGCAAGTCGGGTCCGCCGAACGTCACGCTGGCCATCCACGGCGCGATGCCACGTCCGGTCGCGAAGAGCACGTCTTCGGTGACACGGTTCTGAATGAACGCGTCTTCGAGCGCGCACACCCGCAGCGGGATCCCCCTCGTCGAGCAGGATCCGGAGGTCGCCCTCGGGCGTGAGCACGAAGAGCTTGTCGGAATAGACGAGCGTGCCCCATAGATTGCCGTAGCTGTCGAAGGCGATGCCGTCGGGCCACGCGCCTGCGCCGAGTGACGACGGACCGAAGGTCTCCCGGTGGGTGGCCCGGCCGTCTCGATCGATCCGCAGCCGCGTGATGCAGCCGCCGGTGGTCTCGACGACGTACAGGAACTCTTCCTTTGCGTCGAACCTGATCTCGTTCGTGAACCTGAACCCGTCGGCGACGATGTGCACGCCGCTGCGATCGTATCGCGCGAGATATCCATCGGCGAGGTCCGTGCGCAGCGCCTCCATCCAGTTCGTCTTTCGCGTCGAGACCGTCATCCAGATGCGATCGCGCGAATCACGCAGGACAAAGTTCACCTTGCCGATCGGCTCGCCGTCGATCGTCGTCGGCGAGAATCGTCGAGCGGCCATCGCGCGACATGACCTCGAGCCGGTCGGTCCCGAAATTCGAGATCAGGAAGTCGCCGTTGCGGGCAAACGCCAGTCCATTGGGGAGCGTCCCTCGCAGGTAGCGCGACGCCTCAGTCGGCGCCGCCGCGAAATGATCCGACGAGTGCTGGGTGACGATCGTCTGGTCGCCGTCGGGCGTGATGCGAACGACGCCGCCCCGGGCGTCGGCCGACCAGAGCGTGCCGTCAGGCTCGGCGAGGATGCACTCGGGCCGCTGCAGATCGCGGCCGACGTAGCGAATGGAGGCCTTGTCGATGCCGAAATCGAGAATCGGGTTTCGTGCCGGCACGGCAATCGATAATACCCTCATGACCCTCGCCACGTTCCTGTTCGACGCGCTCGATCGCGCCGGCGTCCGGCAGATCTTCGGCATCCCCGGCGACTTCGCCCTGCCGCTCTACGAGGCACTGCAGCACGACGGCCGATTCCAGGTGGTGCGTTTCAGTCACGAACCCGCGGTCGGGTTTGCGGCGGACGGGTCCGCGCGAATCAGCGGCGGCCTCGGCGTGTGCTGCGTCACGTACGGCGCGGGCGGATTGAACATGGTCAACTCCGTCGCGTGCGCGTACGCCGAGGAGTCGCCGCTGGTCGTCCTGTCTGGCGGCCCGGGCCGTGCCGAGCGCCGCCGTGGCGTTCACGTCCACCATCAGGTGAAGACGTTCGAGTCGCAGCTCAAGGTGTACGCGGAGGTCACGGAGTACTCCGCGATTCTCGACGACCCCGACACCGCGGCCAACCACATCACCCGGGCGATCGACGTGGCGGCACGGCTCAAGCGACCTGTGTATCTCGAGGTTCCACGTGACATGGTGAACGAGCCGATCGACATCAGCGATACGCGGCCCCGGACGGTGGACCGCGGCGTCGACGAAGGCGCCGTCGAGGAAGCCGCGCAGGAAATCCTCGCGCGACTCCGCGGCGCGAGGCAGCCGGTCATCATCGTCGGTGTCGAGGTCCATCGGTTCAGGCTTCGCGAACAGGTTGTCCGGCTCGCGGAACGGTTGAACGTGCCGGTCGCCTCGTCGTTCCTGGGCCGCGGTGTGTTTCCGACGCGCCACCCGCAGTTCGCCGGCACCTATTTGGGGGTCGTGTCACCCCAACCGCTACGCGACGCTGTCGAGGGCTCGGACTGCGTCCTGCTGCTTGGGGAGCGAATCAGCGACACCAGCCTCGGCGTGTCCGCGGATCGGTTGACCGAGTCCAATCTGATTCTCGCCGTCGCGGACGACGTCTTCATCGGCCACCATCGATATCAGCGCACGCCCCTGACCCGCATCGTCGAACGACTGGAGGCGGAGGAGTCGCTGCCGCGACGGACCGGCGTCATCGAGCAGGGGCCAGAGCAGGCGCGCGCTCGGACGGTGTGGCCCACCGGCGCCGAGCCCGTCTCCGTACGCCAGGTCATCGACGTTCTGAACGACTTTCTCGACGAACATCCCGAGGTGCCGCTCGTCTGTGACACGGGCGACGCACTCTTTGCGTCCGTCGAGATCCGATCGAATGAGGTGATGGCGCCGGCGTACTACGCGACGATGGGCTTCGCGGTGCCGGCGGCGCTCGGATTGCAGGTCACGAGCCGGCGGCGGCCGATCGTGCTCGTCGGCGACGGCGCATTTCAGATGACGGGTCCGGAGATCTCGCACGCTCCCGAATACGACTGCAACCCCGTCGTCATCGTCCTCAACAACACGAGCTGGGAGATGCTCCAGGCATTCTTCCCGAATGCGCGTTACAACCGGACGGCCGCGTGGCCGTTCGCGAAGCTCGCGGATCTGTGGGGCGGACATGGCACCCGTGTCACGACCGCGCGCGAGCTCGAATCGGCGCTGACGACGGCCTGGATCGACACGCGCTTTTCGATCATCGAGGTACCGCTGGCGGCCGGCGACATCTCACCAGTGCTCGCGCGGTTTGTCGCGGCGTTCAAGGAAAAGGTCTACGACAAAGGGGTCAGGTCTTGAATTGACGTACGGTGTCCAAACTGTCATGACACTGACGACTTAGTACGTCAATTCAAGACCTGACCCCCTTTTGCTACTCGATCACGAGCAGCAATTCCTTCGTGTCCACATTTTGCCCGGGCTCGACGAGCTTCCTGACGACCTTCCCGGCGACGGGCGCGTAGACCGTGCTCTGCATCTTCATCGCTTCCAGCACGAGGAGCTTCTGGCCCTGCTCGACAACCTGGCCCTGCTCGACGGTCACGGCGGTGACGACGCCCGGCGTCGGCGCGCCGATATGGCCGGGATGGCCGGGTCGACGCCATCTCCTTCGGAGCCGCGGTCGTCTTCAGCGAGCGATCCTGGACACTGACTTCGCGGGGCTGGCCGTTCAGCTCGAAGAACACGGTGCGCTGACCGTCGGGGTGCGCTTCGCCGATGGTGAGGAACTTCACGACGAGCGTCTTGCCGGGCTCGAGGTCGATGGCGATCTCTTCGCCCGGTCTTCATGCCGTAGAAGAACTGACGCGTCGGCAACACCTCCAGATCGCCGAAACGCTGTTCGCGCGCGCGCGAACTTCGCGAAGACGTCCGGGTACATCACGTAGCTCAGCATCTCGTCGTGCGACGGGCGCCGCCCGATCTGCCGCTCGATGGTGGCGGTCGTCTGCTCGAAATCGATCGGCACGCAGATGCTCGCCCGGACGGCCGTCAATCGGCTTCTGGTTGCGGAGCACCATCGCCTGAGAGGTGCGCCGGCCATCCGCCGTCGGGCTGCCCGAGCGATCCCGCGAACATGTCCACCACGGAGTTCGGCAGCGTCAGCGTGTGCTCGTGGCCCGAGCGCCTCGAACTCCTGCATCGTCAGGCCGTGCGTCACGAGGAAGATCGCCATGTCGCCGACGACTTTGCTCGACGGCGTCACCTTCACGATGTCGCCGAACGCCATGTTGACGTCGGCATACGTCCGCGCAATCTCGTGCCAGCGCTCGGCCAGCCCCATCGCCTCGGCCTGCTCCTTAAGATTCGTGTACTGCCCGCCGGGCATCTCGTGCAGGTAGACTTCGGCCGTGCCCGACTGCGGCGCGTTGTCGAACGGCGCGTAGTAGCGTGCGAACGATCTCCCAGTAGTCCGCGCACTGGTTGAGCGCGTCCAGATCGAGTCCCGTGTCGCGCGGCGTGTGCTCGAGCGCGGCGACGATCGAGTTCAGATTCGGCTGGCTGGTCGTGCCGCTCATCGACGACGATCGCCGCGTCCGCCACGTCCACGCCCGCCTCGGCCGCCTTCAGGATCGACGCGGCGTTGATGCCCGCTCGTGTCGTGCGTGTGGAAGTGGATCGGAATGCCGACTTCCTCGCTTCAGCGTCCTGCACCAGCTGTTCGGCCGCGTACGGGCTTGCACAGGCCGGCCATGTCCTTGATGCCGAGGACGTGCGCGCCCATCCGCTCCAGCTCCTTCGCCATGCGCACGTAGTACTCGAGCGAGTACTTGTCGCGCTTCGGGATCGAGAATGTCGCCGGTGTAGCAGATGGCGGCTTCGCAGACCTTGCCGGTCGTCGCGCACCGCCTCCATCGCCACCTTCATGTTCGGCAGCCAGTTCAGCGAATCGAAGATGCGGAAGATGTCCATGCCCTGCTCGCGCGGCTTCCGCGACGAACTCCGCGCACCACGTTGTCGGGATACGCCGTGTAGCCGACCGCGTTCGACGCGCGCAGCAGCATCTGGAAGCAGATGTTCGGAACGCTCGCGCAGCCGCCGCAGGCGCTTCCACGGGATCTTCGAGCAGGAAGCGCATCGCCACGTCGAACGTCGCGCCGCCCCACATCTCCAGGCTGTAGAGCTTCGGCAGTCGGTGCGCGACGAAGTTGGCGATCGCCAGCATGTCGTACGTGCGCACGCGCGTGGCCAGCAGCGACTGGTGCGCGTCGCGGAACGTGGTGTCGGTGAGCAGCAGCCGCTTCTGCTTCGTCGTCCACTCGGCGAACCTCGGCCGGCCCGAGCCTGTCGAGCAATCTGGCGCGTGCCCGGCGGCGGCGCGCCGACGATCGTGCGCAGGAATCGGCGCGGTTCCTCAGCTCCTGCGGCACCGGCTTTCCCGCGACCTCCGGATTGCCGTTGACGATGACTTCGCCGAGGTAGGTCAGCAGCCTTCGTCGCGCGGTCCTGCCGCGGCATGAACCGGAACAGCTCGGGCGTCTCGTCGAGGAACCGTGTCGTCGCCTTGCCCGATCTGGAAACTCGGCGTGGTTGACGACGTTCTCGAGGAACGGGATGTTGGTCTTGACGCCGCGGATGCGGAACTCGCGCAGCGCGCGGTCCATGCGCTGGCAGGCGTGCGGAAAGTCGCGGCCCCACGCCGTCAGCTTCACCAGCAGCGAGTCGTAGTACGGCGTGATCACCGCGCCGCCGTACGCGGAGCCGCCGTCGAGCCGGATGCCGAAGCCCGCCGGCGATCGGTAGGTGTGGATCTTGCCGTAGTCGGGCATGAAGTTGTTCGCCGGATCTTCCGTCGTGACGCGGCACTGCAGCGCGTAGCCGTTCAGCGGCATCTTGTCCTGCGGCGGCAGGCCCATCTCCGGGCCGTGCAGGTCGTGGCCCTGCGCGACTGAGGATCTGGCAGCGCACGAGATCGATGCCGGTGACCATCTCGGTGACGGTGTGCTCCACCTGGATGCGCGGATTCACTTCGATGAAGAACCATTCGTCCGTGTCGGCGTCGACCAGGAACTCGACCGTGCCGGCGTTGTAGTAGCCGGCCGTCTTCACGCAGGCGAACGGCGGCGTCGCAGATGCTCGGCGCGGATCGCGGGATCGAGCCCGACCGCGGGCGCGACTTCGACGACCTTCTGATGCCGGCGCTGCACCGAGCAGTCGCGCTCGTAGAGATGCAGCGATGTTGCCGTGCGTGGTCGCCGAGGATCTGAACCTCGATGTGCCGCGGCGCGCGGATGAAGCGCTCGAGGAACACGGCGCCGTTGCCGAACGCCGCGCGCGGCTTCGCGGCTGCGCTTCGTCGAAGCTTCGCGACGAGGTCGGCGCGCGATTCGACGACGCGCATGCCGCGGCCGCCGCCGCCGAACGCCGCCTTGATGATCAGCGGGAAGCCGATCGCGTCGGCGCGCTTCGACGGCGTCGGCCGCCTCCGTCAGCGAGCTCCTCGGTGCCGGGGACGACGGGAACCCCGGCTCGTTCGCGCAAGGCGCCGGGCGGCGGTCTTGTCGCCGAGGAGCTCGAGCAGCTCCGCGCTCGGTCCGACAAACGTGATGCCTGCCGCCTTGCACGCGCTCGGCAGCGCCGGATTCTCGGAGAGGAATCCGTAGCCGGGATGGATCGCGTCGACGCCCTTCTCCTTGGCCAGCGCGACGATGCCGTCCACGTCGAGATAGGCCTCGACAGGGCCCTTGCCCTCGCCGATCTGGTAGGCCTCGTCGGCCTTGAACCGGTGCAGGCTGAGCGGTCTTCCTGCGCGTAGACGGCGACGGTGCGCAGCCCGAGCTCGGTGGCCGCGCGCATGATGCGGATGGCGATCTCGCCGCGATTCAGCGCGAGAAGTTTCTTGAACGGCTTGGGGCTCACGGCTCAGGTCTCAGGGCACGTCGGCAGGGCTTCGACAAACACTCAATCCTATATCGCTTGTGGCGTCGAAGAACCGGTCGATACATCCGTGCTCGTGCGCCGATACAATCGGCTCATGAAAGACGAGTTCGCTCCGAAACCACTGGGGATCAGCGAGGACGAGGTCGTCCGCCAGTTCGACGCCCTTCAGGCGAAGCTGCTGCCGCTGTGGACGTCGATCCAGCAATTCAATCAGGACGCACAGACGATTGTGGTCGTGCCGTCACTGACGCTGGATCTGTCATCGGCCGGCGTTCGGCAGCAGGCGCTCGAGGAACGCTTTCTCTTCCTGTTGCTCCTTCTGCGGCAGCCGCGCGCGCGGTTGATCTACGTGACGTCGCAGGCCATCCATCAGGACATCGTGGACTACTACCTCGATCTGCTGCCGGGCGTGTTCTCGGGGCACGCGCGCAAGCGTCTGTTTCTCGTGTCGCCGCTCGACGGCTGCTCGATGTCGCTGACGGAGAAGCTGCTCGCACGGCCCAAGCTGATCGAGCACATCCGCTCGTTGATTCCCGATCCCAACCGCGCCCATCTCGTGCCGTACAACACCACGGAGCTCGAGCGTGAGCTCGCCGTCAGGCTCGGGATCCCGATGTACGGCGCTGACCCTCGTCACTTCCACCTCGGGACCAAGAGCGGCGCGCGAAAGGTCTTTTCCGAGGAAGGCGTGTCCCATCCGCTTGGCGTCGAGGACCTCACGTCACTCGAGCGAGATCGCGACTGCCGTCACCGGCATGCGGAAACAAAAGCCGTCGATCTCGCGCGTGGTCGTCAAACTGAACGAAGGCGTGTCGGGCGCCGGCAACGCGAACGTCGACTTGTCCGGTCTTCCGAAACCTGGCGACCCGTCCGAGCACGCGGCCGTGCTCGACTGCGTCACGGCCATGAAATACGAGTCGCCCCGCATGTCGCTCGAGCGCTTCACCGCGAAGCTCGCCGAGTACGGCGGCATCGTCGAGGAGCTGATCAGCGGACGCGAGTTCTGCAGTCCCAGCGCGCAGTTGCGCGTGACGCCGCTTGGCGCGGTCGAAGCGCTCTCCACGCACGACCAGATGCTCGGCGGACCGAGCGGCCAGGCCTACCTGGGATGCCGGTTCCCGGCGAGTCCGGACTACGCCGCACCGATCATGCGCGAGGCGCTCAAGGTCGGCCGCCGATTGAAGAAGGAAGGCGTGCTCGGCCGCTTCGCGCTCGACTTCGTCGCGGTGCTCAACGACCGCAACGAGTGGGAGGTCTACGCGATTGAGATCAACCTGCGGAAGGGTGGAACGACGCACCCGTTCCTGACGCTGCAGTTTCTCACCGACGGCTCGTACGACGCGGAGACCGGCCTGTTCAGGACGCCGCGCGGCGAGACGAAGGCCTTCGTGGCCAGCGACCACGTTCACGCCGCCGCCTATCGCGCGTTCACTCACGACGATCTGTTCGATTTGGCCGCGCGCCACGGCCTGCACTTCGATCACACCCGCCAGAAAGGCATCGTCTTTCACATGGTCAACGGCGTCGGCGAGTCCGGCTCGCTCGGGTTGACGGCCGTCGGGAATACGCGGCAAGAGGCGGAGGCGCTGTACGACAAGATGGTGGACGGCCCTGGACGCAGAGGCCGCGCGCGATAGCGGTACGGGATCAGGGTTCATGGTTCCGGGTTCCACGTTCCGGGTTCCGCGTTCTGGTTCTCAGTGAACCGGAACGAGGAACCAGAACCGGAACCGTGGAACCCGGAACCCGAACCGCCAGAGCGCACTCACTTCATCGTCGGCATCACAAACTCAGCCCCCGCCCTGATTCCGGTCGGCCAGCGGGTCGTGATCGTCTTCAGGCGCGTGTAGAAGCGGACGCCTTCGGGACCGTGCATGTAGTGGTCTCCGAACAGTGAGCTCTTCCAGCCGCCGAAGCTGTGGAACGCCATCGGCACGGGGATCGGCACGTTCACGCCCACCATGCCAACCTGAATCTCGTTGGCGAACGCGCGCGCGCTGTCGCCGTCTCGCGTGAAGATCGCGGTGCCGTTGCCGAACTCGTGGTTGTTGATGAGATCGACGGCCTCGCGGTAGTCCTTCACCCGCACGATGCCGAGCACCGGTCCGAAGATCTCTTCCTTGTAGATCCTCATGTTCGGCTTCACGTCGTCGAACAGTGACGCCCCGAAGAAGAAGCCGTTCGGCGATTCCTCGTTGCGGTACGGGCGGCCGTCGACGACGAGCTTCGCGCCTTCATGCACGCCGATGTTGACGTAGTTGCACACCTTCTCACGGTGGTCGCGTGTCACGAGCGGGCCCATCTCGGACTTGGGATCCGCGCCCGGTCCAACCTTCAGCTTCGCAATGCGCTCCTTGAGGCGCTTGACGAGCTCGTCCGCGATGGGGTCGGTCACGGCCACGGCCACGGAGATCGCCATGCAGCGCTCACCCGCCGATCCGTAGGCCGCGCCCATGAGCGCGTCCACGGTCTTGTCCAGGTCGGCGTCCGGCATGACGACCATGTGGTTCTTCGCGCCGCCGAGCGCCTGCACGCGCTTTCCGTGCGACGCGCCGGTCGTGTAGATGTACTTCGCGATCGGCGTCGAGCCGACGAAGCTGATCGCCTGCACGTCGGGGTTGGTCAGCAGCTCGTCCACCGCGACCTTGTCGCCATGGACGACGTTGAAGACGCCGTCGGGCAATCCGGCCTTCTTGAAGAGGTCCGCGACGAGCATCGACGCCGACGGATCGCGCTCGGACGGCTTCAGGATGAACGTGTTGCCGCAGACGATGGCGACCGGGAACATCCACATCGGCACCATCACCGGAAAGTTGAACGGCGTGATGCCCGCGACGACGCCGAGCGGCTGGCGGAGCGAGTGGCTGTCGACGTTGGTGCCGACGTTCTCGGTCATCTCGCCCTTGAGCAGTTGCGGCGCACCGGTCGCGAACTCGACGACCTCGACGCCGCGAGTGACCTCACCCATGGCGTCCTCGTGCACCTTGCCGTGCTCGCTCGTGATGATCGCGGCGAGTGCCTCGTGGTTCTGCTCGCAGAGCTCACGGAACTTCGCCATGATGCGGGCGCGGCGCAGTGGCGGCGTCGCCGCCCACTTCGGAAAGGCGGCCTTGGCCGCGGCGATGGCTTTCGCGGTTTCTTCCTGGCTCGCGAGCGGGACACGCGCCTTGAGGGTGCCGAGCGCGGGATTGAAGACATCGCTGAACCGGCCGCTCGTGCCAGACACGCGCTGCCCGTCGATGTAGTGCTGGAGCGTTTCCGGTGTAGACATTCGCTCAGTATAGGCTTGGGCCGTTTGGCTCACCAGACGGAAACGGCGATACGAGGCATCGGGGGCCTGAATGGACCGCGAACAGGCTCAGGGCTCAGGGCTTAGGACCAGAACCGTCTCGAGTCTTAAGCCCTAAAGCCCCGAGCCCTAAGCCGATAGAATCTGTCCACGTCATGGCAGGCGTAATCGAAGCGATTGAGATCAAGCGGAAGATGTTCGTCGAGTACGAGGCGGCGCCGTACCACGTCCTCGACGTCGAGGTCTCCAAGCCCACGGCCCGGGGCGGCCAGACGCTCGTGCGCCTGAAGATGCGCAACCTGATCACACGAGCGGTGTTCGACAAGACATTCAAGGCCGGCGACAAGTTCGGCGAACCGGACCTCGAGATGATCGAGGCCACGTACCTGTACACGGACGCGACCGGCTATCACTTCATGAATCAGGAGACCTACGAAACGATGTCGCTCGGCGCCGACGTGGTCGGCGACGATCGACTGCTGCTTGCCGACAACGTGCTGATCCAGGTCCAGACGTACAACGGCAAGCCGATCGGCATCCAGTTCCCGCCGCACGTCGAGCTCGCCGTGAAGTCCGCCGAGCCCGGCGTTCGCGGCGACACGGCGAGCGGCGGCGTCACGAAGGTCGCCGTGCTCGAAACCGGCCTCGAGGTCCGTGTGCCGCTTTTCATCAAGGAAGGCGAGAAGATCAAAGTGCACACGGAGACGCGGGAGTTCGCGGGCCGGGCATAGTTCGAGGCAAGGGCTTTGAACCATGAAGGCATGGAGAACATGAAGATCCGAATCTCAAAGACCTTCATGCCTTCGTGGTGAGTTCGATCCAGCATGACCAACGACGCACATCGCGCCGAGCACGAACGATTCAAGGCGATCGACGCGGCGTTTCGCGCGGGAGACCTCGATGCACTCCGTGCCGCGGTCGAGGATCCAGCGATGATCCCGAATGGGCACATGCCGATCGCGATCGGACCGTGCCTCGAGTACGCCATCTACCACAGCCCGCTGGCGTTCATCCGCACGCTGATTGACATGGGGGCCGATGTGAATCCGCAGCACCACGACGGGTTTCCGCCGCTGCACGCGGCCTTGGCCTGCAGCCACCCGCACCCTGGCTCTTCGGGCCGGCGCGACGTCATGGAACTCGTCGCGCTGCTGTTGGCGGCTGGCGCCGACCCGAATCAGCGTGGCCTGAACGATTGGACGCCGCTGCACGCGGCAGTCGCCTACAAGAACATCGACGCCATCCCGGTGCTCGTGGGCGCCGGCGCGGATCCTCGACTGCGCACACGCATCGACGATTGCTCCACGCCGCGCGAGGACGCCGAGGCCGCGAAACTACCAGAGTACGTTCGCGTCCTGGCAGAGGTTGAGGCAAAGGCCAATCATGCGTGAGTGGCAAACGACCGATCATGCGTCGGCGTATCTGGAGCGCGCCGACCGCGTACCGCATCGTGCGGCCGGCGAAGCGACCCTGCTCGACGAGCTGCCGGCCACGGTGCGGCGCGTCCTCGACCTTGGATTCGGGCGACGGCCGGCTTCTCAACCTCGTGCTCGCCGCGCGCCCAGGCGCCGACGGCATCGCGGTCGATTTTTCTCCACACATGCTCGAACAGCTTCGCGCGAGGTTCGGCGCGAACCCGTCCGTGCGCATCGTCGCTCACGACCTCGACCAGCGCCTGCCGGCGCTCGGCACGTTCGACGCGGTCGTGTCGAGTTTCGCCATTCATCACCTGACCGACGAGCGAAAGCGGGCGCTCTATCAGGAGATCTGGACGGTCCTCGAGCCGGGCGGCGTGTTCTGCAACCTCGAGCACGTGTTGCCCGTCTCGGCGCGGGCGCACGCGAAGTTCCTCGAGGCGATGGGAATCGCGAACCAGGACGAAGACCCGTCGAACATTCTGCTCGACGTCCACACGCAGCTCGAGTGGTTGCGCGCGATCGGATTCGAGGAAGTCGACTGCCACTGGAAATGGCGCGAGCTCGCGCTGCTTGCCGGCAGAAAGCCGTGCTGAGCGCACCGGCCGCGCGCAAGCTGCGCGCACTCGAGCTGACACTTTACGGTCATCGGGTTCGGAACCAACAGCTGGTGGGTGGCACGCTTCAGAACCCGGCGGCGATCGTCTCGTGGCTCGGGGCCGTCCAGTCACAGGACTACGCGGGCGCCAAGTGGGGCCTCGCACAGCGCGGTCCCGGCATCACCAATCGCGCAATCGATGACGCCTTCGACCGCGGCCGCATCCTTCGCACTCACATGATGCGGCCGACGTGGCACTTCGTATCTCCGGCCGACATCCGCTGGATCCAGTCACTCACGGCGCCGCGTGTGCACGCCGCCAACGGATCGATGTATCGGACCCTCGAGCTGGATCCGAAAACCCTCGCCCGGACGCCGGCGAACCATCGAGCGCGCCCTGACAAAAGACGATGCGCTGACGAGGCCGGAGCTCCAAGCCGCACTGAGACGCGCCGGCATCCACGCCGAAGGCCATCGACTGGCCTACGTCGTGATGGACGCCGAGCTCGAACAGGTGATTTGCAGCGGGCCGCGGCGCGGCAAGCAGTTCACCTATGCGCTGCTCGATCGACGCGCACCACACGCCCGCCGCGCTCGGTCGGGACGAGGCGCTGTCTCGAGCTCACGCGACGGTACTTCGCCAGTCACGGTCCGGCGACCGTCCGTGACTTCTCGTGGTGGTCCGGCCTGACGATGAAGGAGTCACGCGAAGGCGTGCAGGCAGCGAGACCATTTCTGACGTCGGAGACCGTGGTGGATCGCACGTACTGGTTCGTGACGCCCGCCGGAGGCCGTGTCGACCGTCCGGCGTCCGCCTATCTGCTGCCCAACTACGACGAGTGCCTCATCGCGTACAAGGACCGCGGCAGCGTCATCGAACCGTCTGCCGGCCCGGCGCTGACCGATCTCTATGCCCACCACGTTGTGATCGGCGATCGCGTCGTCGGCAGCTGGAGAGGGGTAGAGCGACATTCGGAGTCGATCGAAGTGCACGTGCACCGGCCCTTGACCACGGCCGAGTCGCGCGCGATTGCCGCCGCGGGGCGTGCCTACAGCTCGTTCGTGGAGCGTCCGGTAACCATCGTCGTGGTCTCCTCGGACACGCGGAGCTTGAGTGAGCTGGTTGGCGGCCCACCATTCCCGCGCCTGCTCTTCCGTCCACGGAGTGACGGGAACGTCAGCAAGCGCTCGTGACAGCTCGCCGGCGGTCTGCGGGCGCTCGTCAGGCCGGCGATCGAGGCACCACAACACGACGCGTTCGAGCTCGCGAGGCACGGGCACTTCGGTCCTGCTGGCAAGCGACGGCGGTTCCTCCTGGAGCCGACGCACCAGCATCTGCATGCTCGTCGCGCCCTCGAACACCAGATGGCCGCTCAACAGGAAGTACGCCACGGCGCCGAGCGCGTACAGGTCAGCTCGCCCATCGAAGGGCTGCGCCAGGGCCACCTCCGGCGCAATGTAGGCGGGCGTGCCTGGGATCAGCCCGGCCGCGGTCTCGAGCGAGCCGGACTGATCGGCATCCACGGCTTTGACCAGGCCGAAGTCGAGCACCTTCACGACGTCATGGCGAAGCCCGACGCGACCGAGGTGGATGTTGGCTGGCTTGATGTCCCGGTGCACGAGGCCGCGGACGTGCGCTTCCTCGAGCGATTCGCAGACCTGCTGCAGGATGGAAATCACGCGGGCGGCCGGCAACGGACCTTTCTGCCGGACAAGCGACTCCAGGTCCGTGCCTTCGAGGAGCTCCATCGCGAAGTACAAGCGTGCCGTCGCCTGTGACGCCGAAGTCGTACAACTCGACCGTGTGCGGCGACCGGAGCGACGCGGCCACTTCGGCTTCCCGGCGAAAGCGCCGGAGGATCATGTCGGCGCTCTCGCCCCTGCCGGCCGCCACCATCTCCGGACGGATCAGCTTGATCGCCGCAGGCCGCGCGAGCATGCGGTGCGTCGCGCGATAGACCTCGCCCATGCCCCCACGGCCGATGAGCTCGCCGAGCTGGTAGCTGCCCATCTCGCGGGCGCGCGCGACCTGCTTCGCCGAGGCCCGTGAGAACGTGCGCGACGATGGCGGCGATGGCGACCATCATGTAGTCCGGGTAGTGCATCACGAGCACGTTGTACGTCGGACCGAAGTCCCACATGCCCCGCGCCTTGGCGATCAACATGCCGACGGGATTCATCGATGCCGCGATGGTTCCGGCAATCAGGATTCGCAGCGGAGAGCTCGGCAGTGTCGCCGCAAACATCAGGATGATCACGCCAATCCAGGTGATCGCCGGCGCCACGGTCGGCATCATCACGGGCTGATCCCAGTGCCAGATCATGCCGACGAGCAGCGACAGCACGATCATGTAGACCAGGCCGAGATCCAGCACGAAGCGCGGGTTCTGGTGGGTCCGCCGCGAGTACACGAACAGCGCGAGCGACAGCACGACGGCAACGGCGGTGATCGTGTCGCTCGTCTGAACCGCCCACCAGGCGGCGTCGTCCGCGCCGATCACGCGATCGACAATGTGGTACAGGACCGTGGCGACGATCCACATCGACGCCGCGACGAGCGACATGATGCCCAGCCGCCGCGACGCCTGCCGCAGGACGTCCTCGGGGATCGGCCGGCGGCCTCTGAACCACTGGGGCGGGCCGGACGGCTTCGAGGGGTCCGGCGGAGCAATCAGCCGTGGACGTTGGAACGACATAGACGAGTGTGTATTCTGATGGGTGGAGATGCTGATTATGCGCGTGAGATGGTTCGTTGCAGCCCTGGTGATTCTTTCCCTGGCCGCCCAGCACGATGCCGCCGGACAGAATGCCGGCGTGGATCCGCGGCCGCCAAATGCTCCGAACCACAAACCGGCCTTCATCGGTCAGACGCGCGCTCCCGAGCAGAAGTCGAACGTCGCCTTCAACGTGGTGACGGTCGCCGAAGGCATCGAAAACGGCTGGGGGATGGCCTTCCTGCCCGGCGGCAAGATGCTCGTCACCGAGAAGCCGGGCCGGCTTCGCGTCGTCGATGCGAAGGGCACGTTGTCGGCGCCGGTCACGGGCCTGCCGGCCGTTGACGCCCGCGGCCAGGGCGGGCTGCTCGACGTCTCGCTCCATCCCGATTTTGCGTCGAACCAGCTGATCTACTGGAGCTACGCCGAGCCGCGCGAGAACGACATGAACAACACGGCCGTCGCGCGCGGCCGGTTCGTGGACGGCGCGGCGCCGCGCGTCGAGAACGTCCAGGTCATCTATCACCAGGCGCCCTCGATGGTCTCGCGCCTGCACTTCGGCAGCCGGCTCGTGTGGGGCCGCGACGGCACGCTCTTCATCACACAGGGCGAGCGGTCCATCGTCGAGGGCCGCATGCAGGCGCAGAAGATGGACAGCCTGCTCGGCAAGATCGTCCGGCTGAACGCGGACGGCTCGGTTCCCAAGGACAACCCGTTCGTCGGCAAGGAAGGCGTGCGGCCCGAGATCTGGTCGTACGGCCACCGCAATCTCCAGGCGGCGACGCTGCACCCCACGACGGGTGAGCTCTGGGAGGTCGAGCACGGCCCGCGAGGCGGCGACGAGATCAACATCCCGCGCAAAGGCCGCGACTACGGGTGGCCGACGATCGGGTACGGCATCGAGTACAACGGCAATCTCATTGGTGGCGACATCACGGCTCAGTCGGGCATGGAGCAGCCGGTCTACTACTGGGATCCCGTCATCGGCCCCAGCGGGATGATGTTCTACACCGGCAAGCTCTTCCCGGCTTGGAACGGGAACCTGTTCATCGGCGGCCACGCGACAAACGACCTCGTCCGGATTGACGCTCAACGGAGAACGGGTCACCGGCGAAGAGCGGCTTCTCACAGACCTCAAGGAGCGCGTCCGTGACGTCCGGCAGGGCCCGGACGGCGCGATCTATGTCCTCACGGACATGGCGCAGGGGCGGATCCTGAAGCTCGTGCCGCGTTAGAATCGCGCGTTGCAGGGACCGCCCCTCTGCGGTAAGGTACGGGCCGCGAATGGCTAGTGACTCACGGAGACACAGCATGGACACGACTCGCCAGGACGAACTGCAGTCTGAGACGCCGAAGACTGAAGCCGCGACTTACGAACCGCCGAAGGTCGAGAGCGTGATGACGGCCGAAGAGCTCGCTCGCGAAATCCAGTACGCCGGCGTCACTGCGCCCGCCTAGCCGGAGCGCGGTCAGACGGAGTCCGGAGCCGGGAGGCTCGCCCGCGCGAGTTCCGTCTGGCGGCGGAGCAGGGTCCCTCACCATGGCGTCCGGTTCGTATTCACGATCACCCGACGCGTCCGCCTCGACCGTCGGGGACCGCGTCGTGCTCTATCACCGCACCTCGCGTTCGGCCCTTGTACTGAATCCGACGGGAAGCTGGATGTGGCAGCAACTCGCAAGCCCCAGGACCGCGGATGCTCTCGCCACTGACCTCCGCGGGCGGTTTCCATCGCTGTCCGATGGCGACGCAAGACGCGACGTCGAGGCGTTTCTCGCTGACCTTGCACACCACGCCATGGTTTCCATGACGCCATGAGCACTCAGGTCGCGGTCCCGGCGGTCGCCGGCGCCGCCGTTTGCTGGGGCCTCGCGCCTCATTCGTTTGAGCTTCGTTCGTCCGACAGGCGCGTGCTCGACCGCGCCGCGGTCGTGTTTCGCCCCTGGATGTCTTCCGTGCGGGTGGACGCGGCGCAGAAATGGACGATCGTTCCCGTCAGCGACGAAGACGGATGCTGGAGCCTGCTGACTGAGGGAGCGGAGCCACGGCAGGTCCCCGCAGATCCCAGCGCAGCGGTCCGGCGCGTCGAGTACCTGGCCGTTCAGGCGATTTTCGACGGGCCACCGGATGTGCTCACCGTGCACGCGGCACTTGTCGCGCGGCGAGGCCGCGGCGTGCTCATCGCCGGCGTGCCTGAAGCGGGAAAGTCGACGCTGGCCTGTGCCTTATGGCAGCACGGGTTTTCCCTGCTGGGCGACGACGTCGCGATTGTGGATCTGGAGAGAATGACGGCCAGCCCCGCACCCCGGCGCGTTTCGCTTCGACGACCGAGCCGCGCGCTGCTCGGCGACGATCTCTGGACGCGCATCGAGCACGCGCCGGCATCGGACCCGACTGACGAAGGCTACGTCTTTCACCCGCACGAGATCGACGGAGCCAGCCTGGCGTCGGTCGAGCTCAATGCGATCGTCTTTCTGGGACGCGCGAACGCCGGCACGATGACCACGGTGATTCGTCCGCTCGCGGGCGCGCGGGCCGCGCTCGCGCTCCTGCCGTGCGCGAATCTCGCGCGGCGCGTCGATCCGGGAACGCTGATCGCGAGGTTCGCGCCTTGCCTGACCGCCGTGCCCGCCTACGATCTGCGCCGGGCACCCCTGGATGAGATGGTCGCTGCCGTCAGGGGCATCATCGGTTCATGAGCGATATCGACGATCTCGACTTCGCGCCGTCCCGCGGGCAGGTCGCGATCATGATCACGCGCCGCTGCAACATGACGTGCACTCACTGCAGCGTCGAGAGCGGTCCGAAGATCGGTGGAACGGATCCGGACGAGCAGGAGCTCGTCCGATGGGTCGGCATGGCGGCCGAAGCTCGCGTCAGGGCCATTCGGATTACGGGCGGCGAGCCGATGCTGCGGCCGAGCGTCGTGCTTCGGCTGGTCTCGGAGTGCCGGCGGCTCGGCATGGCCAGCACGATGACCACCAACGGTTTCTGGGGCCGGACGCCTTTCCAGGCGCGAAAGCATCTCCGGGCGTTGAAGCGCGCGGGCCTCTGCACGCTCGTGGTCAGCTACGACAAGTACCACGCGGACTTTCAGGGTCCAGGACCGATCCGGAACATCGCGCTGGCGGCCCGCCGATTCGACATCCCGCTCAACGTGACGATGGTGCGGAGCACGGCCGATCCCCGGATCTCATCGAGATCCTCAACCAGACCGAGACGGAGACCGGAGCTCGCGTGCGCGTGTACGACCTTCAGCCCGTGGGCCGCGGCAACAGCCTGCTGCCGGCGTCCGCGGCTGGTGACGTCGAGGGATTTTGCGCGGCGTGTGCGTTTCCGGCGGTCGCCGATGACGGCCGGGTGATGGCGTGCAACGGGCCCGCGTACTTCGAGCGGCCGTCGTCGCCGCTCGTGCTCGGATCGCTCAGGCAGGAGTCGCTGGCGATGCTCGTCGAGCGCCATGAGCGTGACCCGATCCTCGACACGATTCGCACGAAGGGCCCTGCGGGGCTTCGCGACGAGCTCCGCCGCACACCCGGGTTCGAGAGCCATGTGTTTCGGTCGAGCTACCGCGGCATCTGTGATCTCTGCCACGAGATCACGCGCGACGAAAAAGCAGTGACCGCGTTGCGCGAACGGCTTGCCCGGCCGGACCTGACCGCCGCGCGGCGGGCGGCGTGGCAGGTGATCGCAGGGAATCGAAAGGGCGGGGCCCTCAGCAGCCGGCACGTGAATGGCGCCGGCGCGTGCGAGGTCTTTCTACGCGCAGCCTGGCAACCCGCGGAGCCGTTTGCGGACGATGCCGTGCGGATTCTCGGCAGCGCGCACCTCGACTGGCGGCGTCTGGCCGGATACCTCGGCGGATCGGGGCTCGCCAGGCCGCTCGAACCGGTGCTCGATCACCCGGAGGTCGTGCGCTGGGCGCCGGCGTTCTTCCGCGACTCGTTGCGTCAGCGCGGGATGCACGACGGGCTCCGTGAGCTCGTCCACCGGGACATCATCGGACAGATCGGCGAGACGCTCACCGAGCTCGGCGGCCGCGGCGTGCTGCTCAAGGGCGTGGCGATGCTCGTGCGCACTCGCTCTGGTCGCACTCCGCGGACGACGACGGACATCGACATCCTCGTCGAGCCGGCGGTGGCGCGAGTCCTCCGCGAGCGGCTCATTGACAGGGGGTTCAGCGGCGCAACAAACGCCGGACAGGACACCTACCATCACCTCGAGCCGATCAAGATCCAGGGCGTCACGGTCGAGATCCATACGCGTCTGATGGCCGGTTTCTGGGGTCTCCCGGAGAAGGAGCTGCTGCAGGAACGCCGGCCGACGCCTGACTGGGCGTCGCTCGACACCATGGGGCCCGAGGCGATGGCCTTTCACGCCGTCGTGCACACGTCGTCGTCGTTCTTCGCGTTCGGCCTGAAGACGGCCTGGGATCTTCGCGTTCTCTCGGAGGCCAATCCGGCTCTGGAGTGGGAACGCGTCGCGGCCTGGGCGAACAGGCTCACGGCGCCGCGCGCGTTCTGGACGCCCATGCGCATGCTCTCACGCGAGCTGGACCTGGGGGTGCCATCGTCCTTCCTCCGTCATGGCCCAGCCGATCCGGGCGCCGCGCGCCTCGAGAAGGTCGCGCAGGAACGGCTGTTCCGCGCGACCGATGCCTTTGTGGATTTGGACGCGGTCAGCAAGGCCGGGATGATGTTGCTGATGCACCACAACCTCATCGGCCGTGCGCGCTATGTCGGCGCCAAGCTCTGGTGGCGTGGCAGCCGGCCCGCGACATGGGGAGACGCGCTGCGGCGGGCCCGGCATGCGGATCTCGTGCGGCAGGCGTGGCGGAACTATCGGTTGTATGCGAAGAACGTACGTGGCGTAGAGCATTGACGTCGACGCTGGGGCTTGCTGCGCGCCCTAAGCCCTGAGCTAGTTCGTCGGTCTGATCCTGATGTTTCTCCACCGGTTCACGAGTGGCTCGTTCACGGTCACGCCGGACCCGGCGTTGATCGGCAGGTCGATCTCGCGCTGGGTGACGCCGTGGATCTGGAGCGCGATGAAACCACTCGGATTCGTGCGGTAGACCTCATCGCTGACGAGATCTTCGACCGGATTCCCGTTGACCCACGTCTGAATGCGGGGACCGCGCGCGACGATGCGGATGCGGTTCCAGTCGTCGTCCACGAAGTATCGATGTCCGGCCTCGATGCTGCGCCGGTGACGTGAGCCAGCCGGTGCCGAGCGCCTCGCCGTAGAGCATGCCGCTGGCCGGCAGTCCCTTGTAGAAGCGACGAACCTCGACCTGCGGCCCGTGCACTCGACCGGCCGCATTCTCGAAGCCCCGGCCGGTGGCGACCGGCTTCGCGCGACTCCGAATCTGGATGCCCTGATTGGTGACCCGATCGACCATCGTCTCGAGCTCGAGCTCGAAGTCGGCGAACGTGCGCGTCGTGCAGAGAAACGAGTTCATGCTCGCGCTCGATGGCGACGTACGACCCACGATGGCGCCGTCTTCGACCGAGAACGAATGGCCGCCGTTCATGTGCGCCCAGCCGGTCAGCGTCGCCCCATCGAACAAATCGATCCACGCCGATTCCCCGGCGGGCCTGCGCGTCTCTTCCTCGACGAGCGGCAGCGCGAAGGCCACGATGGCATCGGCCGACCTGGTCGCGTTCTTCCCTCCCCCGCCGGCGGCGACCACGACGTACTGCCGGCCGCCGGTGACGTACACGCTCGGCGTGGCGTAGCCGGCCGCGGGAAGCTGGTGCTCCCACAGCAGGCGACCGGTGCGGCTCTCGAACGCGCGCACCTTTTCGTCGGCGGTCGCCGCCACGAAGATCACGCCGCCCGCCGTCGTCACCGTGCCGCCGTAGTTCATCGATCCGGTGTGGCGAATGCCCTTCGCGACGAGCTCGGGGTACTCGCCGAGCGGCACTTTCCACATGAGGTCGCCTGTGGCGAGATCGATGGCGTTGAGCGTGCCCCACGGCGGCGCGATCGCCGGCAGCCCCATCTGATCGGTGAACAGGATGTACGCGTCGATCGTGTAGCGGTCGGGGCCGCCGGCATCCCGAGCCGTCTTCGGCAGCAGCCGCAGCTTGTTGATCGTCGGCGCGTCGTTGACGTTCACGTACAGCGCGTTGAGCCACGGATCGAACGACGCGCCATGCCATTCGGCGCCACCCAGATGGCCTGGCTGGGTCAGCGTGCCCTGAAGCGTCGGAGGCGTGAAGAGCGGGCCAGAACGATAGCGACGGAACTCGCGCAGCGCGAACGCCCGGGATTCAGGCGTGATGTTCGTCAGATCGGCCTCGGTGATCGTCTGGCGCGCGAGCGGCTTCGGTCTCAGAGGCACGGGCTGCGTCGGCCACGCTTCCTCCCCCGGAATCGTCGAGCCGGGCACAGGCACGTCCTGCACCGGAAACACAGGCTCGCCGGTCTCGCGATCGAGCACGAACGTCAGGCCCATCTTCGTCAACTGCACGACGACGTCACGCGGCGTACCGCCAGGCGGCGTGATCGTGACGAGAATCGGCGCCGGCGGATTGTCGTAGTCCCAGATGTCGTGGCGCACCGTCTGGTAGTGCCACTTGCGTTGGCCGGTCCGCGCGTCCAGCGCGACCACGCTGTTCGCGAAGAGATTCGACCCTTTCCGGAAGCCGCCGTAGAAATCTTCAGTCGCCGAACCCGTCGCCGCGAACACCCAGCCGCGCGCCTCGTCGACCGTGATGCCGCCCCACGCGTTGGCGCCGCCGTAGCGTTCGCCCTCGACCCAGCGCCAGGTTTCGTGACCAAACTCTCCCCGCTGCGGGATCGTGTGGAAGATCCAACGTAGCTGGCCCGTCACCGTGTCGTAGGCGCGGATGTGCCCCGGCGACGCGTCGTAGCTTTCGTTCACGCGCGACCCCAGGATCAGAAGGTTCTCGAACACGGCCCCCGGTGACGTCATCTCGAGCCCGACCGTCGCGGGATCGACGCCCAGGTTCTGACGCAGGTCGATGTAGCCGTTGTTCCCGAACGACGTGATCAAGGCGCCGGTGCCGGCGTCGATCCCGTACACCCGGTCACGAACGAAGTGAAAGATTCGCTCGCCCTCGGCGCCCTTCCAGTACGCGACGCCGCGATTGCGCAATCGGATGACGTTGCCGTTGTTGTACCGCGCGGGATCGAACGTCCAGAGTTCGCGCCCGGTCGCCGCATCCAGCGCCACCGCCCGCAAGGTTGGCGTGGTGATGTACATCCGGCCGTTCACGACGATCGGATTGACGTGCATGTTCGACCGCTCGCTGCCGTCGCCCGTGTGATACGTCCAGGCCGGCCTCAGCGTGTGCACGTTGGCCGCGTTGATCTGCGCCACCGGCACGTACTGCGTGCCACCGGGCGTGCCGCGATAGACGGGCCAGTCCATTGAGGACAGCGCCGGCGGGGCAGGAACCTGGCGCGCGGCGACCACCGCCGCCGTAGCAAAGGCGACGCCGGCGCAGAGGAGCGCAAGTCGGCCACGCGACATGTGAATTGGGGAATGCTAATGCATGTAGGTCATGTAGGGCATATAGGCCATATAGAAAACGCTACATGACCTAGACGCGCTACATGGCCTACATGCCTTACTCGTACCGGAGCGCCAGGATCGGATCGATCCGGCTTGCCCGGTGGGCAGGAATCAGGCCGGCAAGAACCGACACGATGAGCAGGATCGCGGCGGTCGCGAGCGCGACGGTGGGATCGTAGCCTTGCACGCCGTACAGCTCGGCGGCGACGAATCGGCCGACGCCAATCGCGGCAGGAATACCGACACCGAGACCGAGACCCACGAGCAGGAGCACCTCGCGCATCACGATCCACAACACCCGGCTGCGCTGGGCGCCGAGCGCCAGCCGAATCCCCAGTTCCTTCTTGCGGCGGACGACGACGAACGCCATGACGCCGTAGAGACCAATCGAGGCCAGCATCGTCGCGAGCAGCCCGAATCCCGCGGAAAGCACGGCGACGAGACGATCCGTCGTGAGAATCTCGTCGAGCTGCCCCTCCAATGTCTTCAGCTGATAGACGGGCATCGTGGACGCGACCTGGCGCACCTCGCGGCGGATCGTGCCGTACGCGGCCGCGGAGGCGTCGGTCGTGCGCACGTAGAAGGTGCCGCTGCTCTTGCCCCATCTCGGCAGGAAGACCTGGCGCCTCACGCCCTCTCTCGGCCCTTCGTACAGCGAGTCCGCAACCACGCCGACGATCTCAATGCTCAGTTTCGTCTGCGGTCCGAGCCCAAACCCGATGTGTTTGCCGATCGCGGTCCCCTTTGGGAAGAAGTGATTCGCGAACTTGCGATTGACGATCGCGACGATGGCGGTTGCCATCGCGTCGCTCTCCCTGAAGTCCCGTCCTTCCTGGATGGGAATCCTCATCGTCTCGAGATAGCCGGGTGACAGCATGTTCATGAACGCCTGCATGTCCTCGCCGTCCTGTGGGCGATGACCTTCCACCGACATCGTGCTGTCCCATTCGTCTCCCGCAAGAATCGGAACGGTCGCAACACCGGCCGCGCGAATGCCAGGGGCGGCCCGGAGGCGTTCGAGAATCTGCTGATACAGCAGGCTTGCGCGCTGGTCGTCGTACCCGCTGAGCGCCGGCGCGATCTGAAACGTCACGATGTTCTCGAGCGTGACACCGGTGTCGATGGTGCGCAGGTTCTGCAGGCTCTTCACGAAGAGGCCGGCGCCGAAGAGCAACAGGAAACTCAGTGCGACCTGCGCGGCCACCAGGCCTTTGCGAAGGAACAGCGACCCGCCGGTGCTCGCGATCGACCCGACGGTGTCCTTGAGCGTCTTCCACGGGTCCGGCGCGCTTGCGCGCAGCGCGGGAAGGAGCCCGAAGATGATCCCGGTCGCCACGGTGACGGCCACCGTGAAACCGAGAATGCGAAGGTCGGGCGACGCGCTGATGAGAATCGGGTCGCCGCTCGCGGGCATCAACGCGAGTAACCCGCGCGTGAGCAGCACGGATAGCGCGAGCCCGACAAGGGCGCCGGCACCGGACAGCACGAGACTCTCGACGAGCATCTGACGAACCAGGATGGCGCGCGACGCACCGAGCGACAGCCTGACGGCGATCTCCCGCTGCCGCGCGTAGCCACGCGCAATCAGCAGATTCGCGACATTGGCACAGGCGATGAGCAGCACGAGGCCGACCATGCACATCAGCACGATCAGCGCCGTCGAGAACTCGTTTCTCGTCCCGGAAAATCCTGTGGCGGCGCTCTCCACGTGCATCTCGCCGCGCATGAACGAGTCGCGCATGTACTGCGACCACTCCCGCGCGGCCGGCAGCGTCATCTCGTGCTTGCGAATCTGCAGGAACATCCCCTGCATCGTTCCCGCGACCGACTCGGCCGTGTAGCCGGGTTTCAGGCGCGCGAACACCTGCACCCAACGCGAGCGCCGGTCGTCCACGTGCAGCCAGGTCCATTCGGGCATCATCACGGGCTTCATCTGGACCGGCACGCGAATGGCCGGCGCCTCGACCGGATCGATGCCATCGAAGCCGGCGGCCGACACGCCCACAATCGTCATCGGGTAGTCGTTGACGAGAATCTTCCTGCCGACCACAGAGGGGTCCCGCGCGAACCGGCTCTGCCAGTAGTCGTAGCTCAGGACCACGACGGGATGCGCGTTGTAGTTCTGGTCGTCTTCCTTCGAGTTGAACACCCGGCCCACCGCCGCGGGCACACCGAGCATCGAGAAGTAGTTGCCGGACACGACTTCGGCCGTCAGCCGCTCGGTCTGGTTGTCGACGCTGACCGAGGCGGGCACGAGCCGGCGGCACAGGACCTCAGAAAACGGCTCAGCCCGCTGCTGGAAGTCCTGGTACATCGGATACGAGTGCATCCGCGTGCCCATGTTGCTGCCGTTGTGCGGTCCGGACTGGTACAGCATCACGAGCTGCTCCGGCGACTTCACGGGCAGCTTGCGAAGCACGACCTGGTCGATCAGCGTGAAGATGGCGGTGTTCGCGCCAATGCCAAGGGCCAGCGACAGGATGGCGACCGTGGCGAACAAAGGACTGCGCCGCAGGCCACGGAGCGCGTAGCGGAGGTCATGAAGAAGGGATGACACGGGTGGTTGGACGGTAAAAACACTCCCGGGTTAGGGGCATGCAGGACATGTAGATGTAGGCCATGTAGCGAAAGCCAGGTTCGGAAAGTCCGCTACATGGCCTACACATCTACATGATCTACATGCCCCGTATTTCTATGCTCCCGCCGCTGGTATCCGCCGTCAGGCGTCCGCCGCCGCCGTTGATCGACCCGACGGCGCGCGTCCGGCGCAGGTTGCGTGTCTCGAAGGGCAGATTGTCGATCTGGACGCTGCCGCCGCTCGTCGAGGCGCTGATGTCGAGTTTGGCCGCGCGATCGACGCCTACCCGAATCGCACCGCCCGACGTGTCGAGCGACACTTCGGTCGCCGTCGGGCCGACGTAGTCGACGGTGATGCTGCCGCCGCTCGTATCAGCGATCACGTTTCCGAGCACGCGGCCGACCCTGATCGGTCCGCCCGAGGTATCCAGGTCGAAGTTGGCGCGCCCCCCGTCCACCGTGATCGCTCCACCGGACGTGTCCACCTTCACGTTGGCCGTCCGTTCGCCCCGCACGGTGATTGGGCCGCCGCTCGTATCAAGGTCGAGCTGGACGTCGGCGGGAATCGTCAACGTCGCGGCAAAGCTGACGTTCGGGTCGCCACGGCGCCAGCTCCGGTCTCGGTCCTGGTACCGTTTTCCGGTCAAGGTCACCGTCGAGCCTTGCTGGACGGCCGAGACCTCGTAGTCCTTGAGCGCTTCGTCGGCCTGGGCCTCGCTGGAGACGTTATTCACCCGCTGCTCGAGGGTCAGCTGGACCGAGCGGCCCGACCCGGTCTCCACGGTGATGGGACCCCCGGAAATCCGGACCAGCACGATGGACCCGGCCGCGACGTTGAAGGAGCGCTCGAGACGCCGTTCGATTCGTTGCGCGCCGGAAAGCGGGGCCCAACTTCCAAAACCGACGGCCAGGGCGGCCAGAAAAAGGAGGCGGAATGCTCGTGTCATGCCTGGCTTAGATGGGATCGGGGCCTGAAAGGTTGCCCGGCTTCAGGCTTTCACCATCAGCGCGCGCACATACAACAGCGCGAACCCCTGTTTCAGGCCGTTTTCCTGTGACTTCGTGCCCGGCGACGTCGTCATGAGCGCGATCTCGCAGCCGGCGGCGGCCGCGTCCGCCAGCCGCCGCTGAAGCAGGGCTGTTTGCACGCCGCGTCTTCGAAATGCCGGCAACGTCGCCGCGCCACAGAGTTGCGCCAGGCCATGGTCGATCCGGAGCGTCGCCGTACCGACGAGCTGACCGTCGATCCACGCGCAGTAGCGCTGGAATCCTGGCACCTCCATGACGTCCCTGATCGGTCCCTCGAGTGCTTCGCGAGGAGGAAGCTCGTCGGCCTGAGCGCCTTCGGTGTCCCCATCGAGGAAGCTCGTGATCGATGCGTCCACCCACAGGTCACGTTCGTCGTCCTGCATGAGGGTGATGTCGATCGGACTGTGAGCTGGAGTGTGCCCGGCTGACGAGATCGTACGGCCGTGCACGTTCTCGAATCCCCTCAACTGGTAACCACGCGCGCTCAGACGAGCGACGAAGTCCGGGCTGGCCAGCGCGGACACTTCCGCCTGAAGCGGGGCGTTGCGCGCGTGAAAGGCGTCCTCAATCGACTTGAGATCCTCGTCGGTCGGCGGTTCCCCGAATCCCACGCCAATCATCTTGTTCATGGGCGACGAGGGCCCGGCGAATACCGCGACGCCGCTGCCGAGGCGTTGGACCACGACGCGGAGGTCCGGCCTGGTGACGAGAAAGTGATCGCCGATGGACGCGGTGAGCCGCGCCTCGGCGGATTCAATGCGACAGCCGAGCGTCGTGGAGGCAAACATTTCGTAACGGCCCGGGCAGACGCAGCCTAGCAGCTTGCGTCGGGGTGTCACGACCGCTAGATTAGCAACCACATCAAATGCTGAGAGTCGTTCTGGTCGTTTCCATGGCCGTGGCAGTCCTGCCGCTCGCCCAGGGACCGGCAAAGAATGTCGTGCTGTTTCTGGCCGACGCCGGGGGCATCCCGGTGATCAACGCCGCGAGTTTGCAGGGCTACGGCGCGCCGAGAAGGCTGTTCGTTCAGCGAATGCCGAACATCGGCCTGTCGGACACGACGCCGACCGACGGTTTTGTGTCCGACTCCGCCGCCGGCATGACGGCGATCGTAACGGGGCAGAAGACGAAAAACGGCGTGATCGCGCAATCAGCTGAGGTCCAGCGGAAGGTCTCGGACGGCAAGCCGCTGAAGACCATCCTCGAGTACGCCGAGGAACGCGGGATGTCCACCGGCATCATCACCAACGATGCGGTCACCGGCGCCACACCGGCCACGCTCTACGCGAAGGCGAACGACCGCGGCCTGACCACGCTGATCTATCAGCAGATCTTCACGCCGCGTTTTGGCGACGGTCCGGAGGTGATCATCGGCGCGGGGCGACCCGCCATCGCGAAGGCGCTAATCGCCGACAAGATCGACATCGACCAGTGGTCGACCGAGAAGGGCCGGCCGGCCTTGAAATCACTCGATGAGATCGAGCCGGGTGCGACGCGAGCGCTCGTCGTCATGGAATCGGCGGCGTTCGACCTTCAACGCGCCATTCGCACGACCGTGGGAATCCTCTCGCGCAACTCGCGCGGCTACTTCCTGATGGTCGAGTGGGACACGCACACCGACAACGTGCGCCGTGGGCTCGATCGGATGGTGCAGGTCGACCAGGCGATCGAGCGTACGGCCGCGTCAGCGGGTGGAGATACGCTGATTCTCTTCACCGCAGACCACTCCTTCGACTTCCGTGTCCGCGGTGGCGATCCGACGCAGCCGTTGCTCGCCGGGCTGGATCAGGCCGAGGCGCAAGCGCAGGTCGAGGGTCGGACTGATGTGCGCACACGAGCGGTCCAGATGACCAACAACCACACCGGCGAAGAAGTGCTCGTGGCGGCGCAGGGACCGGGCGCGAACCGGGTGAAGGGCTACCTCGCGAACACCGACCTGTTCGGCATCATGATGGACGCGCTCGGCCTCAAAGCGAACTGACCACATGGCCTGGACATCTGTCCTCGAGACTGTGGCCCAGGATGTCCGCTACGGCCTGCCGAGGATTACGGCGATCGCCGCGCTCGAGGGCTTGCTGTTCGGTCCCACGTCACTGGACCCTGCGACGTTCGTGACATCGGCCACCCTTTTCTCGCTGGTAGCGGCGGCCGCATGTGCCATTCCCGATCCTGCTGTCGCCCTGCGCAGCGAGTAGAAAAGTCGCCGGGTGACTTTTACGTTTTGCGTAAGCGCCTCGACCTCCGGTAACCTTCGTTTCCTCTGTCCCCATTTGAGGCGTTTCTGTGGAAAAGGGCTCCGTCCCCGTCCTGTTAGGACTTCTGACGCTCGCTTCCGCCACGATTTCGGCGGATAACTGGCCACAATGGCGGGGGCCGGCGCTGAACGGCACGGCGTCCGAGACGGGTTTACCGGTGACCTGGTCGAAGACCGAGAACGTGAAGTGGGCGCTGCCTCTGCCCGCCTGGTCCGGGTCCACACCGATTGTCTGGAACGACCGGCTCTTCTTGAACGTCGCGGACAAAGAAAACGTCGAGCTCTGGTGCGTGAATCGCGCCGACGGATCCGTCCGATGGAAGCGGAACGTCAGCGGCGGCAACAAGCAGATCCGCAAGCAGAACATGTCCACGCCGTCGCCGGTGACCGACGGCACGGGCGTGTGGATCGTGAGCGGCACGGGCGTCATCAAGGGTTTCGATTTCGACGGCAACGAACGGTGGGCGCGCGATCTGCAGGATGACTTCGGGCTGTTCGGCCAGCTCTACGGCTACGGCTCGTCGCCGCTACTCTTCGAGGACTCACTGTACGTGCAGGTGCTGCACGGGTCGCACACGGTCGACCCGTCGTATCTCGTGCGCATCAACAAGGCTGACGGCAAGACGATCTGGAAGTCGGACCGCCGGTCGAACGCGCGCCAGGAGTCACCGGACGCGTACACGACGCCGACTCTGTCGCGCGCGGGCGGCCGCCCGTCGATTATCGTCTCCGGCGCCGACGTCGTCACGAGCCACGATCCGGCCACGGGCGCGGAGCTCTGGCGCGCCGAAGGACTGAACCCGACCAACGACGGAATCTTCCGCATCATCGCGTCGCCCTTCGTGCACGGCGACATGGTGTACGCGCCGTCCCGCGAGCGGCCGCTCCTCGCCCTGAAGGGTGGCGGCAGCGGGGACGTCAGCAAATCGCACGTGGTGTGGCGATTTGTGAACGGCCCCGACGTGCCGATGCCGGTCACGGATGGGACGTACTTTTACGTGATCAACGACCGCGGCATCGTCTGGTGTCTGGACGCGAAGACCGGCGCGGTCGTTTACGAGCGCCAGCGGCTCAAGCCGTCCACCTACACCGGCTCGCCCGTGCTCGCCGACGGCAAGATCTACATCACCAACGAAGACGGGCTGACCAGCGTGTTTCGTGCGGGCCCGAACTTCGAGATCCTGGCTGAAAACGACTTCGGCGAGTACGTGCTCAGCTCTCCCGCCATCTCAAACGGCCAGATCTTCATCCGCACCGACAAGTTCCTGTACGCGATCGGAAAGTAGGGAGGGGTCAGAGCCCTTTTCCACAGATCGAGCCAGAAAGGGGACAGAGCGCATACGGATTTCCGTTTGCGCTCTGTCCCCTTTTTCGCAAGATCTGTGGAAAAGGGCTCTGACCCCTACTTTCGCCTGAACTGCAAGTTCGTGATGATGCTCGGACACTCGCCTTTGCCGCACATCTCGGTATCGGTGATGGCGAGCAGGCCGTCGGACTCGACGGACCAGCGCATGATGTTGGTCCGCCGTCGCGGCTCGGTGTCGGTCGTGGTGTCCGTGCTGATGAGCAGCAGGCCGTCACGAAGCGTCGCCCGCGAATCGCGCAGCACCTTCTGCCCGTTCACGACGTAGGCGTTCTGTATCTCCTTACCGAAAACGAACTTCGCGGTCCGTAGCGGTTCGGGGACGATGCGCGAAACCTCGAGTGTTTCGGGTGTCTGGACAATCCCCACCTCGGTCCCCATCCAGAACTGGTCATAGCCGGGGCGCGCTGGTTTGGCGTTGACGAGCACCCACGTACCCGCAAAGTTCCCGGTGCTGGACATCGACGCGTACTGCGCGGCCACCAGCCCCTGACAGGCCGCGAGCCCGACGACGAGCGCCGAAAGCCGAACGATTGCCCTGACCATGAGCGTTGGAGCGGCCATTCTACGTCACGAGATCCCGACCTGAATGGCGCGCCATTTTTCCAGCCGGAAACGCGCGACACTCAGGACACAACGTGTCAGATGGCCGAGCACGATCGACAGCCAGATGTCGCCGGCCGTCAGCCCGCGCGTGAGCTGAAAGACCGTGCACAGGCCGAGCGGCACGCCAATCTGCGACACGATCGAGATATACAGCGGACTGCGCGTGTCGCCGGTTCCCTGCAGCGCACCGGTGAAGCAGAGCGCCGTGGTGATGAACAGTCCAGAGACCGCGAGATAGCGCAGAAGTTGACGTCCGATCTCCAGCACGGCCGGGTCGGTCATCCCGAAAATCGCAAGCAGGTAGTCGGGGATCGCCAGGAACAGAAATCCGATGCCCGCCGCGACGGACAACCCGATTCGCGAGGCGACCCACACGCCTTCGACAACGCGTTCAGGCCGGCCCGCGCCCAGATTTTGCCCGGCGATCGTCGCGGCCGCGCCCATCAGTCCGACTGATGTCCACGTCACCAATGAGAACAGCTCCGTGTAGCAGACCGCGTATGCGGCCTGAGCCGCGGCGCTCTCTTCGAGCGAGCCGATGAAGCGCAGCAGGAACACGCCGGCCACGTTCATGGCGATGCCCTGAACGCCGGTCGGCAGGCCGAATCGAAACAGCGCCCGGATGATCGTGAAATCCGGTCCCTTGTGCATGCCCGGCTCGAAGTGGATGACCGACTCGGGCCGGGTCATGCGCCAGACCCCGTAGGCCGCGACGCTCGTGCTGCTGAGAATCGTCCCGATCGCGGCGCCGAGCGTACCGAACATCGGAATGAAGATGAGGTTGAAGGCGACCGTGAGCGCCGTCATCATCACGCCGAGCCGCAACGGCGTGCGCGAATCGCCCGCCGCGCGAAACGCCCCGCTCAACATGAAAAAGATCATCATCCCGATGATGCCGAAGAACATGGCGCGGAGGAACGGCAAGGCCTCGGCTTTGACCGCCGGCGCGGCGTTGACGAGATCGAGCAGCGCGGGCGCCGTCAGCCACCCGACCGCGCCGAGAATCGCCGACATGCCGGCCGCGGTCAGGAACGCCTGATAGACGACACGGTTCACTTTCTCGTGATCGTTGGCGCCGGCGAACCTCGCCACGAGCACACCCATCCCGCTGAACACCGAGCTCGCAAACACGATCACCACCAGCACGATCTGCCAGCTCACGCCGATGGCCGCGTTCGCCGTGTAGCCGACGAAGTGACCCACCATGGCGTGATCGATGATGCCCTGCAGCCCGGCGATGACGTTCTGGAGCATCGTGGGCCAGGCGATCTTCCAGACGGCTGGTCCAATCGGGCCTTCGACGAGCGAACGGTCGAACGTGCGGGTTTTTGTCGGGGACTTGCTCACGGCCAGCCCAACACTCTAACGTAGTCCGCATGACACGGGCGGCGGTTGTCGTGAGCGCGGTCGCTGCCGCCACCATTGCCGCCAGCGGATGCGGCCGAGCCCCCGCGGACTCACAGCCAGTATCAATGTCCGACGAAGCCTACGCGGCAAGCGTCAACACGTGGCGTGCCGAGCACGAAGCGAGCTATCGCCGCGGCTACGTGACGATCGCGGGCCTGCACACACTGAAGGAAGGCGCCAACTCCGCCGGAAGCGCTCGAACGAACGATGTCGTGCTGCCGGCCTCGGTTCCCGCAACGATCGGCCGCTTCGTGCTGACAGGCGACCAGGTCCGCTACGAGCCGGCGCCGAACACACCAGTCGTCATCGGCGGTCAGCCTGTCCGCGCACCGGTCGATCTTCACGATGACGCGACGGCTGCACCTGACGAGCTCGCCATCGGCGACGTCCGACTGGTGGTGCATCCGAGCGGCGACACGCGATCGATTCGCGTGCGCGATCCGAACGGCGCGGAAGCGAAGGGGTTCCTCGGCTTCACGTGGTTTCCGATCGACACGAAGTATCGCGTGACCGGTCGGTTCATCGCGGACGCCAAGCCCGGCAAGGCGAAGGTCCTCAACACGTACGGCGACGTGGACGAGTACGCGACCGAAGGTGTGGTCGAGTTCAGCCTGGAGGGACGGACCGTCCGGCTGCGGCCGTTCACGACCCGCCCGAAGCGCTTCTACTTCGTGTTCCGGGACGCGTCGAGCGGCCACGAAACCTACGAAGCCGCCCGTTTTCTCTACGCGGATCTCGCGGACGACGGCACGACGGTCTTGGATTTCAACCAGGCCTACAACCCGCCGTGCGCCTTCAATCCGTTCACGACCTGTCCCATTCCGCTCGCGGAGAATCGTCTGGCCGTGAAGATCCTGGCGGGGGAAAAGGCCTATCCCGTCAAAGTGCCGCTGCCGGGCGCCGGGCGCTGATCGCCTGACGTGCCCGCCCGTTCGCCGCAGCGCATCCATATCGTCGGGGTCAGCCCGCGAACCGGCACGACGCTGCTCGCCGAGTGCATGGTCGCGTGCATGAACATCGATGCGTTCGAGGCCCACGAAGCGTCGGTGTCACGGCTGCGGCTTGGTCCGCGCGTGTACCTCACGAAGCGGCCGGCAGACCTGTTCGCGATCGGACCGCGCCTCAGATCGGATCGGCACTTCCACGCAATCTGTCTCATGCGCGATCCGCGCGACGTCATCGTCAGTCGTCACGGCAAGGATCAGAAACGGTACTGGACGTCACTCAGGACCTGGAAACAGCGGCTTCCGGTCGTTCGCGCGCTTGCCGGACACGAGAGGTTCCTGCTCGTCCGCTACGAGGATCTCGTTGCCGATCCGGATGGTATCGAGCGTCGAATCCACGAGCGGCTTCCCTTTCTCGAGACGGTGCGGCCGTTCAGCGCCTTTCCGACAATCGCGGCGCCATCCGCCAAAGCGCTCGAAGCGCTGGGACGCGTGCGGCCTTTCGACGCCGACAGCGTCGGCAATTGGCGGAAGCACCTCCCTCGCGTCGCCGGCCAGCTCGCGCAGTACGGACCGGTCACCCACGAGCTCGTTGAGTTCGGGTATGAACGCGATGCCGCATGGATGTCCTTGTTGGACGGTGTAGCACCCGATCTGTCACCAAGCCACCTCGACGGTCGGTCGCGCGTGAGATGGCGTCGCCCGATCGAACGCACGATCCTGCCGTGGATTTCGGCGGTTGCCGTGAGGGCCGCACGGATGGCCGGCGTCAAGATCGTCTGAGGCCGAGTTCGTTGCCGGCTGCCGGTTTCCGGCCGGTATGGGCCGCGGCCCACGAGACGCCGGCAGGAGCGACGACGAGCCACGACAGCCATTTCAGAGGTGAGAACACGAGCGATCCGAGGCGCCAGTTTCGGAGAGGACGCTCCACGGCCTCTGTGTAAAACCTGCGGCTGGGCGTCTAGAGACCGCGCCCTGGTACCAACACGACGCGGGCCCCGGTCTTGCATCTGCGCCGATCGCCCTCCCGTTGCCCTTTCATTCAATCGCTCCGCACAGGAGGACAGACCGATGAAACGCTTGCTCCATCTGGTCCCCGTAGTCGCCACGCTCGCAATCTCCGTCGCGTGCAATGGCGATGACTCGCCGACCGACCCGTCCGACGAAACGGTGACGTTCCTCGCACAGTTGTCGCCCGCCAACGAAATACCAGCCGTGACGGGCCCGGAGGCGAAGGGCAGCGGAACCGCGCGCATCGAGTTCCGGCTGGAGCGCGACAGTGCGAACGCCATCACGGACGCAGAGGCCGATTTTCAAGTGACGCTCGCCGGGTTTCCGCCGAACACCGCGTTGACGATGGCGCACATTCATGTCGGCGAGGCCGACGACGTCGGCGATATCGTCGTCAACACGGGCCTGGCCGCCGGGCAGGTGACGCTCACGACGGGAACCGCGACATTCGTGAAGGAAGACATCAACGTGCCGCCGACCCTCGCGACACAGATTCATCAACTCGCCAGACGACTACTACTTCAACGTGCACACCACGGTGAACCCATCGGGTGTCGCGCGCGGACAGTTAGTCAAACAGTAGGAAAAAGACCTCCGAGGTCTTTTTCGTTCTGCGGTAGGGTATTCCGTGTCGGCCAGGTCCGGCCGACACGGAGGTCACTGTGAGCGATCCCTCACGCCGTGCGTTCCTGCACAATGCGTCGTCCGCCCTGGCCGGTGCGGCCTTTTCCGCCGGTCTCGTGGCCGATGTCACCGCACGCGAACAGGCCGGCGGCACGAACGCCGAACGATTCCCGCGGCCGACGAAAGACGCCATCTCTCTCGCAATCTACTCGCTCAACCGTTCGTTCACGGCCGGGCTTTGGACGCTCAACGACATCGCGCGAATCTGCCGCGAGGATTTCAACGTCGACGGCGTGGAGTACGTGACCATCTACTTCAAGGACGTCCGCGAGCAGGCCGCGCTACGCGGACTCAATCAGCGGGCGGCGGACTACGGCGTGCAGAACGTCCTGATCATGGTCGATCAGGAAGGCGACATGGGCTCGCCGGACCGGAAGCAGCGGATGCAAGCGGCCGTCAATCACCGCAAGTGGGTGGACATCGCGGCCTATCTCGGGTGCTTCGCGATCCGCTGCAACTGCACCGGCGTCGGCAACACCGTGCAGGAAGATCCCGACGCGCTCGAGCGCTCGGCGGAGTCCTTCAATGCGCTGCTCGAGTACGCCAAACAGTCGCGCATCACGCGTCTGCATCGAAAATCACGGCGGCGGACTGGCCTCGAATGCCGACTGGCTGGCGTCTCTGGCGAAGAAGATCAACAACCCGAACTTCGGGCTCCTGCCGGACTTCGGGAATTTTGCCGCGCCGGAAGCGACTGAAACCTATCGGCGCGTGCGCACGATGATGCCGCACGCCGTGGACATCTCGGTCAAGGGATCGTGGGACGCCAACGGCACCCATCCACGCTTCAGCCTCGACGAGTGCCTGCGGATCTGCAAGGAAGAGTTCAAATACACCGGCTTCTGGGGCATCGAGTCGAGCATGCGCCGCCAGGCCAGCGCCACGGCGCCAGCGCCGACGCTGTCACCGCTGCAAATCCACAAGGAAGAATGGACGGCGGTGAAGTGGACGGTGGAAGCGATCAAGAGAGTAGTGCTCAAGACTTAGCGGGTACGACAGGTGCGACGGGTACGACAGGTCCGAGGAACCAACTGACGTTCGTCATCTTCTCTTAGTGTTTCAAGCAAGAAGAGAACTAAGAAAGATGACAAGCGCAGCGATTCCTGGGACCTGTCGTACCGGTCGTACCTGTCGTACGACTGAACGAATGGCGAAGCCTACGGCAGCTTGAGCACCTGTCCCGGCTTGATCTTGTCCGGATCACTCAACTGATCCTTGTTCAGATCGAAAATCTTCATGTACGCGCCCGCACTGCCAAGGTGATCCTTGGCGATCTTGCTGAGCGTGTCGCCGGCCTGGACGGTGTAGGTCTTCGCCGCGGCCGCTGGCGCGGCGCCGGCGGCCGGCCCACCTGTCACCTTGATGTCGGCCACGATGTCGTTCTGCCAGGTCGGAATCGTCTTGATGGCGTTCCAGATCTCGTTCTTCTCGGCATCAGTCGCGACCGTGCCCTTGAAGTGCAGCTTCCCGCCTTCTTCGACGGCGTTGCCGTGGAACTTTCCCTTCGACGTCTGGATGGCGTAGGCGTATGTATCTCTCAAACCCATGACTCACCTTCCCGTTCTGTTGCGGCCGGAGGGGAGCGCGGTCGCGGCTGTGATTAGCCGGCAACTGCCGGCTGGAGGGACTGTCTACGCATGTTACCGCAGCCGCGATCTGGGTGCCGACAAGCGGTCAGCTACGTTGTCGGCTCCTGCGGATCGAGCGGGCCGTCGAAAAAATCTACGACGCCCGTCTCGAGTGAGTACTCGGCGCCGACGATCATCAGGCCCTCCTCCTGGATCAGGCGCTCGAGGAGCGACGACCCATGTCGAAGATGGTTGGCGGACGCGCGAACGTTGGCGCGCACGGCCTGCTGGAGCAGGCGAGCCTCGTCTCCCGGAGCCGCGACGGCGAGAACAGTTTCGATCGACGGCCGGATGCGATCGACGATCGACTGCACGTTGGACGTGTGCTCGGCCGGGCTGGCGAGGTGCTCGAGCGTCGCCTGCACGGCGCCGCACTGTGTATGACCGAGCACGACGACGAGCCGCGCGCCGTAGCGCGACGCCGCGAACTCCACGCTACCGACCTGCGACGGCGCCACGATATTGCCGGCCACGCGGATGACGAACAGATCGCCGAGACCCTGGTCGAAGACCAACTCGGCCGGCACGCGTGAATCCGAGCAGCCGAGGACGATCGCAAAAGGTTGCTGCCCGTCCGCGAGCGCCTCGCGCCGCGTGTGGCTGGCGAGCACGTCGAGCCTTCGCTCGTCCGATACAAATCGCCGATTGCCTTCCTGAAGCCGCGCGAGAGCCTCGCGCGCCGTGACGCTCATCCGTTCTCCTCCCGGCTTTCGGTATTCTTAACGTCTGACATTCGCTCCCCTTCGACCCAAACTCTTCGACACGCTCGTCGGCTATGACCGGCGGATGTTCACGGCCGACCTGGTGGCCGGCATGACGGTCGGCGTCGTCGCCCTCCCTCTGGCGATGGCGTTCGGCATCGCGTCCGGCGTCACGCCCGCCGCCGGCATCTACACCGCCATCGTCGGCGGCTTCATCGTGTCACTGCTCGGTGGATCCCGCGTCCAGATCGGGGGTCCGACCGGGGCGTTCGTCGTCATCGTGGCCAACATCATCGCTCAGCATGGCCTGTCCGGGTTGTTCATGGTCACGATGATGGCTGGCGTCATCTTGATGGTGCTCGCAGCCACCGGTCTCGGACGCGCGGTGAAGTTCATCCCACGGCCGATCGTAATTGGTTTCACGAACGGAATTGCCCTTCTGATCGCGTCCACTCAGATCAGCAATTTCCTGGGTCTTTCGTTAAACGGTCAGCCGAGCGAATTCTTTGCGCGCATGGAGGCGATTGGACGGGCGATGGGCACGATCAACCCGATGGCGCTCGGCCTGGGCGCGGCATCGTTGGCCCTGGTGTTGGTGGTGCCTCGCTGGCTGCCGCGCGTGCCCGGATCGATCGTGGCCCTCGTCGTCGGCACTGCGGCGGTGGCGATGTTCAATGTTCCGGTGGAGACGATCGGTTCGCGGTTTGGTGGCATCCCGAGCGGGCTTCCCTTGATCGATGTCCCGGCATTTCGTGCTGATCTGATCATTCCACTGCTGCCGGCCGCCCTGACCGTGGCGCTTCTGGCTGCCGTGGAAAGCCTGCTCTCGGCCGTCGTCGCCGATTCGATGACCGGTGACCGCCACAACTCCAATGCGGAGCTCATGGCCCAGGGCGTGGCGAACCTCGTCACGCCGATCGTGGGCGGGATTCCGGTGACCGGCGCGATTGCGCGGACCGCGACGAACTTCCGGTCCGGCGCCAGGACGCCAGTCGCTGGACTCGTTCACGCGCTGACCCTCCTCGCTATCGTGCTCGTCGCTGCCCCGCTGGCCGTGTTCGTGCCGCTCGCGACTCTGGCGGCCGTGCTGTTCGTCGTGGCGTGGAACATGGGTGAATGGCGCGAGATTGGCGGCATCTGGCGGTTGGACTGGGCCGACAAGTCCGTATGGATGATTACGTTCGCTCTTACGGTCATGGCCGATCTCACGGTGGCCGTGGAAGTCGGCATGGCGTTCGCGGCGCTCCTGTATATCTATCGAGTCACCGACACCACAAGCGTCGAAGCGGTGACGCCGGAGTACATCGAATCCGGGCGTGCGCACGTGCTGCAGGACAAGGACGTGCCGCCCTACGTGACGATTCTTCGGATTCACGGACCGTTCTTGTTCGGCATGACGGACAAGCTCGTGGATGCCACGGCCGACTTGTCGGTGTTTGCTCCAATCGTGGTCCTGCGTCTGCGCAACATGACCGCTATCGACGCGACCGGCCTGCACGCTCTCGAGGTCCTCTCCGACCAGCTGAAGAAATCTGACCGGTCGCTCGTGCTGTGCGGTGCGCGCGACCAGCCCGCTCGCTTTCTCGAGCAGGCCGAGTTCGTCGACCACGTCGGCGCCCGGAACATCACACCGCATGTGGAGGCCGCCCTCGCAAGAGCCGAAGAAATCTGGACGAGCTCCGGGACGACCCGTCGCGCCAACTGACGGACACCACATGCGCCCACGACACCTGCTCGTCGCGGTCGCGATCGTCCTCGCCGGGCTGGTGGCGTGGCTCGTTCTCGCGAGCGGGCCCGCGCCCGCACGGCCGACGTCGGGCGAACGCATCATCGCGTTTGGCGACAGCCTCGTGCAGGGCGTCGGCGCGTCTCCCGGCCACGACATCGTGTCGGTGCTTTCCCGTCGTCTCGGCGTCCCGATAGTCAACGCGGGACGAAGCGGCGACACCACAGGCGCCGCGCTGACGCGGCTGGATTCGGCCGTCCTGTCACGGAATCCACGAATCGTGATCGTGCTGCTGGGCGGCAACGACATGCTGCGCCGGGTGCCGCGCGCGACGACGTTCGACAATCTGGACGCGATCGTGTCTCGCATTCGCGCCCGCGGTGCGGCCGTCATTCTCGTCAGCGTCGAACTCGGGTTCGGTACGGGCGCGGACGGCCGCGCTTACGAAGAGCTGGCTTCGCGCACATCGTCGGCGCTCGTGCGCGACATCCTCGACGGCATCTTCGGCCGGCAGGCCCTGATGTCAGATGGCATCCACCCGAATGATCGCGGCTACGAGATCATGGCGGACCGCATTGAGCCGGCGCTCAAAGAACTCGTCAAGGGCGAGTGACGAGTTCAGGGCTTCGGGCTTAAGGCCGCGTGGGGTCTGTCCCGGCCCACGACGTGGGACGGACCCGCGTGGGGCCAGGCTACTTCCGACACACGTAATACAAATTGAGCGGATCGGCCGCGAGGCGGTTGACGTTCACCGACGAGAATCCAGCCTCGGCCAGAAGTTCGCGCGCTTTCTGCTCGCCCCAGCACGCGCCGAGACCTTCTCCGCCTTCGGCGAGCGACACGGTCATGCAGTGCATGGTCGAGACAGTGAACAGAAACGGCGCCAGCGGATTCTCGAGGTTCTCCTCGAGGCGGCTCGACGTCGCGATGTCCACCATGAGGAACGTGCCGTCAGGCCGCAACGCGTCGTGAATGCCGCGGAGCACACGGCGCGGAGCAGCCTGGTCGTGAATCGCGTCGAAGGCAAGAATGAAATCAAACACCGGCGGGCCGCTGATCGTCGCGGCGTCCTTCACGAGAAACGTCGCGTTGCTCAAGGCGTTCTTGACCGCATCGTTCTGCGCCCACGCGATGGCGTCCGCGCCAATGTCAAGGCCGGTGAAACGGCTCCTCGGAAAACGCCGAGCAAGCATCCGGATTGCCACGCCACGGCCACACCCGACGTCGGCGGCGTCGATCCCGGCCTCGAGCCGCCCGACGAGATCGGGCACGATCGGAAGCGTGCGTTCGAACAGCGTCGCTTCGAGCGTCGTCCGGCTACTTTCGGCCATCAGCTCGTGGAACCGCTCGAAGGCCGCGTAGCCGATGCCGCCGCCTCGCCGGAACACGTCCACGATCGGCTGCTCGACATTGCCCAGAAGCGCGACGAGTTGCGCGAGCTCGGCGACGTTCTCGGGGCCGGACGTACGCGTGAGCGACTTCGCGTGCTCCGGCGGCAGCCGGTACCGTCCGCTCGACGGCTCGTACTCGACGATGCGACCAGTCACCATGGCGCCGAGCCATTCGCGCACGTACCGCTCGTTCAGTCCGGCCGCTGAAGCGATTTCCTCTGAGCTCGAGGCCGGAAGCCCAGCCATCACGTCGAAGAGTCTCGTCTGGTGACCGACGCTCATCATCAGCGAGAGAAACCCGCCGTTGACCAGGTCGAGCGCCCGCCCCGCAAATGCCTGCGCGCGCGCCGGGTCGAACTCCCCGTCATGTCGACTCCTGTCAATTCGGGGACAGAGCCCTTTTCCACAGAAACGACCGAAAGGGGGACAGAGCGCGGTCAAGAACTTGGCGAGCTCTGTCCCCCCGGAGGCCCAAACTGTGGAAAAGGGCTCTGTCCCCTTCCTTACTGCGGCGCCGGCAGCATGTTTCGAATGGCGCTGATGCGCCACACACCGTCCTGCCGGACCGCGACGAACGTCGTCCACATCCGCCGTGTCTCGCCGCCGGCGACTCCGCTGATCTCGTAGCGGCCATCGGCGACGGCATGATCCTGTCCCAGCATCCGGACGGTCTCGACCGTGATGGAACGCGAGCCGCCAGTCGCCGAGGACGAGGCGAGTGTGCCCTTCACGACGGCCTCGCGGCCGCGTCGCCACTCGCCGGAAGACACGAGCTGATCGGCGTCGGCCGTGAACAACGCTTCGATGGCTTTCGGATCGCGTTTCTCGCGGGCCTCAACGTAGCGCCGGACGAGGTCGTAGATCTCGGCCTCCCTGGGCAGTCCTGCCTGGGCCTGCAACGTGCCCGCGGTGCCGGCGAGCAGCATGGCAACTACGAGAAGTCGTGACATGAAACCTCCAGCGATGGCTCTGCGCTGTGGTTCGAGTGTTCGCAGTTCGAGTTCGTCTCGCCATCGAACCTTCGAACCCACGCACCCTCGAACCTTCACAGACCACATTGTGAGGCAGTTCGGCCACCGCCCCACGCTCTGATGTATCGTGCTTCCGACCGGAGGAGCACATGCAGGACGCCATCTCTCGTCGGGAGTTCCTGGCACGGTCGTCGGCGGGCGCGGCCTCGATGGCCCTGTTCGGATCCGGCGTGCGCGCCGCGCAGTCCGGCATGTTCATCTCGCTGCCGCCGTGGGCCGTGGCGCGCAACGTCCCTTGGCCCGAACAGGCGCGCCTGGCGGCGCGCGTCGGCTATTCCGGCATCGACTGGGCATGGGGCCCCGCGCGCCAGGCAGGCGTGGACGCCACGCGCGCGCTCCTCGCGGAGCTCAAAGTTCGTCCCACGATTGTGAACCTCCCAGGGCCGAACCCACTGGCGGGTGATGAGGCGGCGTTCCAGGCGCGGGTGCCGCAACTCGATGAAGACGCGGCGTTCGCCGCGGCGATCGGCTGCCGGAGCTTTCAGTTGGTACTCGGGGCCACGGTCCCGCAAGGACAAACCAAAGAGGAACGCTGGAACTTCGTCCGCGGCCGGCTCACCACGTTGTCCGGCATCCTCGTGAAACACGACGTTCGCCTCGGCCTCGAGTTTCTCGGCCCACTGCAGTTCCGGATGGGACGCGGCGGTGGCGGACCTCCGCAACCTTTCGTCTACACGCTCGCCGAAACGGTGAAGCTGTGTGAGGCGAGCGGTCCCAATCTCGGCGCGACGCTCGATGCGTGGCATTGGTACCACTCGGGCGGCACGGTCGCCGACATCCTGGCCACCGACAAGTCACGCGTGATTCACGTGCATATCTCGGACGCAAAGGCGATGGCTCCCGAAGACGTGCGCGACAACATGCGATGGCTGGCCGGCGAAGGCATCATCGATCTCGTCGGCTTCCTCCAGGCGCTCAGGAAGATCGGCTACGAGGGCGGCGTCGCGCCGGAGACGATCGGTCCACGGATCCCGGACGACATGGGGCCGGAGGACAGTGCCCGGCTCGCGCTCGACGCGACGACCGCGGTCATGCGAAAGGCAGGAGTACTCGGTTGAGTCGTTTCCTTGGTGGCCTTCTGACCCCGTTCGCGCTGATTGTCTGCATGTCGGCTGCGGCCTGGGCACATCCGCTCGACCCGCTCACCGCCGACGAAATCCGGACCGCGGCCGCGATCGCGAAGTCGGACGCGCGGCTCGCGAAGGCGGCGTTCGCATCCGTCGTGCTCCAGGAACCATCGAAAGCCGACGTCATCGCGTCGACCTCCGGCCGGTTCACCGTCGCCCGTCAGGCGCGTATCGTCGCGATGGTCGATCGGTCGGTGTTCGAGGCGGTCGTCGATCTCGACACACGGCAGGTCGCGTCGATCGTCGAACGTCGCGGCGTGGAACCGAGCGTGCTGGCGTCAGAATTCGAAACCGCCAAGATCGTCCTGACGAATCCTCAGTTCCGTGCCGGTCTCGAACGGCGAGGCATCACGGACTTCACGAAGCTCTTTTGCTCGCCGTTCATGGCGGGCTACTACGCGATACCGGAACATGAGGGCCGTCGCACCGCCAAGATCGGCTGCTTCGACACGCGCCGCACCACGACGAACATGTGGGGCTGGCCGGTCGAGCGGCTGTACGCGATGGTCGATCTCAGGACGAAAGAGGTACTGAGCGTCACCGACGATGGCGTCGTGCCAATCGCGCCCGACGATCACAACTTCACGGAGGCGGCGGTCGGTGACTTGCGCCCGGCACGCAAGCCGACAGTCCTGTCCCAGCCGGAAGGTGCGAACTTCACGGTGAACGGGCACGAGGTGACGTGGGGCCAGTGGCGGTTCCACGCGCGAATCGACGCGCGCGTCGGCACGGTGATCTCGGTCGCCCGCTGGCAGGACAAGACCGGACCGCCGCGATCGGTCCTCTATCAGGGCTATCTCTCCGAGATGTTCGTCCCGTACATGGACTCCGCGTACGGGTGGTACACGCGGACGTACTTCGACACCGGCGAGTACGGCGCCGGCATTCTCGCCTCGCCGTTGAAGGCCGGCGTGGATTGCCCGGCCACCGCGATGTTCATGCCGGCCACATTCGCGACCGAGACGGGCGAGCCGATGACCACGCCCAATGCCTTGTGCGTGTTCGAACGGGGCGGAGGCGATCCGATCTGGCGGCACGCCGAAGGACTGAACCAGACGTACGAGGGTCGCGCGAACGTCGAGCTCGTCGTACGGATGGCGTCGACGATCGGCAATTACGACTACCTGATGGATTGGGTGTTCACCGACGCCGCCGAGATCGAGGTTCGGCTCGGCGCGACGGGGATCGACGCGGTGAAAGGTGTCGCGACGAGGAAGATGTCCGACGCGACTGCCGCGGCCGACACCCGATACGGCACCCTCGTCGCGCCCAACCTGGTCGCCGTCAATCACGACCACTACTTCAACTTCCGGCTCGATCTGGACGTGGACGGCCCCGCGAACACGTTCAATCACGACGTGTACAAGCCGGCGACCCTGCCCGACGGCACGCCCCGTCGAAGCATCTACGTCGTCGAACCCATGCTAATCGCGAACGAGAAGGCTGCGCGCTTCGATACCGGCCACGGCCCGTCGAAGCTCCGCGTGGTCAACGAGGCCCGCGCGAACGACGTCGGTAATCCAGTCTCGTACGAAGTGATGGCGATGAGCCACGCGAGGCTGTCTACCGATCCAGAAGACTGGCCAGCGAAGCGCGCCTCGTTCCTGAAGCACGACGTGTGGGTCACGGCGTTCGCGCCGGCTGAGCGCTACGCCGGCGGGGAATACATGGTCACGAGCCGCGGAAACGACGGGCTGTTCACGTGGAGCGAGCGGGATCGCCCCATCCGCAACCAGGACATCGTGGTGTGGGTGAACCTCGGCATGCACCACCTCACACGGGCAGAGGACCTGCCGGTGATGCCCACGGTGTGGCACTCGTTCCGGCTCCGGCCGCACAACTTCTTCAATCGGAATCCGGCGATCGACCTGCGGGCGACGCCCTGAGGATTTCGGCGGTCGCGCGCGCGTCCTCCAGCGTCTCGACGACGAGGTCGGCGCCCGTGGCCTCGAGCTGGGCGATGCTGTAGTTGCCGGTCGCCACGGCGACAGCGACGGCGCCATGCGCGTGCGCGCAATCCACGTCGAGGGGCGTGTCGCCGACGAGGACCACGCGCGAATCCGACGCGTCGATACCGGCGGCACGCGCGCGTGCGATCGCCATCGGCAGCAGATCACGCCGATCGAAATGGTGATCGCCGTAGCCGCCGAACACAAAGCGGCGGCCCAGCCCATAGTGATCGAGCTTGATTCCCGCGACCACCTCGAAGTTCCCGGTCAGCAGTCCGATGGCTACGTCCGGCGATCGTTCGAGTGCGTCGATCATCCGTTCCACACCCGGCAGTACGCCGATCGCGGTGCCGTTCACGCGGATGAGCTCGTCGGGAATTTCACCAACGTAGACGTCCCGCAGCGCGTGGATGCGGTCGGCGTCCGGCTCGATGCCGATACGACGAAATCCGTCTGTCACGATGGAACGATCGGTGCGCCCGGCGACCGGGACGCCGTCGAGCGCGTCCGGCCGGCCGTGCAGCCGGCCGAAGGCGCGATTCATCCCGCGAATGCCAGCGCCGAGCGTATGAAGAAGCGTGCCGTCGATGTCGAAGAGAACGAGAATGCGTGGTGTCGTCATGCGTCGGGCGCATTGTACTGACCTTGGTCAGGCAAGGGCAGCAGGGCAGAGGAGAGAGGAAACAGGGAAGAGGGAAGACGTTCACTGGCCGCGCTTTTCGTCCCGCCTCGCTTACCTCTGCCATCTCCCTCTGCCCTCCCACCTCTCCTCTGCCCTTTGCCCTCTGCCCTGAGTAAGATGCGCCATGCGACATCTGATTCGATCGGTGGCGTTCCTCAGCGTTGTGGCGTTCGCATCCGCGAGCCTGCTCGCTCAGAACACCGGCATGAAACGCTGGGTGCAGGGCAAGGGATGGGGCTGGGTGTGGGGTCCGGCCGACGAGGTCGGCAGTCTCAACGAGATGACAGACGCCTCGCGGCTGGCGGCGCTGCGGCTCGTCACGACCGGCAAGACATACGATCTCGGCCTTCCCTACGACCGCAACTCCTTCAAGTGGATCGGTCACAGTTCCGGCGAGATCATCAGCTTTCGCTCGCCGGCCGGCGAGCGGACGATGCAGGATCTGCCGTTCACCACGCCGGCTGGCGGTAACACCGGCGGCACCGGCTGGCACAGCAACGTCATCTTCATGAGCGACAACGTCGCGACGCAAATTGACGGTCTCGCGCACATCAGCCACGGACAGGACAGCCATTTCTACAACGGCTTCCTCGCGTCGGAATGGGGTGGGGACTTCGGCATCCGCAAGGCGGACGTGACGACCATCCCCCCGATCGTCGCGCGCGGAGTGATGATCGACGTCGCCGGTCTCAAGAACGTGCCGGCGCTGCCGGCCGCGTACGAGATCACGGTGAGCGACCTCCAGGCCGCGTTGAAACGTCAGAACGTGGACGTGACGCCGGGCACTGTGGTTCTCGTCCGCACCGGGACCGCGCAGTTCTGGGGCCTCAATGGCAGCGACCACGCGAAGCTCGCCATGCACGACACGGCCGGCATCGGCATGTCCGCAGCCAAGTGGCTCGTCGAACAGAAGGGCGCGCTCGCGGTCGGATCCGACACGTCGGGACTCGAGTACGTGCCGCCGTCCCCCGCCGATTCCAAGGCGGTCGGCGGCAGCTTCAACCCGGTGCACGTGTATCTGCTCGTCGAGCAGGGCGTGCACATCCTCGAGTTCCACAATCTCGAAGGGCTCGCGGCCGATCGGGTCTACGAGTTCGCCTACGTTGCGACCACGAACGCGATTCGAGGCACAGTGGCCGGGACGGCGCTGAGACCGATGGCGCTGCGGTGAGATTGTGACAAGTTAGAAGTTAGAAGCCAGAAGTCAGAAGCTACTGGGCGCCTGCCCGTTCGACATGCGTCCAACGACTTCTGACTTCTGGCTTCTAACTTCTAACTTGATCCGCGCTTGTAGCGCAAGCACCAACGCCGTGATGTCATCGGTCTGGGGTTCACGGCCGGCGAACTCGCGGACGGCGGTCAGCACCCGTTCCAGGACGGTCTCGGGCTCATGGCCGTGCGCGTCCCGAAGCAGCATCGCGAGCCGATTGCCGCCGAACTCGTCGCCGTCCACGTTGCGCGCTTCGGTCACCCCGTCGCTGCACATCATCAGGATGTCGCCCGGCTTCAGCACGGTGTGGCCGTAGTCATAGGTCGCGCCGCCGAGCAGACCGAGGACCGGGCCGCCGATTTCAAGGTGATCCACGACGCCGTTGGCCCGGACCACCACAGGCGGTTCCTGGCCGGCGTTCGAGTACTGCACCACGCCGTCCGACGTGATCGATCCAAAGAACATCGTGGCAAACCGCGCGTCCACCGCGCGGCGAAGCAGCGCGACGTTCAGCCGCGTCATCAAATCCGCGGGATCCCTGGCGACCGGCGCGTGCGCCGAGAAATTGCTCTGGACGGCCGCGGCCAGAAGCGCCGCCGGCGGGCCCTTCCCCGCCACGTCGCCCAGCGTGAAACCGAACGCGCCGTTCGGCAGGTCGAGGTAGTCGAAGAAGTCTCCGCCAATCGTCCGGCACGGTGCGCTCGTCGCGGCCAAATCACAGGTTGGTCCTCGCCATTGTGGCGCTGGCAGGAGCGTCTGCTGTATTTCAGCGGCCACCCGCCACTCGCGCTCCGCCTTCGCGCGCTCAGCTGATTCAGCGTAGAGTCGCGCGCCCTCGATGGCGAGAGCGGCCTGCGTCGCGAAGGCCTCGAGCGACGAGACGAGCGCAGCGGACCGCGTGATGCCGCGATCGCGGCCGTCCAGGTACAAGACCCCGATCGTCCGGTTGTGGCTCTGCTCTCCCGGTGCCGCCGCGATGGTCGCGACGCACAGCGGCACGCAGAGCACGTGGCGAATGCCGGTGGCGATTGTGCCGCCATGGTCGGCTGCCAGGTCGCCCTCGAACAGGTCGCTGACGACCCGGCTCTGGCCCGTCTCGAACACCTCGCGCGGGATCTTCTGGCTCGTCGTGAACAACGACCCCTCGAGCGCGCGGCCGCCGCGCGCGCGCGCGATCCGGAACTGCAGTTCGTCGTTCTCCGACGCCAGCATGATGAAACCTCGATCGGCCGTGGTGACTTCCAACGCGCCGTCGAGCACGAGCGTCAGCACCTCGTCGAGCACGCGGCCGGACCCGAGCGCCCGCAGGCCATTCAGGATGGCCGTCATCTGTTTGAGGCTCGTGATGTTCGAGCCCGCGTCCCTCAGGCCGCTCGCCGTCTCATCGTCGGCCAGGAACACCAGATCCACGACGTCGGTCTGACCCAGACGGATGCGATCCCCGTGGAGGAGGACCCGGGGCCCAACGACAGCGTCGCCATTGATGAACGTGCCGAAGCGTGATCCGCAGTCCGCGATCAAGTACTGGTCAGCTTCCCGCGTAATGCGGGCGTGCTCACGCGAGACATCGCGGCTGACCACCTGAAGGTCCGCGGACGTCCGGCGGCCGATGATGAAGACCGGCTTGTCCACCTGGACCGACCGACGCCCCTCGGCGTCGCTGACGCTCAAACGGGCGGGTGCCTTCATGCGGGCTTGGCCTTGAGCACACCAATCTGGACGAGCAACCCGGTGAAGTCGTACACGCGACGCTCCTCGACAATGAAACCGTCCCGGAAGTGGAAGACCATGGCCAACGAGAACCGGAACGCGCGTCCGGTGGGTGGGAGGCCCATGATGCCGCCGATGTGCGTGCCGGTCACGTCGCCGAGGATGACCGCCCGACCGTCGTCAACGAGCGCGGGCTCCTCGGTGACCACGGCGTCGGGAAACGCGGTGAGGAACGACTCGGTCGCCGTCACGACCGCGTCGCGGCCCTGGACGGATCCAGCCAGCGGACTGTGAAGACGGGCGTCTTCCGCGTAGACCTTGCGGAACGCCGCCCAGTCCCGCCGCGCCAATGTGTCGCTCCGTCGCGCAAGCACCGCCAACACGTCATCGCGTGTCATGTGGCCCCCAAATCCTGAACGGTTGGTCTACGGACTAGCGAAGTTCGGCGAGCGCGACCTCAGCGCCGTCTCGTTCCTTGCTGCGGTCGGCAGCCGTCATGAACTCGAACACCTCGATGGTTTCGGCCGGGTCCACCGGCGGCCGGCCGGTCTGAAAGAACTCGGCAATCACGCGAACGATGCCGTCGTAGTTCGCGGCATCGCTCGTCGAGGTCTTTCCCGACTCGCCGATCACGGTGAGGAGGGGGCGCGCAGGATCGGCTTTCGGGAGCCCGTGGTACACGCCGGTTCGCCCGTCGCGCCAGCGGCACGTCGTGACGTCGGTATCGGCCGTGACGCGTCGCGACACGCTGACGCATCCTGTGCCCATCACGGCATAGAGCGCCTCGACGCCGTGGATGCCGTAATAGAAGAGGTCGGGATGAAACTCGACCTTGTTCAACACGTAGTTCGCCTCGACGCGCGAGACCTTCCCGACACCGGCGTTGGCCCGGAGGCGCGCCAGATCCGGATGGTACCGAGCCGAGGATGCGCTGAAGAACGGCGTGCCGGTCTGTGCCGACAACGCGGCGATCCGCCGTGCATCGTCGAGGCTCGCGGCGATCGGCTTGTCGATGAACACGCGCTTGCCGGCCTTGAGGACCGGCGTGACCTGCGCGAGATGCGGCCGTCCGTCGACGCTCTCGAGCAGCACGACATCCACCTTGGCAAGGAGCGCGTCGATGCTGTCCACGAGCTCGACACCGTGCTCCTGCGAGATCGTCCGCGCGAAGCCCTCGAGCCGGTTCGCGCTGATGGGCAGGTCCGGACTGCCGCCTTTGAAGGCGGCCACCACCTTGATCCTCCACTCGGGCCTGGACGCAAAGGCCTTCGTGAACTGCGGTACATGCGAGGTGTCGGTGCCGATGATGCCGGCGCGCAGGTCGCGGGTCGCCCAGGTTGGACGGTCAGGAGTGGTCTGACGGCCGGAAGCCACGGCGCCTCCCACGACAAACAACAGCAAAATCGCCGCAATGCGCCGGATCCTCATGGGGGAGGGTCATTGTAGCGCCGAGCGCAGAACGCAACACGGGCCATCAGTGGGCGCCCTGGGTCAATAATAAGGAGCCAGTGACAACAGGACTCTGAACCGGGGATGGGGCGGAAAACCTCGGCCAGGGCGCACGTGGAACTGGCACGCCCGTCGCATAGAGGTCAGAAGAGATCATTTCAGAGGACGGGACCCATGAGAGCGAGCCGACGGTTCATTCATGTCACTGCGACGATCGCGGCCCTGACTATTGCCGTCGGCGGCGCGCAGACCAAGATCACCGCGCCGAAGAACAAGTACGCGCCCGAGGATGACGTCAAACTTGGCCGTGAAGCTGCGGCCGAAGTGCGTAAAGAGCTCCCCATCATCAAGGACGAGCTGATTGCGGACTACCTCGACCGGCTCGGCCAACAGCTCGTCGCGGCGGCGCCCGCGGAGTTCAGGCAGCCGGCGTTCCAGTATTCGTTCACCCCCGTCAATTTGAAGGACATCAACGCGTTCGCGTTGCCAGGCGGGCCGATGTTCGTCAACCGCGGCATGTTCGACGCGGCCAGGGGCGAGGGCGAGGTCGCCGGCGTGATGGCGCACGAGCTCAGCCACGTCCTGCTTCGCCACGGCACAGCCAACGCGACGAAGGCGCAGGGCTTTCAACTCGGCGCCATCGCCGGCGCGATTGCCGGCGCGGTCATCGGGGGCGGCTGGGGACAAGTGATTTCGCAAGGCAGCCAGTTCGGTCTGGGCACGTGGCTGCTCAAATACAGCCGAGAGTACGAGAAGCAAGCCGATCTGCTGGGGGCGCAGATCATGGCGCGCGCTGGGTACGACCCGCGCGATCTCGGCCGTATGTTCGAGACGATTCAGAAACAGGCTGGCGGCGGCGCGCCGCAGTGGATGAGCAGCCATCCAGACCCGGGCAACCGGTCGGCGTACATCGCGAAGGAAGCGCAAAGCCTGCAGATCGCCCCTCGCAACAGCAACAACGCGGCGTTCGAGTCGACGCGCAGAAGGTTCGCCTCGATGCCGCCGGCGCAGTCGATGGAGGACATCGCCAAGCATTCTGAAGGCGGAGGCGGGAACACCAGCGGAGGGAACACCTCGACGGGCCGCATCGGCGACACGGTCCCGAGACCGTCCTCGCAGTACCGCACAGCGCAAGGCGGACGTCTGTTCGAGGTGCAGGTCCCAACCAACTGGCAGAGCATCGCGTCGAACAGCGAAATCAAGTTCGTGCCGCCGAATGGGTTCGGGGACTACAACGGCGAGACGGTCTTTACCCACGGCGCCGAAATTGGCGTGACGCGCGCATCGTCGACTGACCTGATGGACGCGACCATGACGCTCGTCGAATCGTTCCAGCGCGGCAATCCCGACCTGCGCACGCAGGGAAGCCCGCGGGAAGTTCGGCTGTCGGGTCGGGCGGGACTGGCGGTGCCCATGGTCAATCGATCCGCGCTGGGCGGAGCCGAGTACGTCGGCCTCCACACGACGTTCCTGCGCGACGGCAGTCTTCTCCACGTCGCGACAATCGTGCCCGAGAGGGACTCGTCGGCGTATCAGTCCGCATTCTCGCGGATGCTGAATTCATTACGTTTAAAAGACTGATCGTTCCCCGTTCCGCGTTCCCCGTTCCCCGGGAACGGGGAACGGGGAACGCGGAACGACGCGGCTCTTACTGTCACTGTGGTCTTTTAAAGAACCCCATGTACACAGCCTTGCCGAGGATGTGTCCCTGCATCGCCTTCATCACGACAGGGCGGGTCTCGAACGCATCGCCGACCGGCTCGACGGCCAGTTCCGTGTCCAGGGCATAGAGCTCGAACACGTAGTGATGAAGCGGACCGGTCGCAGCCGCGCCAGGCCCGCGATACACCTGTCCGGTTGCGCTCGTCTGATAGCTGCCGTCGGGAAGCTTCGCGCCGCGCGGTAAGCCTTCAGGCAAACCGGTCGACGTCCCCGGGATGTTCCACACCAGCCAGTGCACCTGATCGTCGGTCGTGCGATTGCGCGCGAGATCGAGGTCGTGCATATGCAGCACAAAGCTACGCGTCCCAGCCGGCACGTTGGTCCACGTCAGTGCCGGTGACGTGCCTTCGCCGGGCGCGGCGCCCGGCGCCGCCTGACTGAATTTGACCGGAATCTGGCCGCCGTCGGGAAACGCCGTCGTACTCAACATGAGCGGCGGCCCAGCCGCCGCTCCCCTGCCCGCGGGCGGTTGCTGGCTGGCCTGAACGACCGCGGCTACGAGGACGACAGGGATCGCGATCATCGAGTGTCTCATCATGTCCGTCTCCCAGCAGTTGAGAGTTCCCGCTATCGAATGCGCTGTTTCCTCAACTTCTCTACATACACTTTCGCGACGATGTTCATGAAGCCGCCGTACTCGTCGTAACGTTCGTTCGCGGCCGTCGTGAGCTGGTCGATGGCGGCCTCACGATTTCCCGAGGCGTCCATGTACAAGCCCACGTACAGGTGCCCGTAGAACTGGACGAGCGCGACGCTCTTCCCAGACAGATCGAGAAGCTGTTCGGGCGTGCGCTGGCCGGCGAGCATCTCGTAGATCTGCTGCCTGAGGACTCGCGGATCGGGACCGGCCTTGAGGAGCCCGGCACGGGCCCGTTCGACGGATTGCGCACGCGCGGCGCACAGAAAATGCCACGTCGCGTTCTCGAGATCACTGGGATCCTCCGCGTAGAACGACGCGAACTGCGTCTCGCAGTCAGTGTAGCGGCCGGCGACATAGAGGGCGATACCCCGCTGCCACAGAGTAGGTGCGGCACTCGGAACGAGCGCAGCCAGCCGATCGAACGCCGCGATCGATGCGTCGATGCGGCCTGCGGTGAACTCGGATTCCGCCAGCTCGACCATCGTCTGCGGCGACTGCTCACGTGCCGGCACCGCTGCGGACACGGCGAAAAGAGCCACGAGTGAGGCAAGGAACATGGCCGTCGGGCAATTGCGTGCCGATTGTATAGTGAGCCGCATCATGGCCATTCCATTCATCCGCCTCTCGCAACTGCTGCCGATCGCGACGCTGGCCCTCGTCTCGGCGTGCGGCAAACCACCAGCGCCCGCGCCGGCGCAGGCCCCGGCTGAACCAGAGCTTTCCGCGACCGCGAAGCTGGCCCCGGTACTCGAGGCGGCTGTGGTCCACTCCTTCGCGCCGACCGAGGCGTTCACGGCAGCAGACCTCAGGGGCTGGCAGCCGCAAGGCGGGCAATGGCGGACGGAGGGCGGCGCGTACGTCGGCACGCTCGCTGGCTCGTCGAGCGCCTGGCTGCTAGCACGATCGCAAATACCAGGACGTCGCGATCACCGGCACGTTTCAGTGCCGCGGTGCGTGCAAGGTCGGCGTACTCGTTCGCGCCGAGCCGGCGGATGGTCAGACGAAGGGGGTCGTGTACTCCTTCGGACCCGGTGAGGTCGGTCCCTTTCGCGTCACGCTCGACGCGACGGGTGCGGAGCGTGAGCGCGTGAAGGTCGAACCGGGACCATCGCCCTACCCGCAATCGATGATGACGTTTCGGGCGGAGTTTCCTGGCCTTGGAAACTTCATGCCCAACGCATTGGGAAAATCGCGGCCGGCCGCTGACGTCCTCGCGGGCGACGAGTGGAACCACTTCGAGATCTATCTCGCGGGCAACACGCTGCGCGGACTTCTGAACGGGCGTGTACTGGTTCAAGGTCATCCGCGACGGCAAGTCCGTGCGATTCGTGCCGGAGCTCGTCAACAACAACTCCGGCGTGGGCACCGACATGATCGCGGTCGATCTCAACAAGGACGGGCTCGCGGACATCATGACGTCCACGCGTCGCGGTACGACGATCTTCCTGAGCCAGCGCAGATAGGAAAAGGGGTCGGGACGCTTTTTACGAAAACCGTAAAAAGCGTCCCGACCCCTTTTCCCACCCGACCTCATTTTTACGAACAACTGGTCGAGACGGATTTCAAACCGCTAACCATCAGGACTGACTCCGGGCGCCCGCGGGGGGTGTCACGTGTCGCGACGGTGCCGGTGGCATCGACGGTGTGCCCGAGCGCGCCGGCGAGATCGACCTTGCCGGCCGGCTCGAGTCGATAGATCCGGTCTCCGGCCACGAGCTTGTAGATCGGCGTCCTGGCGGCCGCGTCGCGTTCGACGCAGCCACGCACCGTGACTTCCCGATCGTTTTGCGCGACGTCGCTGCCGGCCTGAATCCCCGCGCCCAGCGCGAGCACGAGACTGACGACGGCGATGTGCAGTGTCATATTCACTCCCCTCATTAGTGACGCCAGGTAAAGATCAGATCGGCACCGCTCTGTTCGAAGCGTTCGGACGCGTGCGTGTCCATGGCGCCGTGCACGACGGACGTGACCAGACGCAGGAAGCTGGCAATCCGATATTCGATCGAAAGCGCGCTGCTGTCACCTCGGCCCACCTGCTGGCGAACGCCCAAATACAGCCGCGTGCCGATTTGCGTGCCGAGCGCCACCGTCGCGGCCTCGCCGGCTGGCGACTGAATCTCGAACAGATCCAGGTTCAGCGCGCGCGCGACTGAGTCGGTAATCGGCGTCGCGATCGCGCCGGCCGCCATCGTCGCCGCCCGCTCTGACAGTGAGACGCGCTGCGAAGCGCCGAGGTCGTTGACCGGCTGACCGAACACGATGAGCGCGAGCAGGTCGGCGTCGTCGAGCGGCGGCCGACTGCTCAGATTGATCTCGGGTTCCCGCATGCTGCCTCGAACTTCGACCGATGCGGTGACGCCCGACACCAGGCGATCGGCCGTAACGTTCAGCGCCGGATCGATCGGGCTCTGTCCGCGGAATCGGACGAGGCTCTCCGGCCGGACATCGAATCGGCGTCCCTGGAAGGAGTAGTAGCCGCGAATGATCTGCATGTTGCCGACGAGGGTCGGCGGCCCGTTCGCTGCTTTGCGGATGTGGAGATCGCCGCCGGCGATGATGTTCATGTCGCCGAGACCCATCGAAGACCGCCCGGTCCGCAGATCGCGGCCGCGCATCACGAAATTGTCGGGCAACCTGACGTTCAGATTGAGGTCGACGCGGCTCAGCAGGCTGGGCTGGGCTTGCGGCGGCGTCACCACAGTGTCGAGCGCCTTGGCCACCTGATCGCCAGCGCCTTCGATTGGCGGCGCGGCCGCATCGTCACCGGGTTCCAGCGGCGTCGTGCTGTAGAGATCGTTCGTCGTGAGCTCGAGCACGCGGCCCACGTCCAGCCGGCCTTCGGCAACTCGAACCTCGCCGGACAGTCGGGGCGAGGCGAAGTCGCCCTGCGCGGTGACGATCGCGTCCACCCGGACCGTACCCAGCTCGTTGTCGAGGACGGCGAAACCGTCGGTCATGAACGTGACGTCGAATGACCGGGCGCCGGCCTTGGCGAGATCCACTCCGCCGGCGACCCGGAGCGTCCGGCCGTTCTTGTCCGCGATGGAGAACTCCCCGATCTGGACGCGGTTCTGGTCGAACCGGAGTCGCGCCACGAAATCGCGATACGCGACGCCCGTTCCGACGACCGTGAACGCGCCGCCGTCGATGGCCACGTTGCCGTCCACGATCGGGGACTGCGCCGTGCCGGTGACGTGCACGTCGAAAGTGCCGGTGCCACCAATGGCCGAGAGCTCGGTCGTGAACGCCTGCGCCAGGCCCAAGGCGATCGGGCTGCTCTTGACCTGCAGGTCCATGCCCGTGTCCTCGTCAGTCGCGGGAGCGGCGACGGGAATGGTGCCCGCCACCGTAAGTTCCGCGCCGGCGGTCTGCGTCAAGGCGGCGTCGATCTTCGCGAGACCTTCCGCGTATTGAACGTTCGCTCGGACGCCGTCGAACGTCACGCCTTCCACGGCCCCCTGTGAAATCGCGACTGTGGCGTCTGCCAACGGAGCCTTCAGGCTGCCGCGAACGCTCACGTCCCCATTGAGCGTGCCCTCCAGACGCCGCGTTCCCAGCAGCAGCCGGTTCACGTCCGCGAGCTGCACGTTGACGACGTCTACCTCGAGACTCGATTCCTTCGACGGTCCGTCGAATGGCAGACTGCCAGCGACAGCCACCTGCTGCGCGTCCCGGGCGAGGACCAGCCCATCGATGGTCAGTTGCTCACCGCCAAAGTCGATGTGCGCTTCGCGTCCGGCCGGCATCGCCCACGTGGCGTCACCGGTGGCGACGTCGAGACGGCGCAGCGTCACCCGGCGCGCGTTCTCCTGAAGTGCGAGCACGCCAGTGAGGCCGAGCGTCCGCTCCTTCTCCACGAGCTGGCTGTCGATCACGAGCTCGTTGTGCGCCCAGTCGCTCGTGGCCGTTGCGCTGATGAACTCGAACCCTCCGGCCCGGAGAAACGCGCTTTCGGTCTTGGCATTCACTGCGAGTTCCGCGACATCCCGGTTCGGCATGTCCGCCGTGAAGGTCGTGTTCAGCGTCAGCGCGGTGGCCGTGTCGCCGTACGAGATCGAGCGGCCGCTCAACGTGCCGGTGGCGTGCGGGCTCGCTGATGGTCCGGTGACGTCGGCCGTCAAATCGGCTGCGCCCGAGATGGGCCTGCCGATGATCTCGCCAAGGGGCCGGATGTCGTCGGAGTTGAGCGCGACCTTGAGCGCCGATTCCCCGGTCGAGCCCAGCGCGGCGGTGCCGCTGGCATTCGCGCGAATCGACGGACCCTCGGCGGATGCTGTCGTCAGCGTCAGCACGCCATTCGACATCTCGCCGACAATGCTCGCGAACGACAGCGCGATGCCGCGAACGGTTGAGGGCCCGAGCTGCACCTGTCCGGAGACATCCACGTTCTCCGGCGTCAGCGGCGCGCCAATGTCATGAAACACGACGGTGGCATCGGTGGTGCCGTCGAGATCCATCGGCACGTTCTCGGAGAGACCCGCGAGCTCGCCCTTAAGGCCTTCGAAGCCGCCGTTCGCGTGCACGAGCAACCGTGCCTTCTCGAGCTCCAGGTGCACGTCCATCTGCGGGAACGTCGTGCCTCCAAGCGTCGATTCACGGAGAGCGGCGTCGGCCTTCAGTTGCCGGATTCCCCGGCTCGAGGATTCCTCACCAGCCGCCTGGAAGGAACCGTTCAACCGGCCGTCGAACCGTGACTCCGCGAGAAGCGGCAGGTCGAGAGGCTTCGAGAGCCGCTGGACGTCCATGCCCTCGATGTTGCCTTGTGCTGTGTAGCGCACCGTGCCGCGGCCAATTTCCATCCATCCGGTGGTGCCGTCGCGCAAGCGTCGCGCCTTCCACGCGGGAGCGTCGAAGCGTCACGGCGGCGTTCCAGTCTCCGCTCGCCATCCGGATGTTGTAGCGGCCAGCGAGATCGGACTCGAACGGCGGAATGCGGAGGTTCGGAGGCAACCGTCGCAGGTCTGCTCCCGCAAACGTTCCGGCTCCGGCAAACCCAGTGTGCCCTCCAGCCGGCGGACTGAATTGCCACGCCGCCTCGATCGTCGCGCGCGCGCCATACGCGCGCGCGTTGCCCGCGAATGTGACGTTGCCGCTGCCAAGCGTGCCGGTGACGTCGATCTGCTCGCCGGCGTAGCCAAAGGCTGACGCGGACGGGCCGTGAAAGCGGAACTTGAGGACCGAATCGGCGCCCTCGGCGTCTGGAATCGCCGCGTCGATCTCCGCTCGACCCGTGATGTCCGACGCAAATCGCGGTTGCTCGAGCAGCCGCTGAAGATCGAGGCGCTCGATATTGGCGACGACGTTGATCTGGCGCCCGGCTGCGCTGGCGTCACCGGTCACGAGTCCATCGATGCGGCTTTCATCGGCACGCCCCGCAAACTTCGCATTGATGCGGCGAAATCCCTGGGCGAAGGACCCGGCAAACTCCTCCATCACGAAGCCCGACCGATCGTCGCGGCCGGTGAGCTCCTGGACCGTCAGCCGCAAGTCGCCGGCGTCGTAGACGAGGTCGCCCTTGAAGTGGACGTCCGAGAGGCGACGCGGCTCGTCCTTTGTCGTGTCCACGATGACGTCGGCGTTGTCCATGTCGATCGCATCGATCCGGAACGAAGCGCGTCGGCCGGACGATGCACGCGTACGAATGAGACGGGCGAGGTTCCACCCGCCATCTGCTTCCTGGACGACGTGCACGATCGGCGAACGGATTTCCACCGAATCGAATGCGAGGCCTTCGCGCCAGAACCGCACGGGGTCGTAACGAACCGTGATGACCTCCGCTCGAACGGCTTCACCCGTCGGCTGCGTCAGAGACACGTTGTGAAGCTCGACGCCCCTGAGAAGCGAACCGTCGAGCCGCCCAATCGCCAACTCGCCGTTGAGGTACATCGCCGCACGACTGACTGCCAGCCGGCGCACGCGTTCCCTGGCCCACGGCGTTTCGAGCGTCACGATCCGGCGACCACGAGCACCAACACCGCGGCGGCAATCACGAGCAGGGCGCGAATGATGCGTCGAGTCATGACTCAGTAGGCGTGACCGAAGCTCACGTGCAGCCGCCATCGCCGCGTGGACGGCACGCCATCGATCACCAATCCCTCAATCGGGTTCAGCTGGTAGCCGAAGTCGGCGCGGATCGGTCCAATCGGGGTGTGATAGGCCAGTCCAGGGCCGACGTCGTATCGAATCTGGATGTTTTCGACGTTCCAGTCGCTGCTGCCGACGCCGCCGGCGTCCACGAAAAACGCGCCATACAGTTTCTCGGTCAGCCGGAAACGGGCCTCCGATGAAACCTCGACGCGGGAGCGGCCACCGATCGGCAGACCATTCTGATCGAGCGGTGATACCTGATAGCGTCCCCATCCCCGGAGGCTCGTGGCGCCGCCGAGGAAATAGCGTTTCGAAAACGGCATCTTCGAGACGTCATCCGAGCTCAGGACACCGATTGACACGCGGTTGGCGAGCACGACCGGGCCCACCGGGAGGTAGAGGTGGCCCTCCCCGGAGATCTCGTTGAAGTCATACGTCCCGCCAAGCCAGGGCTTCGCGTGCTCGAAGTGCGCCCCGAGCACCGAGCCGCGGCGCGGTTGCACCGCGTCGTCCAGGGCGACGCGCTGAATGTCGAAGTCGAGCGAGGCAAGTGTGCCTTCTCCGCGGCCCGTATCCGGATCGAGACCGAGCGCGATGCGCTCTGCCCGCCGATCGAGGTCATCAAGCGACTCTTCGCGGATGCCGTACTCCAGGAACTCGTTTCGGTAGGTGAAGTGCAGATCGTAGCGCAACGGCTCGCGAGCCGGCGTCCCACCACGCTCGAGCCGATAGTTGATGGTCGCACTGCCGCCGAACGAGTTCGAGTCGTACGTGAGCTGTCGGATGGACTCGGCGAGCGCACTGACGTTCAGCGACCATCCCGGCTTCGCGAGATACGGCTGGATGAAGGTGGCGCGCACACTCTGATCGAGGAACGATGCGCGGGCCTCGGTCTCGAACCGGCGCGCGCGACCGGCCACGTTCACGTGCTGCCAGTTGATGCTCCCACGTAGCCGCTCCTCGGTGCCGTAGCCAATCCCGAGGCGGATACGATGCGGCTTGCCTTCGGCCACCGTGATGCGTACCGGCACACGCCCGTTCACGGCTTCCTCGAACCGAGGCGTGACGGTCGCCAGATCGAACATTTCAATCGACGATAGTCGTCGTTGCGTGGAACGAACCAGGCTTTCACGAAACGTGTCGCCCGGCGCAAACGTCAGCTGATGCCGAACCACGGAAGTGTTGACGCTGGCCAAACCTTCCACGGTGGCCTCACCGAACTGCATCGTCGGTCCGGGATCGGCCCGAAACGTGACGATGACGCTGTTCGCGTCCCGGCCCGGGCGCTCACCGGCATCGACGAATCCGAGCGGATATCCGTGATCGCGAAGCAGACCCGCGACCATGTCGCGCGTCGCGCGCACGACGATGCGATCGCGCGGCGCACCAGCCTTCAAGGCCGATTGCTCGGCGCCTGGCCGCACGCTCTCTTCCAGCACGTCGAAGCCACTGAAGCCGACCGACTCGACGATGACGGGCGCGCCTTCGTCCACCTGAACCTGCACACGCACCTGCGTGCGGTCGGCGTTGAACGCGACGTCGACGCTCGTGACCCGCTGGGCCGGATATCCGCGGTCGACGTAGTAGGCGTGGACGCGCTGGAGGTCGGCGTCGAACGAGGCGCGATCGAAGTAGTGCTTCGCCGACCAGGGGAACCGACCGCTCTCACGGGTCGCCAGAACGTTCTTCAGGTCGCTCTCGGGAAAGGCCTGGACACCTGTGAACGTGATGTCCTTCACCTCGACGTCACCGGTCGGACGGCACGCGCCGGCCATGGCCAGCACGACGAGCATGGCCACCATGACGCCTGGGAGAGCCATTCGGGGCGCCCGACGCAGTTTCACCTCATGCCACGCATCAAGATATGTGCCACGGGTGGGCTATGTACTGTCCTTCCTGACACTTAGGCGTTCCTTCGTGGTCCCCGCCCGGACCAGTAACTTCGCGATAGTACGTCCTATAAAGGTACTGCGTTCTACACACGCTGCGTGCGGGATCTGGCCTCGGTCGTGCACAGCGGGTGGCCGGAGGGTTTCATGGCGAAGCAGAAGGAGCAGAAGGCACAGACGGGTCGTGACGGCCTGGTGCAGGGCCTCAACGAAGACCTGGCTCGGGAATACCAGGCGATCATCGCCTACGTGGTGTATTCGCAGATGCTCAAGGGCGCCGCCTATATGGCGATCGCCAAGGAACTCGAGAAGCATGCCGGCGAGGAGCTGGCGCATGCACTCACGATCGCCAAGCACATCGACTATCTCGGCGGCACTCCCGTCGTGGCGCCGAAGCCCGTGCTGGTCACCGACGACGCCGAGAAGATGCTCCGGGCGGATCTCAACAACGAGTCGGAGACGATTCGTCACTACCGTCGTCGTCTCAAGGAGTCCGAAGCGATTGGTGAGTACGCGATTGCGGAGGATATCCGGGAGATCCTGCGCCAGGAGCAGGAACACCTCATCGACCTGGCCACAGCCCTCGGAATTGACGCGCCCGAGATCCCGGCCTAGCTGACTCGCTCAATCACGTCGGTCGCGCCCTCGAGCCGGGTGTGCGCCCGCTGCTGCACGATGTCGAGAAGGGCCAGCGTCGCGGCCGCGATCACCGGTCCGAGCACCAGACCCGCGGCGCCAAACGCAAGCAACCCTCCGACGATGGCGACGAAGACGGCAAGCTGGTGCAGGCGCACTTCCTTGCCGACGAGCCACGGATAGAGCACGTTGTCGATCGTGCCGACGACGAGCGTGCCCCATCCGACAAGAATCGCTGCGCGGGTCCAGTCGCCCTGAACGGCGAGCACGATGGCGGTCGGGATCCAGATGACGAAGGCGCCCGCTGACGGGATGAGGGACAGGAGCGCCATCACGACGCCCCAGAGCAACGCGCCTTGAATCCCGAGGATGGCGAACATCACGCCACCGAGCGTGCCTTGGACGATGGCGGTCGTCACGCTCCCGTAGATGGTGGCGTGCGTCATGCTTTGAATCCGCTCGAAGAAATACGTGGACTCTGACGAGGTCATGGGCAGATACGAACGAACTGTCGAGACGACGCCGGCGCGATCGCGCAGCATGAAGAACAGCGCGAACACTGCGACCAGAACCTGAAACAGGATCACGAGCGTGGATACGACCCACGCGCTCGCATCCTCAGCGGCCGGCATCAGCGCCGACGTCCCGTCACGCTTGGTCGTCACGGCGTCATAGACACGTGAGCCGCCCGGTATCTGTGCGGCGAGGTCGCGGAGCGCGCCGGCGTCGAGATACTGCTGGATGCGGCCGAGGTCGCGGCTCGCCTGGGCGCCCACTTGCCACGCCACGAGCATCGTCGGAAGCAGAAGAAGGACGGTTACAGCCAGCACGCTGGCTGCTGCCGCGAGATTCGGACGCCGAATCCACGCCTCCACCCGGCGATGGAACGGCGCGGCGACGACGGCCAGTGCGAAGGCCCAGGTCAGCGGTGAGACAAAGGGCGCCGCAATCCACGCGCACAGCGCAATGCCGACGACCGTAATCGCGATGAGCGCGCCGGGCCGCGACGGGGAGGGACGGCTGTTCAGGGTCATGACAGTGTCTTGAGTGGCGCCTCGGCGGGGCCGGATAGCACGCCGCCCTCAGCCTTGAAGCGCGAACCGTGACAAGGACAGTCCCACGTGCTGTCGGCGGCGTTCCATCGCACGAAGCAACCCATGTGCGTGCAGGTTGGAGATAGCAAGACGAGCTTTCCGTCATCCCGCCGGTAGGCGGCGGCCGGTTTTCCGCGGACGTCGACCACGGTGCCTTCGCCGCGGGCAATCGAGCGCAGAGGGCCGGCTTTCGGCGCCCGCAAACCGATCGCGAAACAGGTAGTACGGGTAGTCCTTGTTCTCCTTGATGTAGTCCCAAAGGCCGCCACGAATCTTCGTCCGGCCGATGTCGAACATTCCGGCCCACGGGTTTTCGCGACCCGTGATCGCGTCCATCGCCATCATGCCGGCGAGCGTGCCGAACGTGAGGCCGTTGCCCGCAAAGCCCGTTGCCGCGAACTGATGCGGCGACATCTCGCCGATGTACGGCAGCCCATCGTTGGTCTCGATCACCTGTCCGGACCACCGGTGCGTGACGGACACCGACGGACAGACCTGACGCAGCGCCGACTCGAGGCGATCGAAACACCCGCCCGGATCGGTCTCCTGTCCCGTCTTGTGATCCTCGCCTCCGAAGATGACGTAGTCGAACCCGCGATGCGGCTCGATCCGGACGTAGCGATACGGTTGGTTCGTATCCCAGAAGAGCGCGTCTGGAACCGATCCGTGCTTCACTCGTCCGCCCACCACGTAGGTGCTGTAGAGCGAAAGCGCCGTCTGCAAGAGTGTCGCGTCCAGCCAACCCGCGATGCCCACGATGGGATTGTGCGTCGCGACGATCAGGTGACCACAGGTGACCGTGTGAGATCCGACGGCAACTCGTGGCGGATCGTCTTCCACCTCGCCGGCCTCGCTGTGGTCGAAGATGAAACTTCCGTCTCCGTCGATGGCTCGGGCGAGCGCCGCGAGGTACTTGCGCGGATGCATGCGGGCTTGACCGTCGTACCTCACGCCCGGCCGATCGAAGAACGGTACCGATTCGACGAACTGCGCGTCGAAGCCGAGCTTCGCCGCGGTGTCGGCCTCGCGCCGCAGGTTATCGACATCGTCGGCCGTTGCGGGACGAAGTGCGTCGGCATGGAGGTAGCCTGGAATCCAGGCAAAGTCACACTCGATCTGTTCGTCCTTGATGCACTGCTCGATGCGAGCGATTGCCGCAAATCCGGCGTCCCAACTCGCGCGCGCGTGATCTTCTCCGAGCGTTGACACGAGCTCCGACAACCGCCAGTCCGTCACCGTGGTCAGGTGCGCGCTCGTGTAGCTGGTATCGACACCCCCGCAACGTCCTCGCTCCAGCACCGCGACGGTCCGCCCCTCTCGCTTCAGGAGGTACGCTGCCGTCAGTCCCGTGATGCCGGCGCCAATCACGACGACATCAACCGTGAGATCGCGATCGAGCTTGCGGAATCGTGGGAGCGATTGAGAGTCACTCCAGTACGACGATGTCGAAGTAGTGAGGACGGCCATGTGCCCCTCCACGGAAAAGACCTCGGAGGTCTTTTCCGTGGAAAGGCTGCAAGAACGGGGCCACTAGACGTGAGCGAGGCGTTTCCTAGTTCAAGGTTCCCCGTTCCCCGTTCCCCGTTCCTGGTTCGGGTTCAGGGTTCTCAGGATCTGAACCCTGAACCGTGAACCCTGAACCCGAACCAGGAACGGGGAACGGGGAACGGGGAACGAGGAACGGGCGGCACCACGAACCGCTACAATCACCCCTTCATGCTCCACACCGGCCGGCACTTCCTGCAGATTCCGGGTCCGACCAACGTGCCCGACCGGGTGCTTCGGGCGATGGCGGCGCCGGTCATCGACCATCGGGGCTCTGAGTTCGCCGCGCTGACGGCCGAGGTGCTCGACGGGCTGCGCGCCGTCTTTGGCACGCGTGGCGCCGTCGTCATCTATACCGCGTCCGGAACGGGCGCGATCGAAGCCGCGTTCGTGAACACGCTGTCACCCGGCGATCGGGTCCTGATCTTCGAGACCGGGTACTTCTCGAACCTGTGGCGCCAGGTCGCCTCGTCGTTCGGGCTCGAGGTGGACTACGTGCCCGGCGACTGGCGGCATGGGGCGTCGGTCGACGATCTCGAAGCCCGTCTCGGGGCCGACGATCGACGCTCGATCAAAGCGGTCGTCGTCGTGCACAACGAAACGTCCACGGGCGTCACGAGCGGCGTTGCGGATCTGCGAAGGGTCATGAACCGGCTCGGGCATCCTGCGCTGCTCATGGTGGACACCGTGTCGTCACTGGCGTCGATGGACTACCGCCACGACGAATGGGAAGTCGACGTCACGGCCTGCGGATCGCAGAAGGGCCTGATGGTTCCGCCCGGCCTCAGCTTCAACGCGATCTCGGAGAAAGCCATCGCCGCAGGGCGCCAGGCGAAGCTGCCAAAGCAGTACTGGGACTGGACCGAGATGATCCGGCAGCATCGCAGCGGGTACTTCGCGTATACGCCCGCGACGAACCTGCTGTTCGGTCTGCGCGAGGCGCTCGCGATGCTGCAGGAAGAAGGACTGCCCCAAGTCTTCGCGCGCCACGATCGCCACGCGGAAGCCACCCGCGCAGCCGTTCGCGCCTGGGGCCTCGAGATCGTCTGTGCGGACCCGCGCGAATACTCGAGCTCGCTGACTGCCGTGTTCACACCCGAAGGCCACAGCGCCGATCGACTACGCCGCACGGTCCTCGATCAGTTCGATATGTCGCTCGGCACGGGACTCGGCCAGCTTGCGGACCGCGTGTTCCGCATCGGGCACCTCGGGAGCTTCAACGACCTGATGCTCGCCGGAACGCTCGCCGGTGTCGAGATGGGCCTCCGTGCGGCCGGCGTGCCACATCGCGAGGGTGGCGTCACGTCGGCGCTTCGAGTCCTCGCGCCCGAACCTGTGAAAGCGCCCGCCTCGATCGACTGATGGCCGCCGCGCCCATCGTCGATTCTGACGGGCTCCGGCGCGCCCTCGAGACGCACGTCGCCGGCGAAGTCCGGTTCGACACGGTGTCGCGCGCGCTCTATTCCACCGACGCCAGCATCTATCAGCTCCAGCCGATTGCGGTCGTCGTGCCACGAACGAAGGACGACCTTGTCGCGGTCGTGGAGCTCTGCGCCAGGTTTCACTGTCCGCTCACGATGCGCGGCGGCGGCACGTCGCAAGCCGGGCAGGCGATCGGGAGGGGCCTGATCGTTGACACGTCCAAATACCTCAATCGCCTGCTCGAGGTTCGGATCGAGGAACGGTGGGCCCGCGTCGAACCTGGCATCGTCCTCGACGAGCTGAACACGGCGTTGAAACCGCACGGGCTGCGCTTCGCCCCCGATGTGTCCACGGCGAGCCGCGCCACAGTGGGCGGCATGATGGCCAACAACTCCAGCGGTGCGCGGTCGGTGTACTACGGCAAGACGATCGATCACGTGATCGAGCAAGACGTGCTGCTGTCTGACGGAACGACCGTCAATGCTCGGCGATGGACCGACGACGAGCTCGCGACGGCTTCCGCCGGCGACGGGCTGCTGTCGCAGAGCTGCCGCACGGTCAGGCGTCTGGCTACGGACCATTCCGGCGAGATCAAGCGCCGTTTTCCCAAGGTCCTGCGTCGGGTCGGCGGCTACAACCTGGATGCCTTCCTTCCGGACCAACCGTTCGACCTGTCGAAACTCTTCGTGGGGTCCGAGGGAACGCTCGGTGTCGTGCTCGAGGCACGGCTCAACCTCGTACCGCTGCCGAAGGCCAAGGCCGTACTCGCGGTGCAGTTCGACGATCTTCTCGAATCGCTCGGGGCCACGCCGCTCATCCTCACGCACAAACCGTCCGCGGTCGAAGTCATGGATCGCTTCATCCTCAACCACACCGAGCGGAGTCCGCAGCTCCACGCGTTGAGGAAGAGCTTCGTCGAGGGCGACCCGGCGGCGCTCCTTTGTATTGAGTTCTACGCGGACGACGCCGGGGACCTTCCGCCGCGGCTTGCAGCGCTCGAGCGTGACCTGAAGACCCGTGGGCTCGGCACGCACTTTTACAGGGCCGTCGAGGCCGACGCCCAGGCACGGATCTGGACGCTGCGTGAAGCCGCGCTCGGCCTGTCGATGGCGATGAAGACGGACGAGAAGTCGCTGTCGTTCGTCGAGGACGCCGCGGTGCCGCCCGAGCGCCTTCGCGACTACATCGCCCGGCTCCTCGAGATCGTGCGGAAGCACGGGACGACGGCGGGCGTGTACGCCCACGCCTCGGTTGGCTGTCTCCACGTGCGGCCCGTCATCAACCTGAAAACCGCCGATGGCGTCGAACGGATGCAGTCGATCGCTCATGACGTAGCGGAACTTGTCGTGGAGTTCGGGGGCGCGCTGTCGGGCGAGCACGGCGACGGGATGCTGCGCAGTCCATTCATGCGCCGCATCTACGGACCTACGCTGTACGAGGCGTTTCGGACGATCAAACGCACGTTCGATCCGGACGGCATCTTCAATCCGGGCAAGATCGTGGACGCCGAACCGATGATGGCGAACCTGCGTTACGGCGCGGGGTACGAGACGCCGCGCCCGTCCACCTACTTCGACTACTCGGAATACGGCGGGATGGCCGGCGCGGTCGAAATGTGCAGCGGTCTCGGCGCGTGCCGCAAGACGCTCGACGGGACGATGTGCCCGTCGTACATGGCGACGCGCGAGGAAGCCGACGTCACGCGTGGCCGCGCGAACGTGCTCCGGCTCGCGATGGCGGGGCGTCTCGGCGAAGCCGGACTCGGCGACGAGGGCGTGTACCGCGTCCTCGATCTGTGCCTGGAGTGCCGCGCGTGCAAGGCCGAGTGCCCGGTCGGCGTGGACGTCGCGCGATTCAAGAGCGAGTTTCTCGCCGACTACTGGTCCCGCCACGGGTTGTCGCGCCATGCGCGGGTCATGAGCGACGCCCATAACCTCGCGCGCATGGGCAGCCGGTTCGCGCCGATGTCGAACTGGATTGCGAACGCTCCGATCGTCCGCCGCCTGAACGAGAAGATCCTGGGCGTCGATCGGCGGCGTCGCGTGCCGCCGTTCGTTCAGAAACCGCTGGAGCGCCGGGTCCCGCCAATCGCGGATCCCGACGCCGTGCTGTTCACGGATACGTTCACGAACTACTACGACCCGGAGATCGGGCTGGCGGCGATTGCCGTCCTGAACGCCGCCGGCGTGCGAGTCGGCCTCGCCGGCAACGTCTGCTGCGGCCGGCCCAAGATCTCGAAGGGCGTGCTCGACGATGCCCGGGCGCTGGCGGCGGAGAACGTGAACCGCCTGTATTCGCACGTCGCCGCCGGGCGCCAGGTCATCTTTTGCGAGCCGAGCTGTCTGTCGGCCGTCCGGGAGGACGCGCCGGATCTTCTGCGGGGCGAGGCGCAGCGCCGCGCGCGGACGGTCGCGGCAGCCTGCGTGCTCTTCGAGGAAGCCGCTGATCAGGTCTCCCAGCGGCTCACGTTCACGGCCGGCCCGCCAACCGTGCTGCTTCACGGCCATTGCCACCAGAAGTCGATGGGACTTCTGGCGTCGGCGAAGACGCTCCTGTCGCGGCTCCCTGGAACGGCGGTCGTCGATTCGAACGCAGGCTGCTGCGGCATGGCTGGCTCGTTCGGCTACGCCCGTGAACACTTCGACGTCTCCCGGGCGATTGCCGAGCGTCGACTGCTGCCGGCGATTCGGCAGAAGACGCAGGGAACCGTCGTGGTCGCCGCCGGCACGTCGTGTCGCCACCAGGTGCTCGACCTTGTCGGAGAAATTGCGATTCATCCGGCCGTGCTCGTCGCCGCCCATCTCGAGAGCCGCGCATGAGCCTTGCCGCGTTGTCGCTCGCTGCCTTGCTCGTCGCGATCCTCGCGAGCACCGTGACGCCGCTCAACGTCGGCGTGCTTGCGCTGGCGTTCGCCTGGGGCATCGGCCTCTACGGCGGGATTGGCGTGAACGACGTGATGGCCGGTTTCCCGGTCTCGTTGTTCCTCACGCTCGCCGGCGTGACGTTGCTGTTCACCCAGGCCCAGCAGAACGGGACACTGACGAAGGTCGCCGAGCGCGCGCTCCTCTTGTGTCGCGGCAACGCCGGTCTCGTGCCGGTCATGTTCTTCGCGCTGGGCTGCGTGCTCGCGTCGGTCGGGCCGGGACACATCGCCACCACGGCGCTCATCGCGCCGATGGCGATGACCGTCGCCGCCCGCGCGCGGATCCCGGCGTTTCTCATGGCGATCATGGTCGGCCACGGGGCGACGTCCGGCTCGCTGTCGCCGGTCGCGCCGACCGGCATCATCGTGACCGGCATCATGACTCGTATCGGTCTGCCGGGACACGAGTGGTCCACGTACGTGAACAACCTCGTCGCGCAGGCGCTCGTCGCGTTCGCCGGCTACCTGATTTTCGGCGGCTGGCGGTTGTTCCGGTTCTCGGTACTCAGGTTCGGGTGCCGCCGCGCCGACTGCTCTCCGGTTCGATCGGAACAACTGGATCACGCTGGTCGTGATCGCCGCGCTGCTCCTCGGCGTCCTGCTCACCGGCGTCAACGTCGGCATGGGTGCATTCGCCGGCGCCGTCGTCCTCTCGGCGCTACGCGCCGCCGATCACGAGGACGCCATCAAGAAGATGCCGTGGGGTGTGATTCTGATGGTCTCGGGCGTGACGGTGCTCATTGCGCTGCTCGAGAAGACGCAAGGTCTGGATCTGTTCACGTCAATGCTCGCTCGATGGGCGACGCCCGGGACCATCACCGGCTTCATCGCCTTCGTGACCGGCCTCGTGTCCGTTTACAGCAGCACGTCAGGCGTTGTGCTGCCGGCGTTCCTCCCGACCATCCCTGGCCTGATCGAACGGCTCGGTGGAGGCGATCCCGTCGCGATCGCCTCGGCCATCAACGTCGGCGGTCACCTCGTGGACGTGTCGCCGCTCTCGACGATTGGCGCGCTCTGTATTGCCGCGCTCGTGCCCGGCACGGAAGACCCACGCGTGCTCTTCAACAGGCTGCTCGCGTGGGGTTTGTCGATGACGATCGTCGGCGCCGTCGCGTGCTACTTGTTGTTCTGAACGTCAGACAAAGACCTGGGAGATCTGTCTCGGGCTATCGCAGCGACAGCCAACTCGCGAGCGCGATCAACGCCACGCTCAGCACCAAGCCAACATCAATCGATCGAATCCGGTCAGGCACCATGGTGCTGTCAGCATGACCGCACCGTCTTTCGTGACCGCGACAACGAGGTAAAAAGGATGTCACGCGTCAGCCGACGACCGACCGTCGTCGCGCCAGATCGATGAACCAGGCGTGCGAGCCGACGCTCGCCGCACCTTCATCACCCGGCCGCGGCTGCAGTTGATGGTAGGTGCCGTCCCGTTGCATCACCCACGCCTGCCGGTTGTCCTGGAGCGAGACGTCGAGGATCTCCCAGAGACGCGCGCGCAGCGCGCGGTCCTCGACAGGCGTGGCGACCTCGACGCGTCGTGAGAGGTTCCGGTACATCCAGTCGCCCGACCCGATGAAGAATTGACCGTCAGAAGGCTCGGCCTGGCCGTCGGCAAAGTAGAAGATGCGCGAGTGTTCCAGGAACCGCCCGATGATCGATCGCACGTGGACGTTGTCGGTCAGCCCCGGAACGCCCGGCGCCAGGCAGCAGAGTCCACGCACGATGAGATCGACCGGCACGCCGGCCTGTGACGCCGCCGAGAGGGCGCGGCACATCTCCATGTCCTCGAGTTGATTGAGTTTCGCGACGATGCGCGCGGGCCGCCTGGCCTGGTGATGGGCGATCTCGCGGTGCACGAGATCGACGAACCGCTGGCGCATCGCGCCGGGTGCCACGAGCAACTTCTCGAACTGCGGAGCGTCCGAATGGCCCGTCAGATAGTGAAAGAGCTTCACGACGTCGGCGGTGATCCCCGAATCGCACGTCAACAGGCCGACGTCGGTGTAGAACCGCGCGGTGGAGACGTGGTAGTTGCCCGTCCCGATGTGCGCGTAGCAGCGAAGATCGGCGCCCTCCTTGCGAACGACAAGCGCGACTTTCGCGTGGGTCTTCAGGCCAACGACCCCGTAGGTGACGTGCGCGCCGGCCTGTTCCAGCTCGCGCGCCCACACGAGGTTACGCGCTTCGTCAAACCGCGCTTGAAGCTCGATCACGCACGCGACCTGCTTGCCCGACTCGGCGGCGCGAATCAACGAGCGCACGAACGGAGTGTCGTCGCCGATACGGTACACGGTCATCTTGATCGCGACCGTGTGCGGGTCGTCGGCGGCGTCGCCGATGAAGTCCTCGACGCTCATGTCGAAGCTGTCGTAGGGGTGGTGCAGGAGGATCTCGCCACCCTGGATCGCCGCCGGAGATGTCCACGTCCTCGTCCGGAATCCTGCGCGGGAGGCATCGGCGACCAGTGCGGATCGCGAAGATCCGGCATGTCGAGGCCGGCGATCTGAAACAGCGCCGTGTAGTCGAGGAGCGCCGACGCTTCGTACAAGTCGTCGGACGAGAGCGCGAAGCGATCGACGAGCCCCTGGACCAGGCTCGCGTTCGGCTTTGGCGCGAGATCGACGCGCACGACGGGCTGAAACCGGGCCTGGCGCAAGGCTTCGGTCACCGACTCTCGAAGGCTTTCGTTCTCTTCCTCGTCGAGCTCGAGCTGCGCGTTGCGAACGATCCGGAAAAGAGTCGGTGTCGACCACCTGCATGCCGGGAAATAGCTTGTCGGCGCTCTCGCGCACCAGCACTTCAAGGCTGATGAACCGCCGCTCGCCTGGTCCGACGTCGGCCTTGAGCGGCACCCACTGCGGCAGCATGGTCGGAATCTTGACCCTGACCGGAATCGGCTGGGCCGTTCCCGGCCCCTTCAGCAGGAAGCCCCAGTTGTTCGACTGGTTTGAGATGAACGGAAATGGGTGCGTCGGATCGAGGCCGAGCGGCGTCAGCGCCGGCGAGACGTTGCGATCGAAGTAGCGCCGAGACCTCCTGGCGCTGCGCCAGCGTCAAGTCACGCCATTCGAGCAGCAGGATGCCGCGATCGGCGAGCGCGGGAAGCAGCTCGTCGCGGAAGAGATCGGCCTGCTCGGCGAGGAGCGACTTCACGACCGTGCGGATGCGGCCGAGCACATCGCGAGCATCGCCCTGTCGCGTCACCGGGTCCTCGTCGCCTTCGACCGTGGCCTTGCCACGGAGCAGCGCGACGCGCTTCATGAAGAACTCGTCGAGGTTCGCGCTGAAGATCGCGAGAAACTTGACCCGCTCGAGGAGCGGCGTGCGCGGGTCCGCGGCCTCCGCCAGGACGCGCCGATTGAACTCGAGCCAGGCGAGATCGCGATTGATCCACGCGCGCCCCAGCAACGGCTCAGCCTTGGTCGTCAGACCCTCGACCGCTGGGATCGCGACGGGCATGCGGGCCGGCGACGGCAGCGCCGCGCGTACGGGCGTACCAGTGCGGCGGGTTGTAGATCGAGGTTCTGGCGGGTCTCGTCACGCGCGTTGGACTGTACACCGTCCGTTTCAGGGCCATGTAACAACACTATGACAACGCCTGCCGTGCACAATAGCGCCAGGGAGATCCAGCGATGACACTGTCGCGGGACGCATTTCAGGCCAAGCTCGACGAGGTCGTTCACCTGCTCGAGCGACACCGCGTGCTGGAGTCGCTGGCGGAGCGGCAGGACACCGAGAAGCGCGACCTCCTCGCGCACATGCAGCGCCGCGAGAATCTCGTGGAGCTGCAGAAGCGCCTTCGCGGCATCCACCCTGCCGACCTCGCGATGGTGCTGACGGCGTTGCCGACGACCGATCGGATGATCGTGTTCCGCCAGCTCCCTTCGCGAGACGCCGGCCTGACGCTCGTCGAGCTCGACGACGAGATTCGGGCGAACCTCACCGAACGCCTGGACCCACAGGAACTGGTCCAGGCCATCGCCGATCTGGACGCGGACGATTTCGCGTACCTGTCGCCGTCACTGCCGGAGGCGGTCGTCCGTCAGGTCTCGCAGGCGTTCGAAGACGCGGATCGATCCTGGGTGGTGGATACGGCCGCCTATGTCGAAGGCACGGTCGGGCGCTTGATGCGACAGGACGTCGTGGCCCTGCGGATCGATCTCACGGCTGGCGACGCGATCGAACGATTGCGCGGTGGCGAGCAGTTACCGAGCCAGACCGATCGTCTGTTCGTCGTAGATGCGCGTCACGTCTTGCGCGGGAGCATCTTGCTCCCGGACCTGATCCGCGCGAGTCCAGCGACTTCGCTGACGGAGATCACGCGCACCGACGCGGCGGCGTTCACGCCGAACGACCCAGCCGAACGCGCGGCGACGGCGTTCGAGCGGTACGACCTCGTATCGGCGCCGGTCGTCGACGAACTGGGCAAGTTGATCGGTCGGATCACGATCGACTCGGTCGTGGACTATCTGCGCGCCGAGTCGGACCAGGATGCGCTGACGCGCGCGGGGCTACGCGGCGCCGAGGACCTGTTCGCTCCCCTCTCCGAGTCCGTTCAGAACCGATGGCCGTGGCTCGCCCTCAACCTTCTGACGGCGTTCGCGGCGTCACGCGTCATCGGTTTCTTCGAGCACACGATCACGCAAGTGGTCGCGCTGGCGACACTCATGCCCATCGTCGCCAGTATTGGCGGTAACACCGGCAACCAGACGGTGGCGCTCGTCATCCGCGCGCTCGCGCTCGATCAACTGCGCGATACGGGCGGTCGATTGGCGCGAAAGGAACTGCTCGTGAGCACCGTCAACGGCCTGGCCTGGGGCTCGGTGGTCGGACTGCTCGCCTACTGGCTGTACGGCAGCGCCGCGCTGGCACTCGTGATGACCGCGGCCGTCTTCCTCAACCTTGTCGTCGCGGCGCTCGCCGGCGTCGCCGTGCCGTTCGCGCTCCGATGGGCCGGACGCGACCCCGCCCATGGCTCGAGCGTCGTCCTGACCTTCGTGACCGACGGGGCCGGGTTCTTCATGTTTCTGGGGCTGGCCACATTGTTTCTCGTGTAGACCGCCGCCACGGCTGAAACAGTAAACTTGCGGGGCCCGGATTGCCCTGATGACGACACACGCCAGCGTTCCCATCGGTCTCGAGCTGTGGACGGTCCGTACGGACGTCAACAAGGACCTGCTCTCGACACTCTCCGCGGTGGCCAGGCTCGGCTACGAGTCCGTGGAGTTCTACTCGACCTATCTGGACTGGACACTCGGCCTACGCGCAGGAGGTTCGCGCGACGCTCGATACGCTCCGGTCTGGCCTGCAGTTCCACTCACAACGGTATGCGTGCGTTTACCCCCGAGGCGCTCCCGAAAACTGTCGAGCTCAACCACATCCTCGGCAGCCGCATGGCGGTCGTCGCGAGCGTTCCGGCCATTGCCGACATCGCGGGTTGGCACAAAGCGAGCGACGCGTTCGCGGACGTGGCGGAACGGCTTCGACCGCACGGGATTGCCGCGGGGTATCACAACAATCAGCGCGAGTGGACCGAGCTCGACGGCGAACTGCCGATCGAAATCGTCGCGTCGCGCACGCCCGAAGACTTCGTCCTGCAGTTCGACGTCGGTCCGGCCGTCCAGCACGGGATCGATGCGCCGGCCTGGATTCGCGGACACGCCGGACGTATCCGCAGCGTACACCTGCGCGACTGGAGCGCGACGAAGGGCTACAACATCGCGTTTGGCGAGGGCGACTGCCCGTGGCCCGCGATCTTCGAGGCCGCGGAAGACGCCGGCATCGTCGAGACCTACCTCGTCGAGAACGGGCACAGTACTCCCGACGAAGAATTTCCAATCGCCGAGCGCAGTATCGCGAACTGGCGTCGGTTGCGCGGGTAGGCGGAGACTGGCGCGTGGCTGACGACCGGCCGTTTCACAATCCGTTCGGCGTTCTCAGCTCGCTGAAGGCCTCGCTGCCGGAACGGGCTGCCCCGGAACCGCCACCGGAAAAGGCCCAACCGCCGTCGAACGCGCGGACGATACCGCGCGCGGTCGTGCGTCTCGAACGAGCGGGGCGGGGTGGCAAGGACGTGACCATCGTCGAGCACCTGGCCATCGCGCCTGCCGATCGCGCGGTCTGGCTGAAGGCGCTCAAGGCCCAGCTCGGTTGCGGTGGCGTCGTCGAAGGCGAGGCCATCGTGCTGCAGGGCGATCACCGCAAGAGGCTGCCGGCGCTGCTCACGGCGCGCGGCGTGAAGAAAGTGACCGTCGGCTGAGAGGGACCGCATGCGTCTGAGACGTTTCGCTACCGTTGCTGTGCTTGCCGGCACGATCGGCACTGTCTCTCGACTGGCGCACGCACGCCCAACAAGCGGCGACACCGGCCGCAACATCCAGTGATCGCGTGTCGCGGCTGGACCACGCGCTCGAGGACTACGTCAAGGAGAACCGCGTCGCCGGCCTCGTCGCGCTCGTCCTGCGAGACGGACGGCCCATCTACGAGAAGGCGCTCGGTTGGCGCGACCGCGAGGCCTCGAGTCCGATGAAGATGGACACGATCTTCCGCATCGCGTCCCAGTCCAAAGCCATCACGAGCGCGGCCATCATGATGCTCGTCGAGGAGGGACGCATCGGTCTCAGCGAGCCGGTCAGCCGCTTCATCCCGGCGTTTGCAAAGACGACTGTCGCGGAACCCGGCCGTGCTGGTGTCACGATCGTCCCTGCGCGCCGTCAGATTCAGATCAAGGATCTTCTGACGCACACGTCGGGCATGTCGTACGGCACCGAGGCTCACATCGCGTCGATGTACCAAGCGAAGGGTCTCGGCCCGGCGGCTGGCGCCGGCTGGTACACGGCGGACAAGACCGAACCGATCTGCACGACGATGGAGCGGCTGGCCACGCTGCCGTTCGTGTCTCATCCTGGCGAGGCGTACGTCTACGGCTACAACACGGACGTGCTCGGTTGCGTCGTCGAGCGCGCGTCCGGGATGCCGCTCGATCAGTTCATCCGCACGCGAATCGCCGAGCCGCTCGGGATGACCGACACGCAGTTTTATCTGCCGGCGGCACAGCGCGATCGCCTGGCGGTGGTGTACGGCTCGCGGGCCGACGGCACGTACGAACGCGCGCCCGAAGGTCCGCTTGGACAGGGCGCGTACGTCGACGGGCCGCGCGTCAGCTTTTCGGGAGGCGCCGGGCTCGTCTCGACCGCGCGCGATTACGCGCGCTTCCTCGAGATGATCCGGAACGGCGGTGTGCATGAAGGCCGCCGCCTGCTCAGCAGCCGCGCCGTTGCATTGATGACGACCAACCAGATCGGCGACATCCGGCAACTGGACGGGCTCGGCTACGGATACGGGTTCGAAACCACGGATCGATACGGCGTGCGCGATCTCGAAGCCGTCGGTGCCTTCGGCTGGGGTGGCGCTTACGGCTCGTCGTACCGAGTCGAGCCGTCAACACGCATGGTGCTCGTGATGATGATCCAGCTCAGGCCGAACGCGACGACGATCGGTAACCGTTTTCCAACGCTCGTCTATCAGGCGTTCGCGGATGAGAAGTAAGTGCCCTGGCGATTCTAGACTTTGACTGATTCGAGATACTTCACGCTTTGCGGAATCGCCGCGAGCGGATCCGCGCTCTCGTCTTCGACGTAGTACAGGCCAACGCCGGCGGCTTTGGCGGCGCGCAGGATCGCCGGCATGTCGAGTTGGCCGGTGCCGACCGGCACGTCGATGTCCGGAGTGCCGGTTGGCTGTCCTGCGACAACGGCTGCGCCCTTCTTCAAATCCTTGAGGTGAAGGCTCGTCACGCGCGATTTGTGCGTGTTGATGATCTTCACGGGATCGCCGCCACCGTGGAACGTGTGGAAGACGTCGACCTGGAACTCAACCTGTTTCGGATCGGTGTTGGTCGCGAGCGTGTCGAAGAGCGTGCCCTCAGTCGACGGCACGAACTCGTAGCCGTGGAGGTGGTAGCCGAATCGCATGCCCTGGCTCGCCGCAGCTTTGGCCGCACGATTGAACACCTCAGCCGCGCGGAGCGTGTCCTCCCGTGTAATCTTCGCGGCAATCCACGGACAGACGACCCAGGTCGCACCGATCGCCTTCGCCTCGGCGAGCGCCCCCTCGAGATCCTTCTGCAACCGCTCGTAGCCCATGTGGGCGGACTGGCATCGAAGCCCGGCGGCATCGAGCGCGCTCCGAAGCTCGGGCGCCGTCTTGCCCCAGAGGCCCGCGCCCTCGACGTCCCGGAAACCCATCGCGCGAATCTGCGCGAGCGTCCCACCCAGATCCTTGGGCAGGTAGGTCCGGAGGCTCCACAGCTGGAGACCGATCACGCCGCCAAGCGCGGTCTTGATTTCCCGCTGGGACCGGGCGCGTGCGAGTGGTGTCGCGGCAGTCAGCATCGCCGCGGTGGCAGTGGTCAGGAACTCGCGTCGAGTCGGCATGAGGGCAGTGCAGATCAGGAGCTTGCCTCGCCGGGGCCGGGTGCGGGCGGGTTCGATGAGTTCGGCAAGGTCGAAGAGGTTCGACGCGTTCGAGGCGCCTAGAGCCAATTCGGACTGAATCTCCGCGACGTCCTGATCGCTCAGGTCGGGCGACAGGTGACGGAGCCGCTCGATGACGTCAATCGTTTCGAGATACGGGGACGCGCAGCGCACGTGAATGAATCCGGACGGTGCGAAGCGGCCGTCCTCGTAGTAGGCGAGCGCGATGCGCCAGGTGTCCTTGGCGATGGTCTCGCGACAGTGGCGGCAGGTCGATCGGCCAGACGAGGCGCGTCCGGCGGCGCGAGCACGCGACACCCGCCGATGTTCCAGGCCAAGGCGCGCCTCGCGCTCGAGCCACTCGCGCCGGTCGATCGCCTGGTCCGACGCCAGAAGCGCTTCGAGAAAGGGCTCGGGTCGCATGAGCGCGCCGCACGGCACATGGAACCAGTGCGTCATCTCTCCGCCATCGTCAGCGTACGGGTTCGGGCGACGCTCACCGAAACGGAGGTCGCCGCCAGCGATCCGCTGTTCACATCCGCGACACTTCGCGCGGCCGCTCCCGGCTCGTTCGATGATGTGAGGCATCGTCGCGATACGGACACTGTGCGCGGACGCTCAGTGATAGTGCCCGTGCTCAGCAGACCACACGCCAGTCGGCATCGCCTGATCCGATCGGTTCGCAAACGCCAGGACGAGTCCGCCAATCGCAGCGGCCGCCACAAGCATCAGTCCAACCTTTTGCCAGGATGTGAAGCCATTGGCCTGCGTCTCATGACAGTGCTTGTATTTCTTGCCGCTACCACACGGGCATAGATCGTTCCGGCCCACCCGCGCCACGTGCCCCTTCATCTGCGCCTCCGTCGTGTGTAGAAAGAATAGCCGTACCGGCCCTCAACCGACCACCGACCGCAGGGCGAGGAGCACATACATCAGCAAGGCGGCGACCAGTACGGCGTTGGCGAGCATGCCGTTGGCCGCGCTCCGTTGCGTACTCCTTTGAGTACTCGGGGCGTTGTTCAACCAAAGCAGCGTCGAGATCACGAACGGAAAGAAGAACGAGCCCACGACCGTGTACGCGTACACGAGCCAGACGGGCCGGCCAAACAGGAGCGCCGACAGCGCCGCGAGCGCAAGGTAGATCAGCCACAACCGGTAGGCGCGGCCTGCATGGCCGGCGGGCTTCTCCCCGCGCCACAGATGGAACCAGTCGTCGAAGAGAAACGGCACGCCGTGCCACACACCGAGCACCGACGTGAAGGCGGTACCCCAGAAGCCTGCCAGAAAGATCGCGCGTCCGATGGGCCCGATGGCCTCCCCGATACGGTCCGCGAGCAAGAGACAAAGGCGCGGCCCCTCTTCGAGAATGTGACCCTGCCAATTGACGTTCGTCGCGATCACCATCATCGAGGCACAGAACAGCATGACGAGCGCGAACGACACGGCGAGATCGGTACGTGCCGTGGCGAGGCGTTCCTTTCCCGACCATCCGGCTTCCCTCATCCAGTAGCCGTACGACAGCAGTGTCACCGTGCCTCCGACACCGCCAATCAGCGACAACGTGTCCACGGTCGAGAACGGCGACGCTGGACCGACGGTCGTCCAGTGGGCGCCGGACCGCACGGCGATGATGACGGCCGCCGCCACGACCGCCGCAAACTTGAACGCGATCAGGGTTTTGACGGTGGACAGGAAGCGCTGGTAGCGGCCGACGAACACGACGACGAACGCGACAAGGGCGTGGACAGCGCCCCACGTCGCAAGCGGTACCGACGGGAAGATCGCGGCCGGAACGAGCGCGCTGGCTGACACGAGCGCGCTCGAGACGAAGTAGCTCCAGATCACGAAGTACAGGCCGAACAGCGCCAGGAGCGCGCGCGGCAGGTGATCGCGCCAGCCTTCGACGAGCGTCCGGCCGGTGGCGAGCTGCCAGCGGGCCGCGCCTTCCGTAATCGCAAACTTGACGACAACGCCGGCGGCAACCGCCCACAGCAGGGTTAGACCGTGCTCGGCGCCGGCAATCGTCGACGCGACCATGTCACCGACACCGACACCCGTGGCCGCGAGGAGGAGGCCGGGGCCGAGATCCGACAGCTTCACGGGGTGGCGATTATCGCTCGTTCCCGCCCTAGAATCAGGACACGCGTGCCATGAACTGCCGCAAGGCCCGAATCCGCGTGCTGTTCGTCTCGGCAATGCTCGCGAGCCTGTCCGCCTGTTCGCCAACGGCGCCGGATCATGACGACACGGTCGCGCGATCGCCCGGCGGCGTGATTCGGCTCTTCAACGGCCGCACGCTTGCCAACTTCGAGACGTGGCTCGTCGATCATCACACCGAAGATCCGGAAGGCGTGTTCTCGGTCGAAACGATTGACGGCACGTCAGCGATCAAAATCAGCGGCACCATCTGGGGCGGACTGATCACGAAAGACGCGTTCCGAAACTATCGCCTGGTTGCCGAGTTCCGATGGGGCGGGCCGACGTCCGGCGAGCGCGCCACGCGCACGCGCGACAGCGGCCTCCTGCTCCATGCGCAAGGCCGACTCGGCAATACGGCGCGAAACTTCAACGGTCCGTGGATCAGCTCGATCGAGTGTCAGATCATCGAAGGCGGAGTCGGCGATCTGATCCTGGTGGCGGGATTCGAGGAGGATGGCTCCCGTATCCTGCCGTCGGTGGACGCGACGACCCACAAGGATCGCGATGGCGAGGATGTCTACGACCCGGCCGGGTTGCTGCGGACCTTCATGTCGGGTCGCGTGAACTGGTCGGGCAAAAGCGAGGACTGGACCGACCGGACGGGATTCCGCGGCGCCAATGACGTCGAGACGCCCGATCTCGGATGGACGAGAATCGAGGTCGATCGCCGACGAGGATACCCTTCTCTACTACGTCAACGGCTCGCTCGTGAACGCCGCATCGAACGCGAGCGTCACTGACGGTCGCATTATGATCCAGTCCGAGGGCGCGGAGATTTTCGTGCGAAAGTTCGAGCTGCACCCGCTTCGTTGACCGGAGGCCTTGCATGACACGTCCCATCCGTTCGTGGCTCGCGGTGATCGGCGTCGGCTGCTTCGCCGTGGCCTCCCTTCTCTCGACCCAGGCACCCAACGACTGGACGCAATGGCGCGGTCCAAATCGCGACGGATCCGTGCCTTCTTTCGCGGCGCCCGCCGACGTGGCCAGAAGCGCTGACCTCGCGCTGGAGCGTCGACGTCGGCTTCGGCTATGCGACGCCGCTCGTCGTCGGCAATCGCCTCTTCGTGTTCTCGCGTCAGGGCGAGGACGAGGTCATGAGCGCCCTCGATCCGGCGACTGGCGCGCGTCGTCTGGAAATCCGGCATATGCCGCGCCGTTCACGATGAACAAGGCGACCGCCCGTCACGGACCCGGACCGAAGTCCACGCCGATCTTTTCCGACGGGCGACTGTTCTCGATCGGCATGACGGGCATCGTTACGGCACGCGATGCGGCGACCGGGAAACAGTTGTGGCAGAAGCCGGGCTCGCCGATCGTGCCGACGTTCACAACGCACGCGTTCTCGCCTCTGGTCGACCGCGGTGCCGTTATCTTCCACGTCGGCGGCAACAACCAGGGCGCGCTGACCGCATTCGACGTCGTCACCGGAAATATCAAGTGGCACTGGGACGGTGACGGGCCCGCGTACGGATCACCGATCGTCGCCGACCTCGACGGCACACGACAGATCATCACGTTGACGCAGACCAAACTGGTCGGCGTCGATGCAGGGACCGGGACGCTTCTGTGGGAACGGCCGTTCACGAACTCGAGCGTGACGAACTCCGCCACGCCAATCCTTGCCGGCCGGACGATCGTCGTCTCGAACGGCGGACCCGTGATGGCCTACACCGTGACGAAGCAGGGATCGCAGTGGATCGCTCAGGATGCCTGGCAGAACGAAGACGCGCCGTACCGCTTGAGCAACACGGTCATTGGCGCCGGCGACGTGCTCTTCGGACTCTCGACGCGCAACTCCGGGCAGTACTTTGGCGTGGACGTGAAGACGGGCGCGACGCTGTGGACGTCAGAGGGACGTCAGGCGATGAACGCGGCGATTCTTCGGTCAGGCAATCTGCTTGTTCAGCCTGGAAGACGATGGCGAGTTGATTGTGGCGCGGGCGAGCCGCACGACGTTCGATCCCGTGCGTCGTTACAAAGTCGCTGACGACGAAACGTGGACGCCGCCGGTGCTGTCGGGCAACCGTATTTTCGTGAAGGGCGTGTCCAAGCTGACGCTATGGACGTTGAACTAGAATCACGTACCTCAGCTCGCGACGCGGACGGCGGTCAGCGACGCGTCGCCGGTGACGTCCGCCAGGAATTCGAATCCAGTCACGAACACGTCCAGGCCGCCAGGCCGCGTTTCGCGGCGACGATGCGCGACGCGAAGGCGCAAGATGATCTCGGCGCCGTTTGCGAGCGTCAAGCCGACGTCGTGGACCGTGTCCTTTGGCAGCACGTACGGGAGCGCGACCGACAACCCTCCGAGGCCGACATCCACAAGGCCCGCAGGCAGGTCGGGATGGTTCGCAACGGCCACGCGCGGCGATCGACGTCGTTCCAGGTTGGACACAACTCCCCCTTGGGCTTGAAACAACGAGTTTGGTGTGGTGTTTATGGAGCAAACCATGTGCCATGGTGCGCCTTCCTCCGCTGCAGCAACACGGAGGGATTGAGGCCCGCGAATAGTCAAGAACTCGTCCGTCGACAGTTTCCTGACGTCAGAACGACCTAGCGGCGCGTCAATCTACGGATGATGTGACGAGGCAGATGGCGGCGGGAGGGCAGCCCCCAGACGCGCCGGAGATAGTCCGGATATCTCGCAAGGTCGCCGAGCCACGAACGGCCAGACAGCCGGCGATGCCTGATCCAGTGATACCGGGCTTGACGCGACGGATTCCGGGCCTGCATCCGGACGCGATGCTCGGCGACGATGAGCCGCGGCACAGGGGCCGATTGCAGCTCGCTCAGGATCGGTGCCGGCACGTCGATTCCCAGGTCATCGCGAAGATAGCGGAGCGCGTCGATCGCCGGAAGGTTCAGCCGTCGGCCGATCGCCTGATGCACGAGTCGATTCCAGTCGAGCCGGTCGCCGGCGGCGCGTACCGATCGTGACGGCATCGGCGGCCCATCGCACGGGAGGCACGATGCTCCAGCGGAGCCCGTGCGCAGCCACGTGCAGGAGAAAATCCGCGGGGCACAACACACGTGTCCCGATACCGTTGACGCGCACCGTCTCAGCTGCTTGCCACAGAACGTCGTCAGCCCCCGGCCCGCAACACTCGGCGAACACGTGCCAATGCAGATCGAGACGATCGCCTGCCGGACTCGAGAGCTCAGCCCCGTGGCCGACGAACAGACTGTCGCGATTCATCGGTTGCACAAGCCGCCAGCCTGAGGCCAGCAGCAGATCACGCGCCTCGATCGCCTGCGCCTCAGGCACCAGCACGTCGAGATCGTCCATCGGTCGCGCGCCCGGCGGCAGATGACCGGCCGCCACGAGCGCCATGCCTTTGAGGACGAGCGTATCGATGCCCGCGTCGCGGAACGTCGCAATCACCGAGGTGAGCGTGACGAGACGACGATCGTTGTCGGCGATCGCTCGCTCGTAGCGCTCGCGCATCGCGCGGGTCACCTCGTCGTCGTTTGTCAGGCGGTCACGAAGGTTGAGGTAGACGAAGGGCAGAAGCCGCGCGGACCCATAGTCGAGTCGATTGATGTCCACGCGCGATCGCCACGTGGCGAAGGCTGATTGCGCCGGCTGCGTGCCGAGCACGGCGGCCTGAAGCAGCAACGTCTGTTCCGGCGTTGGCCGGCATCCGCCCGGTCGCCGTTCGCTCACGTCACCAACCTGCGTAATTCGGAGGCGACGAGCCGAAGGCCCGGGAGCCCGTAGTAGAGACGATAGACCGCACTCGTCGACAGGGCGACCGCGATCCAGAACGTCCGATTGTCTCTATAGTGCCGGCTGTCGCCACCGGCGCGATCGTACACGGTCAGCAGGGCACGCTCGAGTCCCGCGTCGAGCGGCCATCGCATCACGATTCGCGCAAGCTCGAACGCGGCTGGACGCCTGTCAATTCGCTCTTCGTCGACGGCCCGAAGATGGCGACTGGGCTCGACGACGATGTTGTCGGGATGAAGGTCACCGTGCGTCAATACGTAGCGCACGGCCGACGGAAGCGTCAGTCCGGTCAACGCGGCAACAGTCCCGCGGTCGAGCAACCTGCGTCGTCCAAGCCTGCGCGCGACGACGGTGATCAGTTGACGATGCTCCGTCGGCAATCGCGGACGGCCGCGGGTTCCGGACATCCGGTGCAGGTCGGCCGCAAGCTGGGCGGCGCGCCGGACGAAACGCCGTCGGGCGGCTGGAGTCGCGCGGCGAAGAGCGCGATCGAGCGACTTGCCCTCGATGTACTCCGTCACCATCGTATTGCCGAGGCGAATCAACGGTCGCGGAAGCGTCACACCGTTCGCAAGCGTGAGCGCGCTCCACACGCGGTCGGCGGCCGCGGGCGAGGGGTACTGGCGCAGCTTCACGCATCGGCCGTCTACGAGCTCGAGCCGGATCACGGACGCCTCACCTCCTCGTGCCAGGTCCGTGGCCTTCCGTACGTCGTAGCCTGCGGCGGCGAGTCGCAAATGCAGATGGCGAGTCATCGCACGTGTGGCAGACATTCGCGCAGCCACTCAACTGCTTCCGTCGACGAGATATCGTCGGCAAGGTGTCCGACAACGCAGGGTACCAGCGCAGCCAGGTCGCGCGCTCGCTCGTGCATGATCGCGGGGCCCGGTAGCGCGTCCGGCGCCGGAACGAACAGCTCTGAAACATGGCCGTGGTGGTGGCCGACCAACACCTCAGACAGCGCACCGACGGCTTCGTCTTGATGCATGACGCGAAACCCGTTGCCGGGTACTGGCGTCCGCGACGGGAACAACACACAAGCCAGCGAGGCGGCGGCGCGACGCGGTCGGCAGAGGCAGAAGCAGACCTGCTCGGAGGACGTTCGCCAGGTGTCGCCCGTCACATCGGGCGGTGCCGGACCGCGGTCGCGACGTTCGCGCGCGCTCTCGCGAAAGTCGCCGGCTCGCTCGAGCTCGGCAGCGAGCTCCGGAAGAAGTCGTCGCGTTCCAGGTCTCAGAGCGATCACGGTCGGCACGGCGACGGCCCGCACGGCGTCGTGCTCTGTGCGAACGAGCACGCGATCATTGGACGAGGTACTCGACACCTGGCGCGGCCAGCATTCTCAGAGCCAATGTGGTCTTGCCCGCGCCCTTGGCGCCGGCGATCGCGACGGCGTGGCCGCCGAGCGCGACCGCGGAGGCGTGAAGGATCAGGCCGCCGGTCGCGAGCGAATGATTGTGCGCGTACCCTCGCGCACCACTCGCATCAACCGAACCCTCGCCGGCAGCGGATTGGCACCGCGCAGCACTCGGGTTCTCCGGCCACGGTCGAGCACCTGAAACGCGAGAGCCCCATCGGCGCCAAACAGGTCGACCCGATCCTTCGTGATGCGCTCCGCCAGCCGGACCGGCCCGGAATCGAGCGCGAACGCGACGCGACCCGTCGACGCGGGCGAGTCACCTCCGGCGAATGGCGGAAGCGCGTCGAACGACACGTGGACCCGCGCGTTGGCGGTCGCGTGTCACCAAGAAGGACGGCGCGAGAAATTCCTCGAGCCACTCCAGGTCCCCGGGTGGAGCCTCGACGGCGACGTCGAGGCCGTCGTGGGAAAGCACGCCCATTACGAGCTGTGGACCTCGAGGTCGCGGGCAATCGATCGCCCGGCCAGGACGAAATGAAGGGCGCCCCAGAGGAGAAACACGAGCACGCTCGTGAGAGCGAACTGCACCCCGCGGCGGATGCGTCTTCGCACGCTCTCGCAACAGCGCCAGCTGGATGGCTGAAACAGATCGCCCCGTAGCTACCGCCAGTAAATTCACGGGCCGCCGCGAGGTCGCTGACCCATCCCATCAGGACGGGTCCAACCCCCTGTCCAAGGACATTCATCGCGAGCAGTGTGAGCGCGGCGGCCGACGCGCGCATGCGGGCGGGCGCGAGATTTTGAACGAGCGCAAACGATGGCGCCACGTACAGGGACAGACTCAACGCGGCCACCAGACTGAATATCAGTGCGGCACTGGACGACTCCTGAGCGTACGCGAGGAGGTAGAGCGGCGCGGCAACGATGGCACCGACGGCGGGAACCCAGACGTACCACCGAGCGTCCCGTCGCGCACCAGCTTGCACGACGAATCCGCCCGTCAGAATCCCAGACATCCCGGCCACGCCGAGGATCAAGCCGTACATCAGACCGACTTCGCCCATGCCCATCCCGAACTGACGCACGAAATACGACGGAGCGAAGGTCGTCGTGCCGTTGCCGGCCACGGTCGTCAGCGAACACGCGGCCACGAGGTGCACAAACGTGGCAGTCGTCGACAATCGTCGCCAGACGTGGCGAAAGGGCGGCGCGGTTCCCGGGGCCTTGACCACGTCCGAGGCGCCGCGTTCCGGTTCGCGGATCGTGAGCCAGACGAGCAGCGCAAGAAGCAGTCCCGGAGCGCCCGCGAGCAGGAACGCCGCGCGCCAGCCAAAGTGCTCGGCGGCGAATCCGCCGAAACCAGCGCCGATCATGACGCCGAGCGGCACGCCGGCTGAATAGACGGCGAGCGCGGACGCGCGTCGAGCCGGCGAGTAGTAGTCGGAGATTAGTGAATGCGCCGGCGCGTTGCCGCCGGCCTCCCCCACGCCGACACCCATGCGGCAGAGCAGCAACTGCCAATAGTTCGTGACAGCGCCGGACAGGACGGTCATGACGGACCACAGGGCGACGCTGACGGAAATGATGCCGACACGATTCCGTCGCTCGGCGAGTCTCGCCACCGGCAGCCCGAACGCCGAGTAGAACAGGGCAAACGCCATTCCACCGAGCAAGCCGAATTCGAGATCGGTTAGCGCGAGTTCACGTCTGAGCGCCGGGCCGACGACGGCGACGATGATGCGGTCCACGAACGCACAGGCGTAGGTCGCGACCAGCAGGATCAGCAGCCATGATTTGTACCCGCGCCCAGGTTCCGTCACCGCGCCGAATCATACTAGGATGACCGTCCTCGCTTTGCCGCGTCGAATGCTCCGCTCACCCGTCGTCGTGTTCTCAATGCCCGATCGCGGGCACTTCCAACGACTCACATCGTTGATTCGGCGCTTCGTCGATCTCGATGTGCCGACGCACGTGTTCACGCACGAGCGATTCCGTGAGGAAGTCGAGGCGGCAGGCGCGCGGTTCGAGGATCTCTTTGCCACGGGATCCGTCGATGACGCCGATGACGAGTCGTGGCCGTTTCCGGTGAGGTTCGTGACGTTCGCGGAAAGGGCCGCACCGGACATCGGCAGAGCCGTTCGGGCGATCGGGCCGTCGCTCATCGTCCACGACACGTTCGCGGTGATTGGCAAGGTCGTCGCCGGCATGCTGTCGCTGCCTCACGTCAACGTGTGCGCGGGTCATCAAGTCGTGCCGGCGGAGTTCCACGAGATCTTGCGGCGCCATCCGCAGTGTGCACGTGTCGTCGCGCTGCGCCGAGGCGGTTGAATCGCTGCAATCGCGGTACGGACTGAAGCGACGCCGTGCCTTTCTGGTACGTGTCGGCGTTCAGCGATGACCTGAACGTGTATTGCGAACCGCCTGAGTTTCTCGCGCGAGGAGCATCGCACGGTGTTCGAGCCAGTCGCGTTCTATGGCTCATTTCTGGGGAACGTACCCCTCGCGATCGGGCGTCGCGGGGCAGGCCGCGGCCGGTTGACGGACACCTCCGGCGCGCGTACGTCTCATTCGGCACGATGATCTGGCCGTACAGCCGGAAGGAGGCGCTGGCCGCGCTCGAGTCAATCGCCGCGGCGATGTCTCATCGAGGCATCGAGACGACGGTGCAGCTTTGGCGGCTCGCCGATCGACGATGCCGCACGGGCCGCGCTTGGCAGACCCGGCATCACGCTCGAATCCTACGTCGATCAGGCGCGCGCCCTCGAGACTGCCGACGTGTTCGTCACGCATCACGGACTCAATTCCACGCACGAGGCGATCGGGCACGGCGTCCCGATGATCTCGTATCCGTTTGTATGGGATCAGCCGGGAATGGCCAGGACCTGTGAACGCTTGGACCTGGCGACGCCGCTGACGGAACAACCGATGGGCGTTGTCTCGGTTGACGACGTGCTCGCGGCGATCGATCGGATCGAGACGAATGGCGACCGAATGCGATCGGCGCTTGCGGTCGCGGTCGGGTGGGAAGATGCGGTCGTGGCGGGCCGGGCGGCGGTACTGCAGCGGATGCTGGCGCTGGGTGACGGGCGGCCGAAACGCGCCCTGACCATATTGTGATCGGCACTCGTGCCGATATAGGCGGGCATGAGGCACATCATTACGAACGTTTCGGATGTACCTGTCGTTCCACCGATCGTCGATCGTCGTCGCGGAGGTCCGGATCGTCGCACCGAGTGGCGCGGCGGCCGGCGCGACAGCGACTGGGTGAATCGTCCGCCCGATAGTCTCGCGAAGCTCGAGGCCGCCCAGCGACACCCCAGCGCGCTGCGCCGCGTCATGTCCTCACTACTACATATGTGGTGACCAAGGGCGGGGACGGGGCCCTTTTCCACAGATCGGGCCCAAAAGGGGACAGAGCTCGAACGCGAGCTCTGTCCCCTTTTGCTATGGAACTGTGGAAAAGGGCTCCGTCCCCGCCCTTAGGACAGAAACACCATGCTGGACGGGGCGCCGATCGGCGTGTACTGACCGGTGAACGTGAGGCGGCCTGTTGGACGATCGGCGCGGAAACACGTCACGGCGTCCGAGCGCTGATTGAGTGAATAGAGGAACGTCCCCGAGGGATCGAACTCGAAGCTGCGCGGGTAGTCGCCGCGCGTCCATTCTTCTCCGGCAAACGTGAGCGTGCCGTCGGTACCGATCGCGAACCACGCAATGCTGTCGTGGAGGCGGTTCGCCACGTAAACAAACCGGGCGTCTGGCGAGATCAGAATGCCGGACGTGAAGCTCGTGCCGGCAAATCCCTTCGGCAGACTCGAGATGGTCTGCTTCGCCGTGAGCCGCCCGTTCGTCGCGTCGTAGTCGAACACCGCGATCGTGGACGCTTCCTCCTGCAGCGAGTACAGCCAGCGCGCGTTCCAGTGAAAGGCGAAATGCCGCGGGCCGTCGCCAGGCGGCAGCGCGATCGACGGCGGGTCAGCTGGAGCGAGACGGCCAGACTCTTCGGTCAAACCTCCAGACAAAAATCACATCGAGACCGAGATCCGTCGCCAGCACGTACCGGCCCGACGGGTCGGACTGGATCATGTGCGCGTGGGGGCTGTTGTGGCCGCTGATCGCGAAGCTGCCCGGAGGCGCGTTCGTCGCGCGCACCGGCCCCACCACGCCCTCGTGAATCTTCGTGTCGGTCGCCGCGCCGAGCCCGCCATCGGGTCGAATCGGCAGCACGGCGACGGACCCTCCACCGTAGTTGGCGACGAAGAGATGTTTGCCCGCGGGATGCACGCTCACGTGCGCCGGACCAGCGCCCTGGGCGCTCACGGAATTGACGAGCGTCAACCGGCCACTCGCACGGTCGATCGCATACGCGCTCACAGATCCCGTCTTCCCGCCTTCGAAGTTCGAGACTTCGTTGCCGGCGTAGAGATGCGTCCGCGTACGTCCCAACGCAAGCGCTGACGGGTTGGACGAAGTGACGAGCACGTCGCGTTCGGTCAGCCCACCCGTCGCCGCATCGACCTCGAAGATGTGGATCCCGCGTCCCCCGTTTCCGTTGCCGCCAGAGCTGTAGGTGCCGATGTAGGCGAACACGGGGCCCTTCTGGACGATTCGATCGCGCGGACTGAGACCGCCAACAACTGGCGCGGCCGCGAGCAAGGTCGCGTCTTTCACGAACTGACGGCGTGTCGGCATGGGAGGGCCTCCGGCCATGGTCGTTCCCGGCGGGCCGATCATCTCACCGTTGTCGGCCCTTCCCAACTGGCGCCGCTGACCGTGCCGGGCCGCCGGGAAAGCGCGGCCTGGGCGCTCAAACCCGCAAGGAGGGCCAGAATCGTCAGTGCGCCAACGCTCACCTCGCCGGCGCGTTGCCTTGATGGCGCGATCGGCGAGCCTTTTCTGCACGGCCGGGCTGGTGAGCTCTTTGAGCACGTCGCGGCCGACCCACTTCGGCGCCGTGTCCAGTGATGCCGCGAGCCGACGAGCCACCACCAACGTCGCGGCGTTCAGCGTCCGATTGCGGCGGCCCACGGTTCGAAGGGCCCAGCTCACGCCCTTCTTGACGAAGTTGCGCTCATCGGCGGCCGCGCGTTCCGCCAGAGGAAGCGCCTCGAGAAACGGTTCGTCGGGCGCCTTCTTGTCGTGCAGCGCGAGGCCGGCGAGCAGCGCGAAGGCGGAACGTTTGACGAACTCTTCCCGGCGTCCGCTCCACTGTCTCAACTTTCTTCCAGGCGTGCGGCGTGCGATCGAAAAGGTGGAAGCAGAGCGTGTCGCAAATGGCCCAGTTGTCGAAGTCCTTCGCCCAGCGATCCATCTGCGACGAGGTGACCCGCGCCGGATCGTCCACGAACGCCGCCAGCATGCGCGCCTCGTACCAGCCGGTGTTCCACAGCGCGATGGCCAGATCGTGATCGCGCCCGAGACGTTTCGCGAGCAAGGTGCAGGTCCGCCACCGAGACGCCAAACACCTTCGGCGCCGTGATGGCATACCGCGCCATGCCGTCACGGTTTCTCTTGGATCCACGACGCTCGAGAAAGGCGAGCACCTCGCGGACGCGCTGATTGGTGGTCGCCACTACTCAGACCGTCCGGCAGTCTAGTTGGTCAGCTCGGTACATGAAGGTAGACGAATCTCAATCTGGCTCGGGCACGATCGCCGGCTGGCCGTCGATCCGCCGCACGCGCGCGCCGAAGCCGCGTTCGACGATCGTGCGGTAGTCGTGCCCGGTTTCGCTCGGCCAGTAGGATACGAAGACGAGCGGCGCGTCGCCAGTGTTGGCCACGCGGTGCGCCGTGCCGGGAGGCACGTGATGCACCGAACCGGCGCGCATGGGTTCTGTCCACGTGCGGCGAGCAGCGGTCATCAGCACGAGAAGGCCTGTCCCGCTGACGGTGACCTCGAGCTCCGGGCAATCTTCGTTGACGTGATAATGCCCGCGGGTGAGGAAGTACTCGTCGCCGACCGTGCCCGGCTCGAGGAACGTGGTCGCGCAGCAGACAGCGCCCCGCTCGCCTTCCGGCTTCGGCTCGTACGCCTGGACGCGGTAGGCCAGTCGATCCTGATCCATCGCTGCGCGGGCCGCCTCGTCACGAAAGTAACCGGTGAGTCCGGCGAGTGTCCGGCGGCTTTCCTTCACTGCCGCGCCCTCGAGCACGCCAGTCAATGGATCGAGACGGACGCTCATCGGGCCCCGCCGGCGCGATAGATGCGCAGGCGCTGCATGGCCCACGCCGGCGCCTCGGTCGCGCTCGACGTGAGCGTAATGCGAACGAAACGGGCGGTCACAGGCGCAAAGGCCATGGCCGTCACATTCGTTGCCCCACGACCTTCGCCGACAACCGCGGTCCACGCGGCGCCGTCGGTTGAGACCTCCACCCGATAGTCTCGCGGGTACGTCTGCGACGGCGGCGGACCGCCGCGACCGCCTCCCTGCGGCGGCGACGTGAACTGAACCTCGGTCACGACCGACGACGCTGGCAGCTCGACTTGAAACCACATGCCGGCTTGCTGAGGCGCCCCCGTGGACCAGCCGGCCAACGTGAACGCGTTCGAAGCGGTCGACGACGCGTGGCTCGCTGTGATCGTCCATCGATCGTCAGGCACGAGCGCGACTGGCAAGGCCGCTTCCAACTCACCCACCATCCACGGCGAATTGCGGCGGGTGGTCTCGCTTCGAGCGCGCGTGACGTCGGCCGGAATGACAGCGGCCGCCGAGTTTCCGAAGCTGGTCCGTACGTAGGACGCGACGTCGGCAATCCATTGGTCCCCGTTCGATCCCATCGGGAGCATCACTTCGCTGTAGTTCCTGCCGTCCACCGGCCCAGTGATCCCGTGAAGCAAAGCCTTGACGATGTAGTCGCGGTGGCCGGTCACACGCGCCGAGCCAGACAGCGATGGAGCGCGAGTGCTTCCAACCGCGGCAGGATGCGGCGCTCCACGACCGTCGTCGCCGTGGCAGGCCACGCACAGCTCACCATAGATTCCGCGGCCGCGATCGATGGCGCTCTGCTGGTCCGGAGGCAGTGCCGGACCGCCTCGTCCGGCGGCCGCATTCGTCAGGCTCGTTGCAATGAACTGCACGCCGCGCGCCTTGCTCGTCTCGAGCGCGGAACGAACGGCGGCCTCGCGCTCGGACACTCTCAACGTGCTCATCGTCAGCAGGGCCTGAATCACGACGTCCGGATCCGGATCGCCCGCGAGCGCACGGTAGTCGGCGGCGAACGACCGATCGCCTCCCTTGTAGAGGGTCTCGCTCGCGCGAATTCCCTGCTGGCGCATGCGAGGGTTCGAATCGTTCATCGCCAGGCGCACCGTCGCCGGCGTCAGCGCACCCAGACCTTCGAGCGTCCAGAGCGCGTGAAACCGTGCAAGCAGATTGGATGACGGCCGCACCATCCGCTCGAGCGAGGGAACAACCGATCGATCCTGTTTCAGGACGATGAGCTGCTGAGCGGTATCGCGCCACCACCCGTTCGGGTGCCCCAGGTGCGCCACCAACTGGGCCGGCGTCTCGTTGAGCATGCGCGGCCTGCGTGCGGTCACGGGGAATGCCATCGTAGGTCACCCGCCACACGCGCCCGTTCGATCGCACGCGATCCATCTGGTACTGATCGATTTTCTGCCGAAGGTACGAGCCGGTGCGGGCGCCGGGCGCCCACTCGACGACGCCGCGGTACATGTCCACGATGTACAGGGTGCCGTCCGGCCCGGTCGCCATGTCGATGGGCCGGAAGAGCGGATCGAGCGACCGGATGAACTCCGATCGCAGATAGGCGTTCTCGAGGCGCGTCAGCCCTTCGCGCTTCACGACCTTGAGCCGCCGGACGATACGCGCGACGATTTCGCCGTAGAGATAGTCTCCGACGAGATCCTTCGGTAGCCGGTCGCCGCGGAAAATGTCATTGCCCGCGCCGGCCGTGACGTACATCAGCGAGCCGTCCGGCATGCGGGTCGCGGGCAGGCCGCCCGCGATGTCGCCGACGAGAATCGGCGCGCCCCACGTCGTGTTCAGCTCCGGATCGAGCTGATCTGGGGCGTTGAACGTGCCGTAGTGAATTGGAAACTGAAAGTACGACGGCAGGCCGCTGATGCCCGCCTGGAACCACATCTTGCCGTCGTCGTCCTGCGTCGCGCCCCACTGCGATCCGGTCGCCCCGGTCGGTTCGCGAATCACGCCAGTGGGCGTCCACCGGACGCGGAACGCGTTGACCGTGACTGTAGAGCCAGTTGTCGAGCGCCCAGACAAGGCCGCTCGGCTGGCCACCCAACGCGCCGCCGCGACCGAAGTTCGTCGTGAACACGGTCTTCTCGTCGGCGGCGCCATCACCGTTCGTGTCGGTGAAGCGCCAGAGCTCGTCGCCGTCGTTCTCGAGCGCGAGGATCGCGTTCGCACCGAATGGCAGGACAAGGCGAGGGAACAGCAGCTTGTCCACGAACACACGGTGGTGCTCGTACACGCCGTCGTCGTTTCGATCCTCATGGACGGAGATCCGGCCGACGGGCTGAAGCAGATCCTGTCCGTCGGCCGTCTGTTCGTATCCGCGGAGCTCGATGACGAACATGCGTCCGTTGCCGTCGAAGGCAATCTGTCCTGGGTTGTCGATGTCGGGATCGGCGAGGACGGGCTCGATTCGATAGCCGGGCGGAAGCCAGAACCGTTTGGCCTGCTCCGCGGGTGGCAGCGGCGCGAGTGGCGGTTTCGCGGAAAGATCGGCGTCGGCGTTGAGCGGGTCGTCCGCCCGCGGCGCGACACGCGCGCCCCGCCCGGATTGCTGGCCGGCGTCGACATTCGTGTCCAGGGCGAACGCGGCCACGACGAGCAGGAGCGCGCCCACGACGACGCGGAATGATGGCATCACGCGCCGCAGGATATCTGAGTTCTGTCCTGGCTACGCCATCTTCATCACGCGCCCGATGGCGATCGACATGCGTTCCCATTCGCTGGCTTCGAGCGCGAGCTGGCGCCGGCCGGCGCCGGTGAGCTTGTAGAAGCGCGCGCGGCGGCCGAGCTCGGACACACCCCATTCCGCTTCGATCCATCCACGATGCTCGAGGCGGTGGAGCGCCGGATAGAGCGAGCCCTGGTTCACCTGCAGCACGTCCTGTGAGATTTGCTGGATGCGATCGGCGATCGCCCACCCGTGCATCGTCTCGACCTGGAGCGTGCGAAGGATCAACAGATCAAGCGTGCCCTGGAGGATGTTGGGAACGGTCTGACGGCTCATGGTGTCGAGACTCGACACTAACGGACGTTGGTGTCGAGTGTCAACACATGGCGACTACTCGCCGATGAGGCCGTGATAGCGGCCCATCCAGTACGGCAGCAGAAAGTACGCGCCGTCGTCTTCGGTCCGGCCGCCGTTGCCGCCGTCGAGGTTGTACGGATTGCCGTTCCATTTCGACATCGGCAGCTCGTCGTACGGCAGCACGACCAGCGCCTGGCGGCGGCCCTGGCGGTCCGGCGACGTATCGATCGGCACGTCCAGTCGATGCGAATTCGCCACGGTCCACTGGATCGTGTCCATGGGGATCTCGTGCAGCGTACGCAGTGTCTCGGCGCGGTCGAACTCGGCGGCGCCGGTACCGGCGGCATAGATGAGATTCCACAGCGGATTGCGCTCGGGGCGCTCGATTCGCCAGCTGCGCTCGAGGCTCTCCTTGTAGACCGCCAGCAGTCCCGGATCCTTCTCGAATTGAAGCAGCGGGTAGTACGACAAAAACGCGAGCTCGTCGTCCGAGTGGTTAATCGAGCCGGGCACCATGATCTTCAGATTTCGCGTCAGCAGGTGATAGCGGTGCGTGCTGACGAGCGTGTCGTACGCCGCCTGGTAGCGCGCGCGTGGTGCTGAATCGCCGGCCATGTGAATCGCGACTCGCAGGTGCGCGAGAATGTGAAGGGCTCGCAGTCCCGTCTCGTCCGCGTCATTCCAGATGAGGTCAGGTGACCACCACCCCCATCGCGTCCGCTGCCCGTCGACGTCGATCAGCTGATAGTTGTGCTCGAGGATGTGATCGGTGATTCTGCCAAGCGTCGCGCTGAGAACGCGCCGCTCTTCCGCATCGGCGACAAGGTCGTAGTAGATCGGATAGACGAAGTAGTGGCCGACGATCTCGTCCGAGCTCGTGTCGCCCTTCCAGCGCCATCCATCCTTCGTATCGTGCCACTCGCCGTCGGAGGGTTGATCGTCCACGCCGACCTTGATGAAGGACCGCGCCGGAAAGCCCGGAATCGAGGTGATCGACTCGAGGCGCATGATGGCCTGCATGCCCGTGCGCGCGTTGTTGCGGGCATCCACGGCGCCGGTGACCTTGAAACGAAACGACTCGGCCGCGACATACATCGCAGTCCAGAGACCATCGTTGTCCGTCGAGGCGAGCTGGTTCGACGAGAGATCGCCGGCGACTCGCAGGTGCGAATCTGCCGTCAGCCCCCAACGGTTGTGGCGCGCCTGTACCCGCTCGACGAACGCGCGAGACTTGTCCGCGAGCGTCATCGGCGCGTACTGCACATGTGAATAGCCCTGCGGAGTCTCGATCCACACGGACGCGCCGTCGATCCCGACTCCGGTCACGCGATCGTGCGGAAGCCAGCGCAAGCCCGCAAAGTACTGACGGCTGCGGTCGTTCCGATTCAGGCGGACGGCGCCCCGCTCCGTCCCGATCCACACGATGGCGTTGGATTCCTCGGCAAGAGCCGTGACCTCAGCAACCGGCAGCGGCACGCCTTCCGCGCGGATGGCCGCGAGCTTCGACTGATCGACGGCCCGCTCCACGCGTACCCGGCCCTGGGTGAGGCGACCGAACTCGTCGGCGGAATGGAATGATCGAATCTTCTGCGGATACGTTGCCCGCGGCTGCTGGGTGGCGGCCAACGTGCCGACCGAGACGACCAACGACACGAGGATGGCAGCCCGAATCACGCCGCGATTGTAGCGCCCGGCGCGATTCGTCGGGCCCGTCGGCCCCTCGGATTAGTCGGGGCCCGATCGGGCCCTTGTGGCAGAATCGCGCGATGTTCACGCGCGCGGTCGGGCCTCTCGCTCGTGATCGGCGTCAGCCTGACGTGTCCGCCGGGACCTCGCGGCCCACGCAGACGCCGCCCTTCGACATCGTCGACGCCACGATCGCGGACCATGCGTAGCGCGCTCGAAGGCGGTCGCGTGACGTCGCGGCGCCTTGTCGAGGCGAGCCTGCAGCGGATTGCGACCTACGAAGATCGCCTCAACGCCGCGATCACCATCAACCCGCGGGCCCTCGACGAAGCGGACGCACGTGACCGCGAGCGCGCCGCGAACACGGTCCGCGGACCGCTTCACGGCATCCCGATCGCGTTGAAGGACAACATTCACACCACTGACATGCCGACGACAGGGGGCGCGCTGGCGTTCGACGGCTTCGTGCCGCCATACGATGCGACACTCACCCGCAACCTTCGCGACGCCGGCGCGATCATCATCGCCAAGACGGTCATGACAGAGCTGGCGAACTGGGTCGCGACCGGCATGCCCGGTAACTACAACGCGCTGTCTGGCTACGGTCTGAATCCGTACGACCCGCGGCGGGATCCGCGCGAAGCCACTGCCGATGGCCGTCCGGCGCTCGGCGTCGGCGGGTCGAGCTCGGGCATCGGCACCGCGGCCAGCTTCTGGGCCGCAAACGTCGGGACGGAGACGTCCGGATCGATCCTGTCGCCGGCCAACGCGAACATGCTCGTCGGCATCAAGCCGACCGTCGGCCGGGTCAGCCGCTACGGCGTGATTCCGATCACGGCCGACCAGGACACGCCGGGTCCAATGGCGCGAACCGTGGCTGATGCGGCGGCACTCCTCGGCGTTCTCGAGGGCGCAGCGCCTGATGCCAACGACGCGGTCACGAAGACGTGCGCAGCGCCTGCCAATCGAGACTACACGGCGTTTCTGGACGCCAATGCCCTCAAGGGTGCGCGCATCGGCGTGCCCCGCGCCTTCTTCTACAACGCCGTCACGCCGCCGGGTGCGACGACGCCGCGCGGAGGGCTCAACGCGGATCAGGCGAAGTTGATGGACGACGTCCTTGCGATTCTCAGAGCGCAAGGTGCGGTGATCGTCGATCCGGCTGACATCCCCAGCGTGGTTTCGACCGACGCGAACAGCAACTTCCTGCTATGGCCGACCTGCGGCGGTCTCGACGGCGCGAAAGGTCAGGACGCCAACTGTTCCGTGGTGTTCAAGTACGGCATGAAGCGCGACTTCAACGCCTGGCTTGCGTCGCTTGGGCCGGCGGCGCCGGTCAAGACCCTCACTGAGCTGCGGCAATGGAACGTCGCGCACCAGCGCGGTGGCGCGATCAAATACGGCCAGGCGCTACTCGATATCTCGGACGAGATGGATGTTGCCGCGGACCGCGCTCGCTATCAAGCGGACCGGGCGAAGGATCTGCGCTTGAGTGGCGTCGAAGGCATTGACGCGACGATGAAGGCGAACCGGCTCGACGCCCTGCTTTTTCCCGGCGGATCCGGCGCCAGCCTCGCCGCGCGCCCCGGCTATCCCACGATCATCGTTCCGGCCGGCGTCGTGCCCAATGCGCCCACGGCGGCGTTCCCCGCGGGATTCGACGCGAAGCCTGCGCCATTCGGTGTGAGCTTTACCGGGCTCGCGTGCGCGGAACCGCGTCTCATCGCGCTCGCGTACGCGTTTGAACAGGCCTCGAAGCGGCGCGTGCCGCCGCGATTCTGAATCAGCGGCCGGATGCGAGCGACATCGTCGTCCAGATTTCGAGCGGTTTCCTTTTGCCGTCGTCCTCGCGGTATTTCGCGAAGCCTCCGCCGTACCAGGGGTCGCCACCAATGGAGCCGGAGTCTCCGACCAGCCGAGGTTGTTGTCCGCGACCGACCGGCGCTGCCGGAGTGGCAATCCCGAGGCCAATCGTGCGGCCCGGCGCGACGCCAACCGCATAGGTGCGGGACGATGTCTTCTGCAGCGGGATTTTCAGTTCGTACGCCACTTCGGTCTCCGCGCGGCTCGACGCGATCTCGATACCGAGTTCCGGAGTGAGATCGACCAGTCGGCGCTGGTTCTTGCCGGGGCCCAGCACATCGAACCGGTCGAGTACCGTCGTCGATATGCCGGCTGGACCGGCCGCCGGCGCGATCGGCGTCATGCCTGGCAACACAGGCTGCTCGACGCCTGCGATCCTCAGACCAAAGGTCTCCGCGCGCCGGCCGCCCGGATCGAGCCAGACGATGAGGCCGGTCGAGAGATAGGCGATCGACTCCGGGTCCTTCGCCGACACGACGAGGTACAGGAACTCCCCGTCATTGACGGCGCCGACGGTCACGCCGCGGTCGAGCAGTTCGGGCGCTTGCCACTCGGCCGATAGACCGTCCACGGTGACGGCCTCGGTCCGCCACCGGCTCGTGAGGCCGGCGGGTGCAGCGACGACGACGGCGAGGAGTGCAAAGGTCGCGAGGCGCATGGAACCCTCTGCGCCATTGTGACCGATCCGCGCGAACCGGAGCGGGGCGTTGGGTCCCCCGCGAAAGAAGCGCGTCGGGGGTCCGCGGCCCTCGACGTGGCTCGGGGCGTCCTGAGCGGGTCGAAGGCGGGCGCAGCCCCCGATCTCTATCGACGAATGAGCGGGACGGCGACGCGGACGCGAACGTCGGGCATGAGACCGGTCCGCTGGCAGAGATCGATGAACGCCTCGACGAGGTCGCGCCGGCGCCAGCCCTGGGTCACTTCCTGCAGGAGCAGCTCGAACGCCTGCTCGGGTTTCATCGCGTGGCGATAGGGCCGCTGGGTGGTGAGCGCGTCGTACACGTCGACGATGCCCATGATTTGCGCGAGCATCGGTATGGCGTCGCCACGCAGGCCGTCGGGATAGCCGGAACCGTCGAGGTGCTCGTGATGGTGACGAACGATCGGGCGCACGCGGCGCAATGAGTGCAACTCGCCGCACAGGCGCTCGCCGATGATCGTGTGAAGCTTCATCGCCTGAAACTCGCTCATCGTGAGGCTGGCCGGCTTTTGCAGGACAGTGTCGGACACGCCAATCTTTCCGACGTCGTGAAGAAATCCGCCCCACTGAAGCGCGGACAAATCGTCGGTGTTCAATCCAAGCTCGGCGCCGAGCGCCGTCGAGTACTCGGCGAGCCTTTCGCAATGTCCTTCCGTGTAACGGTCGCGCGCTTCGATCGTCAGCGCGAGGCTGGTGATGACCGATTCGGCCGAATCGAGATCGTCGGTGAAGCGCTTGAGGCGCATGAGCGAGCGGACTCGTGCGACGAGCTCGTCGAAATTGAACGGTTTCGCCAGGAAGTCGTCGGCGCCGGCATCGATCCCTTTGATCTTGTCTTCGAGGTCGTGCAACCCGGTGATCAGCACGACGGGAATCAGTCGGGTCGCGGGATCGCGTTTGATCTGCCGGCACACCTCGAAGCCGTCGGGTTCGGGCATCAGAACGTCGGACAGCACGACGTCGGGTTGTTCGCGGTGCACGATGTCGAGCGCATCGTGACCGTTGTGCGCGGTATGGACGGTGTAGCCCTGCTCCTCGAGAAGGGTTCTGGCCAGGAACACGTCGCCGGGGTTGTCGTCGACAACCAGGACGCTGCCGCGCCGACCGGTTTGCGGTTCCGTCACGTGAGTTCCGTTAGCTTCCCGGCGTCCATCCACACCCTTAGCCATGTGACTTATCGGCCAGACGTGAGGCTCGTCGCAGTGGTCCTTTCGGCCGATTCTGTCGGTGGTGGCAGCCTGGAATTACAGAACTGTTGCGATGGTGTTTCGAATCCTGCCCGCCCTGACTGATAAGGTGATGCCCGCTCTCATGCGCTCCGTTTTCGTTGCCGCTTTTGCCCTCGTCTGCACTATCGCGACCCTGGTGGCCGCGTGGGTGCCTGCAGACAGCCAGACTCCGCCAGCGACCGGTGACCGGCTCATCTTCGTGACCCTGGACGGTTCACGCATTCAGGAGATATTCGGTGGACTGGACGTCGAGGTCCTGCGTTCGACCTTGCCGAAAGGTGCCGCGGTCGAATCGGACCCGACGTATCGGCGTTTCTACGCAAGCACCCCTGAGGCGCGCCGCCGCAAGCTGATGCCGTTCTTCTGGGACGTGCTGATGACCGAAGCACGGCTCGATCGCCGGCAATCCGCGGCTCGAAGAGTGCCGTCACGCTGACCAACTCGCATCGGTTCTCGTACCCGAGCTACTCGGAGCTGCTGACGGGAGAAATCGACGACGAGGTCATCAAGAGCAACGATCGGAGTCCACAATCCGCGTGTGACGCTGCTCGAAGCGTTGAAGGCACATTTGAAGCTGTCGTCGCTCGAGGTCGCGGTGTTCGCGTCGTGGGATGTCATGAACGAAGATCGTCGAGCACACGCCAGGCTGCGCTGACGGTGAACGCGGGGTACGAGGCGTTCGAGCTGGCGTGGCCCGGCGCGCGCGAGCTCAGCCTGCTCCAGTTCGAGACGCCGACGCCGTGGAACAACGTGCGGCACGATGCGTACACGTTCGGACTCGCGATGACCCATCTTCGCGCCGTCAAGCCGCGCGTGCTCCATCTCGCGCTCGGCGAAACGGACGACTGGGCGCACGACGGCCGGTACGACCGAACGCTCGAAGCCTATGCACGCAACGACAACCAGCTGCGCGAACTGTGGATGTGGCTGCAGTCGCAATCCGAGTACCGCGATCGCACGCACATGCTGATCACGACCGACCACGGCCGCGGCCGGACGACGGCGGACTGGCGGAACCACGGCGCGGACGTCGCGGGCGCCGAGGACGTGTGGATGGCATTTGTCTCGCCGCGATTCGCCGCGCGCGGCGAATGGCGTGATCACTCACCGCTGTTCTCGAACCAGGCCGCAGCGACGATGGCCTCATGGATGGGCCTCGACTGGAACGCTGCCCGGCCACGAGCTGGTCGGCCGATCCCATCGCGCTGAAAGAGCACGGGAAGAGATTCTGGCATTGCTGATTTGAGATTTGAAATTGATGATCCATTGATGATTGATGATTGGGGATTGATGATCGCGGATTGAGAGCTCTCAATCGTAGAATCGTCAATCTGAAATCGACGGATCATCGATGGATCGTCGATCTCAAATTTCAAATTCTCAATGCCGGCTTACTGAGAGATCAACTCTCGACCACGCGCCCGTCGAGCAACGTGATGTGACGCTCGGCCATCGCAATGTAATGCGGGTTGTGCGTGGCCAGACAGATCGTCGATCCGGACGCATGAAGCTCCTGGATCGTGCGCATGACCATTTCGCCGGCGGTCGAGTCCAGGTTGCCCGTCGGCTCGTCGGCCAGCACGATCGGCGGCTGGCCGGCGATCGCGCGCGCGATCGACACGAGCTGCTGGTGGCCGCCCGACAGCGACGCCGGCCGCTGCGTGGCGCGCGCGACCAGGCCCACCCGATCCAGCGCCGCCATGACGCGCCGCCGGCGCTCGTCCGGACTGGTGCCCTTGATCGTCAGCGGGTACTCCACGTTCTCGTAGACGGTGAGGTCCCCGATCAAATTGAAGCTCTGGAAGACCAGACCGATATCGACGTTTCGTGTCCGGGCGCGCTCGTTGGGCGAGAGCCGGTCGGTCGGCCGCCCCTTCAGCAGATACCGGCCGGCGGTCGGCGTGTCGAGCAGGCCGATGATCGACAGGAAAGTGGACTTACCGCATCCGGACGGACCCGACACCGAGACGAATTCGCCGCGCTCGATCGTGACCGTGACGTCCTGGAGCGCCACCGCCGGCTCGCCGGCCTCTCCCGGAAAGTGGCGGGTTATGCCCTGCAGTTGGATGAGAGGCGTGAGGTCGTCCGGAACGGACGACTCAGGCTCATGCCGGGATTCGCGCTTCCACCATGCCACGGTGGTCTATTGGACGGAGGCCGGGGGCGAAATGTTGGTCCGCCTTCGCCACATTTCGACTTCGGCGAGACCGGCCCGACTTCCGGCTGCGGCTTTGGCGAGGCAAGTCGACTAGTCCCTCCAGAGCCACTCCAGAGCGGCCGGCAGCGTCTGCTGCTTGAGGGCGCGATCGCCGTGGCCGGAATTACGGGCGAACACGAACTGATAGCGGTAGCCTTTCGCGGCCAGCACCCGGGCCATGTTCTCGTTCGCGACCACCCAGTCGTGCATCTCGTCACGCATGACGTTCGGGTTCAGCAGGTCGCGGTCTCCCACTTCCATCCACAGACGAATCGGCTTGGCCGGGCTATTGGGAATGAGACGGCGATGGAACTCCCAGGCGCCGCCGGGCGTCTCGGGATTGGACGGCCACTGCTGGTTCACGAACGTTCCGGAGTAGGTCAGCACGCGATGGTAGAGGTCCGTGCGATACCACGCCATGATCAACGCGGCCGACCCGCCCGAGCTCGTGCCCATCGTGGCCCGGCGATCGGGATCCTTCGTCAGCCTGACGTTGGCCTGCGTCTCCACGAACGGCAGCACCTCAGTCTCAACGAACTCCGCATATCGGCTGGACATCGTGTCGTATTCCAGCCCGCGCTGACTGCCCTGTGCGTCGCCACTGCCATTGCCAATCGAGATCGCGATCATCACCGGCACGCGTTTCTCGGCGATGAGATTGTCGAGCGCCGTGAACAACAGCTGATCGGGTCCGTCGGCGCCCACAATGAACGGCGCGACGGTGCCGGGTACGTACTGTTGCGGCACGTAGACGGCCACGCGCCGCGTGTATGGCGCCGGATGGCTGGTCGTCACGATCAGTTTCGCGGGATCGGCGGCGTCTGGTGTACCAAACGTGCCTGGCTCCCGTGCGATGCCGGGATAGAACCTGCTGTCGGCCGAGCTCATCGTGAGATTGTGAATGGTTCCCTGCGGCACGCCTTCCTTCACCGTCATCTCGGGCGCAGGGTCGTGGGTCGGTCCGATGATGAAGTTGCCGTCCGCGTTCGAGGGTGGCACTGCGCCGTCAGGCAAGCTCCTTCGCCGTCACATATCCGGGTGTGTAGGGATCGCGAGTCGGAGGCGCGGGACGCGCGGCTGGAGGTGCCGGCGGCGTCTGCACAGGCTCGTGCGCCAAGGTCAGTCGTCAGACACAGGGCGATTACCAGGCACAGTCGAGTTGGTCGCATGCGCCGACGAAAGTAGCGCCACTCGAACGGGGGCGCAAGAGCAGATAGCCGGCCGGATCGAGGGCTCGATCGTCAGGCGAGCGCGATGAGCTTCACGACGCCGACCGCCAGGGCGACGACGATCAGAAGAGGTACGGCGAGGGTCATCAGGGCCACGCCGACTCCGAAGAGCGCGCCCAGAACCCCAACCGCCGCACCGAAGACACCGGCCACGAGGCCGACGGCCAGACCGAACAGGCCTCCCGCGAGACCGAACACGAGCCCGAAGAGACCGCCCACCAGGCCGCCGGCCAGGCCAAATAGCGCCGTCGCCCAACCAAAAGAGCGGGTTGCCCACGAACAAGACCAGCCCCAGCACGACGACGAGCAGTCCAATCGTCTTCATGGCAGTTTTCCCCTCCCCGGCAAACACCGCACGGGCCGAAAAGTTTCGGCGGCGCTCGCGCCAAGCCACCCCATGGCCTTGGGCCGTCACTATCACCGGCACGGGGTGAGCGTCCGACACGGAGTCGTCGTCGTCGGAGGAGGCGGCGGTGGTGGTGGAGGAGGTGGTGGCGGTGGAGGCGGTGGCGGGGGTAGCGGCACATCGCCGACGACGAAGGTAAACGTCATCGATGACCCCGGCACTTCCTTGCCGTTCTGCTCGCGCCACGTCCGCACGGTGTGCGTGCCGCGGGTGCAGTCCTGCGTCCGCCAGAACGCCACTCCAGGCTGATGCGCTCCGGCACACCTGACGGGGGCCGCCGTCGATGCTGAAGTAGGCGTTCTGGTCGGCGTCCGCCGGACGGCCCGGTCAGCGCAAATGACAGGACGATGACGCCGTAGTCCGGCCGGGCGTAGCGCCTGAGCGTCGCCGTTCGGGGAGGTCAAGATCGGCGCGAGGGACGCCGAGCGGCGGACGCGGCTCCGGCGACGGCCACGCATATTCACGACGCCGTCGAGCGCGACGGCTTCGCCCGGCGCGAACGGTTGGCCGCTCGTAGGCCATGCCGCAGCGGTCCCACGTCTCGCCCAGAGTCGCGCCACATTCGGGCGGCGGCAGCTGCCAGTGATACCACGTCGGTCGCGCGCCACGCGAGCGCCGTGCGCGACTGGCTCGGATACGACGAGCCGGTAATTCTTGCCGGTGCCCTGCCAGTCCAATGATCTGCGCGTTCCCGCCGTCGAACTCGTCCACGCCGTCACGTTCGCCGGGGATCGGCGCGGGCGGCCCGGCCCATTCGGGCATCGGGCAGCGTCCAGAAAAACTGCTTCGGGTCGCGCCGAGTGGTTCATGGCGGACGCGCGTCAACGTCAGCGGCGGCCAGCCCTGCTCGAACCAGAAGTTCCGCGTAGTTCTGGAACACCGTGTCGGTGAAGCGGCCGTAGACCTGCGCCGATGCCGCCAGCGATCGCCGACGCGGCAGCCGCGGATTTCGCCGCGCAGCATTTCGACGCCCGTGTTGTAGCCGATGGACGACGCGACGCAGCCCGACGCCCCTCTGACCGCCGAGGCGATGAGAATCGGAGTCCACGAGGTAGATTTCCGCCGGGCCGTCCGCTTGCCCGTTCCAGACCTGCTTGAACGCGTTGTTCGCGGAGATGTGCGACTCGGCCGGGAACCGACTCACCGACCAGTATTCGAGCCCCGCATCCGTGTTCGCGGCGGTGACGTTGTTCTTGAATGACGACGGCACCATGTTCTGGAGCACGGGCGTCGTGTCGGGCGTGCCGCCTTTCACACTCGGGATCGCGACGCCGTGCGCCAGGTGCGCTTGGTTGAACAGGTCAATCCCGATTGGCTGTTCCAGGCTTCATTGCGCTCGATGATGTTGCCGACGCCCACGGAACCAGAAACGCCGACTCCGCGCCTGGATTGCCGTTCGTGACATTCGACCGCGCATCGGTAATCCGCGCCCGTGCCTTTGACGTAGGCGGCGAAGTTGCCGCGGAACACGTTGCGGACTTCGTTCCCGTCCTCAGTGGCAAAGCAACTGCCCGGCGTATCCACACAGACGTTGTTCAGGATCTCGATGTCGTGCGACTGGTGGACCACGACGCCCCACTTGCCGCCGTTGAGTCCCGCGATCGCGCTGCTGCTGATACGCCGGACGTTCAGCGACGATCCGACGTGGTGCATGTGGAACGCGTAGCGGCCGATCTGGTTCGTGCCGATGTGCGATCGGTCTGCGGTCGTGCTGTCGAGCCGCTCGTTGCGTGTCCGCCCCAGGCCGACCAGCGCCACGCCTTGCACGTCCCACGACGCGCCGAGTCCGACGTGCGCCACGTGCCACCGCACCCCCGTCGGGTCCTCACTGCGGATGACCGTCCGCCGTCCGAGGTTCGCAACGCGCGGGGTCAGGACGACGCTCCCATCGGGCCGACGAATCGACGCGCGCTCGAAGGCGAGCGGCTTGGACAGTCCGATCGTCTTCCCGGATATCGACGCGATGGTCGTGCCGACTTCCCGGTTCGGTGACAGGGGATCGCCGTCATCTGTCGCGTATCCGGCAGCACGAGCTCGTCTCCGACGGCCCAGCCGATCGGATCGGACGCCAACGTCAGGCTCGTCGCCCCCGACGCGGCATCGGCCTCGAGCGGGACGAACGGCGTCTTCTCGGGGCAGACCATCCGCAGCGTGCCGAAGTTCAAGAGTCCGTTCCCCCACTGGAAGGGATCACGCCCCGTGTTGATGGGCACGTTCCGCCCAACGATCGTGGCCCCGCACTCGACGATGAGCGTGCCGCCCGGAAGCACGACGATATGCGTGGCCTTCACTTCCACGGCCGGAATCGTCAGCGTTCCGCCCACTTCGATGTAGCCGTACGTGCCCGCGTTCAACGCGGTCGACGCGCCGGGCACGACCACGAACGTCTGCGGCTGGTCGAGAAACCGAGGCACGAACTCGCTCCCAATCGCGATGCGATCGGCCTGCACCTCGACGTGCATCGCGTGCTGGGCGGACACGTTGTTAACGAGCAGCAGTGGAAACAGCGCGACAAGAATTTTCTTCATCGGAGATCCCGTGTATTGAGCAGCCCTGGCAAACAGGTGAACGGTGTACTCGCCTGGACGCCGCACGCGCCGATGAGTGGAACAGGTAAACCGTGGGAGGGGGTAAACGCTGGCGCGTTCGTGGAATTCACATTCCGCCGCACGCGCTCGATGACTCTAGCACGGGTGAAGCCGTGACGGGCCATCGCCTGTGTAAACCTGATGCGAAGGGAGGACGCCGATTACAATAACGGCAGTCGTGCGGTCCACCTACCTCAAGGTCCTGATTCTCCAGGCCGTCGTCCTCGGCGGACTCTGGTACCTCCAGCAGGCGTTTCTGTAGCCGCCGACTCGCCGCAGTCCCGATGCACCCCGTCGACTGGATCGTCGTCGTCGTGTTCACGGCCTGGATCGTGTACGACGGCCTGAGACGCACGAAGGACAGCCACGAGCTCGAGGGCTACTTCCTCGCGAAGCGCAGCATCCCCTGGTGGGCCGCCGGCATCTCGGTCATGGCCACGCAGCTGAGCGCCATCACGATGATCGGCACGACCGGACAGGCGTATGCCGACGGGATGCGGTTCATCCAGTTCTACTTCGCGCTGCCGCTTGCGATGGTCATCCTGTCGGTGACGCTCGTGCCGTTTTTCTACAACTCGCGCGTGTACACCGCGTACGAGTACCTGGAGCAGCGGTTCGACGCGAAGACGCGGAGCTTCACGAGCCTGCTGTTCCTGCTGTCGCGCGGCCTGTCGGTCGGCGCGGTCATCTCGGCGCCTGCGGTCGTGCTCTCGCTCGTGCTGGGATGGAACCTGACCGCCACGGCCCTCGCGATCACCATGCCCGCCGTGGTCTACACGATGTTCGGCGGCGTCCAGGCCGTCACCTGGACCGACGTGAAGACGATGTCGCTCATCGTCGGCGGACTGTTCGCGATCATCATCGCGGCGCTTCTCGGCCTGCCGGACGGCGTCAGCATCGGCGACGGGCTCGCGGTCGCGGCTGCGACCGGCCGGCTGCGCGTCTTTGATTTCTCGTTCGACCTGTCGAACCAGTACACGTTCTGGTCCGGCACGATCGCCGCGCTGTTCCTGTTCTGCTCGTACTTCGGCGCCGACCAGAGTCAGGTGCAGCGCTATCTGACGGCGCGGTCGCTCGACGAGGCGAGGCAGTCTCTGCTGATGAGCGCCTACTGGAAGATTCCGCTGCAGGTCCTGGTGCTGCTCGTTGGCGTGCTCGTTTTCGTGTTCTACACGTTCAATCCGGGCCCGCTCATCTTCAGTACCGCCGCGGAGACGCGGATCCGGGCGGGCCAGTCCTCAGACGCGTATCGCGCGCTCGAAACCGAGTTCCAGGGAGCGCACACGGCCGGCCGATCCGCCGCGCTGGACCTCGCCGCTGCCCGCGACGCGGGCGACCCTGCGCGAGTGTCGGCGGCGCAGACCGCCGTGGTGAGCCATGAGCACGAACTTCAGGCCGTGCGAGCCAAGGCCACCGAGCTCGTACGTCAGAGCGAAGGCAACCGGGCGTTCAACGACGTCAACTACATCATCCCGACGTTCATCCTCACGCAGTTGCCGATCGGCGTCATCGGCCTGTTGATCGTCGCGATTCTGATGGCGGCCACCGACACGATCGCCGCCGAGCTCAATTCACTCTCCACGGCGACCGTCATCGATTTCTACAAGCGCTGGTACCGGCCGACGGCATCGGATGCGCACTATCTGCTCGTGGCGAAGCTTTTCACGGGCTTCTGGGGGCTCTTCGCGTGCGCGATCGGCATCTGGGCCGCGGAGCTGGGTTCGCTCATCGAGGTGGTCAACCGGTTTGGCTCGTTCTTCTACGGCTCGATCCTCGGCGTCTTCGTGCTGGCCGTCGGCTTCCGGCGTGCGACGGCGAACGGCGCGTTTTTCGGCCTGCTGGCCGGGATGGCTTCAGTGGCCTGGGCGGCGTCGTTCACGAACGTCGCGTTTCTCTGGCACAACGTGATCGGCGTCGTGGCCGTCGTGATCGTCGGTCTCGCGATCAGTGCGATGGACCCGGCGAGGAAGCGGACTCGCTAGCGGCATCCTGCCGGTGGGCCACCGCGGCAATCACGGTGGTGAGCTCGCCGGGATCGACCGGTTTTGACACGTGCAGGTCGAAACCGGCCGCGAGGCAGCGCGCGCGGTCCTGCGGCCGCCCGTACGCCGTGAGCGCAATCGCGGGCGTCGACCCTCCATCGAGGCTCGATTGCGCGCGAACCTTGCGAATCAGCGAATATCCGTCTTCGCCCGGCATCTCGATGTCGGAGACCAGCACGTCGGGATGCCAGCGCTGGAACATGCTCAGGCCCTCGGTCGCCGAAATCGAGGTGCGCACGTTGGCACCGGCGGCGGTGAGGATCGCTTCTCCAAGCGCGAGCGAATCACGGTCGTCGTCAATGACGAGCACGTTCAAGCCATCGAGCCGAACGATCGGAGATCGGATCTCGATCGATGGCGCGGCCAGCGGCGTTGCCGGAACGGTCTCGGCCGGAACGGTGGCGCTCGACGCGGGCAACGTCACGACGAACGTCGCGCCCTGGCCTCGTCCGGCACTGTCGGCGGCCACCGTGCCGCCGTGCAGCTCGACGAGATGCTTCACGAGAGCAAGCCCGAGACCGAGGCCGCCATGCGCGCGCGTGCTCGAGCTGTCGGCCTGACGAAATCGCTCGAACACGTGAGGCAACACCTCCGGCGAGATTCCCTGGCCCGTGTCGCTCACGACGATCTGCGCGTGGGCGGTGACCCGGTGCAACGCGAGCTGAACGTGTCCGCCTCGCGGCGTGAACTTCACGGCGTTGATGAGGAGATTCCAGACGATCTGCTGGAGCCGGCCGCTCGTCGCCCGTGACCGTCGAGGCGTCCGGATCGATCGTGGTCTGAATCCGGACGCCCTTGGCGTCGGCCGCGGGACGCACCGCATCGAGCGCTCCCTGGAGCACCGCGCGCATATCGACGGCCTTGAACTCGAATCGCATCTTGCCGCTCGTGATCCGCGAGAGATCGAGAAGGTCATCGATCAACTGCACCTGCACGTGGGCATTGCGGACGATGGCGTCCTTCGCGCGGTCGGCGAGCTCTCCATCCTGGGCGGTCGTGGTCTGCAGAATCCGCGCCCAGCCGTACACCGCGTTGAGCGGCGTGCGAAGCTCGTGCGACAGCACGGCGAGGAATTCTTCCTTGGCGCGATCGGCGGTCTCGGCCGCCTCGCGGGCCTGACGTTCCTTGCGCAGGAGGTCCTCGCGTTCCGCCTGGCTGCGATCGAGCGCCTCGGCGGCGCTTTTCAACGCCGCGCCGACGTCACGGATTTCCTGGATCGACGTCTTCGGCGCTTCGGGCGGCGCGCCCCGGCCGACCGCCTCGGCCGCCGCTCGGAGGGCCGCCATCGGCCGATTGATGCTGCGCGCCACCCACATCGCCCCGATCGTGCCGAGCCCGATGGAGAGCAGGACACCACCTCCGTAGACGGCGAGCGAACGATACGCCGCGGCGTCCACGAGTGCCGTTGGAATCCCCAGCACGGCGATCCAGCCGCTCGACGCGAGCCGGCTGTACGGCGTGAAGATCCGTTCGCCTTCGAGCGCGTACGAGACGCCAAACCCTTCGGCGCCGCCGCGGTTCGACGACGTCCTGCGCGGTTTCGGACAACCGGCCGCCGAGGGTCTCCTCGTGCGCGCGCGATCGCGCCACGCGGCGCCCGTTGGCATCGACGATGGAAATCACCCAGTCGGCCGGAACCTCCTGGCGAGTGAGGGCGTTGCGGATCGCGTCCGGTCTCATCAGGCCGGTGACGACGTACCTGACCGCGCCGTCACGAATGCACCGGCGCGCGCACGCGATACAACCAGCCCATGTCGGGATCCTGAACCAGGTTGCCGACGACCGACGTGCGCGTGCGCACGAAGTCGATCGAAGCTCTCGGTGTCGGCAATCGGCGGCGGCGCACGGCCTTCGACGGCACGAGTGTCGACGATCGGCGTTCCGTCCGGCGAGGCGAGCACGATTCCCGCAAGATTCGGCTCGTGACCCACGACGCGCTGCGAACGGTCCAGGAACCCGGCGAAGTCGTCATCGTCCAACGTTCGCGTCGTGGCAAGCGTCTCGAGAACCGCAATCGATCGCCCGAGCTCGGCGTCGATCGAGTTGGCCACCGAGCGCGCCAGCTCGATCCCGACGCGTTCGGCCTGGGCGTCGTATTGCCGATCGAGCGCGTAGAGACCCGCACCGGCCAGGATGGCGAGTGGCAGCGTCCCCGCCGCGGAGAGGGCGAAGAGACGTCGTCGAAGCGGAACCCCGGTCACGGGCGATTTTTTCCAGACGGCACGATCACAGCCGCGGATTCAGCATCGTGGGGAGCGAACGACCAGACATCATAGGCACAAACTGCCCGGAGGCGGACGGTCTGATCACGAAGGTAGTCCGGCTCCAGTGGCGACGTCATACGGCTTTCAGCCGGCACGGCGAGCGTGAACACCGCTCCTCCGTCGGGATCGTTCTCGCCCAGATCCGCCCGCCTTCGGCCGAGAGCAGGCCCCGAGAGATGCGACAGACCCATGCCTGAATTCACGCGAGATGACACCATCGGTGGGCGTCCGGGCTTTTCCGCAAGACCTGTGCCCCGGTCGCGGCACGACTAAACCAGATTTCGCTCGCGAGGGTTTTCACCGTCACCGAGATGACGGAGCCAACGGGCGAATGCTGGGCGGCGTTCTCCAGGACGTGTGCGAGCGCCGCGGATGTCGAGTCGCGGATCGAGGCGCACGAGCAACGACTCGTTGCCACTGTCCACGTCGAGTCGGTGCTGAACGAGCGACGACTCCACCTGCTGGGTCGACGCCTCGACGATATCCGCAGGCGAGACCCACTCGCGCTCGGCCGTCACCGCGTGCGATTCGATCCGAGCCATGTCGATGAGGTTCTGAAAGAGCCGATTCAGCCGGGCGAGTTCGGCCCGCACGACCTCCGCCTGTTCGAGACGCTGCTCGTTCGTCAGCCACGACGCGTTCAGATTGTTGGCCGCCACCGTGAGCGCCGTCAGCGGTGTCTTGAGGTCGTGACCAAGCGAGGCCAGCAACGACGACTTCAGCTCCGCGCTGTGGCGCGCCACATCGGCCTTCATCGCCTCCTCCGCCCGATGTCGGATTTCGGACGACAGGTAGCTGCCGACGAGGCTCACGAACAGCAGGGTAAGCAATGCGACCCAATGCTGCGCGTCGGCGATCGCGAATGTTCCGGTCGGAGGCAGAAAGAAGAAGTTGAATGACAGGAACGCCATCAGCGACGTGGCGACCGCGACGCGCCAGCTCGATACGGCGGCCACCACGAGCACGATGAGCAGGAACGAAAGCGCGACAATCGTGGGATCGGCGATCCGGAACGCCCAGGTGAAGAGCGTCGTGAGGGCGCCGACGGCCAGAACGGCGGCCACGACGCCCCGGCCGTCCGTCAGGTAAGGCAGCAGACGATTGCGTTCGAGAGATCGCATCGGCGTCCCGTGACTCGAGATTGTGACGCTGGCGCGACCGAAAGGCGAACGGGATCCTAGCCGAGATGAATCCGAGGCCGCCGATCCGGGTTCGGGTTCGGCCTTCCGCAGCACCTCGCGACACACCGGCGCCGTGTCACCTTCGCCGAAGGCGAGGAACTTCAGGAGATAGACGAGGGGATTCCCTTCGGTCCAGCCGAAGTACGCGTGGGGGATGGAGTAGGTCCGGTCGCGGAGGTCGAGCAGCAATCCAGCAATCGCGTTCGGAATCGCCGGGCTCGACGTCCGCAAGCACCCGGAAACCACCGACGTCGGCGCCTCGCACATGAAGAATCTGCGAGAAGTCCGACGCGTCCCCGGGCCGGACTTCGAGGAAGAGCACAAAGTCCTTCGCCGTGCAGGTGGTGTGATCCGGCGCGCCTCGTCCAGCTTCGCGCGCATATTCGGCCGGCTCGCCCGTGTCGGGCCGGTTGGCGATGATGCGGATCGACCTGGCGGCCGGAAGCCGCGCGAATGAACGCGCAGCGCCGTGTCGTCGTACTCGACGCCTTCGATTCGCAGTTCCGTCGATCGCAGGACGCGCGACACCAGCGACGCGGCGACGATGCCCGACGATGAACAGACTGGCGATCTGAATGCCTTCCGGGCGTTCGATGATGTTGACGATGGTCGTGTAGACGAAGACGAGCGTGATGACCGTGAACCACGGCCGGCCGCTCGGCCATGGCCAGCGTGACCGCAATGCGCCGCGGACGTCATCAGCACCAGCACGCCGGTCGCGTACGCGCCGCCCTGCGCGTTGACGTCGGCCTTGAAGGCGATGGTGACGAGAAACGCGATGGCCGTGATGACGATGACGAGCGGCCGCGACGCCCGCGCCCAATCGGGCGCCATGCCGTACCGCGGCAGGTAGCGCGGCACGAGATTCAGCAGGCCCGCCATCGCCGACGAGCCCGCAAACCACAGGATCGCGATCGTGGACAGGTCGTACAGCGTCCCGAACACCTCGCCGAAATCTCGATGGGCGAGGTAGGCGAGCGCCCGGCCGTCCGCTGGCCCGCCGGCCTGCAGGTCGGCGCCGGGATGCGTGTCGCGGTGACGATCGCGCTGCCGATCAGCATGCCGCTCATGATGAGCGCCGCCGTCAGGAGCAGCTGTGCGGGTGTTGCGGATCCGCGACTGCAGGACCTCCTCGTCGTTGCCGCCGTCGCCTTCGACGAGCGGCATGACCGCCACGCCCGTCTCGAAGCCCGAGAGCCCGAGCGCCAGCTTGGGAAACAAGAAGAGCGTGACGGCGACCATCATCAGCGGGGTTCGATTGCTGAGCGAACAGATTGCGGCGCCACTCGTCCACGGCTTCGGGATGCTGAACCACGAGGACGACAGCTCCCGGCCGAGAACGATCGGCGTTCAGCCCCAGGTACACGACCACCAGGCCGACGGCTAGCCAGATCGCCTCGCGAAACCCTTTGAGAAAGATCAGGCCGAGCGCGCCGAGCAGCAGCAGCGTCAGCAGCGACCGGATGCTCGATCCAGTGCGGGACGAACGGATTCTCGATGATGTGCGCCGTCGCGTCCGCGGCCGAGAGCGTGATCGTGATGACGAAGTCAGTGGCCGCAAATCCAAGCAGACAGAGCACGAACGCCTTCCCGCGCCATCGCGGCAGGTACTTCTCGAGCACCGACAGGCTGCCCTGTCCATGCGGACTCAGCGCGGCAATGCGGTTGTAGACCGGCAGCGCGCCGAAGAGCGTCAGCAGCACGAGCACGAGCGTGGCGAACGGCGACAGGTAGCCGGCCGCCAGGAACGCGATGCTGGGCTGATACCCGAGCGTCGAAAAATAGTCGACGCCGGTGAGGCACATCACCTGCCACCAGGGCGCCGTGTGGTGGCCGGCGTCGGCCGTCTTGGTTTCACGGTGATCCTGCGAGCAGCCATGCGCGCAGGGAATCGCCAGCGCGGATTGACCCGAACGACAACGAACCTCCCAAAGCCGACGGGGTTAGCTGACGGGCTCGAGGTGGGAATTCCTCGTCCGCCGGCGCTCGGTGCGCAATTCGCACCGAGCGTTGGCGAGATTCGCCCCGTGGCGCGCGTGGCGCCGAGTGGGTCCCCCGCGCGGTCGCCATCGCGACCGTTAGGCTGTCAGTCAGGCTAGCATCGCGGGGTCGATAGCTCGTGATTTTTTAGGGTTTCTTAAGGTCGATCGCGGCAGCCATGATCGGAGCTCCTGCAAACTGATGACGCAGAGCCCGCGATGATTCTGCTCGTTGACGACGAGATGGCGATTCAGCGGGCCGTCGAACCGCTCCTGCGATCGCGCGGATACGACGTCGTATTCGCTCGAACGGCGCGGGAAGCGATGGACGCGCTTCGCCCGGCATAAGCCGGATCTGTTCATCCTTGACCTCGGCTTGCCCGACGCGGACGGACTCGAGGTTTGCCGGTGGGTTCGAGCCGTTCGGAGATTCCCATTCTCGTGCTGTCGGCGCGGGGAGCGGAGCAGGACAAGGTCAAGGCTCTCGACGAAGGCGCCGATGACTTCGTGACGAAACCCTTTGGTCCCGAAGAGCTACTGGCGCGCGTCCGCTCGGCGTTGCGCCGCGTCTTCAGGCCGAAGAGCACCGGTCGTCTCGAAGTCGGGGATCTGCGTGATCGACTTCGACCGGCGCCGGCTGATCCGTGCGCGGTGAGGAGATTCGTCTCACGCCAAAAGAGTTCGACCTGTTGAGCGTGCTGGCGCGAAACGCCGGACGCGTGATGACGCACCGAGCTCTGTTGAAAGCGGTCTGGGGCGCACCAACACCGACGAACCGGAACACCTCTGGGTGCTCGTCAGGCAACTTCGAAAGAAGATCGAACCGAATCCCGGCAAGCCGCGGTACATCCAGAGTGAGCCCTGGGTCGGGTACCGCCTCGGGATTTGACCGGCGATCGAGCATCCAGCACCACAGAAACGCGAGGAGCGGCCGCCGAGCCAAACCCCACGCCTGCGGGCAGCCAGAGAAGGGCGGCCGCCGTCCCGAACACGCCCACCATCATCACGGTCCGTCCGGTCATTGCGCCGCCCAGATCAAGCGTGGCGCAACACGGAAGAAAGAGTCCCGAATATTTGCCTAAGAAATTCATGAAAGCAGCCATTCCGGTCCGCGACGAGAGGTCTAGACTTTTGTCACTACATGGCGGCTGGCGTCCGGCTCATTCGACTCGTCGTATCGGTGGGGGCAGTGGCACTCGTCACGCTGGCCCTGCTCCTGCTGCGCGGCGTCAATCCCACCACCGTCGCGCTGTCGTACGTCGTCGCGATTCTGCTCATCGCGACCGCGTGGGGAATCGGCGAGTCGACGCTCGCCTCGGTCGTGGCCGTGTTCTGCTTCAACTTCTTCTTTCTGCCGCCGGTCGGCACCCTGACGGTCGCGGACCCGCAGAACTGGGTCGCGCTCGCGGCGTTCCTGCTGACCGCGGTCGTGACGAGCCAGCTGTCGGGCTGGGCCAGACAGCGGACGATCGAAGCCGTGCGACGCCAGCGCGATCTCGAGCGCCTGTACGCGCTCAGCCGGGCGTTCCTGCTGTGGGAAGGCCGCGCGCCGTTGCACGGCACGATCGCGCGGCACATCGCGGAGACGTTCCAGCTTCCGGCCGTCGCGGTCTACGATCAGCGGACCGATCTCGTCGGACTCGTGGGGCGGCCGAGGATCTGCCGGACATCGACGACCGGCTTCGCGACGTGGCGCGTCAGGCGGTGCCGTTCGCGGCGCGACCGACGGGCTGATCGTCACGCCGATCACGCTCGGCGGCGCGCCCATCGGCAGCCTGGCGCTCACGGGCGACCGGCCTCAGAGACACGGTGCTGCAGTCGATCGCGAATCTCGCCGCGATCGGGCTCGAGCGCGCGCGCGGCCAGGAGGCCACGGCCCGCGCCGAGGCGGCACGGGAAAGCGGCGAGCTGCGCGCCACGATCATGGATGCCCTGGCCCACGACTTGAAGACGCCGCTCACGTCGACGACGGCCGCGGCCACCGACCTGCAGGCGAGCGCGGCGTCCGGCGCCCGCGATCGGGAGCTGGTCGCCATCATCGCCGAGGAACTCGACCGGCTCCAGGCGCTCGTCACCGACGTCGTGCGCATGCTGCGCATCGACGCGGGCGACTTCGTCGTCCGCCGCGACCGCCACAACCTGCCGAGCATCGTCGTCGCCGACCTGCTGCGACGACTGGACGTGCGGCTCGACGGCCATACGTTCGGAACAGCGTTCCGGACGACCTGATCGTCGACGCCGATCGCGAGCTGCTCGGAGCTGGCGCTGCGACAGCTTCTCGACAACGCCGCCAAGTACTCGCCGCCGGCGTCGACGATCGAGATTGCGGCGACCGAGCAACGGCGTCAGTGCGACGATCACCGTCCGCAATTCCGGCTCGACGATTCCCGGAGCGCGAGCAGCTCGCGGCTGTTCGAGCGCTTCTACCGCGGCGCGCGACGCGCGACAGATTCCGGGCACGGGCATCGGCCTGGCGATCGTCGGCAGATTGCCAACGCCACGGCGGCACGCTGACGGTCGAGAGCGCACCGCGACACGGGCACGGTGTTCACGCTGTCGCTTCCGCACGGAGCGCCCATCGTGAGCGCCGGACGGATCCTCGTCGTCGACGACGACCCGCAGATTCGGCGCGTCATGCGCGTCACGCTGACCGGACAGGGCTACGAGGTGGACGATGCGACGAGCGGCGAGGTGGCGCTGGAGAAGCTGCGCGACAGCCGTTTCGATCTGGTGCTGCTCGACATGAACATGCCCGGGATGGGCGGGCTCGAGACCTGTCGGGAGATCCGCGCGCAATCCGAGATCGCCATCATCATGCTGACGGTGCGCGACACCGAGGCCGACAAGGTCGCGGCGCTCGACGCCGGCGCGGACGACTACGTCACCAAGCCCTTCAACTCGGCGGAGCTGCTCGGCGCGGATTCGGGCGGCGCTTCGGCGGACGCCGTGGACGCACGGGCCCGACCGGTCGCGTCACGCTCGGGTCGGTCGAGATCGACTTCGACACCCGCCAGGTGTCACGCGCAGGGCCGGCAGGTGCGGCTGACGCCGAAGGAGTTCGAGCTGCTGCGCTATCTCGTCGCGCACGCGAACAAAGTGCTCACCCATCGCGAGCTGCTTCAGGCGGTGTGGGGACCCGACTACGGCGACCAGGTGGACTACCTCCGGGTCGTCGTCAATCAGATGCGCAAGAAGATCGAGAAAACGCCGTCGGAGCCCACCCATCTGCTGACCGAACCCTGGGTCGGGTACCGGTTTCACCTGCCTTCGAGTGCGCCAGTCCGACGTCCGCAGGCCTCCGACTTCTGACCTCTGACTTCGCGCTTCAGGCGCTGACTCATCGACTAGTCCTGTAAGCCGTCCTTATGACTTCGTAAGGTCGGCGCTGCTACAGTGACGTCGACTGGAGTTGGCGATGTTGCTGATCGGAATGATCGTGCTCGGACTTGTGACGTTCGCCGCGATGCGGGCGTTCGTGAGCTGTGCGACCGGGTCTAGGTGAATCCATGGTGTTGCTTCTTCTGAGTGTTCTGGCCGGCGTGTATCTGCTCTACGCGATGCTGCGGCCGGAAAAGTTCTGAGCTGGCGATGGGCACCGAACTCTTCGCGGTCATCGTTCACCATCGCGCTGACGGTCGTCACGAGCATTCCGCTCGGGCGGTACATGGCGCGCGTGTTCCAGGGCGAGCGCACGCTGCTCGATCCGGTGTTCGTGCCGATCGAACGGCTGGTGCTCAGGCTCACCGGCGTCGATCCCGACCGTGGGCCAGGACTGGAAGCAGTACTCGGGCTCGCTCCTCCTCTCGAACGTGGTCATGTGGCTCGCGACGTTCGCGATTGTGACCGCCGCAGTCCTGGCTGCCGTTGAACCCGGACGGGATCGGCAACATGGAAGCCGACGCTCGCCTTCAACACGATCTCGAGCTTCACGACGAACACGAACCTGCAGCACTACAGCGGCGAGACCGGGCTCTCGTACTTCTCGCAGATGTTCGTGATCAGCTTCCTGCAGTTCGTGACCGCCGCGACGGGCGTCGCCGCCTGCATCGCGACGATTCGCGGCCTGGCGGGGAACCGGCTGACGTCGCTCGGCAACTTCTACGTTGACCTCACGCGCGCGACCTTCCGCGTGTTCCTGCCGCTGGCGCTCGTGGTCTCGGTCATCGTGATGTGGCAGGGCACGCCGATGACCTTCGAGGGCGCGGCCCAGGCGACGACGGTCGAGGGACCGGCGCAGACCATCGCGCGCGGCGTGACCGCGGGTGTCGTGTCGATCAAGCAGCTTGGCACCAACGGCGGCGGGTACTTCGGCCCGAACTCCGCGCACCCGTACGAGAACCCGACGCCGCTGACCAACCTCGTCGAGACCTGGTCGATCGCGATCATTCCCATGGCCATGGTCTGGACGCTCGGTGTCATGGTCGAGCCGCCGGAACCTGGCGGTGGTCGTGTTCGCCACGATGCTCGCGCTGTATCTGCCCATGGTGGCGTTCGGCGTCGGCGATCGACGCCGCAGGCAATCCGGCGATTGACGCGATGGGCGTCGATCAGTCCACGGGCTCGATGGAAGGCAAGGAAGTCCGATTCGGATCGGGCCTGTCGGCGCTCTGGTCGGTGACCACGACGGTCACGTCGAACGGTTCGGTCAACGCGATGCACGACTCGCTGACGCCGCTCGGCGGCCTGATGCCGCTGATCGGCATGTGGCTCAACAACATCTTCGGCGGCGTCGGCGTCGGCTTCATCAACATGCTGATCTTCGTCATCGTCGCCGTGTTCGTCGCGGGCATGATGATTGGCCGCACGCCGGAGTTCCTGGGCAAGAAGGTCGAGGCCAAGGAGATGAAGCTCGCCAGCCTCGCCCTGCTCTGGCATCCGCTGGCGGTCCTCGTCGGCACGGCGGTCGCCTGCTACGTCTGGGCGACGACCGCGGATCCCGGCGCGGCGCTCGGGATGGCTGAAGAATCCGGGACCGCACGGGTTCTCCGAGATGCTCTACGAGTTCACCTCGTCGGCGGCCAACAACGGCTCGGGGTTCGAAGGACTCGGCGACAACACGCCGTTCTGGAACATCTCGACCGGCCTCGTGATGCTGCTGTCGCGCTACATCCCGATCATCGCGCCGCTCGCGCTGGCGGGCGCGCTGGCCGCCAAGCCGGCGTCGCCCGAGACCACGGGGTCGCTTCGGGCGGACAGCGCGACGTTCGGGTTCACGCTCTGGGCCGTGATCGTGATTCTCGGCCTGCTGATGTTCCTGCCGGTCGCGGTGCTCGGACCCATCGCCGAGCACCTGGCGCTTTCGTAGGGAGACTGCCAATGGCCAGCGAACTGCGGCGTGCGGTGATGTTCACGGTCGTGTCGATGGCGCTCGTGGGCGCCTACCACGTCGTGCTCTGGGGCGTCGGTCGAACGCGTGTTTCCCGATCAGGCCGCGGGCAGCCTGTTGCGGCGGGCCGACGGCACCGTCGTCGGCTCGCGCGCTGATCGCGCAGAAGTTCACGCAGCCGGCGTACTTTCAGCCTCGCCCCTCCGCGGTGGACTACAACGCGGCGTCGACCGGTGGCTCGAACTACGGACCATCGAATCCCGACCATCTCAAGGCGGTTCAGGAACGGCTCGACGCCATCGTGAAGCAGGAAGCAGGTCTCAGCCCGCCGACGTGCCGTCCGAAATGATCACGGCCAGCGGCGCCGGGCTGGACCCGCACATCCCGCCGGCGGCGGCGATGCTGCAGGCGCGGCGGGTCGCGGCCGCGCGCGGGGTGCCGGTCGATCGGATTGAGACGCTCGTCGGTGCGCTGACCGAGCCGCCCCAGTGGGGGTTTCTTGGCCGGTCACGAGTCAACGTCTTGAAACTGAATCTGGCGCTCGATGAAGCGCTCGGCGCGCCGGCAACGCCGGCCTCCGCCAGCCGATAGTCAGGACCGTCACATGACCGACCGCACACGCATCTCCATTTGGGACCCCGGCATCGTCGGCGGGGCCGTGGTGGACTCGTTCCGCAAGCTCGATCCACGGCTGCAGGTCAAGAATCCCGTGATGTTCATCGTCGAAGTTGGCAGCGTGCTGACGACGATCATCTGGATCCAGGAACTGATGGGCGGAGGCGGCCACCCCATGTTCACGGGACAGGTGGCGTTCTGGCTCTGGTTCACGGTGCTCTTCGCGAACTTCGCCGAGGCCATGGCGGAAGGGCGCGGCAAGGCCCAGGCCGCGACGCTCCGCAAGAGCAAGGCTGAGACGATGGCGACGCGCGTGCGCAACGGCTCGACGGAAATCGTGCCGGCCGGCACGCTGCGTTCCGGCGACGTCGTGCGCGTCAAGGCGGGCGAGTTGATTCCTGGAGACGGCGAGATTATCGAAGGCGTCGCAAGCGTGGACGAGTCGGCAATCACCGGCGAATCGGCGCCGGTGATTCGCGAAGCCGGCGGCGATCGGTCGGCGGTGACGGGCGGCACACGCGTCCTGTCGGACTGGATCGTCGTCCGCATCACGTCGAATCCCGGCGAGACATTTCTGGACCGGATGATCGCGCTCGTCGAAGGCGCGGTCCGTCAGAAGACGCCGAACGAGATCGCGCTCAACATCCTGCTGGCCGTGCTCACGCTCGTGTTCCTGCTCGTCGTCGTGACCCTCGCGCCGTTCGCCGAATATGCCGGGACGTCGGTCTCGGTGCCGGTGCTGGTTGCGCTCCTCGTCTGTCTCATTCCGACGACCATCGGCGCGCTGATTTCGGCCATCGGCATTGCCGGCATGGACCGTCTCGTGCAGCACAACGTGCTCGCGATGTCGGGCCGATCGGTCGAAGCGGCGGGCGACGTGGACACGCTGCTCCTCGACAAGACGGGCACGATTACGCTGGGCAACCGGCAGGCCGTGGCGTTCATTCCGGCGCCAGGCGTCACCGAGCAGGCGCTCGCCGACGCCGCTCAGCTCGCGTCGCTGGCGGACGAAACGCCGGAAGGCCGGTCCATCGTGGTGCTGGCCAAGAAGTTCAACATCCGCGCGCGTGAGCTGGCGTCCCGGGACGCGGTGCTCGTGCCCTTCTCCGCGCAGACGCGCATGTCGGGCATCACGATTGAAGGCCGGGACATCAGGAAAGGCGCCGCGGACGCCATCGACAAGTGGGTGCAGGCGGCCGGCTCGACGATGCCGGCGGAGCTCATCGCCGTGGTCGAAAAGATCTCGCGCGCTGGGGGCACGCCGCTCGTCGTCGCCGAGAATGGCCGCGCTCTTGGCGCCGTGCAATTGAAAGACATCGTCAAAGGCGGCATTCGCGAACGCTTCGATCATCTGCGCGCCATGGGCATCAAGACCGTCATGATTACCGGCGACAATCCGTTGACGGCCGCCGCGATCGCGTCGGAGGCCGGCGTCGATGACTTCATGGCGCAGGCCACGCCGGAAGACAAGCTGAAGCTCATCCGCAAGGAGCAGGCGAACGGCCGCATGGTGGCGATGACGGGTGACGGCACCAACGACGCGCCGGCCCTGGCTCAGGCGGACGTCGGTGTCGCCATGAACAGCGGCACGTCGGCGGCAAAAGAAGCCGGCAACATGGTGGACCTGGACTCGAATCCCACCAAGCTGATCGAGATCGTCGAGATCGGCAAGCAGCTGCTGATGACCCGCGGCGCCCTGACCACGTTCTCGATCGCGAACGACGTCGCGAAGTACTTCGCCATCATCCCGGCGATGTTCATCCTGGCGCTGCCGCAACTCGGCGCCGCTCAACATCATGCGGCTGGCGACGCCGGAATCGGCGATCCTGTCGGCGGTCATCTTCAATGCGTTGATCATCATCGCGCTGATTCCGCTGGCGCTTCGCGGCATCGCGTACCGGCCGCTCGGCGCCGCGGCGATTCTTCGCCGGAACATGCTGATCTACGGGGCCGGCGGCGTCGTACTGCCTTTCATCGGCATCAAGGCGATCGACATGCTGCTCGTGGCGCTCAGACTTGCCTGATACCCGTCCCGATCCTGAGGCGCTGCTGCGGCAGATCAAGGCGGCCGAGCACGCGGCCCGCGCCGGCCGGCTGAAGATCTTCCTCGGCTACGCGTCGGGCGTCGGCAAGTCATTCCGGCTGTTCGACGAAGGCCGCCGGCGGCGCGACCGCGGCGAGGATGTCGTCGTCGCCGCGCGTCCAGGACGACATGCCGACCGAGGTCGCGGACATCGTCCGCGGCCTCGAACGGATACCGACCAAGACGTCGGCGGCGTCCACGTGATTGACGTGCCGCGCGTGCTCCGACCGCAAACCGCAGGTCTGCCTGATCGATGGCCTGGCCTACGACAACCCGCCCGGCAGCCGCCACGCGAAGCGCTAGGAGCGACGTGCAGGAGCTCGTCGACGCCGGCATCTCGGTCATCACGACGATCAACCTCGAGTACATCGACGAGCAGAAGGACTTCGTCAGAGCGTGCTCGGCGAGGTGCCAGCGAGGAGTCGGTCCCGCGCGCGTTCATCGAATCGGCGGACGAAGCTGGTGGTCGTCGATGCGCCGCCCGACGCGGGCTCCGCCCGAACACATGCGCAAGCTGGCGCTCAGCTGCGCTCGCACGCGCTGCTGTTGACGGCCGATGTCGTCGATCGGCAGCTCGAAGCGTATCTGCGGCTGCACGATTCGAGTCGTCATGGGGCTCACAGGAGCGCATTCTCGTCGGCCATGACACCGCGTGCCAACGCGGCGGCCGTGCTCGCGAGCGGCCGGCGAAACGCCGACCGGTTTCACGGCGAGCTGTTCGCGGTGTACGTGCGCCAGCGCGATCTCACGGAAGAGCGATCAGGCCGCACTCGCGCGCAACGAACTGCTCGCGCAGGCCCAACGCGCGCACATCGAGATGCTGGAAGGGCGGGATCCGGTCAAGACCCTGTTGGCGTATGCGCGCAAGCATGGCATCACGCAGATCTTCGTCGGCCACAACCTGCGCCGCGGCTGGCGCAAACGCCTGGGAGGCACGCCGCTCGATCGGTTGATCCGCGACGCGGAGGGCATCGACGTGCGGGTGTTTCCGCACTGACACGATGGCTCACGGCTCGGGCGCGGACGCGAACGGCCTGCGCATGAAAGGCCGACTGAAGATCTTTCTGGGCTACGCCGCGGGCGTCGGCAAGACCTTTCAGATGCTGACCGAGGCGCATGCAGCTGAAGGAGCGCGGCGACGACATCGTGGTGGGCTACTTCGAGCCGCACGGCCGAAAGGACACGATGGCGCTCGACCGAGGGCCTGGAAGTCGATACCGCGCCGAGATCGTCGAGTACCGCGGAGTCGAGTTCGAGGAGATGGACATCGACGCAATCCTGCGGCGACGCCCCGCGGTGGCCGTGGTGGACGAGTTCCCGCACACGAACGTGCCTGGATCGGCTCGCTCCAAACGCTGGGAGGACGTGCACGTGCTGCTCGACGCGGGCATCGACGTCCTGACCACGATGAACGTGCAGCATCTCGAAAGCCTGAACGATCAGATCTGGCAGAGCACCGGCGTGCGAGTGCGTGAGACGGTTCCCGACTGGGTGGTCAAGCAGGCCGACGAAGTCGTGATGGTCGACCTGACGCCGAGGGCGCTGCTCAATCGGCTCGAGCGCGGTGTCGTCTATCCGCCGGAGCGGGTCGAGGCGGCGCTGAAGAATTTCTTCGTCGAGCCGACGCTGGTGGCGCTTCGAGAGCTGGCGATGCGGCAAGCCGCGCATGCCGTCGAAAGCCGGTACGCCAGCGAGAGCCGGCGCGTGCCGGACGTCCGGGACAGCTGCCGATCGGTTGCTGCTGCTGATCACGCCGGATCCGCGCAGCGCCGCGCTGATCCGTCGCGGCCGTCGCGTCGCGGACTACCTCGGCGCTGATTGCCTGGCGGTGTGCGTCTCGAAGACGGCCGGGCTCGAGCATCTTGGCGCCGACGAGCGCAGCACCCTCGAACGCCAGCTCAACTTCGCGCAGAGGGCTGCAAATCGACACGCGGGTACTTCAAGGCGACGATGTCCCGAGGCGGTCGTGGCGTACGCGCGGCTACACCACGTCACGCAGATTTTCGTGATGCGCGAGCCCAGCAACCCGATACGATCGTGGTTCGCCTCGGCGCTGGTGCAGCGACTCGTCGACCTTGCGCGCGACATGCAGGTCACGGTGGTCGCGGATCGCGTGCGGCACGCGGTCGACTCCAACCACCTGAGGTCCTGAGACGGAGACTGACATGCGAGCTTCTGATCGCGTGAGTTCCGTCGCTTCGTGGCTGCCGCCGTGCTTTCTGCCGTCGGTTGTGGCGACGTGAACACGGCGCTGCATCACCAATCGGACGCTCGTCATCGGTCGGCGGATCTGCTCGTGCAGTTCATCAAGGCGGCTGACGCGTCGAATCGGGCGGTCATGGCCGACAGCGATACCGTCGCCGTCGCTGCGGCCCGGGAAGCGGAAGAGGCGAAGCAGTCGGTCCAGAAGGACGTCGATGCGCTGCAAGCGATTCTGACGGAGCTGGACTACCCGAAGGAAACCGCGCTGCTTGCAGGCGTTCGTCAGCCAGTTCGCCGAGTATCGAGAACTGGACCGCGCAGATTCTCGATCTCGTCGTCGAACAAACCAACATGAAAGCCCAGCGACTTGCGTTCGGCCCGGTGATGGAGGCCGCCGATGCCATGCGAACGCGCTCGACCGCTCACGCCGTCGGCCTCCGCGAACACGTGGCAGGTGAAAGCGCTCGCCGCGTCCGCCTCGCCTCTGTTCGTGAGATTCAGGCCATCCAGGCGCCGCACATCGCAGATCCGGCCGACGCCTCCATGGACGTCATGGAGAAACGTATGGCCAAGGCCGAGGCCGCGCGCCCGGCGCTCGCTCGACGGAGTTGGCGACTCTCGTGGCGCCTGCCTCGCGTCCGCAACTGGCCAAGGCCACGGCGGCCTTCGATCGGTTCATGGCGCTCAACGGCGAGCTGGTCACGCTGTCGCGTCGTAACACCAACGTGCGCTCGCTGGCGCTGTCGCTGGACCAGAAGCAGAAGCTGGTGGCGCCCGTGCGAGGAGAGCTTGCGGGCGCTTCGAGACGCGCTGGCTGAGCGCGGCTATCCGGCGGGCCGCGTGCCGGCCCCCTAGAGGCCTCGTCGTGCTTGGTGTGTGTCAGCCGCGTGTGTCGCGGTGACGGCGCAGCAGGGACGCCCGAGAATGACTCGGGATAGACCTCCCGGCGCCAAACATCATCGCCCCAAGGGTTGGATTGCTCGCGGCTCAACGCGCCGCGGCGGCTTCCCGTTGAAGTCGTAGAACGCCGCACACAGGCGGCGTTCTACGATCAACGTCTCTTACGCTTTCGTCGCGGATCGGCGCTCGGGCCTCCGGCCACGCGCGTCGAACGCGGCGGCCTTTCTGGCCTCTTCCTGCTTCTCCCCGATCGCACCCTGCACCCAATGCGGGCGGCTGGGATCGGCTCCTGAAAGCGCCGCGCGAATCCCGGCGTCCGACGTGGCCATCAGTGCGGCTTCCCTGGCGGCGTCCTGAGTGTTGCCCGTCCCGGTGGCGACCGTCGGACCATGCTTCAGTCCGTTTCCGTCCAGCGAAAACACTGAACACGTCCAACCCCGGTTACCCCGGTCGAATCTCACTGTGTAGCTCATGACTGCATCCAATTCACTCCTACCGACACTGACGGCTCACATCGCAATTACATAGCTCAGATCATCGAGTTCAGCGGCCGCAGGGCACGGGCCCGGACCTTTCGGCTCGCCGGCTTCGCCTTGAGCATGACCTGCTCCCCCGTAAAGGGGTTCCGGCCCATGCGTGCCTTGGTCGCCGGCTTGTTCACGGCCCTCAGCTTCAGGAGTCCGTTGAAATTGAACTCGCCGCAGCCCTTCTTGCCGAGGTCAGCCGCCATGAGCTGGCTCAAGGTGTCGAACACTTCCTTGACCTGACGGGGCTTGAGTTCGGTCCCGGCGGCGATTTGCTTGATGGTGTCGCTTCTGGAACGGCGGGTGGAGGCGGCGGTGATCTTGAGCGGCTTCTTCTTCATGGTTTTGGACATATCCCTCATGCTGGCGCTGATTCGGTGCTGGGTCGAATACCGAGCACATCTGGCGCTGTCAGTGTACAGGGTCAGGAGCCGTTTTGAGCCGGAATATGCAGTGCTCAGCGCGTAGATCGTGCGCAGAGCCGGTGAAAAGCGCCTTTTCGGCCTACTCACGGACGCGAAGTGGCGTCCGAGGCTTGCCGGCGTGCTCTGGAATCGGACTTGCAAAACCAATGGACGCGATGCGGTCACCACAACGGACCGCCTGTCTCTTCCTGGCCATGTGCCTGCCGGCGTTCAGCTGCGGCCGGCGTGGCGAGGCGCCGTTGCCCTCGTCCCAGGCACCGGCCGTCGTCTCAACGCAGGAAATCGCCGCGCACGGTCCCGTTCAGATCGAGATGAAGAACGTCCGGTTGCATATGGACGAGGGCATCGCGCTGGACATCAGCCGGCTGCGCGGCGAGATGACGGCGGTCAAGGCCGGCCAGGCGCCGGTGTTCGACGATCCGGCGTCCTATGTGCTGCACGTGTCGACGGCCGAGATGACGATGGCCATGCCGAGCCTGACGTCGCTTTTGAACGATCACGTGTTCGCGGGGGAGGGTGCACCGCTCAGCGACATCACGGTGAAAGTCGAAGACGGCCGTCTCGAGCAGAAGGGAAAACTCCACAAGGGGGGTGTTTCTCTGCCCTTCTCGATGGCCGCGACCGTCTCGGCCTCGCCGGATGGGCGCCTTCGACTGCACGCGGAATCGGCTCACCTCCTCGGGATTCCGTCCAAGAAGCTCATGGACATCTTCGGGCTGGACCTCGACGACGTCGTCACGATCAAGGACCGCCGCGGCGTCGAGATCGACGGCGATGACGTGTTGATCGATCCAGGCCGGGTCCTGCCGCCGCCGCGAATCGTGGGGAGGCTCGCGAGGGTCGACCTGGCGAACGGACGACTGAACCTGACGATGTCATCGGGCGGGAAAGCGGACGTACCGATCGCGCCTGCCGACTCTGGCGCCCGCCACTACGTGTACTTCGCGGGCAACGAAATCCGGTTCGGCAAGCTGCTCATGACCAACACGGACTTGCAGCTCATCGACGCGGACGAACGGGATCCGTTCGACTTCTTCCCGGCGAAGTATCAGACGCAGCTGGTTGCCGGCTACTCGAAGAACACGCCCGCCGGCGGCCTCCGCACCTACATGCCGGACTTCAATGACGTCAGACCGACGACCAATCTCCGGCCCGGGCAGCCCCGCCGCTGACAAGGTGGTAGATGATTGTTGGATGGAATTCAGGCGGTTAGGTGGATCGGGGTTCAAGGTGCCCGTGTTGAGCATGGGCACGGTGACGTTCGGCGGCGGCAACGAGTTCTTCAAGGGCTGGGGTGAAAGCGACGTCGCGCATGCGACGCGTCTCGTGGACATGTGCCTCGACGCCGGCGTGACGATGTTCGATTCCGCCGACGTCTATTCGCACGGGCTGGCGGAGGAGATTCTGGGCAAGGCGCTCGGCACGCGGCGCCAGCACGCGATCATCTCGACCAAGGGCACGTTCCGGATGGGCGACGGGCCGAACGACGTGGGCTCCTCCCGCTACCACCTGATTCGCGCCGTGGACGCGAGCCTGCGAAGGCTCGGGACGGACTACATCGATCTTTATCAGTTGCACGCCTTTGATCTGACGACGCCGGTCGACGAGGTCATGGGCACGCTCGACGACCTCGTGCGCGCCGGCAAGATTCGCTACATCGGCTGCTCGAATTTCTCGGGCTGGCACCTGATGAAGTCGCTGGCCGTGTCGGACAAGCACGGGTATGCGCGCTACGTTGCGCACCAGGCCTATTACTCGCTCGTCGGCCGCGAATACGAGTGGGAACTGATGCCGCTCGGCCTCGATCAGCAGGTTGGCTGTGTCGTCTGGAGTCCGCTCGGCTGGGGGCGTCTGACCGGCAAACTTCGCCGTGGGCAGCCCAAGCCGGAAATCAGCCGCCTGCATACGCCAGTCGTCGTCGAGAAGGGCCCGCAGGTCGACGAGGACTATCTCTACCGCGTGGTCGACGCGCTGGACGAGGTCGTCAAGGAAACGGGAAAGACGTTGCCGCAGGTCGCGCTCAACTGGGTCGTGAACAGGCCGACGGTCTCGACCGTGATCATCGGCGCGCGGAACGAGAAACAGCTCCAGGAGAATCTTCGCGCGGCGGACTGGACGCTCTCACCCGAGCAGATCGCGAAACTCGACGCCGCCAGCGCGACGCCACTCGTCTATCCGTACTGGCATCAGCGCGACTTCGCGGAGCGGAATCCACCGCCTGTCTAGCTGGTCGTGACGCCGCCAACGCGCCCGCCGAAATCCCTCGACCGCGTCCTCTCGAAGGCCGGCGTCGGGTCTCGCACCGAAGCACGCGGTTGGATTCTCGCGGGCCGCGTGGCCGTGAACGCGCGGGTCACACGCGATCCCGATCGCCGCGTGGACATCGCCCGCGATCGCGTGCACCTCGACGGCAAGCCGCTCGTCGCGCGCGAGCGCGTCTATCTGCTCCTGCACAAGCCGACCGGGTATGTGACGACCTACAAGGATCCGCAGGGACGGCCGACCGTCTACGACCTGATCCCGGACGTCAACGACGTTCGTCTCTCCTGTCGGGCGTCTCGATCTCGACACGTCCGGCCTGTTACTGCTCACAAACGACACCCAGTTTGCCGAGCGCGTCACGAACCCCGACTCGCACGTGTCCAAGACGTATCTGGTCACAGCGTCGACCGTGCTGACCGACGAAGAACTTCAGAAGCTACGCGATGGCGTGAGACTCAAGGACGGCCCGACACGGCCGGCGTTGGTCACCCGCGTCCGCGATTCTGGCGGCCAGACGTATTTCGAGATCACGCTGACCGAGGGCCGCAACCGGCAGGTACGTCGCATGGTGGAAGCCGTCGGCGCGCGCGTCGTCAAGCTGGCTCGCGTGAACATCGGGCCGATTGCGATCGGGACGCTCCCGGCCGGCAAGTGGCGCCGGCTCACGCGCGCCGAGGTGGCATCGGTCTAGAGCTCTCCCCTATTGCCTTCCCACACGAGACCGTGCATACTCCTCTGGGAAACCAATATGAGCACCAAAGACCGACGTCTGGCAGGGGACGCTGGCGCTGATGGTCCTCAAGACGCTCAACGCCATGGGACCGCAGCACGGATACGGCATCGCGCGGCGCATCGAGCAGACGAGCGACGACCTGCTGTCGATCAATCACGGCACCCTCTATCCCATCCTTCTCAAACTCGAGCAGGAAGGCGCCATCGCGTCGGAATGGGGCGTCTCCGAGAACAACCGCCGGGCGAGGTTCTACCGGATTACGAAGACCGGACAGAAACAGCTCGCCTCCACGGTCACCCAGTGGACACAGACGACCGGCATCGTCGCCCGCTTCATTGCTCTCAAGGGGGCGCTGAAGGAGACCAAGTCATGACTCGCGCGCTCCGCCGCACCTGGAGTCGGCTGCTGGGAAGCCTCGTTCGACGGCAGTCTGACGGTCGGCTTTCCGAGGAGTTCTCGTCGCACATTCAGCTGATGGTCGACGATGAAGTCCGCAGGGGCGTGCCGCGGGACGAGGCGACTCGCCGAGCCAGACTCCGGTTTGGAAGCCTCGAGTCTGCCAAGGAAAGCTATCGGGATCAGCGCCGGCTGCCGCTGCTGGAGATCGTGTTCCAGGATGTTCGGTACGCGGCGCGCGGAATGCGCCGGAACCCCGGCTTCGCGGCCATCGCGATCCTGTCGCTCGGGATCGGCATCGGCGCCAACACCGCGATCTTCTCACTCGTCAACGGCGTGCTGCTCACACCGCTCACCTATCGCGATCCCGATGCGGTGTTCGTGGCGCGCGAGCTCACCAGTCTCGGCACCAGCCCCGTCAATCCCGTGCATGCGCGCGCGTGGGCCGTCGAATGTCCCTCGCTCGAGCACGTGGCGTTGATGCAGAGCGGCCGGGCGGAGCTCTTGGCCGGCGGCGAGCCCGCCGCACTCCGGTCCGTCAACGTGGGCTACAACCTCTTCACGCTGTTTGGCGTGGAGCCGATCCTCGGCCGTTCGTTTCGCGCCGACGAGGAGCAAGCCGGCAACAGCCGGGTCGTGATGCTCGAAGAGTCGGTGTGGCGCACGCGCTTCAACGGCGATCCGGCCATCGTCGGACAGCACATCTCGATCGATGGCGAACCGACCGAAGTCATCGGGATCGTTCCCTCGTCGTTTCGGTTGCCCTTCGCGCCGGGCTTTGATGTTCGGTTCGAGATCTACCGTCCGCTCGTGCTGAGCGCGGAGGAGCTCGCGCGGGTGAATGGCAACTTCAACTACTCGGCCGCGGTCCGTGTGAAGCGCGGCATCACCGTCGAGCAGGCCCTCAATGAAATCAATGCGGCGCAGACGCAGTTCCGCCGGCCGACGGGTCTCAGTGCCAATCTCAGGGCCACGCTCATCCCGGTCCACGAGGTCGTGACCGGTGACGCGCGGCTTGGGCTGTGGATGCTGGCCGCAGCCGTCGGCGCCGTGCTCCTGATTGTCTGCCTCAACCTCGCCAATCTCCTGCTCTCGCGCATGGCGTCGCGCGCGCGCGAAGCCGCGATTCGGACGGCGCTCGGGGCGAGCCGCACGCGCCAGTTCGGCCAGGTGCTCACAGAGAGTTTGCTGCTTTCGGTCTCGGGGGGAATTCTCGGTGTGATCCTCGCCCGCTGGGCACTGACGCTGCTCGTCGGCGCCACGTCGATCGACATCCCGCGGCTGGACGAAGTGGGCCTGGACACGCACGTCCTTCTGTTCGCCCTCGTTCTGACGGTCCTGGCCGGCATTCTCTTCGGAGTGCTGCCGGCGTGGCGGTTCTCGCGTCTCGACCCGCAAGCCGCTCTGCGAGCGGGCAGCCACACGACCACGGAAGCACGCGGCGGATTGCGTCTTCGCCGCGGGCTCATCGGTCTCGAAGTCGGCATGAGCGCCGCATTGCTGATTGTGGCCGGGCTGCTCACGAGCAGCCTCACGCGCCTGCTCAACGTGGACAAGGGATTCGACGCGAGCCAGGTGCTGACGACGAACGTGAACCTCACGAGCGGCCGGTACGCCGACCCCGCCGTCAGGACACAGCTATTCGATCAGCTTCTGGCGACGATGAACGCCCTCCCAGGGATTGAGGCGGCGGGCATCATCACCGCCTTGCCGACACAGGGCCAGACGTGGAACGACGCCATCTACCTCGAGGGCGCGTCGCCTGAAGGCCGGCATGCCGTGAACAACCGCTACACGAGCCCGGAGTATTTCGCGGCGATGAACATCCCGATTCGTCACGGTCGCGCGTTCGACGAACGTGATCGCGACCGGGGCGTCGCGGTCCTCTCCGAGAAGGCGGCCAGGCTCCTCTGGCCCGACGATCCTGCGCCGGTCGGCCGCCTCTTCATGGGAGAAGACGACAAGATCAAGACGCTCGTCGGCATTGCCGCCGAGGTGCGAGCGACGCTGGACGAGGATCCGCAGGCGCACGCCTACTATCCGTACTGGCAACGCGTCCCGGACGGGGCGGCCGTCGTCGTTCGGACGACCGGCGATCCGATCGGGGCGATGTCCAGCCTTCGGACGGCGATCCGCCGCCAGGACGCGCAACTGCCGATTGCGCCGATCCGGACGATGGACGAGATCGTGGATGGGTCGGTCGCGCGCCGGCGATTTCAGTCGATCCTGATGGCCGCATTCGCAGCATCCGCCCTCATCGTGGCCAGCCTCGGCATCTACGGCGTGGTCGCCTACTCGGTCGTGCGCCGTCGCAACGAGCTGGGTATTCGCATGGCGCTCGGCGCGCGTCGGGCACAAGTGCTCGGCCTGGTGATTCGTCAGGGCATGATGCCGGTCGTGATCGGGCTGGCCACCGGCGTGGCCGTCGCGCTTCTCGCCGGCCAGTCGATTCGCGGACTGCTCTTCGAGGTTCAGCCGACCGACCCGCTGACGATTGCCGGCGTCTCGGTCGCGCTTCTGTGTGTGGGCGCTCTCGCCTGTTTCGTTCCCGCGCGTCGAGCCGCGAGGACGGACGCCGTCGCCGCGCTTCGCATCGAATAAATCCAACTGGCGCGGCAGACGCGCCTGCTACCATCCGTCGTCAGGGTCGTCACGATATGCGGTGACCCGAGCCGGAGCCGCCGACCGGCCCTATGATCCAGCCCGCCAGGACTCAGACAGTCTTGGTCAGTCCGTAGACCACACGTGGAATATCCTGTGCTTGCCAACTCGTCGCCATGTCCCTCCCCAATGATGCCGGTGTGATCCTGCTCGTCGACGGCGATGCCCGCCGTTTGGACGAGCTTGCGCGGCATGCTCGGCTCGCTCGGTCGCGTCGTCGTGGCGCCGAACGGCGAGGACTCGATCGGCGTGGCGCGAGGCGTGCGGCCACTGGTGATCCTGGTCAACGTCGATCTGCCGGGCATCGACGGATACGAAACCTGCCGGCGCCTCAAGGACGACCCGAAGAGCCGCGACGCGGCGGTGATTCTCGTCTCCCGCCCGCATGAGGCCCCGGACCGGACGCGGGGGTTCGACGCTGGCGCCGTGGACTTCATCACGCAGCCCTTGACCGCCGACAACGTGATGGAGCGCGTCCGAATCCACCTGGCCATTCGTCATGACCTTCGCCAGGAGGCCGAGCTGTTTCCATCGACGTCGCATGACATCCGTGAGACGCGAGCGCCGGGAATCGACGACCCCGACCTCCCGGAACCCGCGTTTCGGGCCGGTGATGTCCTGGCCTCTCGCTTTCGTGTCGTGCGCTACCTGGCTCGGGGCGGCATGGGCGAACTCTATGAAGCGGAGGATCTGGAGCTGCGCGAACACGTCGCGCTGAAGACCATCCTATCCACCATCGCCGCCGACGAACGTTCGATCCAGCTGTTCAAACGCGAAGTGCATCTCGCGCGGCAGGTGACACACCCGAACGTCTGCCGCATCTACGACGTCTATCGGCATCGGCCAGCGGACGGTCAGGCACCCGGGCACGAGGTCGTCTTTCTCGCCATGGAGCTGCTGTCCGGCGAGACGCTGGCCGAGAGGCTTCATCGAACCGGCCGGTTGACGACGGCCGAGGTCCTGCCCCTCGCGAAACAGATGGCCGCGGCGCTCGCGGCGGCGCATCGCGTCGGCGTCGTCCATCGCGACTTCAAGAGCCACAACGTGATGCTCGTGGACCCGACCGATCAGGAGTCGGAACCTCGAGTGGTCGTGACCGATTTTGGTCTGGCGCGTCGAAGCACTCGCGACAGTCCCTCCTCATTTGCGGTGTCGCTGACCGACGTTGGCGCGATTTCCGGCACGCCGGCCTATATGGCGCCCGAACAGGTCGAAGGTGGCGCGGTGACCCCCGCGACCGATGTGTATGCGTTCGGCGTGGTGCTGTATGAGCTCGTGACCGGCGTCTGCCCTTTTGAGTCGGACACGCCCATGCGGACGGCCACCAAACGCCTGAAAGAGCCGCCGGCGTCGCCCCGCATCCACGTCCCCGACATCGATCCTCGCTGGGAAGCGGCGATTCTCAAATGTCTCGCGCTGCAGCCGGCCGATCGCTTCGCGACTGTCACCGAGGCTGCGGCGGCATTGGAAGGCCCGAGTGTCGCAGCCGGTCCCCGCAGTCCCCGTAACCCCGGTCGCCATGGAACGTCGGCGGCCCTGGGCCGTCGTGGCCGCATCGATCGGCGCCCTTGCCGTCACGGCCGCGGCAGGCTACGCGTGGTACGCCGCGGAACGGACACCAGGCATCACCTCAATCGCCGTACTGCCGTTCGAGACCACGAGCACGGAGCCGGAGCAGGAGTACTTGTCCGACGGCATCAGCGAGGCGCTCATCAGCCGCCTCTCCGAGCTGCCCGGGATCAAGGTGGTCGCGAACAGCTCATCGTCGCGGTACAAGGGCCAGAAACCCGACCTGCGGGAGGTCGCGCGCGCGCTCGACGTTGCCGCGATTCTGGCCGGCAAGGTGGTCGAACGAGGCGACAGCCTCACCATCAGCGTCGAGCTGATCGATGGGACCGATAGCACGCACCTGTGGGGCGACCAATACGTTCGCAAGCCGGCGGACCTGATGCAGGTGCCGGACGAGATCTCGCGAGGCGTCGCCGCGAAATTGCAGGTGCCTCAGACCGCCCGCGATTCGCCGCGGACGGCGATGTCGGGAGCCGTCAATGCCCGGGCTTACGAATTGCTCCTCAGGGGCCATTTCCACCGCGCGAAGGGGAGCACCGACGATCGGCAGCGAGCCCGCGAGTATTTCCGTCAGGCGATCGAGGCAGATCCCAAATATGCGCTGGCATATGCCGATCTCTCCGATATCTATCGGAGCCTGATCAACAGCGGTCAACTGTCAGCGACCGAATATCTCCCCAGAGCGAGAGCGGCGGCCGAGACGGCGCTCGAGCTGGACGAGACGCTGGCGGACGGTCATTACGCGCTCGCCAACCTGATGACCTATAGCTGGGAATGGATCGAGGCGGAACGACGCTACAAGCGATCGATCGAGCTGAATCCGAATCTCGCCCTCGCACATCGTTGGTACGCGTCGTACCTCCGCCTGATGGGACGTCATGATCAAGCGATCGCCGAGATCACGCGCGCGAGAGAACTCGACCCGCTCTCACCGGGAGTCAACGCCACGCTGGCGTTCATCCTGTCGTCCGCCGGTCGACCCGATCAGGCGCGGGCGGCGTTGGAGAAAACACTGGAGCTGGATCGCGGGTATCCGTACGCGCATCTTTATCTCGGACACCTGTACATGGCGCAAGGAGACTACGCGAAGGCCATCGACGCATACGGGCAGGCCGCGACGCTCGGTCTCGACACGCCACCGACACACATCGCGCTCGGCGCGGCGTACGCGCGCGCCGGTCAGACAACTCGCGCGCGAGCCACGTTGGCGGAGTTGAGGCGCCGCACGGAGAATGTCTCGCCCAGTGAGCTCGCGATCCTTCTCGTGGCATTGGGCGAGCCGGAGCAGGCGTTGGCCTCGCTCGAGGACGCCTACCGCGCGCGCGACCCTCACCTCCAGCAACTCGGCGTCGAACCTGGATTCGATCCGTTGCGCGCCGAGCCGCGTTTCAGGGACCTGCTGCAACGGATTGGCCTTGAGGATACGGCGAGATCAAGTCAGAAGTGAGAAGTTAGAAGTCAGAATGTCGTCCAGTCGCTTCTGACTTCTAACTTCTCAGTTCGAACTTGATCAGCGAGTTATACTCGCCCACCAATATGTCCGGCGAGATCGATCGCCGCGAGTTCGTGAAGTTGGCCGGCGGCGTGGCGGCCGCGGCCACCGGCTGGGACGCCGCGCTGGCGGGCCAGACGACCGCGGCGCCAGGCCCTGACGCGGCAGAGCGCGACCTGGTGCTGCTCGCCCTCGACGCCGCACGATCGGCCGGCGCGAGCTACGCCGACGCGCGGATCATGCGCGGCAACACCGAATCTCTCACCACACGCGAGCGCCAGATCACGGGAGTCACCAAGACCGAGACCTACGGTATCGGCGTGCGCGCGCGCGTCGGCGGTTCATGGGGATTCGCCGCGACACGGGATCTCACGAAGGACGCCGTGGCCGCCGCGGCGAAACACGCCGCGGGCATCGCTGCGGGCAACAACCGCGTCAATCCGGTGAATTCTCCCCTGGCGCCGACGCCCAGGGTCCCGGATGGCCGATGGATCACCCCGCACCAGATCGATCCCTTCACCGTGCCGATTGAAGAGAAAGCTCAGCTGCTCTTCCGGACCAACGAAGAGGCCCTGCGCGTCAAGGGTGTTCGGTTCGTGACGTCGAGCATGACGTCGATCAAGGACACCCGGCTGCTCGGCACGACCGACGGATCGCTGATTCAGCAGACATTTCTGCGGATGAGCCCCAACGTCAATGTGACCGCCGTGTCCGACGACAACAGCGACTTCCAGACACGAAACGGCTCGGTCCCGCCCCGCGCCGCCGGCTGGGAATACATCGTCGCGGTCCGGCTCGACGAGAACGTTCACCGATGGGCCGAGGAAGCGGTGGCCAAGCTGACGGCCGCGCCGGCGGAGCCAGGCGTGTGGGATCTCGTGCTGCACCCGTCACACCTGTGGCTCACGATCCACGAGTCGATCGGGCATCCGACGGAGCTGGATCGGGCGATGGGATTCGAAGCGAACTTCGCCGGCACGAGTTTTCTGTCGCCGCCCGAGCAAATGCTGAACAAGTTCCGCTACGGCCCGGAGTTCATGACCGTGCTCGGCAATCGCACGGAACCTGGCGGATGCGCGACGTGCGGCTGGGACGACGAAGGCGTGCCGGCGCAGGCGTGGCCCATCGTGGACAAGGGGATGTTCGTCAACTACCAGACGACGCGCGACATGGCGCCCTGGATTTCGAACATCACGAAGACCCGCGGGAGCCATGGCGCCGCGCTCGGGCAAGACTGGAAATCGATTCCGTTTCAGCGCATGCCGAACGTCAGCCTCCAGCCGAATACTCGCGAGCTCACCGAAGACGACGTCATCGCCGAGACGAAGCGCGGCATCTACATCGAGGGGGACGGTTCGTTCTCGATCGATCAGCAGCGCTACAACTTCCAGTTCGGCGGACAAGCGTTCTGGGAAATCAAGGACGGCAAGCGCACGCGCCTCCTCCGGGACGTGGCCTATCAGGCGCGCACGCCCGATTTCTGGAATTCGCTCGCGCTCGTCGGGGGCAAGCGTACCTACCGGCTCGGCGCGGCGCTCAACGACGGCAAGGGTCAGCCGCAGCAGGTGAACGCCGTGTCCCATGGCTGCCCGATCGCGCTCTTCCGCAACGTGAACGTCATCAACACGGCGTGACCATGCAAGCCGGACAGGTTCGACGACACGGGCTCACGGCGGACGAGTCGCGTCAGCTCTGCCGCAAGGTTCTCGGGTACGCGACCGCGGACCACACCCGCGTGAACATCGAATCCGGCTTGAGCGGCTTCACGCGAGTCGCGATCAATCGCATCACGACGGCCGGCGAGACGACCGACGTGACGGTTCAGGTGACGAGCGTTTTCGGCAAGCGCGTGGCGTCGGTCGAGACCAACCGCCTGGACGACGACTCGCTCCGGCGCGCGGTCCGGGACGCGGAGGCGCTCGCCAGGCTCGCGCCCGAGAATCCCGAATATCTGCCGGAGCTCGGCGAACAGAACGTACCTCGACGTTGGCGGCTACTACGCGAGCACGGGCGACCTGGCGACCGAGTCGCGAGCCCTGGCGGCGTCGCTCGGGATCGGCGCGGCCGATCGTGCGGGCGCGATCGCGGCCGGATTCATCGACATGCGGGCCGGATCGTCTGCCGTCGCGACCTCGAACGGCCTGTTTGCCTATCGCGCCGGCACGGACGTCGCGTCCACGTTGACGATTCGCACGCGTGACGGACAGTCGTCGGGCTGGGCCGGCGACGAGGGCGCGGACTGGAGCACGATCGAATCCGCGCGGATCGCGGAGGACGCGCTCCGCAAGTGCAACGACTGGCGCGGCAAGACCGCGCTCGAACCCGGCAAGTACGACGTCGTGCTCGAGCCAACCGCCGTGGGCATGCTGCTCTCGCGCCTGCCCTCGGTCTTCGATGCGAGGCAAGCGGACGAGGGCCGCTCGTACTTCGCGAAGCGCGGCGGCGGCAATCGCCTCGGCGAGAAGCTGTTCGATTCGCGCGTCACGATCGCCAGCAACCCGGCCGAGAAGAATGCGGAGACCGACCCCTTCAGCAATAGTGGTCAGCCCGTCGCGCCCGAGGTGTGGGTGGAGAACGGCGTGCTGAAGACGTTGTCGTATTCGCGCTTCTGGGCGATGAAGCAAGGCGTACCGCCGCGCGCGGCGCCGTCGAACGTGATCGTGTCAGGCGGCGACGCCACCCTCGAAGACATGATCGGGTCGATCAAGCGGGGCGTGCTGATCACACGTTTCTGGTACATCCGCCCTCTCAACCCGCGAACCGTCGCCTTCACCGGCCTCACGCGCGACGGCACGTTTCTCATCGAGAACGGCCGGATCAGCCGGCCGGTGACGAACTTCCGATTCAATCAGTCGCTGATGGACCTCCTCGCCAACGTGGACATGGTGGGCCGCGCCACGCGGGTTGCGGCGGCCGAGAGCGGATCCGCAGGCATTCCTGTCGTCACCCCGGCCCTCAAGGTCCGAGACTTCACGCTGTCCAGCGTGAGTGACGCGATTTAGGATCCGGCCGCGGCACCCGATGCGGCTCGGAACTCGAAATGGGGCCGGCAGTAGCCGAACGCTCGCGCTCGGCGCGGCCGTGTCTGTGGCCTACGCCGCCGCGGCACTTGTCGGGTTCAGGTTCGCGTTTGTCGCCGAGCAGATCAGCACGGTTTGGGCGCCGACCGGCATTGGGATCGCGGCGCTGCTCCTCCTCGGCGTGTCGATGTGGCCTGCCGTCTGGGTCGGCGCGTTTGCAGCAAACGCCCTGTCGGACGCGCCCTTGTGGACCGCCGCTGTGGTCGCGTCAGGAAACACGCTGGAAGCCGTTGCCGCGGGCTGGACGCTTCGCCGGTTGCCGCAGTTCGACCACAGCCTCCGTCGCATCAATGATGTCGTCGCGTACACGATAGTCGGCGCCGGCCTGAGCTCCATGCTGAGCGCCTCGATCGGCGTCATCACGCTCTGTGCGGCCGGGGTGCAATCCTGGAGCCGCTTTTCATTTCTGTGGCGCGACTGGTGGTTCGGTGACGCGATCGGTGCGCTCATCGTCGGTCCCGTGATCCTGACGGTCACGAGACAGCGTGCGTGGTCGCGCGACCGGTGGATCGAGGCGTCTCTCCTCATCATCGGCGTGGCGCTCACGACCCATCTCGTCTTCAGCGAATCGTTCGGGTTGGCGACGCACCCGCTCGAGTACGTCATCTTCCCCTTCGTGATTGCCGCGGCGATGCGAAGCGGTCAGCCAACCACGGCGCTCGTGGTGTTCGTCGCGTCGGGCGTGAGCATCTGGCACACGGTGCGCGGCGTCGGGCCCTTCGCGAGCCCGGATGTTCATGACAGCCTGATTCTGGTCCAGGCGTTCATGGGCGTGCTTGGCGGCACGGGCCTTGTGCTCGCCGCCGCCACGGCGGAGAGGATCACCGGCGACCGTCGTCGAGCGGCCGCGCACTCCGTCGGCGAGATCCTCGCGGCGCTCGCCAAATCTCACGGTGGCCGCGCCGGAGATCGTGCGTGCGGTGTGCCGCAACCTCGAGTGGCAAGTGGCCGCGCTGTGGCTGGTCGATGCGGAGCGTCACCGGCTCCAGTGCCTGGCCGTCTGGACCGACGAGGGCACGCAGGCGACCGCTTTCGTCGCCCTGACGCAGTCGACCGAGTTTCCTGCCAGCGTCGGTTTGCCGGGACGGGTCTGGTCGTCCGGCGACGCGCAATGGATTCCAGACGTCACCGAGGACACCAACTTCCCGCGGGCGCCGGTCGCACGCGCATCCGGACTGCACGGGGCGTTCGGATTTCCGATTCGGTTGGGCCACGAGGTGCTCGGCGTGATCGAGTGCTTCAACAGACGGGTGCTGCCGCCGGATCCTGACCTCCTTCTCACGATGTCGGCCGTCGGCAATCAGATCGGCCAGTTCATCGGCCGCATGCGCGAGCAGGCGGCCGTTGGCGAAGCCAACCGCGCCAAGGACGAGTTCCTCGCCACGCTGTCGCACGAGCTGCGCACGCCGTTGAACGCGATCGTCGGTTGGACGCGACTCCTCCTCGACGGGAAGATGGACCAGGCAAGCTCGCGCCGTGCGCTCGAGGTCATCGATCGGAACGCGCAGCTCCAGGCGCAACTCGTGGGCGACATCCTCGACGTGTCGCGCATCATCACCGGCGGCGTGCGCTTGAACCTGCGGCCGGTGGACCTCGAAACCGTGGTGGGCTCGGCCCTCGACGCCGTGCGGCCGGCGGCCGTGGCCAAGGGGGTTCAACTCCTCTCGAGGCTCGCGGCGTCCAACCGGGTGGTTCAGGGCGATCCCGAACGGCTGCAGCAGGTCGCGTGGAACCTGCTCGCCAATGCGGTCAAGTTCACGGCGTCCGGTGGTCAGGTCACCGCGGAACTCGACGACGGATCGAATGGCAGGGTGTGCCTGCGAGTGCGTGACGACGGAGCCGGCATCGATCCGCGCTTCCTGCCGCATGTGTTCGAACGGTTCCGACAGGCGGACGGCTCACTCAGCCGGCAACATGGCGGGCTCGGTCTCGGCCTCGCCATCGTCCGTCACCTCGTCGAGCTTCACGGGGGCACCGTCAAAGCCGACAGCTCGGGCCCTGGCTGCGGATCGACATTCACGGTCGAGTTGCCGGCGCTCATAGATACCGCGCTGGCGACTCGAGACGGGCGCGATCGGGCTGTCGGCGACGATTCAGCGGACCTCACGGCGGCGCCGTTCGCCGGTTATCGGCTGCTCGTCGTCGACGATCACGAAGACACGCGCGATCTGATGTCGACTCTGCTGTCGTCTCTGGGTGCCCACGTGGACGCGGTGTCATCGGTGCCTGAGGCGCTCGAACGGCTGGATGTCGGGCGGCCCGACGCCGTGCTCGCGGATATTGGCATGCCGGGCTCGGATGGATTCGACCTGATCCGCGAACTGCGTCGCCGCGATACCTCGTCAGGTACACGGCTTCCAGCGGCCGCGATCACCGCCTACGCGAGCGAAGACGACCGGGCTCGCGTGCTGGCCGCGGGATTCGACTGCTACGTCCCGAAACCTTTCAGTGCGCCGGCGTTGATTGCGGCCGTGCAGTCGATCTGTTCACGCAGATCCTGAATCCGGCGAAGTGAAACGGAGTCCCCGTCGGCCGTGGCAAGATGAAGTATTCGCCATGCAGAGGGCACGCGACTACTTCGACTACCTGAACCACGCCTATCTGGCCGTCCACAAGACGAAGGAAGATCTCTTCTGGGCGACGTACATGGCCACGAGCGATGACCACGAGGGCTTCGCCCGCGCCGAGAGCGCCTACAAGGAATTCATCGCCGACCCGGCCAAGCTCGCCGACACGCGCGAACAGCTGGGCGCCCTGCGCGCCGAGCCGGCGGGTCCGGAACGCGATGCATTGCTGCACGGCCTCACCGGCTGGCTCGCGGTCTTCGAAGCCAACATCATCGACAGCCCCGAGGGTCGCACGCAGATGCGCGAGATCGTGGACGCCGAGTCCCGTCTCTTCGAACTGAAGCGCGGGCACGAACCGCGGCACCTCAATGACAAGGGCGAGTCTGAAGTCGCATCGCTCCCGATGCTCGCCACGAACCTGGCGACCAATCGCGTCGAGGCGCGCCGGCGAAGCTCATTCGACGCGCTCCGTGACATCGAGCACTGGGTACTCGATCACGGCTTTCTCGAGCTGGTGGCGCTGCGGAATCGTTTCGCGCGAGCGCTCGGCTACGACAACTACTTCGAGCTGAAGGTGCAGAAGACCGAGCGCATGGAGACGACGGCGCTCCTGCGGATTCTCGACGACTTCGTCAGGCGGACGGATGCCGCCAACGCGCGCGCGCTCGCCGAACTTCGCCGGCAGCACGGCGAGGACGCCACGGCGCCCTGGAATCTCCGCTTCTTTGCATCGGGTGACGTGATCCGGCGCCTCGATCCCTTCATGCCGTTCGGGCTCGCGCTGCGGCGGTGGATTCACAGCTTCCGGCGTCTCGGCATCCAGTTCCGCGGCGCGACGATGCAGCTGGACTTGCTCGAGCGGCCCGGCAAACACCAGAACGGCTTCTGCCACGGACCGGTGCCCAGCTGGATCGCGGAGGATGGCCAGTGGGTGCCGGCGGCGATCAACTTCACGGCCGAGGCGAAACCGGATCAGACGGGGAGCGGTCTTCGCGCGATCAACACGCTCTTCCATGAAGGCGGCCACGCCGCGCACTTCGCGAACGTGGTCCAGAACTCGCCCTGCTTCTCGCAGGAGTACGCGCCGACCTCGATGGCGTACGCGGAGACGCAATCGATGTTCTGCGACAGTCTGCGTGTCGGACGCCGACTGGCTCATGCGCTACGCGACAACCCCCGACGGCCGCGCGATTCCGCCCGCGCTCATCATGGAGCGGATCGCGAGCAGCCAGCCGATGCGCGCCTTCGACGCGCGGTCGATTGCCGTCGTGCCCTACTTCGAGTCCGCGCTGTATCAGATGTCTGACGACGACCTGACACCGGACGCCGTGCTCAGGTTGGCGCGCGACACAGAGCGGCGGGTCCTCGGCGTCGAGAGCCCGCGGCCGCTGCTGGCCATTCCTCACCTGCTCAACCAGGAATCGGCCGCTTCGTATCAGGGATATCTACTCGCGCTGATGGCGGTCTCGCAGACCCGCGCGCACTTTCTCGGCGAGCTGGGCTATCTCACGGACAACCCTGCGATCGGGCCCGCGCTGGCCGCGCATTATTGGGAGCCCGGCAATAGCGTGGATCACAACAGCATGCTGCGCAGCTTGACGGGCGACGGCTTTTCGGCCCGGCCTCTCGCAGACGACTGCAATGATTCAGTGGAGGAGGCCTGCGCCAGAGCCGACGAGATGATGCGATCGGCGGCAACCCGCCAGTATCCCGAACGGGTGCCCGCGAACCTCAACGCCGACATCCGCGTCGTTCATGGTTCCGAAGTGATCGCGGATTCCAGCGAAGGCGAAGAGGCCATGTGCGATCGCTTCGAGGCGTGGGTCCGCGCGCACTACTCGGCGCCTGTTTAGCGGCCGGCCTGCGTCGCGTGGCCCGGCACCTGGCGCGTGACGGGAGTCTGCGCCGCCTTCGGGTTGTTCTTCGGGATGCTCCAGACGTGGCCGTCGCCACAGCGGTAGTAGTCCAGGCGTGCCTGGTCGGTGGAGTATTCGAGCCAGCGACCTTCGCGTCCGCACGTCTCGCAGAATTGACGGATCATGCTCAGACCGTACGATAGGGGCCGGCTGTTTCCTGTCCTCTATTGCACAGCGTGCGGCGTATCCCCCGGTCCAGTGTCGCGGTCTATGTCGCTATCGATTAGAGCGACTCGTCATCTCGCGTTTTCCGAGTCGCAGTCGACCGTGCGCCACGCGTGCCCGCATGTTCCGCACACATCATCGCGGACAGGCCAAACTCCCTGAGACATCCGATGGCTTCGGTGGCGATGTTCGGGCAATCGGGCGCATCGCACAGGAACTCGCTGAGTTCCTCTTCTCGCCCGTCCGGCCCGAAGATGCCGGTCGGTATCGTCACGCGGGGCATAGGCTACCTCCCGCCTGGGCCGGTTCAAGAATCGAATCCAACCGACCTTTCAAACCGGCATGGATGAACACAGGCCAGCGTGGAACCGGCCCACGCTCGCGCGCACGCTGGTGCAACGGGCATGTCTTTTCTGCATCGGGTGATCTGTGCCAAACGTGACAGAGGTTCGTCCGCGTCCGCAGTTACGCTTCCAGATGCCTTCCGGGGATGTGTCGGAGGACGCTCTCGCCGCATCACGACCTCGACTGTCTACGGAAGGCCGAGGGGTCCAGGCGTCGATGTCGCGATTGAAGCCACGACCGGGAGCGGCCCGCACCTCGATCGACTGGTGCCTCAGCTCTCGCCATGGACGCTGCATCAGCTGATTCAGCGGGACGGCCTCCACGCCTCTGGCGAGCTCGTCGCCCTGGCGACACCAGGACAGTTGACGGCGGTGCTCGATGTCGACTTGTGGGGCCATGCGCAACCGGGGCTCGACGACCAGTTCGACGCGGACCGCTTCGGAGAATGGCTCGAAGTCCTGGTGGACACCGGTGAAGCCGTCGCGGCGCGCATCGTGGCGGCGCTCGACGAACGTCTCGTGCTTGCGGGCCTCTCACAATACGTCCATGTCTTCGATCTGTCGGCGATCGCCGTGCCCGCGTCACTCGCTGATGAATCCTCTGACGTGGAGCCGGCGCCGGCTGAGAGCTTCGCGCGCGAGGTGGGTGGCTATCTCGTGCGTGCGATCAGGCCCGACGCATGGGATGCGATCGTCTCGTTGCTCATCGTGCTCGAAGCGGACTATCCCGCCCGCTTTCACGCGGTGATGCGGGGCTGCCGCCGGTTGTCGAACTCGGCACCTGAAGTCGATGGGCTCGACAACCTCCTCACCGAGCCGGAGCAACTGCTCTATGGCGTAGCCCTCGACCGTGAGATCCGGCGCTCCCGGCAGGGATACAGCACCCCGGCTGACGCGCGTGCGTTTCTCGAGATGGCGAGGCAACCGAAACGCTGGCAGTCGGAGACGAATCCAATCACCACCGCGTACTTTCGTGCCGCGGACGACACGGAGCCAGGACTTCCGATCGCGGACCTGTTCCAGAGAGCGTTCGACGACGCGGCGCTCCTCGCCGAGGTGGGCCTGGTCCCAAGTCATCCTCGCGCGTTGCTCGAAGGGCCACAGTCGGACCCGTCGCGTTTCACGAGCATTCAGCCGCTGATGGCGTATCTCCGCGATCACGACTCCGCGTACCTCAGGCGGAGTCGAGAGCTGGCATTCCTCGCCAATACGCTCATGGTGGGCTCGTCGGTACAGTCACGATCCTTTACGGCGCACGAGGCGTCAGAGGCGTCCGTCGGGATCTGCAACCTTGGGCTGGAGCACTGGCCGGCTCGATGGGTTGACGCGGAATCGCGCGTGTCCGCGTCTGCGGGCGATCTGGACATGAAGATGCCCCGCACATTCCTGGTGGACCACGACCTCGTCAGCGCATTCGAAGTTGGCTGGACGGTGTTGCATCAGGACGTCTGCCTGTTCGCAGCTGAGCACCTCATCGCCACGCTGAGGGATCTCCGGTCTGTCGACAAGGACATCCAGCGTGGACTGGGTGCCCTGCGGCGCGAGCTCGTGAAGCAGCGGCGCGCAGGCACGCCCTGGCGCGCGCGCGGTGCCCTTGACACGCTCGCGATGCTCGACGTGCCTGCCTGGACCAGCCTGCTCGGCGTGCTCGATGAATGTCCCGTATTGCCCGCGGCGTTGACGGCGATTCTCGAGGGGGAGACCGGCGCGATCAGCGCAACAGCGTTCGAGTTCATCTCGACGACGGCCCAGATCGATCGGGTGCGGGCCTTCATGGCGAAGCTTCCTGACGTCCTGAGCGGCTGAGGTCACACACCAGGCCGGCGTCGCCGGTTGTCCGAGTGCCCTTGAACACCCCTGTGTCCATCGATCGCTGGTGCATGGCTTCATAACCGTTTGGACCAGGTAGCGAGCCGAGCTATTTCAGGCCGCGGCAGGCCGTTGTCGGACACAGGATGATCAAATGACGTGCGGTGATCCGTGGCCGAGCAGCAGCAACCAGGTTTGCGGCTTGCTGAAATCGTTGGAATGTCTAAGATGTGGCCATGCGACTGGCGGTTAGCTACCCGATTCTTGCCACTCTCGCACTGCTCTTGACGTCGTGCGGGGATACGCCGGCCTCCCCTACGCCCGACCTGACCGGCCCGATCATCTCCGGAACCGCTCGAGGGAACGGGCCGTTTGGGCGGAGGCCCGCAGCAAATCTGCCGCTGGATATTTCCCCCATGGCCGACTATGCCATTCCAAGCGCCGTTACGGACGCCGTTGGCCGCTACACCTCTAGAAGACAGTCGAACGCCGTTGGCCTTGAATTCAAGGTCCGAGTCGACGCGCCGGGTTGAATTCAAGGTCCGAGTCGACGCGCCGGGCTATTACCAGCCTTGCTACGCCGGAACCCTGCTGAGATCCGAAACAACGCTGGACGCACACGTCGTGTCAGGCTCGGTTCTATCGACGTCGGGGTACCGCCCTCGATGCCGGTCGCGGAAATCTTCCTCTCCGGGCGGGTGTTCGAGCGGACGGCTCAAGGCGATCGGGCGATCGCGGGTGCGACCGTCATCGGAAACTCGTCAGATCCGGATTTCCCGAACAACCCGACGCCGGCCGCGATCACACTCACAGATGTCTCCGGGCCGCTACTTGTTGTGTGGCTTAAAGCTAGGAATGGGAATTATAGCGTCCGCCGTCGGATACCAGGCCAAGGCCAGTGGCTTCGGCGGGAACGGGTACCATTGATTTCGAGCTACTTCGGCGGTGAAGAGATCTGGTTCTTTCGGACGTGAACAGCTTGTGAATGAGTCTTCGATTCCCGCAACCTCGGATTCTTCGCCGGTCGGTGGAATTCAGATTCGTCGCAGAGGCTGGGCCGATGACCTGGTGAGGTAGGTTTTCGCGGTATCCGCAAGGACGTCAAGCGCCAGCTCATCTGTGGGACTTGCCGACGAAAACGAGAACCCGGCGCAATAACGTGCGTCGCCGCTTACGTCCTCGATACGTTCGCAATGTGTGGTGCTCGCGTTGACGCGAACCCAGTGGCCGCTCGGCAGAACAAAGGCGAACCGGTGTTCCGTGTCAGGCAAGAACTCGAAAGGCGAGATGACGCCGAAGCCTCCCCTGCTCAGATCATGAATGACGAGTGGCTCGCCAAGGGGGAGAAGGGCGCCGAAGATATCTCGGACTTCAGTAATCCGCACGGACGCACGACGTTCCAATTACTCGCCCCCGAGTACGGCGGAGTCGCAAAAACCGTGCCCCAGAGAAACGCGGATTACTGAAACCATTTGCGGCGCGACTTGCTTCTTCTTAAACGTCGACCAACGATTTTCGTTAGAGACTGCACTTTGCTGTTCCCGCGAGTGCTCGGACACCCTGTCGGGCACCCTCTTTCTGATGCGCCTCCCCGGGGTCGCGATTCTGTATTCCGTTGTGCGCTCGGCGGACCGGTCCTGCATGTATGTCTGTGCGGGCGCCCTGTCCGCGACCTCTGAGCCCGCTCAAGGCCGAGCCTTGCGCTAGACTAGCGGTCTCTCCTGAGATTCGCCGTCGACTCTGAGGACGTGTAACCACCAGAGCGAGCGCGAACGTTGTGACGCGCGAGGGTGGTTGCCATGGCCATTCGACGGTGCCCAGATGTCGAGAGCGGCAAGTTCGCCTACTCGACGTCGCAAGCCAGAACTCCAGCGTGTGGTTTTTCCACTGCGATCATTGCCGACACAGTCGGAACATCCCAAAGAACGACCTGGACGGGCCGCCGCACGCGCCCGTCTACCGGCGGAAGAAGATGTAGAGCGCCCTAATCCGCGACTCATGCGACCGTCACCGAGACGGCGCCCCGCCGCTTACACGGCGGACGTTACAGCGTCGTCGCGGCCATTACATAGATTTCGCGGGTATGGGAAAGAGTCCAGTCCTCGCCATGCTCGCTCTCGGCTCCGTGGCATGCGGGCCTTCGCCACACTTGGCGTCAATACAGGAGTGGTACACGGTGACGGTACTGGCTGCCAACCGGCCCGAACTTGCGGCGGGCGGACTGGTCGACAGACGGATGATCAACCCCTGGGGCATCGCGTTGCGACCGCCTGGCGCAGGAGGGCACATCTGGATCAGCAACGCCGGCAATCTCAGCACGTCCACCTACATCGGAGATGCCAAGGGGGTGCCGCTTCACCAGGACGGGTTGAAGATTGTCGCGCTGGACAGCGCGCGGCTTACGTACAGATGAGGACGGACTGGCGAACGTGACCGGACAGGTCTACAACGCCGCCAGTGACTTCCCCAATCAGCCGGTCGAGTTTCCCGTCAGCGGCCGGGCGAGCGATCTCACCAGCGGAACCCCGGTGCCCATCGGCACGATCTCGGGGCCTGCGAAGTTCGTTTTCGTCACGACGGAAGGCACGATTCACGCATGGCGATCGAGTACCGGCAGAAAGCATGGATCAGTGGCGTCATCGTGAAGGACTATTCCGACTACGGCGGCAATCCAACGCAAGGCAATCCCGCTCCTCCCCGCCTTCACGGGCGTCGCCATGTCCGCCGAGACTCGACGAAAGAATCGGCTTTACGTCGCGGACTTTCACAACCGCACGATACGTGTGCTCGACGATCGCTGGACGGATATCACGCGAGAGCGTGCCGTTCGAACTGCCTCCCGATCTTCCGTCGAATCTCAGCCCGTACAACATTCAGCAACTCGCAGGCCGGCTTTACGTGGCGTTCGCTTCGGTCGATCTGAACGGTGATGAACCTGGCACCGACGTGCCCGGACCAGGCAACGGGAGACTGGCCGAGTACCAGACCTGGACGGCCGTCTGCTGCGGGTATTCGCTGACGCGGGACATCTGAACTCA
>CAWBZK010000012.1:0-8823 GCA_963793255.1 uncultured Acidobacteriota bacterium
CCCGTGGCCACGCCCATCTTCTCCTGATACTTCGCGCTCCATTTCACGCGCTCGGTCGCGATGCGGTGCTGGCCCTCCGGCATGTTCGCGAAAACGTCATCTCCCAGACCGGAAGGACCTGCAGGCGCTGGTTGCCGATCACGCCGCAGTAGAGTTCGCGGCCCTCGACGAACTGCTCGACGATGGCGTCGGTCTTGATGGACTCGTGAATGAACTGGACCCGTTCCTCGAGCTTGGCCGCGTCGTCCACGACCGACGCCTGCGAGATGCCGATCGAGGATTCCTGCGTGAGCGACTTCACGATGACCGGGAAGCTCAGGCGCTTGGGCAGCCTGGCCTTCCGGCCGCGCGACGACGACCGTGAAGTCGGGAATCGGGATGCGGTGATAGTGCAGCAGCTTCTTGGAGAGCGCCTTGTCGCGCGCCAGGAACATGCCGCGCGGGTTGCAGCCGGTGTAGGGCAGCCGCAGCAGCTCGAGGTAGCGACACGACGTTCTGGTCGAACGTGCCGACCTCGTGAAAGGCTTCGAGCAGGTTGAACGCGATGTGCGGTTTGAACTCGTCGTTCGCCTGACGGATGGCGGCCAGATCGTCCTTCACGCCGAGCGCGTGCACGTCGTGCTTGAGATCGTCGCGCAGCGTCTTGAGCACGTCGTGCTCGGTCTTCCACTGGGCGGTCGCGAGATCGTGGCCGCTGACGTCGTCTGGCGGCACCAGGTAGTGATGCATCAGGACGAGCACGCGGAGTTTTCGCATCGGCCGCCATGATACTGGAACTGTCGATCAGATCGACAGGGATCGCGTGGCGGAACGAAGCGTGCGCGCGGCCGGGTTCCGCTGGAAGGATCTGGCGCAGGTACCAGTCGATGCCGCGATCCTGGCGCCAGTCGCGCGGATAGCCGAGCGACACTTCTTCGTAGCGGACGCCGTGTCGCACGATCGTCGTGCGCAGGTGCAGATGGCCGGAGACGACGGCGCGTGCGCGGAAGCGGCGCGGCCAGTCTTCGGTGCGCGCGGTGCCGCACCAGATCGAGAAGCGCGGAATCCGCGGCGGCCGGGCCAGATCGTACCGAAGCGGCCAGTGATTGACGAGCACGGTCTGCGACGTCGTCGGGGAGCGCCGCGAGCCGCGCCTCGGTGGCTTCGCACGCGTGCGTGGCACCAGGCGGGGAGCGACGGCCACGGATCGGGCCGGAGCATCGACTCGTCGCCCGAGACGACGCCGGACTCGCGCGCCCAGGCCACCGCTCGATCGACAGGGATCTCTGGCGGACGGAAGGTGTAGTCGAAGAGCAGGAACATCGGCACGATCACCGTGTCCGGCTCGCCCGGCCACGCGACGAACGGATCTTCGGGAGTCAGGACGTCGGTGCTCGCGGCAGATGGCGACCAGTTCGTCGTAGCGCGCCTGGCCGCTGCGTCCGATCGGACGCGTCGGGCGGGCACCAGAGGTCGTGATTGCCGGGCGTCCAGATGACCTGCTGAAATCTGGGCACGAGCGTCTCGAGCGCGAATCGCAGGTGCTCCGGCCGCTCGCCGACGTCGCCAGCGACGATGAGCCAGTCGTCGGGATAGTGCCCGAGCGTCGGCAGCGCGAGCCGATTCGCGCGATGTCCGACGTGCAAATCACTGATAGCCAGCAGTTTAGAGCGCGACATCAACAACGAGGGGACGGGCCTGTTTTCCACAGTTTTGCCGTTCGGGGACAGGCCTCAGATCGGCTCTGAGGCACTCGTCCCCGACACCAGCCAATCTGTGGAAAACAGGCCCGTCCCCACCTGCGGCTGCACGCCGTCCGTGGTCGAGGCGGCGACGGCGAGCAGGTGCTGGTCGGTCGGGTGCATCAGGTCGAACTGCCAGCGCGTGTCGGTGCCGGCGAGCGAGTCGAGGAACGCCACCGTCGACGCCGGACGGACCGAGCGAGAAGCTGATGTCGGAGAGATGGACGGAAATGCCGATCCCGCGCGCTTTCAGATACGCCTCTTTCAGCGTCCAGTACACGAGGAACCGGTCGTGCCAGCGCGTCGCCTTGGGCCTCGACGTCCGCCGCCTCGAACGGCGAACAGTAGCGGGAGACGACGGCCGGTTCGACCGGGCGGCGCTTCAGATCTTCCACGTCGACGCCCACGTCGCGTCCGTGCGCGAGCGCGCACGCGACCAGGCCGGAACTGTGCGCGATGTTGAAGCGGAGCGAGCGTGTCCGGCGCGGCGATTTCCGGACGCCCGTGCGGACCCTCGCGCCAGCTCCACGCGCCGGGCGCGACGCCGAGCGCGCGGCCGACCAGACTCGCGCGCCATCACGCGGCCGAGCAGGAACATGAGCCGGTCCGCGTCGAACCGATAACGGTCGAAGCGGGCCCGCTCGCTCGGGCTGCAGCCACGCGATCGCGCGAATCACCGCCGACGGATCCGACGACAGCGCAGAGGTGTGCGCGTACCAGACGGACACGTCGTCGGCGGACGGACATGACGCCGGCGGCGGCATTGCGATAGTATGTCGCGGCCCGCTCGCTCCCGCATCGCGTCCATCCATCATGTCCACCGCTTGTGTGTTCCCCGGTCAAGGCTCCCAGTCAAAAGGCATGGGAGCGGATCTGTTCGATCGCTATCCCGATTGGACCAGTCGAGGCCGACGCGATTCTCGGCTACTCGATCGAGAGCTCTGTGCGTCGACGACCCGTCAGCCGCAGCTCGTCCAGACGGAATTCACGCAGCCGGCGCTGTTCGTCGTGAATGCGATGACGTATCGCGCGCGGCATGGACGACGGCACGCCCGCGCCCGCGTTTCTTGCCGGACACAGTCTTGGCGAATACAACGCGCTGCTGGCGGCTGGCGTGTGCGACTTCGCGACCGGTCTGCGCCTCGTTCAGCAGCGCGGACAACTGATGGGCACGGTGCGCGGCGGTGGCATGGCGGCGGTCATCGGCCTGGAGCCGGCGGCGATCGAAGCGGTCCTGGCGGCAAGCGAGGCCGGCCGCCGGCTCGACGTCGCCAACTTCAACTCGTTCGAGCAGACGGTCGATCGCGGGCCCGAAAGACGACCTGGCGGCCGTCAAGCCGCAGATTCAGGAAGCGCGCGGCCGGCGTCATTCCGCTCAACGTGAGCGCGCCATTTCACTCCCGCTACATGCAGCCCACTCAGGACGAGTTCGATGGGTTTCTGAGGCAGTTCACCTTCGCGGCACCGGTCATTCCGGTCATTGCCAACGCGACAGCCGCTCCGTACGGCGCCGATCTCGAGGGCACGCTCGCCCGGCAGATTGGCAGCTCCGTCCGCTGGCTCGACTCGGTGCTGTACCTGCTGGATCGCGGAGTCACTGATTTTGCCGAGGTCGGCCCGGGCAACGTGCTGACCAAGCTGATCGCTCAGATACGCAAGCGGCGTCCGGCCTGATCAGCGGCCCCGCACGTCGATCGCGCCGTTCGTGGTCGTGAGGCGCACCATCGGGCCGCCCCCGCCGACCGTCCCTTCAAGCCTCCGGCGCGACTTCTCGCTCGTCGCGACCTCGAGCCCGCTCGTGCTGATGTCGCCGTTGGAGACGCTCGCGCTGACCCGCGCTTTTGCGTCGCGCGGAAGCGTCAGCGAGATCTGGCCGTTGGTCGTCGCACACTCGACGCCCTTATCTCCCAATTTGGCGAATTCCAGCCGGACGTCGCCGTTGGTGGTCTGCACGTCTGCGCCCTGCTCGAGCGCCGACGCCGTGACTTCGCCGTTGGTCGTCGCCGCGCGCAGGAACCCGCTCAAGCCGTCGACGCCGAGATCGCCGTTGGTCGAGCGCAGGGTCACGTTGACCCACGCCGGGAGGCGCACTTCATAGTCGACCTGCCGGGAGACGCGGCCGAGGTCGCGGCCGGTCGAGTCCACCAGCACGCCGTCCCCGGAGATCGTCTCTTCGATCTTGAACTCACTCAGGATTTTCTTGGCTTCGTCTTCCGTCCCGGCCTTGACGACCCGGGTCGCGACGATGTCGATCACGTCGGCGTCGCCCGGACGAATTCGCACCTTGCCGTTGGTATTCCGGAGCTCGAATGTTCCGCCGCGCGCGATCTTGTACGTGCGCTTCCACTCGTCGCGCGCTTCGGCCTGCGGGAAATGCCTCTCGAGACCACATCCGCTCGCGAGGATCGCTCCGAGGGAAACTCCCAAGAGGCTGCGAAACATCGGGCCGCGGACGCGGCGCCAGGCGTGATGTGGCCATGCCGGGATCATACGGAACGGCAGGCGGCGGGGTTCGCCTCGAGTCGCGTCAGCCGCGCGGGCTCGTCTCGGCTTCGTCCGTGAGCGCGTTCCGCACGTCCCACAGCGACGGGAAGTAGCGGACGTCGATGCGCTTGCCCAGCACTTCGACCGGTGTGCCCTGTGTGCCGATGACGTGACCGCCAATGACGCGCTCGACCAGCTTCAGGTGCAGCGTCCGCCACAGGATGAGGCGCTCGTCCCAGTCGATCAGGCGCTCGGCGAGTTGGAACACGTCCTCGTGCGCGGGGCTGTCGCGATAGAGCGCGCGCAGGTCGATGCCGCGGCGTTCGAGCAGCGCGGGCGAAGGCTTCACCGAGCCTGGGCGAGAGCTCATGCGTGCGGCGGAAACCCGGCGAATCGAAGCCGCTGCCGTGGCCGAGCTCCGGCCGCATCGCGTGATAGTCCCACGGCGCGATGTGCTCGAGCATCATGCGTGCACTGCTGGACGAGATCGAGCGCGTCGGTGGCGCGGCGGAGCAGACGCACCGCCGGCCAGATCTCGTCGCGGTCGATCGCGTCGGTCGCCGTCTCCACCTCGAAGCTCGCCAGCTTGAGCCAGAGCTCCGACGCCTGATGGATGGTCTGGAACAGCAGCTCGTCGCGATGGGCCATGTCGGCCGGCGCGCGCTGAAGCGCGAGCAGTTCGTCGGTCCGGAGGTAGCGCTCGTAGTCGGTGGCGGCGGTCCCGGGCAGAACCGGGTCGTTCAGACTGCCCATATGGAGAGCTTAGGGCCGGACTTGTCAGCCGGCGCGTCAGGCACAAGCGGAGGTTGATCCCGCGACCCAGCCGGGAGGAGCATGACGGGTGTGACCTCCGGTGTCACACCGTCCGCCTACGCTGTGTTGAGAGCCGACGATGCCCAGCACACCCAAGATCGTGGACTTGCGCGCGTATCGAGCCGACCAGTCGCGGCGGCGCCTGCCGCTTTTCGATCCCCCGGAAGCCGACCCGCCTCCGCCGGGGACTCGAGCCACACTCCGGTTCGAACCGGCGGTCACCCCATTGTCCGCCCGGCAGGTCACACATCGCGCCCGCATGCTGCGGCACCTCGGCGGCTATCTCAGCGGGGCATCGGCGGGGAGGTCCAAGGCGCCGCGGTAGAGGTCGGCAAACCGCCGCGTTTCCTGCTCCAGTCGATCGGGCGGGAGCCCGTACGTCGAGAGCCAGAAGCCGGCGCGCGTGCCGCCGGGGGACGGTTCCATCTCGAGGAAGAGAATCGCGTCGTTCACGTCCGGCAACGTCAGGCCGAGTTGGTGGGTGGCGGCACTTTCGACCAGCGTCTCCGTCCGAACATGCTGAAGCGCGTCAACCAGCCGCGCGTAGGCTTCCGGCCGGTCCAGAGACAACCGGGCGCGAAATGCGATGACGTCGCGAGGCACGCCGCGGTGTCGCTCGAGATACCACTGAAGATGGCGGACGAAGTAGCTCCAGCCGCCGCCGGTCATGTGGTACTCGCCGTCCCAGTCCGTTCCATCGCCGAATCCGGACTGGACCAGGCGGACGACCGTACCGCCGTTCTTCGCTTCGAGATGGAAGTCGACGACCAGGTTGATCGGCCCGCGCGTTTCGGTCCACTGCAGACGCCGGCCGGGTTCCCAGGCCGTGATCGGCGCTTCGCCCTCAGCGCCAGGCCCCCACGAGAGCCAGATTGACCCCCCGACGCCTGGTGTGACCCGGGCTTCGAGCGGGAACCATCTCGCCAGTTCCTCGGCCTCGGCGACGGCCTTCCAAACGATGTCGGGTGGTTGGCGAATGAATACTTCCTTCTTGATCTCGCGGCTCACGGGGTCCTCCTGGCCGGGTCTTCAGTCCGCTGCACCTCAGGGTGTGCGCCGAGAAACAGGCGGTAGGTTCGGCCCTCCGGTGCGGTCTCGTCGTGGTACTTCGCGACGAGCGCGTTGATCGTGTGCACGAGGTCGTCAGCAAACGCCTGTCTGGCGGCCGGGGTCGCGAATCGCACGGCGGTATCGAGCGTCAGGGTCGTCAGGCGCTTGCCCGAACGCCGGGCGCCGTCCGCCAGTTCCGCGACGTCGCGGATCGTGCGCGCTGCGACCGCCACCTGATAGGTCGCCGAGAACCGGTCCGCCGCGCGGTCGGGTTGAACGCCAAGGGTCCCGAGCGCATCGGGGGAGAGCACATAGTGGGCGGCGGTGGCGCGGACGACGCGTTCGGTGAGGCCTCGTCGCTGCCGGCGTGAGACTTCCTCGACGAGTCCGGCCCGCTCGAGCGACCGCACATGGTAGTTGGCCAGTTGTCGGCTGAGCCCGACGGCTTTGGCGACCGTCGTCGCGGACCCCGGCGACTGGAGATGCGACAGCACGGCACGTCGCGTCGGATCCGACAAGGCCCGGCGGCGGCATCCCGGCTCACGACGGCGAGGCCGTCGGACGCAGAGTCGGGCGTGAGCGCAGAGGCCTCCAGGGGCGTCACTCGCGAGGAGCGGCCTGCCATGTCCCTCAGTATCATATTGAAAAGTATTATTTGTCAAATTGGTTTCAGCTGCTGCTCGCGGGCACCACGGCGGGGAGGGTCGGCCGCGACCGAAAGTAGGTAGAAAGTAGGTAGCGGTTGTCGCACTTGTGTCGCAACACCGCCTGAATGGTGCGCGTCACATCTGGTACGGCGCGTGCTTATTCACCGCAGGGATGACGACAAACGCCTGGCTCGCCATCATCGCGATCTCGAGTCTGGTGCAGCTGGCCCTCGTGATCGGGTTACTCATCGGTGCGGTTCGCTTCCAACGCCGCGCCGAGCACGCGCTCGCCGAGGTGAAGTCTGAGGTGCACGACGCGGTCGACCGCGTTCGGCGCGCTGACGACGCCGTCCGGCATGTCATGCAGCGAGCCGGGATGCCGCCAGTCCGGTCAGTGCAGCGTGGCGTCGCGGCGCGCGTGGCCGGTTCTCGGCCTCGTCAGTGCCGTGCGCGCAGGTGCGTCGGCGCTGTTCGGCCGTGACGGGAGACGCGCTGGAGCCGCCCGCCGTGGCTGAGCGCCGGCGTCCATTGAGCGGCTGCCTACGACAGTGGCGGCCTACGCAGGAAGGAGCGGGTCATGAATCGTGAGTTGCGCGCCGGTAACGGCGGATTTGGTGAGGTCAACGCCTTCGCCTGCGGCATCCTGTGCGGTGCCGTGCTGGGTGCCGGACTGGCACTTCTCTACGCCCCGAAGTCCGGTGCGGAAACCCGCCGGCAGATGTCGAGTTCGGCCCAGCGTCTCAAGCGCCGGGCTGCCGCCGCCTACGAGGACGCGTCCCATGCGGTCAGCGATGTGATGGCGAAGAGCCGCCGCGCGATCGAGGTTGGCCGAGAGGCCTTCAACGACGCCCGAACCGCTGACACGCAGACGCCACTCGCTGGTGTGCCGCGCGCCTGAGCGTCACGAACGTTCACACGCTGGCCGAAGCCGGCTGGAGCGCTGTTGCTGTTTGTCCGGGAGGGGACAGACGACGGCGGCCTTCAGCCGGTGTTTCATTTGGCTGCGAAAAGGCGACCACACCTGGACTCGGTGATTCCCCGCGTCCACAACATAGATTTGGCCCTCTGGCCCGACGGCGATATCGGTCGGTCGGATGAGCTCGCCTGGTGCCTGACCACGTCGTCCCATCTCGCCGACGGGCGCGCCGTCCGGAGCGAAACACCTGCACACGATCGTTGAGGTGATCGGCGACATAGAGCCGGCCGTCCAGCCCGATAGCCAGCCCATGCGGAGCGCGCAGTTGGCCCGCCCCGCTGCCGGGCGCGCCAATCAGTCGTCGAAACGACCCGTCGAGGCCGAACACGACCACGTGATGTCGCCGACTATCGCTCACGTACAGCTCAGACTCGGGCGAGACCGTCAATTGAATGGGGCCTTCCAGCGCTCCGGGCCCGCCCGATCCGTCGATTGATCGGAGCAGTTGGCCGCGCCGGTCGAAGACGCGAACGGCGCCGTTCCCGAAACCGGCGACGAAGGTTTCGCCGTTGGACGCCACCACCACATCGCGCGGCGTCCTCAAGGAGCTGACCAGGCCGAACCAGCGAGGACCGAAAATGCGGGCCACCCGCCCGTCCGGCTCGACGAGCACCTGCACCCGATTGTTGCCGGTGTCTGCGACGAACAGCCGTCGAGTGCGCTGGCTCCATCCACGCCGCATCGACCGACGCCAATTCCCCCGGCCCCGTGCCCTGACGTCCAAACGTTCTGATGAAGGTGCCCGTCCCGGTCGAAGATCGACAGCGCGGTGCGCAAAATCGTCGGCAACGACCAGCTCGCCAGCAGGTCCGACGGAGACGCCGAATGGTCCCAGAAAGGCGCCATCGGCCGTTCCGTGGCGTCCGATGATGCTTCGGACCTCTGGCACGATGGCGTCTGCCGGAGCGAGCGAGGTCGTCTTCGACAGCCGTTCGTAGAAGAGGTCCGTGTACCGGCTCGTCTCCGAATCCAGGATGTGATCGCCGTCGTCGTATGCCATCGTCGCCATCGCCGGGATGTCGCGGTCGTCCATGAAAACGGCGCCGCGAGCGGTGACATAGGCTCTGAGCGCTCGCACATACTCGCGAAGCGGTGAAGGGTTCGGCCGGCGGGCGACCCTGGGTGAGGCCGG
>CAWBZK010000013.1:0-222691 GCA_963793255.1 uncultured Acidobacteriota bacterium
TCGCGGCAGCCGCCACGGGATACAACCGGACCCGCAAAGCGGCGCCGGACGCCATCTGGGTTGAGGCCGCCATGGACAAACTTTCGAAGCCGACGACGAGTGTCCCGTCCGGCGTGATGGACGATGGGAACTGCGGGTTCGCGCTCGTCGTCAGCCGGTCGGCGGTCACCGGTGCCGTCGGCGGCCTGGCTGTACAGGTTCAGCACGCCCGCGCGGTCCGACGTGAAGATGATCCGCCGGCCGTCGGGTGTCCAGAGCGGCAGTCCATCGATGCCGGGAGCGAAGGTCAGGCGCCTCAGCGTCTCCCGCGCGAGATCCCAGATCCAGATGTCGGTGTTCTCCTGATCGTAGATGCCGAGCAGCCAGGCGCGTGCCGTCGGGCGATATGCGCGGCGCACCGTAGGCGCGCAGCGGGGCCTTGATCGGTTCCTCGTGCCCCTTCCGGTCGACCCACACGAGCGACCGCGGCGTCATCTGCACGCTCACTCCACCCGGCACGTAGAAGAGCGTGCCCTGCCGCGACACGGCGTAGTTGGCGGCGCCGGTCGGCTTGATCATCACGCTGCTCGACGACCGTCACCGGATCGCCGAGCACCTCGAGCCGGGCGGGATCGAACCGCACGGCGCGCAGCGCGCCGGCCGCCGCGTAGATCAGGTACCGGCCTGCCCGTGCCTGCCGACGGATCGACGTACTCGGCCTGGCTGCCGCCACGGATCAGCGTCTTGCGCTGGCCGGTCTTCAGGTCGAGGACGGCCACCTGCGCGTTGTCCGCCTGGCCCGCCGTCGTAATCGTGAACAGCACGCCGCGGCCGCCCGGCAGCACCGAAGGGAACGCATGGTCGCCCTCGCGCTGCGCCGCGTCCGGCGTCGTCAGGACCGTCGGCTCACCGCCGTCCGCCGACACGCGCCACAGACCGGTGCTCGGGTCGTTGGTGGCGAACACGATCGTGTTGTCGTCGCCCCAGCTCGCGCCGAGCGACGCCCCGGTGACCGGGCCGAGCGTGATGGCCGGGCCCCCGGCGATCGACACCTTCTTGAGCTCCGTGTTCGTCGAAGAACCCGATCCACCGGCTATCGGGGGAAAAGAACGCGCCGAGGCGCAGACGACACCGGCGAGCTGGCTGCGCGTCGAGTTCGATCGATCGCGCGCACCATCAACGGCGCTGCCGACGGTCGTGCGCCCCGCCGGCGCGGTAGACGAGGTGCCGGCCGTCGGGCGAGAGGGCGAGGTCGCGATCGGAGCCCGACACATTCAGCGGCTGGCCGGGCGACGGCACGATCGCGAAGCGCGACGGCAGCACCGGCGCCTGCGGCGCGGGCCGCATCAGCGCCCACGCGACAAGCGCGGCGATCGCCGTGCCGCCGGCCAGCGCCGCGATCGCCACCGGCGTGACGCGACGGGACGGCGTCGCCGCGAGCGCGAGCGTCTCGGCGGCCGGAGACGCGATCGCGTCGTCGATCTCCAGTCGAGCACCGGCCGCCGAATCGAGCCGTCGCTTGCGATCCTTTTCCAGACACCGCCGCAGCAATCTGCGAATCGGTACAGGCGTGTCGGCCGGCAGCATCGTTCGGTCCGGCTCGCGTTCGAGAATCGCGGCGAGGGTGTCGGAGATGGTGTCGCCGGCGAACGGCGCGCGGCCCGTGAGCATTTCGTAGAGCACGCAGCCGAACGACCAGATGTCCGTCCGCCTGTCCAGCGACTGGCCACGCGCCTGTTCCGGGCTCATGTAGGCCGGGGTGCCCAGGATGGTCCGCCCGCCGATATCAGTTGCGGTCAGCCTCGGTGACGCTGAGAGGTCGGACTGTGGGGCGCCGTCCCACACCTTCGCCAGCCCGAAGTCGAGCACCTTGACCACCCCATCGCGGGCGATCTTGATGTTCGCCGGCTTGAGGTCGCGATGAATGATGCCCTTCTCGTGCGCCGCTTCCAGCGCTTCGGCAATTTGACGCGCGATGGTCAACGCCTCTGCCAGCGGAATCGGCCCGAGTGCGATTCGGTCTGCGAGCGTCGGCCCATCGACCAGCTCCAACACCAGCGCCTGCGCGCCGTTCGACTCTTCGAGGCCGTAGATCGCGGCGATGTTCGGGTGATTGAGCGTGGCGAGCAGCTGCGCTTCGCGCGTGAACCGCGCCAGGCGGTCAGGATCGAGTGCGAACCGCTCGGGCAACACCTTCAGGGCGACGTCGCGATTCAGCTTCGTGTCGCACGCGCGGTACACCTCGCCCATGGCGCCCGCACCAAGCGGGGCGACGATTTCGTAGGGACCTACTCGAAGACCAGGGGTGAGGACTGCGTGAGACAGCGCGTGGTCCATCGACGCCGGCGGGGCAGCGAGAGCATCGGCAAGCACGGGCTCACTGGCGACGGGCAGCTGATCGAGGAAGCTGACGTCCGAGGTGTCCGACGTCAACAGCGACTCGACTTCACGACGCAACGCCTCGTCGTCACCAGTCGCAGCGGCCAGAAAGGCGTCGCGCTCTTCGATCGGCCGTTCCACAGCGGCCTGAAACAGCGCCTTCACTCGCGGCCATCGCTCGTCGGTCACGGTCGAACCTCGGAGCCGAGCTCACGATTGAGCCACGCTTTCGCGGTGCGCCAGTCGCGCTTGGCGGTCGATGGTGACACGCTGAGCACATGTGCCGCTTCCTCGATCGTGAGTCCGCCAAACGCGCGAAGCTCGACGATTTTGGCCAGTTCAGCGTCGACCTTTTCCAAGCGATCGAGCGCGTGATCCAACGCGAGGATGGGCATCTCGTTTGACGCGGCTACGTCTTTGGCTTCATCGATTGACACACAGCGCACACCCTCGCCCCGTTTGCTCGCGCCGTGACGACGGGCGTGATCGACCAGGATCCGGCGCATGACCTGCGCCGCGACACCAAAGAAATGCGCTCGATTCTGCCAATCGACCTGGCGTTGGTCGACGAGCCGGATGTACACCTCATGAACAAGGGCCGTCGGCTGCAAGGTGTGGTCGGCCCGCTCGTTCCGAAGCTGGCGCGCGGCCACGCGGCGGAGCTCCGCATAGACGAGTGGCAGCAACTGATTGAGCGCAGTCCGGTTGCCGCGACTCCAATCGCCGAGCAGCGCCGTGACGTCGCGAGGCGAGACCATCGGAGCCTTCTTCAACCAGTTGGATCGGAGGCCACAGCATAGCACCGGGAGGATCACAGGCCTGCCTTTGTCCCGTTGACCCGTTATGGACGCCCCTTGCGCGATCTCCTATAGGCGACGCTCTCAAGGGCGTCGGTGCGTCGGGCATGGGCGGCAGTAAGAAACGGGCGGCAACGCCGAAGGAGTGTGTATGAAATTCGTGGTTATTGCGTGTCTCGGTGCTGGGGCGTTGGCCGCGGTCGGGTGTGCCGACGGACGCGGGGTTCCGACAAGTCCAAGCGCGAGTGCGGCTGTGTCTAGTTTGGCGGCGACGGCGCCCGGCAATGAGGGACCGCCCAGGCGTTGTCGCTGTCGGCGTCGCCGCGAAGCGGAGATCTCCATGTGACGAAGGAGTGCTCGGGGTACACGGGCGGCGCCGGCTCCTTCTGCACGATCACGTCCTCGAACCTCAAGGCAATCGAGGTCGACTCGAGGATCCTCTATCTCCAGCCGGAGCAGCTTTTTACTCCTTCGGGCAGTGACGTCGTCCTCGACCTGCCGGGGCCCGGCAACAACACCGCGTTCGGCCATTGCTCACTCGCCCGTCGGAGTGTGCACGTTCTCGGGCGGGACCGGGAAGTTCACCTGGTTCCATGCCAGTGTCGATGTCACGCACAATCCTGATTACTCGCTCTGGTACTGGGAAGGGACGTACAGCTTCAGTCCGCAGGATTGAGCCGAGATCCACTTCCAGGGGGCCGCTGGGCTAAGAGCGCTGAAGTGCTTGACGTCGTCGCCGATGCGAAGGGGCGAGAAGCACAAGGGCTCGGCGGCTCACTCCAGGACAGACGGGTTGTCTGTGCCACAGAGGCCGACGCCCTGTCTTCCTGACGGAATCGCGTTCGACGGAAGCAGCTTTGTTCGAACCGCGCAACCGCACCTGCCTTCAGCTACTTGCGGTCGAATGAGGGTCGAAATGAAGGTTTAGTGGTGGACCAGACCGGGATCGAACCGGTGACCTCATGAATGCCATTCATGCGCGCTCCCAACTGCGCTACTGGCCCACGGAGGGAACTCGAACATCCGATTATAGCTCGCCCGGCCAATCGATGCGGATCGGAGCAGATCGTGTAGAGACCCTCAGCAACATCTCAGACAGCCCTCACGAATCGCTCAAGACTCCCGTCGGGTGAACGCCGATGCTTCCACGCGGAGGCAATTGCATGAACAGGCGCGTCCAGCCGCTGGCGGTCAAGATGATCCTGCCGGCCCTCACCGAAGCAACGAGCCCGTTCTGGCGGCCGATCAAGTACTCGCTCTTCCCGCCGCTTGGCCTCGCCACGCTGGCCGCGTACCTCGGCGACGACGCGGACGTCGTCATTCAGGACGAGCACGTGGAAACGCTCGAGCTGAATGACGCGCCCGACCTCGTCGTCATTCAGGTCTACATCACCTCCGCGCGGCGCGCGTACCAGATTGCGGATCACTACCGCCGGCGCGGGGCGTATGTCGTTCTCGGCGGATTGCATGTGACGTCGTTGCCCGAGGAGGCCGCTCGGCATGCCGACACGATTTTCATCGGCCCCGGCGAGGACACCTGGCCCCGCTTCCTCGCCGATTTCAGGCGGGGCGTCCCGGAGCGCGCGTACCGATCGACGCTCCGCACGCTCGCCGGCTTGCCGCCGATCAGACGTGACCTGATCAAACGCCAGCTCTACCTCGTACCGAACTCGATCGTCGTCTCGCGCGGCTGCCCGCACGTCTGCGACTTCTGCTACAAGGAGGCCTTCTTCGAAGGCGGACGGTCCTTCTACACGCAGACGGTCGACGCCGCGCTCGCCGAGATCGACCGGCTGCCGGGCCGGCACCTGTATTTCCTGGACGACCACCTGTTCGGTGACCGCCGGTTCGCGTCCGCGCTCTTCGAGGGCATGCGTGGAATGGGACGGCTCTGGCAGGCCGCGGGCACGGTGAACGCCGTGCTCGCGCCCGATCTACTGGAACGAGCCGTGGAGGCTGGGTTGCGAAGCCTCTTTGTGGGATTTGAAACGCTGAATCCCGACAATCTGACCGAGCAGCGCAAGTTCCAGAACCTGCGCCGCGACTATAGGGCCGCGATTCGCCGGCTTCATGACCTCGGCGTGATGATCAACGGCAGCTTCGTCTTCGGGATGGACGGTGACGACGCGTCCGTGTTCGAACGCACGGTCGGATGGGCCATCGAGCATGGGATCGAAACGGCGACGTTCCACATCCTCACGCCGTATCCGGGTACGGCGCTCTATCGCCGGATGGCAGAGCAGGGGCGTCTGACGGTTGACGACTGGGATCTCTATGACACGCGGCACACTGTCTTCCGGCCGGCGCGCATGTCAGGCGCCGACCTCGAACGCGGGTACCGGTGGGCGTATCGCGAGTTCTACCGCTGGGGCTCGATCGTGCGCGGCTCCTCGGCCCACGGGGACATGCTGGCCGGCATGCGCCACGCGGCCTACGCCGCCGGGTGGAAGAAATTCGAGCCGTTCTGGGATGTCGTCATTCGCGCCCGGCGCGCCGGGGCGATGCTGCCGGTGCTCGAGGCCGTCCTGAGCGAGTTCGGGCGACGGGCCGGCCAGGCAACTAGAACGCGGTCACCGTTGCCGTGTTCGACACCTGGCCTTGCGCATTCATGAGGCCGAGGCTGTAAGTGCCCGCCGTGGCGAAAACGATCGAGAGCTGCACCGACGTTGGCGACACTGAGACGATCGCGCTTGCCGGCAGCGCCCCCGTGGCGCCATCAGGCGTCGTCACGGACACCGTGGAGCCGCTTGTGAAGTTGGCGCCCGTCAGCGTGACGACGGTCGTCGCCGGGCCGGCCTGAACCACGCCCGGCGTGACGGCGTCGATGCGCGGCGCCGCTCCGCCGGCCGTTCGAGCCGAAATCGTGAACTCATTCGACTCGGCGCCGCTCAAAAGACGCACGGCAAGCTTGTAGTCGCCGGGCGTGTCGAATGGGACCGACACCTGGAACGAAACGCTTTGCAACCCCTGAATTGCACCGCCACTGATCTCCGTCCGTGAGCCGTTCGGTGGCGTGACGAGCACCGTCAAACCGGTCGTGAATCCCTGGCCACTGACCGACAGCGTCTGTGGCCCGGGCCCCGGCGCGACCTCGCCCGGGTCGACGCGCGTGACCTCAGGCACTGGGCCGCTGGGTGTCGTCGGTCCCGCATCACTACAACCTATGGCAAGAGCAACCAATGCGGTCGCGATCAGATATCGAGCGTGTGTTCGCAGCAACATGAGCAACCTGCTGCAGTGTGGTGCAAGAAGAGTGCCTCGCCTGGAGCGGTTTGGCAGAGGTATCACTCTTGCGTCGGCACCGCGTGGAGGCACTCTGCAATGGCACACGGATTCCTAATCTTCCGGCAGACGCGCGTAGAACGGCTGTCGTAGACTTCCGCGGAGGAATGCCCGAGCGGCTTCAGAACATCAACGTCGTATCGAGCGAGCTCCTGCCGACGCCGGATGACGTCAAGCGGGAGTTGCCGCTGCCGGCCAGCGCCGAGGAGTTCGTGTTCCGCAGCCGCGCCGCGATTCAGCGCATTCTCGATCTCGAAGATCCACGACTGTTCGTCGTCGTGGGGCCGTGCTCAATCCATGACCCCGCTGCCGCCCGCGAGTATGCAGCCCGGCTACACGGTCTGGCTCCGGAGCTCGCCCGAACGATGTTCGTGATCATGCGGGTCTACTTCGAGAAGCCGCGGACCACCGTCGGGTGGAAAGGCCTCATCAACGATCCGGACATGGACGACTCCTTCCGCATCGAGAAAGGGATCCGCATCGCGCGCGGGCTCCTGTTGTTCCTGGCGAATCTGGCTCTGCCAGCGGCAACCGAGGCGCTCGACCCGATCATGCCGCAGTACTTGTCGGAGCTCGTGACGTGGACGGCGATCGGCGCGCGCACGACGGAGTCGCAAACGCATCGTGAGATGGCGAGCGGCCTCTCGACGCCCGTCGGATTCAAGAACGGCACGGACGGTTCGCTCGCCGTCGCGATCAACGCGCTGCACTCCGCGCGGCATCCCCATCACTTCCTGGGTATCACGCAGCGCGGCCAGTCCGCGGTGTTCCGCACGACAGGCAACCGGTACGGTCATGTCGTCCTGCGGGGCGGCGGCGGACGTTCGAACTACGACGCCGAGAACGTGGCGCGCGCGGAGCGGGAGCTCGACCTGGCAGGGTTGCCGCGCTCCATCATGGTCGACTGCAGCCACGGCAACTCGAACAAGGAACCCGCGCGGCAGCTGATCGTGGCCGAGAGCGTGGCCGCCCAGATTCTCGACGGCAACCGTTCCATCGTCGGTCTGATGCTCGAGAGCAACCTCGAGGCCGGCAGTCAGGCCATCCCGGCGAATACATCCGAACTTCGCTACGGCGTGTCGGTGACCGATCCGTGCCTCGACTGGGCGGCGACGGAGAACCTCTTGCGGGCGCTCGATTCGCGGCTGCGCGCGGCGCCGCGTTTCGCGAAAGTAAACCGGGTTTCTTAGTCTAGAACTCTAAGAAACCCGGTTTCCTATCTCTCCTGCACGGACGCGTGCAATTCCCGAAATGACTGTCGCAGAAGATCCTGGCCGGTCGTCCAGGCCAACATCCCCAACGTCACCGGTCGACTGCATTAGCATGCTGAGTGGCCGACCGAGTGCCGCTCAGCATGGAACCTTTCGATCTGCAGCTGCGAAGCCATGTCGTCTTCGGTGAGGGAACGTTCGAACGCCTTGGCGAACTGGCGCGTGAGCTGTCCTTTTCGCGCTCGCTGATCGTCGCCGATCAGGGACTGGTCGATCTGGGTCATGTCGATCGTGCCGCGGACCTCCTGCGTCGCGGCGGCATCGCGTCCTTCCGCTTTCACGACTTCGGCGCGAATCCCGACACGAACATGGTCGAGACCGGGCGAATCCACGCGGCGGCGTGCGGCGTCGATTCCATCGTGGCGATCGGTGGCGGCAGCTCGCTCGATTGTGCGAAAGGCATCAACTTCGTGCTCACCAACGGCGGATCGATGCGCGAGTACCGGGGCCACGACAAGGCGACGCGGCCAATGCTGCCGTCGATCGGCGTGCCGACGACCGCGGGGACCGGAAGCGAGGCCCAGTCGTTCGCCATCATTTCCGACGCCGAGACGCACGCGAAGATGGCCTGCGGCGATTCGAAGGCCATGTTTCGCGCGGTGATCCTGGATCCCACCCTGACCGTGTCACAGCCCGCGTCGCTCACCGCCGTGACGGGCATCGACGCGATATCGCACGCGGTTGAGTCGTTCGTGACCAGAAAACGGACACCGGCGTCGGATCTGTTCGCGCGCGAAGCCTGGCGCCTGCTCGACGCCCACTACGAACGCGTGCTCGGCGACCCTCGGGAATCTCGAGTCGCGGGCGGCGATGCTCCTCGGCGCGTACTACGCCGGCGCCGCGATCGAGCAGTCGATGCTCGGCGCCGCGCACGCCTGCGCCAACCCGCTCACCGCGCGCTACGGCACCGCGCATGGAATCGCGATCGCCGTCATGCTGCCGCGGGTCGTCCGCTGGAACGCGGCGGTGGTCGCCGATCGCTATCGCGAGTTGATGTGGACAGCGGGCGCCGACGCCGGCCACTCGCCCGGCGACGCTTTGGCGGCGCGGCTCAGCGAACGCATTCAGGCCGCCGGCCTCCCGACTTCGCTCAAGGCTCTCCACGTGCCCGAAGGCGATCTTCCCGCTCTCGCGGCAGACGCGGCCAGTCAGTGGACCGGCACGTTCAATCCGAGGCCATTCGACTCCGCGGCCGCACTAGCGCTCTACCGCTCCGCACTCGAGGCTTAGGGCTTGTGGCTTGGGGCTTAGGGCACGGGATTGAGCCTTAAGCCTTAAGCCTTAAGCCGTGAGCCTTAAGCCGTGAGTCGGGAGCCTCGAGCCGATCAATCAGGCAAGTCCCCAGGCTTCGGCTCCGGCAGGAAGTAGCTGGCGACGAAGCCGCCGAGATAGACCACTGTCCCCACGAGTGCGGCCGCGTACGCGAGTTGAGTGGGGAGCGTCGTGCCCGGCATGACGGCGACAAGTTGCGTGGTCGCGAGCGCGGCGCACGTGCCGATCATTCGTCCGCCTACGTTCGCGGCGAAGCTCTCGCCGGTGCCCCGGAGGTACGTCGGGTACACGCGGGGCAGATAGTTGCCCCAGAAACTGAACTGACCGATCGTCGCGAAGCCCAACGCGAAGATGCCCCACTGAAGGAGCTCGAGATTGCTCGTCGCCGGACCGAGGAACACGATCGGCAGCAGGATCAGGCCCGGAATCTGGAACACGTGCAGCAACCGGCGACGGCTCAGGATGCGAGCTGCCAGAAAACCGAGGGCCACTCGACCGGCGAGTCCACCGAACTCCTGGTACGACTGCACCGCGCTGATCGTCTGTTCCTGGGCGGGTCGAGCCAGCGTGCGCACTTCGGGGAGGCCGGGAACGATGCGCGGGACCTGCTGAACGGCGCCGAACGCCGCCGCGTACGCGCACGCCATCATCAGCGTCGTCACGATCGTCGTCCGCCGGAACGCCGGCTGGAAGAGCTCGCCGAAGCTTGGCCGTTTCAGCGTGCCGGACTGACGCTTCTGCTGCCACAACGGGGACTCCGGCAGGAATGGCCGGATGAGCATCAGCGGAATCGCCGGAATCACGCCCGACATCAGCGTGTAGCGCCAGGCCTCGTGTCCGCCCGCGATCTCAGGCAGCGAATGCCCGTAGGTGACGCAGAGGTAGTACGCACCGGTCACCATCAGGCCCCCGAACGACCCGAAGGCTTGCGTGTAGCCGACGACGCGCTCGCGGCGTTCTGACTCGGGGAAGAGCTCCGCGAGCCATGCGACAGCCGCCACGAACTCCACGCACACGCCGACGAACACGCCGCACCGCCAAAAGAGCAGCCAGCCGGGCGACGTCGAGAACCCGGCCGCGAGCGCCGAGAACGCGTAGATGAGGATGCTCCAGACGAGCACCCGGCGGCGTCCGAAAATATCGGTGAGGTACCCGCCGACGAGACCGAACACACCGCCGGCGAGCGCGGGCACGTAGAACAACACGCCGACCCACTCGTTGATGAGCGGGTTGGTCGGCGGGACGTGCAACAGATCCGCGAGCGCCGGCCGCGCGATCAGCGGCAGCATCAACAGTTCGTACGTATCAAACGCGAACCCGAGCGCCGCGATCGCGCAGATCAGCCATTGAGTGCGGTGTCAGGGGAGGCAGGGCACGGGATGGCGAAGTCACGATAGGGGCCTCAACCTTGCGGACGGAAAGTACCGCTCGAGCGTCTCCCCGGCAGGGCGCGACGACGGCGTCAATTTCGACACGACGACCATGAGAATGGCCGAGAGTATCGTGATCGGCACGACCGGGAGAAATCCCAGCGACATCGTCCCGCTCGCAACTCGCGTGACGAGATCGACGCCGGCAATCGACAGCACGGCCACTTCCTGGCCTTGTGGCGGGGCCGGGACCGCGTTCTGAACGGCGGCCACGCCGAGCACGGCGGCGCCCGACCACACCGCGGTCGCGAGCGCTCCCCATTTCGTGCTGCCCCTCCAGAACAGCGCCGCGACGAGCAGCGGCGTCAGGCCGGCGTACCCGGCGAAGGCGTATTGGGTCGCCAGGGCAAAGATCGACGCCGGCGTGCTCAGGGCCACGAGATAGGCGACGAGTGTCACCCCCACGACGAATGTGCGTCCGGTCGCGACCTGGACGCGCTCGCCGAAGCGGCGTCGGCCGCCGTAGTAGGCGAACACGTCCTCCGTGAACATCGTCGACAGCGCAAGGATCTGGGAGTCGCTCGCCATCACGGCCGCCAGGACGGCGGCGGCCAGCAGGGCGGCCAGCGCCGTCGGCGCGTACCCCTGGACCAGCCGCAGAATCACGTCGTCGCCGCCCGCAACGGCCTGCAGCCGGCCGCGTTCGGCGGGTGACAGGTCGGCCGAAGCCGGCGACGACAGTGTGCTCCGAGCGTCCAGTTTCGCGGCAATTGCCGGCACGTCGGTCGCCCGATTCGCGACGACACCAAGAAAGACCGAGGGCAGCCAGATCGCGATCATGCAGATCGGGTAGAGGACGATCGTCTTGCGGAAATGGCTCAGCCGTTTGGCCGTCATGCAGAAAATCGCGATGTGCGGAAACGCGATCGACGACAGCGGGATGAACGTGTAGCTGATGAAGTACAGAGGCGACACGCGCTCGCGAGTGAGCAGGGGCGCCGTCTCAGGCGCCGCCAGCATGGACGCCACGGCAGCGCGGAACCCGCCCATTCCGTGGGCGATCGTCACCATCGCGATCGTGCCGAACAGCAGGAACAGGATCGTTTGAAACGCATTGACCCACGCCGTGCCCCGCATGCCGCCGAGGAACACGTAGGTCATGATCACGAGCGCGACGATGGCGCCGCCGATCGGGTACGGCACGAGCCCGTCGGTCACCGTCGCGAGCGTGGTCCCGCCGCCCACGACGGCAATGATGATGTAGGGCACGAGCAGCGCCGCCTGCACAGCAAAGATCACCGTGCCGATGTGCCCGCATTCCCAGCGGTCACGAAACATCTGCACCGGCGTCATGAAGCCGTGCCGCTTTCCGAAGGCCCAGAGCCGCGTGCCAATCACGAGGAGGCTGACGGGAATGACGAGCGCAGATGAAGACGCCATTAAGCCGAACGTGACGATGCCGTTCGCGAACGAGTGGCCGGAAGCGCCGAGGATCGAGAACGCCGTCATGTTCGCGCCGAAGAGCGACAGAAGGAACACGGCGGGCCCGAGCGATCGGCCGGCGAGAAAATAGTCTTCCGCGCTCGAGGACCGGCGACCCGTCCGAAACGCGAAGATCCCGATGTAGAGGACCGCCGCGAGGTATGCGAAGACGACGATCGCCGCGATCATTGACTTCCGGGGGGCTTCGCCCCCGCGGACCCCTCGACGCGCTCTCTCGCGGGGGCCCCAACGCCCCGCTGCGTTCGCGCGGGCTCGCTTACGCTCGCTTCCGTCTCAGAATCGAGATGTGAAGGCCAGCAGGTCTTCACGAGCACGGCCATGACGACCGCGGTGACGATCGTGTAGGCGACGTGGTAGAAAAGCCCGATCGGCAGGACGCCGAAGACGAGCGGCGTCGCGTCGTTCCAGAACCAGACGTCCTGGTGCAACGCGTAGAGCCCCAACACGATGAGCGTCGCCGCGATGCGCGACATGAAGAATGCCCCGACGTAGTACCACAGCCCCCGCGCGAAAGACAACGCGGGGCGCACGGTCGGTATACTTACGACCTATGCAGCAGGAGACGGCAGCGCGCGAGGCGCTCGACGCCTGGGTGCGCGAGATGGTCGCGTGGCACTTCGATCCAGCCAGCGGGTGCCCGTTCTGGATCGACTACGCGAACAAACTGGGATGGGATCCGCGACGCGAGATTCACGGGTTCGCGGACCTCGGCCGGCTCGGGCCGTTCGAGGACGAGTGGTTGCGTGGCGGTCCGGTCCAGCGCTGGGTGCCTCGCGGTCTTGCGGGCAAGCCGATCTTCGTCTTCGAGACGGGCGGGACCACCGGCGTGCCGAAGACGCGGATTGCGTCCGACGACTTTCGAACGGACTACGAGCTGTTCAGCCGCACGCTTCCTGACGAGCACTTCCCGCCGGGATCGAACTGGTTGATGCTCGGGCCCTCGGGCCCGCGTCGTCTGCGCCTCGCGGTTGAACACCTCGCGCAGTTTCGCGGCGGCATCAGTTTCTGCGTCGATCTCGACCCGCGCTGGGTCATCAAGCTGATCAAGAAGGGCTGGGTCGAGCATCTGCAGGCCTACAAGGACCACGTGATCGATCAGGCCGTCACGATCCTCGGCGCCAACCACGACATCAAGTGCATGTTCACGACGCCGAAGCTCCTCGAGTCGCTGGCGTTGCGGCTCGAGTCCATGGGCTCGAGCATTCGCAAGGCGGGCATCACCGGCATCTTCTCGGGCGGCACGGAGTTCACGCCGCAGTGGAACCGGTTCGCGCACGAGGAACTGCTCGACGGCGCGTACATGACGCCGACCTATGGCAACACGCTGATGGGCCTGGCCGCGAGCGCGCCGACCGGGCCGGACACGGGATACAAGATTACGTACCACGCGCCGCAGCCGCGGGCGGTGCTCGAGGTCGTCGATCTCGACGACCCGACGAAGCTCGTCGGGTACGGTGAGACCGGGCGCGTGCGCCTCACGACGCTCACGCGGGAATTCTTCATGCCCGGCTTCCTTGAACGCGACGAGGGCGAGCGCGAGCCTCCGCACGAGAAGTATCCGTGGGACGGTGTCAGCGGGGTGCGGCCTTATCGTGGCTTCGCATCCACCACGACGGTCGGGGTGTATTGATGCTCCAATTACCAGTCATCCGTTGGGGATCGCCGTACAGCAGCATGGACGTGGACGAGGTCTCGCATTTTCAGACCGGCGAGCCCGTCGCGCGGATCGGCCGCGCAAACGGCGGGCTGTTGCAACGCGACATGCGCAAGGCCGACCAGGCCCGCGCGAAGCTCCGCGAGATTCCGATCGACGACCTGATCGCACGTGCAGCCAAGGCCGGTGAGGCCTACATGCACGCCACGCTGCCGATGGGCGACGGATCGCAGACCCCCGACGAGTTCGTGCGCGCGCAGTCCGCCACGACGGGGCTCCCCGAGCACATGTGCCGCGCGAACATGAAGAAGAACGCGTTCGTGCTCGCGCACATGCGCGACATCCTGACGTCGCTGACGCGCGGGCTATCGTTCGACGTCCTCACCACGGGCCACGGCGTCGAGCGCGAGGTGCCGATCAGCTACCAGGCACAAAGTCCAGTGCTCGGCCTCGTCCTGCCGTCGAACTCGCCCGGCGTCCACACGCTCTGGCTGCCGATCATCCCGATGCAGATCGGCCTCGTGCTCAAGCCGGGCCCCCAGGAACCCTGGACGCCGTACCGGATGGCCGAGGCGTTCTTTTCCGCGGGCATTCCGCGTGAGGCCATCGGCATCTACCCCGGCGGCGCGGACGTCGGCGCCGCGGTGCTCGACGCCTGCCCCCGCAGTCTGATCTTCGGCGGCCAACCCACGGTGGATCGCTATCGCGGCAATCCGCGCGTCCAGGCGCACGGGCCAGGTTTCTCGAAGATCCTGATCGGCGACGACGTGGTCGACGAGTGGGAGTCGTTTCTCGACATCATGGTCGAGAGCGTGTACATCAACGGCGGACGGAGCTGTATCAATTGTTCCGGCATCTGGGCCAGCCGCCACACCCGCGAGATCGCCGACGCGATTGCGAAGCGGCTGGCCGCGATCGAGCCGCTCCCAGCGGACCATCCGGACGCGGGACTCGCCGCGTTCACGATTCCCGGCGCCGCTGACGCGATCTCGGCATCGATCGATGCGGATCTTCAAGTGCCGGGCGTGACGGACGTCACGGCCAAGTACCGCTCGCATCCGCGGGTCGTCGCGCGGGGCAACGCGTCGTACCTCCTGCCGACGGTCGTTCACGCCGACTCGCCGGAGGCGGCGATTGCCCGCAAGGAGTTCATGTTTCCGTTCGTGACGGTGGTCGAGTGCCCCGAGGCCAAGATGATTGACGCGATGGGCCCGACGCTCGTGTGCACGGCCATGACCGCCAAACCCGAACTTCGGCGCCGGTTGCTCGACTCGGTGGAGATCGACCGGCTCAATTTCGGTCCGGTGCCGACGAGCCGCCTCAACTGGCTCCAACCGCACGAAGGGAACATCGTGGACTTCCTGTATCGGCCGAGCGCATTCCAAACGGCCGACATGTGAGCGTCGGTACGACAGGTGCGACGGGTGCGACAGGTCCCAGGAACGAACTGACGCGAGTCATCTTCCCTTGCTCTCAAAACTAAAGAAGTTGAAGGCGTTAGTTGGTTCCTCGGACTGGTCGCACCCGTCGCACCTGTCGTACCGACTGACCGAGTTGTCTCGATGAAGATATTGTCCATCACCGCGGGAGCAGCCGGGATGTACTGCGGCAGTTGCTTTCGAGACAACGCGCTGGCGATCGAGCTCCTGGCGCAGGGACACGACATCTCGCTCGTGCCCGTGTACACGCCGACGCGGACGGAAGACACCAATGTCAGTCAGCACCAGGTGCTGTTTGGCGGCATCAGCGTGTACTTGCAGCACCGGTTCGCGATGTTCCGGCACGGACCGCGGATCCTCGATCGTCTGTGGGATGCGCCACGGGTGATTGATACTTTTGCCGGCGGAGCGGTGTCGAACGATCCCAGGCTCCTCGGCAGCCTGACCGTCTCGATGCTCGGCGGGCAGTCCGGCGTCCTTCGTCGTGAGTTCGAGAAGCTGATGGAGTGGACCCGTAGTCAACCCGTGCCGGACATCGTGAATCTACCGAACTCGCTGCTCATTTCGATGGCCGGTCCGCTCCGGGCGGCTCTCGCGCGGCCCGTGTGTTGCACCCTGCAGGGCGAAGAACTGTTTCTCGAGTCGCTGGTGCCGCCGTATCGAGACGAGGCGCTCGCGCTCATCCGGCGGCAGGTGACCGACGTGGATCAGTTCATCGCGGTCAGCGACTACAGCGCCCGATTCATGTCGGACTATCTGAAGATTCCGGCGGGCCGCATGTCGGTCGTTCCGCTCGGGATCAGCCTGAGTGGCTACCGGCCGCGCGAGCGAGGGCGGGACGGTTTCACCGTCGGGTATTTCGCGCGGGTGGCGCCGGAAAAAGGACTGCATCTGCTGGCCGACGCGTTCATCCGGCTGGCTCAGCGAGTCGGCGGCGCCCCCGTGCGGCTGGAAGCCGCGGGGTATCTCTCGGCCAATCACCGGCCGTATCTCGATGACGTCCGTGCCAGGCTCGCTCAGGGAGGGCTGGCCGATCGGTTCGTGTACCACGGCGAGGTCCTGCGTGAACGAAAGCTCGACTTCCTCAGCAGCCTCGACGTGATGTCCGTACCGGCCGTCTATGACGAGCCCAAGGGGCTCTCGCTGCTCGAGGCGATGGCGAGCGGTGTGCCCGTGGTTCAGCCGCGCCGCGGCGCGTTCACGGAGATCGTGGAGCGGACGGGCGGGGGATTGCTCGTCGAGCCCGATAGTCCGGAGGCGCTCGCCGAGGGGCTTCACGCGCTCTGGCAGGATCGTGCCCGTCGCGATCGGCTGGGACGGGACGGTGCCGCAGGAGTCGCGGCGCACTACAGCATCGAACGCTCGGCGCACCGGCTCGTCGAGGTCTACGAGGCCGCCCTCCGGAACTGACGACTGTGCTATCAGTCAACGGCCTCGCCAAGGAATACGCGACAGCCCGAGGGCCGCTTCGCGTGCTCTCGGATGTGACCTTCTCGCTCGCGCCGGGAGAGGCCGCCGCGATCATGGGGCCGTCGGGGAGCGGCAAGAGCTCCTTGCTCTACGCCCTTGGTGCTCTCGAGGCGCCCTCGTCTGGATCGGTGGCGCTCGACGGGCGCGATCCGTTCGTCCTCGCGCCGGGAGCGCTCGCGGAGTTCCGCAACCGCGAGATCGGTTTCGTCTTTCAGGACCACTGTCTGCTGCCGCAATGCTCGGTGCTCGAGAACGTGCTGGTGCCGACGCTCGTCGGAGGCGGGCGCGACGAAAGCGCCGGCGACGTTGAGCGGCGCGCACGGGCGCTTCTCGAGCGGGTCGGTCTGGCTGAGCGAATCGATCACCGGCCGGCGCAGTTGTCCGGCGGCGAGCGCCAACGCGTGGCGGTCGCGCGCGCTCTGATTCGCAACCCGCGGCTGCTCCTGTGCGACGAGCCGACCGGCAATCTCGACAGCACGGCGGCGTCCGGCGTGACGTCCATGCTCCTGGACCTGCATCGCGAACAGCGAAACATGCTGATTGTGGTGACGCATAGCGTCGCCGTCTCCGAGCGTTTCGCAATTCGCTACGAGCTGGTGGCCGGCCGCCTGCACGAGCGGGTACGCGGATGAACCGCCGCCGCTTCGTGCTCCGCGCGCTCGCGTACTACTGGCGCACCAACCTGGCGGTCGTCGCCGGCGTCGCGACGGCCGTGTCGGTTCTGGCGGGCGCGCTCGTCGTGGGTGATTCGGTCCGGGGCACTTTGCGGCAACTCGCGCTCGATCGCATCGGGGCCACCGATCTCGTCGTCACCGCACCGCGTTTCTTTCGCGAGGCGCTCGCAGAGGACATCCGGTCCGATCCGCGCTTCGAATCGCGATTTGCCCGCATCGCTCCGTTGATCGCGAGCGAGGCGCTCGTCACCGCGCAGATCAGTGGACGCCGCGCCGGGCGAGTCCTCGTGTATGGCGTGGACGAGCGATTCTGGCGCTTCCACGGCGTCGATCCGCCGCCAATCGGAGAACGTGACGCCCTCGTCAGCCCGGCTCTGGCGGCTGAGACCGGTCTCGCGGTCGGCGACGCGGCTCTCGTGCGCCTGGCGATGCCGTCCGCGATTCCACTCGAATCGCTGCATAGCGACAAGGACGCCGTCGGGCGCTCGCTCAGGGTGACCGTCTCGCGGGTCCTTACGAATGCGCCTCTGTCCGGCTTCTCGCTGCAGCCGCGACAGGGTGAGATCCGGGCGATCTTCGTTCCGCTCCTGCGATTGCAGACCGAGCTCGAGGTGCCGGGACGCACGAACACGCTGCTGGTCGCGCGTGTTCCTTCGACGCCTGGCACGGTCGCTGACCTCGAGCTGCAGCTTCGCGACCACGCGGCGCTGACCGACGTCGGCCTCAAGCTCGAGCCACTGCCCGCACGTCACGCACTCTCGGTCGAGGCCGACGCGGGTCTGATCAACGCCGAACACGTCAAGTCGGTGACGGAAGCGCTCGACACGACGTTGATCGACTCGACCCCCGTGCTCACGTATGTCGCGAACGAGATGCGCACGGGCCAGCGCGCCGTGCCGTACTCGCTCGTGACCGCGATTGACCTGAAAGCGATCGCACCGCTGATCACTGTGGATGCAGCCTCCACGCTGCCGCCGATCGTGCTGAACGACTGGGCTGCGTCAGACCTCGCGGCGCGTCGTGGCGACGTCGTGAGCCTTGACTACTACGTGTGGAAGGAGTCAGGCGGGCTCTCGACGCGTACGGCCGAGTTCCAGGTTGCGGGCGTCGTTCCTGTCGGGCCGGCGGATCGCGACTACGCGCCGTCCTACCCGGGCATCACCGACTCGCCGACGATGGACAGCTGGGACCCGCCGTTTCCGGTGGATCTCAAGAAGATTCGTCCGCGCGACGAGTTGTACTGGGAACGGTATCGGACCGCGCCAAAGGCGTTCATCCCGCTGGATGTCGGTCAGCGCCTGTGGGGCTCACGCCATGGCGCGTTGACGTCGATCCGTCTGGCCGCGCTTCCCGGACGCGACCTCGGCGAAACCGTCCGGGCGTTCGACGAACGGCTGCGATCGAAGATCGACCCGGTGGCGTTTGGCGCGACCGTCGCCGACGTTCGCAATCCGGCGCTCGCGGCCTCACAAGGCGCCACGGATTTCGGTGCGTACTTCCTGTACTTCAGTGTCTTTCTCGTGGTCGCCGCGCTTGTACTCGCGTCTCTGTTCTTCCGGCTCGGCGTCGAGCAGCGCGCTCGCGAAGTGGGACTGCTGCGCGCCGTTGGCGTCGATGCGCCTACGGTGCGCTGGCTTCTGACAACCGAGGCTGTGCTGCTCTCGGCGGTAGGAACAATCCTCGGTCTGGTGGGCGCGATTGGCTACGCGTGGCTCGTGATCAAGGCCCTGACCACCTGGTGGGTGGATGCCGTCGGAACGACAGCCCTGACGGTGCATGTCGCTCCTGTGTCGCTCGGCGTTGGTGCGGTCAGCGGCATCGTCGCCGCCGTCCTCTGCACCTGGTGGACGCTGCGGGGACTTTCAGGAATCTCCGAGCGAAGCCTGCTCGCCGGCGATTTGCCGGCCGGCGGCGCCATGCCTGGCGCTCGGGGTGCGCGGACGACGATGCGTGCCGCCGCAGTGTTTGCGGCTGCCGCCGCTGGAGGAGTCGCGGTCCTTGGGAGCGCCCGTGTCATTCCAGCGGCCGGCGCCTTCTTCGGTGCCGGCGGCGCGCTCCTCGTCGCGGGTCTCTTCGCGTGCGCGTACTTCTACCGGGCCTCGCCAATCCACGGACATATTCGCGGTCGTGGGTGGTGGGCGGTGTCCAGGCTCGGTCTGCGCAGTACCAGGTACCGGCCCGGCCGGAGCGTCCTCTCCGTTGGAGTCGTCGCATCGGCGACGTTCATCCTGATTGCCGTTGACGCATTCAGAAAGGATTCGCCGGCCGCGAGCGACCCAGCCTCGGGCACCGGCGGGTACGAGCTCATCGTCGAATCACTGCTCCCGATCGTTCACGACCCGGCGACGGCGAGTGGACGGCAGGCATTGAATCTTCCAGACCTCGGCGGCACCACGATCGAACGATTCAGGCTGCGCCCTGGGGACGATGCGAGTTGCCTGAACCTGTATCAGCCACAGGAGCCTCGGATTCTCGGCGCGACCGCGCACTTTGTCGCCGCGGGCCGGTTTGCGTTTCAGGGCTCGCTGGCTACGAACGCCGGCGATCGGGAGAATCCCTGGAGACTTCTCGAGCAAGCCACGTCGGACGGCGCCATTCCGATAATCGCCGACATCACGTCGATGAACTACGTGCTCCATCGCGCGCTTGGCGAGGAGGTCGTGATTCGCAGCGGCGGCCGCCCGGTGCGCCTTCGCATCGTCGGGGCGTTGCGCGACAGCGTGTTCCAGAGTGAGTTGCTGATGTCCGAAGCCAATTTCCGCGAGCTCTTTCCGGAACGCGAAGGCTACCAGGTGCTGCTCGTCGACACCGCCGAGCCGGTCGCCGACGTCAGTGACGAAATCGAGAACGGGCTGGCCGATCTTGGAGCGGATGCGGTGCCGGCGGCGGCGAAGCTGGCGGAGTTTCACAAAGTTGAGAACACGTATCTCTCGACGTTCCAGACACTCGGAGGGCTGGGGCTGCTCATCGGCACGGTCGGCCTTGCGGCGGTGCTGCTGCGAAACGTGCTCGAGCGGCGGCGCGAGCTGGCGCTGCTCGGCGCTCTGGGCTATCGGCCGCGCCACTTTGTTCTACTGCTGACGGCGGAAAGTCTGTCGCTGCTCGTGGTCGGGGTCATGCTCGGCGCCGTTTCGGCGGCGCTTGCTGTTCTGCCGGCCGTGGCGGAACGCGGCGGGCGCATTCCCGTATCTACTGGGGCCGTGCTGCTCATTGTGGCCGTTCTTGTCGCGGGGCTCCTGTCCACGGTCGTGGCCGCGAGGCTCGCGACCCGCGGTCCTCTCCTGGATGCGCTCCGGGCTGAGTAGAATCGAGATCTCCATGCGCCCCTTGCGCACGCTTCTGGTATTCGCGGCCGTCGCGATCCTCTCGGTCCCGGCCGATCAATCCGTCGCCGCCGTGCAGGACGGCGGCGTGCGTATGGTGGCTGTCGAAGGTGAAGGCGCCAAGTACTGGTCACGCTGGCGCGGTCCATCCGGTCAAGGCCTCGCGAGCGGCACGGGGTATCCCACGACGTGGTCGGCTACACAGAACCTGAAGTGGAAGGTCGATGTGCCGGGCGCCGGCAACTCGTCGCCGATTGTGTGGGGCGACCGTATCTACCTGACGACGGCGTACAACCGCGGCGCCAAGCTCTCAATCATCGCGTTCCGGCGGACTGACGGCGCTCGCCTGTGGGAAACGTTTGCGCCGTCCCATGCCGGAAATGCACATTTCAAGAACGGCCACGCGTCGGCGACTGCAGCGACCGACGGCGCGTACGTGTACGCGTCGTTCGGCAGCTCCCTCGTGGCCGTCGACGCCAACGGCAAGCTCGTCTGGAACCAGGATATCGGTCCGGTCAGCAACTACCATGGCCCAGCCGGGTCGCCACTGCTGTACCGCGATCGGTTGATTCTCTTTCAGGACCAGAACTCCGGCTCGTTCATCGCGGCGTTCGACACGAAAACCGGCCGCCAGCTCTGGCGAACGTCGCGCGACGCCACGGTGGGATGGGGCACACCGGTCGCGGTGCGCGTCGGCGATCACGACGAGATCATCGTGAACGGCCAGAGCCGCGTGCAGGCGTACGATCCAGCGACCGGTCGTGAGCTATGGGCGTGCCGTGGCACGACCCTGGAAGTGATCCCCACACCGGTCGTCGGCTATGGCCTGGTGTACTGCGCGTCCGGCCGCGCCGGCCCGACGCTGGCGATTCGTCCCGGCGGACAAGGCGACGTCACGCGCAGTCACGTGGCGTGGACGAGCCCTCGTGGGTCACCCTTTGTGCCCTCGCCGATTCTCGTCGGCAGCCATCTCTACACCGTGAACGACATGGCCAGCATCGTGACGAGCCTCGACGCGACGACGGGCCGCACGGTATGGCAGGGTCGCCTGGGCGTGGCGCAGCGCGAAGGATTCTCCGCCTCTCCGGTTGCCGCGGACGGTCACGTGTTCTTCACCAACGACGATGGTGAGACGTTCGTGTTGCGCGCCGGCCCGACGTTCGATCTCGTCGGGGTCAATCGGCTGGACGAGTCCGTGCTGGCGTCGCCGGCACTCGTTGACGGCCGATGGTACTTCAGGACCAGCGGCCACCTCGTGGCGATTGGACGCTGATTCTCGGTGGCCACGTCGCGCTTTCGTTTCGGACCCTTTCTCGTGTCCCCGGCGCATCGATCGGTTCGCCGGGACGACGCCGACGTTCCCCTCATCCCGCGGTATTTCGATCTGCTCGTGCTGCTTCTCGCCGAACGCCACCGCGTCGTCGAGCGGCAGGAGATCTTCGATCGCGTCTGGACGGATGTCGTCGTCTCGGACGGCGCGCTGAGCCAGGCCATCCGCACCATCCGGCGCAGCCTCGGAGACGATCCGCGGGCGCCTCGTTTCATTCGTACGGTGTCACGCCACGGCTATCAGTTCGTCAGCCGCGAGGTGAGCGAGGAAAGGGATGACGGCCCGTTCGACTCGACCGAGAACACAGCCGAACCCGCCAGCGACGAGGAATCGTCCGTTGCGGCGTTGGTGGACCCTCGCGAACCGTTGATCGAGCGGCTGCTGAATACGAACGAGCGTGACGAGGAGCGGCGCGAGGCCGCCGAGCAGCTCCATGCGCTGGGCACCGCCGAGGCCCTCAGGCGGCTGGACGGGCTACCCGGGCACTCCGACGCGAGGGCGGTGCTCCGTGACGCGCGGTGGGACGTGCCAGGCGCCGGACCGGTGCCGCTGTTGTCGTCGCCCGATCCGCTTCAGGCGATCGTCCACCTCGTCCGTCTGCGTTATCGCCGCGCGGCACGCCACATGTCGAACCGGTGGGGCACCGCGGCGCTGGGTGGTACGGCGGCGGGCATCGTTGCCGGCATCGCCGGCGGCGTCTCGCTCTGGCTTGTACCCGAATCCGGCTCCGATCCCAGTGTCATCGTCGCGCTCGCTGTCGCTGGTGCCATGGCCGGTGCGATCGGCGCGGCCGGCGTTGGGGCCGGGCTCGCTTCCGCCGAAGTGCTGGCGCGTTCCGCCCGGGCGACTGGTCTCACCGTCTGCGGCGCGATCGGCGGTGCGTTGTCAGGAACGATCGGGCACGTCCTCACGCGAGCGGTGCTGTTGGGCGCGTTCGGCCGGGACGTTCCTGGCATTGGTGGGTGGTTCGAGGGTCTCGTGATTGGCGCGGCGGCCGGATTGGGCTACGCGCACTCCACCTCACTGCTTCCCGGCGGCGGGCTGGCGGGTCCGCGCGGCAGGGCGAGGACCCGCGCGGCCATCGTGACGGGGATCGCCTGCGGCGCCGCGGCCATCGCACTGTCACTCGCCGGTCGGAACCTCGTGGCGTCGAGCCTCGACGTCATGGCGGCGGCCTTCGAGGGATCCGGCGTCGGGCTCGCGCCGCTGGCGAGACTTCTCGGTGAGGAGGAGTTGCGGCCGGTCACCCGGACCCTCATCAGCGGCGCGGAAGCGACACTTTTCGGCATCGGCCTCGCATTTGGCCTGACTCACCGTCCCCGGCCGCGAATCTAATCCACATCTCACTCGTCGCTCACAACTCGGTCATGTGTTTCCCGGCGGTCCCGGGCATCGTGTGTGGCACCCGCGATCGGATGTGCCGATCGCGAGCTTTCTGAGGCTGTGCCCCATGACCCCGGTCCGCCTGTGTGCCATCGCGCTCATCTACGTCACCGCTGCCGTCGCCTGGTTCGTCCTGGGAACCTCGGTCGTCGCCCGTTCGGGTGAGTTCGATGGGCGGCTGTCGAGCGAGGTGGCCCTGCTCTGGGGCGGACCGCACACCCAGACGGCGCCGGATGTTTGGTACGAGCGCCAGAAGACCGTCGTCGAAACCGTCGAGCGAACGGATTCGTCGGGCCGGAAGTTCACGGAGAACGTCGCGCGCGTCGAGTCCGAACGCATTCCCATTTCTCTCCAGGCCAGCGACATCGACGTCAGCCTGGCGCTCGATCACCGCAAGAAGGGGCTGCTCTGGTACGACACCTACGGCGTCCGGCTTGCGGGCCACGTATCGCGCGACCAACCCGGCAGACGACGACCGCAGGTGATCCTGGCGCATCTGAAATTTCCATCCGACCAGGTGCAGTTCGACAACTTCGAATTTCGAATCAACGGGCAAACCGTTCGACAGACCTCGGACCAAGCCAAAGGTGCGACGACTCAGGCGGAGGTCCCGGCCGGCGGTGATGTCGTGATCGAGCTTGCGTACGATTCGCGAGGGCTCGACACCTGGACCTACGCCTTCGCGTCCGACTGGCGTCACCGAGGTGCGGAACTTCGCGCTGAGGATGCACACGGACTTCGCGGGCTTCGACTTTCCACCTGGCACCATGTCGCCATCGTCGAGCCGGCAGGTCGACGGCGGCTGGGAACTTGGCTGGCAGTTCAACCGTTTGCTGACTGGCCGCGCCGTCGGCGCTGGACCTGCCCAACCGGCTGAATCCGGGCCCGCTCACCGCGCGCATCACGTACTTCGCGCCGGTCTCGCTGCTGTTCTTCCTCACGGTCATGGTGATTCTCGGCGTACTCCAGGCCGAGAGCCTTCACCCGATGCACTACGCGTTCCTCTCGGCGGCATTCTTCGCCTTTCACCTCTTGCTGGCATACCTCGTCGATCACGTGTCGATGCACTGGTCATTCGTCGTCGCGTCGGCGACGAGCATTCTGCTCGTGACGACGTATCTGCGCGGCGTCGCCGGCGCCCGCGTCGCGGTCGCGCGGGCGGGTGTCGCGCAGCTCGTGTTTCTCGTCCTCTTCAGCTACGCCTTCTTCTTCGAGGGCTACACGGGCCTCACGGTGACAATCGGCGCAATCGTGACGTTGTTCGTCCTGATGCAGTCCACCGTGCGCGTGGACTGGGACCGTGTGTTCGCTCGCGAGGTGGTGCGATGACGCCGTTTCACGTGGCGATCACGATGGACGGCAATGGCCGTTGGGCGGAGCTCCGTGGACTCCCACGGACCGAAGGCCATCGTCACGGCGCGCACTCCGTACGTCTCGCGGTCGAGGCGGCGCCGCACTTCGGCATCACGACGCTGACGCTCTACGCCTTCTCGGCGAACAACTGGAGTCGTCCGAAGGCGGAAGTGCAGGCGCTGATGACGATCTTCGATCAGTACCTCCACGACATTGGCCCGGAGTGCCTCGAGGAGGGCATTCGCTTTTCGCTCGTCGGCCGCCGCGATCGCCTGCCGCCGTCCGTGTGCCGCCAGGCGCAGCTGCTCGAGGAGGCGACATCCGGCGGGCACGCACTCGACCTGCGGCTCGCGATCGACTATTCGGCGCGCGAAGCCATCTGGCGCGCAGCCGATCGCCTCATCGCAAGCGGCCATCGTTCGCGCGACGAATTCGACGAGTGCGTACGCAGCGGCTCGGGCTTGCCGGCCGATACGCCCGATGTGGACCTGCTCATTCGTACGGGCGGTCAACAAAGGCTCAGCGACTTCCTGCTGTGGGAGGCGGCCTACGCCGAGCTCTGGTTCACGGAGGTGTTGTGGCCGGACTTCGCGCCAGCCGACCTGGCGCTCGGCCGTCGACGCCTTCGGGCGGCGGGAGCGCCGGTTCGGCGGAGTTCCGGTCAGAACCGCGCCGACCGTGTAACGATCCGGCCCCGATTGGCGTTCTAGCTTCATCCCGCCTTCATTGCCGATTTGCGAAGGTGGCGATGGGAAGACGCCCCGGAGGGTCCTCGTGACGCGCCTTGTGAAGCCTCGCCAGATATTTCTCTTCGCCTTGGTGGTTGGGCTGTCATGGCTGGCGACCGCGGACCGTCCTGCGGCGCAGGCGGCGGACACGGATCGGTTCTGGCCGCAGTGGCGCGGGCCGCACGCGTCCGGCGTCTCGCGTCTGGCCGATCCGCCGATCGAGTGGAGCGAGTCCAAGAACATCCGATGGAAGGTTGGTCTTCCCGGGCGGGGAAGCGCCTCGCCCGTCGTCTGGGGCGACCGGATTTTCGTTCTCACGGCCGTGCCGGTGGGACTGTCCGGTGATGCCCAGCACGCGCCGCGCGGCGGGCTCACGCCACGCGGCGTCCATCGGTTCACCGTGCTCGCGATCGATCGCACCTCGGGAAAGACCGTGTGGGAGCGGATCGCACGCGAACAGGAGCCGCACGAAGCGTCGCACACCGACAACGGGACATGGGCGTCGGGCTCGGCGATCACCGACGGCGAACGCGTCTACGCGTACTTCGAGTCGTTCGGTCTGTATGTCTACGACATGAACGGCAAGCCGATCTGGGAGAAGGACCTCGGCGACAAGCGCATGCGCAACGAATTCGGCGAGGGCTCGACGCCCGCCCTCTATGGCAACACGCTCGTGATCGTCTGGGATCACCTCAACGGCGACGGGTCCTTCGTCGTCGCGCTCGACAAGCGCGACGGCAAGGAACTGTGGCGCGTAAAGCGCGACGAGATCGATACCTGGGCGACACCGCTCGTCCTCGAGGTCAACGGCCGGGCCCAGGCCATCGTCCCGGCCATGGAGCGCATCCGCAGCTACGACCTGTCGACCGGCGCGGTCGTGTGGGAAGGTGAAGGACTGACGATGAACGCGATTCCGTCGCCGGTCCACGAGGACGGTCTCGTGGTGCTGATGAGCGGATTCCGCGGCAACGACCTGCGTGTCGTTCGTGTCGCCGACGCGAAGGGCAATATCGACGGGACGGGCGCGGTGCTCTGGTCGCTCGATCGCGACACGCCGTACGTGCCGTCACCGATTCTCGTGGACGGCGTCTTGTATTTTCTGAAGACCAACTCGGGGATTCTCTCGGCGTTCGACGTGAAGTCGGGCAAGCCGCATTACCAGAACCAGCGGCTCGATGGCGTCCCGAACGTGTTCGCGTCGCCCGTGTCGGCGCGCGGCCGCATCTATTTCCCAGGCCGTGAAGGAACGACCGCCGTCATCAAGGCCGGGCCAACCTTCGAGACCTCGCCACGAACGTGCTGGACGACGCGTTCGACGCGTCACCCGCGCTGGTGGACGACACGATCTACATGCGCGGACTGAAGCACCTCTACGCGATCGGGCAATAGTCGGGTACGACAGGTGCGACGGGTACGACAGGTCCAAGGAACCAACTGACGCTTGCCATCTTGCTTAGTCTTTGAGAACGAACGAACGAAAACTAACGAAGATGACGAACGAAAGCTGGTTCCTGGGACCTGTCGTACCCGTCGCACCTGTCGTACGACGTGTCCGCCTATCCTCTCGGTCTGTAGTAAAGAACGAGTCCAGCGCCAGCCGCGGCCAGCACGAAGCCGACGTAGAGCAGCGGGTTGATGGACGACTTGGGAGGATGCAGCACCATCGTGAGGAGCACGTTGACGATGGGGGCGCCCCCGAAGACGAGGGGCATGACATAGAGCGGGAGACCGCCGAACCGGAACGAGTAGATGATGCACGCCGCGCCCGCTGCACCCAGCGCGCCCGCGATGGTCGCCGTGATCAGGCCCGTGCGGTTGAAGTCGGAGAGCCCGCCTTGTGCGCCGAGGGCGGCCACCGGGACGAGCACACCGATCAGGAAATATGCGACGCCGACACAGAGCAGCGCCTTCAATGGATTTCCGAGAGCCGTCTGGCCCTGATGGAGCAGCGCGCCGTACGCGCCCCACGACAACACCGCACCTGCGACGAACAGCACCCATTTCATGGTGTGGCATCTTGTCGTCGCACGCTCGGCGGTGTCAACGTACCGGGCTGATATAGTCGAAACCGGCCACCTGATCATGACTGACGTTGCGCGGATCCCGGCGGACGACGAAACCGAAGTCGGCAGTTATTTCGTGGCCAACTATCCGCCGTTCTCCGTCTGGACGGCTGAGGGCGTCGATCGGGACGCGAGGCCCGCACTCGACACGCCGCCGGTAGCCGGCGTGCCCCTGGGCCTCTACCTGCACATTCCGTTCTGCCGGAAGCGCTGCCACTTCTGCTACTTCCGCGTCTACACCGACAAGAACGCCCGAGACGTCGCCGACTACCTCGACGTGCTCGTCCGGGAATGGGCGGCGTATGCGGAACAACCGGCCATCGCCGGTCGTCCCCTGAATTTCGTGTACTTCGGCGGAGGGACGCCGTCGTTTCTTTCCGTCCGTCAGCTCGAAAGCCTCGTCGGCCGGCTGTCGGACGTGACGTCGTGGAGCGGCGCGGATGAGATCACGTTCGAGTGCGAGCCCGGCACGCTGACCGATGGCAAGCTCGCCGCGATTCGCGGCCTCGGCGTCACGCGCCTGAGTCTGGGCGTCGAGAGCTTCGACGACGGCGTGCTCGAGCTCAACGGGCGGGCGCATCGGTCGCCCGAGATCTTTCGGGCGTACGAGACGGCGCGGTCCCTCGATTTCCCGCAGATCAACATCGATCTGATCGCCGGCATGCTCGGCGAGACCGACGACGGATGGCGCGAGAGCGTTCGGCGGACACTCGAGCTCGACCCAGACAGCGTGACCGTCTATCAGATGGAGCTCCCGTTCAACACGACGATCTCGGGTGACATTCTGAAGCACGCCGGCCGCTTCTCCGAAGCGCCGGCCAACTGGACCACGAAACGCCGCTGGGTTACCGAGGCCTTCGAATCGCTCGAGCGCGCCGGATACAAGATCAGCAGCGCGTACACGGCCGTAAAGGATCCCACGCGGGCTCGTTTCGTCTACCGCGATCGCTTGTGGGAAGGCGCCGACCTCGTGGGATTGGGCGTGGCGTCGTTCGGTCACGTGAACGGCGTCCACATGCAGAACCTCGACAAGTGGGAGACCTACAGCGACGCCGTGCGCCGGGAAGGCCTCGCCCTCGGCCGCGCGTACCGTCCAACGGAAGAGGAGCGGCTGATTCGCGAGTTCATCCTGCAGATCAAGCGAGGCTGGGTCCGGCCCGGATATTTCAGCGAAAAGTACGGCGTCAACGTGACGGAACGGTTCCGCGAGCCGTTGGCCTCGCTCGCGGCGGACGGTTTCATCCAGAGCGCCACGCCGGATCGGGTCACGTTGACGCGCGAGGGACTCCTGCGGGTCGACGCCTTGCTGCAACGGTTCTTCCTGCCGAAGCACGTGGACATCCGCTACACCTGATGCCCGCGATGCCGAGCGCCTACACCCTCACGCGCCGCGTGTTGTTCCACGAGACTGACATGGCGGGTGTCGTCCATTTCAGCTGCTTCTTCCGGTACATGGAGGAAGCGGAGCATGCCTTGTGGCGGGAGGCCGGGCTGAGCATCGCTCGCCGGGGCCACGAGCTCGGGTGGCCGCGAGTCGCCGCGTCGTTCGAGTTCCGGCAGCCGCTCTACTTCGAAGACGAGTTTCAGGCGCGCGTTCGCATCACCGCGATGACGAACCGGACCATTCAGTATGCGTGCGCGCTGACCAAGGCCGGCGAGACGGTGGCGACCGGCTCGATGACGATCGCGTGCGTGCTCCAGAAACCCAACGAGCCGATGCGGTCCGTGGCCATTCCGCCCGAGATTACGGAGCGGCTGCACGTCGATCCCGGTCCCTCGACGGGGCTCGGGGCGGCCCTGAGCGATGCCGAAGGGGCCGCGGGGGAGCGGGCGTGAACCTCGATACGATTGCCCCGCCGCCGGACGAGTGCCTGGAACGCGATCGGATCGTCGAGCGCCAGGCCCGCCGGCTCGAGCGGCTCATCGCGGACATCCACGGCCGCAACCGTTTCTACACGCGCAAGCTGGATGCGTCCGGTCTCGACGCCGGCGCCTTACGGTTTCCCGACGATCTCGAGCAGCTCCCGCTCACGACCAAGCGCGAGCTCGTCGAGGATCAGGACGCGTCGCCGCCGTGGGGCACCGCGCTGACCGATCCGATTCAGCGCTACACCCGCTATTGCCAGACGTCGTCCACGACCGGCCGCCCGCTCCGGTGGATTGACACGAACGAGAGCTGGCAGTGGGTCGTGGACTGCTGGAAGGCGGTGTACCGGGCCGCTCGCGTTGGGCCGGACGACCGCGTCTTCTTCCCGTTTTCGTTCGGACCGTTCCTGGGCTTCTGGTCCGCGTTCGATGCGGCGACCCAGATTGGCGCGCACGCCGTGCCCGCTGGCGGGATGTCCAGCCAGCTGCGATTGGCGACGATCGACGCCGTCCGCGCGACCGTCGTGTGCTGCACGCCGACCTACGCGCTCCGCCTCGCAGAGGTCGCGGCCCAGCAGGGCGGCATGCTCGAGCGTGGCGGGCACGCGCTGAGGGACAGCAGCGTCCGCGTCCTGATTGTCGCGGGCGAGCCTGGTGGCAGCATTCCGTCCACGCGCGCGCGTATCGAGGACGCGTGGGGCGCGCGCGTGATCGATCACCACGGCCTGACCGAGGTCGGCCCGGTGAGCTTCGAATGCTGGGAGCAGCCTGGCGGTCTCCATCTCAACGAATCCGAATTCCTGTGCGAGGTGATCGATCCGCAGTCGAGTCGACGCGTCGCGGACGGAGCGCCCGGTGAGCTGGTGGTCACGAACCTCGGCCGCACGGCCAGCCCGATCATCCGGTACCGCACCGGCGACATGGTCGTCCGCCGATCCGCGCGATGCGCGTGCGGCCGGACCTGGTCGCGCCTCGAAGGGGGCATCCTGTCACGCGCGGATGACATGGTGGCCGTCCGCGGCGTGAACGTCTATCCCGCGGCGATCGAGTCGGTCGTCCGATCGTTTCCGGCGATCGTCGAGTTCCGGACGACGGTCAGCCGCGGCGGCGCCATGCGCGCCGTGTCGGTCGAGATCGAGGTCGGCGGCGCGGACGTCGATCGCCCGGCCACGGCCACGCAGCTGGGCCACGAGCTGCGTGAGGCGCTGGGCTTGACACGTACCGGTGCACGTGGTGGATTCAGGCACGCTGCCCCGATATGAAATGAAGGCGCGCCGGTTTGTCGTTGAAGATTGAGGATTGATCCAGGAATGACGCACGAACTCGTTTCAAGCACCAATCCGGACGTCGTGGTGATCGGTGGCGGTCCGTCGGGATCCACGGTGTCCACGCTGATCGCTCAGCGCGGTTATCGCGTGCGATTGTTCGAACGCGAGCGTTTTCCGCGATTTCACATCGGCGAATCGCTGATTCCCGAGACCTACTGGGTGCTCAAGCGCCTGAACATGCTGCCCAAGATGCAGCAGAGCCCGTTCGTCAAGAAATACAGCGTGCAGTTCGTCAACGCGAACGGCAAGTTGTCCGCGCCTTTTTACTTCTGGGACAACAAACCGCACGAGTGCTCGCAGACCTGGCAGGTGGTGCGCAGCGAGTTCGACAAGATGATGCTCGACAACGCGCGCGAGCACGGCGTCGACGTCCACGAAGGCACGCGCGTCCTCGACGTGCTGTTCGACAACGGCCGGGCCACCGGCGTGAAGATCAAGCGGGAGGACGGAACCACCGAGGACGTTCGTGCCCGCGTGGTCGTGGATGCGAGCGGCCAGAACGGTTTGATCTCGAACCGGTTGCGATTGCGCGTGTGGGATCCGCTGCTCAACAAGGGCGCCATCTGGACCTACTGGGAAGGCGCGTATCGCGACACCGGCCGCGACGAGGGCGCCACGATGGTCATCCAGACGCCCTCACGTAATGGCTGGTTCTGGTACATCCCGCTGCACAACGACATCGTGAGCGTTGGCGTCGTCGCGCCCTTCGACTATCTGTTCAAGGGACGGACGGACTACGCCCAGACGTACCGCGAAGAGGTCGATGCGTGTGCCGCCGTCAAAGACCGCGTCGCGTCGGCGAGACAGGTGACCGGGCACTTCGCGACGAAGGACTACTCGTATCGCGCCAAGCAGGTCGCCGGTGACGGCTGGGTGCTCGTCGGCGACGCCTTCGGGTTTCTCGATCCGTTGTATTCGTCCGGCGTCCTGCTCGCGCTTCGATCCGGAGAGCAGGCGGCCGATGCGATCTGCGACGGGCTCGAGACGAACGACACGTCGGCCGCGCTGCTCGGCCGATGGGGCGGCGCGTTCAACGAGGGCGTCGACCGCATGCGCCGGCTCGTCTGCGAGTACTACCAGGGCTTCAGCTTCGGCAACTTCGTCCGCAACTATCCGCAGCTGCGTGGCAAGGTCACGGATTTGCTGATCGGCGACCTCTTCACCGACTCGGTCGATCAGGTGTGGCAGCCGATGGAGTCGCTGTACCCGCCGGACAAGCCGCCCATCCCGCCATGGAACGCGGGTGTTGACGCGGACAAGGCGACCGACAAAGCGAACGAGCTCGTGCTGCCGGACGGACGTAGGCCTTAGAGGGCCAGTGACAAGTGAGAAGGCAGAAGTTAGAAGTTAGAAGTTAGAATGAGCAGGCGCGGTTCGAGTGTCGGAGATCTTGATCTACTTCTGCTTCTGACTTCTAACTTCTGACTTCAAACTTGTTACCGCAGCTCCTCCTCGCGCTCGCGCTGGTCATCGCGCTCGGGCAGATCATCGGGCGTCTCTTTCGGCGAATCGGCCAACCGCCGGTCATCGGCGAAGTGATCGCCGGCATCGTTCTCGGTCCATCGCTCCTCGGGTGGATCTGGCCGCACGCCTACGCGTTCGTCCTGCCGGCATCGGTCGCCCCGCTCCTTGGCGCCGTGGCGCAGTTGGGCGTCATCCTGTACATGTTCCTGGTCGGCCTCGAGTTGAATCCCGCGCGCCTGCGGCCGAGGCTCGCCGCGACCGTGGCCATTTCGAACGCCGGCATCATCGTGCCGTTCGCGCTCGGTGTGGTGCTCGCGTTCTCTCTATATCCGCGCCTGTCGACGAGCGACGTCCCGTTCATGAACTTCACGCTGTTCATCGGCGTCGCGATGTCGATCACGGCGTTTCCGGTGCTGGCGCGGATCCTGTCGGACCTGCGGATGACCCACACGGATCTCGGCGCGCTGGCGCTCGCGTGCGCCGCCATCGACGACGTCACGGCCTGGTGTCTGCTGGCGTTCGTCGTCGGCGTCGTGAACGCGACGTCAGGTGGCATGCTCGCCATCGCGCTGCCGACGCTGGGGTTCATCGCCGTGATGTTCGGCGTGGTGCGGCCGGTCGCCGCGCGGTTGTTGCAGGGGCGCGCGACCGGGGCGCCGACGCCGGCGGTGATGGCCGCGATGCTCGTCGCCGTCCTTCTGTCGGCCTTCACGACAGAGGCGATCGGCGTGCACGCGATCTTCGGCGCCTTCCTGCTCGGCGCCATCATCCCGCACGACAGCCCCCGTGGCGGCGGTGCTGCATGAGCGATTCGGTCCGCTCGTGACGCTGCTGCTGCTCCCGGCGTTCTTCGCGTTCACGGGGATGCGGACGGAGATTGGCCTGCTCTCGACGGCCGCCGACTGGGCGGCGTGCGCGGCGATCATCGTGGTCGCCGTCGCCGGCAAGTTCGGCGCCGTCACGGTCGTCGGCCGAATCACCGGTCTGGCGTGGCGTCAGGCCGCCCAGCTCGGGGCGTTGATGAACACGCGCGGCCTCATGGAGCTCATCGTCCTCAACGTCGGCCTCGAGCTCGGCGTCATCTCGGCGCGGCTGTTCACGATGTTCGTGATCATGGCGCTCGCCACAACAATGGCGACGACGCCGATTGTGAGAATATTGGCGCGGTACGACAGGAACGACAGGCCGTCCAAGGTAGGACACTCCGGGTTGTCACCTTGATGACGTCCCGGAGCGCTTAACTCACAGTGTGCGCGATCGATACACTTCGGTCTCGTACACGAGAGTCACGAGGCCATCACCGTCAGCGTGAACTCTCCAGAGCTCGTAGCAGGAGTTTCCGCAGCCGTTCCGCGGCCGGTCCATCCGTCGGACAGTAGGACGCGCTCCGTGCTCGCCCGATGAGCCCCTCGAGGTCGAGGTGCTGGCGATATGGAAAGTTCGTTCGTTCGACCGGCGCGAACAGACCGCTTCGGGCGACCACATCCGGGTCGAATGCCATTCGTTCGATGCTCGACTCACCGCCGACGTCGGCGATCGCCCGGCGATATCCCTCCGTCACCGCATCGGTGTGGCTTCGACGGTTCCACATGATTGCCAGCCGGCCGTGCGGTTTGAGGATCCGAGCACACTCGACCAGCGTGTCCTTGGCGTGAAACCAGTGAAACGACTGGGCGGACAGCACCAGGTCCACCACGTGCGACTTCAGGCCGGTGGCTTCCGCCCGGCCCGCAACGAACCTGACATTCGCGTGCGGCGCCGCGGCCCCTCGCATTCCGGGGGACGGTTCAATCGCGACGATCCGGAGGCCGCGGTCACCGAGGAGACGAGCCGAGATGCCGGTGCCCGCGCCGAGATCCGCGGCGACCAGATCCGCCGGTGCGCCAAGCCCGCTCAGGATCGTGTCAATCGCCCCGGGCGGATACGTGGGCCGGTATTTCACATAGTCGTCGGCGCGATCGTTGAAGCGCGTCGCCGATTCGATGTTGGTCTGACTGGCCATGACTGGCCTACTCGCCGACGAATCGGCCGTCGGCTGACTTCATAAAGGATCGCGTGATCGGAACCAGGGCCCGCCAACTCCCGTCGTCGACCGAACCGATCGCGCGAACATCGCCGCCCTTCGGTCCGTCCCAGACCACCTGAATTTCGATCTGATAGACGGTCGAGTCCTGCCCGGTGCGCTGGGAGACGATCGGGCCCTGATCGATCCGGGCCGCCAGCTCCGCGTAGGACTCCCCACGGAACGCGTTCAGTTCCTGCTCCAGTACGCGAAGGGCTTCTTCCTTGTTCATGAGTTCACTCAGATAGACTCTCACGCCATGCAGCGACTTGGCACTGGCTACATTACCTATGGCGAAGACGTGGACGCACTCCATTTCGACTGGGGTGTCATCAAGATCCTGAGCGAACCTCAGGTGACCAACGCGGATCGTTTCAGCTTCGGCGTGGTCATCCTCGAGCCCGGTAAGGGACACGACCGTCACAATCATCCCGGGTCCGAGGAAATCATCTTCGTCGTCTCCGGCGAGGGCGAGCAGATGGTGGACGATGCGCCCGCCGTGCACGTGCGTCCGGGCGCATCGATCTACATCCCCGAGGGCGTGTTCCATTCCACGTTGAATACCGGCTGGGAGCCATTGCGGCTCGTCGTGGTGTACGCGCCGGCGGGTCCCGAACGGCTGTTGCGCGAGATTCCAGGCTGCAAGATCACACCGGCCTGAGGTCCGATCGGCGGCCGCCGGTGTCCAACCTGTTGACTCGATGGACACCGACTCCGTTGAGAACGACGTTCTCGAGCAGCGTCAGCCCGGCGCTCTCGAGCTGCTGCCGATCCTTCCGATCGTGTTCGTCGTCGCCTGGGTCGTGCGCTCATACGAGCTCTACCCGTGGGTGTCGACGCCGACGGCGTTGGCCATCTCGATGGCTGGTGCGGCCCTGCTCGGCCTGCCTGCCTTGTTCTGGGCTCTCGATCATGGCCGCCGTGGATGTGCCACGCTGGTTTGTCTTGGCGCCCTGGTTGGCGTGATGCCGCTTGCCATCATCGTGACGAGCGGAGCCCTCGGCCTGACATTTCGAGTTGGGCCGGAACGCACGATGGAGATGCTCCAGCGAGGTGCGCCAATTCCCGGCATGGGTGCGATGCCGTGGATGACATTCGCGCGCGCCGAGCTGCCTGCCGCGACGATCGGTGCGATCAGCGCGGCGATCTACTGGCTGGCTCTTGTCGTGGCGAGAACCGGGTATCCCAGACGTCGAGCGTGACCTGCCCGAACAGCGGCCCTCCCGAAACTGAGAGAGTTAGACACCGTCAGTTCGTTCCTGGGACCCGTCGAACCCGTCGTACGTCGTACCGGGCTCTTATCCAAAGCAATAAATCGTGCCGTTCTGAGAGGCGATGACGACCCGGCCGGCGGCGATGGCGGGCGACGCGGTGACCGCGCCGCCGGTGTCGAACTCCCACTGCTTCTCGCCGGTTTGCAGGTTGAGGATGTAGAGACGGTTGTCGCTCGAACCGACGAACACGCGGTTGCCGGCAATGACCGGCGAAGAATCCACGCGGGCCCGGGTGGCGAACTCCCAGGCCTGCTTGCCCGAGGCGGGATCGAAGGCGCGGACGAGCTTGTCGCGGCCGCCGATCACCAGCCGGCCCGCCGACAACGCGCCGGACGAGTAGAACGGAAACTGCCGCACCGGATCGGAGAAGCGCCAGAGGATCTTGCGGCCGGCGATGTCGAGCGCCATCACCTCGTTCTCGAACGTCCCGAAATACGCGCGGCCGTTCGCCACGACGGGCGACGCGCCCGTATAGGCGCCGATGGTGATCTCGTACGCCTGCTTGCCGTCGGCGATGCGAATGGCGCGGAACGTCGCATCGCAACCCGCGATGAAAGCGACGTCCCCGAGCACGGCCGGTGTCGCATGAACGGGCCCTTGGGTCTCGAACTTCCAGCGAACCACGCCCGTCTTCGCGTCGAGGCCGTACAGGTGCGTATCGTAGGAGCCGATCAGGACGAGGTTGTTCACGACAACCGGCGACGACTTGATCTCGCCGCCGGCCTTGAACGTCCAGGCGCGCTTGCCGTCCGCCGCCGCCACCGCGTGCACGGTGCCGGCGAGGTCGCCGATGTACACCGAGTCCGCCCGCGATCGCCGGCGACGATTCGCCGATCAGGTCACCGGTGGTGTACTTCCAGCGGAGCGTGCCCGAGGCGAGATCCAGTGCAACCACATCGCCGTTGCCCGCACCGACATAAACCGCGCCGCCGGCAATGGCCGCCGACGACTCGATGATGTCGCCAGTGTCGTAGGTCCAGAGCAGCTTGAGCGTTGAAGGCGGCGCGCTCGGCGCCACCCCAGTCAGTTGTGGGTTGCCCCGAAACTGGCGCCATTCATCGGGAGCGACCGATTGTCGGCCAACAACCACCGCGCGGGTGGGCAAAAACCCAAGAGCTCCGATGAGGAGTGCGCGGCGGGAAAACATTTCGCGATCATTCACCGTTGGCTTGGGCCTTGGGGCTCGAGGCTTGGGGCCGCGCCAAACCCTTCGAACACCTCGAACTCTGTAAAACCCGTCGAACGCTCTTATTTCAGCGACAGCGCAAACAACTGGTTCCGATTGTTCATGAACAGCACGCCGTGTGCCGGGACGGCCGTCGCGTAGACCGCGCTGCCCATGTTCATCTCGGCCAGTTGCTTCTTCTCTTTCCCGTGCTGCATCACGACGACGTCGCCGTCTTCGTCACCGAGGTAGACCTTGCCGTCCACGACCATCGGCGATCCCCAGACGGCGGCGAAGACATCGTGCGTCCAGTACCGGCTGGCCGGTGTTGGCGTCGAGGCAATGGAGGAATCCGCTGAAGTCGGCAATGTAGACGAGACCGTCGGCGACGGCCGCCGTCGAGATGGAGCGCCGGATCTTGTCGTACTGCCACAGGCGGCCTGTCGTCGTGATGTCGCCCCGCTTCGTCGCGTCAATCGCATAGAAGTGGCCGACGCCCTCGCCGTGCTCCGGATCCTGGCCGTTGCCGATGTAGACACGGTCGCCCACGATGACGGGCGTCGCGATGATCTCGTTGCGCGTGCGGGGCCACTGCGCGTCCTTCGGGTTCGTGTCGAACTCCCAGAGCTTCTTGCCGCTCGCGGCTTCATAGCCGCGCACCCAGCCGTCGCCCTGAGCGGAGACCACCTGCACGACGCCGCCGACCGTGCCCACACTCGGCGTGGACCATTGGCCATGAAGAATCCGGTCCTCGACCGAATTGTCTTCCCAGACGAGCTTTCCCGTGTTCCGGTCGAGCGCGATAATCGCGGGCGCGCGCGGCGACGGCACGTTGACGTGGCTTTCGTCGTGGCCGTTCGACGTGCTGACGAAAATCAGATCGTTCCAGACGACCGGCGAGGAATTCGCGAGGTTGTGCGGGTACGACCCGACCTCCTCCATCATGTCGAACGACCAGACGACGTCCGCATCGTTCTGACCGGCCGGCGTCTCGTTCGTGACCGGACCGTCGTTCTCCTTGTCACGAAATCCCTGGATGTCCAGTGAGAACACGACGCCGCGATTGCTCGTGTAGAACAGGCGGTCGCCGACGACGAGCGGCGAGGACGCCACGCCCTGGAATGGCCAGTCATTCGCGCGGCCGGACTCGAGCTTCACGTGGGTCTGCTGCCACATGAACTCGCCGTCGGACTCGCGGAACGCCATCAGCACCCCGCGGTCGCCGCCCTGCTTCGGATCGCGCATCAGCTCGTTGTTGGTGCCGACGAAGACCATGCCACCCGCAACGACAGGATTCCCGTAGCTCTGCGATCCGAGCTCAGCCATCCACTTCACGTTCTTCTTCGTCTTGACGTCCCACTCAGTCGGCAGGCCCTTCATGTTCGAGACCATGTTCCGGTCCGGCGTGCCGCCCCACATCGGCCAGTCGCCAGTGCCCGGGTCCGACGCGAGGACGTGCGTGGACGAATTCATCGACACCAAGCCGGACACGAGGAGGACGGCTGCAGTGGACAGGGAGAAACGGGATGTCATTTGTTATTGGTCATTGGTTAGTGGCTATTTGCTGATTTGCCATTAGCCATTGGTTATTGGGCCCGAACCAGAACGGGGAACGGGGAACGGGGAACGGGGAACGGCGGTCATTGATTCGCCGTGACCTTGAAGTTGTCGTAGTAAGCGCCGAACTGGGCGTCGATGAAGAGGCCCGGCGCGCCCTGGCGGTTGCCGATCGGGTCGGTCTTGTCGATGAGCCACGTCGCGGGTTCGGGTTGCCCGACGGCCCACGCCTTCCCCTGGATCCGGACCGCACCGTTGGCCGCGTTCGCGACCCGGAGCTTCAGCCGGTACCAGGTATCGGGCTTCCAGGCGAACGGCACGGTGACCGTCCGTGTCGTTTCCGGCTCCCATGGCTCCAACTTGAGTCTTTGCGACGTGCCGTAGAGCACGAGTGAGTAGCGTTGCGCGGTGATGCCGACGTCACCCATCTGCCTGCGGCGCTCGACGCTGCGCACGTCCGACTCGAATGTGTAGTTGGAGAGGGTGGCCGGTCCGAAGAACACACGCGCGCGCTTGAAGATCGTGTCGAGCGCTTCCTTGTGCAACACCTTCTGCCCATCGAGTGTCGCGATCACGAGCCGGTTCGTCGTGGTGCTCACCCAGCCAGCGGGCGCGGCGCCGTCGGCGTACGACTCGAAGGTCTCCTCGAAGGGAAGGGCTCTCGTCACACGCACCCGGGCCTGGCCCGAGATGGATCCGACCGTGGCGCGGACCGTGCCCGCCTGATCGACCGCGTCGGCGGCAATCGTCAGCGCGCCGTTGTTGACCATGCCGCGGACGCCTTCGAGCGACCACACGGCAGGTTCCTCGCGAAGCAGGCGTCCGCGCGCGTCGAACAGCCGTGCCTTGAGCGCCACCTTCTGGCCGGGCACCGCCACGATCTCCGTGGGCGACACCAGCACGTGAGCGGGTGCGCCTTCACCGGCGGCCACCGGCATGTCCACGGCGTAGCCGGTCAGCGAACGCGCCGCTTTCGGACCGATCGCGTAGATCGCGTCGCTCGACACAAAGAAGATGCGGCCGCGCGAGATCGCCGCGCCACCAAGGACCTGCTCCGGCGTGCCTTCCGATCCGCAGCAACTGTTGGTGCTGTCGGCCAGCGTGACCGCGCTGAGGATTTCTCCGCGGTCCGCCTGCGGACGAATGATGAAGAACTTGCCGTTGTCCGTGCCGACGTAGATTTTGCCGTCGGCCATCACCGGCGGCGCCTTCTGTGCGACCGAGAGCGGGAGTGACCAGAGCTCCTTCCCGGTTTCCGTGTCGTAGGCACGCAGGGTCGAGCTGTTGTCCAGCTGGTACAGGCGCGTGCCGTCCACGATCGGCGACGAGTATCCGAACTCGATGCCTTTGTTCGCCCACTTCGTCGTCTTGATGTCGCCCGTGGCCGTGCCGTCGATGGCCGCAACGAGCCCGAGCTCGTTCGTGTCGAGGTTCTCGTCGCCGTGTGAAACGAATACCGTGTTGCCGCTGACCGCGACGCCGGTGTTGATCGCGCGCTTGGCCGCGATGTAACTCCAGACTTTCTCGCCGGTTTGCGGCCTGATGGCGTGAATCGCGCCGTCACCGAGTCCGGCGATCAACAGGCGCGCCCCGTTGATCGTGGCGATGAGCGGCGACGCGTACGCCGTGTCGTACGGCCGTCCGCCCGGATTGGAGATGTAGGCAATGTCGCCCGTCCGTTTGTCCAGGGCGACGAACCGGTGCGCGCGCGTGCCGTGCACGCCCCAGTTCGAAATCGCGGCGCTCACGATCACAAGATCGCCGTCGACGAGCGGAGACATCGTCCGGCCGCCATGCGTCGTGAACGCGGCGAACTCCTCGCCGAGCGATCGGTCCCACAAGAGCTTGCCGTCGCGGCTGAGCGCGAGGACCTGCGCACCGCCACTGAGCGCGTAGATATTGCCGGTCTCCGGATCTGCCGCGGGCGATGCCCAGGCGATCCGGTGCGGCGGCACGTCGCTCTGAAACAGGTTGTATTTGTATTCCCAGATCGTCCGGCCGGTGTCCGCGTCGAGCGCCATCACGCGCTCCTGCAAATGGTCGCCGCGAGCGGAGGGGTTCTGCACGTAGACGCGATTGCCCATGACGATGGGCGCCGAGCGCCCACCGTACGGCACCCGCCAGAGAAAATTCTCGCCGTTCAACGCCCAGCGATCGATGAGGCCGGTCTCTTTCGAAATCCCGTCGCGGTTGGGGCCCCGCATCTCGGGCCAGTCCCCGAGCGCCACGCGCCGTGCGGCTTGTGGAGCCTGCGCGGACATCGAGGCCGCAAGGCCGATCGCGATCACCAGAATGCTGGGGCTGATCCTCTTCATGATCTCTTCATGTCTCCGACTCTTCACGTGATCGACTCCGGAGATGATGGGAGTTCCAGTGGCCGAACCTGTATCCTAGCCCGGATCGTTCATGAGGGTCACCAGCGCCGTCGTCATCGCGCTTGCGCTCACGATCGCCGTGCGCGCGCAGGCTCCTGCCATTACAGATTGGCCGCAATGGCGCGGTCCGGAACGCAATGGGCTGTCGCGCGAAGTCGGTCTCGCGCGCGAGTGGCCGGCGACCGGACCGCCGGTGCTCTGGACGACGACCGGGCTCGGCGCAGGGTACGGCACGGTCGCCGTCGCGGGCGACCGCGTATTCGTCCAGTCGCTTCGCAACGGCCGAAGCACGGTGCACGCGATCAACGCCGCCGACGGCAAGTACGTCTGGTCGAAGAATCTCGGGCCCGGTGTCACCAACGATCGCGGCTCGGGCCCGCGCGGAACGCCGACCGTGGATGGCGATCGGCTCTATGTCCTCACCGAGGGCGGCGAGTTGGTCTGCCTTCTCGCCGCCGACGCGACGGTCGTCTGGCAGCGGAACATTCTTCGCGACTTCAACGGCAGCAACATCAACTGGCTGATCAGTGAGTCACCGCTCGTCGATGGCGATCGCGTCATCGTGACGCCGGGTGGTCAGAAGGCCGGGATGGTGGCGCTCGACAAGATGTCTGGCAAGACGATATGGGCCGCCGAAGGCCTGAGCGACGAAGCCGGCTACGCGTCAGCGGTCATTGTCGATATCCAAGGCGTGCGGGCCTACACCACGATCATGGCGTCCGCGGCCGTCGGCGTACGGGCGACCGACGGACGACTCTTGTGGCGATACGCCACGCCGGCCAACTACACCGCCAACATCGCCACGCCGCTCGTGAGCGGCTCGCAGGTGTTCTACACCTCGGCGTATGGCACCGGCGGAGGGCTGGTCAATCTGCGACCGACCAACGGTGAGATCCGCGCCGAGGAGGTCTACTTCACGCGCGACATGCAGAATCACCACGGGGGCGTCCTCCTCGTCGACGGCGTGTTGTATGGCTTCAGCAACGCCATCCTGACCGCGCTCGAGTTTTCGTCGGGGAAGACCTTGTGGCGGCACCGGAGTGTCGGAAAAGGCGCGATCACGTACGCCGACGGGCGGTTATACGTGCTCAGCGAGGACAACGTCGTCGGCCTCGCCGAGGTCAGCGCCTCGGGGTATCGTGAAGTGGGACGTTTTCAGATTGCCGACCAGGGGCTTCCGTCGTGGGCTCATCCGGTTGTCAGCGGTAAGCGGCTGTTCGTTCGTAATCAGAACGTGCTGGCGGCGTACGACATCCGAGCTCGATAAGAGGCTCTTGACCTTGCCTGTCACGGAGACCAGACGAGAATGCCCGGGAGAGTCGAGTTGAAGCAGATCGCGTGGATCATGGTCGCCCTGGGTTGGCCGTCCGGCCTTCAGGCGCAGACGCAGAGCCCCGGTTGGCCCGGTGCAAATGCCCCCCGTGACGGTCACGGCGCAGAAGGAACCGGCCGACGTCCAGAAGGTGCCCGTCAGCGTCACGGCCGTTGGGTCTGACACGATCACGAATGCGGGCGTCTCAATTGTGAGCGACGCGGCCATTTACGCGCCGAACACGAACTTCACGGAATTTACCGCTCGCAAGATCAGCAACGCGACGTTTCGCGGGATTGGGTCCAGCCCGGCGAATCCTGGCATCACGACGCTCATCGACGGCGTTCCACAGCTCAACACGAACTCATCGAGCGTGACGCTCCTCGAGGTCGAGCAGATCGAGTTCGTGCGCGGACCGCAGAGCGCCCTATATCGGGCGGAACACGCTTGGCGGGATCGTGAACATCTCGACGAGGCGCCCGTCGCTTTCCGCATGGAGCGGTACGGTGCACGTGCCGTTCGCGAGCGAATCCGGTCGCGGTATCCAGGGCAGCGTGGCCGGACCGCTCAAGAACGGGAAACTCGGCTTCAGCGCGGCGTTCGACTACGCGACGCGCGACGGGTTCACGACGAACAGCGTGACGGGCAACGACCTCGACGCGCGCGAGGCGTTCTCGGGCCGGGCGCAGGTCGTCTGGACGCCGTCGGACGCCTGGGAAACGCGCGTCATCGTGGCCGGCGAGCGCGCCCGCGACGGCGACTACGCGCTCGGCGATCTCGCGGCCCTGCGCGCTGATCCGTTCACGGTCGCCCGCGACTTCGAAGGCAAGACGGACCGCGACGTGCTGTCCACGACATTCACGACGCGCCGGCGGGGCGGCCGGGTGAATTTCTCGACGACGACGGGGGTGGTGAGTTGGGACACCCGCGACCTGACCGATCTCGACTACACGCCGTTGCCGCTCGTCCGCCGCGACAACAGCGAGAACGACCTGCAGTTCACGCACGAGTCGCGCTTTGCCTCCGCGCCGACCGCGCCCATCCGCCTGTCGGACGACCTGTCGATGCACTGGCAGGCCGGGGTATTCCTGTTCACCCAGAACTACGAGCAGGACGCGATCAACAGCTATTCGCCTGGATTGATCTCGCCGTTCATCGACTTTGGCCTCGATCAGCACCTTCCGAAGTCCGCGCTGGACGATGTCGGACTTGGATTGTTCGGGCAGGCCACGATGACATTTCGCGAGCGGCTGGACGTGACGCTCGGCGCGCGGTTCGACCAGGAATGGAAGGACGCGGACCTTCAGTCGTTCTTCGACCCGCCGCTCCCATTCCTCCCATCGAGCGTCGTCACGGCGGAGAAAAATTTCAATAACGTCTCGCCTCAGGCGGCGGTCGCGTTTCACGTGCAGCCGAACCGGACGATCTACGGCACGTTCGGCCAGGGCTTCAAGGCAGGCGGCTTCAACCCGTCATCGCCCGTCGGTGCCGAGGCCTACGGCGAGGAGCATACCTGGAACGCCGAGGGCGGATGGAAGTCGACGCTGGGCCGGTGGCCGTGTGACCGCGAATGCCGCCGCGTTCTTTGTCGACTGGGACGACATTCAGCTGAACCTGCCCGATCTGAACGCGCCGGGCCAGTTCTACATTTCGAACGTCGGTGCGGCGACGAGCCGCGGCGTCGAGGTCGAGGTGTCCGCGCGGCCCCACGAGCATGTGTCCGTGTTCGGCGCCGTCGGCTACACGCGGGCGCGGTTCAAGGACGGCAGCACGTCGGGCGGCGTGGACGTCGGTGGGAAGACGATACCCAACACGCCGAAGCAGACGGCCGTGATTGGTCTGGAGGTTGCGCGCCCGGTCAACCAGCGCCTGTCGATTGCTGGACGCGCCGAGTCGGTGTTTACCGGTGCGTTCGAGTACAACAACGCGAATACGGCGCGTCAGGACGCCTACACACTCACGAATCTCCGCGCGATCGTTCGTAGTGAGCGGCTGATGGTCGAGGCGTGGGTGCGGAACGTCTTCAACACGTTCTACGTGCCCGTGGCATTCGAATACCCGGCTTTCGCGCCGTCGGGGTTCATCGGCGAAGCTGGCAAGCCGCGGACGTTCGGTGTAACTCTTGGAGTGGGATTTTGAGAAGTTAGAAGTGAGAAGGTAGAAGTCAGAAGCAATTGGGCGCTTGGGAGCGTCAATTCTCACGTCTGACTTCTGACGTCTTACTTCGCGAAGCCGTTGGCTCGGGAGAGCCAAATGGCGAGCTGTTGGGCCGCTTCGGCCGGGGTCGGACCATAGAACGGCATGAGCGCGGTCGTCCGGCCGTTGCGCGCGAGGCCAGCTCGCCAGCGGTCGCGTCCAACTGCATGGACCTCGATGACGTAGGGACGTCCCTTGATAGTCTCGTTGAACACAACGCGGTTCACAGCAGGTTTCAACGCCTCGCTCATTTGGTTGGTGCGCCGACGATTCTAGTGACTTGTCGCCGTCACACAAGCGAAACAGCGTGCGAAGGCTGCACCACAAACGGGCGAAGTGTGTGATTCTCTCGGAACGCGCGTAAAAAGAATTGTGACGCGACAGGTCATGCACAGCCGATCCACGAACCGTCCACAGGTTTTCCACAGGCGACTTTCGTGGCGCTCCGTTTTCGGCTGTTACACCTTGACGGCAACGCTCATCGCGGCCGCCGGACCGGTGGCCGCGCAGGCGCCGTCCCCCTCCGCCACGTACCGCGTGTTCCTGAAGAACGGTGACGCCCTGCCGAGCTTCGGCGAAGCGGCAGTGGTTGCGGAACGCATCATCTTCAATCTCTCGATCGGCGGCAGTGACGGTCCCCTGACACTTCAGCTCATCAGTTTGCCGCTACCTCTCATCGACATGGAGCGGACCACCCGGTACGCGGACGCCATGCGGGCCGCGTTCTACGCGGCGACCCGCGGAGAGGCCGAGTACTCGGAGATGACCGCGGCACTTTCGCGGGATCTCGAGCAGTTGGCCAAAATTCAGGACCGGAAGCAGCAACTGGCCGTGGCGGAGCAGCTGCGGTTGGGCCTGGTCGCCTGGCCGAGGAGTCACTTCTTCTATCGCGCGAGCGACATTGAAAAGCTGGTCGGGCTGGTTGGTGACGTGATCAATGAGCTGAAGGTCGCCGTCGGCGAGAAAACATTTGCGCTGGAGTTGACTGCCGGCCCGCCGACGCCCCGGCGTGAGCCGCTGATGGTCGCGCCGAGACTGCGTGAGTCGATCACGTTGTCGCTCGCTGCCTCGTCCGTTGCCGACATCGGTGAGGAGCGTCTGGCGATTCTCAAATCCGCGGCGGCGATTACGCCGGTCGAGGACCGGGAGCTGGCCGGGACCGTCGCCAGGCAGCTCGAGCTCGAGATGCGCGCTGAGCGGTCCTACGAAGCGCTCGCCGCCGGCATTCGGAAGCGCGCGCAAGTGGCCGAAGCGGCCGGCAACGCGACAGCCATCGACCGGTTGGAAACCGAACTGCTCGGCCGGGACCAGCAGTTTGGTTTCCGGCGGCCGAAGACGGTGCAGGATCTCATCGAAGAGCTGCGGGTCGCCCGCAGGTCCGCCCTTGCTCGCCACGAGGTGCAGGCCAAGTACGCCGCCGTGCGACGCCGGCTGGTCGACTACGAAGCCGCGGCTCGCCCGGCTCTCTCGGCGCTCGACGGCCTGCGGTCGCTTCTGCAGGTACTACCGGGAGTTTCGAGCGGTCTCGTTCGATCGAACCGTGGCGGCCGCAGAGCGTTTCGATCGATTGCGCGCCCAGCTCGAAGGGGTCACGCCGCCACCTGAAGCCAGCGCCATTCACGCCACGCTCATCAGCGCTCTTCGGATGGCTGTCGAGGCGACGGCGCGTCGGCGTGAGGCGGCCGCGACCAACGCGATGGCGACGATGCGTGCCGCTTCGTCGGCCGCAGCCGGTGCGCTGCTGCTCGGCGATCGCGCCCGCGACGACCTTGTGAACAGCCTCTGCCTGGGGGCACACACCGCGAACTGTGGCCCGCCCCGTTAGCAGTCCGGGGCGCTTGACGCGCTCCCGCCGTACGCCAAGGCTCCGGCGTGGCTCGCCGAAGCGCCTTGGGCAGCGAGGGCGGGCCGTTCGCGCGGGCTCGCTGGCGCTCGCTTCGGCATCTAGCTCATGGAAGAACAGTCACGCGTACTCGTTCGCGCCCGGGGACTCGCGGCCTTTCGAGGCGCGCTGGTCCGGCTCGCCCGATCCGGCACCCCAATCGACGCAAGGCGCCGTGCGGTGCTCGTGCCGACACGCGCCGCCGGTGAGCTCCTCCGGCAGACCCTCGAACGCGCGGTATCAGGCGAGAGAGGACGCGGCCTGATTCTGCCGGACCTGCTGACGCGGCAGGATTGGCTGGCCGTCCTCCATCGAGCACTGCCCGACGGACGGCGCATGCTCTCACGGACCGAGCGCGAGATCCTGCTCGGCCGCGCGATCGTCGAGGCGCAGGAGATTCATCCCACGACGACGCTCGAAGAGCGAAGTCGGGGCGGAGGCTGGCTCGCGCCACGCCCTGGCTTGGTATCGGCCATGCTCGACTTCTACGACGAGCTGCGACGTCGCCTGCGAGGGACACGGCGGTTCGCGCGCGCGCTCTTCCGCGAGCTGGCGGTGGAGCGCGGTTCGGACCGCGGCAGTGAAAGCCTGATTCAGCAGACACGGCTGCTCGGATTCACGTTCCTGGCCTACGAGCGCGGCCTCGCCGCGACCGGGGGGCTGGACGAGCACGTCCTGCGAAACGCGCTGATCGCCGCGCAACCCGTTCTTCCGTTCGACCACCTCGTCATCGCGGTTGCCGATCATCCATCGGACCCGCGGGGCCTCTGGCCGGCGGACTTCGATCTCGTCGGCCGGCTTGCGCACCTCGCGCGGGTCGACGTCATCGTCACCGAGGAATCGCACGACGCAGGATTTCGCGACCGCATCGAGCAGCAGCTCCCCGGCATTGTCGAAGCCCGCGCGGACGACGTGTCGCGGGCGCCGGTGCTGGTCCGGCCGGTGGCGGACGATTCACCGCCCGTGTTCGTGTGTCGCGATCGCGAGGAGGAAGTGCGAGCGGTGGCGCGGGCCGTCCGGGCCGAGGCCGATCGTCGCGACGGGTCGCTCGGCGAGTCGGTGGCCATCGTGTTCCAGCGCCCGCTGCCGTACCTCTACCTGTCGCAGCAGGTACTGACAGACGCCAACGTGCCGTATCAGGCCTTCGATGCGCTGCCACTTGCGGCCGAGCCCTACGCCGCGTTGCTCGACGTGACGCTCGACGTCGCGCGCACCGCCGGAGTGGGGGAGACCGTGGCCGCGCTCAGCCGTTCCACGCTGCTCGATCTGGCGGCGGGCGAGAAACCTCTCGTCCACGCCGACATCGTCGCCGAGCTCGATCCGTTTCTGTCCGCGCCCGCGGCGTCCGCGCAGGTCCGGGCGGTGGCGTCGTTCCTGAGGCGCCATGAGCGCACGCCACACGCGGCAGACGGCTGGCGCGAACGCCACCTTCGCGCGCGCGCGGCCGTCCTCGCGGCCCTCGAGGACCTTGCCGACGCGTTCGCCCGGCATGACGATCAGCCGCGTAGCGCCGACGCGCTGACCTCACTCATCCATCACACCATCGAAGCGCGCACCTTCTCGCCGCGCCAGGGCCACGCCGGCGTCCACCTGGTGGATGCCGTCTCGGCGCGTTTCGGCGAGTTCGATCACGTCCACGTCGTGGGACTGGTCGAGACGGAATGGCCGGAGCGCGTGCGGCGAAGCATGTTCTACACCACCAGTCTGTTGAAGGCGCTTGGCTGGCCTCAGGCCGTTGACGAGATGCGCGCGCAGCAGGCGACGTTCCGCGACCTGCTGCAGCTGGCCGCCAGGACCACACGACTCTCCGCGTTTCAACTCGAGGGCGACGCCATCGTCGGGCTCTCCCCGATGGTGGAGGCGATTCGATCGGCAGACACGGTGGTGGCGCCGGCTCCGGCGCCGCGGCCGATTTTCGCGGATGAGATTCTCACTCGTGCGACGGCGCCCGTTGGTCTCGACGCCGAACGGGAGGGGTGGCTGACCGTCAGGCGCGCCCGGCCGGCACTGACCGAACGCTCCTACGGAGGGTTCGTCGACCAGCAGCCGCCGCAGGCGTATCGGGTGAGTCGAGTGGACCGCTACGTGGACTGTCCGTTCAAGTACTTCGCGGAATCTGTCCTTCGGCTCGCGGAAGAGCGGGACGAAGCCGCAGGGATGACGCCGCTCGAGCGAGGATCTCTGCTGCATTCGCTCTTCGAGCGTTTCTATGGCGAATGGCAGCGACTCGGTCATGGCGCCATCACGCCGGCGTCGATGCCCGAGGCGCTCGCGCTCTTCGCGCGCATGACCGAGGAGGCGCTCGCCGTTCTGCCCGCCGCCGATCGTGCGCTCGAGCGCACCCGACTGCTCGGATCGATTGTCGGCATGGGTGTGGCCGAGCGGGTGTTCGAGCTCGAGGCCGACAGCGGCGTCGCGATCAAGGAGCGCCGGCTTGAAACGGTCCTCAACGGTGTGTTCATGTTCGCGCGCGGCTTTGCGATGCGGGAGATCGCGATTCGCGGCAAGGCCGACCGCGTGGACGTACTCTCGGACGGCTCGATCGCGGTCGTGGACTACAAGTTGGGCCGGATGCCGGACACGAGATCGTCCGTGCAGATCGCCGTGTACGCGCATTGCGCACGTCAGGCACTCGAGCAGGCCGACGGGCGGATCCATCCCATCGCGTCAGCCATGTACCTGGCGTTCGGGGACGACCGCCGCCTCGAAGGTCCCATTGGAGGTCCGCAGGAGCCGGCGCAAATCGCGGTGGAGGCTCGGGCCGCCGAGTTCGCCGGGGCCGTCGAGCACATCGAGGCCGGCGAGTTTCCGCCACGTCCGAAACGGCCGACCGAATGTCAGTGGTGCGGATACGCGGGCGTCTGCCGCAAGGAATATCGAGCCGAGGTCGAGGATGCAGCCGAGCCTGTTTGATCTGGCCGACGGCCAACCACCCGGGAATTCCGGGGAGACTGCCGAGCCCGTCGATCGGGCGGCGCGCGAGTTCGCGATCGATCCGGCCAACGACGTCGTGCTCGAGGCTTCGGCAGGAACTGGCAAGACTCGTGTCCTCGTCGATCGATATGTCCGCCTCATTGAGGCCGAGGTCGAACCGCAGAACATCCTCGCGATTACGTTCACGCGCAAGGCCGCGGCCGAAATGCGGGAGCGAGTGCTCGCCGAACTGGCCAGGCGTGCCGCCGCCGGCTTCATCAAGCCGGCACGCTGGCGGAACCTGATGGAGCACGTCGGCGAAATCCAGATCTCGACGATCGACGCGTTCTGTTTCTCATTGCTGCGTGAGTTTCCACTCGAGGCCGACGTGGATCCGGCGTTCGACGTCGCAGACGAAACGGAGATGGCGCGGTTCGCGCGCGAGGCCATGGACCGCACACTACAGGTCGTTCGCGGACTGATCGCCGACGATGAGTCGGTGCGCCTGCTTCTCGCGCAGGTGAAGACGCCGACGCTCGTGCAGGCTGTCGGGTCGTTGATCGACCGCCGGCATGTCGCGCTGCCGGCGATCGGCACGTTCGTCCGCCAGCACCCGGCCGCCGGAACTGCCGCGGACGTCGGGACACGATTCGTCCGGCGCATTCGGGACGCCATCGAAGGCTCGTCTCATCGCCAGGCTTTTCTCGCGGATGGTCCGGCCGGCGCGCCGGCGTTTCGGTGGCTCTCGGCCGACCTGTCCAGCCTGGATGAATTTCCGGCCCAGGATCCGGCCCGCGTCCAGCAGTTCCGCCGTCGTCTGGAGCGGTATTTCCTGACGAAGAGCGGCTCGCCACGGCAGCGAATCTCCAAGCCAATCCTTCCTGCACATTTCGCCAGCCCGGACGCGCGGCGGCGGCACGAGGGCGCACTCGGCTGCGCTGTCGCCGCTCGTTCACGACGCGCTCCAGACGCTCGATCGCGACGTCAACGCGCTGCTCGCTCGCGGACTTCTGCGGGTTGTTTCAATCGCGGCCGGGCAGTACGAACGGCTGCTGGCCGACAGCGCGTTGATGGATTTCGCGGCGATGCTGGCGCGGTCGGTCGCGCTTCTCGAACGGCAGGAGGAGTTCGCCCGCAGCCGGCTCAAACTTCAGGCGCGGTATCACCACCTCCTGGTCGACGAGTTTCAGGACACGAGCCGCTTGCAATGGCGATTGATCGAACTGCTGATTGGCGCCTGGGGAGAAGGGGAGAGCGTGGCCGACGCGCCCACCTCCATCTTCATCGTCGGCGATCGAAAGCAGTCCATCTACCGGTTCCGGCATGCCGAGGTCACGCTGCTCGACGAAGCCGCCCGCCGCATTGGTGCGCTGAGGCCGGGCCGGCAGGTCCAGCAGTCGATCAGCCAGAGTTTCCGCGCTGTTCCCGAACTGCTCGCCTTCGTGAACACGCTCGCCGGCCAGCTGCAGGGCAGCGAAGACCTCGCGGAGCGTTTTGCCTACCGCGACACGGATCGTTTTCCGGTTCCGGACGTGGCTCCGGGCGCGCGGCGCGACGGCGAGCCTGTCCTTGGCCTGGTCGCGACGCCCTCGATGGCCGAGTCGGCAGCGGCGGTGGCCGACGAGATCGCGCGACTCATCGCGACGGGCACCGTGCGCGATCGTTCGGGTGGGGCGAGAGCCGTCCAGCCGGACGACATCGCGATCCTGTTCCGGGCCCGCGCCGGGCACCAGTACTTCGAGGACGCCCTCGACGCCCGCGGCATCCGCACCTATGTCTACAAGGGGCTCGGATTCTTCGACGCGCCCGAAGTTCAGGACCTTCAGGCGTTGCTGCGGTACCTCGCCGCGCCCGATTCGGATCTGCGCGCCGCTGAACTGCTGCGGTCGCGCCTCATTCGACTGTCCGATGTTGGACTGGCCAGGCTGGCCCCGTCGTTTTCGCGGGCGCTTCGCGGTGCAAGCGCCACAACGTCAGTCGCGCTCAGCCCGGCCGACCAGGCCGTGCTTGGGCGCGCGCGGGTAAGTGTCGCGCGGTGGCTCGAACTTGCGGACCGGGTTCCGCCGAGTGAGCTGGTGGACACCGTTCTCCGCGAGTCCGCGTACGCCTTCGAGCTCGGCGGGCGGCGACTGAATCAGGCGCGCGAGAACGTGAAGAAGGTGCGCGCGCTCGTCCGGCGTGTCGAAAGCCGCGGGTACGCAACACTCGGCCGGCTTGCCCGGTACTTCGACACGCTGCGCGCCGGCGACGAATCGAACGCGATCGTCGAGGCCGCTGGAGCGGTCAACTTGATGACGATGCACGCCGCCAAGGGGCTCGAGTTCCCGATCGTCTTCCTCGTGAACCTTCATCTGGCCGGCCGGGGACGACCCGCCGGGTTTTCGGTCATCGAGCGCGGACCTGACGGAGAGCCCGAAGTCGCATTCAACACCACGGCGGCGACGAGGCTCGAAGAGCGGCGCGAAAACGAAGAGTTGCGCCGGTTGCTATATGTCGCTGTGACTCGTGCTCGCGACCGGTTGTATTTCGCGGCGGAAGTCGATCAGCGCGGCCGGCTCCGGAAGAACGCGCGAAGCCTGGCCTTGTTGTTTCCGGACGGGTTGGCGGACGTGTTTTCGGTGCCGCGGCCACGCCGGATTCGACGGAAGTACTTTGGGCGACGAGCGAAGGGAACAGCTTCGCGTTCAGGGTGTGCCGTTCAACCGGACGTCATGACGTTGACCGGCCGCAGGGACAGATGGAAGACGAAGAGCCAGTCACCGTGCCGGCGACTCTCATTGTTCCCGGACAGCGGCTATCCGCAGCGTCCCTCCCTTCGCCATCCGTAGCGAACCTGGAACGGGGAACGGGGAACGGGGAACGAGGAACGGGGAACGGGGAACGGCGAATCGCTTGCTCGGCACCCTTGTCCATCGCCTCCTCCAGCGCCAGGAAGATCCGGAGGCCTCTGACGAAGCGTTGGCCTCGACGGTCGCCCACCTCCTGACTCCTGACGAGCGCGTCGATGTCCTCGACTTGACCGGTCTTTCGTTGGCTGCGGCGCGGACCTATCGCGCGTTCCGGCTGCGGCCTGACGTCAGGGCGCTCCTCGAGAGCGGCGCGTGCTATTTCGAAGTGCCGTTCTCATTCCAGCCGGCCGGCCGGCCGGGTGACATTGTCCGCGGCGTGGTCGACTGCCTGATCGTCGGTCCGGACGGGTCCGCGACGGTCCTGGAATTCAAGACCGGAGAGGCTCGCCCGGAGCATCAGGCCCAGGCGGCGCTCTACGGCGAGGCCATGAACGCGCTGCTTGGATTGACGACCGTGAGCGTCAATGTCCTTTATTCCTGAGAAATGGCGTCTTTCTTGCCGCGGTTCGGCCGAGGTATGCGATACACTTTGGTCGGGCCGAGACGGCAGCGGGGGTTTTGAGGTCACACCCGCGTGTTCGCGCGTCCGAGATGGAGTCGAGTTTGTCCCTCACGTGTCCGAATTGCGGAAATTCAGAGAATTTTCTCGTCAAGACCCTCCAGATGCATCTCTTGCGGGTCGCAGACGGGCAGTTGCAGCCACCCTCGGAAGAAGGTCGCCCCGCTTTGGTTGAGGTCCTGTGCGACGAATGTGACAGCACCGTCGATCTTGACGGGCTCGACGAGGACACGCGACGAGAGCTCCACATGACGCTCGGGGTCCGCTGAGCGCAGTGCGAGGCAGCCGTGCACGACCTTTTCGAGATTCTCGGGCTGCCGACCAATGCTCTAGCGCGGGAAGTCCGTCGGGCGTGCGCCCGTCGGCCCCGACGCCTTCACCCCGACTTCCATGACACGGGATCGGCGGCTGACGCCACTCGCGCGTCACTGCTGACGGGTCGATCGCCTGCGGGCGACCTCGCGATCGACTTCGTCGACGCATCCGCGTTCAACGACAGCATCCAGGCCGCGTTCTTTGAAGATGGGGTCAGGTCTTGAATTGACGTACGCTGTCGCTGGTGTCAGAACTCCTGCGACACCGTACGTCAATTCAAGACCTGACCCCATCTTCATGCGCGTTCACTTTGACGTTCTCGGCTGGCTGCATGTCTCCGCTGGCGCGTTCGGTCTGCTGACGGGCGCGTCTCTGGGTGTCCTGGCGCTTGGCACTGCCGCTGCCCTTGCGGGCCGCGCTGTTGACGCATCGCCGTCGCCCGCCGTCTGGTTTCTCCTCGTCTCAGGCGCGGTCTTCGCCATCGCCGGTGCGATCACAGTTCTGGTCGGCCGGGCGCTCGTTGGCCGGCGGCCCATTGGCCGATCGGCGGCGCTCGCGTTGGCGCTGCCGAGCCTGGTCGTGATTCCGTTCGGTACCGCGCTGGCGGTTTACACGTTCTGGACGCTCCTCAACGACGACGCACGCCGCGCGTTTGGGAAGGACCTGACAAGGGCAGAGGGCAAAGGGTCGAGGGCAAAGGGCAGGGCAGGACAGAGGTCAGAAGCTCAAAGGCTAAGGGCTGTCTCTTTTCCGCTTCCACCTCTAACCTCTTCCCTTTCCTTTACCCTCGGCCCTCTGCCTTTTGCCCTCTGCCCTTCCACCCCGGATAGAATCGTCAGATGAGCACTGTTACCGAGACCGTGGTCCTCGACGCGTTGCGCGTGGTGCGGGACCCCGATCTCCACAAAGACATCGTCGCCCTCGGATTCATCAAGGGGCTGCGCATCGATCGCGGCCGCGTCAGTTTTGCGATCGAGCTGACGACGCCAGCGTGTCCCGTCAAAGATCAAATGAAGGAGCAGGCGCGCGTTGCCGTGTCTGCGCTGCCGGGCGTGTCTAGCGTTGAGATCGAGATGACCGCCAGTGTGCGGGCGGTCGTGGCGCCTGATGCGGGCCGCGCGCCGGTCGAGGGCGTGAAAAACATCATTGCAGTCGGGGCGGGCAAGGGCGGGGTGGGGAAGAGCACCGTCGCCGTGAACCTCGCCGTCGCGCTTGCCGCTCGCGGCAGCCGCGTTGCAGTGCTCGACGGAGACTTGTACGGCCCGAACGTCCCCATCATGCTCGGGATCCAGACGCGGCTCGAGACCGACGGTGAGCGAATCGTGCCGGCCGAGAAGTACGGTCTGCAAGTCGTGTCGATGGCGTTCCTGACCGAGGACGATGCCCCGGTCATCTGGCGCGGTCCGATGTTGCACAAGATGATGGGCGAGTTCTTCCGCGGCGTGCGGTGGAACAACATCGACTACCTGCTCGTGGACATGCCGCCCGGGACAGGCGACATCGCGCTCAGCCTCAGTCAGACCGTCCCGGTGGCCGGCGCGGTGCTTGTGACGACGCCTCAGACGGTGTCGGTCGCCGACACGCGCCGGGCCGTGCACATGTACAGGAAGCTGAATATCCCCACGATCGGATTGATCGAGAACATGAGTCACTTCACCTGCCCGGATTGCGGGCGCGAGGCGGATCTGTTTGGTAAAGGCGGCGGGGAGGCCCTGGCCACTGAGCTGAGCGTACCGTTCCTTGGTCGCATTCCCCTCTACGAGCCCGTCCGCAGGGGTGGGGATTCCGGTGTGCCGATTGTGATCGGCGAGCCCGGATCCGCGCCGGCGATCGCGCTCATGGCTGCGGCAGAGCGCGTGGCGCAGCAAGTATCGATTGCGTCTTTCTCGCGGCGGACGATTCCGCTCGCCGAGGTCCACTGACGGCCGGTCCCGTGCTGCGCGTTCCCTTCACGAAAGTCACGCTCGCCAACGGCCTCGAGGTCGTCGTCCACGAGGATCGGCGCGTGCCGCTCGTCGCGGTCAGCGTCTGGTACCACGTCGGGTCGAAGGACGAGCGGCGTGGGTTGACCGGGTTGGCGCACCTTTTCGAGCATCTGATGTTCGAAGGGTCCGAGCACCAGTCCGGCGGTTACTTCGGCCCGCTGCAGGAAGCCGGCGCGCTCCTGAACGGATCGACGAGCACCGACCGGACCAATTACTGGGAGCTCGTGCCGAAGAACGCCTTCCGACTCGCCTTGTGGATGGAGGCGGATCGCATGGGATGGCTGCTGCCCGCGCTGTCCCCCGACCGTTTCGATACCCAGCGCGGTGTCGTCCTCAACGAGCGCCGGCAGAGCTACGAGAACCGTCCATACGGGCTCGCGCAGTTCGCGATCATGGAGGCCATGTTTCCGTCGTCGCATCCGTACAGCTGGCCGACGATCGGACGGCCGGAGGATCTCGCCGCGGCGACGCTCGACGACGTGCGGAAGTTTTTCGTGCGGTACTACCATCCCGGGCAACGCGTCGCTCGCCATCGCAGGCGATGTGGGCGTCGATGAGGCGCTCGCCACCGCGGAGGAGTTCTTCGGCGAGATCCCGGCAGGCCCGGCGGTGACGCATGAACGGCCGTCCACACCTGACGTGCAGCCACTCCGGCTCGTGCTCGAAGATCGCGTCGAGCTGCCGCGCCTGTATCTGTCCTGGCGATCGCCGGCGATGTTCTCGGACGGCGATGCTGAGCTTGACCTGTTCGGTGATCTCATCGGCAACGGGCGCAGTTCGCGCCTGTATCGCCGGCTGATCCACGACCGCCGGATTGCGGTCGAGCTGGCGGCCGGTCAGGCGTCGCGTGAGTGGGCGGGAACGTTTCAGGTCATTGCGTCGGCGGCGCCGGGCCACACACTCGACGAGCTCGAGACGGCCATACACGAAGAGATCGCTCGGTTCGCCGGCGACGGACCCACGACCGATGAGCTCGAGCGCGGCCGCGCGCAGGCCGAGTCGTCGTTCGTGCTGAGGTTGCAGTCTCTTGGCGGCTTCGGCGGCAAGGCCGATCAGCTCAACGCGTACAACGTCTATCTCGACTCGCCCGACAGCTTCGCGACCGACTTCGACCGGTACAGCCAGGCGACGGCCGACGACGTGCGCAGAGCGGCCGCAGAATGGCTGGATCCTCGCCATGCCGTCGCGCTGTCCGTCGTTCCTGAAGGGCGCCGCGATCTGGCGCTGCGTGACGCCGCTGATGTGGCGTGGGGAGCTAAATGACGTCGGGCCGTTTTCAGATGCCTGCGCCCGACGCCTCGACACCGGTGCGTTTTCCGGACGTCGTCCGCAACACGCTCGGCAACGGCCTCACGGTGCGCGTCATTCCGCAGGACACCGTGCCGGTCGTGACGCTCGCCCTGATCATCCAGCGAGGCACGAGCGACGATCCGGCCGAGCATCACGGTCTCGCAAGCCTGACCGGTGACTTGCTCGACGAAGGCGCCGGATCGCGCGATGCCATCGAGGTATCGCGAGGCATTTGGCCGCCTCGGTGCCGAGCTCGATCTGGACGTCGGGCCCGACGCGACCTCGCTCGCCGTCACCACGCTCGCGCGCCATCTCGATGCTGTGCTCGACCTCGTCGCGGACATCGTGATTCGTCCCCGCCTCGAGGAACCGGACTTCCGTCGCGTGCGGGAGCTGCGAACCAGCCGGCTCCGTCAATTGAGCCGGCTGCCGGGTGCGGCGGCCGACCGCGCGATCGCGTCGGCGGTGTTCGCGGATCACCCGTACGGGCACGGTTCGCTTGGGACCACCGCGGCCCTCGCCGGCTTGACCGTCGATGACGCCCGCGCCTTCTGGTCGGCGATGTACTCACCGGGCGAGGCCGCGCTCATTGCCGCGGGCGCCGTCGATCCCGACCGCGTGCAACGAAGTGTCGAGCGCGCGTTTGGCGTCTGGTCGGGTGCGTCGCCGCGCCCGTTCACGGCCGCGCCCGTCGCGGCGGTCGACCCGCGAATCCTTCTTGTGGATCGTCCCGGAGCGCCACAGTGCGAGGTCCGCGTCGGCCACTTCGGTCCGCCGCGTCGGGTGGACGGGTACCACGCGATCGTGACCGTCAACGCGCTCGTCGGCGGACAGTTCACGAGCCGGATCAATCGTCGTCTTCGCGAAGAGAAGGGTGTGACCTACGGCGCGCGAAGCGCGTTCGATTTCCGGCGTGCCGCGGGTCTGTTTGCGTGCGAGACGAGCGTGCAGGCGGACCGGACCGCGGAGGCCGTCGAGGACATCCTCGCGGAGCTCGAGGATGTCCGTCGTGAAGGTGCCGTCGAGGATGATGAGCTCGATCGGGCCAAAGCGTCTCTCACGCGCGGCTACGTGCGGAGCTTTGAAACCGCCAGCCAGCTCGTGCGCGCCGCCGCTCTACTGCTGACGTACGGTCTCGACGAGGGCACGTTCGACCGCTTCGTTCCGGGCGTCGATTCTTTGACGGCGGCTGATGTTGAGGCTGCCGCACGCAAGTTCATCCGCCCGGCTGACGCCACGGTGGTCGTCGTCGGCGATGCGTCACGGTGCCGCGACACGCTGGAGGTCCTCGGACGTCCGATCGAGGCCGTGTCGCCAGAGTTCTAAATCTCGCGGTACAACGGGTACGACAGGTCCAAGGAACGAACTGGCGCTCCCCATCTTCCTGGAGCTTCAAGAAGTGACCGGCCGGGCAACTTCCACTCCTCCTTTGCGTAATAAGACTTGATGGACAGAGGTGACGCCCTCTGGATCATGTTTGACATAGACTGATCGATCTCATGGATGTCGCCCGCTGGAGCGTGAGCCTCATTGCCGCGATCGGCATGCTGGCGGCCACGCTCGCCGCGGCGACGATCTGGCTGCTCTTCACCAATCCGGTCGGTGGCGCCGAAGCCTTCTCTCAGGCCATGACCACCGGTGATGTGACCCCCTTCATGAAGGCGATCGGCAGCGTCATCGTCGGGGCTTTGCGCGATCTGTTCAGAGTACCTCTGAGGCTCACTTGGCTTGGGGCTTGAGGCCAGACGGTACTTAGCGGGACCAGTTACGCGTCTCGGCGGTCTAGTCGCGGAACTGAAGCTCCGCGCTCCGTACAGCCGCTACGCCCGTCACAGCCTCGTCACCAAAAACTTCGTCAACGCGTACCCGTCCAGGTACTTGAACGGCGCCTTGCCCGTTGTGTAGTGGCCACACGGAAGGACTGTCGTGGTGTGCGGAACGTCACGTCGGCGGAACTCGGCCACGAACTGGCGGGAGAGGTCCACGGGAAAGCTGAGGTCGTAGCGCGCGTAGATCAGCCGGATCGCGCGATCGCGCACGCGATCGATGAACGGCCAGGGGCTGATCGGCATCCAGCACTCGCGCAGATTGTCGAGCGAGATGTGTCCCTCGAGCCCGGCGCGCACATGGCGTGTCGACAGGCCACGCCAGACGACGTCGGCGAAATAGGGCGAGACGTGATTGAACGCGCCGGCACGAATGCGTGGGTCGTGGGACATCGCGAGCATGGCCAGGCACGATCCGAGGCTTGTGCCCATGATGCCGATGCGTTCCATCCCCTGCGTCTCGAGCCAGTCGACGACGCCGCCGCACATCCAGCACCGCCTGGCGATTGATTTGCGCCGTCCGGCCGACGTTCGGGCTGACGATCAAATCCGCACGCTCCAGCTCAGGCGGCTTGCGGCTGTCGTGATACGGCAGGCTGAGCCGCACGGCGGTCAGCCCGAAGCGAGCGAAGAGCCGGCACAGCCCGACGTGGCCCTCGGGGTCGGCGTTCCACTGCGCCATGACCACGACGCCCCGGCGTGGCCCGGAACGACGACCCGGCGCCGGATGGAAGACCCGGGCGGCGACAGTGTTGTTGACCGCTTCGGGCGTGACAATCGCGCTCGGAAACCGCAGCACGTCGTCGCGGATCTCGAACGGACCAGCTGGCGGCGCGGCATAGAACGCGTCCGAATCCGCCATGACGGCACGCGACCACGCGAGCACGCGTCGAAGCGCCTCGGCGTCAGTGACTGGAGGACCGGCCTCCGCCGCCGGAGACCGGCCTGGTTGGACATCGAGCCAGTTCAAGCCCCACTCGAACGGCCGGACACGGCGGTTCGTATCAACCGCCGCGAGCCGGCGTTCCCACGCGTGAACGAGAGGACCGATCACTGCGACAACACGCGCTCGCACGCGGCCGCGACGTCGAGCAGGCGCGGCGTGTCGCCGATCCGACCGACGAGTTGAAGGCCGACTGGCAAGCCACGCGTCGGGATGGGGAGCGTGATCGCCGGATGTCCCGTCATGTTGAACGGCTGCGTGTGCTTGAGCATCGCGGCGCGGACGGCTACCTCCGCGCCGCCCGGTTCGAGCGCGACGGTCTCGGCGCCCAGCGGCGGCGCGACGATCGGCATCGTGGGCAGGACAAGCGGCGTCAACGTCTTCGAGCAGCGTATCGACCGAGGCCCGCAGGTGCGTGTCGAAACGACTGGGCGGCAAGGTACGCGATCGCCGACGTCGTTCGCCCCATCTTGATCCGGCTATGTACGGACGGCGTGTAGTCCGCCGCACGGCTGTCGAGAAAGTCCGCGTGAACATTCGCGGCCTCTGGCAGGACGATGTCGACGTAGGCCTGGCTGATGCGGCCGGCGCCAGCGAGTTCGGTCGCGACCACCCGCACGCCCGACGTGGCCAACGAGCAGACCGCACGATCGAACACTTCGCGGACGGTGGGATCGAGCATGTCGAAGTAGCCACCAAGTTGAGCCAGCCGGAGGCGGCCCGGCTCGACGTCGCGAATGGTGAATGCGGGTCGATGCACGAGGACGGCGTAGAGCCAGGCCGCGTCCTGGACGGAGGTTGCGAGCGGACCGACATGGTCGAGCGATCCGCTGAGCGGCCAGACACCGTCGGTCGGGACTTCGCCGAAGGCGGGCTTCAGGCCGACCACGCCGCAGGCCGCGCCTGGTACCCGAATGGAGCCACCGGTATCGGTGCCGATCGACGCCAGTCCCATGCCTGTCGCGACCGCTGCCGCCGATCCACCGCTCGAACCGCCGGCCGAACGCGAGGGGTCCATCGGATGGTGAACCGCCCCGTACGCGGACGCGTCGCTTGTCGTGCCGAAGGCGAACTCGTGAAGGTTGGTCCGGCCGATGATGATCGCGCCCGCCGCTTCGAGGCGTGTCACGGCCGTCGCGGTTCGGTCGGCGACACGGTCAATGAGGACACGTGACGCCGCCGTCGTCACCGTGCCGGCGACGTCAATCAGGTCCTTCACCGAAATCGGAATGCCGTGCAGGACGCCGCGCCAGATGCCCGCGGCGCGTTCCTCGTCGACGGTCCGGGCCTTCGCCCTGGCCCCGTCGGCGTCCACCGCCGTGAAGGCGTTGGTGCGCGCGCCGTGCGCGGCGATGGCCGAGAGGCTCAGTTCGACGAGTTCGACGGCTGTCGTGGTGCCGGCCGCCAGGCGAGCCGACGCGGAGGCGATGCTGTTCGTGCCGGAAATTGGGCCAGGCATTCAGTGACGACTATTCTACCGACGCTCGGAGGAGGCGCTACTCGTACAGGAGAAACCGCCCGCGGATCTTCATGAACTCGCTGATACTCGCGGCCCATCCACCGGCGATCTCGGCCGGCGTCTCGCCCGAGGCGAGCGCCTCACGAAGACGCGGCGTTCCGTAGAGCAGATCGATCGGCTGCCGAACGTACTCGGTACTCGTACTGGCGGATCGCGCCAGGCGAACTGCGTGGGATCGGCGCGACGGAAGGCGTCGATCAGTGCGACCGCCGACAGCACAGGCTGGAACGTCTCGCGATTGGTGACGTGGACCTGGCAGCCGCCGCAGGCCAGACGCGCATGCTTGTGGAACGTCGGCTCGAACATGACAGGCCGGAAATGCACACCAGGAAGCCGCTGCGCGTTGAGGGCCGCGGCAAATGGCTCCGGATCGACCCATGGCGCGCCCGCGAGCTCGAACGGTCGCGTCGTTCCCCGGCCCTCGGACACGTTGGTGCCTTCGAACATCACCATGCCGGGATAGACCGTCGCGCTGTCGAGCGTCGGGATGTTCGGCGACGGCATCACCCACGGCAGCCCGGTCTCGTCGTGGTACATCGAGCGCCGCCAGTCCACCATGCGCACGATCTCGATCTTGGCGCCAATCCCGAAGTGCTCGTTGAAGAGCATCGCGAGCTCGCCGATCGTCATGCCGTGGCGGAGCGGAATCGGGTACTCGCCGACGAACGAAGTGCAGCTCGGGTCGAGCACCGGTCCTTCGACGGCGACTCCGCCGACGGGGTTTGGCCGATCGCAGACGATCACCGGAAGCGACGACCGTTTCGCGGCGATCATGCAGTGGGCCATCGTGTAGATGTAGGTGTAGACGCGCGTGCCGACGTCCTGCAGATCGATGACGAGCGCGTCGAGGCCCGCGAGCATCTCGGCCGACGGCTCACGCGTTTCGCTGTAGAGCGAGTAGACGCGCACCCGGCGGCGCTCGTCGGTGACGTGCGGCGTCTCGATCATGTTGTCCTGCACGTCGGACCGGAAGCCATGCTGCGGGCCGAAGATCGCGCCGACGCGGACGCCGGCCGCAGCCGCGCGATCGAGGACGTGCTGATATCCCATGGACACCGACGAAGGATTGCAGACGACGCCGACCGTGCGGCCGCGCACGAGCTCCCGATCGAAAAGGACGTCACTCCCCAGGGCGACAGACATGGCGCAAATCATACGAGGTTCCGGGTTCAAGGTTCCAGGGTTCCAGGGTTCCGGGTTCGATGCGAACCCGAACGAGAACCCTGAACCGTGGAACCCGAACCAGTGGAACCGCTACCGTCTTCTCCAGAGTTTCCATGCCTCGACGAAGAAGGTAATGGCCATCCACAACGCGATGGCCGCAAACGGCCACGCGAGGGCCTTCGGCGCAAAGAACCCCACGGCCGCCACCACGCTGAGGAGGAGAGCCGTGCCGATGACCGGTCCGGCTTCGAAGTCCTCGAGCCGTCGATTTCCGGTGACCGCGGCGCCGATGCTGCGACCGACGTCAGTCACGGCGCGAACCACGCGACGCGACGAGCGGTAGCGTCGTGAGGGCCGGCGAGGCGCGTCCGCAGCTCGAGGCCGGCTGGTCGGGAGGCGGTAGGTCTGGAGCACGATCTCGGTCGACCGCTCGAGGTCCTCGAGGTAGTGCGACGCCAGCTCCTTGGCCACACCTTCGTCTTCGAGCGCGACGTCCAGCTCCCAGTTGCCAAGCCAGCTGTTGATGTTGAGGTTGGTCGATCCGATCCGCGCCCAACGCGAGTCGGCAATCGCGGTCTTCGCGTGCACCATCGTGCCGTTCCACTCGAAGATTCGGACACCAGCCTCGAGCAGCGGACGATAGAGCGACCGCGCAACCGGAACCGTCCAGCCAACGTCGCTGTATTGCGGTACGAGCAGCCGGACGTCCACCCCATCGTGCGCGGCGCGGCGCAACGCCTCGATGTAGGCCCCGGTCCCGATGAAGTAGGCGTCGGTCAGCCAGAGCGATCGACGCGCGAGCGCCGTCACGAGCATGTCGAGCCGCAGCAGATTGCCCGTGAACGGTTCGGTGGGAATCAGCCGCAGGCTCACGTCGCCTCGAGGCGCCACGTCTTGCGGGATCGCGACGTCGCCCGGACGTCCACCGGCGAGCCGCCAGCTCTCCGCGAACGACTCCTCCGCGTGCACGATGGCCGGGCCTTTGATCTCGAGTCCGGTGTCGCGCCACGGTTCGAGCTTCTTCTCCGGCTGCCCCCGCCACATCTGGCCGACGCAGAGCCCCGAGACGAACGCGACGCCGCCCGCTCGGTCAGCGCCATCGACCACGATGAGCTTCCGGTGATCGCGGCGCAGCCAGCCGAGCGCGCTCGACAACCCCGGCGGGTTGAACACGCGCACGTCGCCGCCGGCACGAATGAGCGGTGTGAACAGCCCCCGAATCGGTCCGAGCCCGCAACCGAACCAGTCGTAGATCACGCGGACGGCCACGCCCTGGCGCGCCTTGTTTGTGAGCTCGGCCACGAAGTGCCGTCCCACGTCGTCGCGATGAACGATGTACATCTCGACGTGAACTGACGTTTTCGCCGACGCGATCGCCTCGGACCAGGCGGGGTAGTTCTCGGTTGCGTCGCGCAGCACGCGCGTGGCATTGCCGCTGACGAGTGGAGCGCCGGCCGTCCGGCTGAACACCTGGTCGGCCATCGCGCGGAGCGCCAGCGGGTCGCGAGGCAAGGCGAGCATGCGTTCCGGCGGCCTCGACGGCATGGCGAAAGGGTATGACAGGCACGCCGTCCCGGGCTGGGCTTAAGGCTTTGGGCTCAAGGCTTAAGGCATCGCTGGGGGCCTCGGATTGGCCCGACGCCCTAAGTCCCGGGCCCGGGGCCGACTCCAGTATTTACATCCGGGTTGCGCCCTTGGCCGTATACTTACCCAGAGGCTCCTCCCTATATGCGCGGAGATTCGATCCGGGATCTCTATGCCAAGACATTGGCCCTGCTTGGGCTAGGCGTCCTGGCGGGGACCGGTGCGCTCGTGGACTACTGGCCATCCGGGGTTCGTTTCCCCGTGGTCGAGTCCGGCTTCACGCAGCCTGAGTTTTCGCTCGCTCTCGCCGTTCCTGATCAGCCGTTCGAGCCCGAAGTACGCGTCGCGTCAACGCCGGCACGTCTCCACGGCCGGCCAATGGCCTTGCCTGTGGTCGACCTGGCCACGCTGATTCCGGGAGCGACTGAGCTCGAATTCCCTGAGGCGCTCAACGGCGACGTGATTCAGACCGTCGCGGTCTCGCGTCCGTCGGTTCTCGTTCCTGTCGCATTTGCGCAGGAGGATCTGTCGGGCCCGATGGGCGAAGAAGTCTTGTTGTCCGAGCCCGCTCCCTGGACCGAGTCGGCCCTCGCGATGTCCTCGGCGCCCGTCGCACTCTCCGAGAGCGATGACCACGGCGTGATTGCGGGCTTCGTGAAAGCGACGAAGTCCTCCCTCGTGCTCACCGGTCGAAAGACCGGCGCGTCGATCATGGGCGCGTTCCGCGTCGTGAGCGGCGCCGTTCGGAAAGCGCTTCCTAACTAGCTCGCTATCGCTCGTTCGCTCAACTCCAACAGGCGAGCAAAGAAAGTCCTGTGGTAGCTCGTTCCAAGGTACCTCGTCTGTACCGAGGATCGACACCTGTCGTACCCGTGATCTTCAAGCCATCGCTCTCATGACGTCCGAGCGCGTGATGATGAACGTCTCGTCTGACTTGAAGTCCCGTACAAGCAGCGCAGGATTGTCCGGCGTGATCATCGCGGCCAGTGCGTCGATGCCCGTCGAGATGTCCACGAACGGGAACGCGGCCTGCATCACGGTCCCGACCGGCGCTGTTCGCGTGGCAGAGTCGTTCCGGAGCGCGGCATACAGGCACGCCTCGTTCACGGATCCGATCACGCGCCCGTCGCGCGTCACTGGCATCTGCGAATAGCCGGATTCAGTCATCACTTGCACCGCGCGCGCGACCGTGTCGGCGTAGTCCACGGTCACGAGCCGGTGCTCACGGTGGCTGGCCACGAGGTCACGCGCCGTGAGCCCCGTCTTTTCGAGGAAGCCGCGAGCGCGCATCCACTCGTCGTTGAACATCTTGCCCAGGTACCGCGTGCCGTGGTCGTGGAAGATGACGACGACCATGTCGTCCCGTGTGAAGTGGCGCGCGAGCTGCAGCAGGCCGGCCACCGCCGCGCCGGCCGAGTTGCCGGCGAAGATGCCTTCCTCGCGCGCGATTCGCCGCGTCATCACCGCCGCGTCTTTGTCGGTCACCTTCTCCAGGTGGTCGATCACGTTGAAGTCCACGTTCCCGGGCAGGAAGTCCTCGCCGATGCCTTCAGTGATGTACGGATAGATCTCGTTCTTGTCGAGCACCCCGGTGTCTTTGTACTTCTTGAGCGCGGATCCGTACGTGTCGATGCCCCAGACCTTGATGGCCGGATTCTGTGCCTTCAGGAATCGGCCGACACCTGAAATCGTTCCGCCCGTGCCGACGCCGGAGACCAGGTGCGTGACGCGGCCGCCAGTCTGCCGCCAGATCTCCGGTCCTGTCTGTTCGTGGTGCGCCGCCGTGTTCGACAGGTTGTCGTACTGACCGGCCTTCCATGCGCCGGGCGTTTCGCGCGCAATCTGCGACGCGACCGAGTAGTACGAACGCGGATCGTCCGGTTCGACGTCCGTGGGACAGACGATGACCTCGGCGCCAAACGCGCGGAGCGCGTCGATCTTTTCCTTCGACTGCTTGTCGGTCGTCGTGAACACGCACCGGTAGCCTTTGACGACGGCCGCGATCGCGAGACCCATCCCGGTGTTTCCCGACGTGCCTTCGACGATCACGCCTCCTGGCTTCAGGTGACCGGCGCGCTCGGCATCCTCGATCATCTTCAGGGCCATCCGGTCCTTGATCGAGTTGCCGGGATTGAAGGTCTCGAGTTTCGCGAGAACGTCGGCGTCGGTCACCCCACGCGTGAGCCGATGAAGCCGGACGAGCGGCGTGTCTCCAATGGTGTCGAGGATGGTGTCGGAGATTCCGCGTGCCATAGAGCCATTATGAAGACTCGCCCCGAAGGACGGAAAGGACGAACAGGACCTGTGGGACCGACAGGTCGGTTACCGCGCCAGCCGCGTACTGTAGAGCTCGCGCGGCCCGGTCTCGTCAGGGGCCTCGAGACGTTCCAGGCCGAGCGCCGCGATGGCGAACTCGCGCTCGGCCGCCGTCACGCGCACGCGATCGATCACCACATACCCGAGGTCGGTGCGATCGATGAACGCGGGACCGGCAGCGGTCGCGGCCGCCAGGAGGTCGACGGACGGGACGCGTTCGTCGCCGAACTCAATCAGGGCCCGCGTCACAGGCTCCTCGCGATAGGCGCGTTTCGTGCGCTCGTCGATCCGGGAGACGTAGCCGCCAACGAGATCCTTGGTGTGGAACGTCTGGTAGAACTGCGAGGACGCACCGAAGTTACCGAGCGACGAGAGACCATCCCGAATCCCGAACGGCAGCTCCAGGATCGCGGAGGGGCCTCCGGTCGCGAGCGACGACGCGAAAAACGCCGGGGACGTCGGCGGCGAACATTGCCCGGGGCGCCGGCCAGAGTTCGATGGCAAGCGCGACGCCCACGATCGCCAGCACCGCCCGTCGTCGAGCTGGCCAACGCCGGCCAATCGCGACCAGCGCGGCGGCGAAGAGCACGGTCAACCCCAGAAACACCACGACGCTGAAGCGCTGGGGCATCCGCGCCTCACCGACGATTGGCAGGTACCGGCCGATCGCCCACGGCGTCGGCAGGAACGTGCGGGCGCCTGCCACTTTCAGGAAGGGGCCGACAGCAATTGACGCGAAACCCACGGCGGCTGCGAGCCACATGCCGTCGGGTCTGAAGCCGGCCCGCCTCCACGCCACGACGAGAACTCCGATCGCGACGTACGAGAGCGACGCGACGTTCTCGTCGAATCCACCCGGTTGGCCCGCCAGCCAGTTCCGCACGTACGATGGCGCGATCAGGTGATTGGGATTTGGGATCAGGAAGGCCAGGAGATCGACGCCAGGTGCGCTCGACCTCCAGAGCACGGGCACGCTGACCAGTTGATCGCTGGCGGCCATCAACGTCAGGGCGTGGAACTCCGGCGCGAGCAGAATGGCCGCCGAGATCACCATCGTGAGTCCTAAACCGAATGCATGCGGTGGAACGTCCGGCGCTGATATCCGAAGCCGCCACCGAAGAGCCACGCGAAGAAGGAGCAGCACGGCCACAACCAGCATCGGCGTGTAGAGCGTCCGCTTCGCGATCGCCAGACCGGCGGCCGCGACGAGAATGACGGCCAACGTGCTGTCGATGATTCGCACGGCCCGGTGCGTTCGAGGCGTGCGCTCCATGCGCTGACACGCGACGAGTCGGCCCGTCACGTAGAGGGCGACACAGCATCGCCGTGTACACGGCGTAGTACGGATCGCAATAGAACGCCCACGCGACGGTGGCGCCGGCGGCCGCCGCATCCCGCAGGCGGCCTTCTGACCACGCTCGGTCGAGCCAGTACAGGAAGAAGGGCAGTGGCGCTGCCGCTGCCAGGCTGAAATGCGATGCACCGCGCGCCACGAGAAACGGTGACCACGCGAACATCAGGCCGGCCAGCCACGCCTCGGCGACCCGACCGGTCACCCGATGGGCCAGGAGGAACATGCCCAGTCCGGAGAGCGCGACATTGATGACGTAAACAATGTTGAAGGACGTGACGATGCCGGCGACCGATTGAAGCGGCATCGCGATGAGGTCGGCGAACACGGTGTAGTTGTGGAGGGCGAGGTTCGCAGGACCGCCGACCGCCAGAATTTCGGTGGTCAGGAAGGGCGACTCTCCGAGTTCCAGCAGGCGGTGACGAAAGTGCCAGACGTTCCAGACGTACACGCCGGCATCGCCACCCGGCAGGCCGGTGATGTGCGTCGAGAAATGCAGCGCCAGCGGCCACGTCTGAACCAGCGCGACACCGAGGAACGACAGCGCGGCGAGCGCTGTCAGCCGGTGAGGCAGTGCATCCATCTCGTGAATCCGTCCAAGGCAATCGCGATTCCAGCGATTGAGGCGACCGCAAGCCCGGTGACCGACCGCGCCGCCATCATGCCGATCGCGAACGAGGCCATGGCCAGCACGAACGGCGCGGCCGCGAGATTCGCGCGCATGGCAACCGGTGTCGCGATTCCCAGTGCGGCAAATCCCACCCACGTCAGCCCCCACCCGCCGAGCACAAGGAGCGCGGGATTTCGCGGGCGCCGCAGGATCCAGATCGCGCCAACACCGGCCGCGATGAGGGCGGGCACGCCGAACTCCTGCCGCATCAGTGCTCTGCCACCGGTCGGCCTTGACGGCGATGGGTGCGGCCATCGACCGCTCGTCGTTCGCGCCGTCGCCCGCCAGGACGCGACCTGCAGTCGCGCGATACACGGCGTGGAAGTGTGAGTAGTAGACGACGTACCAGACCGCGGCCGCGGTCACGACCATCGCGAGTACCCACACGCCGAGGCGTCTCGTCGCGCCCGAGCCACCGGCAATGAGCAACACCCCGACGGTCATCGCGAGCGGCACGCCCACCGACACCGTACTAAAGTGCGAGAGGTAGGCACCCGTCAGAAGGCCTGTCGCCGCGACGATTGCCCCAGGGCTGCGATGGCCCGACGCGGCCATCCACGCAACCAGCCCCATCGCCGCGCCGAAGAGACCTTGACCGTACACATTGGTCAGGTTCGACGTGCAGAGCGCGTTCATCGGCGAGCGGGCGAACGGCCACAGCAGGGCGAACGCGAGCGCGACGCCACGTTCCGGCCACGCGCGGCGAAGCGCGAAGTACATCGCCACTCCCACGAGCGCGTCGGCGGCGATGGTGACGCCGCGCAGGAGGCGGACGCGATCGAGCTCGGACGGAAACCAGTCCCACAGCGGAAGAGCCGTCACATACAGCGCGATCGCGTACGGAAACTCGAAGAACGGCCGTGGCGTGATCGACGTGAAAAAATACTGACCGGCCACGACGTTCTGCGCGCGGTGCACCTGAAAGATGGAATCGGCGAGTGCGACATTTGGGTGGCCGAACAGGGCGATCTTGAGCGCAGCCGCGATGAGCGTGATGCCGACCGCAATGCTCCAGTCGGGCGCGGCCACCGGTGAAGGCCACTGTCGGCGTGCGACGGTGACGATGGCGCCTGCCACGGCGATCCCGATCGCGATGTGGATCAGCCGGTCGGCATAACTTCCGAGAAACGTGCCGTCCCGCGTCAGGAGCCACACGTGGACCGCGCTGACGAGCGTGCCCGCCACAAGCGTCCAGACGGTCGGGAAGCCGCACGCCACCGCCACGGCCGCCGCGGCCATCGTCGCCAGGGCGGCGAGAAGCGCGACGTAAGGCGTTGGGCGCCAGCGCCCGTCCACGGGCTCGATGTCCACCCGTTCAACCACGACACCGAGCTCACGCCGATCGCCCGGCCCCGGTACGAAGGTGTCCGACACGTCGAGTGCGATGACGAGCGTCGAGCGGTTGTCGGCCGGAACCTCCACGGCGTAGTCACGCCGTTCGTTCGAGGTCTCGCTGCGCAGCCTGGGTACGGCGTCCACCGAGACGATGAGGTGTGGTGGCGGCTCGGTCGCGTCGCTTCGCCCGGCCCGGATCCGGAAACTGGCGCGATAGGGACGCGTGCGATCGATATTGGGCACGCGGATCTCGGCGTGACCGGAGGTCCACGAGAACTGACGGGATGACGAGGTTTCAACCTCGGGACGGTGGAAGCCGCGTGTGGTGAACCAGCCACGCTCGCGGCCGTTTGCGCTCCCGTCGCCGATCGGCCCCGAGAGCGGCACGGGCATCGCCAGGAGGGCAGCGCCATAGAGCATCGCGGCCGACAGTAGACCCGGCAGAACGACAAGGAGCGCGGACCGAAGGAAGCGAGATCTTCGCATTCGCTCGAACGCCGGCCATCATATCGTTCGCCACGATAGAATGCCGGCCATGCCCGGGCCGGCCAGCTCGACCTCCGAACCCCGCACGCTCGTCAGCCATCCGGAACTTGCATCGCAGCGGTCGTTCCCGACGTTTCGAACGCTGGGAGAAGCACCGAAGGGGCCGCTCGAACGCGCGCTCTCGATTTTTGCGGACGTTCGGGCAGGCGAGGGCGTCGGTGTTCTTCTTCTCGCGACGAATATTTTCGTCATTCTCGCGTGCTACTACCTGCTGCGTTCGGCGCGCCAGGGCCTGATTCTCACCGAAGGCGCGCCCTTCGGCTGGTCCGGGGCGCAACTGGCGGCGTACTCGTCGGCGGGCATGGCGCTCGTGCTTCTGGGTGTCGTGCCCCTCTACGGATGGCTGGGCTCGCGCGTGCCGCGCATGACGCTCATGACGATCACGACGATCTTCTTCGCGTCGAACCTCGTCCTCTTCTACCTCGCCGGTCGCGCCGGGATTCGAGAAGCCATCGCGTTCTATATCTGGCTCGGCATCTTCAACATGTTCATTCCCTCGCAGTTCTGGGGGTTCGCCAACGACCTGTACACGGAAGGCCAGGGGCGCCGGCTCTTTCCGCTGATTGGCGTCGGCGCCTCGCTCGGCGCGGTGTTGGGCGCCGCGGCGGTCGGCACGCTCGTGCGCTACCTCCAGTTCACCCCGTTCAGCCTCATGGCGCTCGCCGCGCCGGTGCTCCTCGTCGCGCTCGGCCTGACCTATCTGGCGAATCGGCGCGAGACCAGCCGGGCCGACGAGCAGGGTGCAAAGGCGGACAAGGAGGTGCTGGGCAAAGAGGGCGGGTTCGAGCTCGTCTTCAAGGACCGGTATCTGACGTGGATTGCGGTCCTCGCGGTTCTGCTCAACCTCGTCAACTCGGTTGGCAATTACCTCCTGAACTCGCTCGTGGAGCGTCAGGCAGCCACGATGGCCGACCTCGAAAGCCGGCGCGCCTTCGTGACGCTCTTCTCGTCGGAGATCGACGCGGCCGTGAGCATTCTCAGTGTGGTGCTGCAGCTCTTCGTCACATCGCGCGCGCTTCGTGTGCTCGGCGTCCGGGGCTCGTTGTTCATCCTGCCGGTGCTCGCGCTCGTCAATTACTCAATCATTGCCGTCGTGCCGATCCTCGCGATTATCAAGTGGGGCAAGGTGCTCGAGAACAGCACCGACTATTCAATCCAGAACACGCTTCGGCAGGCGTTGTTCCTGCCGACCTCGCGCGAAGCCAAGTACAAGGCCAAGGCTGCAATCGACACGTTCTTCACGCGCTTTGGCGACGTCATGCAGGCCGTCGTCGTGTTCGCGCTCAGCGCCGGTGGGATCGGCGCCTCAGGCTTCGCGTGGCTGAATGTCGCGCTTACCGCGGCGTGGCTGGCGGTTGCGGGTCAGATCGCGCGTGAGCACCGGCGTCGGACGGTGTAGCGCCCCCTTCGACCAGGACCCACAGCCGCGTCCAGATCCCGGGCGGCAGCACGCTCTCGAGATATTCAATCGCCACGCCGCGGAGCCCCGGATCGGGCGACCGGATGCCGTGCAGGGCGACGCTGAGCGGCTCCGGCGGCAGCACGGTCGAGAGCAGCGAGAACACATGCTCGAGGTTTCGCTGTTCCTGCGCGGTGTCCGGCTCCATCACGCTGTCGTCTTCCTTCTCGACCGAATCGATCAGGCGGTGCCCGTGCCAGACCTGCGGCGGCACGGACAGCTCGCGTTCGACCACGGCCAGGATGCGCGCACTGTCCACCGATCGCGAGGGATGCTTCGCGAGCATCCGTCGAATCGCCCGGCTGCACTGATAGCGCACCTCGAACCGGGTGTCGTCCAGCCCGCTCACCAGTCCCTCGATGGCGCGCAGGTCTGAGAGCGTCCCGAGGATGCGGGGCAGCCGCCGGCGGATGGCGAAATCGGCGTCAGGGTCGAGGAGCGTATCCGTGAGCAGCCCGACGTGCGATGCCGCCGACCGCTCGAGCACGGTCCGGGCGCTCGCGACGAGATCGTCCCAGGCCAGGAGTTGCACAATCTGCGCGATCTCCAGGGAGTCCGCGCGCTCGACGCGCGCGAGCGCGCGCTCGACGCGAGCACGATGGCCCGATCGCAGGTCCCAGAGGCGCTGAAGGGTCGGGTCATCGATCACGGGCGCTTTGGGCACGACCTCCGTGGTCACCGTGCGAGCCGGCCGATCCGCAGGCACGAGGTCGAGGACGGTCCACCCGGTCTCTGAGCCGACGACCACCGACGCCGCGTCGCCGTGCGCGGTCAGGCGCCGCTCGACCACGCCGAGGTAAAGCGCGTCGAGTCGGTTCGTCAGATACAGACTCCATCCCGCCATCGCGATGACGACGCCCAGGAGCTCGGTCGTCAGATAGGCGGCCCCGAACAACAGCAGGGCCTGTACGACGCCGGCGCCTACGGCATCGCCGATCCGGTCACAGGTGACGTCGAGAAACGTCTTCGTGCGGTGTTTTTCGGCCGGCGCCATCGGCACGAAGATCAGCTCGTACGCGCTGCGGAAGAACGAGCCGCGCAGAACGGACTCGATGCCTCGCACCGCGGCAAAGACCGGAAACGATCCGTAGAGCAGACCGACGACGCCCATCGCGCCAACTCCGGCAGGCAGTGTCGAGATCGTCCGGCCGAGTCCGATCTTCCGCACGACCGGCGCGACGGCGAACTGCGTGAGAAACGTGGCCAGCTGCACGATGAGATAGAACGTCGCGAAGAACTCGAGGAGCCCGCCGCTCGTCTGGATCCGCGCGACGGCGTGCTCTTTCAGGAGGTAGTCTGCGACAGCCGCCGCGGCCGTGCCCAAGGTCACGATGAGCCCGAGCGTGCGGAGGTGCGGCGCACCCGTCAGCAGGCCGGCCTCGAACAGCCGGCCCCGCGTGGCGGACGACGGCGTGGCCGACGATGTCTCACCGCGCAGGCTCCCCAGGAGCGCGACGCCAAGACCGCAACACGCATGAAGGATCGCGAGCATCACGAGGGCGTTCGCTCCCGGCATGGTTCGCGCGATCTGGGCCGCCGCGAGCCCGCCGGCGAGCCCGCCGATCGTGCCCGCCGCCGCGATCCGTCCGTAGCTGACCTTGGCCGTGCCCGGGTCGAACAGCTCGCTCAGCACGGACCAGAACCCTGACAGCAGGAGCACACTGAGCCCGGCAATGTGCAGGTAGACCACGACGGCAATCGCCGGGCCTCCGTCGGAGAAACGCCATTCGATCGCGTGGCCCGCGGCGCTGATCAGGAATCCGACGGAGACGACCAGGCGCGGCCCGAACCGTTCCAGCAGCCAGGAGTACACCGGGACCGCCGCGATCACGATGACCGCCGTGGCCATGACCATCAACGGCAGGCGCGAGACGGGCCACGCGCCGAGGAACGTGGCATCGCGGACGGCCTTGCCCGCGACCTGGTGCGCGATCATCAGGCCCGCGACGGGCATCGCGAGACGAGTGGCTGACGCAGTGCTCACGACAGGCTCATTCAGATCTTGTGAAGGACCGTGGGTGTGCGCGGCGACAGCTGCGCGAAGGATCGCAGCGAGGACGTCGGCGGCAGATGACGCTGCCACCACGCGTCCGCTTCCGGCGGCGTCCAGTGCGGCGTCGAACACGCGTCCAATGCGGCCGCAAGCTCGGCGGCGCTCGCGGGTCGGTCGTCGGGCCGCTTGCCGAGGCAGTGGAGCACGATACGCTCGAGATCACTGGGGATCGGCAGCTCGGTACGCGACGACGGCGGATCCGGCTCAGCCTGCACGTGCTTGAGCGCAAGGCTCATGGGATTGGGATCGGTGAACACGAGCGTGCCCGTGAGCAGGAAATACGCGATGCAACCGAGCGCATACACGTCGGCGCGACCGTCGACCGTCGGTTCGCCCATGGCGACCTCCGGCGCGATATAGCCCGGCGTGCCCGCGGCGGTCCCTTCCATCGTCAGCTGCGTCGTGATGTCGTCGCCCGAGATGAATTTGGCGAGGCCGAAGTCGAGCACTTTAGCGAAGTCGTGCTGCAGGCCAACCTTGCAGATCATGACGTTCGACGGCTTCAGGTCCCGGTGAATCAGGCCCTGCCGATGAGCCTCCTCGAGCGATTCCGAAATCGATATCAGGATCGGCAGGACGCGTCCGGCCGGCTGGGGACCGAACGTCGTCACGAGCGTCTGGAGACTGATCCCGTCAAGGAGCTCCATGACGTAGTAGAAGCGCCCATCGCGCGCCACGCCGAAGTCGTAGAGGTAGACGGTATGTGGTGACTGCAACCCGGCAATGACGTTGGCTTCGCGCTGGAAACGTTTCGCCGAGAGGTCGGCCTGTCTCGCTGAGCTTCCGGCGGCCTGCATGCGAATCAACTTGATGGCCGCGGACCGTGCCAGCATCCGATGGCTGGCTTTCCACACCTCGCCCATGCCGCCTTCACCGATCGGCGCCACGAGTCGATAGCTCCCGAGCTCCAGCGCCGTCTGTGCCGCGATCGTGATGCCGTACATCCGCCGTCCAATCAGGTAGGCGAGGAGCGCGAACAGGTAGTTGAAGAACGGCCAGGTCGAGACTTGTCCGAGGTGAGCCTGCGGAAAATCGTGAATCGAGGCGTTGATGAGGTACCCAATCGGCCACGTCGTCGCAGCCGCGAGCGCCGTCACCAACGTCCAGGTCGGACGATTCGGAATGAACACGCCGACGGCGATGATCCACGGCGCGACCGACGAGATGCCAAGCGTCGGATGCTCAGGACTCAGCGGCAGGGAGGTCTCGATCATCGACATGCAGAACGAGACGACGACTTCCCAGACCATGCCGATCACGAGCAGGACGCGCGGCAGCACGACCCGATAGCGGCGCAACGCGTAGACACCGATGGCCATGAGCTCCGTCGCCAGCGTGGCGAGCCGATTGATTTCGGTGTCGAGTATCGGCGTCAGGGCCGGCTGAGCGACGCGCTGGAAAACCTGAACCGCGGGGATGATGATCGCCACGACCAGCGCAAGCCAGCCGAGGCGTTTGGCCGCGTCCTCGACCATCCCTTGAGGCAGCCGGTCGGACGTGCTCGGGACCGAGCCGGTCGGCGGTGTCGGAACACGCGCGATCGTCTCCTGCATCAGCGGCTCGGCGTATCAGGAATCCGTTCGAATCCCACCAACGTCCATCCGGCGTCCGTTTTTCGAAAGTAGGCGTGCACCGGTTTTGCCCACGACGGTGGTACTCCGCCAGTGGCGGCAATCGCGACGCGTACGTGGCTCCCGGCCGCCGCAGGCAGTCCAGTTGGCGCGCCGACCTGTGTGAGGGCGGACGTCGCGTCGCCAATGGGCCGGACGTCGCGCGTGACGTTGTCGAATGTCGCCCACGAGACCTGATAGCCCGCGGGCGCTTTGGCGATCGCCGCATCCACCGCGGCGTTTCGGAACGTGAGTTGACCGGTCGGGCCAAGCGCGACGTCCACGACCGGGTTCACTCCGGCCAGCCAGGTCTGCAGGACCTTGTCGCGCCGCATGATCAGCGTCGACGTGATGTACTCGCTCGCCCGCGGATCACTGTAGCCGGGCTTTTGAGACCACGGCACGAATCGCATCGTTGCTGAAGCGCGAGACGATGCGCGCCGCCCAGAACGCGTCGTCGGCCCGCATGTTGTCGAAGGCCGAGTTCGGGTACTCAGGCCGCCAGGCCAGCGGGTCGAACGCGACACCCTCGAACCGTCCCACGGCAGCCGGGACGTCCGGGTAGTCGAAGTGCATCCAGGGGCGGGTGTAGATCCCAAGTGTCGCGAGCGTCAGCCAGCCCGGACGGGACTCGAAGATGTACTCGTTGCCGGCGCGATGCCGCTGGGCGAACGTCGTGCCGCTGCCCATGATCGACCCGAAGTCGAACATGTAGTGCTTGATGTAGCGGCGCGCGCCCTCGTTGACCAGCATGTCGAGGCTGTTCACGCCGCGCGAGTCGTCGTGATTCAGCCACGCGCCAAACACACGGGCGCCCCGAAGCTCGCGGCGGTGCTCGTGAGCCACGATGTCGTTGGGATCGTCTGGTCGCGTCCGGTAGTACCGGAAATTGCCGACCGGCCGCCCTGGTGCGAACTTGCTGACGAGGACGCGGTATCGTCCATTGGCCATGCGCGCGCCGCGCCGAAGCACGCGGTCCAGGTCGAGCCGCGTCAGCGGCCGTTTGTCGCCGATGAGCGGATCGTAGAGCCGGGCGGTTGGCGCGATCACGAGCCTGGCGGGATCGACTTCCGCGAGATACACCTCGACGGTCGTGTACCCGAATGCGTAGTAGAACGCCGTGCCGATCATTTCGGCGCCGGTCGCCATCTCCGGATTCGACGGTGGGTCGAGCTCGATCTGATACATCTGATTGCCGTCCGACGGGTCGATCATCCGGAATCCCGCCTGGACTCCCGATCCCTTGTCGCCCGACACGATGAAGCCATCGAGCGACAGCGTCGCGCGCGAGTCCGGCCCGCGCACGATGTCGGCAACCGACATATCCCGGCGGCCGATCCGGTTCGTGAACCAGCTCGAGTCAGGGACCTCGTCTACGGTGTTCACGTTCAGGGCGTGAACGTCGCGCCGCTCGCCCATCCGGCTAAAGGTGTTGATGACGAAGTCGTAACCGTTGGTGTCTTCGATCGGTCCAACCGTCGACGCATCCAGCGCCGTGTCGTCGTCGGACCAGATCGGGTCGTCGGGGAAGAACTTCGGCGTGGCTGATCGGGGAGCGACCGACAGTGCGCCGGCGAGGACGATGACACCACAGAGGAAGCCGGGTTTCGTGAGAAACATGGTTCCCTAGAACAGGCCGCCAAACACAATGTGGAGATGTGTGCCGTCGCTGCTGCCGAATGCGACATCGACGCGGGCGATGACGCCCTGATCTGTGTTGAACCTGAATCCGATACCGTAGTCGTGCTCCAAGCCGCTGAAGTTGAGATCCTCGCGCCGCAGGGCGACCTTGCCTGCGTCGGCGAACAGGGCGGCGTCGAACCCGGACCAGACTTCGAACCGGTACTCGCCTTGAAGAAGGAGCGCGTGCGGGCCGCGGAACCGGTCGGCCCTGAAGCCTCGCAACGTCAGGTTTCCCCCGAGCGACGGGAGAAGATAGTAGGGAATGTATCCGCCGGCGGCCGCGTCCGTGGTCGACACGAGTGCGCGTCCGACCAGCACACGCCGCTCGGAGAGGAAGCTGACGTACTGCCGCAAGTCCAGATCCACGCGTGTAAAGTTGGCCAGGCCACGGACGCGGTCGTCGTAGTTTCTGAAGTCGAGACGATAGTAGCCGCCGCGTCGTGCGTTGAGCGGTTGCCGGTAGTCGAACGTGAAATTCGCGGCTGCCACCGTCAGCCGCTGCGAAATGCCGAGTCCCGGAGCGTCGTCGCGATCGAACACCTCGTCGATTGAGGGGAGCCTGTCGGTCTCGGAGCGGTCGGCCGTGTACCGCACGTCCCTGACACCCCCACCGAACGACACGTGACGATCGAGCGCCACGTTGATGTCGCCGCCCACGACGCTGCCGCTGAGATCGAAGGCCACCTGGTCGACGCGACGCGCCTCGGGCCCTATTCCGAAGAACTCTTCCTCCGGTGAATCGAAACGCCGAGCGTGTCCTTCGAGCGTCACGCGCTCGTTGGGCGTGAGCGGGTAGCTGCCGCGCGCTTCGAGGGCCCAGTATCTCTTCAGGGACCTGGCGGCCCAGAGGTCGAGTGCTCCGCGCCCTCGGACGAGCGAGCGGTCGCGGTACCCGCTGCCATAGGCGAAGCCGCTGCCGGTTGTGAGGCTGCCCAGGCGGGCGTAGATCCCGTCGCGGTTCAGGAGGGGGACAATCCGGCGCTCGGCCAGGATCATCCCGCGCTCGACCGCGTTCTTTTCGTAGGGTTCGACCTCTTGCTGCTTCTGTTCCCGCTCGCGTTGAAGAACTTCCGCGCGGGTCTCAGGCTCGTCCGCGGGTGTTTGTGGCGTCTGAGCGACGAGCGGGGCAGTGAACAGGCCAACCAGCAGCGGTACTGCAATCGGAACGACGAGGCGCATCTTTGGCGGGTTCATTGTAATGCGCACCCGGGGTCGTCTCGCGGCAGGCGGATCCTTAGTCCACGACCGTCACCTTCACCGAATCCGTGTGCCCGGGCCCCGCCTGTGGCGATCCGGCCAGGATGACCACCACATCCCCTCGACGGACGGCGCCGGCGGCTCGCGCGGAAGCGACTGCGTCGAGCATGACTTGCTCGGTCGAGGTCCCGGTTCGGGGCATCAAGAGGGGTTGGACGCCCCAGCACAGCGCGAGCTGGTGGAGCGCGCGGACATCGCCGGTCAGGCCATAGAAGGGCTGGAGGGGCCGGAAGCTGGACATCTTCCGAGCCGTGGCGCCAGTTCGTGTGCAGCAGAGGATGGCGCTGGCTGACAGATCCTGGGCGGCCTGCCACGCCGCGTGCGCGGTCGCGACGTTGATCTCGGAGAGGTCGCGATTCTCCAAGGCAAACGTCTGCAGGCGCGCTGGGTTGAGCTCCGCTTCCGCGCGCCGCACCATGCGATCCATCGTCTGCACGACGAGCACGGGGTCGTGGCCGATCGCGGTTTCGGCCGAGAGCATGACCGCACTCGCCTGATCGAGCACCGCGTTGGCGACGTCGGTCGCTTCCGCACGTGTCGGGCTCGGCGCCGAGATCATGGATTCGAGCATTTGCGTGGCGACGAGAACGGGCTTTCCGTTGCGGACGGTCTCGCGAATGATGTGCTTCTGCAGGTGCGGCACGTCTTCGATCGGCAGCTCGGTGCCGAGGTCGCCGCGCGCGACCATCACGGCGTCCGATGCCCGGACGATGCCCGTGAGGTGCTCGACGGCGAGCGCGGTTTCGATCTTCGCCATCAGCCACGGCCCGCCGGGGCCTGTCACCTCGCGCACCGCCTCGACGTCCGCGGCCGTGCGCACGAACGAGATCGCGATGATGTCGACCGGGCAATCGCTGAAGTTCTCGATCAGCGCGCGGTCTTCGTCGGTTGGCACGTGCGCGCGAAAGCGCTCGGTCGGGATGCGGACGCCCTTGCGCCCGGTCAGGCGCCCGCCATGGACCACGGTCGCCGTCAGCTCGCCGCTGGTCTTGTCCTCGATCCGGAGCGTGACCGCGCCGTCGCCAATCGCGATGAGATCGCCGGCCTTCAGGTCCTCGACCAAGGTGGGGTAGTCGACCTCGAGTCGCGCGGCGGTGCTCGGCGCGGTCTCGCCAGACACGAGCGTGATGGCCTTGCCGCTCTCGAGCTCGACGGTGCCTGCGAACGCCGTCGTGCGGACCTTGGGGCCGGGCAGGTCGATCAGGATGCCGACGGGTGTGCCCATCGCGTCCGCTTCGCGGCGGATCGTGTGAACCAGGGCCTTCTGCGAATCCAGCGTGCCGTGCGCAAGCGTCACCCGCGCGACGTTCAGTCCGGCGGCGATGAGCTGCCGGAGGACGGCTGGCGATGAGGAAGCGGGACCTATCGTGGCGACAATTTTTGTGCGGCGAACCACGACGGGAGATCGTGACATCTGCGACGGTTCAGCGGTCCATCCAGGTTCCGAGGTTCTGGGTCCGCGTTCGACGGCCCGGATCCAGAACTCACGGCCTGGACCCTCGAACCCCTCGAACCCGGAACCTGGACCCTGAACCGCTCGGATCCCTCAGTACGTCACCCTCACCCGATAGTTCAGACGCGTCGTTCCATCCGCCACGACCGGGATCATGAACTGGGCGGCGAAGGCGTCGGTCTTGGTGTAGGTGTGCGTCGAACGAAGCACTCGCCAGGTCCCGCCGATCGGCTCGTTGACTTCGACCGTGATCGGCGTGGCCTTGTGGTTGCGGAGCACGACCTCGTACTCGACCTCGTAGACGTTCGTCGCGATCTTCTCGAAGTCGATTTGCTTGCGCTCGGCCACGACGTCGAACGCCCGGCCGATGCGGAGGTTGAGCACCTCGTCCTTCGGCGTATGGCCGATCCGATCTTCGCCCACGAAGTGGACGCCGCCGCGCGTGTCCGACTGATACACGCGCACGACGCCCGCCGGCATAGCCATCCCGAGTCCGGCACGCTGGTCGTTCGTGAGCTGGTAGAAGACCTGGACCGAGTCCCGGATCGGCGAACCGGGGCTCTGCGTGTTGCGGTAGTAGAACGACTGTCCGTCGACGACGTACCGCTTTTTCACGGGGACGCCGGTGCCCGTCATCATGCTGATCTGCTTGGTCTCGGCGTTGTTGATACTCGTCTTCCGGCCGACCGAGTAGCAGGTGGTACTCGGAAAATGCTTCGCTCGTCATCGGCGCCGGCGCCGCGGCGGCCCGAAGCGACACGGCCTCGTCGGCCATCTTTGCAAACTCTTCCCGCACCCGGTTGAGCTCGCCGGCGACAAGTTGCAGAGACGCGTTCGTAAAGGACGTGCCGCTGCCGTTTGTCAGCGTGACCCACCCGTCCACGTCAGCGGTCCGATCGTCGCGCGCCACGGTCAGCACGTAGTCGGCGTTCCACGAGAGCTGTCGCGCGAGGTAGGACGCTTCGACACGATGACGGGTCGCGCCGTCGTTGTTCAGCGACCAGATGAGTGTCGGACGCGCGCGCAGGTTGCCCGGCATCTCCGGAAAGCGGATGTGATCGGCGTGGAGTCCGGTGACAATCTCGCCGTTGATCTGCCACACGGGCGCGCTGTTGAAGCTCAGGAGCCGCGCCTGCACCGCTTCCTCGCGCGTGACGCCGTTGTCCTGCCGCATTCGCACGAGCGTGACATCACGGCCGACGTACTTGCGCAGCAGTTTGTCCGGCTCGATCAGGTCGTACTCGTAGTTCTGCTCGAGCACGCCCACGCGGGGCGGCTCGGTCAGCGAGCGGAAATGGACAGTCGCGGGATTCACCGTCGCGGCGATGTCCTGAAACGCGAGGTCGAACACGCCGCGCGGCAGATCGACCTGCCGGACGTCGCGGACGAGCGCGATCGCCGAGTTGTAGACGGTGACGGCGAGCTCGACCTGGTCATCCAGCGTCGACGTGCGCTCTCCATCGCTTTGCACGGACGTGCCCTGCGCGGCTACGGGCGACGCGCGCGGTATTGACCGGCGCGGGACGACCGGGCGCCGTGAGCATGCTCGCGGCCATGACGGGCACGGCGAGCCAAAGGCGTTGCGACATGGGGATCACTCCTTCTCTGCAGTGGTTCGGGGTTCGAGGGTGCGAAGGTTCGGAGGCGACAGGAACGGTCTGACGCGAGCCAGCTTCTTCAACTAAGAAAGGTGACCAGCGCCAGGTCGCTCCATTCGCCTTCGCACCGCCGCACCCCGAACTTCCGAACCGGGGTTTTTCGCTACTCGTAGAACGGAGTGGGCGGGGAATCTTGCAGACAGGGATTCCAGAGTTCCACGGTTCCAGGGTTCTGGTTCCGGTTCAGGGTTCAACGAATGCGACTTCAGACTCGAGACTTGGAATTGTCGGCAACGTCGAGAACCAGAACCGTGGAACCGTGGAACGTGGAACGTGGAACGTGGAACCGTGGAACGCCGCGCTATCTCGTCCAGTTCCTTCCGCCGTCGCTCGTGGAGTAGATTCGGCCGTCGGCGGCCGTGACGGTGGCGTGGGTCGCGTCAGTCGCGCGAATGGATGTCAGCGTCACCGGCGCCCGCGATGGCCACCGCCTCGAAGGTCAGACCGTCGGTTGTGCGCAACACCGTGCCACCGGGACCGATGAGCCAGCAAACGTTGGGAGCCGGCGAAGTGCCGCCGGCCACGATCGCGCCCGTGGGAATCGTGGCGAGTTGCCACGACGATCCGCCGGTCGTCGACCGTTCGACCAGGCCGGCGCGGATGCGCCAGCGGTGTGCCGAATCTGGCGAGGGGATGTCGACCATCGCCGCGTCGGCGCGCCGGAGCGCGGCGACGGATGCCGCGGGTGCTGACGCCGGCGGAGGCGGTGCTGGCGCGGGCGCTGATGGGGCCGCGCCCAACCTATCCGACAGCGCCTCCTGATTGGCAGTGGCGGCGCGCTGGGTCGCCGTGTCTCTGGCCTTGGCGGCGGGCTCTTCGACGAGGCCTACCGCCTCCTGAGCGCTCTTCTCCTGACGCTGCCGCTGATCTTGTTCGTTGGACCGGCCTGTCGGTTCGGCCGCCTTCGACAGCGCGGCTGGCGGGGGAGAGGCCGGCGTCTGGCTCGGAGCCTTCTCACGCGTCTGGTCCGCCGATCGCTCTTCGAGCCGCTGTGGCACCGGCGCCGGCGGCGCGGCCTCATCGCGCGCGACCTGGGTCGTGGGCGCAAAAGCCGGCGCGGGCGGCCTCGCCGGCAGCACCATCCAGATCAACACGGCGGCCGCTGCGGTCCCGATTGGAACCACCCAGCGCCACAGGCCCACAGCCGGGGTCTGTCCGTGCTCACGAGGGGTCAGTCCCACTTCGTGAGCGGGGACAGACCCCTCGTGGGCAAGGGCAGACCCCTCGGGGGCGGTGTCCGAGAACGCGGCCAGCATCGCAAGGCAGCGCGCGCACGAGGCAAGATGCGCGTCGATCGACGCGCGCTCGGCTGGCGGCAATCCGCCATCCGACCAGGCGGCCAGCTGCTCGGCGTCAACGCACGCCGGCCGTGGTTCCGGCCGGCTCCTCGGGCATCGCCCGGAGCAGGCGTTCGAGCGCGCGATCGTGGTCCGACTGGCGGCTCACACCCCCTCCTTTCCCTCTGAACGATCCGGGGCCGGATCCTTGCGGGACAGATCCATCATCGCTCCGACGTCCAGATCGCCGGTATCGGCAAGCACCGAGCGCCAGCAGAGCTCGATGGCCTCCGCATTCAACCCGTGGTCGTCGCGGAGCCGCCGTTCGACACCCGCGCGGATCTCGCGCCGGGTCCGCGCCAGATGGCGGGACACGGTCGCCTCATGCTCGCCGAGCTCGCGACCGATGGTGGCAAGCGTCAGCTCTCTCGCGTAGTAGCAGGCCATGCGCAGCCGGTCGCGAGCCGGCAGTTCAGAGAGCGCGGCCTTCAGCGCGGCGCGCAAGAGGCCCACGAGCCGCGGCGCGTCCGGATCGGTTCCGACGGCGAAGGCGGCTGATTCGCGCGTCTCCTCCAACTCCGTTTCAGGCAGCGGTTCCAGTCGCCGTGTGGATCGTTTCGCGTCCACGAAGCGCTGCGCGAGCACCGCGCGCAGCCACGTGGCCAGGCTGCTTCGGCCGTGGAAATAGCGGAACAGGGATTGCCGGACGCCGGCGCGGACATCGAGTCCGTAGAGCTCGGCGTACAAGGCGTCAGCCAACTCGCGCGCGGTTCCCGTCGGGTCGATCGCGTCGGCGGCCCGGTACAGCACGGGACGATACTGAAGCACGAAGTGATCCCACGCGCGTCCCGAGCCGGCCGCGCAGGCCGACGCGACCGCGAGATCTTCGAGATGCAACGAGTGCAGGTAGCGATCGACGTCCGCCGTGGACGGCGCGCGATCGGCGAACGCATGGGCGAGGCTCGTTTCGAGCGACGCCTGGAATTGCTCGCGCGTGAGGTCCCACGTGGCCGCGCCCGACTGATCGAAGAGGCGGCTGACGAGCGTGCCGCTGATCGGCGGCGTGCTCACACGTGTCCCGCTACCGGCCGATCACGATCTTGAAGCGCATGTCGAATCCGCCGAGGTCGTGCTCGTCATAGATATCTGCAAGACCACCGGTGAGGCTGTCGGGCACAAACGTGTACTGGAATTCCACGGCAGCCGCGATCCATCCTCGCCCGCGGAACTCGGCGCCGGCGACGAGGTGGTAGCTCGTGAATTGCTCGTCCACCTTTTCGAGCGGATCCTCGAACTCCGACGTTTCCGTGAATTGGTACAAACCTGCGCCGCCTCCGACGTACGGAATGGCGCCAGTCGATCGAAATCGCCATCCGCCGGTGAACTCCACCGGGGTGATCGTGACCTCGTCCTCGATTCCCAACGGGAATACCTCGTCGTCGAGCACGAACACACGTTCACCGGTCTTCTTGAACCACCGCGCGGCGCCCTGCACGAAGAGCCCGTTGGAGAACCGGTACTCCACTCCGCCGCCGAAGAACGGACCGCCGGGCAGGCCGAGAACGGCGTCGAACGTGTCGTTGGCCGTGAAGAAGTGGTAGCTCACGTCACCGAAGCCGCGAAGGCCGGTGTCAAGTGGCGGACGAGGCTTCGGTCGCGGGGACTGTCCGGCCGGCGGCTGGGGAGCAGCGAAACCTGGCCGCTGGCCAGGATCGGGAAGGGGCAAGCTGCCCGGTCTGCTGCCCGGCGTGGCCGCCGATGTCGTGCCGTCAGGCGGCAGCGTGCCGCTGACGACCGTGACCTGCCTGATCGAGACCAGCGCGGTGCGGCGATCCTGCGACGAGTTCGCGGGCACGACGACTTCGAGCCAGTCGCCCTGGCGGCCAACGACTTCGAGCACCTGGTTTTCGCCGACGACGGTGACCATGGTGCGTGAAGCCGGCACGCCACAAAGTGGCCTTGTCGACGGTGACGCGAACTGTCGTCTGCGCGAGCGCGACGGCTGGCACGAGGGTGAGAGCAATCGCGACGACGAATCGGAGAGTGCGCATCATGAGTGTCCTCACTCACCGAAGATGCCGAAGCCGCGCATCGCGGCCCGGGGCTGAATGAGGCCAAACCCGTACTCATCGTCGCGCCCGGGCGAGCCGAGGTCGGCCGCGGTGGCCTTGATCAGGGCCTCGACGGCCGCGGGATTCGTCACGCCCTGACTCATGAGCAGCGCGGCGAACCCGGCCACGTGTGGCGACGCCATCGATGTCCCTTGCTCCCCCACGTCGACGTACCCGTCGAAACGTGGAAACAGGACGACACCTGGCGTCGAGTCGGGTGCATACAAAGACGCTTGCCAGATGAGGGACGCCTCGGGCGCGCCCTGTCGGAAGTCACCGCCCGGCGCGGCGATCTCGGTGCCGGACGCCGTGCCCGAGTAGTACGCGCGCGCGCGCGTGGGACCAATCGCCCCGACCGACATGACGCCGTCGATCTCGGCCGCATAGGCTGCTGGGTACTCGACCTCGTTCCCGTCCTCGAAGCCGTTGCCCGCCGAGAGTGCGACGAACGCGCCCTTGCTGACGGCATAGAGAAGGGCGTCGCGAAGCGCCTCCGAGGATCCGGCCCCGCCGAGGCTCACGTTGATCACCTTGGCGCCATGGTCGGCCGCGTAACGAATGCCTTCTGCGATCGCGTCGTCAGGACAGCCGGCGGTCGTCGTCGGAGGCGTCGATCGCCTCCCCCTCGTCGGCGAGCGCGAACTGAACGTCCCAGAACCCGAAGCACACTTTCACGGGCATGATCTTGACGTTGTAGGCAACGCCGACCTCGGCCAGGTCGTTGGCATCTTCGCCAACGGTGCTGGCGACGTGCGTGCCGTGCCCATCGAAGTCCGCGACGATCCCCTCCAACGACACGAGATCGATGGCACTGATCAGCTTCGACGCGGACAGGTCCGGATTGATCGCGATCGGCACCTGGATGTCCCGGATGGACGTGCCGTCGAAGGTCTTGAGCGACAGGACCGTGGTCTGGGTCGTCACACCCGAGTCCACGATCGCCACGATGATATTGGCGTCGCCGCCAGGATTGATGTCCCAGGCGCGCGGCATGTCGATCGCGCGCATGTTCCACTGGAGTGACGTGAACCCCGGATCGTTCGGCTGCAGCCGATGTGGCCGGCGCAGGTAGTTGGGCTCGGCCCAGAGCACGTCCGGCTGGAGGCGCAGTTGGCCCGCCAGCACATGCGCATCGGGTTCCCTGACGTCATGCAGCACCGCGAGGTTGTTGGAGGACCAGCGGAGCGATGCGAGCGACGGCTGCGAGCGCACCCCCGACAGCGTCCGTTGCAGCCCATCGGTCGTGACACCGTCCCGGAAGCGTACGAGCACTTCACCTGGCAGATAGTCCAGCTGCCGGTTCGACGCATCCATGATGGCCGCGAGACGCCCGGGCGCTATCCGGGAGGTCACGGCGGCGGTCGGCGCTGGTACCGCGGCTTCCTGCGCGCGGGCCGGACCGGTGTCCGACACGAGCGGCCAGGCCACGACGACGGCGAGCGCGACGAGCACTAGGGCGCGGCGGGCGGCGAAACGGGGCGGTCTCTGCATGTGGCTCCTCAACCTCATCTATCGGCCGGTCGAATACTATTCCATCCGCCCGATGTCACCCGATCGGTTGAAGGCCCTCTTTGGCATTTACCGCGATGGTCTCCTCGCCGACACATTACCGTTTTGGGTCCGCAACGCCATTGATCGTACGCACGGTGGGTACATAACTGCACTGGATCGTGACGGATCGGTCCTGCAGACGGATAAGCCCATCTGGGTTCACGGCAGATTTGCATGGTTGCTTGCAACTCTGTACGCCACCGTCGACCGCCGTGAGGAGTGGCTCGCGCTGTCGAAGCACGGCATCGACTTTCTGAATCGGCACGCCTTCGACACGGACGGCCGCATGTTCTTTTCGGTGACGCGGGAGGGCCGGCCGCTGCGGAAGCGGCGTTATCTTTTCTCGGAAGCCTTTGCGGTCATCGGTCTCTCGGCCTACGGCGCGGCGTCCGGAGAATCGCGATACACCGACCAGGCGCTCGACCTGTTTCGTCTGATCCTGCGCTATCACCGCGAGCCGGGCCTTCTTGAGCCCAAGGTGATCCCGGCCACGCGTCAGATGAAGGGCCTGGCGATGCCGATGATTCTCATCGCCACCGCCCAGGAGCTACGCAAGGCCGTACACGATCCCCTCTGCGACGCGATCATCGACGAGAGCATTCGCGAGATCGAGCGCGACTTCGTCAAGCCGGAGCTCGCGTGCGTGCTCGAGACGGTCGGCCCGAATGGTGAGTTCTACGACACGTTCGAGGGCCGGCAGGTCTGTCCCGGCCACTCGATCGAAGCGGGATGGTTCATTCTCGAGGAGGCCCGCGTACGCGGCGGCGACCCCGATCTCATCCGCCTGGGCACGCGAATCATCGACTGGTCGATGGCGATTGGCTGGGACGCCACGTACGGCGGCGTACCGTATTTCATCGACGCGCGGGGACTCCCGCCGACCGAATACAGCCACGACCTCAAACTGTGGTGGCCGCACAACGAAGCCATCATCGGCACGCTCCTCGCGTGGCAGCTGACGCGCGACGAGAAGTACGCCCGCTGGCACCAGATGGTGCACGACTGGGCCTACGCGCACTTTCCCGATCCCGAGTACGGCGAATGGTACGGATACCTGCATCGCGACGGGAGCGTCTCGACGCGGCTGAAGGGCAACATGTGGAAAGGGCCGTTTCATCTGCCGCGGATGCAGTGGTACTGCTCTGAGCGGATTCGCGAGATGCTCGGCGAGGTGTCGTCGTGAACACCGTCGCGCTCGCACCGCTCGACTACGCGGTCATGGCGGCGTACATGGTGGTGCTGCTGGTCATGGGCGCGGTCCTCCGACGCCGCGCTGGCACCGACATGGAGAGCTACTTCCTCGCCGGACGGAAAATGCCGGGCTGGTTGAACGGCTGCTCCTACGCGGCCACCTGCCTGAACGCGGACGTCGCGCCGGCATATACCGGCATGACCGTGATCACCGGCACGTTCATCTGCTGGTGGTACCTCAGCCGATTCGGTCTGGCGCTGATGATCGGCGCCGTCCTCTTTGCGGTGTTCTGGCGGCGGCTGGCCTTGATGACGTCGCCCGAGTTCTACGAGCTGCGGTTCGGCGGCAGGGCGGCGCTGACGGTTCGCACCTGGGTCGCGCTCCGCAGCGCGTTCGTGGCCGTCGTCGCGTGGACGGGTGCGGGCTTGCTCGGCATGCACAAGGTTGCCGAGCCAACGCTGGGATGGGGGCTCTGGACCACGTTCGCCGTCGTCCTGCCGATCATCCTGTTCTACGTGCTCCTGTCGGGTTACGTCGGCGTGGTCATCTCCGACTTCTTTCAGACGCTGGTCATCATCGTGGCGTCGCTCGTGCTGCTGTGGGTCGTCCTCGCGGACTTTGGCGGACCCGCGGGTTTGCGCGACGCCCTCGTGGCCTCGTTTGGACCGGATGTCGTGAGCTGGCGGCCTCCGTTGTCGCACGAGCTCCTCGGCGTGCTCGGCGTCGTCGCCTGGACGGTCGGTACGGCGGTGGGATACGGCGGCGACGCGGCGCCGATGTCGGGCGCCATGGAAGGACAGCGCATCCTGTCGTCGCGCGACGGCCGTGAAGCCGCGAAGATGTACGTGTGGACGCAGGTCATCCTCTTCTTCATGCTCCTCACCATCACGCTGCCGGCACTTGGCGCCATGGTGCGGTGGCCGGGGCTGCGAGACGGGACGATCAACCGCGAGCTGGCCTACGGGATGCTGCTCGCGGCGTATCTGCCCGCCGGTCTGCTCGGCCTGGCCGTGAGCGGCATCCTCGCCTCGATCATGTCGACGGTCAGCTCGAACATGAACTTCGGCGCGCAGGTGTTCCTGAACGATGTCTACAGGCGCTCGATCGCCCCGGCCGCGTCCGACCGCCACTACCTCATCGTGGGCCGTCTCGTCGCGACAGTCATCGTCGGCCTGGCGATGATCGTCGCGTCAACGGCGACGAACGTGATCGACATCGCCGTGTTCATGCTCGGCCTGTCGTCGGCCGAGCTGACGGCCAACTGGGCGCAATGGTGGTGGTGGCGCTTCAACGGCCCCGCACGTCTGGCCGCGTCGTTCGGCGGTCCGCTGATCTTTCTCTTCAACCAGTACGTGCTCTTCCGCTCGATCATCGACGCCGGTGAGGCGACCCGCCTACGTGGTCGTGCTCACGTCGATGGCCGCCACCTGTGTCCTGTGGGTGGTCGTGGCGCTCATCACGAAGCCCGAGCCGGAGGAGAAGCTGGTCGAGTTCTACCGGCGTGCCCGGCCGATGGGTGCGTGGGGACCGATCGCCAGAAAAGCCGGTGTGCCGCCCGTAGGCTGGGAGCCGGTGGCGCGAGGATTTGGCATCGCGGCGGTCGGCGCGCTCATGGTCGGCGGGGGTATCATCGCGCTGTCGCTGGCCTACGTGGCTCGATGGGAAGTGGCTGGCGTCGCGCTGGCGGTAAGCCTTCTGGCTGGACTCGTGTTCCGCCGGTACTTCATCCCATTCGTCCGCGAGTTCGAGAGGCCTTGACGTCGAGGCTCAAGGCTGCAAGGCTTAGGACGTACACTTTGGTTCGCCGTCTTCCCCGGAGCTCGGAACCTAAGCCGTGAGCCGTGAGCCGTGAGCCTGACTAAGGACAAGATCCGCCCCGTCATCGTCCTCACCGGACTCTGGGCGCTCGCGGTCGCTCAACCCATCCTCGACGCCCTACGGCGCGCGCCGGAGTTCTTCGTCGCGCATCGCGCCGACACGATCGACGCGGTAGTCGTTGCAGCGGCGCTGACGTTCGCGGTACCGCTCGCCCTGGCGGTGATTGTCGTTCTCGCCGGCACGATCAACCGGAAACTTGTCGGTCCGGTCACCGCGGCGCTCGTCGGCGCATTGGGCGCGATCCTTGTCGTCCAGGTGGCCTACCGGATCGGTGTCAGCGGGTGGATTGGAACAGCGGTCGTGGCGATTCTGGCGGCTGCCGCGTGTGGGATCGCGTGGCTGCGGATGAGCGGCGTTCCGCACGTTCCTGCTGGTCTTGTCCCCAGCGGCGCTCATCGTGCCGCTCGTCTTTCTTTTCGGGGGGCCGCTGCGCTCGTCGGGCGCCAGCCGAGGCGGACCAGCCGGGCGCGACGGCGTCCGCGCGTGCCACGCCTGTCGTCATCATCGTCTTCGACGAGCTGTCGCTCGTGTCGTTGTTGGACGACGCAGGGAAGCTCAATGCGACCAGGTACCCAAACCTTGCGGCGCTTGCCGGCCGATGGCGTCTGGTTCAGGAACGCGACGGCCGTCAGCGACTACACGCGGTGGGCGCTCCCTTCGATCGTGACCGGACGATATCCCGCCGCGCGAAGCACCCCGACGCCGCGCGACCATCCGAACACCGTGTTCTCGCTGGTCGGTCGCAGCCACCGCCTCGAAGTGTCCGAGGCCGTCACGATCGCTGTGCCCGCGCCAGCCTGTGCGATGAAACAGGGCACGCCGCGGTTCGATCGCGAGTCCGCGATGGCCGCCGACATCGCCGTCGTTGCGGGTCACGTGTTTCTGCCGCCGTCAGCGCGTGCGAGCCTGCCGGACCTCACGCAGAACTGGGCGGGATTCGCGGCGCAGCCGACGACGCTGACGAAGCGACGAGTCGACGACGAGCGCCGAGCGAAGGCAGGACCGGAGCCCGGGTCATCCGGGCCACGCGGAACTGGCAGCAGCGATGGCACGGCGCGCGCGGGACGGATGCCGTGGGATCGGCCGAGGCGTTCATCGACGGCATCTCGAGAGACGACATTCAGCCGACGCTGTACTTCATTCACACGCTCGCGTCGCACCGGCCGTCTCGCTGGCTGCCGTCCGGACAGCGCATCTCCGAGTCTTCGCGGTATTCCCGGGCTGACCGATGGGAAGTGGACCGACCAGGAGTGGCTGGTGGCTCAGCATCACCACGCCGACATCATGCAGGCCGGCCTCGCCGACACGCTCGTCGGCCGGTTGCGGGAGCGGCTGTCTTCGGCAGGGTCTCTACGATGACGCGCTGATCATCGTCACCGCCGACCATGGCGTGTCGCTGAGGCCCGGCGATCGCGCCCGAAGCTTCAGCGGTGACAACGCGGCGGAAGATCCTGTCGGTGCCACTGATCGTGAAGCCGCCGGAGAGCACGGCGGGGATACGCACGCGGAACAATCGACGATGGGAACGCCGAGACGATCGACGTGTTGCCGACCGTCGCCCGTGTGCTGGGCATCGACGCGCCATGGGCCGTGGACGGGCGGTCGCTCCTCGGCGGCGATCCACCACGGCCTGAGAAGAAGTTCTTCTTCAACGCCGCGACGATGACCGCGACGTTCAAGCCGGACGAGCTCTCGGCCCGTCGCGACGAGGCCGCGCGGCGTCAGGCCGACATGTTCGGCCTCGACAAATGGCCGGCGTTCACGGTGCCGGGATATCGAGGCCTCGTCGGACGGGACGTGGCGTCATTTGGAGAGATCAAGTCAGCCGACGGAGTGCGCGTGACCGTCGACGGCAGGGATGCCCTGAAGAACGTCAATCCCAAATCGCGTGAGCTGCCGGCGCAGCTCATGGGACGGTTCGTCCAGCCGGATGCCGCGACGGCGGCGGCCCGTCATGTACTGGCCGTCGCGCTGAATGGCAGGATTGTGGCCACCACCCGCGCCTGGCCCGGCGGCCTCCGCTGGATGGCGATGCTGCCGCCGGACGCCTTGCGCGCCGGGCCGAACGAGATCGACATCTTCGTCGTCGATCCATCGCGGCCGGGAGTCCTCCTGCGGCCGCGGCAATAGGGAACTGAGGCGCGCTAGAGCGCAGCGGCGCGCACCAGGAGCATCGGAATCTGGCTCTTGTGCCTGACGGCCGTGATCGTGCTGCCGTGAAACAGATCGCCGAAGAAGCGGTGGCCGTGCGTGGTCATCGCGATCAGATCGCACTGTTCCTGCTCGGCGGCTTTGAGAATCTCGGTCGGCGGGTTGCCCAGCGCCAGATGGATCCTGACCTTCAATCCTTTCGCGCCGAGCGCGGCGGCCTGTTGCTGAAGGTACTCGCGGTCGGCCTTCATCTCGTCGGACTCCGCCAGCTTCAGGTCATCGTAGTGACGAGCGACCCAGCCGTCCGCCACGTGGATGAGCAGGAGCTCGGAATCCAGCAGCGACGCCAGCTGGGCGACGTGCGGCACCAGGCTTCGATCGGCGGGGCCGTTTTCGAGAGCGACGAGAATTCTCTTGTACATGATGCCGTCACCCGACCAGATTGACGAGCCAGGCGGTGATGCCGAAGTAGTCCGACAGGTACTTGACGTTCAAACTCACGATGAGCCCGGCGGTCGTCCACGCCAGCACCTTGATCCAGGCGGGATTGACGAAGTCGCCCATCTTGGCCCGACTGCTCGTGAAGACGACGAGCGGCACGACCGCGAACGACAATTGCAGGCTGAGAATGACCTGGCTCAACACCAGCAGCGTGGCCGTGCCGTGCTCGCCGTAGAGCGCGGTGACGATCACCGCCGGGACGATGGCGATGAGCCGCGTGATCAGCCGTCGCAGCCAGGGACGCAGGCGAATCCTGAGGAAGCCTTCCATCACGATCTGCCCGGCCAGCGTGCCCGTGAGCGTGGAGTTCTGTCCCGAGGCCAGCAAGGCGAGGGCGAACAGCGTGCTGGCGACCGGCACGCCGAGCATCGGCGAGAGCAGCTTGTAGGCGTCCTGGATCTCAGCGACCTCCTGGCCCTTCCCGTAGAACGTCGCGGCCGACACGACGAGAATCGCGCCGTTGATGAACAGCGCGAACATCAGCGCGACGGTCGAATCGATGGTCGCGAACTTGATCGCCTCGGCCTTGCCGCTCGCCGTGCGCTCGTACTTTCGCGTCTGCACGATCGACGAGTGCAGGTACAGGTTGTGCGGCATCACCGTGGCCCCGAGGATGCCGATCGCGATGTACAGCATCTCGGGACGCTGGACGATCTCGAACGTCGGCACGAACCCGCCGAGGACGGCGACCACGTCTGGCTGCGAGAAGAGAATCTCGGCGAAGAAGCATCCGCCGATCGTCAGAATGAGCGTGATGACGAGCGCCTCGATGTATCGGAATCCCTTGTTCTGGAGGTACAGGACCACCAGCACGTCGAGGGCCGTGATGCACACGCCCCAGATCATCGGGAGGCCGAACAAGAGGTTCAACGCAATGGCCGATCCGATCACTTCAGCGAGGTCGCACGCGCAGATCGCCACCTCGCAGAGGATCCACAGCACGAACGAGACCGGCGGTGAATAGTGGTCGCGGCAGGCTTGCGCGAGGTCGCGACCCGTGACGATCCCCAGCCTCGCGCAGAGCGCCTGCAGCAGGATCGCCATGAGGTTCGAGAGCAGGATGACGCTGAGCAGCGTGTACCCGAACTGGGAGCCGCCCGCGAGGTCCGTCGCCCAGTTGCCCGGGTCCATGTAGCCGACAGCCACGAGAAAACCTGGCCCGGAGAACGCGAGCATCTTCCGCCAGAAGCCCAGCGTGTGCGGCACCAGAATGGAGCTGTGCACCTCCGGCAGACTGACTTCGGTCTGCGCCCGGCGCCAGCCCGTGGGGCTGCCGGCGGACGAATTGGCTGGTGGGGTGGGGGCGCCTTCCGTCATGCGTGACGAGATCCTACGACCTCATGCGCCTGAGCACCAGCAGGGCCGGGTGTCGAGCCGCGGCAAATGGCGGGATGGCGCGATGCGGCCGAGCCCTAGCGTGGCTCGTTTCGGAATCCTTCAACGAGTCTCATCTCATCGCCAGCTACCGCGCACGAGGTAGATCCGAACGTCGTTGAAGCCCGATCGGTAGGCCGCGGGATTGATGAGTGCGCTCCATGAGCCGTCGGGCTGGTCCCCGAGGTCCTGATACGTTTCAGTCGTCGCCTCCACGCGGCCGTTCACTGAGATCGCGAGGACAAGGCGCTGCGATCGCCCGATCGCGCCACGCACCCGGCCGGTGAGCAGGGCAGGGACGATCGTTTCGGCCGGATCGAGCTTCGATAGCTCATCGGAGACGTCCAGCGTGATGCGCAGAGTCTCGTCCTGCTCGATGCGGAGTCCATCGATCGACCGCCCACGCAATGAGAGCGCCGGCGCGATGGCCGGTGTCCAATAGGGTCCGGGGCCGTCGCCGAACCAGCGCACACGGCGCGCAATGACCTCCGCCTTGCCTTCGTCGAGCTCATTCGCGCGCAACGTCATCCGCGACCGGCCACCGCCGTGGACGACGGTCTTGGTGGCCAGCGGTGGCTGGCTGAGATCGAGCGGAGACCGTCCGTCCGTAGGAAAGGGCAGGTCCACGTCGAGGATGTCCGCGATCAACGGCAGCACGTCCACGCTCTGGACGTTGCGGTCGTTCACGTCCCCTTCGCGCTGCTGCGGATGTTTCACGAACAGCGGCACCGGCATGATGCTCGCGGCCGTCGTACGGCTCAACCCTTTCATGCCCGCGCCCGGTACGAACGCGACGCCGTGGTCCGACGTGACCACGATCAGCGCCTTGTCGAAGAGACCCTCGGACCGCAGGCGCTGGATGAGCCGCTGCACGCTGTGGTCCACGAAACCCACTTGCAGAAGATGACGCGCGTAGGTCTGCGCCACGGGCCATTCCTGTTTCGTCCATCGGCCAAACGTGATGCCCGCGGTGCGTCGATTTATGCCGGATTTCTGTCCCGAGGGCAGGTACTCGTAGGGCTCGTGCGGCAGGAGCGCGTGGAGAAAATAGAGCGTCGCGTCCTGATTTCCTGCGCGTAATCGCTTCGAGGAAGTTGTCGATGATCCGCCGCCGATCGCGCTCGCGCTCCCGGCCCCACTGCTGCTGAAAGTCCTGCGACTCGGCGAAGCCTCTCCAGTTCTCGTCCACCGGCGGCAGCCATCCGGCCAGTCCCCGGGGAACGATACGGTGCGCGAGGACCACGGTCGAGTCGGTGAGCATCGGCCAGAGCGTGGGCGCATTTCGTACCGCGCTGCTCGGAGGGCAGATCGAATCAGGGCAGAGGCCGGTGAGCGGCTCGAACACCGCCATCTTGTAGCTCTGTCCCAGTGCCGTGAAGAGGTTGTATGGGTAATCAGCGACCGTTGGCAACTGACCGTCTTCCGCGTACCTGCCCGAGAGGATGGGCGGCAGCGCCCACGTCGTCAATTCTCCGACGGTCGTCGCGTTTCGAAACCACGTGGACGTGCGCGCGAGTTCTCCGAATCCTGGATAAGTCCTCGCGTCGATCGAGCCGTCCGGCGCGAGCAGCGACGTCAGCGGGAACTGGTCGAAGACCACGAAGACGATGGGCACAGCGGAGCGCGGACCGGTGGCGAGCGCAGCGTGCTGGTGGGCCGGCCACACCATCGGCCAGATCGCGCGGTCGAGGAGGAAGACGAGTGGGAATACGACGATCGCGGGGGCCAGCCAGGTGGTGAACGAACGAACGGCGGGGGAGCCGTAGAGCGCGGCTCCGAGAATCCCGAAGCCCGCCGACATCCCGAGGTGCAACGCGCTCGGCGGCGACAGCGATTGCAGGGCCTGCGCGGCGAAAATGGCGACGAACAGCCCGACGAGCACCGTCATCAGGGCGCTGGCGAGCATCTTCGACAGCCGGCCGACGAGCCAGACGACCCCCCGAGAGCACCATCGGTGCGGCGAACGAGATCACCGCGACGAATAGAAGGACATCGCGCCGATCGGCACGGTAGGCGACGAAGAACTCCGCGCTGCGCCGGAGCACGTCGTAGATGGGCCCCGCCACCGCGAGCGCCCACAGCGAGACGATATGGATCGCGTCTCGGCTGATTCGAAACCGCGAAGTCTTGTCTCGCGTCTCGGCCATGTCAATCGCTAGGTCACGCGGAGCCGCAGCGTCCGCGTCAGGGCTCTGGGGGCCGTCCCACTTCGTGGGTGGGGGCAGACCCCGACGCCGCGCTCTGGCGCGCGTAATACAAGGTTCGCGTTCCGTCGCCAAGCACCTGACGTCGCGCCACGGTGAACCGTCGTTCGAGGTGCGCCTCGAAGACCGGCTGGGTGTAGTCGGGGAACACGTCTTCTTTGTTCTGCAACAGCCGGCGTGACATCGCATCCTCCTTCGACACGAACTCGATCACGACGTCGGCGCCGAGCGTGGCGAGCCAACCGATGAACTCGCCGAGCGGCACGTTGGCCGAGAGCGCAACGTGATGCACGAGGGCCAGGCAGAGAACCAGACTGGGACGTGACCGCTCGGGCAACGACTGCCGCTCGCGTCCGAGCCATCCCAGTCCCGGCGATGGGTCCGCAACATTGCCGACGAGCGGGAGGATGTTGGCGGGGCCCGTCGCTTTCAGGGACTGGTACATCCGCTCAACTGAGAGCTGGTCGGCGTCCACGGCCACGACGTAGCGCGCGTGTTCGGCTGCGATGCGCGAGAAGTTCCCAGTGTTGCTGCCGAGGTCCCACACGACATCGCGCGGCCGGTCGCGCACGGCATCGCGCACGAAATCCATTTTCGCGGTCATGTCGGGCGCTTCATAGCTGTGCGTCGTCGTGTAGTCGGACCACGTGGAGCTCGTTCGTCCCCACCGTAGGCCGGCCACGAGCTTGCGAAGCCCCTGCGCGTTGGCCGCGACGAGCGCGGTGCTGAATCCTGCCTGACGCAGTTCTCGTTTGACGTTGCGGTCGGCGCCCGCCGCTTTGCGCGTCAACGCCGCCTGCAGGACCACGTGCGTGAGCACGCCCGCTCGGCGGAGATCCCGGATGCCGAAGATGGCCCGCGCCTGCTCCGGTGGAATGCCGTCGAGGCGGCCGCGCAGCCACGGGTGGAAGTCGATGTCCTTGTACGCCTGAAGCAGGAGCGGGTACAGGCAGAGCTCGCAGAACTGCCGATAGCCTTCCCACGGCGATCCCGGCACGAGCTTCGTGATGGACGCGATGTCGATGAACGTCGGCCGGCTCCCGACGAACTGAACGTTGTAGGGCGTGCCGTCCTTGAGGACGAACCCGTCGGAGAGCGCGGCCAGCAGCACGTCGAGCTGGAGCAGGGCCGCATCCTGCAGCATGCCGAACGGCCACTCGTACGGGTACGAGATGACGGGAATCGGGTCGTGGCGGAGGACGGCGGGCCAGCGGCCGTCCGACTCCGGAAGGAAACTCGTCGCCGCATCGTCCTGTACCGTCCGGACAATCCGGCCGTCGTCCATGAAGCGCTGCAGGAACGGCGCGGCAGACAGGGCGCTCCAGTCCGCGAGCGCCCGCGCGCTCAGCGCACGGTAGACACCGCCGTTGTGACGAAAGACGCGGGCCGAAGGATCGCGGAACGACGCGGGTTCGTAGACGGAGGACAGACTACGCGTCCGGCGTGTTTTTCGAACGGGATCCGAAGAAGCCGCGGAGCCGGTGCCAATACATCCGGACGGCCACCGCAACGCCTGCCACACCGCCGAGGAGCATCTGCAGCAGCATGCTGCCGCTGCCGGGATCGATGTAAGCGAGAAGGAAAACGTGAGATTTCATCGGATTCTTATTAGGGCATTTACGATAGCGTCACGGGGACCCCACGTCAATGCCGCGGAAAAAGGGACGATGACGCACCGCCACTCAAAAGCGATGGCGCCTGATGAGAAGAACCAGTGTGCCAACCGCGAGCGCGATGAACAGCCACGGGCTGTCCTCGACCGTGCGAATGAGAAGCCCGAACGCCTGGGTGGCCTGCGCGGCCAGGGTTTCCAACATGTTGGTCTCCGGGAATTTCCGAGCCGCACCCACCCTGCGGCAAAATAGGGCCCCGATGCGCGTTGCACGCTTTCCGTCGCCTGGCGCCTTCCTCGCGGCGGCCGAACGGGATCTGACGGCGGCCGAGGTCGAAAATAACCTGATCCTGGGCAGCGCCCATGACCTGACCCGCCGGATCCAGCCTGAGGGCCCCCGCCCCTATTTCTCGGCGGTGCTGGACGGAGACCGCGTCCTCATGTCTGCGTTCAGAACCCAGCCCGGCAAGGTCGGAGTCACACGGTGTTTTCGGCCCGAGGCCCTCCGTCCCTTAGCCGAAGACGCGTGGAACGCGTGCCCCGAGGCCACCGCGGTCATCGGGCCGGCCGACACCGCCGACGCGTTTTCGGAAGCATTCTCCACGTTGACGCACCGAACCGCCCGGCGCCACTCGCGGCAGCGGATTTTTGAGGTGAGCGTCCTCGAGCCGCTGGGTACGACCGTTCCCGGCGAATTTCGCGCGGCGCGCCCCGACGAGGCCGATCTGCTGACCCGCTGGACCGACGGATTCTTCGCGGCGATCAACGAGCCCGGGGATTCGCGCGGACTCGTGCTGGGCCGGATGACGGAGAGCAGTCTGTTCGTGTGGGACCGTGACGGCGCCGTCTCCATGGCCGCCGCGGCGGGCCGCACTCGTCGGACCGTCCGCGTGGCGCACGTGTACACCCCGCCGGAGCATCGCGGCCGCGGGTACGCCACCGCATGCGTGGCCGCGCTCACCCGTCGGCTGCTCGACGAAGGCAATGCGCGATGTTGTCTGTACTCTGACGTGGCCAACGAGGCGTCGAACGCGGTCTATCAACGTCTTGGTTACGAGCCCATCTGCGACGTCACGCGGTACACCTTTGACGCATGACGGAGCGGTTCGACTGGTTCGGAGGTGCGGGTTCGAAGGTCGAAAGGATCAACTGACGCTTGCCATCTTCCTGAAAGTAGTCTGCGTAAGCTCGCTGCACTCGCCTGCGAATTCCTGAACCAGAACCCTGGTCACCCGGAACGTGTGGGCCCTGCACCGCACGAAGTCTGACTCCGACCCGTAGGGCAATAATCGGATCAATCGTCGTCGCGCGCCGGGCCGGGCCGAAGGATGCGGCCAGCGCGGCCACGAGAAACGCGAGCGTGACGCCGGCGAATGCGACGAGGTCGGTCGGTTCCGTCGCGAAGAGCAGGTGGCCGAGCACCTGCCCAAAGGCCAGCGCGCCGGCAACGCCGAGCGCGACTCCCGCCGCCGTCAGCGCGACGCCCTGAATCAGAACGGTGCGCAGCACGGACCAGCGACTGGCGCCGAGTGCCATGCGCAGGCCGAATTCCCGCGTGCGCCGGCTGACCGACGTCGCGACGACGCCTGCGATGCCCGCCAGCGTGACGAGCCAGGCGACACCTGCGAACATTGCCAGCAAGGTGGCCGTGACGCCCGGTACCGCGAGCCTGCCGTTCTTCAATGCCTCCAGCGTCTGCACCTCTTCGACAGGAATCGCCGGATCGACCGAGTGCACCACGTCCTTCATGACAGGAATCAGGGCCGCGGGATTGCCAGCGGCGCGGGCGAGAATCCGTCCTGCAAAGCCGCCCGTTTGGCGGTACGTCGAGTAGTACTGCGGGCCGACCTCGCGGTCGGCGCCGTACAGACGGAAGTCGGGGACGACGCCAATGACCGTGATCCAGGCCGGCGCGGCGGGGCCGTCCAATGCGAATCGAGCCCCGACGGGATCCGCGGCACGCCAGTACTTCGCCATGGACTGGTTGATCACAGCGACGCGCGGCGTATCGCGCGTGTCGGTCGCGCGAAACGTCCGCCCTGACAGGACTGGGACACCGAGCGTCTCGAAGTACCCGTCGCTCGCGACGTTGGGATCCACCTGGAGCAGCTCGATCTCGTCAGCCGTGCGGCCTTCGACCCGGATAGTCTGCTGTCCGGGTTGAATCTGAGAAAGCGGTACCGAGGACGTGACGGCGGCGGCCTCCACACCGGGTGTCGTGCGCAGACGGTCGAGGATCGCGGATTGCACGCGCTCCGCATCGGCGCCGTTCGCGATGCTGGTGAAATTCCCGAAGATTTCGGCGGTCATGACCTGCCGCGTTTCGAATCCGAGGCTTACCGTCGAGAGCCGGTGAAGGCTCTCGACGAGCAGCGCCGCGCCGACGAGCAGCACGAACGAGATGGCCACTTGCGCCACGACGAGCACCGCGCGGAGCTTTCGGCGCGCCGGGCTCTCGCCGGCCTGCCCCGAGCCGTCGCGCAGCGACGTCATCAGGTTGCGGCGAATCGCGAGGACCGGGAGCGCGCCGAAGACCAGTCCAGTGACCGCCGACACGGCGAGCGCGAAGACCAGCACCGATCCGTCGATCGCGATCTGACTCGCGCGCGGGCTGAACTGCCCGATGAAGCTGACGAGCGCGCTTTGCGTCAGCCACGCGAGGCCGATCCCCAGCGCGCCGCCGGCCAGGGCGACCATCAGGCTCTCGGTGACGACCTGTCGCAGCAGCGTGCCGCGCCCCGCGCCCAACGCGGCGCGTACCGCGTATTCACGGCGCCGGTACGCCATGCGGGCGAGGGCAAGGTTCGCGACGTTCGCGCAGGCGATGGCGAGCACGAGCAACGTCGTGCCCGACAACGCGAGCAGCATGGGCCGCGACGCGCTCACGAGCGTCTCGTCGAGTTGAAGGGCGCGCCCGGTCAGCCCCGCGACGCGCCGGTAGTCGTTCGGGTACTCGCGCTCGAAGGACGCCGCGACCGTGGCGATTTCAGCTGACGCCGATGCGGGCGTCGCCGCGCCGGTCAGCCGGCCGATGGCCCGCAGTCCCGCGAACGATCGGTGCCCGTTCGGCAGGCGCTGCTCCGCGTTGTCGCGGAACGGGCACGCCGACGTCGGCATGTACACGTCGTTCTCGCGCGGATACTGCGGAAAGTCGGGCAGCACGCCGACGATCGTGTGGACGCGGTTGTTCATCTCGACGACGCGGCCAACCACCGCCGGGTCGCCGCCGAACTTGTCCTGCCAATACGCGTGACTCAGCAGCAGCACCGCGTCGGCGCCATGGATCTCGTCGCGCGCGACGAACGTCCGGCCGAGCACGGGCTGTATACCCAGCATCTCGAAAAACGACGCGGACACGACGCCCGTGTCCACGCGATCGGGTTCACCCTGCTTGAGCAGCGTGAACGCCATGCCGTGGTACTCGACCAGATTGCGGACCGACTGAAGCCGTTCGCGATAGCCGGCGATTTCGGGAATCGAGACGCCGGCGTCGGTCACGCGGGATCGCTCGGCCGACTGCTGCAGGACGACGAGCTCGTCGCCGTCCCTGAACGGGAGGGGCTCGAGCAGCACGCCGTTGAGCACGGAGAACATCGCGGTATTCGCGCCGATACCTACAGCGAGAATCAGCGTGGCCGCGAGCGCGTACGCCTGGAGACCGGCGCAAGGTGCGTGCGCCGATCAGGATGTCGCGACCGAGATGTTCCCAGCCAGTCATGGGCGCCCTTGTGGTGTCAGAGCGGGGAAAACGGAATCGGCTGAACCGGGTGCTCGTCGAGCTTGCCCGACTTCGGCCCGGTCTGATCGAGATTGACGATGACGAGATGGATGCGCGGTTCGTTGCTGCAGTTCATCGCCGAATGCACCAGCCGCGTATCCATGTGATACACGTGGCCATCGGCCGGCACGTGATAGAAGACGCCGCGCTCGGCCTGACGTTCGATCATGTAGCACCCGGGGTTGGTCGTGATCGCGAGGTGCAGCCGCGTGGAATCGTCGCGGTGAAACGACAAGCAGCTTTTCGGCGACATGCGCATCAGCCGCGTGCGGCCGTACCGGCACGGCAACGACTTCAGCAGCGCCTCGACGGCGGTGCCCCGGAACGGCGGCGTGATTTCGGTAAAATCCGCCTCGCTCTCGCCTTCGGGCAGCCAGCCTGAACCATCGTGCAGCGGATCGCCCGCGCCCGGCCGCGCGGTGACGTACAGGCGGTTGCCCTTGAACAGCGGTTCGACTTCGGCCACAAGCGATCGGATGGCCGGAAGATCAGCCTGGAGATTCGTGCGGCTCAGCATTGACGATTCCTCGCGGAGGTTACCATGGGCCTCATGAGAAGGCTGTCCGCCCTCGTCGTCGCCGTGATTGCTCTGACCCTCGGTGTCGACCCCGCGACCGTCGGCGCAGGCGCCGGCCACGCGCCCGGGCACGAACCACGTCGTGTTCATCAGCCTCGACGGCTTCATGAGTTCGGCGCTGGACGATCCGTTCCTGCCGCTCCCCACGCTGCGTCGGCTCGCCGCCGCCGGCGTGGTCGCGAAGGCCATGCGTCCGGTGAATCCAACCGTCACGTGGGCCAATCACACGGCGATGGTCACCGGCATGACGCCGTCACATCATGGGGTCATCTTCAACGGGCTCCTGATCCGCAAGCCCGGCGTCCCACCGGTCGTGGAGCCGTGGCGCGACAAGAGCGAGATGGTGCGGGCTCGCACGTTGTACGACGTCGCGCACGCGGCCGGGCTCACAACCGCTCAGGTGGACTGGGTCGCGATCTGGAACGCCCCGACGATCACGTGGGAGTTTCGGGAACGGCCGGAGGTCGCTCAGGCCATTCCGCAGGAGATGATCAAGGCCGCGCTCGTGTCGGAAGACGACGTCGCGTCGTTCGGCACGCGCAACATCGTCTGGCGCGACGAGGTCTGGACGGCGGCTGCCGCGCACATCATTCGACAGCATCAGCCGAACCTCATGCTGTTCCACCTCCTGAACCTCGACTCGACGCAGCATCGCTACGGACCGCGTACGCCGGCGGCCATGACGACGATGGCACACCTGGACACGCAGGTAGCTCGCATCGTGGACGCCGTGGAGGCCGCCGGACTCACGGCCCGGACGACGTTCTTTGTGGTGTCGGACCATGGGTTCAAGACGGTGAAGCGGCACATCCGGCCGAACACGGCCTTCGCCCAAGCGGGCCTGTTGACCGTGACCGACGGGAAGGTGGTGAACGCGGACGCCTACTCGGTGCCCGAGGGCGGCACGCGCTCTCGTCTACGTCACCGTCCCGGATCCGACCGGCGCGGTGCTCCAGCGCACGAAGGCGGCGCTTGCCGGCATCGAGGGCATCGAGAGGATTGCGGAGCCATCAGAGTTTGCGGCGCTCGGGCTCCCGTTGCCGGAAGAGAGCGACCAGATGGGCGCGCTGTTTCTCATTGCCCGTGACGGATACGCGTTCACCGCCGACGCGTCCGGCCCCGTCGTCATCGACGCGCCCTCCGCGAGCCTGGGCTCACATGGATACATCGCGACGGATCCGGATTTGTCGGCGCTCTTCATTGCCTCGGGTCGCAACATTCGGAAGGGCATCACTCTCGACACCGTGAACAACCTCGACCTCGGTCCGACCGCGGCCGAACTGCTTGGCGTGTCGCTGGGAACGGTTCAGGGACGCGTGCTGCGGGAGATCCTGGAATAGTCCGTGTGGAGCCGCCGACCTTCAGGTCGGCCTGCCTACGGTTGTACAGCGTCGTCTGAGCGGCCTATCACCGCACAATTGTGTAATCCAAGAAACGCGTTGTATCGGCGCCGCATGAACGGTATACAAGGGCCGCGCGGACGTCCACCGGGTCGGCCGGCTGGAATCGCTCCCCCCGCGAAAGGACCTCACATGAAGTCCCGAGTCGCTCCCTTGCTCCTCGCTTCTACCTTCGTCGCTCTTGCATTCATCTCTTCACCGGTCTTTGCCCAGGGACGTCCAGGCGGACCACTCCCGGGCGCCGGTGGCGTTCAGACGCTAGCGAGTGACCTCGCTGCGCTCGCAGCACGTGTGGCCAAGCTCGAAGGGAACATCGTTGCCGCTGACCTCGCAGGCACTTATTCAGCGGTAATTCTTAGCACGAGCCTGCACGGCGCCCGCCCTAATGTCGCCCCCGCCGCGATCGAAACCGAGGCGTCCAGGGGAAGCCTGACGCTGAACGCCAACGGGACGGGCCACGTGACTTTGTTGGGGTGTGGAGGGGGCAGGCTGACTCAAGGGTCCTGGGCTTTGACGGCTGCCGAATGCGATGACGATGAACCGGAGTCGGCTCTCACGTGGACGTACGCTGATGGCGTCGTCACCGCCACCTTCCTGAGCGACGGCGATACGGTTCCTTTTACTGTCGCCCTCGGTGGTCGGTTCCTGATCCTGGGTTTCGGGGGCTTCTATCCCAGCGATCCGTCATCCGATCAGTTCGTGATCATCCTGACGCGTCTGAAATAGCCCAGCGCACTGAGCCCGACTGAAAAGTGGTCGGGTGAATTCTTTGCAAAGAATTCACCCGACCACTTTTTCGCACGTCTTTACCGGACCACAAGCATTTCTATGATGGCGGCAAGGATTAACAGCTATTGCCGTTGATCAGCCGGTGCTACCGTCGAAACGTGGAGGGAACGACATGGTGGCACGTCTCGCGTGGCTGACCGGAATCGCGGTGGGACTGACGCTCGCAATGGCTCGACTCGACGCCGGCGGGTGGGCGGTCGTGACACTCAAGGACGTTCCTGAATACATGGTGGCGGGGAAGCCCGTGTCGCTGACCTACGCCGTGCGGCAGCACGGCGTCCACCTGACGCCCGGGTTGTCGGGCTGGATTGAGGCGCGCGACACTCGCGGGGGCGTCGTAAAGGCGCTCGCGACACCGGCAAGCGACACGGGCTATTACCTCGCCAAGCTCGCGCTGCCCGCAGCCGGCGACTGGACCCTTACGGTCAACAGCGGATTCATGGATTCCAAGTCCGGCCCCGTCGTGATGCGGGTGGTGGCAAACGGCGATCAGGTCGCGAAGATCGGCGATGCGGAGCGCGGCAAGATGCTCTTTGCCGCGAAGGGGTGCATCACTTGCCACACGCACACAGGGGTGTCGCCGAAGACGGGCTTCGCGCCGGACCTCAGCTCGCCGCGTTTCGCCGCGGCGTATCTGACGACGTTTCTCGCCGATCCGTCGATCAAGCCGCCGTCGCAACCGGGGTTGGTGATGCCGAATCTACAGCTCACCCACGGTGAGATTGGCGCGTTGGTGGCGTTTCTGAGCGCGGAGCCGAAACTCTCGGTCGCGGCGCGCTAACTACTGACACACGAAGTTCTTCTCATCGTCCGTGCTGCCCAGTCCGCTGTAGGCGGCCTTCTGCGGATATGGGCAGATCGGACGGCTTCGCGTCACCGCGCCGTTCGCAACCTTCCGTGCGGTCAGCCGGCTCGGCGCGACGCCGCGCTCCACCCAGTCCGAGATCGCGGCAACCCAATCGACCGTGTCCGGGCCCGCGCCTCCTCCGCAGTGGAGCACGCCGGGCAACAGGAACGTTCTCATGTAGGTGCCGGCCTGCGGATCGCGGGCCTGCACCTGCTCCTGATAGCGGATGCTCGCGAGCGCCGTCAGCGCCGGGTCAGCCCAACCGTGCCAGACGATGAGCTTGCCACCGCGGGCCTTGAACGCATCCAGATCAGGATTCGTTGCGTTGAGCACGGTCGCCGTCCGCGCGGTGTCGCGCGCCCAGTTCGCGATGTCGTACTTGCTGTAGTCCCACGCGGGATCGTCGAACACGAAGTACTTGAAGACGTGGGTGCCGAATCCGAACATCAGGCTGGGAAGGCCCGTGCTCTCGGAGTTCTTGTCGCCGCCGGTGATCCACGGCGCCCATCCACCGACCTGCCCCTCGCCGCCGAACGGCTGCGCGGGATAGATCTCGCCGCCTGGCTGCACGGTGGCTGAGTAGATCGTCCGGAGCGCCTGTTTCTGCGCCTCGCTCAACGGCAGGGTGCCCACGTCGAATCGGCACGACCGCGGGTCGTCGACCACGCCATCGGTGACGCCGTCGTTCGTGTCGCAGGCCGCAACGACCCGCGTCTCGATCATCTCGAGATCGGCCGGTGAAAACATTCGCGTGTCGAGCCGCGCGGGATCCGGATAGAGGACCTGCATGTTGCGAACGCTCGCGGCGGCAAATCCGGTCCAGTCGTAGGCCGGCGCGCCGGCCAGAATGCCATCGAAATCGCGCGGAAATCGCTGCGCGGCCATCAGCGCCTGGCCGCCACCCCGCGAACAGCCCTGAAAGTAGCTGGTCCTGGCAGGTCTGCCGTAGTGCGCGGCGATGATCGCCTTGGTGACCTCGGCCGTGCGGTGCACCGCGAGATAACCGAAGTTCACCTGCCGCTCGAGGTTCTGGTACGCCCAGCTTCCGTTGAAGACGTCTCCCTTGTGACCGGTGTCGGTGCCGGCCGTCACGTACCCCAGGTTTGCCGTCGCCAGGGCGCCGTTCTGAATTTCACCGACGAAGCCGCCTCCGCCACCCATGAAGAAACGATCATTCCAGTTGTCGGGAAGAATCGCGACGAACCCGATCTCGCTGCCAATGACGCCTGTAACACGGCAATGCGGGACGTGGACAGGGGCGCCCGGCGTCGCCGGTACGGCGACGGCTTCGGAGATGCTGACGTCTGGAAGGCTGAGCTTGGAGAGCGCGGCACACTCACGCTGCGCGATTGACGTGGCCGCACCCAGCAGCGGCTGCGACCACGTCAACAGGCCGGACCACAGAAGCCATAGAAGCACGAGGGGCGCGCGCCTCACCGTGCCGCATACTCTAGCGCTCGTACCGGCGCGGCGCCACTGGACGTGACATGGCGTCCTGCATCTCGACGCTGATCGTCCGCTCGTTCTTGTCTCGAACGACCGTCAGCGCGACGTTGCCCGTTTTGCCCGCCAACCGCTGCCGAAGCGCTGCGGCGTCTTGGACGGCCTGACCGTCGACCTCGGTGATCACGTCGCCGGCTTTCAGCCCGGCCGTCCGTGCCACGCTGTTCTCGCCGACCGAGGTCACGAGCACGCCGTCCGACGCCCCGAAGTATTCGCCGAGCTGGGTCGTCAGATCCTGCGTCTGGATGCCCAACCGCCCGGCGAACGCCGGCATCAGAATGCTGGGCGCCAGGCTCCGGGCACGCGGCTGGACCATGAGATTGAGGTCCGGGGACTCGAATGGCGTCGGGGTTGCGAGTGCGGCGCCCCAAGGACTCCTGGCCTGCGGTGTCACCGACAGGTCCATCCGCTTGCCTGAGCGCGTGACCGTCAGGGACACGGCTTTGTTTTCGGCCGTTTCGTCAATCAAACGAGCGAGCTGACGCGCGCTTCGCACGGATTCGCCGTCGTAGGTGACGATGACGTCGCCGGCTTGGACTCCGGCCTTGGCGGCCGGGCTCTCGCCGCGGACGCGCTCGACGACCGCGCCCGTGCGTCGGCGCTTCCACTCCGTCGTCCGCGGTGACGTCGCGAACCGACACACCAATCTCGGGCCCGGTTGAGCCGACGCCCCTCAAGTCAAAGACGGAACCGTGCTGCTGCCCATGAACGACGGGCGAGGTTGCTACCAACAGGCCGAGTACGCCCGCGCCAACGAGGGCGCGGCCCGGAAATCCGATTTCGTGAATGCGCATGGCGCTTTGTCCTCCCACTTTCTAGTGTTTGGACCACGCGGGCAGCGGAGTTGGTTGTGAAAAAAACTGCTCGGGTGAGTTTTACGTAAAACGTAAAACTCACCCGAGCAGTTTTCCTATTTCAATCGTTCCAGCAGTACACGTACAGCCTCGTCGAGCTGGGTGTCCTTGCCCGACGCGGACTCGCCGAGCGGGCGGGTCGCGCTCACGTCCACTTGGCGCGGGTGCAGTTCCATGTCGCGGCCGTCGGCGCCCTTCACGCGCATCCGCGGCAGGCGCAGCGTCGAGCCGTCGACGAGCGTGACGTTCCACGTGTAGATGATCCAGCCGGCCGTCGGCTCGCCGACGACCGGGCCCAGCTTCAGCGTGCGGTAGCCCTCGGTGAAGTCCTCCGCGTCCGAGAGCGAGTGCTGATTGGTGACGAGCACGGTCGGCGACTCGAGCGCGCGCTGGCCCAGAATCGTCCGGGCCGGCGCCTCCGGCACGCCGCGCGTGGACATGCGCAGGTACGGCTGCCGCGTGAACACGTCGATCGCGTACGCGTTCACGAATCCGCCGCTGTTGTTGCGGATGTCGATCACGACGCCGTCGCGCTCGTGGTTCTCGGCGTCGAGATCGAGGTGCAGCTGATCGAGCGCCGGCGCGGCTCATGTTGATCATGTGCACGTAGCCCAGCCGGCCGCCGCTCTTCGCGAGCACGTACGCGCGGTTCTTCTCGACCCACGCGCGATAGAGCAGCGCCTTCTCGGTCGCCTGGTTCGTCGGCCGGACGGGACACCTCGCGCGTCGGGCCGCCCGGCTGACTCGCGATCGTGAGCGACCACGCGCCGATCGATCGTGTTCGCGAGGAGCTCGTCGAGGTTGACGCCGGCACCGACCGGCCGGCCGTCGACGGCCGTCAGATAGTCGCCGGGCGCGATCTGCTGCGACAGCGCGGCCGGGCCCGAGCGGCACGACGGTCGTGATCCGCGAGCCGGCCAGACGATTCGTACTCGCGCGCGATCGAATCGCAGGCCGAGCCGGCCGATGGCCGGCGCGTCCGCGCTGGCCCGAGATGCCCAGGTGCGACGCGTTCAGGTCGCCAATCATCAGGCTGACGATCCGCCGGAGTTCGTCGGGCGTGCCGGCCCACGCCACGCGCGCGCCGTATCGCTCGCGCGAGGCCTCCCAGTTGACGCCGTTGAACTTCGCGTCGAAGAAGTTGTCGCGCAGCAGCGTCCACGCCTGGTCGAACACCTGCTGCTTCTCGGTCGCGAAGTCCACCGTCAGTTCGGCCGTCACGTTGAGCGCGCGCGAATCGCGCCGCTCGACGGTCGCGATCTGCATGCGGCCGGCGTCGAGGAAATAGACCTCGCGGCTGTCGGGCGTGAACTGCGGGTTCGACTTTCGCCCCGGCGTCGTCGTCAACTGGCGCGCGACCGGCCGCTCGGTGGCCAGCTCGTCGAGCGAGTACGCGTACAGGTTCGTCTGCCCGCCGACAGCCGCGATGACGGCCGCCGTCTTGCCGTCAGGACTGACCGTGACGTCGTTCACATCGAGGCCGATCGGGACGAACGACAGGCGCTGGCGGATGTCCTCGAACACGGGGTGAGACGTTCACGACGGATCGTCGGTCCTGCGGGTCCTGGAGGTCGCCGGGGTCACGGGCCGGTGCGGCAGGTGCCGGTGGGTGGGGGAGGAGCTGGCCGCCGGCTCCTGCGGCGCCGCCGGACGCGGCGGGCTGAACAGAGTCGCGGAACAGATCCTCGCGGAACTTCGGCGTCTTGCGGCGTCAGATCGACGCGCGCGAGCTGGCCGTTCTCGGTGCGCTGGCGCGTGTCGAAGAGCAGACGCCGCCCGTCCGGCTCCACGCGATCGAGTTGGCGTAGACGTTGGCCAGGAAACTCACCGGCCTGTGCCGGCCGCCGCCATCGGCCGGCACGAGTCAGACGTTGGTGAACGCCTTGGCGCCGATCGCGAAGAGCGCGATCCACTTGCCATCGGGCGACCAGACCGGCCGCGGCTCGTCGACTCGTGTCGGCGAGCGTGCCCGTCGCGAGCACGCGGTCCTGTTTGCGTCTCGAGGTCGATCACGCGCAGTTCGCGCCGATTGCGCAGGAACGCGATGCGCTTGCCGTCGGGCGAGAACGACGGGCGATCCGTCGAACGACGTGCCGGTCGTCAGCGTCTGCGACGTGTTCGCGACGAAGTCGTAGAGGTAGATCTGCCGCCCGCCCGTGTGCGTCGACACGTAGGCGAGCCGCCGGCTGTCGGGCGCCCAGACGGGCTGCGACTCGACGTCCGGCGTGCGCGTCACGCGCGCGGCGTCGCCCGCCGTCGCGCGCCGATGCGGCGAAGACGTCGCCGCGCGCGATGAACGCGATCTTCCGGCCGTCCGGCGACAGCGCGAGGTCGCTGAACTGATTGGTCTGCCGCACGCGCTCGGGCGCCGGCGTCGTCGCCGCGCCGCGACGGACGATGGGGACCTGGCGCGCCTGACCGGTCGATGTGTCGAGCGTCCAGATGCCGAAGTCGCGCTCGAACGCGATCGTGCGGCCATCGCTCGACGATGGACGGCCAGAGCACGCGGCCGTCGCGGAACGTCGTGAGCTGCCGGTCGCGCGATTCTGCCGTCGCGCCGCGCGTCCAGAGTTCTCGGCGCCGCCGCGGTCGGAGACGTAGAACAGCGACTGTCCGTCGCCGCTCCACATCGGCCACAGCTGCCGCGCGTCGCGCGCGCGTGAGCCGCGTGTAGCCGGCTGGCGCCGCGAGCGTCCAGCATCCACAGCTCGGACTGGTCGAGGTGGCTGCTGCCCTTGCGCCACCACTGGTCGGACGCGATGCCGCGCGCGACGAACGCCAGACGCCGGCCGTCCGGTGACGGCGCGGCACCGAACTCGTTGACGTAGCGGGTCTTCGCTGACCGGCATCGGCGTGCCGCCGGTGAGCGGCACCCGAAAGATGTCGTTCATGCCGGCAATGTCGCGGCTCGTCGATCTGAAGTACAGCCAGGCCCCGTCGCGCGACCACGCGTCGAGTTGTTCCAGGCCGTCGTCCCACGTCAGCCGGCGCACGCGGCCGGTCTCGAGCGTCAGCACGTAGATGTCGCCGCCGCCGGTGCGCGTGGACACGAACGCGAGACTCCGGCCGTCCGGCGAAAACAGCGGGCGCCGGTCGTTGGCCGCGTCAGCGACGAGCAGCCGCGCGTCGCCGCCGGCGGCAGGCACGGTCCAGATGTCGCCGCCGGACGAGAACGCGATCTCGCCGCCGTCCGGCGAGATGCCCGGCTCGGCGAACACGTAGGCCGGCGGCGATGACTGGGCCGACGGCCACGCCACGGCTCCAACGATGACGCCTGCGACAACGATCAGGAGGGGGGCGAACGATCTCCGCATCGACGTACCTCAGCGTTGTTGCTTCGTGGATGAGTCCAGCGTTTCGGTTGCGGGCCGAGTGAAAAGTGGCCGGGTGACTTTACAAGAAACGTAAAAGTCACCCGGCCACTTTTCCAGGCACTACTGGGCGCGTGGGGCTTGCGCCGGTTGCGCCTCGATCTTGACGTTGGAGAACACGAGCGTGTCCTTCGCCTTCGGGTCGTGCGAGGTAACGGCGAGTCCGACCATGACCGGGCCCTGGAACGAGACCTCGGTGTGGACGACCTCTTTCGGCTCGGCGCCGTTCTTGCCGACGAACAGGAAGATCCGCACGCCGGTCCGGACGAGCTTGATGTTGAACTCACCCGGGCCATCGAACGGGAGATTGAACGTGTTCGTGATCTCTCCCTTGCTGCTGCGCCACTGCAGCGCCGGCATACCGTCGCCGTGCACCATGACGCCGGCGTACTTCGCGTCGGTGTCGAGCGTCTCGCGGACGACGATGCCGCCTTTGCGATGCCCGGCGCCGGTCCCAAGGAACTTGAGCGACGAACTGACCGTGAAGTTGCCGGTCATCTCGCGCCACACGTACTGGAACTGATCCTCTTTGGCCCACATGTTGGCGCCGGCCCCGGTGATGCGGTACTCACCGGTCGCCGCGCTGAACTCCGTGGCGCCAGGGATCGCGGGGCCGCCGACGTCAGCGGCATTCGTGAAGACACCGAGGTTGCCGCTCTTTGCTCCCTGGGCTCCCTGGGCCCCCTGAGCAATGACCGAGGCGGAGAGCAGGCAGACGAGCACGAGATGACGCGAGATCGAGATCATGGGAGTCCTCATGACGCAGTGACTATCTCGTGGCGGGCGCCGGCGCCGGCGCAGCGGCTGGCGCCGGTAGCGCCTCCACCGAAACATCAGAGAAAAGAACGGTGTTGAGCTCTTTCTGGCTGTGAGAGGCGACGCCGAGGCCGACCAGGATCGGGTTGCCCAGCGCCTGCACGGTGTGTCCGAGCTCGCGGAGCGGCTGGCCCTCGGGGGCGACGGCGACGATCACGTTCCCGCCCTGCCGCGTCAGCTTCAGCTTCCAGACACCCGGCGTGCCGATCGGAAAATCGAGGGTGTTGGTATTGCCGCCCGGGTCGGTTCTGAATTGCACCGCGGCCATGCCGTCGCCGTGAATGGCGAGGTGGACGAACGGCGAGTCCGCGGCAACCGTCTTGCGCAGCATGATTGCCGCCTTGCGGTGCGCGATGCCGTCCGTCAGGAATTTCGTGGTCGCGGTCACCGAGAAATTGCCGGACATCTCGCGCCAGACGTAGTGAAACTGGTCGGCCTTGCCCCAGATATCCGTGCCGGTGCCGGTGATCTTGTAGGTGCGCGCGGTCGCGTCGTACTCCGCCGACCCTTTCAAAGGTGGCGCGCCGATGTCGGCCGCGTTCGTGAAGAGGCCCAGGTTTCCCGTCTGAGCCAAGGCCGTCGAGGTGAACAGGCAGGCGATGAGCAGTGCGCGCATGGGCGGATTCTAGCCTCAAAAAAAGTGGTCGGGTGAATTATTCGCGAATAATTCACCCGACCACTTTTCTTACGTCCCGTACCCAGCAGCAGCCGCGGCAGGATCAACGTCACGCTGGGAAACGCAGCAATAAGGAGCAATCCGACCACCAGCGCCACGAGATAGGGGATGTACGCCGGGGTGACCTCGTCGAGATCCACCCGCGCGATGCCTGCCGCAATCGACAGCCCCACTCCAATCGGCGGCAGGAAGAACGCGATCCCCATCGCGGCGACAATCACGATGCCGTAGTGCACCGGGTCGAGGCCGAGCGTCCGGCTGATGGGGAAGAGGATCGGCCCAAAGATCAGGAGCGCCGGCAGTCCCTCGAGCAGCGCCCCGACAACGACGAACACGGCGACGGTGATCAGCATGAACGCGGTCGGGCCCGGCGCCGACGTCGGCGATCCATTCGCCAAGTCCCTGCGGAACCCATTCACGCACCAGAATCCACGCGAACGCGGACGCCGCGGCCAGCACCCACAACGTCGTCGCGGTCACGATGCCGCTCTCGGCAAGCCGATCGACGATGTCCTTCGTCTTGAAGCCGCCCATCAGCGCGTGCGCCACGAGCGCGTAGACCACGGCGATGAGCGCGGCCTCGGTGACGGTGACCGCGCCCGAGAAGATGCCGCCGAAGAGCAGCACCGGCAGTCCGAGCGGCACGATCGCACGGCGCGCCGCGCGCGAAAGGTCGCCCGAGGCCCGAGGCGGCGGGACGGGCCACCGCTGGCGTCGTGCGCGAATCGCGATGAGGATGAGAAGCGCCGCGGCCAGCACGAGCGCCGGCAGAAATCCCGCGAGAAACAGCGTGACGATCGACAGGTTCACGAGCGACCCGAGCACCACCATCGTCAGGCACGGCGGGACGAGAATGCCCATCGCCGATGCCGCCGCCACCACGCTGACCGACTCCGGTCCCGAGTAGCCCGCTTTTCGCATGGAGGGGATGACGAGCGAGCTGATCGCCGACACGTCCGCGGCCGTCGATCCCGAGATGCCCGAGAAGATGAGCTCCGCGACGACGGCGACCATCGCCAGTCCTCCGCGGACGCGGCCGACGATCGCCACGGCAAGCTGGACGATGCGCTCGGAGATGCCGGCGGTTTCCATGAGCGCGCCGCCGAACACAAAGAACGGAATCGCGAGCAGCACGAACGAGTCCACGGCGCCCAGAATGCGGATCGGCAGGATGATCAGGCCGACGCCGCCAATGCCGATGAGGTAGCTGAACGACGTCAGTGCGAGCGTGAAGGCCAGCGGCATCCCCAGCGCCGCCGTCGTGAGGAATCCGACGACGAGCACCGCGAGTGGCGCCGCGCCGGCCGCGAGCGGGATGGCCACCGACGCCACGATCGCGCCGGCGGCGCCGAGCGTCCAGATGAAACGATGCGCCGTCGCGCCAGACGCGGAGGCCTTCGGCGCGAAGCTCGCCCGCCAGCTCGATCGTCATCAGGACCAGCGCGACGGGCAGGACGGCTGTGATCCACGCGCCCGACAGGCCGCTCGTCGGCAGAACTTCCGCCGCGCTCTGCAGCGTCAGCCGGATCGACGGTCCGACGAGCGCCAGAAGGAAACCCATCAGGACGAGCCGCAGGCCGCGATCGACAGCGAGACGACGCGATGGAGAGAGGCGCCGAACGAGCGCGGTGATGCGCGGATGCTGGCCGCGGCGCAGAGCGGTGATGCCGCCGGCGCACATGATCCACGCCATCAGCACGCGCGCGATCTCCTCCGTCCACGCGATCGGCGCGTGCAGAACGTGGCGGCCGATGATCTGCAGCCCGACGACGACGCAGAGCGCCGCCATGAGCAACGCGATCGAGCCGGTCAGCAGTCGATGCGCGAGAAAGATCGACGTTTCGCGTAAAATCGTCCCGACTCTTTCGCTCTTCGGTCACGCGCGGATGCTTTCGAGCCAGGACGTGACGCCGAGCGCGCGGCCCTGCTCTTCCCAGAGCGGCACGGCCGACCGTTCGAATCCGCGACGGTCGAGGTCGCGAATGGTCATGCCTTTCGACTGCAGCGCGCTGCGCCGCCGCGGCTTCCTCTCGCGGGCCGACCGCGCGCTGCCGGATCGCCGCCTCCCGCCCCGCGTCGCGAAGCATCGCGCGCACATCGGGCGGAAACCGCGCCTGCGACACGGTCGACGAAGACAGACTGAGCACGCCGGCGATGTGGCTCGTGCGCGTCATGAAGCGCGCGACTTCGTAGAAGTGCTGCTGCAGCGTCGTGCTGGCATCATGCTCGTAGCCGTCGATCACGCCGGTCTGCAGGGACGTGTATACCTCGCCGAACGCCATCGGCGTCGGGCTCGCGCCCATCAGCTCAACGGCCTTGGCGTAGATCGCAGACTGGATCGTACGGATCTTGAGGCCGGCGAGCTGGCCGGGCTCCGTGACGTCGCGCGATCGCGTGACGACCTGGCGAAACCCGAACGAGTCGCCCCATGCGAGCGGCCGGACGCGAACGGCGTGGGCCGCGTAGTCCGCGACCTCGTCGCCGAGAGGTCCGTCCACGATCCGGTGCACGTGGTCCCAATCCCGCCAGAGGAAGGGAAAATCCAGCACCTGCAGCCGCGGCGCGACGCTGCCCCAGATCGCCGTGCCCGAAACCATGAAGTCCACGAGCCCTTCCTGCAGCTGCTGGACGATCTCGCGCTCCTGGCCGAGCGTGCCGCTTGGGAAGATGCGGACCGTGACCTCGCCGCCGGTGGCGCGATCCACCGCCTGCCGGAATTCGTCGGCGAAGACGTGCAGTGACGTCGGCCCGGCGTTCATCGAGTGCGACAGCCGGAGGATCAGCGTGTCGCGCTCGCGCGATCGGCAGCGCGCGGCCAGCGCCGCCGCGCCCATCCCGGCAAGAAACGCCCGCCGCGATGAACGGGGAACGTGGAACCGGGAACGGGGAACGTCGTCCATCAGTCCATTAACTGTCCGCCGTTGATCTCGATCATCTCGCCGACGATGAAGCTGGCGGCGGGGGAGGCCAGGAACGCGATCACCGTGCCGCACTCGAGCGCCGTGCCGATGCGCCCGAGCGGGATGCGGCTCGCGAACGTCTTGCATCATCTCGGGCGTCGAGAACACCTCGTGGAACGGCGTGTCGATCACGCCGGGCGCGACGCCGTTGACGCGGATGCCTTGCGGCGCGAGCTCGCGCGCCATCGATTTCGTGTAGGCCATGACGGCCGCCTTCGCCGACGCGTACGGGCCCGCGCCAGGTCCGCCGCCGTGATGTCCGGCGATCGACCCGACGTTGATGATCGTGCCGGTGCGCCGCTCGATCATCGACGGCACCACCGCCTGCGAGACGAGCAACACGCTTCGGACGTTGAGCGCGTAGATGTCGTCCCAGCGCGCTTCGGTCACCTCGGCGAGCTTCTGTCGCTCGACGAGCGACCCGGCGTTGTTCACGAGGATGTCGATCGGGCCGACCGCGTCCGCGGCCTGCGCGACAAGGCGCGTGACGTCTGCGGCCACGCGCACGTCCGCCTGAATCGCGACGGCCGTTCCTCCGGCGGCGCGGATGCGCGCGACGGTCTCGTCCGCGCCCTTGCGGTTGCGATGGTAGCCAAGCGCGACCCGCGCGCCTCGTTCGGCCAGAACTTCAGCAGTGGCGGCACCAATCCCGGACGAGGCGCCGGTGACGAGTGCCCCCTGGTTCGTCAGTGTGAACAAGTCAACCATGGCAGCGGCCGAGTGTACGCTAAGCCGGCTCATGAAGCTGAGTTGCCTTCCGGTCTCGCTGTACGGCGATCTCACCGCAGGCCGCCTGACGCTTCACGATTGGTTTCGCCGCGCCGCAGCGCTCGATCTCGATGGCGCCGACATCAGCGTGATTCACCTCGGGAAGCGCTCGGCTGCTGATCTCGACCAGCTCCGGCAGCAGGCGGGCGACGCCGGCGTCGAGATTGTGATGCTCGCGACGTATTCGGATTTCACGCAGCCTGACGCAGTCGCACGCGCACGGCACGTGGACGAAGCTCGGATGTGGATTGACGTGGGCGCGCGGCTGGGCGTCACGGCTCTGCGGGTGACCGCCGGTCAGGCTCGGCCGCGTGTCGGCGACGGCGAAGGGATGGCGTGGGTCATCGAGGGCTTGCTCGGCTGCCTCGATCACGCGCAGGCCGCGGGTGTGCGCCTGCTGTTCGAGAATCACGTCCGCGGTGCGCCGTGGGCGCTGAACGACTTCACGCAGAGCGCCTCGCGATTCCTCGACGTCGCTCGCCGAACGCGTGACACAGGCATCGAGATCCTGTTCGACACGGCCAACAATCTGGTGTTGAACGAATCGCCGGTTGAAGTGCTCGACGTGGTCATCGACCGGCTTGGCGCCGTTCATCTGAGCGACATCGCGCGCCCCGGCGCCTTCGAACCGACGGTCATCGGCACCGGTGTCGCGCCGATCCCGAACTGCTCCGCCGCATCGTGTCGAGTGGCTTCGACGGGTGGATCAGCATTGAAGAAGGTAGCCGCACCGGCCCCGAGGCGTTCGACCGGGCCGTCGCGTTCGCGGATCGCGAATGGGTCAGCGCCGGTGGCAGGCGTCGCGATCGAACCAAGAGCAATTCACCATGAAGACATGGAAGACACTGCCCGATTGCTCGGGTGCTGGGGCGACCTTCATGCCTTCATGGTTACGTTTCCGTGATCTTGACGGGGGCCTGGCAGACCTCTAGAGTCAAAGCAGGCATGGCCCCCCGACTGCGCCGGCTCACCGGTTACCTGCTCCTCGGGGTGTTTTTCTCGACGTTCGCGGCGTCGCTCTCCGCGGGCCACCTCGAAGGTCAGGACGATGCGCTCTGTATCGTCTCGGAACGTGGCAGCGGCCCGGCCACGATCAAGTCCAAAGTAGAAACGACAGCGCCAGGCCACTGCGCCGTGTGCCACTGGGTGCGCGCCGTGGCCGGCGCCGCATCGTTCGGTCCGATGCCGGCACTGGCGCTGGTCACGGCTGAACGTCTGGCCGCGACGATCTCCACGTCCAGGCCCCGCGAATCGGTTTCCTCGCAAAGCTCGCCCCGCGCGCCGCCCATCTCCTCTCTTTTGTAGTTTCCGTCGGTCCGTTCACATCACCGCGGCGGAGCCGCAGCGACTCTGAACGATCGATCGCGACGCTTTCGGGCGTCCAGTCCGGCACAGAAGAGAGGTTTCGACATGATTTCCCGTTTCCGCACGGTCGCGGCAGGCGTCGCATCGGTAGCGGTCCTGTGGATCCCAAGTCAGGCGGGGGCGCAGACGCCCGCCACGTTACCGCCCGCAGCTGCGCCGCGTCCCGCTCCGAACGCTGGTGATGCCGCCGCGGATCCCGCCGCGGACCTTGCCGCCGTTCGCGACGAGTTCGAGCGGCTTCGCGCGGAGTTCGCCGACGTGCAGCGGCAGTACGACGCGCGCCTTGCCGCGCTCGAACAACTGCTCGCAAAGCTCACGGCGGCGCCAGCGGCAGTACAGGAAGTCGCGGCCCAGACACCGCCGGCGCCGCCACCGGCGCCTGAGCCCATCCTCGTGCCGGTGCCGGAACCGATCCAGGGCGCGATGCCGCCTTCGTCCGCGCGCGTCTTCAACCCGGACATGTCGGTGAACGGCAACTTCGTCGGGTTCGGCGGCAAGAACCCGTTCGGCGGTCCACCGTCGCTCGAGCTGACCGAAGTGGAGGCCGCGTTCCAGGCCATCGTCGATCCCTACGCGCGCGCGGATTTCTTTCTCGCCGCCGGCCCTGAAGGCCTCGAAGTCGAAGAGGGCTACATCACGTTCACCGCGCTGCCCGCGCACTTCCTGCTCAAGGCCGGCAAGATGCGCGCGCAGTTCGGCAAGGTGAACACGCTGCACACGCACGCGATGCCGACGGTCGATCGCCCGCTCGTGACCGAGAACCTCGTCGGCGGCGAAGAAGGCCTGTCGGACGCCGGGCTGTCGCTCTCGCGCCTGATTCAGAACCCGTATCTGTTCCTCGAGGCCACCGGCGAGGTGTACGCGGCGACCTCCGACGTGTTCCAGACCACGACGCGATCGCGGCTGAACTACGTCGGCCGGCTGCGCGCGTATCGCGACATCACCGAGGACAAGAACATCGAGGTCGGCACGTCCTTCGCGTTCGGCCCCGCCGAGGGATTTGTCGATCCGTCTGACGCATCGTGCCGCGGCTGGACAAGCGGCTCGTCGGCATCGACGCGACGTTCCGCTATCGGCCGCTGCGCCGCGCCATCTACAGCGGCTCAATCTGCGGACCGAGCTGATCTGGAGCCGTCAGGACATCGCCGGAGGTGACGCCGGTCTCGGCGTTCGGGCTCTACGGCCTCGGCGAGTACCAGTTCGCGCGCCGGTGGTACGTCGGCGCCCGGTTCGATCGCTCCGGCGCGTCTGCTCGACCGGATTCGAAGGACAACGGCGGCTCCGTGTTCCTGACGTTCTGGCCGACGGAGTTCAGCCAGATTCGCGACCAGTACCGGCGCATCGAACTTCGCCGAGGGCGTCAACGCGAACGAATTCCTGTTCCAGTTCAATTTCTCGATCGGCGCGCACGGCGCGCACGCGTTCTAAGGAAGCGACGAGGACGACAGTCATGCATCGACGACAACTTCTCGCAGCCGTTCTCGGCGCTCAGCCTGCTCTCGGGCGTTGCAGCGCCGCCGCGCGCGCCGCGTGCGCGTCGTCACCACGACCGAGGATCTCGCCGCGCTCGCGCGCGAGGTCGGCGGCGACAAGGTCGAGGTCGCTCGCGCTGGCGAAGGGCTATCAGGATCCGCACTTCGTCGAGCCCAAGCCGAGCTTCATCGTGGCCGTCAGCCGCGCCGATCTGCTCATCGCCGTCGGCCGCGAGCTCGAGATCGGCTGGCTGCCGACGCTCATCACGAGCAGCCGCAACGCCAAGATCCAGCCCGGCGCGCCGGGCTACCTCGACGCGTCGCTCGAACGTGAAGATTCTCGAGATTCCGACCGGCCAGATCACGCGCGCGATGGGCGACGTGCATCCGCAGGGCAATCCGCACTACTGGCTCGATCCCGGCCAACGGCCGGCTGATCGCGCAGGCGATCCGCGACAAGCTCAGCGCAGCTCGCGCCGGCCGAGCGCGCCGTACTTCGACCAGCGCTACGACGGACTTCGACAGGCGGCTCGCCGCCGCCGAGAAGCGCTGGGACGCGACGATGGCGCCGTACAAGGGCACGAAGATCGTGACGTACCATCGCTCCTGGCCGAACTTCATGGAGCGGTTCGGCCTCGATCGTCATGGGCTACGTCGAGCCGAAGCCCGGCATTCCGCCGTCGCCGTCGCACACGCTCGAGCTGATCACCGAGCATGAAGGCGCAGGGCGTGAAGCTCATCGTCGTCGAGCCGTACTTCGACATGAAGACGCCGCAGGCGATCGCGACGCAGGTCGGCGGCACGGTGCTCGAGCTCGCGCCGTCGGTCGGCGGCACGAAGGAAGCGACCGACTACATCAAGCTGTTCGACTACAACGTCGGCGCGCTCGCAGCGGCGCTTGAAGACGTGCGACGAGGCCGCTAGCATGGATCATGGTCCTCCTGTCGTTTCTCGCCGCGCCGATCGCCGCGAGCCTGATCATCGCGGGCATCCACGCCTACCTCGGCCTGCACGTCGTCGAGCGCGGCGTCATCTTCGTGGACCTCTCGCTCGCGCAGATCGCGTCGCTCGGCGCGGCGATTGCCGTCTGGCAGGGCTACGATCCGCACGGTCCGGCGGTCTACTGGATGAGCCTGGCTTCACGCTCATCGGCGCGTTCGTGTTCGCGATGATCAAGGGCCACGAGGCGAACATTCCGCAGGAGGCGATCATCGGCATCTCGTACGCGGTCGCCTCGGCCGCGGTGATTCTGACGATGAGCAAGTCGACGGGCGAGGCCGAGCACCTGCGCGGACATGCTCGTCGGCAACATCCTGTCGGTGCAGTGGCCGGAGGTCTGGCTGACCGGCGGCGATCTACGCTGGCGATCGGCGTCTTCCACTACGTCTTCCGCAAGCGGTTCCTCGAGATCTCGGTCGATCCGGACGGCGCCGCCGGCGCGCGGCGTGCCGGTGCGGCTCTGGGACTTCCTCTTCTACGCGTCGTTCGGTCTCGTCGTCACGCGCTCGGTCGCGATCGCCGGCGTGCTGCTGGTGTTCTGCTACCTGATCGTGCCGTCGGTCGGCGCGATGCTGTGGGCCGCGCCGCATCGGACCGCGCCTCGCGATCGGCTGGGTGATGGGCGTGCGTCGTGTCGATGCTCGGGATGTACTTCTCGGTGCAGTTCGATCTGCCGACCGGCGCGACGATCGTCGTCACGTTCGGCCTCGTGCTGATGCTCATGGCCGCGCTGCGGCCATTCTTCGGCGTTCGCGCCGCGGGGACGCCCGGGGACTAGTCGGTGCACGGCAGTCGGTTCCAGCGTGTCCGCACGACGGCGTCGCCGTCTTCGCTCGGCAGTTGCTGCTCGGTCCCGGTCGCTTCGGCCATGCCGATGGATGCCAGCGGGCCCGTCGCGTACACGCGCGCTCGAACGTCGCTCCTTCAGCGCGATCTCCGTCGGACCACAGTCGACCGAATGACGGCAACGCAACCCGTCCGGCGAACCGACGGGATCAGCCCACCCGGAACGGGAACCGTGGAACCGGAACTCGAACCCGCGCTCAGATCACTCCCGCCTTTTCCATCACCGCTCGCGTGGTGTCGAATGCGAGTTTCGCCGCGTCTTCCCCGGACATGTCCATCGGAATGCGCCCGAGCGGTTCGGGCGCGACGCCGCCGTCGTAGCCGATCTTGTTGAGCGCGCGCAGGAATCCAGTCAGGTTGATGATGCCTTCGCCGGGCATCAGGCGCATGTTGTCCCGCACCTCTTCCGGCGGCATGGCTCGCGCGTCAGAGAGGTGCACGTGGACGATGCGTGAGCGTTCGGTGGCGAGGATCTCGGCGACCGTGCCGCCTGAGTGATGCCAGTGCCAGACGTCGAGCACGACCCCGACGTTGGGTCCGCACTCCTTCGCAAGCTCCAGCGTTTCCGGCAGGGTCCAGATGAACGGCGTGGGAGGCGCTGGTGGCGCCGCAGGCGGCGTTGCTGCTGGGGGGGCGCCGGCCCTTCCTCCGCCGCAGTTGCCCATGCGCATGCAGAGCGGTCCGAGGAACTCGAGGCCGAGACGCACGTTCGACTTCTGCAGCACCTCGCCGATCATGACCAGCCGATCGCGCACGAGCCGGCGTCGTTCGTCCTTTGCCTGCGGGCTCGACGGCGAGAGCACCAGCATCATGTCGTGGCAGCCGACGGCGGCCGCGAACGCGGCGTCCTCCGCGAGTTGCGGCAGGAGCGCCTTGAACGCCTCGTCTGGCCCATACGCCTGCTGTCCGGTGATCGGAAGTCCGACGATGGTCGGGCGTATTTTCAGCTCGCGGTAGAGCGCCTGGCTCGCTTCGAGACCAGCCGTCTTGAGCGTCGCGAGACTCGAATCGATCCCGCCGTAGCCAAGACGCGCGGCCAACCTTGCCGTTTCCGGCCACGGTCCCATGCGCGGGGCCACTGACCCGTTCAGGGAAATGAACATGCGGCCCGAGCTCGTCACGCTCACGGCCGGACTGCGGGTCTGCTCCGCGTTCAGGCGAGGCACCAGCGCCGCCGCCAGCCTGCCGTCGTCGCCATCTGATTGAGAAACGCGCGTCGTGTCTGAGACATCGCTCCGAACCTCCATACGGTGCCTAGACCTGGAACCTGAACCTAGAACCTGAACCCTGGAACCTTGGAACCCTGGAACCCTGGACCTGGAACCTTGGAACCTCGGACCCCTGGCCCCCGCGGGAGCGCCCGATGTTACACTCCTGCCGTTCTCGCAAAACACGGCAAATCTCCGGAAGGGATCGGCATGCAAACCGTCCACGACGTCGTCGTGATCGGCTCCGGCGCGGGTGGTGGCACCGTCACCAAGGTGCTGGCTGACCTTGGCGTGTCGGTCCTCCTCATGGAGGCCGGGCCGATGATCACCCCGGCGGATTTCAAGGAGCACCTCGCGCCGTATGACCTGCCGGATCGCGGTCTGGGGCCGAAGGCCGAGGGCTATTTCGGCGGAACGTCGGCCATCACCTACAACGCGAACTTCGGCGGCGCGACGATCGAGGGTGAACCGTACACGGTCGCGCCGGGCAGCCAGTTCCGCTGGTTCCGATCGCGCGTGCTCGGCGGACGCACCAACCATTACGGCCGCGTGACGCTGCGGTTTGCCGACTACGACTTCAAGCCGAGGACGCGCGACGGCCTCGGCTGGGACTGGCCGATCAGCTACGACGACATCTCGCCGTACTACGACAAGGCGGAGCGCTTCATCGGCGTGACGGGCAAAGCCGAAGGCATTCGCAGCGCGCCCGACGGGATCTTCCAGCCGCCAGCGGCATTGCGCGTCCACGACGTGCTCGTGCAGCGCGCCTGCGCGACGCTCGGCATCCGCGCGATCAACGGGCGCCAGGCCGTGATCACCACGCCGACGAACGGGCGGCCGGCGTGTCATTACTGCGGCCAGTGCGGGCGCGGCTGCCGGACGGCATCGAACTACGCCGCCAGCTACGTGCAGATCTTCCCCGCGATGGCGACCGGCCGCGTCGAGGTCGTCGCCGACGCGATGGCGCGCGAGCTCATCACCGACGCCTCGGGAAAAGTCACGGCCGTGTCGTACGTGGACAAGAACACGGGCGTCGAACGCCAGGTCCGGTGCCGGACGGTGGTTCTGGCCGCGAGCGCGTGCGAATCCGCGCGGCTGCTCTTGAACTCGAAGTCGTCCCGTCACCCACAAGGTCTGGCGAACTCCTCAGGCGTGGTCGGCCGGTACCTCATGGATACCGTCGGGTTCGGCATGAGCGCCACGATTCCGGCGCTGTCCGGCATGCCGAAGTACAACTCCGATGGCTACGGCGGCCATCTGTACGTGCCGTGGTGGATGTGGGATCGCCACAAGGAGCTGAACTTCCCGCGCGGGTACCACATCGAAGTCGGCGGCGGGTACGGCATGCCGGGCATCGGATCGTTCAACGGCACCGTGAACCAGCGCGAGGGCTACGGTCTCGCGCTGAAGAAGGCGATCCGCGACAACTACGGGATCAGCGCGAACCTGAGCGGCCGCGGCGAGATGATCCCGAACGAGCAGTCGTTCTGCGAGATCGACCCGACCGTGAAGGACAAGTGGGGCATTCCCGTCCTGCGTTTCCACTGGCAGTGGAGCGACCACGAGCTCAATCAGGTCCGCCACATGCAGACGACCTTCCGCCAGATTCTCGAAGCGATGGGCGGGACGATCAACACGCCGGCCGCCGGTCGCGGACGCGGCGCGGCGCCGCCGGCGGCGGGCCCGATGGCCGGAGCCGGCGCCCCTCCGTCCCAGCCCGTGGCCCCTGCCGCCTCGTCCGTTCCGATCTCGGTCGGCGGCGGCATCATTCATGAGGTCGGTACGGTTCGCATGGGTGACGACCCCAAGACGAGCGTGCTGAACAAATTCTGTCAGGCGCACGACGTCCGCAACCTGTTCGTCGCCGACGCGGCGCCTTTCGTCGGCAACCCCGACAAGAACCCGACGCACACCATCATCGCGCTCGCGTGGCGGACCGCGGAGTATCTCGCGGAGGAATTGAGGAAGGGCAATGTCTGACCTGATCAGGGCAAAGGCAAAGGCGAGGAAGCATCAGCTGACGAACGCCTGCGCGCGTGCCGCCATCGCCGCCGCGGCGACGTTCGATCGTCTGCTGGCGGAACAGGTGCATCAGATGGTCGCGCAGTCGGCAGTCGCGTCGGGCGGCGCCTATTCGCCATCGACGCTCTCGCCGCATCAGTACCGCACAGTTGAGCGGCTCGCCGATCTGATCATTCCGTCGAGAACGGCGCGCCCGGTGCGCTCGAGGCCGGCGTGCCGGCGTGGATCGACATGCTCGCCGGCGTGAACGATCAGTTGAAGGCGATTTACGTGGACGGCGTCGCCTGGCTCGACGCGGCGATGAAACGTCGGGCGGGCATGGACTTCGCCGCTGCGCCGCCCGCGGACCAGACCGGGCTGCTCGATCTCATCGCATACCGCGGCAACGAGAGCCCCGATCTCGCCCCCGGCATTCAGTTCTTCACCTGGGTCCGGCGCATGACCGTGGATGGGTTCTACACGAGCCGCGTCGGCATGCGCGACGTGTACCTCGGCAACTCGCCGTCGGCGACGTTCACGGTGCCGGCCGAGTCGCTGGAGTACGCCCTCAAGCGCAGTCCGGTCTAGATGCCGGTCACGAACTTCCGCTACAGACCGGCTGGCGCGCTTTGCTCAGCGCGGTCGGCGGGGCCAGACGCGCACGTAGGCGTGGGCGATGAGTGGTGCGAGCACGACGAGCCCGACGAGGAGCAGGAGGACCCGGATCATCACCGACGTCACGATGTCGCGCACGTCGTTGGCCGCGGCGACACGCTCTCCGCGCAGCGCGGCGAGCGCGGCGGTCATTTCGGTGTGCATGGTCGCGAGGGTGTCGCGCCGCTGTTCGATCGCCCACTCCATGGTGGCCAGGCGCTGCGCTTCGACGTACTCGAGCAGGAATTTGCGCTCGGCGTCGATCTCGCGGAACGAGGCGCTGACGAACGCTTCCCGCTCGGCCGTGATCGTCTGCAGGGAGAGCGTCCGCTGCCGGTCGATGTCGTCCAGCACCAATTGCCGTTCGCTCTGAACCAGGGCCGGAACCTTCTCGAGGGTCGCGGCCAGGCGGTCCACCGACGCGGCCGCCAGGTGCATGTCCGCGAGCGTCCCGCTCACGGCGTCGGGCGGGACCACGTCGGCGCGGAGGAGATCGACCTCGCCACGAACCTCCCGCGGCAGGTCGTTCAGATAGGTCCGCAGTCTGTTGCGAGAGGTCGAGCAGCGTCTCCTCCAGGCCGCCGACAGCCTGGAACACGTCGCCGCGGGCGCGCACATATTCCGCAAAGCGCACCATCGGAGACACACGCACGAATTCGACGTCCTGCAAGGGGTGCGCGGTCAGCCAGGGATCGATCAGATCGCGCTCGAGCCGGTCGGTCGCGTCGGGAGATACGGTAATGGAGACGCTGATGTCCCGGACGTGAGACACGAGCCGGCGTGAGACGTCGATGGCTTCGCTCTGGAACGGACCGAAGGCCTTCGCGGCGGCGCCCCTGGAAAACAGATCCTCCATCTGACGGGTCAGCGTCCACGCGTCGATCAGGGCGCCCAGGGGCTGGGGACGGAAACACGCCTTGCGCATCTCCGGGATCGGCACGCAGCCGCCATAGCAGGGCGCGGCGTCGCACGTCCGGATCGACGGCGCGCCGCTCGATCGACATCGCCGCGAGGTCGACCTCGGCCGCGAACGTGACCGCGTAATCGCGCACTCGGGCCTTCAAGACCTCGGCGCGGGCGTCGGTGCGGATCTCGGGCCACTTGCGGAGGTCGACCGGCTCCGGTTTCGCGTTCAGGCCGGCGCAGGCCGAGATCGACGCGATCGCCAGGCCCCCGGCCGCGGCGACCAGCGCCTGGCGTCGGAATCGCCGCATGAGGCGATCATCACTTGGCACGGTCGAGACTGCAAGCTTGAGTCCTAACAGTCCGATAGAGTCAGCGCCTGCGCGGCCGAGAAGGCTTCAGCGGGCGAACGCGGCGGGCAGGCACACGTGAAGGCGATGGCCGTCCACCGGCGGCGCCCTCGATCAGGACGCAGCCATCGAGACGACCCACCATCGCGGCGATGCTTTCGGCTCCCGCGCGGGACGCCGGGAGGAGGCTCGAGCACGCGCCACCAGGCCCGCGTCTCGGGCTCGCGTCCGTTGCCAGTGAGTGTGAGCCGAACGAAGCGGTATGGCGCCCGCGGGGCGGTCGGCCAACTTCCGGATAGACAATCCAGCCACCCGACGCTGAGGACGAGTTCGCCGCCGCCCTGCATCAACCGCGCGGCGCCGTCCACGAGCCGCCGAATGACGGCCTCGAGCGTGCTGACGTCGGCCGACACCAGGCTGGCGCCGTCAGCGTCGCGGACCGTCAGCCGAATCGCCGGCGTGACCGCCAGCTGGAGCGACGGTTCAATCTTCAGGAGCAGGGCCTGAACGTCGAGCGTCGGCGACGTGCGGCGCGAGAATCCTCGCCGCGCTCGAAGAGCGCCTCGGCGACGTGGTCGGCCTCGGCCAGACCGCGCCTGAGCTCGGTGAGGTCGCGGTCGGCCGCGGCCTGCATCAGGACGTGACCGCCGAGTCCGGCGCTCGCGCGCCACGCGCGCGCGAGCGCGTTCTTGAGCGCGTGCGCCAGCACGCGTTGGCGCTCCCGGAAGTCGTGCGGTGGAGGTGGAGGAGGGTTGATCGAACTCGGCACGGGCGGATTCGTGCTCGATCGTAGAACGCCTTCGAGTGAACCCTTGTTGATCCTAATCAACGTTTGAAACCGGCGCGAGACGGCCTCGAGTCCGCTTGCGCCTATAATGCGTACGCCCACGACACGCTTCGGTCGCGTCGTTGTTTGTCGGGGTCGGTCAGGAACCTGTGACGAGACGCCACCACCGGGCTTGTCGCTGCGCGCGGTGTCCTTCCTCAAGACGGAGGGGCAACCCTCCGCGGTCCTGCTGACCGATCGCCAGCGTCGTGAACTGACCAGCATCGCCACGCGCCTGGACCTGTCGCCTCGGCGCATCGTCTATCGCGAACAGGCCACGGCAGAGGCCGTGTTCATCTGTGCCGAGGGCGCCCTCAAGTCCTACCGCGACCTGCCGAACGGCAAGCGCCGCGTGATGGCGTTCTGGTTCCGCGACGACATCTTCGGTCTGGCCGAGAACGGCCGGTACGTCAACACCGTGCAGGCCATCATGCCCACCGTCTGCTACCGGCTGCCGCTCTCCTCGCTCGTGGCCATGCTGCTGCAGGACGCCCACCTCAACTTCAACTTTCTCCTGAAGGTCACGCACGAGCTGCGTGAGTCGCAGCAGAGAATGATTCTCGTCGGACGCCGATCGGCGCGGGGCCGGCTGGCGACGTTTCTGACGCTGATGGAGGCGAGCCCGCTCAGCCCGCGCATTCCGGGCACGATTCACCTGCCGATGAGTCGCACTGACATCGCGAACTATCTGGGACTCAGCCTCGAGTCGGTGAGCCGCGCCACGCGCGAGCTCAGCGACGACGGAATCGTGAAGTTCGTCGGTCCTCACGCTGGTGCGTGTCATCGATCGGCGTCGGCTCAGTCGCCTGGCTGCCGACGTGTAGTTGGACACTTCGTGAGGTGCTGTGGGTGCGTGCTGGTCCTTCAGTCGCGACAGGGGCAAGGAACGGGACTGAGCGACCGTCAAGCCTTGTCAAGGATCGCTTGAGCGTCGCTCGACTGAATATTCCCGCCGCTCATGACGCACACGACTTTCTTGCCTGCAAGCCGCTCGCGGATCTTGCTTCGCCGCCGCGAGCGACGCGGCGCCGGCGCCTTCGGCGAGGTTATGCGTCAACCGCAGCGCGAGGCGGACGCCGTCTTCCAGTTCCGTTTCCTCGAGCGTCACGATGTCGTTCAGCTCGTGCTGGAGAATCTCGAACGTCAGGTCGTAGGTCACGCGCGTCGCCATGCCTTCGGCGAACGTGTCGCAGGTCTCGGTCGTCACCCGCGCCGGGCCGCGCCATGACCGCGTGAATGCGTCGGCGCGAGCGGCCTGAACGCCAATCACCTCGGCCTGCGACCCCAGCGCGGTCCGGACGATGCAGCAGCCCGACGCGCCGCTGCCGCCGCCGATCGGAGCGATGATGGCACCGACGTCAGGCAGCTCGTCGAAGATCTCGAGCGCGTACGTGCCGACGCCCGCGATGAGGTGCGGTTCATTGGCGGAATGGACGTATCGCGAGCCGTCCTCGGCCACCGTCCGCTCGACCCACTCGCGCGCCTCGTCGAAATCCCGTCCGTGCTCGATGACCTCTGCGCCGAGCGCGCGTATGGCCGCGTTCTTGTCGGCGTTGTTGCCGACCGGCACGGCGACCCGGCAGCGGACGCCGTGGGCGCGGCACGCGAACGCGATCGACTGCCCGTGATTGCCCGTGCTGGCGGTGATGACTCCGCGCTTGCGATCGTCGGAGGAGAGTTGACCGATGAGATTGAGGCCGCCCCGAATCTTGAACGAGCCGGTCGGGTTGTGATTCTCGTGCTTCACCCAGACGTCAAGGCCCAGTGCCTCGTCGAGCAGCGGATGCTTGAGCAGCGGCGACGGGTGCATGACACGGTAGACGCGGGAACCCGCGGCGGACACGTGCTGCAAATTGGGTTGGGGAAGAGGCCAGGCCACGCGGGGCATTCTATGCGGATGGGGTCAGGTCTTCGAATTGAGTACCTGTCGCTCGTGGCATGTCAGGAGCGACACCGTACGTCGAATTCAACGACCTGACCCCATCTCATTATTGATGCCCTATGACGAGCCGAACCCTGCTGCGTCCAGTCGATCATCGATGGTCGTGTCCTGTCTGTGTCTCGTCTTCTGTCGCCGCCGCGTTCCAGTCGCCGCGCAGTCCGCCGCGCCGGCGGGCCAGGCGAGCGCGGCGCTGCCGTCGGGCGTCGTGCGCGTGACGTCGGTCGAAGGCATCACCGAGTATCGCTGGCCGAACGGGTTCCGGGCGCTGCTGTTCCCGGACGAATCGAAGCAGACGATCACCGTCAACATCACCTACCTCGTCGGGTCGCGCCACGAGAACTACGGCGAGACCGGCATGGCGCATCTGCTCGAGCACCTGGCGTTCAAGGGCACGCCGAAGCACCCGAATATCCCGCAGGAGCTGACCGCGCACGGCGCGCGGCCGAACGGCACGACCTGGCTCGATCGCACGAACTACTTCGAGACGTTCCAGGCGAGCGACGTGAATCTCGAATGGGCGCTCGACCTCGAGTCGGACCGGATGGTCAACTCGTTCATCGCCAAGAAAGATCTCGACAGCGAGATGACCGTCGTTCGGAACGAGTTCGAAGCCGGCGAGAACGACCCGTCTTCAATCCTTTTCGAGCGGGCGATGTCCACCGCCTTCCTCTGGCACAACTACGGCAAGTCGACGATTGGCGCGCGGTCCGACCTCGAGAATGTCCCGATCGATCGGCTGCAGGCGTTCTACAAGAACTACTACCAGCCGGACAACGCCATCCTGCTCGTCGCCGGCCGGGTCGACGAGGCGAAGACGGTCGGTCTCATCGACAAGTACTTTCGCGGCATTCCGCGTCCCGACGCGGGTCATCCAGCCGACCTACACCAGCGAGCCGACGCAGGACGGCGAACGTGCGGTGACCCTCCGCCGCGTCGGCGACGTGCAGCTCGCGGGCACGATGTACCACGTCCCGCCTGGCTCGCACGCCGACTACGCGAGCATCGAGGTGCTGGGCCACGTGCTCGGATCCACGCCCTCCGGCCGGCTGCACAAGGCGCTCGTCGAAGGCAAGAAGGCCGCGTCCACCAGCTGGTACGGGTTCCAGCTTCGCGAGCCGGGACTGCTGTGGTTCGACGCCACGGTCCGTCGTGACATGTCGCTCGACGCCGCCAGGGACACGCTGATCGAGACGGTGGAGCGCATGGCGGCGCCGACGGCCGAGGAAGTCGATCGCGCCAAGACCGAGCTCTTGAAGAACATCGAGCTCGGGCTCAACTCGTCCGAGCGCGTCGGCCTCGAGATCAGCGAGTGGGCGTCGATGGGCGACTGGCGCCTGCTGTTCCTTCACCGCGATCGGCTGCGGCAGGTCTCGGTGGCGGACGTGCAGCGCGTGGCCGCAACGTACCTGAAGCCGTCCAACCGCACGCTCGCGCTGTTCGTGCCCACCGAGAAGCCCGACCGCTCGGAGATTCCCGGCGTGCCCGACGTCGCCGCGATGCTCAAGGACTACAAAGGCGGCGCGGCCGTCGTCGCCGGCGAGCTCTTCGACCCGGCGCCGGCCAACATCGAGAAGCGGACCACGCGCCCGGAGGCGGGCGCCGTGAAGCTCGCGCTCGTGCCCAAGCGCACGCGCGGCGCGTCGGTCATGGTGCGGTTGAATCTGCAGTTTGGGAGTGAAGAAACCAAGCGCGGCCGCCGCCTCGCGGCGAGCCTCGCCGGCTCGATGCTGATGCGCGGCACCACCAAGCACACGAGGCAGCAGCTCATCGACGAGTTCGCGAAGTTGAAAGCGACCGTGAACGTCTCGGGCGGCGGTTCGGCGACGGCGAGCATCGAGACCACCCGCGAGAACCTGCCGGCGGCGCTCCGGCTCGTGGCCGAGGTCCTGCGCGAGCCGGCCTTCAACGAGACCGAGTTCGAACAGCTCAGGCAGGAGCGGCTCGCGAACATCGAGCAGCAGAAGAGCGATCCGCAGGCCATCGCGTCGCTCGCGATGCAGCGCCACATTCGCCCGCGCCGGCCGGACGACATCCGTTACGTGCCGACGTTCGACGAGCAGGTGGCGGAAACGCGCGCCGTCACGATCGACGACGTCCGGCGCTTCCATCGCGACTTCTACGGCGCCTCCAACAGCGAGCTCGCCGTCGTCGGCGACTTCGACGCGGCGGAGATCCAGAAGCTCGCGACCGAGCTCTTTGGCGCCTGGAAGAGCCCGCAGCCATTCGCGCGGCTGACGGAGACCTTCGAGAACGTTCCGGCCGTGAACCAGTCCACCGACACGCCGGACAAGGCCAATGCGATCTACTACGCGACGCTCCGGCTCAACCTGCGGGATGACGACCCTGACTACCCGGCGGTCGTGCTCGGCAACTACATGCTCGGCGGCGGTTTCCTCAACTCGCGTCTGGCGACGCGCGTCCGTCAGGCCGAAGGTCTAAGCTACGGCGTGGGCTCCCAGATGCAGGCGAATTCACTCGATCGCGACGGTCAGTTCCTGATCTACGCGATCTACGCGCCGCAGAACGTGGCCAAGCTCGAGACCGTCATCAAAGAGGAACTCGACCGCATGTTGAAGGACGGGTTTACGTCCGCGGAGCTCGCCGAAGCGAAGTCCGGCTACTTGCAGGGACAGCAGGTCTCGCGAGCGCAGGACGGCACGCTCGCGAACCGGCTCGCGTCGTATCGGTATCTGAATCGGACGATGGCATGGGACTCGGGGCTCGAGGAGAAGGTCGGCGCGCTGACGCCTGCCGCGATTCTCGACGCCATGCGCCGCCACATCGATCCCGCCAACCTCGCGGTCTTCAAAGCTGGGGATTTTTAGGTCAGCTTGTAGCGATGTAGGGAATGTAGGCCATGTAGCGGGCAGTACGTAGCGCGGAACTTCAGTTCCGCGTCTGGAGGCTCTATGACTCGATCACTTGCGGCACTGACTGCGCTGCTGTTGACCTTTGGAACCCTCACCCTTGCCCGGGAGCAGCAGGTCGGTGGCGTTGGGCTGACGATGTTCGCCGATTCCAACTTCCGCGGCGAAGCGCTGACGTTCCGCAACGACGTCCCGAATCTTGCGACGGTCAATCTGTTCAAGCTCGCCTCGAGCGTAAGAGTCGCGGATGGCGAGCAGTGGGAAGTCTGCGACCAACCGGACTACGGCGGTGCGTGCCTCGTGATTTCAGGATCGGAAAACGATCTGGGTCGTCGTGGATGGAACGATCGCATCGCGTCGGCGCGCCGCGTGCGAGGCGGTGCGGGCGGGGGACGCCGCGGTGGCGGTGGCGTGCCGGGCAACCAGACCGGCCTCGAGTTGTATGCGGACGCCCGCTTCTACGGTGAACGCCAGGTCTTCAGGTCCGCGGTGTCGAACCTGTATCAGCTTGGGTTCAACGATCGCGCGATGAGCCTGAGCATCCCTCAGGGCGATGTCTGGGAAGTGTGCATCGAGGCGAACTTCAGGGACTGCCGTTCCTTCAGCGCGTCCGTCATGGACCTCACCGAGCTCGGTCTCGCGCGGAACATCTCGTCGGTGCGGCCCATCCGGCAGGGGCGAGGCGGCACCGGCGGCATCCTCGGTGGCGGCAGTAACGGCGCGCGCCTGACGCTCTTCGACAACCAGAGCTTTAGCGGTGACTCGCGGATGATCGATCGCGACACACCCGTGATCAGCGGATTCGGCAACCGCGCGGAGAGTCTGCAGGTGACGGGTGGAACGTGGGACATCTGCGACGGTCCCAACTTCTCGGGACGGTGCATCACGGTGACGGGAAGCATGCAGGACCTCAGCCCGATCGGATTCTCGAATCGGATCCAATCAGTGCGGCTGAGATCGAGGTAGAGAGAGCGTTCACCACGAAGTCACGAAGAAAACTCTGAAATTCTTCGTGCCTTCATGGTGAATGGCTTTTATGTCGAAATATCTTTCGTCCGCGTCCGCGTCACGCCGGTCACCACACCGAGTCCGATCAGAATGACGACCGCAATGCCGATGTAAGTGTGCGAGATGCCTGCCACCGAGAGCGCCCACGCGACGCCGGCCACGAAAATCACAAATCCGATCAGGTAGAGCGCGAAGGACATAGGACCTCCTCAGGGGTCTATTGCAAGACCAATGCCTCAACGCGTTCGACAGGTGACAGACCGGTACGCCTGGTCCCAGGAACGAGCTGTCGCTCGTCATCGCTTCTTATTGAGGGTGAATTAGGAAGGATGACGAACGCCAGTGCCTACCTTGGACCTGTCGTACCTGTCGCGACCAGTTCGAGTGCCGCCTCGACGCCCATCCGCGGGCTCGCCAGGACAGGCACGGCTGTGAGCCGGGACCGATCGGCCGCCGGCGCCATGGAGGCCTGGGCCAGCACGATCACTCCAAATCCCGCCAGATCCGGCGTCAACGCATCCGCGATGACCTGGTAGTAGCCGTCGCGATCGCCTCGTTCAAAGTACGGCCAGGCGCTCTCAATCAGCCGTTCCTCGAGACGAAGCGCCACATGTGCCCGGCGCGCCGAGTCCTCGAGCAGCGCGCGCGTGGGCCCGAACGTGCTGGCCAGTGCCGCGAGCACGAGCACCTCCGGCCCGAGCGTGACCGCCCGGTCCGCCATCGGCCGATCGATGCGCATCGCGGCGAACCGGCCGCCGGTATCCGTCGCCTCCGCCGCGCCGCCGATCGTCGAGCACGTGCAGACGACGACGCGCGCGCCGGTTGACGCGAGGTCGATCATGAGTGACTGCACCTCGCGCGCGATCTCCGGCGTCATGCCCGTCTTCCGAGCCTCGTTCAGCACGTGATCGGCGACGGCATGTCGGATGCGGAGGTCCGGCCGGCGCTCGGTGACCAGTGGAGTGAAGACGTCCACGTTCGAGGCGAGGGTGTGCAGGAAGGCGAGGTCGTGTGTCATGGCTGCGCTGTGGGTCCTTCAGGTCCTGTGCGTGCGACGGAACAGGTTCTTCTGGTGCATCAGGTCCTTCCGGTGGTCAATGCCTGCCTACCTCGTCCCTCTGCCCTCTCCTTTGCCCTCTGCCCTTTGCCCTCTGCCCTCCGTCAGGTCGGGCCGTTCCGTCGCCGGCTTCTCTCCAGGCCCCGGAAGCGGCGGCGGCGATTGGGCGTTGAGCACGCTCGCCTCGGAGTCGTACCGGTAGATAACGCCGGCGCCGTTCGCCGGCAGCCCGCCCGTGTCGGCCGTCGGCCCATAGATCGAGTACAGCCCGTGGTTGAGCAGCCGGTGATAGGTGGAGAGCTGACCCCGATGGTGCGCCGTGTGAGCAATCCGGCGGACCAGCACCCACGCGCGCGAGCGGTCCACGTTGAAGAAGCGGGTCGTCCCCTCGAACCACGGCGTGGACTGGGCGCGCAGGCCAGCCAGCCGTTCGCCCGACGTCGACAGATACCGTTCGATGAACTGCCTGCACGTCTCCGTCTCCGGCAGGACGTTCGTCGTCACCGGGAGCGCCAGCATCTTCGTGAAGAACCCGTCTTCCGACAGGCATTGATGGACCATGTGCTCACGCACCGACCGCGCCACGCTGGCGGGGCGGAACTCCAGGTCGTCGTCAGTGAACTGGGACCAGACGCCGAGCGTCTTCAGACGCTCAGTTGCAAAGGTCTCGACCAGGAAGTCGTAGGGCATTCCCGAGGATAGCGCGGCGCAATCGATTTCAGGACGCTGGCGCATCAGCGCGGCAGTGTGGAAGCACGGCTCGCACGGTTGACAAATGTTGAAAGCCATGTCCGAGTCGAGAGGCGCGCGCAGCGTGTCGGATTTCGCGCGCATCGCGTTGTGCGGTCACCGGAGCGGCGTATCGATCGAGTCGATCGAGCCAGGGGAGACGATCGCTCGGCTGCGAAACGAGGTCGAGGACCTGAAGGTTTACGTGCGGCGTGTCGCCGAAATTCTCGAAGTGCGGGAACGAAGTGCGGCGCGCGGCCCCTCGTGTTAGGCTGTGCCCCGTTGCCTTGGGTGCCCACGCGGGCATAACGGGGAAGTCCGGTGAGAATCCGGCGCGGTCCCGCCACTGTGAGTGAAGGCGCGTGCTTCGAGTGACATGGGCAGCAGGGCGAAGATGGGCAGAGGGCAGAGTCAGAGAACCGAGAGCCGAGGAAGGCAGCGGACGCTTACGCGTCCGTGCCTTCTCACCCGTTCTCTTCGTAACCTCTCCTCCCTGCCCTCTGCCCTTTGCCCTGAAGAACCTTCCGAGCCAGGAACCTACCCAGGGAATCAGCGGCTGACTTTCTGCGGCGACAGAAAGCGTGTGCCGGCATTGATGCCAGCCGCCTCGTATTTCTGGAGGTGGGTTCATGGCTTCACGAAGCATCAGCACAATGCGCGGCGACGCCGGCGAGACGAGCCTCGCGGGCGGCGTCCGGGTATCCAAGGCCTCGGTACGGGTCGAGACCTACGGCACGATCGACGAGCTGAACTCGTCGATGGGGTTCGCGCGGTCAATCTGCGAGGACGCCGAGATCGCGGCGCTCACCAAGAGCATCCAGCAGGAACTGTTCGCCATCGGATCGTCGCTGGCGACCCCGCCTGACAGTCCCAAGCCCCAAATCACGATCGATCCGAAGCTCGTCGACCGACTGACCGCGGAGGTCCATCGCATCGAAGCGATCGAGGGCATCCTCGCCGACTGGTCGATCCCCGGCGAGCATCGCGCGGCCGCCGCCTATGACGTCTCGCGCACGATCTGCCGGCGTGCCGAGCGCGGTCTCGTCCGCCTCCAGGAATCCGGCGACATCGTCCAGCCCTCAATCCTCGCGTACGTCAATCGCCTGTCGGATCTGCTGTGGCTGATCGGGCGCAAGCTCGAGCACGATGCGGGCGTGAGCGGTTCGTTGCGCGAGGCGACCGGCAAGGCGGGGAACCGCTTCTCGCGCGCGTGGTGATTCACATGAAGGCATGAAGAACATTCATCACCAAGGCATGAGGGACATGAAGGTCGAACAGGGTTTTCGCCGTCGAACTGTCCTGGCTTCATGCCTTCATGTCTTGCTGTTGGCGTGGGTTCTCTCTTGGGCTGCCGCGATCCACTCGGCGGCCCAGTCACGCGTGCCCTCGCGCATCGTGTCGACGTCACCGAGCATCACGGAGACGTTGTTCGCCCTCGGGCTCGGCGAACGGGTCGTTGGCGTGTCCACGTACTGCTGGTTTCCCCCGGACGTCGCAAAGCTGCCCAAGGTCGGGACGTTTCTAAAGCCAGACGTCGAAGTGATCGCCAGACTCCGGCCGGACCTGGTGTTCGTGCACCCGGGACCGGGCGCGACCGCGTCCCAGCTGAAGCAGCTTGGCATCTCCACGGCACTCGTCGATCGCGGGTCGCTCGAGAGCGTCTTCTCGACGATTCGTCAGATCGGCGGCGCGGCGGGCGTCGGGGACCGCGCGGAGGGCCTGGTCCGGACCATTACCGAGCGGCTCGATCGCGTGAAGGCGTCGGTCGCCGGCCGGCCGTCAAGGAAGATCCTGATCATCGTCGGTCGTCGCACCGGAACCCTCACCGACATCGTCGGCGTGGGGCCCAGTTCATACCTGCACGACATCGCGACGCTTGCCGGAGGCACGAACGTGCTGGCGTCGACGCGGATGGAGTATCCGAAGATCTCCATGGAGACCGTCATCAGCCTGGCCCCGGACGTGATCATCGACGTCGGCGAGATGGGCGAGTCGCTGGACAGCTCCGCGCGGCGCGCCGCGGCAACCGAGGCGCTGTGGCGCGGCCAGACCCTCGTGAAGGCGGCGCGGGACGGGAACCTCCATGCGGTGAACGATCAGGCGTTCGTCGTGCCTGGCCCGCGGATCGTGGACGTGGCCGAGACGATGGCCAATTGGTTTCACGGAGTGCGGCCATGACCACGAACGGACGAGGGTCAGTCAGACCCGGGGGGTCAGTCCCACTTCGTGGGCGGGGACAGACCCCCCGTGCGGGACCTCACGAGGGGTCAGTCCCACTTCGAGGCGGGGACAGACCCCTCTTGCGCGTGCGCGACGTCGGCTGGCGCGCGGGGCAGGTGCCGATCGTCGAGCGGGTGAGCTTCGACGTCAGGCCGGGCGAGTTCGTGGCGCTGATGGGCCGGAATGGCGCAGGCAAGAGCACGCTGATCGACATCGCCGCGGCACTGCGCGCGCCATCGGAGGGCGCGGTCTTCCTGGCTGGTCGTTCCCTCAACGATTGGACAGGAACTGAACGAGCGCGCCTCGTCGCGCATCTTCCACAGAGCGTGCGCGCGGATCTCGCGCTGACCGCCGAAGCCCTGGTTTTGACGGGACGCTATCCGCACGCGAGCGGATGGTTCGAGTCCGCCGGGGACCGCGAGGAAGCGCGCGCCGCTATGGAGCGCTGCGGCTGTCTGGAGTTCCGCCGGCGGATCGTCGGGACGCTGAGCGGCGGTGAACGGCAGCGTGTGTTCCTTGCAGCGTGTCTTGCCCAGCGGCCGCGCCTGCTGCTTCTTGACGAGCCCGCCACGCATCTGGACGTGGACCAGCAGCTCGAGTGCTTCTCGATTCTTCGCGCCGAGGTGGATCGAGGCGCCGCGTGCCTGGCGGTGACCCACGACATCAACCTCGCGCTGACATTCTGCACGCGCATCCTGGTGCTCGCGGAGCGGACCGTCGCGCACGACCTGGCCACGGACACCGCGCTCGACGATCCGCGCTGGCTCCAGGTGTTTTCAAGGCGGCTCACAGTTCAGGGGGGCGAGGGGTTCGACAGGGTCGAGGGGGACAGGCCAGCGGCGGCACACGCACGGCGGTGGGTGCGATTTCAATGACGCCGGCGACCGCGCGATCGGCGCGGACGTGGATCGGCCTGTCGCTGGTCGCGTTCGTGACGGCCGCGGCCGTGCTGCCGTTCATCGGACCGACGACGCTCGACTTCGGGAACGTGTGGGCGCGACAGGAACCGGACTGGTCGATCCTGACTCGGCTCCGGGCCTCGCGGACGTTGCTGGGGCTCGTCGCCGGCGGTGCGCTCGCGCTGGCCGGCAGCCTGTTTCAGTCGATGCTGCGCGATGCGCTGGCGACGCCGTACACGCTCGGCGTCTCGACCGGCGCCTCGCTCGGCGCCGTGCTCGCCATTGCGTTCGAGTGGCACCTGACGGCCGGCGTCTTCGGGATCTGGGCCGGCGCGCTCGGCGGCGCGGCGGTCGTGCTTGTCGTCGTGATCGGCGCTGCCACGCGCCAGCGCCAACTGTCCGTCTCGGGACTTCTTCTGGCCGGCATCGCGATCAACAGCATCTGCGGCGCCATGATCCTGCTCGTGCATGGTCTCAGCGGCATGTCGCAGTCGTACGCGATCTCGCGGTGGCTCATCGGCAGCCTGGACGCGATCGAGTTCCAGACGCTCTGGATCTACCTCGGGGCGGTCGTGCTCCTCAGCGTCGTGATTGTCCGGCAGGCGCGCCAGTGGAATCTGCTGGCGATCAGCGAAGCGTGGGCCGCCACACGCGGCGCGACCGTTCAGCGATCGCTCGTCATCGGGTACGTCTGCGGCTCGGTGCTCGCGGCGACGACCGTTGCGCTGACTGGACCCATCGGGTTTGTCGGTCTCGTGGTTCCGCATCTGCTGCGCGCGCGCGTCGGCGGCGACGATCGGATCGTGATGCCGTGTTCTTTTCTTTTGGGTGGCGTCCTGCTTGCCACGTGCGACGCGCTCGGCCGCTTCGTCCTTGCGCCGGCCGAGGTGCCCGCCGGCGCCATCACCGCGTTCATCGGCGGACCGCACCTCGTGTGGCTCGTCCGGCGGGGAGGCCGGCAGTGACCGCGCGACCGTTGTTCGTCGGCGGCACGTCATCGAACGCCGGCAAGAGCTGGATGGTCACGGCGATCTGCGCATGGCTCCGTCGTCAGGGCCTGTCGATCGCGCCGTTCAAGGCGCAGAACATGTCCAACCATTCGTACCCGTGTCGCGCGGGCGGCGAGATTGGCCGCGCACAAGTGGCGCAGGCCGAGGCCTGTGGGCTCGAGCCGGAGCCGGCGATGAACCCGATCCTGTTGAAGCCTGCCGGGAACGGCTGCAGCCAGGTGGTGGTCAACGGCCGCGTGTGGAAGACGATGGCGGCGCGGGAGTACTACGCGCACGCGAGCGCGCTCCGGACGACGGTGCTCGATGCCTACGCCGATCTTGCCAAGCGCTTCGACGTCATCGTGATCGAAGGCGCCGGCAGCGTAAGCGAAATCAATCTGCGAGAGCACGATCTCGTCAACCTGTGGCTCGTGACCGCAATCCGCGCACCGTGGCTGCTCGTCGCCGACATCGAGCGCGGCGGCGTGTTCGGATCGGTCGTCGGCACGGTCGGTCTGCTCACGCCGGACGAGCGCGCGCTCTTTCGTGGCTTCTCAATCAACAAGTTCCGTGGCGATCGGTCGCTCTTCGATGACGGCGTGGGTCTGCTGGAAGCGAAGACCGGGTCTCCCTGCCTTGGTGTCTATCCTTATCTAGACGACGTCCACCTCGACCCCGAGGACAGCCTGGCCGTAGGGACGCGTCCGACTGCGCCAGCGCCGCCTGGTGGCCTGACCGCGATCGTGAGATTTCCGCGGCTCTCGAATGCCACAGACTTTCGGCTGCTGACGTGGGCGGACTGGATTACTTCGCCGCCGCCGAGCTCGTATGACGTCGTGATCCTGCCCGGTTCAAAGAACACGCTCCTGGACCTGGCGTGGTTGCGCGAAACCGGGCTCGCGGACTGGATCGTGAGCCAGCATCGTCAGGGCGCGACCATCCTCGGCATCTGCGGCGGCTACCAGATGCTAGGCCAGCGGATCGCGGACCCGCTCACGCATGGAAGCCGGCGGGGAAGCGGACGGACTCGGACTGCTGCCGGTGACGACGACGCTGACGGGCGAGAAGCGGACGCGCGCGGTCGCCGCTCGGACGCGGCGTGGCGTCGAGTTCGGCGGTTACGAGATCCATCTTGGACACACGACGCCGGTCGGATCGGCCGAGATTCTGCCGTTCGCGACCCTCGAAGATGGGTTGCCCGACGGCGCCGTCGTGCCGGGTGTGATTGGCACCTATCTGCACGGCGCGCTCGAGCACCCCGGCGTATGCGCGGAGCTGTTCGGCATCGACGCGCCGGTCGTCACATCGAAGGCGCAGGAGTACGAACGGCTCGCGGATTGGTTCGAGGCGAACGGGCGCAATCTGGATGCAGTTGTTCGTGAAAGAGCCAAACCATGAAGAACATGGAGCACATGAAGATCGACTCGGTCGTGAGCTTCTGCGAGCGTCGGACGCATCACGAGCATGAAGCACATGGATTCGAACTTCATGTCTTCATGGTATGTGCTCTTTGATTCAAGATGGCAATGACGATGCAGTGGGAAACGCTTGCAAGCCAGACGACTTACACGCTCCGGCGATCCGGCCGCTTTCTGGTGGCTGAGCTGAATCAGGAACACCAGGTGCTCAGCACATCGGCGCGGAATGGCGGCCAGGCGAGCCACGTGCGGTACCTCCTCAACCATCAAAGCTGCGAAGGCACCGGCCATCTCGAACGCCACGCCGTCATCGTCGATGGCGGGCTCGAGGCGTACCACAACCTCGTGTGCGGCGAAGCTGGTATCCCGTCCGAGAGCGCGGCGGTGATGGGCACGGCGGCGAACATGAACTACGTCGGGCTCGCGCACGAGAGCGATGAGGATCTCAGGGTCACCGCGGCGGTGACCGCGGGCGTGGAGGGCAACGCGACGGCCGCGGGCGAACCGGCCGCGTGGCGGGAAACCGCGGACGGAATCCGGAAGGTGCCTGACTACACCGGCACCATCAACACGTTGCTGCTCGTCAACCGGCCGATGACGCCGGGGACGCTCGCGAGGGCGGCGGTGACGATGACCGAGGGCAAGACGGCGGCGCTTCAGCGTTTGGCCGTCCCGAGCAAGCGATACATCGACCTCGCGACCGGCACCGGCACCGATCAGTTTTGCCTTGCGGCACCGGTGGAGGGTCTGCCGGTGCTCACGTCGGCGAGCACGCACATGAAGTTCGGTGAGCTCATTGGCGTGGCCGTGCGGCGGGCCACGATGGAAGCGCTTCGCTGGCAGAACGGGCTCGAGGCGAGCTACACGCGGGGACTGTTCCACGCGCTTGGACGCTTCGGGATTCGAGAGGCATCGATCTTCGAGGAGCTGGCATCGCTCCTCGGAGCGTCGGACCTGGAACTCTTGAAGAAGAACGCAAAGGCGGTCTTCTACGAGCCGCTCGTCGGCGCTTCGGCGCACGCGCTCGCGACGACGTGCGACAGGGTGCGATACGGCACCATTCCTGAGGGCGTGGCCGCCGACGCGATGGTGCAGCAGGCGGCGAGCCTTGCCGCGAACCTGGCGGCGCAGGTTCACCGGTGGGCGGAGTTCCGCTCCCGCCTCCGGCCCCACGCTGACCAGGACGTGAAGGCGCTGGTGCTCGCCGCCGTGGCGCTCGGCTGGTCCGAGAAGTGGCGCACCAGCTAATCGACCTGCTCGCTGGTTCGGCGGTCCTCCTGGGCGTGGCCGTCGTCGTCGATCTGGCGATCGGCGATCCCGTCTACGCCTGGCATCCCATCCGGCTGGTCGGCCGGCTGCTGACCGCGATCGAGACTCGCCTGCGTGCGCTCGGTGCCGACGGTTACGGCGGCGGCATCATGCTGTTCGTGCTGCTCACCGCGGTCGCGCTCGCCGCGACTTCCGGTACTGTCGCGCTCGCCAACGCCGCGTCCACGTGGTTGGCGTGGTTCGTACATGCGTTCATCCTCTACAGCCTGCTCGCGCTCGGCGATCTCGTGCATCACGTCTGGAAGATCGAGCGCGCCGTGCGCGCGGATGATCTGGGCGGTGCTCGTCAGGCCGTCCGCGCGCTCGTGGGCCGCGACACGGATCGGATGGACGCAGCCGCTTGCCGCCGGGCGGCCGTCGAGAGTCTCAGCGAAAATCTCACCGACGGGTTCGTGAGCCCGGTCTGCTGGTACGTCGTCGCGGGACTGCCCGGGCTCGTCGTGTTCAAAGTCGTGAGCACGATGGACTCGATGGTGGGGTACAAGTCCGAGCGATACCTTCGTTTCGGTTGGTGCGGGGCGCGGCTGGACGACGTGATGAACTTTGTGCCCGCGCGACTGTCCTGGCTGGTCATCAGTGCCGTTGCGGCGGTCCTTCCTGGCTTCTCCGGCCGCAAGGCGTGGACCGTCGGTCTTCAGCAGCACGGCATTCTGCTCGGGCCGAACTCGGGGTGGAGCGAGGCTGCGACGGCCGGCGCACTCGAGCGGCGGATTGTCGGTCCGATCTGGCTCAACGGTGCGCTTGTCACTGAGGCGTGGATTGGCGATGCGGCAGACCCTGAGCTCGGCACGGCTGAGGACGTCAGGCGGGCGATTCTTCTGTCGGTGGTCGCTGGTCTAGCTGTCGTCGTTGGCGGTATGTTCGTGATTCTTGCTGTAGCGGTTCAGGGTTAAGGGTTCAGGGGGTCGGGTTCAGGTTCACGATTCAGGGTTCCTGGTTCTGGTTCCTTGTTCAACCCGGTGAACCCTGAACCTGAAACCATGAACCAGAACCCGACCCCCTGAACCATTAACCTTGAACCGTCACGCATCATTCCTTACGCGTATTCCCCTCGATGCGCTGAATCAGGCTCACGGCGCGCTCGCGAATTTCAGACGCGTCATGCGCGATCTGCGACTCTCCAAGCCGCTCCAGCCGCGGTACCCGCCGATCGAGTGCCTCGATGAGCCGGTAGAGATCCGACAGGATGTCCTGCGTGTGCGCGACCTTCTCCTCTTGTTTCTTGCCCAGTATCATCACTGTCCTCCCGAAGGATTACCGCCAGCGGCGGTAGTCGGGAATGCCAGGGCGCAGGCGATCGGGGTGCCAGACCTGACCGCACGCTTCGCAACGGTAGTAGGACGACGACTGTTTCGGGTTGTGGGCCACCTTGGGCGACGTGCAGAACGGGCACACTGATTCAGGCCGCTTGGGCTCGGGCTCCGACGTAAAGGTCGGTTTCTGGTACACGATGATCCTAGGTGTTTCGGATCGATCGCGCTCCATCAGAATTGGTGAAAGCGCAAGGGCTCCGGCGATGCCGGTCGGCGCGCACCCGACGCGGGGGTGCTACTTGGAACGCTGGCGGGCGTCAGCCCGAGGCTGACGCTTCAGTATACGCCAGAGCGGCAATTCGTCGGTCCTGTCGATCCTTTTGGTCCTGAAGGTCCTATAGGCCTCTGGTTCAGACCGACACCGCGCTCTATCGAACTGGCGCGGCGATCGAGGCCTCCCCGCGTCCTGCGGCTACGCAAGTCAGCACGCGCCGCCGCGTGGCACACTTTGCGGGTCCATTTGTCGAGGAGGTTGTTCCGATGCCGCGTCCGTCAGCGAGGACTATTGTCCGCACCGTGGTCGTGTTGTTTGTCGTGGCGCAAGTCATTCGGCCCGCGCGGACGAACCCGCCCATCGACCCGTCGCGAACGATTCAGGCTCGGCTGGCCGTGACGCCTGAGGTGTCGGCGATCCTGGGATCGTTCGTGTCGCGATTGCCATTCGAACGCCACCGTGTGGCCGTGGTACAGCAACGTCGCGCCGGTGTCGTGGCTGCTGGTCTCACATGTCAACGACGCCCGACGCCACGTGTCGTCTGTCGAACTGGGCCGACTACACGCCGAGAGAGGCGCGTGAGCGGCTCGAGGAGATGTGCACGGAGGTGCGCGAAGGCGAGATGCCGATGTCGTCTACCTGATCGCGCACAAGTCGGCTGCCCTCACCGACGCCGACAAACAGGCACTCTGCGCGTGGACCGAACGGGAGCGATCGAAGATCGTGGAATAGAGCTTCACCATGAAGACACGAAGAATCTCTTTTGATTTTCATGGCGCACGTGCAACCCGCCTTCGCACGTCTCAAGGAATTACCGTCTGAGCGGCATCAAGGATGTTCACCCTGAAGCCATGGAGAAGTTCTTCATGCCTTCGTGGTGGACGTGCCTTATCGCCTCAGCACCGTCGGATCCAGCCGCGACGCGCGCGCGGCCGGCACGAGCGAGGCGGCGAACGCCACGATCAGCAACAGTCCTGTCACCGCGACAAAGAGCGGGTCTCCAGCGCGATGACGCCGAGCATCGCGTTTTCGATGAGACGCGACAGGGCCGCGGCCCCGCCGAGACCAAGCACGATGCCGATGGCCGCGAGCTTCATGCCGTGGCCGACGGCCAGCTTGAGCACGTCGCCTGTCGAGGCGCCGAGCGCCATGCGAACACCCAACTCGTGCCGGCGCTGCCCGACGTAGTGCGCCATCAGCGCGTAGACGCCCACGCCGGCGAGCAGCAAGGCGAGCGCGCCCACCGCGCCCATGAACCCGGCGACGAGCCGCAGGCTGGCCGTTCGCTCGTGCAGCGAGTCCCGAAGGGGCATCTCGGCAAACGCCGGCTGCGCGACGTCGACGCTCGCGAGCGCGTGCCGAAGGCCGGCGGCGAGCTCGACCGGGTTGCGATCGGTCCGCGCGACGAGATTGACCGTGTTGGTCGGCGCCTGGTCGAATGGCACGTACATGGTCGGCACGCGGCGCGAGATGAACCAGTCGTCGACCGTATCGCGCGAGACACCGATCACGGTCGTCCATGCATCCTCGCCTTCGCCAACCCGAATCCGTCGCCCCAGCGCGGCCCCCGTGGCGAAGTACTTCTCTGCGAGCGACTGGCTGATGATGGCGACACGCTGGCTTCCGTCACGATCGGCCGCGGCAAACGACCGGCCCGAGTGGATGGGGATTCCCATCGTCTGGAGATATCCGGATGAGATCGCCCGGTAGTTCACCTCGACCGGTGCGTCGGGATTCTCCGGCACGCCGTCGATCGAGATTCGCCGCGTCTGATTGGAAACGCCAGCCGGGATGACGGAGGTGATGCCCACGCCCTCGACTCCCGTGACGGACTCGGCCCGCTCAATCAGCCGGCGGCCGAACTGGCGCCATGCGTCCGCGTCCTTATAGGTGGCGGCAGGCAGAATCATCCGCATCTGGAACACGCCGCTCGGCTCGTATCCCTGCGGCCCGTTCGCCAGACGATGGGCGGCGAGCGCCGCAAGGCCCGAGGCCACGAGCAGCGGCAGCGCCAGCGCGATCTCGGCGACCACGAGGCCACGCCGCAGGCGGCTTCGGCCGGCGCTGGCCGTCATCGTCCGTCCGCCTTCGCGGAGGGGAGCCGTTGGCGTGACACCTGAGACGGAGATCGCAGGCCACAACCCGAACACCAGACACGTGATTCCCGTGGCCGCAATCATGACGAGCGCCACACGGAGATCGATCCCGAGTTCAGTCCACCCGCTGACGAACGGGATAATCTTCGCCGGCATCGAGTCACGAAGCACGCGAAGCGCCAGCCATCCTGTCGCGAGGGCAAGCGGAACGGCGGCGGCCGCGAGCACCATGCTTTCCACAAAAAGCTGGCGGACGATTTGTCCGCGGCTCGCGCCGAGGGCGAGTCGAATCCCCAGCTCACCCTGGCGATCGGATCCCCGGGCCACCAGCAGACCCGCGATGTTGAAGCAGCCAATCAGGAGCAGGAAAAGCGCCGCGGACTGCCAGAGTCCGAGGATCGGCACCAACCCGATGTCCACCATCGCCGTAGTGAACGGCAAGACGATGAGCTCGCGTGTGCGCATCGGCTCGGGGTGCGCTTCCTTCTGTCTTGCGTAGATCGTGGACAGCTCGGCGCGGGCGCGCTCGATGTCGGCGCCCGGTTCAAGCTCGCCGAAGACTGTCAGGTAATGCGCACCACGGTTTGCCGCTTGCTCCGGCGTGAACGCGAGCGGACCCCAGACGTCCGTCCCGAATGGAAACGCAAAGGCCCGAGGCGCCACGCCGACGATGGTGCGGGTCTCACCGTCAACGCGAATGGTCCGGCCGATGACGTCGGGGCTGCCACCGAAACGGCGCTGCCAGAGCGCCTCGCTGATCACGACCTGATGGTGTTGTCCCCAGACCTCGTCGCTCGCCTGCAATGTGCGGCCCAGGATGGGCGCAACGCCAAGCGTCTCGAAGAAGTTCGCGGAGACGAGGTGTCCCTGCACGCGCTCGGGACGATCGCCGCCGGCGAGGTTGACATCCCACCACAGGTCGACGTCACACGGCCGAGCGTGGACACCTGTTGCCGCCACTCGAGGAAGTTCGCGGGCGCGACGGTGCCTTGATCGCCGATGCTGTTCGGGGCGCGCTCGGAGAGCACGACGAGGCGATCGACGTTCGAGAAGGGGAAGGGCCGAAGGAGCAGGCGGTCCACCAGGCCGAACGTCGCGGCGTTGGCGCCGAGCCCAAGCGCCAGGGTGATGAGGACCACGGCGGTCACGAGCGGCTGATGCGCGAGCGAACGCGCGCTCAGCCGGAGTCACGCCACACACTGCCGATCGGTCCATCTCCCGCGGGCGCCAGGAACGACGACAGGGACTGCCCGGCGCCGTGCGTCGCAAACGATCCGGCCTGCGCCCAGGACCACAGGCCGGCCATCCATGCCGGACGACGCGCGGCGACGTCCCTGAACTCTTCGTCGAGATCGCCAAGCGCCACGTCCCGCCATCGATCGTCGCTGATGAGACGGCCGACGAGGCGGCGGGCGAGTTGCGGTGGGGAAGAAACGGTGGGCGTTGGGTCGTATGATTTTGACTCAGCTGGACTCCAGCACAGCGTCGAGACCTTCAGACAGCGTCGCGAGCGCGGAACGAGCGGCCTGCAGCGCCTTGAGACCGGCGGCCGTGACCTCGAAATATCGCCGGGCGCGTCCACCGCGTTCCGCCAGGGGATCGCCCATGCGCGAGCGGACGAGGCCCTTGGTTTCCAGCCGATCGAGCGAGGTGAACAGCGCCCCGCGCGAGAGCCGCCGGCCGCCTTGTTCGGCGAGCATCGCGCGGATCGGCACGGTGTACGCGTGCTCGTCGCACTTGAGGATGGCGAGGAGCAGGAGGTGCTCGAGCTCACCCAGATACAGGGACCGTCCCGACATTGCCTGCATTGTAGGCTATTACGGGGCGGCCGACGGTTTGGTTCCGGCAATCTAGAAAAATTGGCCGGGTGAGTTTTACGAAAAACGTAAAACTCACCCGAGCAGTTTTTTGTGTTGGCTACGGCTGGGGCTTCGACTCTGCCTTCGTGGCGCCACCTTCCAGGACATAGGCGCCGGCGGCAAAGTCCATGTACACGCCGATCTTCCCGTCGGCCGGAGTCAGCGTGAGCGCCACAGGAATGGGCTGGCCCTGATAGTCGAAGTTGAACGCGAGGACGAGCGCGGTCGCCGCCTTCGAGATGTCGGTAATGGCCTGCCGCGGCATTTGCGGGCCGGTAATCTCAGCCAGAACCTTTCCTCCCTCCGTCTTCACCGTCAATGCAAACGACGCCGGCCCGTTCGCGCCAGTGCCGTTGAGGGTCCAGTTGCCGAGGAACGCCGCCGCATTGTCCGGGGTCGCGGGCACGAGCGAGGACTGCGCCGCGGCCGTCACGGTCAGGGACAGAACGACCAGCAACACGATCACGCCGGAAATGACGGTGCATGGAGGACTCCTGTTGAACGAATAATATTGGCACCGTGTTGAAAAGCGTGGAAATTCTGATTCCCGACCGGCTGGAAGCGAATGCGTCCGCCAGTCTTCAACAGCTGTTCACGGTTCACCACCTCCTGGACATCCCGAACCAGGCGGCGTGGCTCACCGAAGCCGGTCCCCGCGTTCGCGGCCTGGCCCGCGGCGGGCACGCGCGGATCGACCGCGCCCTGATCGAGCGGCTGCCTCGTCTCGAGATCATCGCCAGCTTCGGCGTCGGGTACGACGGCATCGACCTCGCGGCGGCCGCCGAGCGTCAGGTCATCGTCACGAACACGCCCGACGTGCTGACCGAGGAAGTCGCGGACACGGCCCTCGGCTTGCTCCTCATGACGGTGAGAGAGCTGTCAGCCGCCGAGCGCCACCTGCGCGCCGGCAAGTGGGTGACCGACGGCGCGTATCCGCTGACCTCGTCGCTTCGCAATCGGACGATCGGGATTGTCGGTCTGGGCCGTATCGGCATCACAATCGCCCGGCGCCTGGACGTGATGAAGGTGCCGGTCGTGTACCACACGCGCACGAAGCGCGCGGACGTGCCGTACCGGCACTACGCGGACTTGCGCGCGATGGCGGCCGACGTGGACACGTTGATCGTCATCGTGCCAGGCGGTCCATCGACGCGCCATCTGATCGATGCCGACGTGCTGAACGCACTGGGTCCGACGGGCATTCTCATCAGCGTGGGGCGAGGCAGCTCGGTCGACGAGCCGGCGCTCATCGATGCGCTTCGCAACCGGACGATCCACGCCGCCGGCCTCGACGTGTTTGCCGACGAACCGAATGTGCCGGCGGAACTGATGGCGTTGCCGAACGTCGTGCTCTTGCCGCACGTCGGCTCCGCGTCGGTGCACACGCGGCGCGCCATGGGTCAGCTCGTGGTGGATAACCTCAAAAGCTGGTTCGACGACGGCAAGCCGCTGACGCCTGTGGCGGAGACGCCGTGGCCGCGATCGAAATGAACCCCTGAAGGCTCGAAGAAACAAGCCATGAAGACGCGGCAAATCCGATCAGGTCTTCATGCTCTTCATGCGTGACAGGTTCACAGCCCTGCGGCCGTGAAAAACCGTTCGGCCGTCTCGTCGTCGGGCGCAAAGAGCACGGGCATCTTGCGCACGTGCCACACCGGCGGCCGGCGATCAGGTCCCCACACCGTCAGCCCGATCTCTTCCGCGATGACCTGCGGCGGCGCGAGGTCGAGTTCCTCGCCTGCGCCGAGGTTGGCGTACACGTCCTGACCGCCGAAGACGACCATCATCGCGTTGCCGCCGGCGTTGCCGACGCCCATGCTGGCGGCGAGGAGTCCGCTCTCATAGACACGCTGCGCGGTCGCTCGCTCGGCCGGCGACATCTTGGTCGTGATAGGCACCGCGGCCACGAACGTGTGACGGCCGGATGGCGGCCGCCGTTCGACATTGCGCGGCGCCGTCATCTGAAAGGTCGCGCCGTCGAACTCGGTTCGGCGGACGAATGCGCCTCCGCCGCGAATCGCGTCGACGAGGCGGCCGACGCAACGCTCGCTCTCGGCCAGGGGCAGAAACACCTCGGGCTGGAACACCACGCCAACCAGCGGCACGCCGTCTTCGACGTAGTGGGCCTGCACGGAGTACATCGTGCCGCCGGCGGCGAAGTGGCTGGTGCCGTCGAGCGGATCGGCGCCGACATGCCGGCGGGCTTGCGAGCCGGAGCTTCCGGATTCCTCGAGACGCAGGCTGATCGACGGGTCGAGGGCACCGAGCCGGCTTCTGAGAATCGCCAGCATCGCGGAATCCGACGCTTCGTCTGCGTCTGTCACGAGCTCCGCGCCGGTCTTGTAGCGCGCCGTCACCGTGCCGCGGCGTCTCACATCGACGACCGCGCGCGCGCCGGCGAGGGTCGCATCCATGAGGATGTCCCGAACGAGATCAAGCATGTCGCCTGCTAGCTTGCCACGACCGCGCGGGTAGCACCGGTTGGAAAAACCTGATACACGTGATGGGCTTTTCGGGGCGGCGTGGGATGAACAATGTCCGACTGACATATGGCGACGGATGGCTCGCGTGTAATGCACCCGGTGACGTGCGCGTCCTGCAGCCGGAGTATCACGGGCATTCGCGCGACGAGGCGGACCTCGTCGACGAGGCGCTCGATCGGCCGGTCGATGCGAAGCCTCTCGAGGAGCTGGCGCGCGGCCGGCGTCGCGCGATCATCCTCATCGCCTGCCGCACACGCCGAACCGGCAGCCACGTCTTCCTGCCGCGCATCGTCGGCCGTCTGAACGCGGCCGGCATCGGCGACGATCGGATTCTCGTCTACGCAGCCACCGGCACGCACGACAACTGGCGCGCCGAGGACGCGCCGCTCCTGGCTGGCGCCGACTGCGCGCGCCGGGTGCGTTTCCAGGGCCACGACTGCCGATCCAACCTCGACGTCGTCGGCACGACCTCACGCGGCAATCGCGTCGCGCTGAGCCGGACCTATCTCGACGCGGACCTCAAGATCGCGACCGGGCGCGTGACCTACCACTACTTCGCCGGCTTCACCGGAGGTCGAAAGGCCGTGCTGCCCGGCGTTGCCGGTTTCGACACCATCGTGTTCAACCACCGGATGGCGACCACATCCGAGCCCACGGTCCACCTCACACCGGAGGCTCGCAACGGGAGCCTCGCGGGCAACCCGATCCACGAGGACATGCTCGAGGCGGCGCTGATGGCGCCGCCTGATTTCACGCTGTGCTCCGTGCTCGACGCCGGCAATCGCTTGGTCCACGCCTTTGGCGGCGACATGCAGGGCAGCCACGCCGCCGCAGTCGATGAAGTGAGACGCGGCGATTCGCCGCCGGTCGAGCGACACGCCGACTGGATGTTCCTGAGCTGCGGCGGCGGACACACGGACGTGAACGCGGTGCAGGCGCTCAAGGCCGTCGTCAACAACCATCACGCCGTCCGCCGAGGCGGCGCGATCATCTTTGCGGCCGAATGCCCCGAGGGCATGGCGCCGTGGCTGCGCGAGCTCGGCGACGTTCGCGATCGCGGGGAGCTCGACCGCCGGTTCCGTTGCGGCGAACTGCGCCATCCCCACAACGCGCTCTACCTTGGCGAGGCCACGGGGCGTGCGCACGTCATCATGGTGACATCGCTGCCGCCCGCCGACGTCGAGCGCCTTGGCTTTCATCGGGCCGACAGTCTGCCGGCCGCGTGCGATCTGGCGGCCACTCTGTCAGGGCAGCCCGAGACCACCTTCGTGGTGCCCTTCGGCAACACCACCGTCGTCCAGGTGAGCGAGCACCCGCAGTGAGTACGGCGACCCTGCCCACGCTGGCGTGCGTCTCGTGCTCGCTCGGCCAGCCCTGGTCGCTCACCGGGACGTGTCCACGATGCGGTGGTCTGATCGAGGTCTGGTACGACTTCGACCGGGTCCGGATTGGGAGCGCGGACCGGCCGACGATGGAACGATTCCGCGATCTGCTGCCTCTGCGATCGGATTCCTCGATCTTCGACAGCGGCGAAGGTCGCACGCGCTGTCTTCACGCTCGGGGGATGGGACGGGTCCTCGGCCTCGATGCGCTCTGGGTCAAGGTCGAGGCCGACAATCCGACGAAAACTGTGAAAGATCGTCAGGCGAGCGTGGTCATCGCCGCGCTCGCCGAGCTCGGCGTCCGGGAGTTCGTGAACGCGTCCACGGGAAACGCGGCGACGTCGATGGCGCGGGTCATGTCGCGCTTTCCGGACATGACCATGCACGCGTTCGTCGGCGACGAGTTCCTCGACCGCGTCGCACATTTCGATCAGCCGAACGTGCGGTTGTACTGGACGCCGAACGAGTCGTTCGTCGGCGCTGGTGAAGCGGCGGCGTGGTTTGCCGCCCAAGCGGGCCTTGTGCGAGACGATGGATTTTTCTTCTTCGCGAGGCGCGAAGGCCTCAAGACCGTGTATCTGGAAGCCGCGCTCGAAGTCCGTGGCGAGATCGAGTACTACATCCAGGGTGTCAGCAGTGCCATCGGGGTGTACGCCGCGGACCGCGCCGCCCGCGAACTTCAGGCGCTCGGTCTGACGCGCTCGCTCCCACGGCTCGTGTGCGTGCAGGAATCGTCGTGCGCACCGATGGCGCGCGCGTTCGAACGAGGTGACGCGACCGTCGATCCAGCCGACATCGTGGCCCGGCCTCGTGGCGCGGCCAAGGCCACACATCGAGGCGATCCCCGCCACGTCTATCCCATCATTCGCAAAATGGTTCTCGCGTCCGGGGGCACGATGCTGGCGGCCGACGAGGAAGCGATCGGACGCGGGCGCGAGTTGGCCCAGGACACGGAAGGCCTCGACATCTGCGCGGCGTCGGCGCTCACCGTTGCGGCGGCCGGTGAGCTGGCGCGATCGGGTCGCATCAGACGTGACGCCATCGTCCTCCTGAACCTGACTGGCGCAGACCGTGCGTCGTCCGCACGTCCCGCGGATTTCATCGTCGAGCGAGACGGCGGCGGGTGGAGGATCACGTGAGATTCACGCGAGCGGACGTTGAACAGACCGTTCAAGGCCGCTTCGAGCAGGTCGCCGACACCGCCGGCGATCGGCTGGCCCTGAGCGGCAACGGCCGCCAGTGGACGTATCGGACACTCAACGAGGACGCGAACCGGATCGCGCACGCCATCCGCGCGCACACTGCGCCGGGAGCCGGGTGCGTTGGCTATCTCGTCGATCAGTCACCGGAGATGGTGGTGGCGACGATGGGCGTGCTGAAGGCGGGCAAGGCCTATCTCGCGATCCATCCGGGCCTGCCGCCCGCGGCGCAGGCTGAGATCGTGCGCCACGCCGGGCCAGATCTTCTTCTCGCCACCGAGACGCACGCCGCCCGGGCTCGCGAGCTGTCTGACGGATCCTGCCGGGTGATCACGCTCGAGGAATGCAGTAGGCGCGGCTCGATCGAGAACCCGCCGCCCATCGCTGGGCCTCGCGATCCGGCAACGGTCTTCTTCACGTCGGGAACGACTGGCCGGCCGAAAGGTGTCGCAAGGAGCCACCGCGCCGTATTGCACCGCGTGTGGCTGTCGTCGCTCCATGAAGGCATCACGCCCGCCGACCGCCAGTCGCTCGTCACGCACTGCAGCTTCGGTGCGTCCCAGGCTGACTTGGCCGGCGCCCTGCTGCTCGGCGCCGCCCTGTGCGTGTTCGACGTCGTCCCGGCAGGGCTCTCGGCATTTGCCGACTGGATCGACGCTGAACGGATCACGCTTCTTCGTCCGCCCGTGCAGCTCTTTCGCCGATTCCTCGCGGCCATCGATCGAGAGCGGCGCTTCCCGTTCGTCCGGCTGGTCTCGCTCGGTGGCGACAGCGTGGCGCAATCGGACATCGACGCGTGGCGCCAACATTTCCAACCGCCGTGCGGCTTGCTGCATCGCTTCAGCACCACGGAGACGTCGCTGTTGACGACCAGCCGCATCGATCACAGCACGCCGGTCTCGGCGGAGACCGTGACGGCGGGCCGACCCGTCGAAGATATGGTGCTGACGCTCGTCGATTCCGACGGCCGGCCGGTACCGATGGGGGAGACCGGCGAGCTCGTCGTGTCGAGCGCGTATCTGGCCGACGGCTACTGGCGCAGGCCGGACGAGACTGCCCGCGCGTTCTTCGACGACCCGGTAGACCCCCAGCGCCGGTCGTACCGCACCGGTGATCGTGGCCGGTTCGTCGCGGACGGCCGCTTCGCGTTTCTCGGACGGGCGGATCAGCAGGTCAAGATCAGAGGCTACCGCGTCGAAATCCGCGAAGTGGAGGCGGCGCTCCGCGAGCTCGACGAGGTGTCGGACGCCGCGATGGTATCGAGCGACCTCGGCGAAACGCGGCTGCACGCGTTCGTGGTGACCGTCGACCTTCGGTTGTTCGATGCGTCGTCCGTGCGACAGCGGCTACGCGCGCGTCTGCCCGAGTGGAAAGTGCCCGCGCACTTCCATCCACTGTCGTCGCTGCCCACCACAGCCGAATGGCAAGCTCGATCGCGAGCGCCTTCGTGAGCTCGCCGCCGGCGATCAGTCAACGCCGGCAGTCGTCGCGGCCACATCCGAGGTCGACGGAGCGATCGACGACATTGAACGACAGGTCGCCGGCGTGTTTCAACGTGTGCTCAGATGCGGGCCCGTGAACCGGTCGTCGGATTTCTTCCTGCTCGGCGGCGACTCGCTCCAGGCCACGGTTCTCCATCAACAGCTCGAGCACGCGCTGCAAGTTCGGATTCCGCTCCAGATACTCGTGAAGGACGCCACGGTCGGCGGCGTAGCCGACGCGATCCGACGGGTCCGTCAGGTCTCGTCCTCCGATACGAGCGGACGTCCACCGTTGCTCGTGCCGCTCAGAACCGCTGGTACCCGCCCGACCCTGTTCTTCGTGCACGGCCGGCTGGGCCACGCGTTCGTGAGCCCTCACATCCTCGAGATCCTTGGTGCGGACCAACCGGTTTACGCGTTTCAGGTGCCGGGCCTCGATCGCGATCGGATGCGGAGCAACTCCATCGAAGAGATGGCGCGTGAGTACGTGCGGGCGATGCGGAGCGTGCAGCCCGCCGGTCCGTATTTTCTGGGCTCCGCCTGTGCCGGCGCCTTGCTCGCGGTCGAGATGGCGAACCAGTTGCGGCAGGCAGGTCAGTGCGTGGGGCCGCTGCTGATGATTGACCCGCCTGTCGTCCCGGTTGGCGATCAGCCATGGTGGCGACGCGGCTGGCGAGTGGCGCGCGCCAGCGCCGGTCGTCTCGTGCCGCGTGCGGCGCTCGCGAAGAGGCTGGCGGTGACAATGGGTCGGCGGGCCCGCGAAGGGCGTTCGACGCTGCAGTTCAGCGACGCGCGCGTCACTCGAGCGAGCAGCCGAGGCCGTGTTGATGTTCGAGATGGCTCGCCTCAAGTACCGCCGGTGGCAGTACGACGGGCCAGTCCTCATGCTGCGAAGCTCGAGGCGGCTCCGCGAGGACGGGCCGCACCGACGCGGAGCCTTCGGCCGGCATCTTGTTGGTGAGGTCCAGTGGTTCGATGTCGGTGGCGACCATGACACCGTGCGACGGATTGACAACCAGGCCATGGCGCGTCATCTGCGGGACGCGGTCGAGATCGCGCAGCGGGCGCTGGCGGCGCTCGGCGATGGCGGTAGTATGGAAAGCGCGGAGGTGAGTGATGGCGGTGCTGGGCGCTGATGTGCGTCCTCTTCGTGGTGGGTGTGATGAACCTGGTGTGGGTCGCCGTGCTGGCGGCCTTCGTTCTGCTCGAAAAGACCGGGCCAGCAGGCGTCATCGTGGCGCGCGCCGGCGGCGTCGCGATGATGCTCGTGGGACTGCTGTCACTTGCCGGGATGGTCTGAGAGGCGGCTCGGAATCTCGGTTTCGATCCGCTGGATCAGGCTGGCGGTCCGGCCCCGCAGATCTTGCATGTGTGCGATGACCTCCGGCGTGCCGTAATCACCCAATTGCAGGAGTCGCCGGTCGACGACGGCGAGTAAGTCGCGCAGGTCCCGTAGCATTCGCTGCGAGTAGCCCTCGCCTGGTCGCGTGTTGTCCGGCATCGTGTGGATCAAAAGAGGAAGGTTGATTCTATCGTACGCCGACCGTCTGGTCCGGAACCGCTGCCGCCGGTGATGCTGTTGGGCATGCTCCTTGCTGAGCCAGTCGCCCAGGAGTGGAACATGTCAAAGGTCAAAACGAATCAGCCGCCTGAGGACGACCAGGTCACACCGAATCGACCCAGCGATGTCGGGCTGGACGCCGAGCAGGAGGCGGACGGCGAAATCGACGAGTTCGAGGATGACGACGAATTCGAAGATGACGATGAAGACGGCGTCGAGAACTCGGAAGCGGACGAGGACGCCGACGAGGCCGAGGCTAAAGAGGATGAGGCTTAGGAGCACTAGTGTGTGTTCTCGCGCCATCTATCCCACCGTGCTGCGTCGCCGTCGCATGCCGGCGGCGGCCCAGCTCTTGCAGTCTGCTGCTGGGTCGCCCCTTACCGGGGCAAGGAGATGAAAATGGCAGACACACCCTACAGAGCAGGCGATTTTGACGCGGCGACGAAGATGCTGAGAGACGAGGCCTCAACGATCGGTCAGAACGCGCTCGACGCCCTCGACTCGAGCCGTGGCGCTGCGGCGCGCGGCGTTCAGAGCACCGCGGACGCACTTCGGTCCACCGCGGACGCCATGCCGGGCTCACCGAAGGTGAAGGACTTCGCGGATGGCGCTGCAAGGGTGCTCGACGGGACGGCGAGATACCTGCGGGACAAGCAGCCGAAGGACATGCTGGGGGATCTCCAGATGCAGGCCAAGGCCAACCCGGTCGCCTTCTTGATCGGCGCGCTGGCCGTCGGATTTCTCGCCGGACGCATGCTGCGCCGGAGCTGACTGGGATGCCCGAGGCCATCATGACTTCAGACGCTGACCGGTCCATCGCCGCCGTCCTGGGAGACATTGTCGGCAACATCCAGCACATCGTGCGTGCCGAGATGCGGCTGGCCCAGGTAGAAGTGCGTGGCGAGCTGAAGAAGATTGGGACGCGGCGCGACGCTGCTCGCCGTGGCGGCCCTCGCCGCCGTGCTCGGCGCGGGGGTCCTGTTGCTCGCGGCCGTGTACGCCTTGCAGCTGGTGATCGCGCCGTGGGCGGCCGCGGCCGTGGTGGGCCTCTGCACGATGACGGTGGCCGGCATTTGCGCCTCGATCGGTGCGAAACGTTTTCGACTCGTCACCCTACCGCCGCCGAAGACGGTGGAATCCGTTGAGGAGACCTACAAATGGGCGCGAACACAGACCAAATAGAGCGCGAGATCCGCGCGGAGCGCGACGAACTCGGTCGCAATCTCGAGGACTTGGAGTTCAAGGCGAAGGAGCTCACCGATTGGAAGGTTCACTATCGGAACCATCCCGGCGTGTTTCTCGGGGCTGCAGCGGGCATCGGCGTGTTGCTGGGCGCCGCGATGGCGCCCGCGAATGGGAGGGCGCCGATGCGACCGGGCCTTCGCCTTCAGGGAAGGCCAAAGGTCGCGCAACTGGTTTCGACGTGGGAGCTTGTCTCGGACGCGCTCCTCGGTCTGGCTACCGCGAAGGCGATCGATACCATCGCGGATTACCTGCCAGGCTTCAAAGACGAGTACGAAAGACAGAGCGCGATACCCCGACGCGGTGACCCAATGCGATCGGCCGACTTGACCTGACCGAGACAGTCGGCCCACGCTGCTCAGACACACGTTCTGATGTCACGCGGCAATCCCTCCTCGCTGCCTCCAGTCCCTCATCTCGAGCGGTATCCAGAGCAAGGGGGCCCGGCCGAACGGGTGGTGCTCGAGCCGTTGCCGCTCACCGTCGGCCGTAACGACGACGCCGATCACACGATCTATTCGAGCGCGGTTTCGAAGAAGCACGCGCTCTTCGTCAGGATCGGTGATCGGTACGCGGTGCGAGACCTTCAGAGCACCAACGGAACGTTCGTCAACGGGCAGCGGGTGGTGGAGCAGGTGCTCGAGGACGGCGACATCATCCATTTCGCTCACGTGGAGTTCTGCTTCCGCCATCCTCATCCGCTCGTGCCGATGGCGACGGCGGCAAGCGCCGCCGTCGGCCAGCCCACCCAGGCGCTCCCGCTGGCGGAGCCTCTCAGTCTCATTCGCGGCACCGAGATGCTCCGGGAGCTGGTTCGCACTGAGGCCGCGGAGATTCGTCTACGAGCCGATCGTGGATTTGCGCACTGCGGAAGTCGTCGGGTACGAGGCGCTCGGTCGCGGCACTCATCCGGAGTTGAGCCGAAGTCCGAGTGTTCTCCTGGGGCTTGCCGAACAGTGCGGTATGGCAATCGAGTTGAGTCAGTTGTTCCGGCGGCTTGCCGTCGGTGCGTCCGCACAGCTACCAGGGACCACCAAGCTCTTTCTCAACATTCACCCGCAGGAACTCGGTCACGCTGGACTGCTGGACTCGTTCGCACCTTTGCGGATGATGCGCGAGGCCCATCCGGTTGTGCTGGAAATTCCGGAGTCGGCGGTCACGGACGTGGACACGATGGCCACGCTTCAGACGTCACTGACCGGGCTCGGTGTCGAATTTGCCTACGATGACTTCGGCGCGGGGCAAACGCGGCTTCTGGAACTGACTGAAGTTCCGCCGCACTACCTGAAGATCGACAAGACGCTGATTTACGGCATCGACACGGCCAAGCCGCGGCAGGAAATGGTCGCGGCCATTCTGAAAGTCGCCGAGACACTCGGTGTACGAGTGATCGCGGAAGGAATCGAGTCCGTCCAGGCCGCCGAGGTCTGCCGACAGCTGGGGTGCCATCTCGGTCAGGGCTATCTGTTCCGCCCGCGAGGTAATGCCACCGAGATTCCGCGAACGCCTAAACCGAGCCGGCGACGATCACCTCACCCCCATCGCCCCTCGCCGGCTCAGTCGCTCGCCGAGGAAGAAAATCGCGAGGATGACGGAGCGTATCCGACGACCAGTCCGCGACTCGTGAACGCCGCTCGTTGCTACCGTGTCACGCCCACGGCGACAATGAACTCTCCGGCGTTGTCCGCCAGATAGTCGTCGTTCACCCCGAGATAGACACGGCCGCTCACTGGCGCGCTCAGTTGGCGACGGCCGCCCACGAAGATCGGACTGAAGTTACCGACGCGGGCGATGAGGACGCCAGCCGGCTGGTTGAGAAGCGGCGCCTCGGGCGCCTTCCGTCCGGTGGTGGACCCCGCGGGCGTCGCGCTGTCGTCGGGTGCTCCCATCGTAATAGTGCCGGTCGAGTTGAACGTGATGACGTCACCCGCCTGAACATCGATGCCCGTGTCGGACCATCGCTGTTTGGCGTTGACCCGGACGGTTCGTGGCGCGACGACGGTGCTTCGCGCCCCTCCCGCGGCGGCTGTCCCTGGGGCGCCGCCGATTCGGGCAAACTCCTGACGGGAGATCGTGCCGTCCCGATTCAGGTCGCGTGCATTGAAGCTGCCCGCGGACCAGTGCCATTCGTCCCGAGCGAGGACGCCGTTGTTGTCGTAGTCGAGGTTCCTGAACTGGTCGAGTCCGTCGTCACTGTAGTTCTCGCCGCCGACGACTTCGAAGCGGCTGAGCACGCCATCGTTGTTCCGATCGAGCCGGTTGAACGCGGCCGTGCCGCCGTACCATTCGTTCCGGTTGACCCGGCCGTCGTTGTTCACGTCGATGTCATCGAACCGGTCGCCGCGGAGGTCGTCCTCGGTGCCGAGGAATTCCGCCTCGGTCAACGCGTTGTCGCGGTTGACATCCATACGGCGGAACGTCTCCGTGTCGTGGTGCCATTCATTCGCCGTAATGCGACTGTCCCGATTGTGGTCGAGATTTCGGAAGCCCGCCGCCGTGTAGCTGAGGTACCGCTCGGCAATGCTGGGATCGTGGTCGACGTCGATGGTGTTCCAGTCGGTGGCACGCTGGGAGCCAACACGCACTTCGTCGCCAGACAGCTTGCCGTCGCCATTCCAGTCGTGGACGGCAAAGGAGCGCGCGGCTCCCTGCCACTCGGCACGGGAGATCTCGCCGTCCGCGTTCCGGTCCATCCCCTGAAATCGCATTCGCGGCTGGGCCTGATCGTCGGGTCCGGCGAGCACGCGGGGCGCAGCGGCCAACAGGAGTGCACACGACATGAGAACGAGGACGCTGCGAAACATGGAAATCCCTCCGCGCTCAGTGTGTGCAGACCGTGTGCCACCGAACGGCCCGCCGGAGAAGACGAGCAGAAGCGGTTTGAAACTCGAGAGTGCTCTTTATGGGAAGGGGCGTGCTGAGTTGCGCGGGCTGCGGCCGAACGCGAGGCACGGGCACGTTGTTTGCTGCTGAGCGCGGAGACGAAGGTCGATGCGAGCCCTCCAGAACCGGCGACAAGGCCGGCGCCTCGTTCGCCGATGGCAGACGCGCCTCGCGCCCGATCCTCGGACGTACCGGCCGAAAGGCCCTCCATCAATCGGGAAACGCCTCCGGCAAATCGTCTGGTTGTGGTGGGGTTGGGCCATCCTCAGCATCGTCTTCCTCGCCACGAACGAGTGGGGATGGGCGGTCACGACCGGACTCCTCGCCGGGGTGAGCTTCCTGGTCATGCCATCAGAGCGAGCGCCGCAGTTCGGGCTCGACCACGAGTTCGGGATCGCCGACCCGGAGTTCCTGCCCACGATGATCGGCGCGACAGGCGAGATGCCGATCGCCGGGAACCACGTGTCGATTCTCAACAACGGCGACGAATTCTATCCGGCGATGCTCGAGGCGATTCGCCACGCGCAACACTCCGTCACGATTGAGGCCTACATCTATTGGAACGGAGAAATTGGCAAAGAGGTCGCGACCGCCCTGGTCGAGCGCGCGCGCGCCGGCCTGCCGGTCAAGATTCTCCTCGATGCCGTCGGGTCGGCGAGCATTGGCGAGGAGATACTGGCGCTCCTGGAAGCGGGCCGGTGTCAGGTCGCGTGGTACAACCCGACGCGCTGGTACTCGATCGGCCGGCTCAATCACCGGACACATCGGAAGTCGCTCATCATCGACGGTCTGATCGGCTTCACCGGCGGCGCCGGCATTGCGGACCACTGGCGTGGGCGCCGCGCAGGATGCGAAACACTGGCGCGATATTCAGATCCGCGTCGAAGGTCCCGCGGTTCGGCCTCTGCAGACCGGCTTCGCCCACAACTGGCTCCAGGCAACCGGCGAGCTCGTCTCTGGTGACCGTTTCTATCCGACGGCTGTGCCGGCCGGCGAGCTGTCGGCGTTCACCATCATGAGCTCTCCGGAAGCCGGCGCTTCATCGGTGCGGACGATGTACTACCTGTCGATCGTCTGCGCGAGGCAGTCGATCTACATCGCGAATCCGTACTTCGTTCCGGATGAGGTCGCGGTTGCCGCGCTTCGGGACGCGAAGCGGCGCGGCGTCGATGTGCAGATCATGGTCTCGGGCCGTCACAACGACGCCTGGCTGGCGCGGCACAACAGCGTGCGGTTGTACGGGTCCCTCCTCCGTGAAGGAGTCGTCATCATGGAATACAACCGGACGATGCTGCACCAGAAGACCATGGTGGTTGACGGGCTCTGGGCCACAGTCGGCACGACGAACTTCGACAACCGATCGTTCGCGCACAACGACGAGAACAACATTTGCGTGTATGACCGGGCCTGGGCCTCCGCGCTCGAGGAGGTCTTTCAACGGGATGCGCGAATTTGCGACCGAGTCGATCTCGAGACGTGGCGCCGCCGGGGCGCCTTCAGGAAGGCCCAGGAGTTCGTCGCGGCGTTTCTGGAAGACCAGGTGTAGGTTGGCTCAATGTGCTGACCTCCGTCTCCAGGTCCTGCTCATGCACTTCTACCGTACGCTTGGCGGCACCGGCTTCGGCGGCGGCGCGTCCCACATGTAGTTGCCGGGGTAGCTCTCTCGAGTTGGCAGGAAGGTCGGAATCGACGCGCGCACCCGCGTCGCGACACCCTGGTTGTAGAAGATGTACAGCCCGCTCTTGGCCGCGACGATGATGTCGTTTCTGCCGTCGCCATCCATGTCCGCCGCGTTGACCCGCATTCCCAGCCCGATGATGTCCGTGGGCGGCGGACGCTTCGGATCTGCATCGGGCCCGAAATACTGAGCCACCGGTGTGTAGGTGATGATGTGCCGCTGCGCGCGGTCGCCGTGGAACGTGTAATAGAAGATGAACTGCGGATCGTACGACCCGACGTCCTCCCCGTTGTGCGCGAACATCTGCTTGCCGGCGATGAGGTCCAACTGGCCGTCGCCATCCAGATCCGCGAGCGTCATGGTGTGAATGCTGGGGTACTCGGTCTCGATCCAGCGTTGCTCGAACGTTGCCTTGCCGTTCTCGCGTTTCTGCTGGAACCACGCCAGCCCGTAGCCGTGGTCGGAGCCCATGATCACGTCGGCCATCTTGTCGCCGTTGACGTCCGCCACGAGGATCGGCAGGCCCGCGCCCGCCGGATTCTGCCCCGGCTTCGGCTGGCTGCCGTAGGCCGTGAACGACCAGTCCGCGTGCCAGGTCCAGGCGTCGACCGTCGGCCGCGCCGGAGATTCAAACCAGCCTGACGTGGTCACCACATCGTTTCGGCCGTCGCCGTTGATGTCCCCGATTCCGTTGCCATGGCTGACGCCGAGGTTTTCCGGACCGAGCGCATGCTCCTTGAACCAGGGCGCCTGGTCGAGATGCTCGAACCAAATCAGGCTCCGCCCGGGCCGGCGCGCGTAGTAGTTGACCAGCACGTCTTTCGCCTCACGCCCTGCCAGATTGCCGATCACCATGCCTTCCAGGCCGTCGGCTTTCAGCATTTCGTGAGAGTTCCACTTCTGTCGCGCTTGGCCCGGATTCTCGTACCAATAGATGCCCTGCCGCAGCATCCACCCGGAACTCAGCACGTCCATCCGGCCGTCGTTGTTGACGTCCATGGACCCTTCGAAGTTGTCGTCGATGTCGGGGCCGTTGGTCGCGGCGCCGTCGCGGTAGTCCGGAACCTTCGTCCAGTTCGGCGCCAGGTAGTAGTTGCGACCTGCCGCGACGTCGAGTTTTCCGTCGCCGTTGATGTCCAGCACCGATGAGCATTCCGCAAACGGTCCGAACCAATACGTATGTTTCGCGGGGTCGTGCACGGGGCCATCCAGCTTGACCGGTTTGAACAGCACTTCACGCGCTGGTTCAGGTGCGGTCTGGGCCGTCGAGAGACGCGCCCGCGCCCAGCATCAATCCCAGCCAGATCCATTGAGATCTCATGTCACACCCTCCCGTTTGTCAGCCGAAGGGCAAACCATAGCAGGTATTGGCGGAGCTAGGACGCCGGCTCAATGCGGAGGAGCGCGCCGTCCTCTTCGTCAGTCAGGAGATAGAGAAGCTCGTCCGGACCCTGGCGGACTTCCCGGATCCGCTGCCGAAGCTCACGAAGCATCGACTCGCGCCGCATCTCCTCGATCTTCTCGTTGAAGACGATGCGCTGCAGGTGGCCCGTCCCCGGGATCTCACCTTCGCGCATCGCGCCCACGAACACGTTCCCTTTCCAGGCAGGAAACTTGTTGCCGGTGTACACGGCCATCCCAGCGACCGCGATGGACGGGATCCACGACACGAGCGGTGACTCCATGCCCTGCTGCGTTGGATGCTCGGAGACACGAGGGCCCGGGTAGTCGCGGCCGAAGCTGACAATCGGCCATCCGTAGTTCTTGCCCGCCACGATGATGTTGATCTCGTCGCCGCCGTTCGGGCCGTTTTCGTGCTGCCAGATCGCGCTGGTGTCCGGGTGGACGATCAGCCCGAGCGTATTGCGATGCCCGAGCGTGTAGATCTCCGGCCGGAATCCCTGGCGATCGACGAACGGGTTGTCGCGTGGCACAGAGCCCTCGTCGGTCAGCCGCAGGATCTTGCCCCGTAGACTCGCCGGATCCTGCGAGACCTTCCCGACGTTGCCGCCGGTCGACATGTAGACCATGCCGTCGCGTCCGAACACGACACGGCCGTTGAGGCCCGAGTTGCCGTCGAAGGCCTCGGTGACGAGGAGATCCCGGACGTCGACGAGCGCGCGTCCCTCGAGACGGCCTCGTGCGAGCGCGGGTGCGCCCCTGCCGTTTCCGACGGGTTTGGTGTAGGTCAGATACACGAGCCGGTTTTCGCTGAATCGAGGGTGCAACGCGACGTCCATGAGCCCGCCGTTGCCGTCGGTTCTGACCTGCGGCACGCCCGCGATCGGCTGAGGCTCGAGCACGCCGTCGCGGATGACCCGAAGCCGGCCGGGCCGTTCGGTGACCAGCATGGCGCCGTCCGGAAGAAACGCGATCGCCCACGGGTGCACGAGCCCGCGAGTCAGCACGCTGACGCGGATCTTCGGCTGTTCGGCCGTATCGAACACGAACGGTCCGGCGCCCGAGCGGAGGGACCGGCAGGCCGTATGACGGTTCCTGACCGCGAACAGGTGCTGGCGACATGAGCGACAGCAGCAGGAGCGTGGCGACGGCGGGATGGGACACTGTCATGAGCGAACTACCTCCTGCGGCGACCGGCCTTCGTCTTGCCATTCTTGTCCACGCGAATTTTCCACGCCGCCTGTAACGCGCCGGTCAGGACGTCTTCACTCGCCGCGGCCAGACGGATGTGCGTCGCGCCCATCCGGCCCCATCCGCCGGCGATCGGCAGGAATACGTCCGGCAACTCGTCGACGAACATCGCCTGCTGCTCCGGGGTGAGCATCAGGTTGCCGTATCCGTGCGCCACGGAGGCGAGCGTCGCGAAGATGTGCCCGCCCACGCGAAAGTCGACGCTGCCCATGTGCGAGCCTTCCTCGGCGCCCTCGAGACTGAGGGCGATTCGCCGGAAGTCGTGCGCGTTCATTTCAGAGTGTCGAAGACGCGCCGCTCCATTTCATCGGTGACGGCAGGATTGAACTGGTATTTGCGCAAGAAGTCGTCCGTCACGTTGGCGCCGAGGCCCGGCGCCGTCGTCGGATAGACGCCGCCGGCATCGCGCTTCAAGCCGCCGGGGACCAGCTCCTGGAAAATCGGTTCGTCCTTCTCGAAGAACTCCAGGATCAGGAAGTTCGGGATCGAGAAGCACAGGTGCATGGTCGCCAGCGTGCACAGCGGTCCGTTCGGATTGTGCGGCGCGACGGGAATGAAATACGTATCGGCCATCGCGGCGATCTTCTTCGCTTCCGTGATGCCGCCCGTGCGGGAGACATCGGGTTGGATGATGCGCACCGCCTGCTGTTCCAGCAATTGGCGGAAGCCCTGACGGCCGAAAATCCGCTCGCCCGTGGCCAGCGGTGTCTGGGTGTTGCGCTGCACTTCAGCCATCGCCGCCACATTCTCGGGCGGCACCGCCTCTTCGTAGAAGAAGAGCCGATACGGTTCGAGCGCCCGGATGATCTCGAGCGTGGACTTGGTGTTCCAGAACGAGTGCACGTCAATCGCGATGTCGTAGTCGGGACCTGCGGCCTCGCGGATGGCCTTGACGAGCGACGCGGCCAGCCGGACGTCGGGCTGCGTCACTTCGCGGTTCATGGGCGTGACGAAGAACGGATCGAGCTTGCAGCCCGTGTACCCGCGCGCGACCAGTTCCTTCGTCCTGGCCGCATAGGCCTCCGGCGTGTGCGCCACGCCGTCAGTCCAGCCGTTGGCGTACGTGCGCAGCTTCTCGTGCACCTGTCCGCCGAGGATCTTGTACACGGGGACACCCAGTTTCTTGCCGACGATGTCGTAGAGCGCCATGTCGATGCCGCTGATCGCCGCCAGCACGACGCCGCCCATGCCGTTGTAGTACATGAACCGGTACATCCGCTGCCACAGCGCTTCGATATCCCATGCGCTGCGGCCGATGACCACGCTGCTCAACGTGCTCACCGCCGACGCAATCGGGCGCACGCCCGGATAGTTCGTGCCTTCGCCCCAGCCGACGTACCCGTCGGCCGTTTCGACGCGCACGAACACCCAGGGCGCGCTGCCGCGCAAGCCGGTCAAGAGAATGGGTTCGACCTTGACGATCTTGAGCGACGAATCCGCCTGCTGCGCCCGGAGGGGCGTGCGTCCAGCCGCCAACAGACTGCCGGTCAGTCCCACACGGAGTGTTTCAGAAAGGAACGGCGGGACGAGGGTCGCGGCAACGCGTCGGAATCAGTCGGCATGTGAGCCTCGCTCGCGAAATGTGGTCCGCGATGATAGATCGACATCGACTCGCGGAGTCAGCGTCGAGGAGTCGGGCAGGATCGGGCACAATACAGGCCGGTTGAGGCCCCGCGCCCGGAGGCGGCATGCTGCAGCAGTAAGCAGGCGGCGGAAGCTCGTCTCGAACCTACCGCCTACCGGACGGCCATCGGCGTGCTGGGTCACGTGCCACCGATCTTGATCATCGCGTCGGTCTGGCGGCGAGCGCGGAGCGGAGAGCTCGATCAGCGCTATACTGGACGGGATGCGCGATGGTTGTCGGCACGCTGTTCGTGATCGGCCGTTCCTTTTTCTACATACACGCCGCGCGGGAGCGGTGAGGCGCGATAGGCTGTGCAGGCGGTCAAGACGGAAGGGCGATGCATGGCTCGGCAAGCTCGCGGCATCGGCGCCGTTGTGTGCGCTGTTCCCCACGAATCCGCCGCCGGCACCATGCGCAGCCGCCGACGATCGGCAGATCCACGGGCTCGCGGCAGCTATGCTCTTCATCTGCCTGTCGCTGTTCCCCTGCTGCTCTTCTGCCAGTCGCGAACGCGCGCGCACGTGTACCGGCGGATTGGCTGGACCATGGTGGTGATGCTGGTCCTGGCATTGCCAATCAGTTGCGCTGGCCGCACTCCGTGAGGCCTCGCCCCGTGGCGGCCTCTGCTGGCGATGAAACGGTGCTCATCGTTCTTTCGGCGTGAGCTGGTTCACGAAGGGGCGGAACTGGCCGCGGCTCCCAGTTCCTCGGACGGTACGTAGGGCGGGACTTTGGTCCCGCCGCAAGAGACGCGGAACTAAAGTTCCGCGCCACGGAACTGCAGCTGACTCAGTGAGGAAGGCTACAACATGACGCGAATCGTCTGCACGCTGTGTCTCTCCGTGCTGTCCTTCGTGGCGCTGGCACAAGCGCCGGTGACCGTGTTCGAAGGCGCCCGCGTGATCGTCGGCGATGGACGAGCGCCGATCGAGAACGCCACCATCGTCGTGACGGGCGCGCGCATCGCGCAGGTCGGCCGAGCGGCTGACGTCAAGGTCCCGGCGGGAGCCACGAGGGTGAGTCTGGCCGGCAAGACCGTGATGCCGACGATCGTCGACACGCACGTGCACCTGAGCCAGACGCCGCGAGGCACTCGTGCAGGATCTGCAGCGCCGCGCGTACTACGGCGTCAGCGCGGCGATGAGTCTCGGGCAGGACACGGGAAACGACATATTCCAGATCAGAGCTCAGCCGATTCCGGGCGCTGCCCGCGTCTTCACCGCGGGCCGCGGCATGACGGCGCCGGAACCGGGCAGGACGACCGCGCCCTATTGGCTCACGACTGTCGCCGAGGCGCGCAAGGCGGTGCAGGAACAGGCGGCGAGGCAGGTCGACATCATCAAGATCTGGGTCGACGACCGGAACGGTGAGTACAAGAAGCTGACGCCGGAGCTCTACGGCGCCGTCATCGACGAAGCGCACAGGCACAAGCTCCGCGTCACCGCGCACCTCTTCACGCTCGACGATGCGAAGGGACTGTGGAAGGCGGGCATCGACGCGTTCGCGCACGGGGTGCGCGACCGCGACGTCGACGAGGAGTTCATGGCGATGGTCAAGACGCGGCCCGCCTTCGTGCTCGTCCCGAACCTCCCCGATCGCGGGGTGAAGACGGATCTGAGCTGGCTGAAGGACAGCCTGCCGCCGGCGGAGCTCCAGAAGCTGGAGGCCGGCAACACCGACCGGCCGGAGGTGCAGCAGGCGTTCGCCATTCAAGCGCGGAACCTTGTGAAGATGGGCGCCGCAGGCGTGCGCCTGGCCCTCGGCTCGGACGGCAACACGCCATGGCAGCCGCACGTGGAGATGGCCGACATGGTGGCTGCCGGCCTGACGCCGATGCAGGTGATCGTGGCGGCTACGCGCAATGGCGCCGAGTTCCTCCGCATGCCGGACACGGGCACCATCGAGGCGGGCAAGAGCGCCGACTTCCTCGTCCTCGACGCGAACCCGCTCGACGACATCACCAACACGCGCCGGATCTGCTTCGGTCTATCTGCAAGGCAGAGCCGTGAGCCGCGGTCGATAGGATCGAGCCAGCTCGCTGAAGCTATGATGTCTCGATCAGATCGGCAGACTCACGGGCCCTTCGAGGTCGTCGCGAAGCTGGGCGAGGGCGGTATGGGCGAGGTCTACCGGGCATGAGCGCCTCGGACGGACGTCGCCCTGAGGTGCTGCCGCGTGACTGCCGACGACGTCGATCGCCGCGCCCGGATGCTGCGCGAAGCGCGGGCTGCCGCGTCGCTCAATCACCCGAACATCTGCACCGTTCACGACGTGGGTGAAGTCGACGGGCTCGTCTACATCGCCGATGGAAATGGTCGACGGCGAGCCGCTGAGCGCGCGACTGGCGTCACGCGAAGTGCTTGCCGAGGAACACTGCGAATTGCACTTCAGCTCGTCGATGCGCGTCGCTCATGCGCACGATCGCGGCATCGTGCATCGTGATCTGAAACGCGCCAACGTCATGGTCACGCCAGAAGGCCGCATCAAAGTGCTGGACTTCGGGCTGGCGAAACGTATCGCGGAACAGAGGCGCCGACGAAGGAACGACTCGTGCGGCGGTTCCACTCACTGAGCCGATAGACGGCTGGGCACGTTGCCCGTACATGTCGCCAGAACAACTCCGCGGCGACGCGGCGGATGCGCGGAGCGATGTATGGGCCTGGGAGTGGTTTCTATGAGATGGCCGTGGGTGACCGGCCATTCGGCGGCCTGTACAGCCTTCGAGGTGAGCTCGGCCATCCTGCACGACGCGCCACCGGCGCTTCCGCCGCATACGCCGGAGGCGTTGGGACGAGTGATTCAGCGCTGCTTGGAGAAAGAGCCTGGCCGACGATATGAGCGGGCGAGCGAAGTGCGGGCGGCGCTCGAGACGACGGCCGACCGGTCCGGCGACTGGCGTTCGGCCGGACCGTCCGGGCCTCGCTCGGACGTGGATGTTCGCTGCGTCGGCGGGGATCATCGTGGCGGCTGTTGCGGGAATCGCGTGGAGGAGCCGGTGCATCCGAACCGGGGGAGATCGCCGGCTCCACGACGTCACATCGAGTCGCTCGCGGTGTTGCCTCTGGAGAACCGCTCGGGCGATCGGCGCGAGGAAGGTACTCTGTTGCGGGCATACACGAGGCGCTGACTACCGACTTGCTCGCATCGGGCTGCAGAAAGTGATCGCCAAGCCATCGGCCGACGTGTACAAGGGAACGAAGAAGCTGCTCGGAGAGATCGGACGGAGCTCGGCGTCGAGGGCTTGGTGGCCGGCTCGGTGGCGCGCGCGAACGGCCGGCTCAGATCAGCGGCTCAACTCATTCGTGCTGACAGTGGCGCGATCGTTTGGGCCATCCGTACGAGCGAAGCCGGCGACGTGCTGTCACTGCAGAACGAGGTAGTCATCGCGATCGCCCGCGAGTGGAAGCCACCCAGGACCGGAACAGAAGGGCGCGGCTGACGACTGCACGTCCGGTGAACGCTGCCGCTCACGACGTGTACCTCAAGGGACGGTGCTTTGCTGGCGGCGTTCAACGCGTCGAGCTGGATAGAGGCGCTCGACGTTGCGATCAGGCAGCTGGAGCAAGCCATTCGGATGGATCGACGTACGCGCCTTCGCACGCCGCGCTGAGTCTGACGTATCTCACGCGAGTCAGAGGAGCCTCCTCTCGCCGAAGGAGACATTTCCGAAGTCGGCGCGCCGCGCTGAAGGCGGTCGAGCTCGACGACACACTGCCGGACGCACATGCGGCGCTGGCCGAAGCCAGTTTGGGGACGAGTGGGACGGGTCGCGACGGGCCGCGAGATTCACGCGCTCCGAGGAACCGATTCGATCGACGCGCTTCGGGCATCACAGACGTATTTGACGCTGGTGCCTGGAGTTGAGGAGGCGAACCGCATATCGCAGCGCATCGTGACGCTCGATCGCTCAACCTGTTGGCGTGCAGCCCATCTGGGTGGCGTTCTATTCACGTCGTCACGATGAATCGATTCGACATGCGCAGACGCTTCGCGACATCGCGCCCAACAACATCATGGCGCCGTACTTCTTTGCCGCGAACTATGCCGTCAAAGCAGAAACGGGCGGACGTCGAGACGGAATGCCGGCGAGTCATCGAGCGGTTGTCGAGTGCGTACGTGGTGCGACCCCTGGCTCAATGCGCCTGGGCCTATGTCTACTGGTTGGGCAGACCGATCACGCCGCCTGCGCTGCGGCGGCTCGAGCAGCCACCCCCGGGAATCTGGCTCATCTGGCGTTGATGAGTCAGATCTACAGCGCGCTCGGGGACGTCGACCGCGCGATGGCTGGCTGCGTAAAGGATCGAAGAACGATCGCCGCTGATGATTACATGAAAGCGAGCGCATTCTGGGATGCCGTCCGTAAAGATCCGCGCTTCCAGGCAACGCTTCGCCAGATGAAGTTTCCCGACTGAAGGAGCGCGTCGATGTACGTTGCGCGCGCGCGCCGTCCGAATCGACGACATCCATGACGCGCGACTGGCGCCCTATGCCGGAGTCGGCAAGCCCGAGTCGCTCGTCGACCGCGGACTGGTGCTCGTCGAAGGGCGCTTCGTCGTGCGCCGCCTGCTCGATTCGAGACGGGTCCGGTTCGTCTCGCTGCTCGTGAACGACGCGGCACTTCGCGCGCTCGAAGACGTGCTCGAGCGGACCGACCAACGCCTCGAGGTCTACGTGGCGCCGCCGGCGGTCATCAACGCCGTCACGGGCATCAACATCCACCGGGGATGTCTCGCGGTCGCGGAGCGGCCACCCGAGCTGTCGATGGCCACCGCTCATCCCGGCGGCCACATTCGTGGCGGTGCTCGAACGGGTGGCCGATGCCGATAATGTCGGCGGCGTGTTTCGCAATGCCGAGGCGTTTGGTGTCGACGCGGTCCTGCTGAGCCCGGGATGCGGCGATCCCTTCTACCGCAAGGCCATCCGGACTTCGTCTGGTGCCACGCTGACCGTGCCGTCAGCCACGGCCGATCCGTGGCCGCAGGCGATCCATGAGCTCCGCGCTGCCGGGTTCGCGATGGTCGCGTTGACACCTGACCACAACGCGATGACCATCGGGGAGTTCGTCGGCACGGCCGCGGCGCGCGGGCGCGTGGCCGTGCTGCTCGGGACTGAAGGCGACGGTTTGACAGACGAGGTGCTCGCCGCCGCCGACGTCCGCGTTCGCATTCCCATGCACGCGCCGCGCGAGCGTGTCACGGGCGTGCTCGACTCGTTGAATATCGCCACGGCGGCCGGCATCGCGCTCCATCGTCTGCACGAGGCTCGAAGTCGTTCTTTTCGCGAGGGGGAATAAATGTTCCGTGCTCTGACACTGCTCGCCGTTCTGTCGCTCGGCCTCACCGCCGACGCGCAAGCACCGCCGCCACCGAATGCGCCTGCGCAGGCGGCGACCTCGACCCCTCAGACCTCTCTGACCGATGAGCAGAAGACGATCTACGCGCTCGGGATCATGGTGCATCGTTCCCTCCGGCCATTCGACCTGTCACCGGAGGAGCTGGCGATCGTCATGCGCGCCCTCGTCGAGGGTGCGGCCGGCAAGCCGGCCGTTGACTTCAACGAGTGGGCGCAGCAGGTCGAACTGCTCTCCGGCGCCCGGCACTCGCGCGTGGTTGCACGCGAGAAGGTCGCTGCGGCTGCATATCTCGCGGCGGCGGCAGAGGAATTCGGCGCCGTCACGACTCCTTCCGGCCTCGTCTATCGCACCCTCCGGTCCGGCACTGGGCCGACGCCGACGGCCCGCGAGACGGTCAGGGTCCACTATCGCGGGACGCTCATCGACGGCACCGTGTTCGACAGCTCGTACGAACGCAAGGAGCCCGTCGCGTTCCGTCTCGGTGAAGTCGTACCGTGCTGGACGGAGGGCGTGCAGAAGATGAGCGTCGGCGGCCGGGCCCGCCTGGTGTGCCCCTCGAGTCTCGCCTACGGCGACGAGGGCAGCCCGGGGATTCCCGGCGGGGCGGCACTCGTCTTCGAGGTGGAGCTGGTCGGGATCGTCGGGCCGGCGATGATGACGCCGAGAGATTGACGCCGCACGCGAATCGGATCGGCCTGAGTCGAATTGCGGCGGGACCCCGCCGAAAAGACACCGCGGAGCAATTTCGCGTGACGCGAACAAACTCGTGATCTCTGCCGGCCACCCAGGCTGGCGATGGATGATCTGCGGCCCCCAGCCACGGAGCAAGCGATTGGCGTGCTCCTTGCCACCCAGTTGGCAAGCAGCTCATGCCAACATTGCGACCCCGCCAGGCTGCTCGGAATCGAAGCACACCGCGGCGGTTCGCCGCTGTGATCGGCGTCTTCGTGTTTGGAGCGTCCCTGCTTGGAACGTTCCTGGCTGCAACGTCGACCGTGGAGTCCGCTCAGCTCTCCGCGCCGCCACCGCCAACTGCGCCAGCTCCTGCGGCGAAGGAACAGGCCCCGCCGCCGGACGATCCTCCGGAGCCCGCGCTTCAAGTGCCACTTGAGCTGCTGGCCGGCCGTCCGATCGTGCGCGTGAAGATCAACGACCAGGGACCGTTTGCGTTCCTGATCGATCCGCTGGCTCCGCGCGCAACGATCGATCAGACACTGGTGGAAGCGCTCGAACTGAAGCCTCACCCGAACGCGACGGGGCGTACGGAAGTGCAGATCGATCTTGGTCTCGGTCCCGACACGTTGAAAAACGTCGTCGCGGAGATCGCGAATACCACGCGCCTTGTCGCCGAGTTCGGACCGGCCGGACAACCTCGTGGCGTCCTGGGTGCGTCGCTCTGGACCGGTCAGCTCGTCACGATCGATTTCGGCCGCCGGCGGCTTCGAATCGTGCCTGGTGCCCTGCCCGAGCCGAACGGCAAGGACGTCTTCGCCCTCCAGACGCCGTCACAGGATCTGATGGTTCCGCTCACGGTCAGCGGACGGTCCCTGATGTGCCAGCTCAATCCGATGGCATCGCATGGCCTGCTGTTGCCTGCGCGATCGCTCGCCGAGCTTCCGATCGCCAAGCCGTCGATATCGGCCGCGCGCATCCATTTCCGGAATGCGATCCTCACCGGTAAGGAAGCGCGACTCACGAGCCGACGTCACGATCGCGACGTTTGATTTCGATCAGCCCATTGTGGAGTTTGCCGAAATTGGCGACGTTGCCATCCTCGGCAGCCGATGGCTCGTCGACTTCGCGCTGACGTACGACCTCACGAACGGCAGAGCTCGCCTGGAACGCCTGCGGAAGTTCTAGACAGTCACGTTGCAAGCCGTGTTTCACCTCACGACGGCGTAACGCGCGCCGCCGTATACATTCGTCGCGCGGACTAACGTCTGCCCCACAGGTGCCTAGTCGGTCCTGCCACAAGATCTTTACTAATTCGGCACGAATTTCGTGAGCAGCGGCCCAGCGTCGCGCGTAAAATCGATCAGAATCGTAATCAGGAATGTTCAAACCGTTGTCGAAACTCTCGGGATAGAAGAAGGACCGCAATTGAAGGTGAAGCCTGTCGTTGTCGCCGGGTTTGTCATGACACTCATCGGCTTCGCGGCTCCAGCATCGGCCGCGTTGCTTACCTTTGACACCCGCGCGGCCTTTAACGCGGCAGCACCTGGATTGCCGGTTGAGGACTTCGAGGAAGGGAATATCGGGGCGGGCGGTATCGCAGGTTTCGACGACCCACTGGATAGTTCTACAAACAACACTTTCTTCGCGCCCGGAGACATACTGACGGGTCTCACGCTCGAAGCGAGCACCGAAGAAGGTGGGGATCTATTCATCTTGGGCGCCGGCTTCGACTTGGACCCATCCATCGTGGTTGGCGCAAATTTTTTTGAGGCGTCGCTTGATCTTCTTTTTAGCGGCGCTTCTGCAATCGGTCTCGATATCGGCTCGGCTCTCGATGACTCGACTGTAACCGTGTCCGTCTTCGGTCCTGGCGACCTGTTGCTGAACACCTTCAATGTTGCTGCTACCGGAACCGGGACCTTTTTTGGCGTGATCAACGATTCGGGCACGATTTCGCGGATCAACCTCTTGGCTTTTTCAACAACGGACCAAGCCGAATGGGTGGACAACGTGGCTTTTGGCGCCGCCCCTGCATCCCCATCCCCGGTTCCCGAACCCGCCACGCTTTCGCTGCTCGGCATCGGCCTCGCTGGTGCGGCAGTGCGTCGGCGCGACGTCGTTAGCCGTCGGGATCGCATCGAAGATCAACAAAGGGCCCGCTTCACGGCGGGCCTTTTTTCGTTGAGTGCGTGTCAAAGAGCACCGGCAAGGAAGCGCGACTCGACCGGACCGCGCATCAGCCGGTACACGCCAACGACAGCGAATGCGAGCGCCACACCAGCGATGGTGTCCAGCACGTAGTGAAAGCGACCGTACACCGTTGCCACGATCAATCCGGCAATCATCGGCGTGAGCAGGATCGCGAGGCGGCGCTGGTAGCGGAACGCCACGAGCCAGAGCACCACCGCTCCCGAGACGTGCGCGCTGGGGAAAGCCCCGCCCCGAGCGCCGCCACGCGACGACACGAAGTGAACGAGGTCGAAGAAGACGTGCCCGGCGAGCGGAGGGCCTAGACGATCGAAGCGATAGAAGGGGCTGTCGACCGGCCACAGGATGAAGACGAGGTAGCTCCCGAACATCACGACGGCGAGAAGCAGCATGAGTTCGTGGAAGGCCGCGCGCTGCTTCGTCAGGTACCAGTAGCAAGCGATACCTGGAATGAGCAGCACATACGCCAGGTAGCAGAAATGCAGGTACTCCGACAGCGCGACAACCCTCAGTCGTTCGCTCAGGTAGATACTCGGTTGTCCCCAAAACAGCCGCTCTTCGGCCGCGCTCACCACCGCGGTCAATCGCCAGTCGCCGACGGCGGTCGCCAGCAGCTGCACTTCTTTGTAGAGGATCGGGAAGAGCGCAAGCGGGTGCCAGTCGAGCGCCACCGACAACGACCGCGCCAGCGGCCTGCGGCGTCCGAGTGAGATCAGGACGACGCACAAGGCGACGTGCGCGGTGACGATCGCCGGCCACCAGGGAACCGCCCGGCCCCACAGCGCGGTCAGCACCGCGGTTGCAGCCAGATACGCGGCCGTCACCAGGCTCGTCTGTCGGACGATCGCGATCGGGACTCGAGCCAATCCTTCTGCGGTGGTTTCAGGCACGTCAGGCGTTTGGTACGCGCCGCGTGAGGCGATAGCCAATCGCTGCGGCGATCGCCCCAACCGTGAACCCGGCGAGTCACATCGACGCCGTGGTGGTAGCGCGTATACACGCATGCGACGCTCAGACCGAGGGCGACCAGCCCGAACCAGCGTGCCGCCTTGCGGTGGGCAGCATAGAGCCCGAACGTCAACGCCCATGTGCCCGACACGTGAGCACTCGGAAAGCATCCTCCGGACACGGCGGCGCCGTCGATGATCACCTCGATGATGCGCGTGAACACCCAGCCGCCGAAGGGACGGAGGCCGGACATGACCTCAGGGTGTTCCCAGGGTCCCCGTGCCGGCAGAAACGGATACCACACGTAGGACAGCAGGAATCCCAGCATCATGCAGGTGAATGCCGTGTGAAAGCCGGCGCCTGTCCTTTCGCGTCCGCGCTCCCCTCCGGCCCATGCGACCACGATCCCCCCGATGATCAACGGGTAGTACGCGAAATAGAACGCGTGCATGATCTCGTCGAGGACCGGCCCGCCGCGCTCGGACAGCATCACGGCTGGGATACCGCCGAACAGCGCGCGGTCAGCCGCGAAGAGCCAGCCCTCGAACCAGTGAGGTTCATTCGGGAAGACGGCATTGACCGTGAGCGCCACCTCTTCGAAGAAGGGCGTCAGGAGCAATGCCGGGTAGGTGTCGCGTAAGAATCGAAGGACGGCTCGCGTGCGGGATCGCCATGGAGCCTCTCCAACCCGAGCGCGTTCCCAGGGCGCTCCGCGCGGGGGCAGCCACAGCAGCGCCACCACCAGTCCCGTGTGCCACAGAACGATAGAGGACCACTGTGGCACCGCGGACGCGCAGATGACCGCGAGCGCGGCGACAAAGGTCGCGTAGATCGCCGTGGCCCAGTCAACCGGGTTCCAGCCGGCAAGCCGTCTCGAAATCAGGCCGCGGCTTCGACCGTGTGTGTCTGGCAATGCTCTTTCATCCCGTGTGGCATAGTGCGCCTTCAGCTCGGACCCTGATAGACCACCCCCTAGTCCGCTAATGCGCACGAATGACGGCAATAGGCTCACCGAGCGATCCGGACCCTCGCCCGGGTGGCCGTGAGACCATGTCCACATGCCTCGCGCGGTCGCGACGACATCCCGCGTTGATTCCCATTCGAGACGCCGCCGGCGATGCGTATCGGCGTCGTAGTCAACCCTGTTTCAGGGTCGCGTGGGCGTCGAGCCCGCTCGGGACAGGATCGGGTGGCGCTGGCGCGCCGCTTTGCCGATCGGCGTCGCACGATCGACCTGGAGACCGTTGTGACGACGGCGCCCGGACACGCGATCGAATTGGCGCGTGGGTTTGTCGCACGCCAGTTCGACGTCGTCATCGCCTGGGGCGGCGACGGTACGGCCAACGAAGTCGCTGGCCCGCTGATTGGCACGACGACGGCCCTGGGGATCGTCGCCGAGGGCTCAGGCGACGGATTTGCTCGAGGCCTTGGCCTCCCGCGCGAGGCAGACGCCGCACTCACCGCAGCCACCGACCGGCCTGGCGTTCCGGTGGACGTCGGGCACTTCGGGAATCGACATTTTCTGAACGTCGCCGGCGTGGGTTTCGACGGCGAGGTCGCGCACGCGTTCCACGCGGAGGGAACCCGCAGGGGCGGACTGTCGTACGTGCGCCACGGGTTGCAGCTGGCCTGGTCCTATCGCGGCCAACCGTACTCGCTGACCCTGGACGGGCGTCACTCGGACGAGACGCTCTACCTTTTGGCTTTCGCGAACGGTCGAGAGTACGGGAATGGCGCGATTCTGGCGCCTGACGCCGACGTCAGTGATGGCTGGCTGAATGTCATCCTCCTCGAGAAGGGTCCCCTCTGGCGGCAGCTCTGGCGGGCGAGGCGCATAAAGTTCGCCGTGCATCGGCCGGCGCAGGGCATTCGGCGTTTTCGGGTGCAGTCGGCGAGGGTTGAGGCCCGGCACCTGAGATGCCAGGTAGACGGCGAACCATTCGATGCAGCGGGTGCCGTCGACGTGCGCATCGCGCCCGGCGCGCTGCGGGTGGCCGGTCGGCCTTGACACGCTCGACACACGGTCCAACCCGTTAGCTATCCGCCAGCCAGATTCTGCAGCCTTCGCGTCTCCGGCTTTGCCAGCCGAAGCGCGGGAGCGAGTGGTAAGCGAAGGCTCGCGCGCTGCGCGAACAATCTGCGAGCTTGTGAGCTAGGATGCTGCACCTTCCCATGTACTGGTGGAACATTCGTGGGTTGAAGACGCACCTCGCGGCCGGGGCTAGGCTCCCGCAGCGCGCTAGTGAGGGCATGACGCTGTGACACGCCCTCAGTGGAATCTCCTTTCCGGTGCTCTTCTACTGGCGATTGGCCGCTCACATTCGGTCGCTTGCGGTGCGTGACGAAAGAATCCGGCCGGTCGAGGTATGACAGGTCGCGAGGCTCCGGCCACGAACTCACTTGCCGGCCGCGCCGCCGTGGCCTTGGCACTGCTCGTGGGCTTCTATGTGATCGGAATCGGCCTCGCAGGATTTCTCGCGTGGCTGCCGTTCGGCGTCTACAGCTTCACGGGCCGCAGCAATCTGCAGCTCAGTTGGTTCTGTCTCGCCAGCGCTGGCGCGATCTTGTGGTCGTTCCGGCCCCGGCGCGAGCCATTCGTGAAGCCGGGACCGTTGCTCCGGGAGGCCGAGCACCCCGAGTTGTTCGACACGTTGCGCGACGTCGCCGCCAAGACGAGACAAACCATGCCGGACGAGGTGTATCTCGTGCCGGCTGTAAATGCATTCGTCGCTCAGCGCCGTGGCGTCAGCGGTCTCGGAAGTGTTCGAATGATGGGGCTCGGGCTACCGCTGCTGCAGGCGCTCTCCGTCGCCGAGCTTCGGGCCGTGCTGGCGCACGAGTTCGGACATTACGAGGGAGGCGACGTGGCGCTGGGGCCGCTCGTGTATCGCACGCACCAATCGATCGCACGCACGCTCGAAGCCGTGTCGGGCTCGATCCTCGAATGGCCATTCCGATCCTACGGTCACGTGTTCCTCCGAGTGTCATCAGGAGTGTCGCGGCACCAGGAGTACGTCGCGGATGCTGTCGCGGCCAAGGCCGAAGGCGCAGGACCGCTCGGTTCCGGTTTGAAGAAGGTCAACGCTGTCGGCGTTGTCTACGACGCTTTTCTTGCGCAGGACGTCATGCCGGCGCTCGCGGCCGGTGTGGTACCGCCACTCGTGGACGGTTTCGCCACCCTCATCAGCCAACCGCACTTGCGGCAGGTCATGGAGACCGTGCTCGAGCAGGTGATGAAGGGGACCACTGAACAACTCTACGACACACACCCGCCGCTCGTGGAGCGTCTCGCGGCGCTCGAGAATCTGCCCTCCAGTCCTGCGCCGCACGACGATCGGGCGTCGATCACGATGCTGCGAATCAACCCGCCGCTCGAAGTGGAGCTGGCAGACTACATCCGCCCGACGGACACGCCACGCAAGGCTGTGAATTGGAGCGAGGCTGTTGAGCACGTGCACATCCCCCAGTGGTCGCGCATGCTGGACGCGAGAAAACGCCGTCTCGCGTCCGTCGAATTCGAACAGTTGCCCTCAGGTGTGAAGGAGATCGCGACGCTGGCTCGTCAATTCAAGGAGACCATCGATACTGGCGTTTCGGACGAGGAAGTTGCCAGCCGGTTTTCTGTAGTAATTGGGGTGGCGATCGGGATGGCGCTACACCAGGCTGGCTGGCAGATGCACTATGCGCCAGGCACGCCCATTGTCATGCGACGTGGCGACGCGCAGGTGGAACCCTTTGCCGTCGCCCGGTCGCTGGAGGACGGCACCATTTCCAGGCCGGAATGGATCTCGCTCTGCCGTCAACTCGGTCTGCCGGCAACGCTCATCGGCGATCACCATTGGCGATCGCCGGGCCAGATCGGGTCAGCCCAAAACCAATCGGTGTCCGGGCCGGCGCGCCGACCCCGGCCTGTGCCCCGTACTGGTCGCCCGTAGAATCGAGCCTGCCCCCCTGTCCGATGGCGCCAGGTGGTCGCCTCGTTTCTTACGAGGTCCTCGCCCTCATCGGGGCGGGCGGGATGGGTCACGCCCACCCACGTCCCTGAACATAGATCGAGGGCGCCCCCGCCGGGCTCCCGCTCGTACTCGAGCGAGACGGGGAGCCAGGGTCATTTCGACGGACCCCGACGCCCGGTCCGAGGTCACGCGCCCCTGAGCGGCAGACTGGGATCGCCTCCTTGAGGACCGACCAACAGCACAATGAGCCGCGTTCACGGCCGCTGTCGCGTCTTCTCATGACGGCAGCAATCACGCTTGCCGCTTCCAATCGGCAGTTTCACAGGAGGATCCCATGAACAACACACACTCAGCTTCCGCGACTCGGCTCCGTCGGAGAATCACCAGCGTGCTGCTGACTCTCAGCATGATCGCCGGGACCATCGCCGCGACCGCCACGCCTGCCCACGCCGCCAGCTCCATCCAGGGCTGCTTCCGCTCTAGTGCTCCGGGTTACAACGTCAATGGCATTCCCGTGGAGGTGCAGGCCTACATCGGGAATGGCTGGTACAAGCTCGGGACCATCACGTCGGGCGCCAACGGCTGCGCGAGCTTGCCCATCTACGGCAGCCTTCGTGACTACCACGTGCGGATGGTCGTGAATTACCGGGTCGGCAGTGCCTACTTCTCAGGCACGTCGCGCCTGCTGGCCCTGCCCGGGAATCTGCCGGCGAATCTCGGACCGGTCGTCGTTACCTGCTACGGCTGCCAATGATTCGAGCCGTCGGACAGCCCGACGCCGCTCAACTCAGGTGTCGGGCTGTCCGCGCGAATACCTACGCTGTCACGTCCGCGTTCCGACACGGCGGCCGCGCGGTCGCCGTGAGATGGAGATTCTGATCGCGACTTTTCGGCGCGCGGAAATCCCCGGTAGCGAGGGCACGACCACCACATTCGAAACCAAGGTGAGCAGAAAGAGAAAAGGCCCGAGAAATCGGGCCCTTTGAAGGTTTGGTGCGGAAGGGGGGATTCGAACCCCCACGCTCTTGCGAGCGCCAGCCCCTCAAGCTGGTGCGTCTGCCAGTTCCGCCACTTCCGCGTGGGGTGCTCGCTTCGTTCGAAGCGCTGCCCATTATGTCAAAGGCCGGGGCCGCAGCGAAACACACCTCGACGTGTGGCGCGTTTTGGATCAATGTTGTCGCTGATGGCGGTCGCCTCACGGACCTCCGGGCTGCTGTGGCTGGCGCTCGTGCCGGCGACGGTGGTGCTCGAATACTGGTTTCCCGCGGCGCGGCGCAAGGGATGACCGCAGACGAGGCCGGTCGAAAGGTCGGTCTCGAACGGATCGGGAAGTGGGTGGACATCGCGAGCCAGTACGGTTGTAAGCGCCTGATGCTGAATCAGAACCAGGGCGCGCTCACCAAGGAACGGCGCGCGGACGCGGTTGCCTACATGAAGGCGGCGGCCGACATGGGCCGGCCGAAGGGCGTCATGATCTCGGTCGAGACGCGCGGCGGGGGTCAGCCGGTCGGTCCGGACAAGCGACCAGCCGATCTCGGGATGAAGCCGTGGGAGTTCATGATCGGCATCATCAAGGACGCGAACGCCAACTCGAACGTGGACATTGGCAACGTCGGCGCGATGAGCCAGCAGGAGCTGCACGACTGCATCAAGGCCTGGCATCCGTACTCGTCGGGCAACATGCACATCAAGTCGAGCCCGAACTGGGACATCGGCGGAGCGGTTCGATCGATTGGCTACAAGGGCTCTACTCAATGAGGTCAGCAGCACCCGCGATTCGGATGTCTACAACACGATTTCGAACCTGTAAGGGGTCGAGGGAGTCGAGAGGGTTGAAGGGGTCGAGGGGCGCGGGGTGCAACCCCTTCACCTCCTCGACTCCGTCGAACGCCTTGACCCCCGCGAACTCGTCGACCTCCTCGAACTCCTCGACCTCTCGAACTCCTCGACCCTCGCATTTGCATTACCCCCGGCTGGCGAAGATAATCCCGCTCATCCTGACAACGGCGGGCACAACGTTCGGGCACACGCGCGCGATCCGGTGGATTCGCGCGTCTGACGAGGGGAGCGCACCATGAAGCGTCGAGACTTTCTGACAACGACCGCGGCCGGTGCTGCGGCAATCGCCGGAGCAGGCCTGAGCGGGCTGGCCCAGGGTGGTGCGCCGGCCGCGCCGGCCGGTCAGGCGCCACCGGCCGGACGCGGCGGATTCAGCCCGATCGGTCAGCCCGGACAGCCGGCGAACGTCCCAGCGGCCAAGCTTGCGCGCATCTCGCTGATGCAGCTGAATTTCAACAGCGTCCTGATTCCGGAACCCAACGCGAACAACCCGAATCCGACGCCCACACCGCTGCAGACGCTCACGATCTTCGACTTGCCGAAGATGTACGTCGAGAACTACGGCGTTCACAACATCGAGTTCCAGCTCGACCGCGTCGTGAAGTCGGAGACCGATCCCGACTTCATCAAGCGACTCAAGGCCGCGCTCGACGAGTTCAAGATGACGATGACGCAGGTCAACATGGAGATCGGCGTGCCGACGGGCATGACGGGCGACGCGGCGGGCCGGCGTCAGGGCATCGACCGTCTGAAGAAGTGGGTCGACATCGCGAACCAGTACGGCTGCAAGCGGCTGATGCTCAACCAGAACCAGATGGGACTGACGAAAGAAAAGCGTGCCGACGCCGTCGCGTACATGAAAGAAGTCGCCGATGCCGGACGTCCGAGCGGCGTCATGTTTTCCGTCGAGACCCGCGGCGCGACCTCGGCTGAGCTCCAGGCGAGCCTCGGCATGAAGGCCTGGGAGTTCATGATCGGCATCATCAACGAGGCCGGGGCGAACTCCAACGTGGACTTCGGCAACGTCGGGGCGATGGACCAGGCAGAGCTGAACGCCTGCATCAAAGCGTGGCACCCGCGCTCATCGGGCAACATGCACATCAAATCGAGCCCGCTCTGGGACATCGGCAAGGGCGTGGCGTACGCCGAGTCGATCGGCTACAAAGGCAACTACGCGATCGAAGTCGGTGCGCACGCGGGTCAGCGGATGGTTTACAACCAGATTCTCGCGAATATTGCGTAGGCATGGCTTGAGGCTTGGGTCTGAGGCCCGCGAGAAAACGAGATTCGACGCGAGGAACATGAGCGAAGCGAGTGCCCGCAGTCGGAGGCGTAGGGGTGGGGCCCCGCGGGCGCGCGAGGACATGAGCGAAGCGAGTGCCCGGAGTCTGAGGCGTGGGGGCGGGGCCCCGCGCCTGTTGAGAAGAGTGAATCCATGAAGCGCAGAGACTTTCTCGTCGGAACGGCGGGTGTTGTCGGAGCGGCAGGTCTCGGCCTGGCGCAAGCGCCGGCCCCGGCGCCCGCTCAGGGTCAGCAGGGCGCGCAGGGGAGAGCCGGCGGTCGCGGCATGGCGCCGGCGCAGGTGCCCGCCGGGAAGCTCGCGCGCATCTCGCTCATGACGCTCGACTTCGATCAGGTACTTCCCGGCGCCGGGCCAGGAGGCCCAGCCGGGCCAGACGATGACCCTGCTCGACCTGCCGAAGATGTACGTGGACGTCTACGGGATCCACAACATCGAGTACCAGTACCCGGACGCTCATCCAGGCCGAGAAGGATCCCGCGTTCATCAAGGAACTGAAGGGAAGACTGGATCAGAACAACGTCCAGATGACGCAAATCAATCTGGAATTCGCCGACGAGAACATCTCGACGCCGGACGCGGCGCTGCGGCATCGGGCTGTGGCCCATACGCAGCAATGGATTGATATTGCGGTGCAGTTCGGTTGCCCACGGGTGATGATCAACCAGCAACAGAACAACATCACGCCCGCGACGCGCGCGCACACGGTGGCCGCGTGGAAGGCGATGGTCGATTACGGTAAGACGAAGGGCATCAAGGTGTCCGCCGAGACACGTGGTGCGGGCACGCCGGAGCAGGTTCAGCAGCTCGGCATGAAGACGTGGCAGTACATGGTCGGGATCATCAAGGACGCCGGCGCCGCGTCGAACGTGGACATCGGAAATGTCGCCGCGATGACGCAGCAGGAGCTGCACGACTGCATCAAGGCCTGGTTCCCGTACTCGTCCGGCAACATGCACATCAAGTCGAGCCCGAATTGGGACGTGGGCCAGGCGGTCAAGTTCACGGAGAGTCTGGGCTACAAGGGCCTGTACTCGATCGAAGTGCGATCGCACGAAGCCGTACGGATCGTGTACAACACGATTCTCGCGAATCTGGCCTGACACGGGCAAGGCACGCGGCTTGGGTCTTGAGGCTCGGGGCTTGAGGATCGTGCCGACGCGACGCGCGAGGACGCGACCGAAGTGTCCGGAGTCTGAAGGGGTGGGGCCCCCGGGCGCGCGAGGACATGAGCGAAGCGAATGCCCGGAGTCTGAGGCGTGGGAGTGGGCCCCGGGCGCGCGAGGACAGAGCGAAGCGAATGCCCGGAGTCTGAGGCGTGGGGGTGGGCCCCGGGCGCGCGAGGACAGAGCGAAGCGAATGCCCGGAGTCTGAGGCGTGGGGGTGGGGCCCCACGCCAGTAAGAAAAAGGATGGATCGCCTATGAAACGCAGAGACTTTCTCGTTGGAACCGCCGGCGTCGTCGGCGCCGGCGGGATTCGGATTCGCGCAGGGCCCCGCGCCGGCGCCGGCAGGCCAGGCGCCCGCAGCCGGACAGCAGGGCGGTCGTGGCCGCGGTGGCCCGGCGCAGGTCGCGCCCGCGAAGCTTGCGCGCATCGGGATGATGACGCTGAACCACGGCGGCATCATGAAGACGCCGTGGGCCGCGAATCCCACTCCCACCCAGACGATGTCGGTGCTCGATCTGCCGCAGTACTACGTCGACACCTACGGCATCCGCAACGTCGAGTTCCAGCACGGACATCTCGCGAAGGATACGACCAACCCGGATCCGGAGTTCTTCAAGGAGATGAAGGCGAAGCTGGACGCGGCCGGATCGCAGGCCAACCAGATCAACATCGAGATCGGTTCCATGGCGGCCCTCGGGCCGGACGGCAAGGCGGCCGCCCTGTCCGGCGACGCGCGCGCGACGTGGCTGGCGACCGGGAAGAAGTGGGTGGATGCCGCGCCAATCCTCGGCATCAAGCGGCTGATGCTCAATCAGGGCGCGCTCACCGACGACTCAAAGGCCGGCGTCATCTCGCTCTGGAAGGAGCTTCAGGACTACGCCAAGCCGAAGGGGATCCTCATCTCGAATGAGACGCGCGGCAGCGGCGCGCCGACTGCGGGCCGCGGCCGCGGCGCGGCGGGCGCCACGGCCGCTCCACCGCCTCCTCCACCACCAGCACTCCCGGAGCCGGAGCGGCTGCGATACGTGTGGGGCATCCTCGAGGAATGCGCGGCAAAAGCCGGCGCCTACACGAATCTCGATTTCGGCGGCGCGGGCCGGTTCACGAGCCAGGAGCAGATCAACGCCGCGATCAAGGGCATGATGAAAACCAATTCGGGCAGCATGCACATCAAGTCGAGCCCGGATTGGGACATCGGCAAGGCCGTCGCCTACGCCGAGTCGATCGGCTACAAGGGGCTCTACACGATCGAGGTGAATCCGGACCCGGCGATTCGCATCGTCTACAACACGATCCTCTCGAACATCGCGTAGGGCGGTGTTCGAGGAGGTCGAAGGGTTCGAAGGGGTCGACGAGTTCCAGGAGTTCGCAACGGCCGAGGTGCTTCGGTGCCTCGGCCGTTGTGTTTGTGTGACCGCACTAAAATAGTTCCAGCACATGCGCGTTCGTTCATCACACCTGTTCATCCGTCCCGTCATCGCCATCGCATCGCTCATTTCGTTGGTATCGCCGGCGTTCGCCCAGCTTCCTGACGGTCCCGGCAAAGACGAGGTCGTGAAGGTCTGCGGCACGTGTCATCCGGCGACAACCGCGGCGTCGGTCCGCCTCACACGCGACGGCTGGCAGACGAAGATCACGGAGATGGTCTCGCGAGGCGCGATGGCGACCGACGAGGAACTCGCCGCGATTCTCGATTACCTGGCGGCGCACTTTGCCGGCGACGCCGACGAGCTGCTCAACGTGAACACGGCGACCGCCGTGCAGCTCGAGAGCGTGCTGGCGCTCCTGCGCCGGGAGTCCTCCGCCTTCATCGAGTACCGGGACAAAGTGAAACGCTTCAAGTCGCTCGACGACATGAAGAACATCCCTGGTGTGCCGTTCAAAAAGATAGAGGCGAAGAAGGACTCGATTACGTTTGGGATCAAGACGGAGTGATTGGGTCAAGGTAGAAGGCAGAAGTGTAGAAGTCAGAAGCCAACGAACACTTTCTGACTTCTGCCCTTCTGACTTCTAACTTTCCGTTTAGTGTTCCATCGGTATGCCAAAGGCATACAGCGAGTTGTCGTGCGTGACCAGGTAGACCTGCCCGGCGCCGGCGACGAGTCCGCCCTGTGCGAATGAGGTGATCGCGGCCCGGCTCGTCCAGAGCTCGCGGCCGGTGTCGCCGTCGAGCGCGTAGAGCACCGCGCGCGTCGTTCGATTACCGCTGGCGGCCGCGAAGACGACACCGTTCACGACGATCGGCCCAAGCGCCGAGGGCACGCTGCGGGAGGCCCAGGCAGGCTCAAGCGTGAGCGTTCCGCCCGTTCCCGCGAGTTTGAACGCCACAATTCGCCCACCTGGTGACGGCCCGTTGGCGGCGAATGCCAGTCCCGGTTTTGGCGCACCGACCGCCGGCGCCAGAATCCAGCGCGTGCCCTGAGACTCCCACGTGGCCAGCGCGCCGCCGGCGCCGGCGTCGCTGTAGGCCGGCGTGGCGTGAAGCGGCGTGCGGTGATTGGCGCCGCCAAGCGACGCGCCGTCGAGCACATACATCCGGCCATCGTCGGCCGCGGCGAACACGAGGTCGCGGTTGTCGTGACGCACGACCATCGGCGACGTGTTGAACCTTGCGCCGGGCGCCGAGAACCAGTCCTTCACTGTCAGCGTCGACGGGTCGAGCGCGACGATCGAATCCGAGAACTGACTGGCTGCGGCGGATGGCTTGCCGGCGACGGAACCGGCCGGCGCCGGCCCGAGCGACCCGACAGCGACGAAGACCGTGCCGTCGGTGCCGAACGCGAGTCCCGATCGGCCGATGACGTTGGGACCGCCGGTGAGCCAGCTCGTGACCGTGTGCTCCGGTGTCGTCGTGTCGATCATCCACACGCCATTCGGCGATGCGCCGCAGCCGTTCGACGTCGTCGTGTAGATCGCGCCGTCGATAAAGACGAGCGCTGACGGCATCGCGCCGGGCGGAACGAAGGGCATGCCCGGGGCCGCGTCGGTGCCGTCGCTCGTGCGAAGCACGCGCAGGAAGCCGTCCGTGCCGACCACGTAGACCGGATCGACGCCGCCGAACGGCACGCCGGCCACGGCGCCACGCGCCCGTCCGCCTCGCGCGGCCTGGGCCGGCGGTGCGGGCGGAGGTCCGGCAGGTCCGCGTCCGCGTGGTGGTTGACTCATGATGGCCGCGCCGCGGCCAGGTTCGCCCACCGCGCTCGTGCTGCGTCCCCGCCCCCCGCCGCCTCGTCCGAACGCCTGCTGCACGAGCGCCGTGCGTCGGGCGGGAATCGCCGTCAACGCGCCCGGACACTCAGCCGTGATTGGCGGCGGACCGCCCGTCGGCGCCGCGTAATTCAGCTGCACGTTCCAGTAGGGTTTGTTGAGATCGGTGTCGATGGCGAACACGCGGTCGGCGCTGCCGCCGACGAACGCGAGCGCCTTGAAGCCGCGGTAGCCGATCAACCGGTCGAGCAGTACGGGCGGCGTGAGCGACTGCATGCCGCGCGTCTTGTTGTCGAACTGCGCCTTCCAAAGGAACGTGAAGGTTCCATTCGACACGGATTCTCTCGTCAGCCGATCGTCGGCGCGGACCCATGAGGTGCGCTGCGCGTCGACCCCGCTCGTGGTCCATTCCTGGGCGACGAGCGCGACCGATCCGGCGCAGGCGGCACCGGCCATCACGACGAGCGCGGATGCGCGGACGAGCGTCATCGGCCCGCCGGGCGCTCGATGCCGAACGCGTACAGCTTGCCGTCGTACGTGCCGATGTAGACGCGGCCGTTCGCGATCGACAGGCTGCTGAAGTGATTGAACGAGGTGATGGCGTCGCCGCTCGACCAGAGCTCCGCGCCGGTGCGCGCGTCGAGCGCGTAGAGCATCGCGCGCGTGGAGCGGGCGATGCGGTTCGCTGAGGTGTTGAACGCGAGACCGATGTCGGCGGTCGACTGGGTGGCGTCTTCACCACTGCCGTAACCGAACACGACGCCGTTGGCGATCACCGCGGGATCGGCGAGCGGCATGTCACGCGAGACCCACGCCGGCACGAGCTCCAGGCGGTCGCCGCGGTTCTCCATCTTGAACGCCGCGATCGCGCCGTGCATGACCGCGCCGTGCTCGATCGGCGCCTTGAACGCGGGGTGCTTGGGTCCCCAGAACGGCATGAGGATCCAGCGCGTGCCGTCGGTGTCCTCCCACGTCGAGAGCGCGCCCCACACGCCGGCGCCGGCGAAATGCACTTCCTCGTTGCACACGAGCGGCGTGCGGTAGACGGGCGTGCGGTGGTCTTCGCCGCCGAGCGAGGCGGTGTCGAGCAGCCAGATCCGGCATTCCTTGCTGGACTGCACGGTGTACTCGCGTCCCTTGAAGTCGAACACCGGACCGGTGACGTTGATGTCGAGGTCGCGCTTGCGGAGCCAGACGGCGTTGGACGGCGCGTACCAGTCCACCATCTCCATCGCCTTAGTGGTCGCGTTGTGTTTCGCGGCGATGATGGCCTGGCCGTAGACCTGTTGCGCGGGGTAGTAGTCGCCGTCGCCGCTGCCGGCGTACACGCGGCCGTCTTTCCCGATCGACGGTCCGAGTCGTGGCCAGAGTCCGCCGCTGCCCGGATTGAAGCTGCCGACTTTCTTCGTCGCGAGGTCGAAGCTGTAGAACTGGTTCGGATTTCCCCCGCAGCCTTGCGCCGTCGTCGTGTACAGGACGTTGTCCTGCATGTTCAGCGAGTACGGCTTGCCGTTCGGCGGAATGAAGAGCTCGGGCGGTGCGGCGTCCTCGCCAGTGGCCGCATCGAGCTGGCGCAGTCGGCCGTCCCAGGAGATCGCGTAAACCGTGTATTTGCCGGGTGTGCCGGTGGGCGCCACGAGCGGCGTGGCCGTCAGTCCGCCCGGGCAGAGCGGGTAGTAGCCTCCGCCGCCGGCCGGTACCTGAAACGTGCTGTCGAACCGGCGCTTCCAGATCTGGCGACCGGTCTCGACGTCGATGCCGTAGATATTGTCCGAAACGCCGGCGAGGATGCCGATTTCGCGCGGACCGTTGGCGGTCGCGACGTCGCCCACGATCAGCGGCGGAAAGAGGTTGTGCATCTGCCGCGCTTCGTTGTCGGTTTGCAGCGTCCAGAGCAACGTGATCTTGGACGCGGTGGCTGGGCTGATCAGCGTCTCATTGCGCTGCCATGAGGTGCGGCGCGGATCCGCGCCGTCCATCAGCCAATGCGCTTTGGTCTGCGGCTGCCGCGCCGTCAGCGCAGTCGCAGCCGACAGTGCGGCCGCCGCGACGATCGCGAATCCCGCTCGTGTCATGCGTCGAAGTGGGGGATTGTAACAGGTCGGGGACGGAGCCCTTTTCCACAGATCTACGCCAAAAGGGGACAAAGCTCGGAGTGCCGAGCTCTGTCCCCTTTTGGGTCTGAACTGTGGAAAAGGGCTCCGTCCCCGACCTGTTAAGGTGTCGCGGGTGGTGCAGTCGAGCCGGCCGGCGGGGTCGCTGGCGCCGTTGCGGGCGGAGTCGCTGGAGCCGGAGCTGGCATCGGGAGCGCGGGCGCGGTCTGGGCAGGCGCCGTCGGACCACCGACGCCGGTGACCACCGAGCCGCCTCCGTACGTTCGGCCCACGATCGACAGCACCAGCGCGCCGAGCAAGAACAGCGTGCCCAGCACGGCCGTGGCGCGGGTCAGCACGGTCGCGCCAGCGCGGGCGCCGAACGCCGTCTGGCTGCTGGCGCCGCCGAACGCCGCGGCGATGTCACCGCCCTTGCCCTGCTGCAGCAACACCACCACAAGCAGAAGCATCGAGACGAGCACGTACAGGACGAGCAAGAACCAATACATGGAACCCTCAGTATAGCTGTTCAGGCTTGGGGCTTGGCGGACTTGGGGCCTGGGACCTGGGGCGTCACTTTTGCCCTCCTGCCTTTTCCCTACCTTGGCCCTTTGCCCTCTGCCCTTTTGCCCTTCAAACTGCCTTTTGCCCTTCAACCGCCCCCTGGACGATCTTGAAGAATCCGGCCACGTCGAGGCTGGCGCCGCCGACGAGGGCGCCGTCCACGTCGGGCAGGGCCGACAGCTCGCGGATGTTGTCGGGCTTGACCGATCCGCCGTACTGGATGCGGCACTTGCCGGCGGCCTCGGCGCCCCACCACTCCTTCAGCCGCTTCCGGATGTGGCGGTGCGATTCGTCGGCTTCCGCCGGCGTGGCCGTCTTGCCGGTGCCGATGGCCCACACGGGCTCGTAGGCGATGATCAGCGCCGCGAGATCGTCGGCCGAGCTGTCCTTCAGGCCCACCCGGATCTGCCGATCGAGCACCTCGATCATCCGCCCGCCTTCGCGCTCCTCGAGCGTTTCGCCGATGCAGACGATCGGCACGAGCTCGGCGCGAATCGCCGCGCGCACTTTCTTCTGCACCGATTCGTCGGTCTCCCCGAAGAGCCGGCGCCGCTCCGAGTGGCCGATGATCACGTAGCCGGCGCCCGCGTCCTTCACCATGCCGGCGCTGACCTCGCCGGTGAAGGCGCCTTCGTTCTCGAAATGCGCGTTCTGCGCCGCGACGCCGACCGACGTGTTGCGCGCGGCCTCCACGACCGTCGCCAGGCACGTCAGCGGCGGCGCGACGATCGACTTCCACGCCGCTCACCGGCTTGACCAGCGCCGCAAGCTCGCGCGTGTACGCCAGCGCCTCGCGGTTGGTCTTGAACATCTTCCAGTTCGCGGCAATGACAGGGATACGAGACAAGGGCACCCTCTTCGTTAAGTTAGAAGTTAGAAGCCAGAAGTTAGAAGTTAACTGACGGCTTACCGTGAGCGCTCGGACGAAGCGCCCAGCTGACTTCTGACTTCTGACTTCTAACTTCAAACTTGACTGCTTCAGTCCATCAACGCCGCGACGCCCGGCAGCGTCTGGCCGCCCAGGAACTCCAGCGACGCGCCGCCGCCGGTCGAGATGTGCGTCATCTTGTCGGCGACGCCGGCTTGCGTGACGGCGGCGACCGAGTCGCCGCCGCCGATGATTGTCGTGCCGAACACGTTCGCGACGGCCTGCGCCACGCCCATCGTGCCGGCCGCGAACGGCTTCATCTCGAACACGCCCATCGGGCCGTTCCAGACCACGGTCTTGGCCCGGCCGATGACGTTCGCGTAGACGCGTCACGGTCTCGGGTCCGATGTCGAGCCCCATGCGATCGCCGATCGACGGGTCGTCCACCGCCAGCGTCGCGGTCGGCGCGTCGGCGTCGAGCTTCGGTGCCACGACGTGATCCACGGGCAGCTCGAGCGCGATGCCCGTCGCCTTGGCCCGCTCGATCAGGCTCTTGGCGGTGCCGACGAGCTCGTCTTCGACGAGCGACTTGCCGACCGGCCGGCCCTGCGCCTTGAGGAACGTGTAGGCCATGGCGCCGCCGACGAGCAGCGCATCGACCTTGCCGAGCAGGTTCTCGATGACCTCGAGCTTGTCCGAGACCTTGGCGCCGCCGAGGATCGCGACGAACGGACGCTCCGGGATCGTGAAGCGCCCGTGCCGAGGTACTCGACCTCGGCCGCCATGAGGAAACCGGCGGCCGACGCCTTGGCGTGATGCACGATGCCCTCGGTGGACGCGTGCGCGCGATGCGCCGATCCGAACGCGTCGTTGACGTACACGTCCGCCAGATCCGCCAGCGCCTTCGCGAAGTCCGTATCGTTGGCTTCTTCCTCCGCATGGAACCGCAGGTTCTCGAGCAGGATCGACGCCGCTCGGGGTGCCGCGGCCACGACGTCTGCCGCCGCCGGACCGATGCAGTCGGGCGCGAACGCCACCGGACGGTGGAGGAGCTTCGACAGGTGTTCCGCCACCGGCTTCAGGCTGAACTCCGGCTTCGGCTTGCCCTTCGGCCGGCCGAGATGCGAGGCGAGGATCACCGTGGCGCCCTGCTCGAGCGCGTAGGTGATCGTCGGCAGCGCCGCGCGTATCCGCGTGTCGTCGGTGATGCGCGCGCCGTCGAGCGGCACGTTGAAGTCGACGCGAATGAACACGCGCCGCCCCTCGAGGGCGAGGTCACGAATCGTGCGCAGAGCCACGACTACAGTCCCTTCTTCGCCATGTAGAGGATCAGGTCCACGCAGCGGCTCGAGTAGCCCCACTCGTTGTCGTACCACGCCAGGACCTTGACGAAGTTGCCGTCCATCACCTTCGTGTACGGCGCGTCGAGCGATCGCCGAGTGCGGGTTGCCGCGGAAGTCGATCGAGACGAGCGGCGCGGTCACGTACTCGAGGATGCCCTTGAGCGGTCCGTCCGCGGCGGCCTTGAACGCCGCGTTCACTTCCTCGGCCGTCGCGGGCTTGTCGATCAAGCACGTTGAGGTCGACGACCGACACGTTCGGCGTCGGCACGCGCAGCGAGATGCCGTCGAGCTTGCCCTTGAGCGCCGGCAGCACTTCGCCGACCGCCGCCGCCGCGCCCGTCGTCGTCGGGATGATCGAGAGCGCGGCCGCGCGCGCGCGGCGCAGGTCCTTGTGCGGCAGGTCGAGCAGCTGCTGGTCGTTCGTGTAGGCGTGGCAGGTCGTCATCCAGCCCTTGTTGATGCCGAACGACTCGTGAAGCACCTTGGCGATCGGCGCCAGGCAGTTCGTCGTGCACGAGGCGTTCGAGATGACGTGGTGCTTCGCCGGGATCGTAGGTCTCGTGGTTGACGCCCATCACGAACGTGGCGTCCGGCTTCTTGGCCGGCGCGGTGATGATGACGCGCTTGGCGCCCGCCGGCGATGTGCTTGGCCGCATCGTCGCGCGTTGGTGAACCGGCCGGTGCTCTCGAACACGACGTCGACGCCGAGGTCCTTCCACGGCAGCTGCGCCGGGTCCTTCTGCGCGAGCACCTTGAACTTGTCGCCGTCCACGGTGATGCTGTCGCCCGTGGCGCTGATGTCCGCGCTTGAAGGTTGCCCAGGATCGAGTCGTACTTGAGCAGGTGGGCGAGCGTCGCGGCGTCGGTCAGGTCGTTGACGGCGACGATGTCGATGTCGTCGTGGGCCATGGCGGCGCGCATGATGTTGCGCCCGATCCGCCCGAAACCGTTGATGCCTACCTTGATGGCCATGCTGGGAAACTCCTCTCAATCAGGAAACAGACCGAAGTAAACCCCTGATTCTATCAAGTATCATCGTCCTGTCGTGCACGCCCTGTACACGCTGGCCGTCGTCGTGCTCGCCGTGGTGCTCTCGCCCTGGTTCCTGTATCAGGCCGTGCGTTACAGGAAATACATCGGCAGCCTCACCCAGCGGATGGGCCGGCTGCCGGTCAGCTTCAACCTCGACGGCGACGAATCGATCTGGATCCACGCGGTGTCGGTCGGCGAGGCGCTCATGGTCCGGGCGCTCGTCGGCGACTTGCGCGAGCGTTATCCGCACCTGAAGGTCTTCCTGTCGACGACCACCCTGACCGGCCAGCAGATCGCGAAGCGCATCCAGGGCGTCGATGGCGTGTTCTTCTTTCCGTTCGACCTGTCCGATCTTCGTGAACCGGACGCTTCGGCTGGTTCGCCCGCGGCTGTTCATCATGATGGAGACCGAGATCTGGCCGAACCTGCTCGCGCGCTGCCGGCGGCTGGGGATCAAGACCATTCTCGTGAACGGCCGGATTTCGTCGCGGTCCTATCCGCGGTACCGGCTGGCTCGCGCGTTCTTCCGTCGGGTGCTCGCGGACGTCGATCGGCTCTGCATGCAGAGCGACGAGTCGGCGCGCCGCATCATCGACATCGGCGCCGATCCCGGCGCGCGTGACCGTGACGGGCAGTCTGAAGTTCGACTCGCTCGAAACGCCCGCGATGGCGGCGGGCCGCGGCGCGGGCCGCGTGCTTCGGTACTTCCGGATTCCGACGGCGACGCCCGGTCTTCATGGCCGCCAGCACGTTCAAGGGAGAGGAAGCCGCCGTGCTGGACGCGTTTGCCGTCGTGCGTCGCGCGGCGCCGGGCGCGCTGGCCGTGATTGCGCCGCGCAAGCCCGAACGCTTCGCCGAAGCCGAGGCGCTCGCGCGCGCCGAAGGCCTGCGAGTCGTGCGCCGCATCGGCGCTCGCCGTCGATGCGGAGCCGCGCGCCGACGTCGTGATCCTCGACACGATGGGCGAGCTGGCGCACCTGTTCCAGGTGGCGACGGTCGTCTTCGTCGGCGGCAGTCTCGTCGCGCAGGGCGGGCACAACATCCTCGAGCCGGCCGTGCACGGCAAGCCGATCGTGTTCGGTCCGCACATGGAGAACTTCGCGGAAATCTCGGCGACGTTCCTCCAGAACCAGGCGGCCATCCAGGTGCCGGACGCCGCGTCGCTCATCGACGTCGTGGCCCGGCTGATGAGCGATCCGGTCGAGCGCGCCCGGCTGGGCGCCGCGGCGCGCGCGCTCGTCGAGGCCAACCGGGGCGCGAAAGACCGCACGCTCGACGGCCATCGCCGAGATTCTGCCGCTCCCCGGCACTCGTGGAGTCGTCCGTCCGTTCCGGCGTGTCTGAGGCGGTCGCCAGCATGTCCGCGACGTCACGACGCGCACCCGTCGTGAGCATCGGCAACCTGGCGATGGGCGGGCGCGGCAAGACGCCAGTCGCCGCACTCGTCGCGCGGCTGCTCCTGGCCGCCGGCGAGAAGCCGGCGATTCTCAGTCGCGGCTACCGGAGGCGTCACCCCGTGGACGGCGTGGTCATCGTCAGCGACGGTCAGCACCTCGTGGCGGACCTCGATCGCAGCGGCGACGAGCCGCTGCTGATGGCTCGCCTCGCGCCCGGGCGCCGCGGTGCTCGTTTACGAACAGCGCGCGATGGCGGCCGCGGTGGCCGAGCGCGTCATCGGCGTCGACCGTGCACGTGCTCGACGATGGGTTTCAGCACACGAGCCTGATTCGGGACATCGACATCGTGATCGTGACCCCTGACGATCTCGCTGGCCGCCGCGCTGCCGTTTGGCCGGCTGCGATCGCCGGTGTCGGCCCTCGCGAATGCGGACGCTGTCATCGTGGATGGCGGGAGTGGAGCGGCCGACCTTGAGGTCGGCCGGATTCGGCGCGTGGTGTCGGAACGCACCAGGATCTTCCACCTCGAGCGCGCGCTCGGCGACGCCGGCTCCGCTCGAGCCGGAGAGGTCCGCACCCGCCGGCCTGAATGGCCGGCGGCTCCGCTCGTGTTGTCGCGTTCGCGGGCATCGCCGGCCCCGATCGGTTTGGAGAGGCGCTTCGACGATCGGGCTGGGACGTCGCCGAGCTCGTGGCCTTTCCGGATCACCATCGATACGAACGGAAGGATCTCGGATCGCGTCGCGGCCGTCGTGGACGCGACGGGTGCCGACGGTGCGCTCACGACCGAGAAGGACGCGATGCGGCTGCTGCGGCTTCGGCCGTTACCGGTGCCGATTGCGTCGGTTCCGCTCGAGGTGAACGTCGCGCCGCCGACGGAATTCCGCGACTGGCTCGTGGCGCGAGTCCGGGAGGTGCGCGGCGTGACGTTGACCGAGGCGCGACACCGCCTCGAGTACGCGATCGTCATGACCGTCCGGGCGCTCGCCGGCGGCTTGCCCGGGCCGCTGTCGCGCGCGATGGGGACGACGATCGGCTGGGTCTTCTACCTTGTGGACGGCGGGCATCGGCGTCTGGCCCAGGACCAGCTGGCCGCGGCGTTTCCGACGCGGTCCCGGCGCGAGTGCCGCCGCATCGCTCAGCAGACGTTCGTGCATTTCGGCCGGATGATCGTGGCCGTGCTGCGTGCGAGCACGCAGTCGCACGGCGAGTTTCTGCGGCACATCGAAGTCGAAGGCGAGGAGCGCGTTCGCGCGGCGCTCGCCGGCGGCAAGGGCGTCATCTTCTTCGCGGGCCACTTCGGGTTCTGGGAGCTGCACGGCCTGGTCCACGGTCTCGTGGCTCCGCCGCTGGCCGTGCTGGCGCGGCCGCTCGACAATCGCCTGCTCGAAGCGATGCTCGAACGCGTGCGCACGTCGACGGGGAACACGGTCATCTATCGTCAGGGCGCCATTCGGAAGGTGCTCCGCGTGCTCGAGGCGAACGGCGGCGTCGCGATTCCCGATCGATCAGCACATCCAGGGCACGAACGCCGTCAGGGTGGACTTCTTCGAACGGCCGGCGTCCACGACCTCTGCGGTGGCGATGCTGGCGCTGCGGACGGGCGCGCCGCTCATCGGCGTGTTCGCCTTGCCGCTCGCGGGCGGCCGGTTCCGTATGATCTACGAGCACCCGGTCGAGTTGCCGCCGGCCGGATCGCCGGATCCCGTCCGCGAGCTGTCACAACGTTGCAGCGACGTGCTCGAGATGTACGTTCGTCGCCATCCGCATCTATGGTTGTGGATGCACCGCCGATGGCGCGACTTGCCGTCCGGCGCAACCGAAGAGGTTCGCGACATGTTTCCGGCCCCGGCGCCGGAGGAAAGCGAGGCGCCCGAATGACCGTCCCCGACGCCTCGAGCGTCGAGCGTCTGGTGCTGCGTCCGCCGAACTGGCTCGGAGACGCGGTGCTGGCGCTGCCGGCGATGGCGGCGATCCGCCGGCATTTTGCGTCGGCGCATTTGACCGTCGCGGCGGCGCCGTCGGTGGCGGCGCTCTTCCGCGAAGACACCGACGTCGGCCCCGATCGGGTGATCGAGTTGCCCGCGCCGACGCGCGACGCGGTGGCCGCGCTCGAGGCGGAGGGGTTCAACCTCGGCATCCTGTTTCCGAACTCGTTCCGGTCGGCGTGGCAGTTCTGGCGCGCCGGGATTCCCGCTCGTTGGGCGTATGCCACCTCGGGCCGCGGGCTGTTGCTCACGCGACGCAGCCAGTCGTCGCGTCGCGCCGGCGTGCGGCACCAGGCCGACTACTACCGCGATCTCGTGACGGGGCTGGGCATCGCGTGCGATCGAGGACACGCCACCGCGCATCGCGCCTCGCCATCCAAGTGTCGAGCGCGCGACGGCGCTTCTCGCCTCGCATGGCGTGCCCCTGGATGTTCCGCTCGTGGGGTTCGCGCCCGGCGCGGCGTACGGCCAGGCGAAGCAATGGCCGCCGCAGCGCATGGCGGAAGTGATCGCGCGTCTTGGCCGCGATCACGGCGTCGTGTCCGTGATCTTCGGCGCCGCGCACGATCGCGACGCGGGCCGTGCGATAGAATCCTGGCTCCGTGCGCACGCGCCCGACATGGTTCCCCGCATGGTCGATTTGATCGGCCGAACCAGTCTCGGGGCGTTGATTGCCGCCGTCGAACGCGTGACCGCCTTCGTCTCCAACGATTCCGGCGCCATGCATCTCGCGGCCGCGCTTGGCCGGCCGGTCGTATCGATCTTCGGTCCGACCGACGAGCGCGCGACGAGACCCGTCGGCGCCCGACAAAACCACGACGTGCTCACCGCACGCGTGCTCTGCCGGCCCTGCATGTTGCGCGATTGTCCGATCGATCATCGGTGCATGCGGCGAATCTCGGTCGATACCGTGTACGACGCCGTGGCCGCGCGCCTGGCGCCGGCGGTCCACTGAACGCATGCGTCCTGCCGTATTCCTCGATCGCGACGGCACGATGATTCACGAGGCGGGATATCTCAGCCGCCTCGACGACCTGCGCTGGTTTCCGTGGACGACGGAGGCGATACGGCTCCTCAATCGCGCCGGGTTCGTGGTCTGCGTCACGACCAACCAGGGCGGCATCGGTCTCGGCTTTTTCACCGAAGCGTTCGTCGCCGAACTCCACGGACAGATGACGGAGACGCTCGAAGCGGCTGGCGCACGCGTCGATGGCTGGTTCCACTGTCCCCATCATCCGTCGGCGATTGTCGAGACGCTTCGTGTGGACTGCGACTGTCGCAAGCCGCGGCCCGGGCATGATCAATCAGGCGGTCGCGCGTTTCGGCATCGATCCGGCGCGGTCCTTTGTCGTCGGCGACAAGCTGATCGACGTCGGACTCGCCACGAGCGCCGGCGCACGCGGCATTCTGGTGAAGACCGGCTACGGCGACGAGGTTGCTCGCGCGCATGGCGGGAATGTGCCCGGCGCCGCCTACGTGGCGAGTGACTTGATGGCCGCCGTCGCCTGGATCCTGGCCGAGAGCCGGCCGACGACCGAGCTGGTATGACGCGACGCCCCACTCGATTCCGCCAGATCGTCGACCGATTCTCGTCTGTCCGGATGGTCGTTGCGGGCGACCTGATCGCCGACGAGTTCATCTACGGCCGCATCGACCGCGTGTCGCGCGAAGCGCCCGTCCTGATTCTGAAGTACGACTCGACGGAGATCGTGCCGGGCGGCGCCGGTAACGCCGCGAACAACGCCGCCACGCTCGGCGCGCGCGTGACCGTCGTCGGCGTGGCCGGCCGCGACGACGCGGGCGACCGGATGCTGCAGGCGCTCGGCGCCTCCTCGGACGTGAAAGGCGTCGTCCGGCCGGCCGGATACGCCACGCCCGTGAAAACGCGCATCCTCGCCGGCGGCATCCATTCCGCCAAACAGCAGGTCGTGCGCGTCGACCGTGCCGGCGGAGCGTTGACGACTGCGCACGGTTCGCCGAGGTGGAACAGGCGCTGACTCGCGCGATCCGGACGGCCGACGTGGTCGTGATTTCGGACTACGGGAGCCGGCTCATCACCCCCGAGTCGTGGCGGCGCGCGTTCACGGCGGCGAAGCGCTCGTCGCCGCCGCTCGTGCTCGTGGACTCGCGCTACGGCCTCACAGGCTTTGCCGGGCTGACCGCGTGCACGCCGAACGAGTCCGAGGTCGAGGCGTTGCTCGGCGTCCGCATCGGTGACGATCGCGAAATCCTCGAGCGCGCCGGCCGCACGCTGCTCGGAACGATCGCGTGCCGCGCGGTGCTCGTCACGCGCGGCAGCCGTGGCATGGCGCTCTTCCAGGCTGGCGCGCCCACCGACCACATTCCGATCGTTGGATCGGATCAGGTCACGGACGTCACCGGTGCTGGCGACACGGTCATCGCCACGTTCGCGCTGGCGCTCGCCACCGGCGCGTCGTTTGCCGATGCCGCGCGCGTCGCCAATCACGCCGGCGGCATCGTGGTCATGAAACGCGGCACCGCGACCGTGACGCCCGACGAGCTGATCGCGTCGCTGGAAGACGGGTCTGAACGCCTGATGGGCGAAGTTCTCACCGAAGCGGAACTCATCGCTCGCGTGGCCGAGGATCGGCGGGTCGGCCGCACCGTCGCGTTCGCGAACGGGTGCTTCGACGTGCTCCATGTCGGCCACAGCCGCTATCTCGCCGGCTCGCGCGAGCAGGGCGATCGGCTCATCGTCGCGATCAACGACGATGGGTCGGTGCGTGCGCTGAAGGGCGCGGACCGGCCGATTCTTCCGGCCGCGACACGCGCCGAGCTGGTCGCGGCCCTTCGCGTCGTGGACTACGTCGTCGTGTTTCCTGACGACGACGGTTGAGCGGCTGTTGCGGCTGATCCGGCCGGACGTTCATTGCAAAGGCACGGACTACACGGTGGACACCGTGCCCGAACGCGCGGTCGTTCGCGAGTACGGAGGCCGCGTGGCCATCGTCGGCGACCCGAAGGACCACTCGACGCAAGACCTGCTGGCGCGCGCGGGATCCGACAGCCCGGCTTCCCGGACGCCGAGGTCAGAGTGAACCGGCTGCTCGTCGTGCGCCTGGGTTCGCTCGGTGACCTGGTGCACACACTGCCGGCGGTTTCGGCCATCCGTCGCACGTTTCCCCGGCTCGAGATCGACTGGCTGGTGGACGCCGTCCATCAGGACTTTCTCGCGCTGGTCCCGATTCTGACGTCGGTCGTCACGTTGACCGCCCCCACGGCGCGCGGCTGGCTGGACGTTCGTCGCCGCCTGCGCGCGCGACAGTACGACGCGGCACTCGATTTTCAGGGGCTCGTGAAGTCGGCGGCCTTGTCGCGCCTGTCCGGCGCCAGGCGCGTGATGGGATTCGATCGCGCGTCACTGCGCGAGCCGGCGGCGGCGTTGCTGTACGGCGAGCGCGTGCCGGTCGGGCCAGGCGGGCATGTCATTCAGAAAAACCTGCGGCTGGCCGCCGCCGTCGGCGCCCGATCGACGACGATCGAGTTTCCCATCCGTCCGGTCGACTCCGCCGCGCTCGCTGCCGTTCAGGCGGAGGACGCGTCGCCTTTCGCGCTACTCAATCCGGGCGCGGCCTGGCCCAACAAGCGCTGGCCGGCGGATCGATTCGGCCGGCTGGCGGCATGGCTTCGCGATCAACACGGGTTGCGATCGATTGCGCTGTGGGGGCCCGGTGAAGAAGAGCTGGCTCGGCGCTATCGTCAGCGCGTCATCCGGTGCGGCCACCGAGGCGCCTCGCACGCAGCTGACCGATCTCGTGGCGCTCTCGCGCGCGGCGAAGCTCCTGGTGTCGGGTGACACCGGACCGACGCACATCGCCGCGGCGGTCGGTACGCCGGTCGTGGCGCTGTTCGGTCCGACCGATCCGCTCCGCAACGGTCCCTGGAGTCCCGACGACTGCTCGTTGTCGCGATATGCGACATGCGATTGTCATTACGAGCGCCGGTGCCGGCGAACGGCAGAGCAGTGGTGTCTCGGTTCGATCAGTGAAGAAGAAGTGCGAAAGGCTGTTGATGCGCGGCTCACAGCGGCGGGCCCCGCCGCAAGCCTCGAGCCCCGAGCCGTAACCGCGATGTCCCTGCTTGCCCGCCTTCGCGTTCCCTTAGGTTTCGCCGCGGCCGCGGTGGCGTTCTTTCTCGCCAGGCCCTCGTGGACGTCGTGGCGCATCGGTCTTGTCGTCGCGCTGGTCGGCGAACTGCGTGCGGTTGTGGGCCTCGGGGCACATCGAGAAGGGCCGGGAGATCACGCGGTCCGGCCCGTATCAGTTCGTCCGGCATCCGCTGTATCTGGGCTCGGCGCTTCTTGGCATCGGGTTCATCGTTGCCGCCAACAACCTGGCGGTCGCGGTGCTCACCGTTCTCTATCTGGCATTGACGCTCACGGCGGCCGCGCGATCGGAGGAAGCGCACCTCGACGAGAAGTTCAGCGGCGCGTATTCCGACTATCGCGCCGGCACGATGGCGCCGGCCGATCGGCCCTACAGCTGGAAGCGGGTCGTCGCGAATCGCGAATACCAGGCCGTGGCCGGGCTGGTTGCCGGCGTTTGCGTTTCTCTGGTGGAGAATCTGGGAAGCTAAGTAAAGGCAGAAGTTAGAAGGCATCAGAATACTATTTGAATTTGGCAGAGGCCAGAATGATCCTGATGGCATCGGTCACCCCGGTCGAACTCGCTCGGCGCCTCGGCCAGCCGGATGCTCCGGTGGTGCTCGACGTCCGCACGCGCGCCGAGTACGAAGCGGGTCACGTGCCGGGCGCCATCAACATCCCGTTCGCCGAGATTGGAACGCGTGCGGGCGAGATCCCGTCGAAAGGGCGTAACGAGCTCGTGGTCTACTGCGGCCACGGTCCGCGCGCGTGGATCGCGGCTCGCGCTCTGCGGCGGCTCGGCTATCGCCAGATTGTCTCTGCGCGGTCATTGGAGGCATGGCGGAAGACGCATGGATCCTTTCGCATCATTCAAGAACACTCAGAAACAAGGATGGGCGCACTTCGCGCCGCTCGAGATGTTCACCACGCCGACGGCGGCGAAGCTGGTGAAGTTCGCGCGCGTCGCCGCCGGGCAGCTCGTGCTCGACGTGTGTTGCGGCACCGGCGTCGTGGCGGTCACGGCGGCCCGAAAAGGCGCCGAGGTCACCGGCCTCGATTTCACGCCGGAGCTTCTGGCGCGGGCGCACGAGAACTCGCGCGTGGCGAAGGTCGCCGTCGACTGGCAGGACGGCGACGTCGAGGCGCTGCCGTTTCCCGACAACACCTTCGACGTCGTCCTCAGCCAGTTCGGACACATCTTCGCCCCGCGGCCCGAGGTGGCGATCGGGGAGATGCTGCGCGTGCTCCGGCCGGGCGGCACCATCGCGTTCTCGACCTGGCCGCCGGAGCACTACGCCGGCCGCATCGGTGCGCTCATCGCCCGATACCTGCCGCCGCCTCCCCCCGGGCTCGCGGCGCCGCCGCAGTGGGGCGACGTCAACATCGTTCGCGAACGTCTCGGCGAGGCCGTCCGCGATCTGACGTTCAGTCGCGATGTCCAGCGGGCGCCGGCGCTCAGCCCGCAGCACTTCCGCGAGCTGGCGGAGCAGAGTGCCGGACCGCTCGTCACGATGGTGGAGACGCTCTCCGCCACGGATCCGGCGCGTCTCGAGGCGTTCCGTCGCGAATATGAGGCGATCGCCAGCGAGTACTTGGAGGACAATGTGCTCCGCCAGGACTATTTGCTGACCCGGGCCACCAGGGTGTAGCTGGACAAGTGAGAAGTGAGAAGTCAGAAGTCAGAAGTTAGAAGTGACTGGAGTCTTCGATGATCCGTGCGATTGCGACGACCCTGTTTCTCGGTGTGTTGGGACTCGTGGCGCTGACCGCTCGCGACGCCACGTTGGCGGCGTCACCGCAGACGGGTGCGGCGCCAGGGGACTGGATTCAACTATTCAACGGCCGCGACCTGAATGACTGGACGATCAAGTTCGCGAAGCACGACCTCGGCGAGAATTTCAACGACACGTTCCGTGTCGAGGACGGCCTGCTGAAGGTCCGCTACGACAAGTGGGGAAAGTTCGGGAACGAGTTCGGTCACATCTTCTACAAGGACCCGTTTTCGTACTACCTGCTGGCCGCCGAGTATCGATTTGTCGGCGAGCAGGTGTCCGGCGGGCCCAGCTGGGCGATCCGCAACAACGGCCTGATGCTTCACTCCCCGAGTCCCAAGACCATGCTGAAGGATCAGGATTTTCCGATCTCGATCGAGGTCCAGTTGCTCGGCGGTCTTGGCGACGGCAAGCCGCGCACGACGCTCAACCTGTGCACGCCGGGGACGAACGTCGTGATGAAAGGCGCGCTCGTGACGGCGCATTGCATCAACTCCACCTCGAAGACCTATGACGGCGACCAGTGGGTGCGGGTCGAGGTGCTCGTGCACGGCGACGAGCTCGTCCGGCACATGGTCGATGGCGGGAGTGTTCTCGAGTATTCGAAGCCGCAGATCGGCGGCGGCAACGTGGCGCCGGTCGACCCCGCGATCAAGATCGATGGCACGCCGCTCACGGGCGGGTACATCTCGCTGCAGGCGGAAACGGCCCCAGCGGATTTTCGGAAGGTCGAGCTGCTCAATCTCGAGGGCTGCCGCGATCCGAAGGCGTCCAACTACCGTGCGTACTTCGTGAAGGACAATCCGGCGATGTGCCGCCGGTAACAATCGATTGCATTGGCAAGAAGCTCAACGAATCCCGGAACCCTCTTGACTCAGCGTGGTAGGCTAACGCGCCAGACGGGAAAACATGCGTACCACGCTGAGTCAAGTGGGCTTCCGTGGAATGAGCCGTCCACCCACGCCAATCGGACGAAGGAGTGCGCCATGGAACGCCGTGAGTTTCTAGTGACCGCCGCCGCCGGTGCCGCTGCGATTGCCGGCATGTCTCCCCGCGCCCGCGCGCAGGCCGCCCAGCGCCCGCCGCAGGCGAAGCTCGATCGCATCTCGATCATGACGCTCAACTTCCAGGCGCTGCTGAAGGTGCCCGACACCCAGCCGACGCCGGAGCGCACCCTCGAGCTCTTCGATTTGCCCGCGATGATCGCCGACACCTACGGCGTCCACAAAGTGGAGTTCCAGCACTACCACATCGCGTCGACTGAACCGGCGTATCTCAAGGACCTGCGCGCCGCCATCGAGAAATCCAAGTCGCGCATGACGCAGATCAACGTCGAGTTCGGCGCCGACCTCACGTTCTCCGTCCCGTCTCAGCGGTACCGGACGATGACGATCGACCTGACGAAGCGGTGGGTGGATCACGCGGTGGCGCTCGGCGCGCAGCGCGTCATGGTGAATCAGGGCACGCTGACCACTGTAAACAAGGAGTGGGCGATCCCGACCCTCAAGTTGATGGCCGACTACGGGAAGGCGAAGAACATCATCGTGTCGGTCGAGACGCGCGGTGGCGGCGGCGGGGGCCGCGGCCGCGGCGCGGGCGCCGCCGGTGCACCGCCACCGCCGCCCCCGCCGCCCGGATTGCCGGACACGAGCCGCGGGCGCAATGAGCTGCTCGCCGAGGTGATCAAATCCGCCGGCTCGTATTCGAACGTTGACGTGGGTGGCGCGGCCGCCGCCAATCAGCAGGAGCTGCACGACTGCATCCGCATGATGTTCCCGTTCACGGCCGGCAGCATGCACACGCGTGTCAACGCGAACTGGGATCTCGCGACGTGCATCCGCTTCATGGAGAAAGAGCTCGGCTGGAAGGGGCTCTACACGATTGAGACCGGCCAGGGTCACGCCGGGACCAAAGAGATCTTCGACGTGGTCGTCGCGACGCTCTGATCGTTCGCGTATGATTGACGACGTCGCGCCATGGAGCCACGCAAGTGGCATCCAGGTCTTGGAGCGGCGTCCCGGTTTGCTCCCCTCCCGCCGAGTGGCCTTCTGGCCGATAACGTCTGGAATCAGGGCCATCCAGACGATGACGTTCCTGTAAGTGACGGTCCAAATCCGTCATAGCACGAGCGCGATGGTCGGTGCGCCGACACGCTGGTCGCACGGAAACGGCGAAAAATGGACGGTCGCGCACAACGTTGGTTCCCAAAGTCGTGGTATGTCCCTTGCCACACTGATTCGTTACCTCGGGATTGATGCCGGAGATACTCTCGCTTCGATCGGGTTCCGATAACGCGGACGGTTCGGCGACCGAGTCGCCGATGAGCATCCTGTACGTCAAGGGTTCGTCCGCCGATATCGACAAATCCACCATGCGCCAGCTCGAGAAGGCCCTGATGGGCACTCGAGTCAAACCGTTCGCCAACGGCGACGCGGCCGCCGCAGAGTTGCGTTCGGACAACGGGAACGGGATGGTTCGGGCGCTCGTGACGTCGCCGACCATGAACAATGCCGACACGACGCAGCTGATCGGCCGCATTCGAGACGCCGGCACCCAGATCGCGATCGTGCCGGTCGTGACCGCCGCCGATCAGGGGCTGCGGGCGATTGCGGCCGGGGCCGATGCGGTGCTGCTACTCGTTGACGGCTCGCTCGTCGAGCCGCAGGAGACACTGAAGCGCATCCGCGAAACGTCGCGGCCGGCCGCCGCGGAAACGCCCGCGGCCACGAAGGCGACGATCGAGACGCCCGCAGCGCCCGAAGTCGCCCCGCCGACCGTCAGCGCCGGCCGTCGGATGCTGGCCGAGTTGCGAAAGCTCCAGGGCTTCCTGGACATGGGCAAGCGGCAGGCGCCCGATCCTGAGAACGACGAAGGCCGCGTGTTGCTCAGGGCGCGTCTCGACGAAGCGTTGGATGCGCGCGTGAAGCTCGAAGGCGAAGGCGAAGAACGTGGCACACCGGCGCCGTGGACTGGCACCCCCGCCGAATTCGGGACCACCGGGCTCAAGCCGAAGGGCGTCTCGCCGTTCGCCAAGGAACTGCGGCGCGGCATCACGACGCCGAGCGATCCGCCGGCATCGAAGCCCGAGCCGCCGTTCGCGACGGTCGATCCAGTACAGAAGGCGGAGCCTGTCCAGAAGGCCGAGCCACAGAAGAAGGTTCAGGAATCCGTCCAGGCGCCGGCGGCGTCCGTCCTTGACTCACTGTTGAAGTCGTCTCCGCCAGCGGAGCCCGTCAAGATCAGTGAACCGCCTCCGCCGGTGAAGCCTGTGGCGGCCGCATCGGCGCCGTCGCCCGAGCTCCCGTCAGCGCTCACCGACGCGCGAGCCGAGATCGAAACTCGCGCGCGCCAGCACGACGCGGAGCGCGAATCGTGGTCCACCGATCGCCAGTTCCTCGAGATTCGCATCGCGGATCTCGAAGCGGCGGCCAAGGCCAAGAACGATCTGCAGTCGGCGCTCTCTGTGGCGCGGACCGATCTCGAATCGATCACCGAACGCCACGAATCCGAGCGCGAGGAGTGGACGACCGAGCGCGACCGGCTGCGCGCGCGCATTGGCGCTCTCGAATCGGCCGCCAACGGCCGCGACGAGCTGGAGTCGGCGCTCGACGCGTCGCGCGGGCGCCTCCAGTCGTCGGACGAACGACTGTCGGCGGAGCGCGCCGAATGGGAGCATGCGCGCCAGGAGCTCGAGGCCCGCATCAGCGAGCTCGAGGTGATGGCCAGTGCCAAGAGCGAGCTCGAGGCGGCGCTGAACGTCGCCCGCACTCAGCTGCAATCGGGCACCGAACGCCAGGCGGCCGAACGTGCCGCATGGGGCGCCGCCCGTCAGCGGTTCGAGGCGCAGATTGGCGACCTCGAGATGGCGGTCGGCGGACGAGCGGAGCTCGAAGCGTCGCTCACCGCCGCGCGAACGGAGCTCGAGCAGACGCTGAAGGGACAGGCGGCGCAGCGATCGACGTGGTCGGCCGAGCGCCGGCAGCTGCAGTCCGAGATGGAGTCGCGCACGGCGGAAGCACGCGGGGCCGTGGCGGCGAAGCAGGAAGCGGAACGGGCGCTCGAAGGCGCCCGTGCCGAAGCGCAACGCGCCACGCAGAGCCGTGGCTCAGAACCAAGCCGCGTGGGAAGCCGCGCGTCGTCAGCTCGAACGTGACCTCGCGGCGAAGATGGCCGAGCTCGAAACGGCTGCCGATGCGGAGGCCGCACTCCAGACGACCGTCGATGCGCTCCGTGCCGAGGTGCGGGACGCGATCGAGGTCTACACGATCGACAAGGAATCCTGGGAGCAGACGCGCACGCAGCTGCAGGACCGCATCAACGAGCTGGAGGGATCGACCGCGGAGGCCGACCGGCAGCGTGACGAATGGGAGCGGAATCGGGCTCAGCTGCAGGACCGCATCAACGAGCTCGAGTCCACCGCCGGCGAGCTGGATCACCTGCGCAACAGGTTGCGCGAGTCCGAACTGGAACGGACGCGCATCTCCGACGCCCACGAGGCGCTTCAGAGCCGCATCGGCGACGCGCGCTCGCAGTTCGACAAACTTGCGGAAGAAGCGCTCGCCATGCGCGCGCGCCTGGGCAGTAGCTAGCCACGCTCAAGGCTCCAAGCTCCAGGCTTAGGGCTTAGGGCCGCGTCGACCTCTTCGAACTCCTCGACCCCCTCGACCCCTTCGAACCCCTCGACCCCTTCGACCCCTCGACCCCCCGTACGATAGGGCGATGCGGCTGCTGTGGACTCTCCTCGCCATCGTGCTCGCCGTCCCCGCAGCCGTCCTCCTGGCATTCTGGGCGGGCCAGCGGAGCCTGATGTACGTGCCCAGCGGCGACGTGGGAACACCAGACGATGCGGGTCTGAGCACGGCGGAATCTGTGCGGCTCCGGACCGATGATGGTCTCGACCTCGGCGCATGGTTTGCGTCTGCCGCGTCGACACCGGCTCGCGGCACGGTCATCGTCTTCAATGGCAACGCCGGCAACCGGTCGTACCGCGGCACGCTCGGTGCGAGGTTCGTGCAGGCGGGCTTCTCCGTGCTCCTCTTTGACTATCGAGGCTACGGCGACAACCCAGGGTCACCGTCGGAAGAAGGATTGGCCGCCGACGCTCGCGCGGCCCGGCAGTATCTGGCCACGCGGCCGGACGTCGATCAGGCGCGGGTCATCTACTTCGGCGAGTCGCTCGGCGCGGGCGTTGCGGTCGGGCTGGCCCTCGAGCGCCCACCGGCCGCGCTGATCTTACGGTCGCCGTTTTCATCCGTCGTCGACGTCGGGCGCTTTCACTATCCGTGGCTGCCTGTGAGCTGGATCTTGAAGGACCGGTTTCCTTCGATCGAACGCGTGCCGCGCATCACGAGCCCTGTGCTGCTGATCGCCGGCGATCGTGATCGGATTGTGCCGGTCAGTCAGACGCGAGCGCTGTTCGACGCCGCGCGCGAGCCGAAGGACCTCCTCGTTCTTCCAGGGGCGGACCACAACGATGAAGAGCTTGTCGAAGGCCCGACAATGATCGCGCGAGTGGTGGCGTTCGTCGACGGCGCCATCGCTCCTGTTCAACCCCGATAGACATCCCGGCGCCGTGTATTTTCTGACTCGATCCGACCTGACGGCCCATCCAGCCCTTCACGTGACCATGGCCGGGGTGTTGATTGTCCTGGCCTGCTTTTCGCTTTTCAACGTAGCGTTCCGGAGGCCCTGGCGTTGGCCGGGCCTGTTCTTCATGGCGTCGTTTATCGCGATGTTCGTCGTCCGCATCGCGTTTGGACCGTAGGTCTTGGATGTCAAAGGTCACGCGCTTCGTTCCGGGCTTGGTCGTGGATTTTCCCAACGGGGCATGGCCCACCGGCGCCCCGGAGGACTACGGCGTTGACGGCGCACGGCTCAGCCGAGTTCCAGTCGAGATCCTCCGCCACAGCACGATCATTCGCGATGGCGTCGAGGTCTTCAGCACGGGCGAGCCCGATCGGCGGATGGGCTGGGCGTCGTGCGCGCGGCCATTCGTCACAACCGCCTACCTGTCGGCGATCCAGGACGGCCTCATCCCACGTGCTTTCGTTGACTCACCGATTGCGAAGGTCTTTCCCAAGTCTCCGGCGGCGCAGCTTTTCGCGGGCGACGTGCACGGATGCCACCTGCTGAGCTACACGAGCGGGGGAACTCCGTCGGGATCTCGCTGGCGGTACTCAGGCGGCGCCGACAGCCGGGGTGAGGAGGGGCGGACGCGAAAGCATTGGCCCCGGATGCACGTGCTCTTCCGTGAGGTCGTCAAGCTCGAGGTCTGGGACTACCTGAATCGGTTCGTGTTTCCGCATATTGGCGGTGACCTCTTCGCTGAGGGACAGCACACCTCGGACGGGACGACGTGCCGCGTGTCCGGCTCGCCGCGCGACATGGCGCGAGTTGGGTACCTGTGGCTACATCGTGGCCGTTGGCGCGATCGTCAGCTTGCTCGATGCGGACCTGATGGCGCGCGCCACCGCCGGTGGACCGCTGGGCGATGGGGAACCGTACAAAGTCGAGGGCTGGCAGTTCCATCTGGTCCGCGACGGTCTGGCGTGGGAGTCGCCGCGCGAGCTCAAGTTGCCGGGCGTGCCGGACGGCACGTTCATGGCCCGCGACGGCGGCGACAACCAAGGCACCTCGCACGGCTCGATCATCGTCGTGCCGACGCTGGATCTGGTGATGGCCTATCGCGGAGCGAGGGCTGTGGATGCATTTCTGCCTCGCCTGTGCCGAGCGGTGCGCGCGTGAGCTCGCGTCCGCGCGGTTGCGCCCTCACGGGGGCGGTGCCATAATCACGTGTTGCGGGCTGGGGGGCGGTTAGCTCAGTGGTAGAGCACCGGCCTTACACGCCGGCTGTCACAGGTTCGAGCCCTGTACCGCCCACCATTTGGAGGGAAGGGCACGCGACAAGTGGGAAGTAAGAAGTCAGAAACAGGGCCGACGTTCGAAGTCTTGTTGGCCGTGCGCAAGCGCCCAGCACCTTTCTAACTTCTAACTTCTACATTCGAACTTGAGAGAAAATGTCCCTTGCGGGGTCGTAGTTCAGTTGGTTAGAACGCTGGCCTGTCACGCCAGAGGTCGCGGGTTCGAGTCCCGTCGGCCCCGCCAATTTCCAGTGGGTCCATTCCGGAGACATGGGTAACCGGTATTCCGGAGACATGGGTACTTCGGAACGGATTATCGATCGGTTCCAACCGGCACGTCTCATCATCGAAGTGCCTTCATGCCCCCGTCGCTATCCTTTAGGGCAACTCGAGCAGCGTCGGCACGCGCAGGTTCTTCCCCACCACCCCCTGCCCGCCAATCAACCCGAATCCCCACAACCGTAGGCTCCCGTCCGTGCGGACGGCGAACGAGCGCATGCTGCCCAGGTAGATGGCCGACACGCTGGTCATCCCTTTAACCGGCACGGGTTTCGGGTAGTACTCGCTCGAGGTGCCGACGCCGATTTGTCCGAATCCGTTGTGGCCCCACATCCGGAGGGTGCCGTCGCCGAGCAGTGCCGCGGCGTGACCGAAGCCGAGGCTGAGCGCCTTCACGTTAGTCAGCCCTTTCACCTGCAGCGGCAGCAGGTTGCGACCGCCAGGATCGTCCGGCGATGGGTTCTCCGTACCGTTCCCCATCACTCCCGACACGCCCGATCCCCACACCCACACGGTGCCATCGTCTCGCAGCGCGCCTGAGAAGCTGTTGCCGCCAAAGCTGGCCACACCGGCGGCGATGGCGACCACGCGATCGAGGCCCGTGACTTCGACCGGCGTCCATCCGTTGTCGCGTGTGCCGTTGCCGAGTTGGCCGTCGCGATTGAGGCCCCACGCCATCACCTTGCCGTCGGCCCTGAGCGCCAGGTTGTGCTGGCGGGTGGCGGCGATCTGCGTGATGCCCTGCAGGCCGATCACTTGCGTCGGGCCAATGGCCATCACCGGCCGCAGGGTCTTTGGCTGCCCGTCACCAATCGCGCCTTCGTCCCTGGTTCCCCAGGCCCACACGGTGCCGTCCTTGAGAAGCGCCACCGCGTGCTTCGCGCCGGCTTCGATCTGGATGACGTTGGTGAGTCCCGTCACGCGCACCGGCGCGATCGACGGCTTCGGGTAGCGGCCCAGCTCTCCGGTCGCGCGCAAGGGCCCGTTGCCCAACTGGCCCTCATCGTTCGATCCCCAGGAGATGAGGGTGCCGTCTTCGAGCAGGGCGTATTGAGTCGAGCCGCCCATGGCGACCTGCAGCACCTTGCCTGGCAGCTCGATCACGATGGGAGTACTGACGTCGCCACGTGGGGCTGCCGGCCGCGCCGACTGCCCATCTGTATCTCGGCCCCAGCCGACGACGGTGCCGTCGGCCTTGACGACGAGGGTGAAGTTAGCGCCAGAGGCGATGTCGCGAATCAGCGGCGTGGTCTGCGCCGTGGCCACGGCCGGCGACAGCAGGGCGATGGCCAGAGTGAGCGGCATGAGCTTCACGAGGGTTATCTTATGTCTGTGCCGTCGTCTGACCTGTTTCGCTCTTCAGTGATCTGTCTTGTGTCCAAGCGGCTCTACGCCGGCGGTGAGAAGCCAGTTCCGAAACTCGTCCCGCATGCCCCGCCAATCCAGTGGGTGCATTCGGTTGAAGCGCGAAAGCACTCTTGTATGGGCCTGGCGTGCGAGCATGAGTTTGGGTCAGCCAAATGCATCTAACCATCGTGCTTGTGAACTGGCGCAACCTCACGCAGACGATCCGCTGCGCTCAGGCACTGAGAGCCTGGAAGATGCTCAAGCCAGTTGTTCTGATCGTCGACAATGAATCGACACAGGCCTCGCGCGACGCGTTGGGGGATGCGGGCGTCGCCGACCACCTGCTGACCAGCCCGATCAATCTCGGCTATGGCGGCGGGAATAATCGGGGAATATGCGCTGCCGCGCGCGATGCCGGATCGGCAATCATGCTCCTCAATTCCGACGTCGACATTTCAGAGGCCACCGCCCGGCAATTGCTGCAAAGGCTCGACGCGGACGACAGCCTTTCCATCGTGGGGCCGGCACTGCGCGAACGTTTCGACGGCGTTCCAAGGTGCTTCGTAGGTGGCCGCGACATTGCCCGGTTCCCGTTGACGCACGTTGAAGTCGATCCCGCCCGTCTACACACGCTGCCGGGCTATCCGTTGCTGGAGGTCGACTACGTGCCTGGTACTGTCTTCGTGACGCGCGGGTTGGTCTACGAGGATGTGGGGTTGCTCGACGAGCAGTACTTCTTCAGTGGGGAAGTTGCCGATTTTTGCAAAAGGGCGCGCGACAGAGGACACAAGATCTGCGTCGACCTGCAGACGGAAGCCTCGCACGACGCTGACCATCACGCAGGAACGCTGCGCGACTCCCTCTATGTCTATTACAATCTGCGAAATCGCTTTCTGTACGTGCGGAAACATTACACTCGCGAAAAGGCAAAATACTTTGGCTACTGGACGATCGCAGCGTGCCGCTCGGCTGCCGTAGCCGTGTGGCGCGGACGTCTGAGCCGATGCCGGGCGATTGTTTTGGCTTTGGTGCACGGCTATGGCAACCGTTACGGCGATCAGAATGCAAAGTTCATCTGAGCCGGGCGTCAAGGCAACGATCGTCATTACCAATTGGACTGTTAGGCGCTGGCTCGACGGATGCCTGAACGCGCCGCGGGCTTAATGTCGATCCTGTACCTGCTCACAGCACCTCGTCCGCCAATTGATGGCACCGACGCCGTGCACAACGAGGTGGCCGCGCTCCAGGCGGCATTCGGCGGCGAGACGATGAACCTTTTTCCGCTGGCACTGCCGAGCAGCCGCTTTCCCAAGTCCCTGTACGGACTGCACGCGATAACGGCTCTCAGGAGGGCCGAGGCGCGGCATCGGGCCAACCACGTCTATTTCTCGATCCTGCGGTGGTTCCCAGTCTTTTCTCTGTTGCGCAAGCCAATCATCTACACGGTCTCGGCGAGCCTCGACCGTCGCAGACGGCCGCGGTCCCTTGCCAAGCTCAAGACGCTCCACCGCATCGTCGTCTCCAACGACCGCGACGCAGCGATTCTCAGGTCGTGGGACCTTTTGAGCCATGAGGTGATCCCGCCGGGTATCGACACGTCGGGGGTCTCACGACAGCCACTCGGGCTCGAAGGTGACCTCACGCTGCTGATGGCATCGGCGCCCTGGCATTTACGGCAGTTCCGCCTTAAGGGCATCGACGCTTTGCTTGAGGCTGCGGCCATGCTGCCCTATCTCAAGCTCGTACTTCTTTGGCGCGGCCTTTTCGTCGATGAGCTGACCGATCGGGTGTCGCGCTTGGGGCTGCAGAACCGGGTCGAAATCGTGAATCACAAGGTGGACATTAATGCGCATCTTGCACGGGCGCACGCGACCATTCTGCTGGCGGAGCACGGAGATATTGTCAAAGCGTACCCCCATTCGCTGGTAGAGTCCCTGGTCGCCGGCAAGCCGGTTCTGGTGAGCGGCAATAATCCAATGGGAGACTATGTGCGGCAGCATGGATGCGGTGTGGTTGTCACACGTGTGAGCGTGTTGGATGTGGTCGACGCCGTCGAGATGCTGAAACGGGATTATGCAAACCTCGTGCGCCGGACCGCAGCCATCACTCCAGATGCCTTTTCCGTGCATGCGCTGATCGAGAGGCACCAGCAGATGTATGGAGACTTCGTTCAACAAGCACGATCCTTGTGACCGAACCAGACAGGAGAACGCCGCTTCGAGTCCGTCACAGTAAATAGCGGCGCTTACGGTACCCGATACAGGTTGTGCGTTCATGCGTGTTGAGTTCACTTCCCACAATATTCGTCTCGACGATGGCACCCTCACAAAGCCTGAAGTCGGTCATTCCATGGATCGGTACCCCTGGTTTATTTCGGCAAGACGGATTCTCGAGGTTGTGTTCCATGGCTCGAAGAGTCAACTTCGTCTCGTGGATCTGGGGTGTCTCGAGGGAGGGTATTCCGTAGAGTTCGCAAGAATGGGATTTCAGGTTCTCGGCATGGATATCCGTGAGAGCAACATCGCCGCATGCCGGTATGTGAAGGAACGCACGAATCTTCCCAATCTGGAGTTCGTGCACGACGATGTCTGGAATGTCGCCAGATACGGCAAGTTCGATGCTGTATTTTGTTGCGGGCTTCTGTACCACCTCGATCGTCCAGGACGGTTTCTGGAGGTCTTGTCGGAGATCACCGGGAAGCTTCTGATTCTGCAGACCCACTTTGCAGACGGCACCGGTGGCGGTACAGACTGGTTGCCGAGATTGATGCGGCGAGCCCTGAATCCGATTCTCAGGACGAGCGCGAGCAGGTACGCCCTGTCGCGGCCCGTCAGAAATGAATCTCTTCGAGGCCGATGGTATACCGAGTTCGCAAGTGACGCACGATTTCGCGATCGCGAAAAGCTCAAATCGTCCTCCTGGAACAATCGACGCTCTTTTTGGATTCAACGAGAGTATTTGCTCGAGGCGATTCAGGCTGTCGGCTTCGATGTTGTACTGGAGCAGTACGACAGTCTGGGTCCGGGCATTGCTGACGCGATGCTTCAGGGCTTGTATAAGACCGACAGTCGCGGGACATTTATCGGGTTGAAGACGAACCTCACCCTGTGACAACGGCTCGACCGACGAGTCGCGTGAGGGCCGCCGTGAGACCGTCAGTGGCTACTTGAAGGCGGCTGGGATCGTGGGGCACGGCCGCGGCCGGCGCAGCGAATCAAATGCAGAAGCGGCCATTTCGACGGTGGTGTCCATGGACTCATCGGCAAACATGACCCTGCGGCGGTGTCACATATCGGACGGCATCGTCGGCGGCGCATATCTCGAGAAGTACGGCCGCGTTAGTCCCGTACTCATCGCGCTTCTCAGCGACCATACATCAGCGCGACGTGACTTCTGAATCAAGCGACGCCGCTTCAGGTCCTGGACCGAAGCCGCGGAGTGCGTCCAGCTTTGCTTTCCACACGACCCTTCCCTGACCGCGACGTGGGTACCACAGCAGGGCAGCCAGGTTCAGGGCAAGGTGTTGAGGCAAGTAGAGCCAGAGGAGCGGCCCCGGCATGTTTTTCATGAACGTCCACACCGCGTTACGCTCGCCGTGATACACGGCAAAGTCGCTGCGATACCCGGTCGCGGCGGAGCTCACGTGTGCCACAACGGCCGCGTGCACATAGACACACCGATGTCCCAGCAGTCGAAGCCGAAAACCGAGATCGACGTCCTCGAAGTAGCAGAAGTAATTCTCATCGAATCCGCCGGCCTCATGGAACGCACCATAGCGGTAGAGCGCCGCGGCGGCACACGCCGCGAAGACGTCCCGGTCGCCCCCGAACCCGGAGTCCACTGCGGCACCATGGCTGTTCCGCCACGCCCGCCCCGACACGTGGTAACTGTCCCCCGCTCCGTCCAATTGCCCCGGCGACGCCGCAAGGCGTATTTGACTTGCGAACGACGCCACCTCGGGCTGGCGATGAGCGGCATCGACGAGGGCCTCCAACCACCCCGGCTCCGCGAAGGCATCAGGGTTGAGAAGCGCCAGCGCATCCGAACCGCGGGCGGCCCGGGCAGCGATGTTGTTCGCTTTGGCGAATCCGACGTTCTCGTCGAGTTGGATGAGCTCGACGCGGCGAAGACAGTCTCTCGCAATGGAAAGCGACTCGTCACGGCTGGCATTGTCGACGACGATGACGTGATCAGGCGGCCTGCGTTGCTGCCCCAGCGATTCCAAACACCTCCGGAGCAGCGGGCCGCCATTCCAATTCACAATCAGAACGGTTACATGCATGCGCATTCCATTGGTCCGCCCACGGAGATCGGATCGAAATCACAGATCCGCATCTGAACCTCAATCAGGCTACTGGCTCGAAAGTTTCTTCGCAACACGGCCGAGCCTGGCGTTTTCCGATCTCCCAGAGGCGTGGTACAGTCGCAACTGTTGCCGTCCGGCCAACTGCGCGCGTGAAAACGGCACATCGCCTGATTCACCGACATCATGATCACTGGGGCTCTCGGCACCACTGCGCCAGACGTCACCGACGAGCTCATCGACCGCGCCGCTCGCCGGCACACGATCCGCGCCATGCTCGCGAGCCTGTTCGACTATCGCGGGTTCATTCAGCATCTCGTCCTCAAGGATCTCAAGCTCAAGTATCGCGGGTCGATCTTCGGATTCCTCTGGTCGCTTCTGAATCCGCTCATGATGATCGTGGTCTATGCGACCGCGTTCGGTTTTATCCTGCGGATTCGAACCGAAGGATTCGTGTTCTACCTGATGCTCGGTCAGTTGGCGTGGACGTTCAGCGCCAGCTCCGCGACCATGTCTACGGGGTCGATCGTGGACAACGCCGGGCTGCTGAAGAGCGTGGCATTTCCGAGAGCCATCTTGCCGATCGGCACCGTGCTCTTCAACCTTGCGCAGTTTCTTCTGACGGTTTTCATCTTCCTTCCAGCAATGATGCTTTGGTACGGCGTGCCGCCGTCCAAGGCGATGCTGCTCTTCCCCGTCTTTCTCGCGTTGCAAGCGCTCTTTACCACCGGCGTCGCGTTGCTGCTGTCAACCGCTACCGCATTCTTCCGGGACGTGCGTCACCTCCTGGAAGTCGCGCTGACCATGCTGTTCTGGACGACGCCGATCGTTTACGAGCTGCGCCATGTACCAGATGAGATCCAGCCGCTGATACTGCTCAGTCCCGTGTCACCGTTCGTCGTGGCGTACCAGCAGCTCTTTTTCTATCAGCAGTGGCCCTCGCCGGCGGTGTGGACGATGGCAATCGCCTATGCCGTCGGTGGCGTTCGTCGGTGGAGCGCTGCTCTTCGTCACCTTCGACGACCGTTTCACGGAGCAGTTGTAGTGCCGGTCATCGATGCGCGGTCGATTTCCAAGCGTTTCCTGCTCAGACACAATGCATCGGTCGAGCTCAAGGTGCGGTTTCTCGGGCTCCTCCATCCCGAGAAGCGCCAAAAAGTGGAGGAATTCTGGGCGCTGAGGGACGTTTCCCTGACCGTCGGCACGCGGAGAAACGCTCGGCTTGGTGGGTCGAAACGGGTCGGGAAAGAGCACCCTCCTGAAACTCATCGCCGGGATTCACCGTCCAACCAGCGGCCAGATGCTGGTCGCGCGCAATGCCAGGATTTGCTCGATGATCGAGCTGGGGGTCGGCTTTCATCCGGAGCTGACCGGCCGCGAAAATCTGTTCCTCAGTGCGTCCATTCACGGCCTGACCCGGGACGAAATCGAGGCAGTGTACGGCGCCATCGTCGAATACTCCGGGCTGGAGCACTTCATCGACGTGCCGATCAAGAACTACTCCTCCGGCATGTACATGCGCCTGGGGTTCGCGATCGCCGCGAACTTACGCCCTGACATTCTTCTGCTCGACGAAATCTTCGCCGTCGGCGACGCGGAGTTCCAGGAGCGTTGCACGGCGACCATGCATCGTTTCGTGGAGGAGGGAGGGACGATCGTATTCGTCTCGCACGCAGCAAGCGCGATCAGCGCGATCTGTCGGCGCGTCTGCGTTCTCGATCACGGCCATCTGGTGTTCGATGGGGAGGTGCAAGAGGGTCTCGCGTTCTACCAATCGCTTTCGAGCGAGCGGATGGACCTCAGCCACGCGTAGGTACGCAACCAGGCGTGGGCGTCCTGTAGAATGCGAGTGCATGGCGGCGGAACACCGAGCAATGAACGAGCATGCAGACTAGAATTCGACGGATCATCGTCGCGGCGTTAGTCGCGGGTGCCGCCCTGAGCAGCGTCACCGCGGAAGCCGCTACCTACACGGTCACGACGACATCCGGCTCCCCCAGCACGTCAGGGTCCCTCCCTTGGGCGGTGACGCAGGCCAATAATCGCGCCGGCCTGGACTTCATCAACTTCAACCTCCCTGGGGGAGGTATTCGCGTCATCACCATTTCGACCACCTTGTTTCTCAATGACCAGGTGGTGATTAACGGCGCATCGCAGCCCGGGTACTCAGGGGCACCCCTCATCTTTGTCCAGGGCGGCGCGAATGTGACGAGCGTGATGCTCCTGCATCAGCAGAGTTCAGGGTCGACGATTCAAGGGCTTGGTTTCTTTTACTACACCTCGAATGCCATCACGATCCTTTCCGCGTCGATGGGCAATTGGATTCAGAACAACTACATCGGGTTCTATTGGGATGGTGCAGGTGTCGCCCATTCTGAACAGCACCTTCTTTCCGTGGACTCGTGGGATTGGTATTCAGTCGAGTTTCAATGTTGTAAGAGACAACACAATTTCTGGAGTCGACAACGCGATCACCGTTGGTGAAGATCCGGGTCGGATCTGGAGCGGAGTGGTCTACAAGACAAACGCGATTCAGTACAACCGCATCGGCACGAACCCCGCAGGCACCTCGGCGCTGAGCTTCGGAAACACCTCCGACGGTGTCTTTCTTGGCGGTGGCGCGCGTGAGAACTTCATAGGTCCAGGGAACGTGCTCTCCGGCATGGCGTCGGCTGGTGTCGAGCTGCTTCACAAGAGTGTCGTCGGCAATGTGGTCTTCGCAAACATGATCGGAGTCGACGCGGCGGGCACGACGGCTATTCCGAACAAGGAAGTGGGCGTGCTGCTGGCCAACGGCGCCAACGGCAATGCCATTGGCGGCCCATGGGGCGGGAACGTCATTTCTGCCAATAACTACGGGGGCGTGTCGCTCGGCGCGACACTACCGCCTGGATATACGGGAGCAGCGAACGGCAACTGGGTCCAAAACAACATCATCGGCCTCGACGTTCACCAGGGAGCGAGCCTCGGTGGCCAGCAGGTTGGCATCTCCATCAACAGCGGCTCCACACGGAACGCCGTCACGGGGAACGTGCTCAGCGGCAACATCCAGCACGGCGCCATCCTCGGTAATGTCGTCACCAACTCGGTCAGCGACAACTTCATCGGCACGACGTCCGCAGGCGCCGACGCGCCCAACGGGCGTTTCGGTATCTATTTCTGAACGCGTCCTACAATTATGCGATCGGCAATAGTTTCGGACCACATCTCTACGGCAACATCGGGAGCTGCGGCACGAGTTGCTGCAACGTCACTCAGTGACTATCTGATCGCCTCCGCTCCGCTGGTCCTCGCCGAGTCGAGTTAATAACCGTTCAGCAGGGTGGTTACGCACCCGGTAATTTCCCACAAGCTTCGGGACGGGGCATTGACAGGATGGCATCAGATCGAGAACTTCTGGAACAGTCGCGCCTCTTCGATCGAGCCTTCTACACGACCCAGTACCTCGATGTCGCGCGTGCGGGCGTCGACCCCATCGAGCACTACCTAGGGTGGGGAGCCAACGAAGGTCGACGCCCGCATCCGGGCTTCGACGGCAATTGGTATCTCAGACACAACCCGGACGTAGCACTGGCTGGCCTCAATCCGCTCGTGCACTACCTGCGCTACGGCGCGGCCGAGGGTCGAAGCGCTCACAAAGTGGCCGCCGTCTATGCCGCTATCTTCGACAACTACGACGACATCCGCGTACCCCTCGTCGTCGAATCCTGAGCTCGACTACCTACTGTTCGTGGACGAATGGATCATCGAGGCTCCTGCACCATGGATTCTCGTGAGGGGAGCAACCCTCGAAGGCGGCCGCCTCGCCGCGCGGTACATCAAGACACATCCACACATCGGTACTGCCCGACCACGAGATATCCGTCTGGATCGATGCGGCGTTCCAGATTAGGAACGTTCAGTACCAGTCGACTTGACTCGCTCCTAGGCGAAAGGTCGATCGCTGCGTTCCCGCATCCGGATCGTGACTGTGCTTACGAGGAAGCGGCAATCGTGCGACAACGCGGATTGGCCTCGATCGAGGCGGTCGATCGAATCACAAGAGCGCTGAGGTCTGAGGAATATCCAGAACACGCGGGATTGATGGCGACAGGCTTCCTGGTCAGGCGTCATCGTGACGCAACCCTCGTGGCCGCGATGGATGACTGGTGGGAGATGATCACAAAGCTATGTGTCCGAGATCAGCTCTCCGTGAACCTCGCGCTCACCCGACGTGGCATCTCAGCGAACCAGGTGCCCGGTCTCTTGTGGGCGAATGAATTCGTCGAGTGGGTGTCGCATCGACCGCCGCCGTGGCGAAGCCTGCAGTGCGGGGGCGCCTACTTAGATGCTGAGGAGTACGAGGCCATTGAAGAGATCGTCCGGGACCTTCATATCAAGACGGCTGTAGAAATCGGCGCGGGCGAGACATCGATTCTATTCTCGATGCTCCAAGTGAAGGCACTCTCGATTGAATCTCTCGAGGGACCCTGGTTGGATCGCGCCAGAGCCCACGGATGTCAGGTCCTCGTGGCCAATTTCGACGAACGTTCACAGACCTTTGATGTCGAAGAGCTTTGGCCGCACGGCCACTCCATCATCGAGCGCGACCTTCTGTTCATCGATTCGCCAGTCGGCACCGAGCGCCGAAGACACATCCTCAAACAGATGCTAGGCCTAGCGAGATTCCGATATGTGATGTATCACGACGTTCGAAGGGACCTCAGCAACATTTTCCGCGACCAGCAGCAGTTCGGACTACGTCTCAAACGGTTCGTCGACTCGTCTCGCGGCCTGGCTGTGTTCGAGGTGCACGCTCCAGCTTAACCACCGGCTGCTTCATCGTTCCCATGGGTGGCGCCTTCACGAGCGCGGCGCTCGACATCAACGATCGCGGCTAAAGACCGGCAGATAGACTTTCATGCGCTCCCCTTTCTGGCCTCCAGTTGGAAGCCGGCAGCCAGCCGTCGCTTCAGCGCATCGGGCAACCGCTCGAATTTCCAGTACAAGGGCGAGTCCCCCGGCTTCCCCGTTTCCCATCCACGCGCCACGTCGGCCAGCGTGGCGCTGGCCATGGCGTCTGCCGTCGCCCGATCCATCGTGTCTCGAACGCCACGAAGCAACTCGCTTGCGAACCACGACAGCGCGAAGTACGGATTGAAATTGCCGCTCACCGTGACTTCGACGTCGGTGAACTGCTGAAACCAGCGCCGCACGCCGAACTCGGTCGCATTGTAGAAATGTGCCGGCGCCTCGTGCAGCGGCTGAAGAAAGGCCGTATGAATAAACACCGTGCCGCCGGGCCTCAACACGCGGTGAATTTCGGCAGAGGCCCGCGGTGGATCGGCGAGGTGTTCGAAAACATTCATCGCCATGACAGCGGCCATCGATCCATCGGGCAGCGGCAGCTGGTGCGCGTCCCCCACCATGTCGGTGTTCCTGAAGCGCTGATATTCGAGCTCGTACACATTGTCGGCACGGAACGAGGTCGAACCGGCGCCGAGAAACAACACGGGGCCATCGAACGAGCGCATGAAGCGCTGCAACTCCTCCGACACCGCATTTGACTCATGCCGCGGGTCCATCGTCGTCACGTCGCCGGTCCGGAGAATGGGCACACCGTCCTGCATGGCATATGAGCGGCCACCGGCGCTGACCATCCGGCCGTTCACGTACTTCAGGGGCTCGTGTGTAACCGGGCACGCCATTACGCCTTCAAGCTGTTGTGGACTCTTCATCGGCGGCTCTCCCTCGCGCCAGACGCTACGACCTTCGACACCATCGCGGCAACCTGCTTGTTTGCCGTGACACGGCGTCGCCAAACTGCTAAGGTTTTATCTCCGCGTGCTGAAGGTATTTTGTCAGAGAAACGCTCCAGGATTGGCATCCTCCGTGGCTGCCTCTTGCATTACGGACTACAAGGCCGCAATCCCTGGAGCAGGCATCCCAGCCATGATCACCCGGCACGAGCGGACCGGGCTGTTTCTGTTCGCTCAGTCCTGTGAAAGCGACGCCGCATTGTTGACGCAGGCACTTTCTCGGATCGTCGACGACGGCACTGGCTGCTGGTCTTGCGAAGTCGAATTTGACCGACGCGGAACAGCAAGGGCGCATCTGGTCCTATGATCTGTTCAGAGCCACGGCGGGAATGAACCTCGATCGATATGGCCTGAAGCCGGGAGACAGTTCCGCCCGCTGTTCGACCGCGTGACACGGGATGTCAGCAGCAAGTTGCGCGTGTTCGAGGGGGATATTGTCACCCAGCCGGTGCCAGACGCGCCGATCGGGGTTCTGTTCCTCGACGTCATGTGGTCCTGACGAGGCGGCCTTCGGCATCGCCAAGCGCTTCTACCCATTGCTGCGACGCAATCGCTCGGTCCTGATCCACCAGGATTTCGTGTACCCGTTCTATCCCTGGGTGATCATCCAGATGGGGCTGATGGATCGCTACTTCCGCGTTGCCTACAACATCCCGTATTCATCGATGGTGTTCGACGTCATCAGCACCATCCCGCCTGACTCGGTGCCAGATGCCAGGGAGGTCACTTGCGAGGTCGGGAGGACGCAGGACGAGAAGTTCCTGCCTCACGTTGAGGGCTGGGGAAAAGGCGCGCTCCTGCAGGGTCGCGCTCTTTACACCGCCTCCAAGGGTCGCGTCGATCAGGCGAGGCGCGAACTCGATGAGGTCGAGGCCACCTACTCCAGCGAACCTCTGGCAGCCCAGTGATTTCCGCACGTGCGCCACTACGTCGCGACCAGCACCGAGGGGCGGCCAAGAGAACTGGCCGTTGGCTTCTGATAGCTGTCGTGAGGGGGAGGGCGGACGAGGGATGTTAAGGTTTGGCTCAGGAATCCCCAAGAGCTATGCCGGAAACAACCAAATCTCAAATGGCCGATGAGGTTCTCAACGTCGATTCCCTCCTGTCTCCAGAACTCGATCCGCTGTTCTTCGTACCGGAGCGGCTCGATAAGGCGAGTGCCTGGTGGTCCCACGTGCCATTCGCGTCCTGGACCGTCGCCGCATGTCGGCCCCGGCTGCTGGTCGAACTTGGCACGGAGAATGGCGTTTCATACGCTGCATTTTGCGAAGCCGTCACGCGTTGCCGGACCGAGACTCGCTGCTACGCAGTCGACACATGGCTCGGGGATCCGCACGCTCAGTTTTATGGCGAGGACGTCTACACAGAACTTTCTCAGATTCCACGATGAGCGCTACGCTGGCTTTTCAGCACTGATTCGGTCGACCTTCGACGATGCGGTGTCCAATTTCACTGATGGCTCGATCGACCTGTTGCATATCGATGGTTACCACACCTACGACGCGGTTCGACATGACTTCGAAACGTGGTACCCGAAGCTCTCGGATCGAGGTGTGGTTCTCTTCCATGACACGAACGTGCGTGAACGAGACTTCGGCGTCTCACGTGTTTTTGAGGAGGCATCAAAACGGTTTCCAAGTTTTGAATTCCTGCACGGCAGTGGCCTTGGAGTGCTTTCAGTGGGCGGTGCGGTTCCCGCACCGATAGCGCGCCTTTGTTCGCTGACTCGCTCCAGCGATATCAGCCGGTTTCGCGAGCGGTTCGCCTATCTGGGCGCACGCTGGTCCGCGGAGTGGCTGACCCGGGTGAGTCAGGAGAGAGAACAGGAGGCGCGGCGATCGGCTGCCGACGTCGAGCGAAGAATGGCCGATACGTTAACGCAGGTCCGGGCCGCGGAGATGGACGCTGAGACACGGATCGCGGAAGCGCAGGCGCGGGACCGGCGGAAGCGGAGCGTATTGTCGCTGAAGGCAACGCGAAGGTGGTGTCCGCTACCCAGCAATTGCAGGTCGAACAACGCCGGTACAAATCCGAGATCGCCTCGCTGCGACGTGAAATCCAGGCGAGTCAACTCGACCATGAGGGCGCGCATCGGCACCGCTGCGAATTGCCGCCAGCTGGTTCCCGTCGTCTCTCAAGCGGGCCGCACGATGCGGCCTGAGAGCGATTTACTGGGTGCTCACTCCGTGGGCAACGCCTCGACGGATCCGTGCCATTCGGGAGCGGGTCCGTCAGCGACAGGGGGCGGTGGCCCCTGATGTCGGGAACAAATTCGGCCTGCGCATCAGCTCGACTATCGACGTATAGGGGAGCAGTCTCAGTGTCGAGCCAAGAGTAGTGCCGTCACTCTTGCCTGCGACGGGCGGTCTGCTCCCGCGACGGCCGGTCTCTCCATTGTGTACATCTCAGGAGAGCCGGACACCCCCGGGCATCGAGTACCGTGTTGAACGATACGCGGCGGCCGCCGCCGCCAATGGCTGCACCGTCGTCTGGATGCGCGGAGATGAACTGCCGCACCGACTGAACGAATTGTGGGGCGCGGACGTGCTTGTCATTTGGCGCATGTCGTGGAGCGAGCATGTCGCCGCTGCCGTCGCGCAGATGCGGGCACATCGGAAGAGGGTTGTGTTCGATATCGATGACCTGATGGTTGACCCTGACCTGGCACAGGTCAAGATCATCGACGGGATACGCTCACAGTTTCTGACGGAGAGATCAGTCCGCCAGCATTACGCGGCCGTACGGGAGACGATGCTTGCATCGGACATTTGCTTTGCGGCTACTGATGAACTCGCTCTGCACATGCGCAGGGCAGGCAAGGTGGTTCACGTCTTGCCCAACGGGTTCGATAACGCGACCCACAATTCCTCACGGCTTGCTGCACGACGGTGGCGGCAGCAGCGACAGGACAACTTGATCCGGTTCGGCTACGCGGGCGGTACTCGGACCCACCAGCGTGATCTCGGGGTCGCTATCGAGGCGATCGCGCAGCTCCTCAAGGAGTATCCGAACTGTCGCCTTGTGCTGTATCGAAGCCCGGATGGTGCGCGTCCGTTCATCGACATCGAAGAGTTTCCTGCGCTCCTCACACTCGCCGACCAAATCGAATGGCGGTCGCTCAGACCACTGAGCGAACTGCCGGAAGAAATCGCACGATTCGACATCAACCTGGCGCCTCTGGAGTTCGGCAATCCGTACTGTGAAGCGAAGAGCGAGTTGAAGTTTTTCGAAGCGGCACTCGTTGACGTGCCGACGATCGCGTCTCCCACCGGTCCATACCGTCGTGCGATCGAGCACGGCAAAACCGGCTTTCTTGCGGCCAACACGGACGACTGGTACGCATATGGCAAGAGATTGATCGAAGATCCTGAACTTCGCGGCCGCGTCGGCCGCGAGGCTTACATCGAGGCCCTGGCACGTTTCGGCAGCACGGCACGCAGCACGCGATTCGGACGGGTCGTCGCGCAATTGCGCGGCGGCATCGCTGCGGCGCACGCCTTTGCTCTTGATTCACAGTTGTCCGGCAAGAGGCGCTCGCGTCCTGCGATCCTCCCGTACGAGACAGTTCTCGAGCGGGACGGGTCGGACATCGCCGATGTGACAGTGGTGATACCGCTCTACAACTATGACAACTATGTGACGAGGCGCTCGATTCGGTGCGCGACCAGACGCTGCGGGCTCTCGATCTGGTGGTTGTAGACGACTGTTCCACCGATCGCTCCTTGAGCGTTGCCACAGACTGGGCCGAAAAGAACGCGGGGCGATTCAACCGCATATGCGTGTTGAAGAACCGGTCCAATCACGGGCTGGCGATGTGTCGAAACTCCGGCTTCGACGCAGCGGACACGCCTTATGTGTTGCCTCTGGATCCGGACAACAAACTGTTGCCGCAGTGTTGCGAGATCCTGCTGAACACGATACGCACGTCTGGAGCGGCGTTCGCCTACAGCACGATTCGTCGCTTTGGCGATGGGGACGGGCTGGTCAGCGCGGTCGGGTACGATGCGCAGCGATTCGTTGGCAGTAACTATATCGATGCCATGGCGCTTGTGTCGAAAGAAGCATGGGCCACGGTCGGCGGCTACCATCACATCCAGGTTGCCGGGTGGGAAGACTACGATTTCTGGTGCCGGCTTGCCGAACATGGTCTGGCAGGGGTCTGGCACTCCGATGTTCTCGCTCTCTATCGGGTCCACGGAACGTCGATGTTGCAAACTCACACCATGGTCCCCGTGAACCATCGTCGGCTGGTCGAGGATTTCATAACGCGTCATCCCTGGGTCTCGCTCACGAGACAGGAGCAGCTTCTCCAACGGCCGAGGCAGGCTGTCCGTCTGAGCGAGCGCCCCGAGTTCAGGCGGTTGCGGGTGACGACTACTCATACTCGCGCTGTGACGACGGCACCTCTCTTGCGCTGGGCAGATGTTCGGGTGTTGTCAATCGGCGATTGGATTCGACCAGATCTGGATGTCCTCATCACGGTTGACCGCTTCAGGGGAGCTGATGCGGTGAAGCGCTTCCGCTTCGTCGAGGCGCCGGAACAGCACGATCTATCCTTGATGGAAAGCCTCCTGCAGAAGTTCCGGAGTGATGCACTCACCATCCGTCACCCGCCAGCGATAAGATCGCACGGTGCCGCTTTCCGACATCGTCGGCCACGCGCCGCTCGTCGCGCTCCTGCGCCAGGCCGTGTCCAAGAACCGAGTGCCGCAGAGCCTGCTCTTCGCGGGCCCAGAAAGGGGGTCTGGAAAGCGGGCCGTGGCGACGGCGCTCGCGCAAGCCGTGAACTGCCCGCGCCGCCAGAATGGCGTAGCGCGCGCGGAACGTGCGCCACCTGCCAGCGGATCGCGCGCGGGCAGCATTCCGACGTACCAGCCCGGCGCCCTATCGCGGCGACGAGGCATCTATCGAAGATCCCGGCGCTTCGCGCAATCGTGTGCTCGAGTCGGTCAACTATCGTCCGTTCGAGGCCGTCCGTCGCGTCTTCATCATCGACCCGGCGGACACCATGACCGTGCAGGCCCAGGACGCGCTGCTGAAGACGCTCGAGGAGCCTCCGTCGGCCGCCATCATCATCCTGGTCTCGGCCTATGCGGACACGCTGCAGCCGACGATCCTCTCGCGCTGTCGCCGCCTCAGATTCGGGTTGCTCGTCGAAGCGGACGTCGCACGAATCCTGAAGGCGCAGGGCATTGACGCGGGGAGCAATACGTAATTGGTCAGGCATGCAGCACCGCCGCATCGGGCTGGAGCAGTTTT
>CAWBZK010000014.1:0-22074 GCA_963793255.1 uncultured Acidobacteriota bacterium
GACCTCGGATTGCAGCTATTCCCGTCGAGAGGCCCTAGCCGTTGCCGCGTATCGACAGAGCGAGCTGCGCGTCGGCCGCCATTGACACGCGAGGCCAGTTCCGGCCAGACTACGCGTTCTTAGTAAGTTATCTATGTATTAAAGGAAGATCTATGTCCTGGCTGTCCCGGCTAACGAACGCGTTTCGTCCTGACCAGGTCGATCTCGGCCTGGACGAGGAGATGGCGTTCCACATCGAGTCCCGGATTGCCGATGTCGACTCGCCGGTGGATCTACGCGCGACCGGGCGGAGGCCATGGCTCGTCGTCAGTTCGGGAATCGTCTGCAGTTTCGCGAGCAGAGCCGCGATGTCAGGCTGCTGCCGTGGCTCGAGTCCGTGCTGCGTGATGCGCGGCTGGCCGCACGGATGGTTGCGGAACACATGGGGGTGGTGACGGGGGCTGCGATCCTGTCCTTGTCACTCGCGCTGGGCGCGTGCGCGGCGGCATTCTCACTGGTGGACGCGTTGATCCTCAGGCCGCTCGTCGATACACTCAACCCGAACGCCTGCTGCATCTAACATATTCCAGCTTAATCTCGACACGCCCGAGAGACGACGTGTTCAGCGATCCGGCGTTCGTGGGCCTCCGCGACGCCTGGTCGCGGGCTGGTTGACCTGTTCGCCATCGGTACACCCCAACAAAACCCCGCGTGACATTCGACCCACCACGAGCGGCGATCGGGAGACCGTCCGCATGCAGTTCGTCTCCGGCGACGCATTCGAACAGCTCGGCGTCCCCGCACGGCCGCCGGCCGGCTCGTCACGACGCAGGACGATCAACGGCCCGGTGCGCATCCTGTGGCGGTTCTCAGCCACGCGTTCTGGATGCAGCGGTTTGGCGGCGATCCGGAGATTATGGGGCGCTGGTTCGTGTGGCACAACGCCCGAAGGAGGATCGGTCAATTCCAAATCGTTGGAATCACCGAACCACGCTTCAGCGGCCGTGGAGCCCGGCTACGCCACGGACGTGGCGGTCCCCTGTACTTGATGCAGGACCCGTCCTCGTTCGGGAACAGTCAAATATCGAACGCTGCGCGTGTTCGGGCGCCTGAAAGCAGACGTGTCGCTGTGGAGAAAGTGCACAGAGCGTCCTGCAGGTGACATTCACGAACATGCGCCGCCAGGACGTTAATCAACAATTTTAGCGGGGGTCACCCGCTCGGAACGCATCGCCGCAGTTTGTCAGCGCGCGGCTTCAGGTCCAATTCGCGGCGACCGGTCCCCTCACCGCTTCGCGCCAGGTTCCAGCGGCCGCTGTGGATTCTTGCCGGTTATCGCGACGCTGATGCTGCTCATCGCCGGTTCGAACGTCGCCAACCTGTTGCTGGCCCGGTCCGCCGCTCGGGGGAGGACGAGATGTCGCTGCGCCTCTCCCTGGGGGCTGGCCGGGGCCGCTTGATCCAGCAGATGCTCATCGAAAGCGTCGCTCGTCGGAGGCGCTGCGTGCCTTCTCGGCGTTTGTGTCGCGTAGGCTCGAGGCGCCGGCCGTCGTGGGAATGATCACGGCGGCCGAGGATCCCGTGCTGGCTCGACCTTCGCCTGGACTGGCGCCTGCTCGCGTTCATCGGTCAGCGCGACGAGCGCTGACGAGCGCGTTGTTCGGGCTCGCGCTCGGCGTTGCGCGCGTCCGGCGCCAGGCCGATGACCGCGTTGAAAGTGAGCGGTTTTCGAACGTCCGCCCGCACCGCAACCCTGCGCCCATTTGTCATGATGCAGGTCGCGGCCCTCGTGCGCGACGGACTCCTCGCGGTGCTCGCCGGGTTCTTCGCGCTGGTCGGGCTCGTGCTGACGGCTGTGGGTTATACGGGACGTTGAGCCATGCGGTGGTCCAGCGGACGCGCGAAATCGGCATTCGCGTCGCGCTCGGCGCGCGCGCGTTCGGCGCGGTCCGTTCGGTCTGGCGGCCCCCGCCGGCACGGCATCGGTCGGTGCCACTGCGGCCTCGCGGGCGGGCTGTATGCCTCGCGCTTGTCGAGTCCATGCTGTTCGAGGTGTCGAACGCGGGACCCTGGAGCTCGCGCTGCCCTTCGGCATCCTGTGCTGACCGCGTTCGGGGCGGCAGCAGCCTCCCGGCCTGGCGAGCGTCACACGTCGACCGGTCGTCGCCCTCCGCAACGAGTAGCGGTCTCCCAGTCACTTCTCGCGTTAGCCGGCAAGACGCCGGGGCGTGGCGTGTTGCTTTTCAAGCTCGGAGGGCCAATGGGCCCTGCGGCGGACCAGGTCATTGACCCCTCGGTCGCGCAGCGGACCGACGAGATGGGCTTGTCGATTCTGAATCTCGATAGCGTCCAGGCCGGCGCGCCGTCAGCAAACGGCGAGTGGTCTGAGCAGCCATGCCCGCAGCAGGCGTAGAATCACGCGCATACCGTGGCTCCGGCAGACCCCATTCCTCGAGGACACGAATCCATGGCACGAAGACACGAGATCAAGTTGATGATCGCCGCCATCGCGTGCGCGTCACTCATGCTCCAGGCGCAGCCCCAGCAGGCCCCAGCTCAGGCCCAAGGTCAAGGCCAAGGCCGAGCCGGAGGTCGAGGGGCGCAGCCGCCGGGCCAGGCCTCGGACGAGGACAACAAGAACGTCCCCGACGGCGTCAAGGCGGATCAAGCAGGCTTCGTATCCATCTTCGACGGTAAGTCGATGACGGGCTGGAATCTCAACGCGAAGTCCGGGCACAGCTCGACCAGCGGGAACAAGTCGCCCGGCCGGTGGGAGATTCGCGACGGCGTCATCATCGGAAGCCAGGACGTTCCCGGCAACGGCGGTCTCTTCATGACCGACAAGACGTACACCGACTTCGAGATCGCCGTGGACATGCGAAACGACTTCGGCATAGACAGCGGTCTCTTCCTGAGAAGCGACGAGACCGGCTCCGCCTATCAGGTCGTGCTCGACTACCGCAGGGGCGGCGGCCTGGGGGGCGTATATGGCGAACGCCTGAAGCCTGGCTTCATCGTGCAGCCCTTCTCCTTCCTCGACGCACCGGACCGAATCTTCACGGAGGGACTCGACGCACCTACTCGGAGGTTCAAGAACCCCGGTCCCGTCCCGATGCCCGTGGCTCTGCGAGCGTGGCCGAGCTTCTGGCGGCACGGTCAATGGAATGAAATTCGTGCGCGCATCGTCGGCGTGCCGGCGCACATGACGACGTGGATCAATGGCGTGCAGTTCGTGGACTATACCGACTCGATCTCGCGACTGCCGGAAGGGCACATCGCGCTCCAGGTGCACGGCGGTCTCGAGTTCGTCAACGGGAAGGACTGGGTCGGCGTCGATGGATCGACAGGCGGCGACACCGACTACACGAAGCGGCTCGTTCGATTCCGAAACATCCGTATCAAGGAATTGAAGTAGACCGTCCGGTGCGAGGCCCGCGCGCTATGAAGGAGCAGCTCTCATGAAACCTACACGCCGCGAGTTCCTGTTTGACGCCACCGTGGCGAGTGCCGCCGCAATGGCGGCGAGCCACGTCGGGTCACTTGCGCCGCGCAGGCCGGCGAGTCGCCCTGGCGATCACGCATCGGGCTCGAGCTCTACACGGTCCGCGATTTGATGGAGACCGACTACGTGGGCGTGCTCGAGAAGGTCGCCGCGATTGGCTACAAGGAAATCGAGCCATCGCGTGGATACAACAATCTGGCCCCCAAAGAGTTTCGCGCGCTTCTCGATCGACTCGGCCTCTCGATGCCCAGCGCGCATTCGGGCGCGAGTGGTACCGGCCTCGAGCTCGAGAAGCAGCTCGAGGGGTTCCAGACGATGGGAATCGAGTACACGGTGATCTCCGGTGGAGGCCGTGGCGGCGGCGCAGGCGGCGGCGCGGCGCCGGCAGCCGGAGGACGCGGCGGGCGAGGGCCGTTGCCGCCAGGGGCGTATTACAACGCCGGCACGGGCGTCACGCACAATTCGTTCACCGAAGCGGAGGCCTTTGGACCCTACGCACCGCCACTGAAGCTCGAGGCCGTCAAGCAGCGCGCCGCGACGCTCAACGCGAACGGCCGCATCGCGCAGAAGTTCGGCATCAAGATGCTCGTCCACAACCACACCGACGAGTTCGAGAAGCTGGTGGACAGCCCGCGCACGCCCTATGAAGTGCTGGTCGAGGAAACCGATCCGGCACTGGTCACGATGCAGCTCGACATCGGGTGGGCATACATCGCCGGCATCGACCCGATCGCGTTGTTCAAGAAGTACCCGGGTCGATTCGAGCTCTGGCACCTCAAGGATGCGTTCGGCCTGAAGAAGGTCAATCCGTCGCTTGGACCCAATGAGCGTGTCAGCAGCGTGACATTCGTCCCCATCGGGGTCGGCCACATCGACTTCAAGCCAGTGTTTGCGCAGGCGCCGCTGGCGGGACTGAAGCACTTCGTCGTCGAACAGGACAACGCCGCGACGTGGGGCGACTCTCTCTCGGCCGCCCGGGTGTCGTACCAGAACCTGAGGGCGATCCTGTCGTAGACCGGCCGGTTGACCCAATCGCGCGCGCGAGTCATGACGGCACCTGCGTGGCTGGCTCTGCTCTCGCCACTCCCTGAAGGCGTCAGCGTGGAGCGCAAGCCGGTGGCGTCTGCCGAGCAGCTCGCACAAGGCACCGCGGGTCCGATTGCGGGCTGGCAGAGCGTGACGGTGAATCTCTCGGAGCCTGACTACGGACTTCGTCATGTCCAGGTCACTCTCGACGAACACGGTCATCTAATCGCCGGCGGCGATTACGTCATGTTCGTGCGGGAGGCCACGCCGGATGGCAGCGAGGCGACATTGACCGAGCATGTGAGCCTCGGTGGTCGGTTCGAACCGGACGGTTCGTTCCTCGGGACACATTGGACGATGGAGCTCGAAAGCAGCGCTGATGATGACGCCAGCGTCACGCGAAGCGCTGAACATCGCCGGCCGACCACTGAAGAAGTGGCGTTGCTCCGACGCATCATTGATGAGGTGCTGGCGTGTTGAGACTGACTTCGTGAGTCACTCACGCTTCATGGCGAAATCGGCTTGTAAGTTGCGATCGAGATCGACACTGGGCGTCAGGGTCGCGAAGCCGGGCGCGGAGATCGTCAACCTGAACCTGCCGGCCTCCACCTCGTTGAACACGTAACGTCCCGTGGTGTCACTCGTGGCTCTGGCTCGGACCTCGTCATCACGGGTGAGCGTCAATTTCGCGCCGGCGATCGGCGCGCCCACCTTGACGTCGTCTCTCGCGAACACCGTTCCGGAGAAGCTCCACGGACCTGTGGAAGGCGTGACCTGCGTCGGCATCGAACAGGCCGGTACGATGACAAGAGCAGCGGTCAACACCACACCGAACGCGAAAGGGGAGCGTTTCACGGACTGATTATCGGCGTCGGGGCTTTGAAACATCAAGGAACTGAAGTCAGCGCGCTGAACTCATGGCAGCACCACGCGGTTGATACGGTACTGGGACCACGTGTGTCTATGGTGCCGTTCTTGACGCGTCCTGGCCGACTCTCCTACCATCAGCCCAGGTCCATGGTCTCCCGTCAGAACGCCCTCGCCTGTTGTTGTCCCTGTCGCAGCCGCTCCGGCCGCTGACGGGACATCGTTCCTTCGTCCCTTTCGTCACAGCAACCGGAGTTGAGATTGGCCCCCGCGGGACGTCCGCGGGACGGTGTGTCATTTCCTTTGTCCGGTGCAGGTGCGTTGTTGACGGCAATCCTTCGGTGCGGTGGCGAAATGGTAACGTGGCGGTCTGCAAAACCGCTAAGTGAGGGTTCGAATCCCTTCCGCACCTCCAATATTGATCTGGGGGCTCTCGCCCCCAGACCCCTTACACGCTCACTCGCGGGGACCCCATCGCCCCGCTCCTCTCCTCCCGCTCCCTCCCTTACACGCTCACTCGTGGGGACCCCGTCGCCGGATATTTCAACGGCGCGGTCGAGGTCAACATTTCTTGAAGGGCTCGCGGCCATCGTGTTGAATGGCGTGGTCATGATCGCCCGGCTTCTTCGCGCGTGCTGTTGTTGTTTCACGGTGCCTTCGGCGCCTGCCGCGCGATGGGGAGGTTCATCCTGACGTTGTGAATTCCGAGTTCATCTGAACTCGTTCAACGGATCGCACGAAGGCCCGGAGGATTTCGATCTTCCGGGCCTTTTTCTTTTTGTCGGTGCTCTTTCGGAGGTGATGTGCTCATGCGTTTCCGCTTCGTCCTTGCCGTCCTGGCTGGTCTTAGCCTGCTGCCGGCCGCCGCCCACGGTCAGCAGGCCGACTCCGCCATCATCGTCGGCGTCGCCGTAGATTCGACGCAAGGCCCGCTGCCGGGCGCCTCGGTCACCGTGACCAACACGGCGACGAACGTCTCGACGAGCGTCGTCACCAACGAACGCGGCCAGTACCGCACGCCGCCGCTGCGCATCGGCATCTACGACGTCGCCGTCGAGTTCCCGGGATTCAAGCGGTCGACCGCGGCAGGGCGATCGTGCTCAACATCGGCGACGTCCGGAACGTGGACGCCGTCCTGACGGTCGGCGACGTGCAGCGAGAGCGTCACGGTCGAGGCCACGCTGCCGCTCCTCAACACGTCCGACTCGACGGTCGGTACGGTGATCACGAACGAGCAGATCAACGCGCTGCCGCTCAACGGCCGCGACTACCTTCAGCTGGCGTCGCTCTCGGCCGGCACCGGGCCGCAAGTCGGCGCAAGGCGTGATCGATCGGCGGCCAGTCCGGCTCGCAGGTCGCGTTTCTGCTCGACGGCCAGGACAACAACAGTCAGCAGATCTCGACCGGCCACTCGGGGCAGAAGGAAGTCGTCAAGCCGTCGGTGGACGCCATTCAGGAGTTCAAGGTCGTGACCAACGGCTACTCCGCCGAGTACGGCCGCTCCTCCTCGGGCGTCATCAGCGTGTCGCTCAAGGGCGGGTCGAACGTGCTGCACGGCGGCGGCGTTCGAGTTCTTCCGCGACGACTCGCTCGACGCGAAGAACTACTTCGCGACGACCAAGGCGCCGTACCGCCGCCATCAGTTCGGCGGCATCGGTCGGCGGTCCGATCATCCAGAACCGGACGTTCTTCTTCGCGCGACGTCGAGTCCGGCATCATCCAACCGATCGACGACGACGGTGTCGACGTTGCCGACGGACGCGGTCCGCGCGGGGCAGTTCTCACGCACGATGACCGATCCGCTGACGCGGCAGCCCTTCCCGGGCAACGCCATTCCTGCCGAACGCTTCGATCCGGTCGCCGCTGCCATCCTGGGCTACCTGCCTTCTGCGCAGACCAGCAGCGCGACGAACAACTACGTCTACAACAGCCCATCGGATCAGGACGGCTCTTCGCTGGAACGCGCGCGTGGATCACGTCATCAGTGCCAAGCCAGAACATTTACGCGCGGTTCAGCTCGCAGCGGACCGAGAACAAGCCCACGTCGCCGCTGCCGCAGGACGCCGGACGGCAACTACGTGTCGGGCGGCGGCGGCGATATCTCGGACAACCGCAGCGCTCGTGGTCGTCCACAACCGCGTGTGGACGCCCTCGTCATCAGCTCCGCGCGCGTTCGGCTGGAATCAGATCGAGTGGGACGAGACCGTGCCGGCGCAGGAGCTGAGCGGCATCGGGATTCCGGGCGTGGACTCGACACAGCCGGGGTTCTCGCAGATTGCCATCACCGGCTACCGCGGCGCTCGGCGTGACCAACGTGCCGAACTCGGACGACTCCGGCAACTATCAGGTCTCGGGCGACCTCTCGTGGTACGAGGGGTGCGCACACGTCAAGGCGGGCGTGCAGGCCTACCGGCTCGCGATCGACTTCCTGAGCTCGCAGCGCAGCAGCGGCATCTTCAACTTCAACGGCCAGTACACGGGCGATGCGTTCGCGGACTTCCTGCTCGGCTACGCGTCGTCCGCGAGCCTGTCGAAGTGGGCGAAGCTCAACTACCGCACGCCTTACACGCACTTCTTCGTCCAGGACGACTGGCGCGTCACGCGCCGGCTCACGCTCAACCTGGGGCTTCGCTACGAGCTCAGCCCGCCGCCGGTGGACGTCAACGACGCGATCGCCAACTTCGACCTCGACACCGATCCGGCCAACCCGCGGATCGTCCTGGCGGGCGAGGAAGGCGACGGGCGCGAGGCGCGGGCGCTGCAGGGCGTGAACTACGGGCAGTTCGCGCCGCGCGCCGGCTTCGCCTACAGCCTGCCGGGCGACCAGACGGTGCTGCGCGGCGGCGCCGGCATCTTCTATTCGAACATCATCACGGTCGGCGGCATGTCGTCGCTCGAAATCAATCCGCCGAACCACCTGCGCATCAGCCAGACGACGGACCGCACGGTGCCGTCGATCTTCCTGAGTCAGGGCTTCGCGCCGAGGCGCGTTGACGGCGGCCGCGCGCGCGCGACGTGAACCTCGTCTCCTACGACCGCAGCAACAAGACGCCGACGGCCTACCAGTGGAACGTCAACGTGCAGCGCGAGCTGCCGGGCGAGTCTGGTCGTCGAGGTCGGCTACAACTGCGAACCGGCTTCGTCAACAACTGGCGCTCGATCGACGGCAACCCCGCGCCGGCCGGCCCCGGCAACATCAACAGCCGCCGCGCCTATCCAGACGGCCATCGATCCGGACGACCGGCGAATCGTTCACGCTCGCGAACATCACGCGCATCCAGAAGGATGGCTGGAGCGAGTACCACGCGCTGCAGACGAAGGTCGAGACGCCGCTACGCGAACGGCGTGTCGCTGCTGGCCGCCTACACGCTGGTCGAGGACCACGGCGCTCGAGGGCGGGTACCAGGATCCACAACAACATCGACGCCGAGATCGGCCCGACGACCACGGACCGTCCGCACCACTTCGTCGCGAGCGGCGTCTACGAGCTGCCGTTCGGCCGCGGCCGCCGGTTCGGCAGCGACTGGGGGGGCGTGAAGGACGCGCTGCTCGGCGGCTGGAGCCTGAGCCCGATTGTGACGTGACGTCGGGCGCACCCGCTCGACCTGACGGTCAACGGCAACCCGTCGAACTCGAGCGGCACCGACCGGCCGAACGTCGTCGGCGACTGGCAGCTCGACAACCCGACGGCCGAGCGCTGGTTCAACACCGACGCGTTCGTCGCCAACGCGCCGTTCACCTTCGGCAACGCCCCGAAGAACCTGCTGCGCGGCCCCGGCTACGCCAACCTCGACATCGTCGCTGCGCAAGTCGTTCCAGCTCGCGAACGGCGTCACCGTCCGACCTCCGGTTCGAGTCGTTCAACGTGACCAACGCCGTCAACCTCGGCAACCCGAACACGCAGGTCGGCAACCAGAACTTCGGCCTCATCTCGTCGGCTGGCGCGGCGCGCAACAACCAGGTGGCAATCAAGTTCACGTTCTGAGGGTTCCAGGGTTCCAGCGAGTTCAGGTTCACGGTTCTAGGTCCAAGGTTCAGGAGTCAGGATGAAGACACATCACCGTCATTGCGTCGAGCACGTCGTCATCGGTGTTGACCATCGTGTCGCTGCCGCGCAGCTGCCGTGCGGCGCACCACGCGTTCGCCGCGGAGTTCGACGCGAACAAGCCGGTCACGCTGGAAGGCACGCTCACGAAGGTTGCGTGGATCAACCCGCACAGCTGGATCTACGTGGACGTCAAGGGCCGGACGGCAAGGTCGATCAACTGGGCGATCGAGTTCGGCGCCCCAACGCGCTGCTGCGGCGCGGGCTGCGCAAGACGGACTTTCCCACCGGGCTCGAAGTGACGGTCAAGGGCTTCCTGGCCAAGAGCGGGCAAGCCCGTGGCCAATGCGTCGACCGTGACGCTGCCGGACGGGCGCAAGCCTGTTTGCCGGCTCGTCGAACAACCCCGACGCGCCAGGGGACGTCAGGAGAGCCGTGATGAAGCCATGCAGGTGACGTTGTCTGCTGTTGTCGGCCGACGGCGATGTCCGCTGTCGCTGGGCCGTGGTGCGCGAGGCAGGTCGCCCAGACGCCCGCGACGCCCGGCCATCCCGCGCACGCGCCGACGGGCCGGCCGGATTTCTCCGGCATCTGGCAGACGCTCGAGCGCGCGCGGACTTCGACCTCGAGCCGCATCAGGCGCGCAAGGACGCGCCGCCGGGCGCCGGCATCGTCGAAGGGCAGACGATCCCCTACCAGCCGTGGGCGCTCGAGCAGCGGAAGAAGAACTTCGCGGCCCGCGCGACCGCCGATCCGCGCACGAAGTGCTTCACGCTCGGCACGCCGCGCGGGATCTACTACCCGGAGCCGTTCCAGATCTTCCAGCGTCCGCGCGACCTGACGATCGTGTTCCAGTTCGGCCATCCGGTCCGGACGATCCACACCAACGGCACGCGAACATCCCGAAGGGCCGCATCGGCTTCTGGCACGGCGACTCGCGCGCGCGTGGGAAGGCGACACGCTGGTCGTGGACGTCACCGACTTCAACGGCGAGACCTGGCTCGACCGCGCCGGCAACTTCACGAGCGAGGCGCTGCACGTCGTCGAGCGCTGGACGCTCCTCGACGCCAACACCATCGACTACCAGGCGACGCTCGACGGATCCGAAGGTCTACACGCAGCCGTGGACGCTCGGCGTGCTGCTGCACCGTCACCGCGAGCCGAACGTTCAGCTGATCGAGAACTACTGCTACACGCTCGACTACGACGAGTACTACCCGTTTCCGGCGGAGGTCAGCTGATGGGCCGCTGGACGTCGTTCATGCGATTGGGATCGACAGCCTCCCGCGGGACCTGGGCAGCCATTGCGTTCTGGGTGCGTCACGTCGCTCGCTGCCACGGCGCAGCAGGTAGTTGGCCAGAACGTCGTTCCGCGAGCGCACGATCGTGCGCGTCGAACGCGGCGAGTGGACGGGCCCGCGCCTGCCCGACGGCCAGCCGGACGTGCAGGGCACTGGTCGAACACGATCGGCAACCACAACAACCTGACCGGCCGCGCGGTCCTGTGCCTGACGGCGGCGATGGTCCGCCGACCGGGCGCGGCGCCGGTGCCGGAACGCCGGAGGTACCGGTCAGGGCGGAGGACGCCGAGGCGGCGGCGCACCATCGAGCCGCGTCAGCGATCCGGCCGACGGCACAGGTGCCGTTTCAGCCGTGGGCGCGCGCGAAGCAGCAGGAGTTCTGCGGCGCATCTCAACAACCCGATCCGGCCCGAGTACGTCGAGCCGCTCGCGCGATGCGCGCCCGGCGGGCCGACCAAGTCGTTCATGTGGCACGGCTACGAGATTCGGCAGTACCCGGGCTACGTCGTGTTCCTGTTCGACTCCGGCAACCGGGTGATTCACCTCGACGGCAAGCCGCACCTGCCGGACAACATCAAGCTCTGGAACGGCGACTCGCGCGGCCGCTGGGAAGGCAACACGCTCGTCGTCGACGTCGCGAACAACAACTCGAAGTGGCGGTTCGGCCGAACGGGCGAGTTCGTCAGCGAGAACGCGCACGTCGAGGAGCGCTTCATCTTCGACAACGACGGCGAGCGGTTCACTCTACGAGGCGACCTACACCGATCCGACGGTGCTGACGCGGCCGTTCACGATCACGATCCCGAACAAGCGCGTCACGCCCGAGACCCCGCGAGGACGACTGGAACAACCTGACGTTCCGTGCCGAGCACCAGGGACCCGAACCCATCATCGAGGTCTACGAACGCATCTGCGTCGAAGGCAACGCCGCCCACGGCGATGTCGCGATCGAGAACCCGTAACTCATTTTCGAAAAGGAATCCGCCATGTCACTTCGCATCGTGTCCAGCCTCGTGATCTTCGTCTTCACCTCGCTCGTCGGCGTCGGGGCGCAGTCTCCCGCCGTTGCTCCGACCAGCCCCGGGGCGCAAGCCCAGGGGCAGGCCCCGGCGCCGAACTTCAAGAAACTGACTCGCGCCGAGCTCGACGCGCTGTTGCAGAACCCGGCCGGCGTGCTGATCCTCGACGTCCGCCGTCCGGACGAACTGCAGACCATCGGCGGGTTTCCCGTCTACCTCAGCATCCAGTCGTCGCAGCTTGCGAACTCGATCGGCTTCATTCCGAAGGACCGCGCGATCGTGACCGTCTCCAATCACGCCGCCCGCGCCGGACGCGCCGCGGAGCTGCTCGAAAAGAACGGTTTCAAGGTCGCCGGCGGCATCGGCGCCCAGGACTACGAGGCGGAAGGCGGCACCCTCGTGAAGATCGTTCCGCCACCACCAGGATCCCGGGCCGGCGGTAGTGCCGCGCCTCCTGCCGGGTCGTCTCTCGCAGGCAGCAGCGCGACGGCACCGGCGCAATCGGCGCAGTAGGACCACGAGGTCATGACGCTCACCACGGTGCTGCAGTGGATCGAGGACACCGCCTGGAGCACGGCCTTGCGTGAATCGATCTGGGCCTATCCGGTCGTCGAGTCGTCGCACGTCATCACGCTCTTCGTGTTTCTCGGACTCACGATGGCGATGGACGCGCGTCTGCTCGGGTTCGCGCTGACTCGCGTGCCGGTAGGCGACGTCATGCGCCGCACCCTGCCATGGATTCGCGGCGCGTTTGCCGTGATGGTGGTCAGCGGAGTGCTGCTGTTCGCAACCACGCCCGTGCGGTTCTCCGAGAACGTGTTCTTTCTGCTCAAGTTCGCGTTCCTGTTCCTGGCCGGTGTGAACGTGTGGGTCTTCCACCGCCGGCTCTATCCGACGGTTGACACCTGGGGAAGGGGCGATCGACTTCCGCGGGGCGCGCGGATCGCCGGCGCCGTGTCGTTGACGATGTGGATCGTCATCGTCGCGACGGGCCGACTCATTGCCTACAACTGGTTCGAGTGAATCCCGATATGTCGCTCTATCCCTTCTTCGTCTGGTGCAACGACACGGCAGTCGCCGCGACGATTCGCGAGTCCGTGTGGTTGTTTCCCGTCATCGAGGTGTTTCACCTGCTGGCGATGTCGCTGCTCGGCGGCGCTTGCTGATCGTGGACTTTCGATTACTTGGCGTCGGCCTGTCGAATACGTCACTGCGCCGGCTCGCGGACGAGACCCTGGTCTGGTGGAAGACCGGCCTGGGAGTGGCCGTGGTCTCCGGCGTCCTTCTGTTCCTGTCGGAGGCGACCAAGTGCTACGAGACGCCGCTCTTCTGGTGGAAGCTCGACCTCCTTGCGCTGGCAATCGTGTTCACGCTCTTCGTGCGGTCTCGTTGGACCAGGCGCGACGATGCCGCGCCGTCCCTGACGAGCCGCCTTGTCGGCGCCACGTCCATCGGATTGTGGCTGAGCGTCGCCCTGGCCGGCCGCGGCATCGGGTTCTGGTGAGACGGACATGACGCGACCATTCGCCATCGCCATTGGCACCATCGCGATCGTCGCCGCGGCTGTCGTGGTCTATCGTGCCGGCGCACGTCCCCCTGCGTTCGCGTCCTCGGTCACGGCCGATGCCGGCGCCGTGTCCATACCGGACAGCGCGACCGTGAAGGACGTGATGGCGGCGGTGATCGACCCCGCTGCCGATGCGCTCTGGCTGGCCGTCGGCAGCGAGATCACGGCGTCGGCCACCGTCGAACGCGCGCCAACCTCTGACGCGGAATGGAACGCTCTCGTCGCACAGAGCCGCACGTTGGCGGCTGGCGCACGCGCGCTGCTTGACCCGCGCCGCGCCAGTGACCAGACCGACTGGCGCCGGTACGCGCTCGCCCTCGAGGCCGCCAGTCGTGTCGCGGGGAAGGCTGCCGCGGCACGAGACAAGGACGGGCTCTTCGCGTCCGGCGAAGGGATCGTCAACGCGTGCGATTCGTGCCACGAGAAGTACTGGACGACGCCAGCGGTGCCTGGGGAATGACGATGGAAGACCGGCAAGTGGCGTCGTTCGACGACCGGTACGGGCACGGCGCGCATGGCCGGCTGATGACCCGGCTGAAGCATCCGTGCGTGACGTTCGCCGAGATTGCGGACGAGTTTGACGTCACCCGGGAGCGCGTCCGGCAATGGCATCAACTCTGGCTGCCGGAGGCGCCTCGCGGCCTGGAACGCCGGCGTCAGTGCCGGCATTTCAAGAGAAGACGGGTGCTGCTGGAAGAGCCGATCTTCAATGCGTTCTACCGGCAGATTCGGCCCGCGCTGTCACCGGGCCGGTTGACGCTCGTGCCAACCCGCGACGGCTTCCGGCGCCGCACCGTCAAGGTCGATGGACGCCTCGTGCTCATCAAGGCCGCGCGCCACCTGTCCACGCCGGACCGCCCCGGCGTCAACACCTACGCATTGGCGGGTTACCGCGGTCGCGCCGACTTTCTCTACTTCGACCTCGGAGGCGGGGAGTACCTGTTCATGCCGGCAAGCGCGCTGCCTAGAGCCGGCACGGTTTTCGTCGATCTCCAGTCGTCGAAATATCAGCGGTTCCGGAACTCATTGGCTGCCCTTGCCCCTGACGGAGCCGGCCGTCGAGATACCTCTGTCGCCGATGAGCCGCCCGGACGGGACCACGAAGCCAAGGAGAGACACGCGTGACCGATATCCGTGCCTGCCTGCGAATGATCGCGGTGGCCACCGCCTTGATTGCGGCGGCTTCGGCCGCGCACGCGCAGTCACTGATGTCCGGCCGCGTGGAGGACCAGCGGACGTGGTCGTGACCGCACGGAGCACGTTCCGGAATCTGGCCGACTTGCCGAATCCGGCGGAGGCGAAGTGCTCGAGATGGTGCCCGGCGTCATCGTGGGGCAGCACAGCGGCGAGGGAAAGCGGGATTCTAGCGTGGTTGCGACTCAGCGACTCTTGGCGACCGCGACGCGTATAAGGCCGACCGTCTTCTGCAACGCCAGCGGATACCCGCCCAGGACGTTGTCCGGCGGAAAGACGTCGACCGGAACCTGCGGCGGGATACCGCGCGCTTCGAAACTCTCGCCGTTGGGCGTTCGGATGACCTTGCTGGTGACGCTGACGGCCAGCGAGGCTGGCAGAGGTTTGTTCAGGATCCCCGACACGTACCCGCGGGTCCGTTGACCCACGTGCGTCACGTGCGGAAACGCCCGCAGCATCATCGTCAGCCCTTCGCCGGCGCTCACGGTGACTTCGCTCGTCAGCACGAACACCGGCTTGGTGAAACGCGTCCGCTCAGACGGGACAACCGTGACGGTTTCGGCCTTCGACGTTGGCGTCCCGAATGGCTGAATGGTGAGGACGTTCCGGGCGCGGTCGGCAAAGCGGCTGGCGACGAGGTCGCTCGCGGCATCGAAGCCGCCCTGGTTGTGAGTCAGATCCAGGAGAAGAGCGCGCTTGTCGCGAAACGCGACGAGAATCTCCTCGAAGGCATCATCGACGATGGCCAATTGCTGCGCGCGATTTGACCATGTCGCATCCTGCATGAAATCCGTCAGCGAGTAGATATTGACGTAGCCGATGTCATCGTCAATGTGTCCCCACCAGATCGTGTCGTTCGCAACCTTCCGAATGTCGCCCGTGACAAGCGCCGACGCTGCCTTCTTCTGACTGTTGACCCACTCGCCCACGAAGGCGCCGAAGTCATTGGCGGATGTCAGCCGATCGAACTCGCGGCGAAGTGCTGGAATCAGGGAATTGGTGCCAGGGCTGAACCTGCGTTGCGGGCCGAGGTACAGGTTCACGTGGCCGTCGTTCAGCGGTGCCAGCATCTCGCTGAACAGATCGAACAACTCGCTCGGTGTCATGTCGGCGCGCACGCGAGGCCTGAATTCGTCCCGGATGCGATTCCAGTTCACCTCTACGTTCCTCGAAGAACGCGTAGTGATCCGCGAAGGTTTGCGAAAACAGGTCGAAGATGAACTCGGGCCGTTCGAACCGAGCGTCCTTCAGTGATGAGACGCATCCGGCCGGAAGGGACGGCAGACGCTCGAAGCGTTCGTGGATCTGAAAGCGCCGGGTGGACTTACCGAGGTCGTGGAAATACAGCGTGAGCGTTCCGCCATCTGCAGACAGGTCGTACAGCGCGTAGCGCGAGTCCAGCGGGGCGTCCACGACGCCCTCGTCGCCATAACAAAGGATGCGTGTCTCGTGATAGAGGTCGAACCCGTTCTCGCCGATGTCGACGATTCGGCCGGAGCCAATCTCCCGCCACACGCCTATCAGCGGCCTCGCCGAACTGTCTGGTTCCGGGATTGAAGACAGGTCGCGGCGCGGGAGTCCAGGGACTGGCCAGCCGACAACGCGATGGCTGCCACGGCCACCGCGACGCACTCGTTGACAAGCCACGCGAACGACATGGGCCAATTCTAGAGGCCGGCGGCCTCCTGGTCGAGGCGCCGCCAACCGTTGTGACCTATAGACCGTCTATAGAATGTGCTATAGGCTAGCTATAGGAGACGTCATGGCTGTCTTTCTCACCCGGTCCTGCCCGGTTACGTTAGAGATGCTGATTCTCCGCGCGCTCGCGACGGGGGAGCGTCATGGCCTCGAAATCGCCCGGCGCATCGAACAGATGACGCAAGGCGCGTTCGACGTAAAAGCGGGCTCGCTTTTCCCGGCCCTGCATCGGATGGAACGGGCCGGCTGGCTGCGATCGGTGTGGGACGCATCAGACAGCGGCCGGCGGGCCCGCTACTACGAGCTCACCGCGAAGGGCCGGAAGCAGCTCGCCGCCGAGACCACGCGCTGGCAGCGGGTCGTGGACGGCCTCGCGAATGCCCTCCGGACGTCCTCGTAGTCCCTCCTAACCAAAGAGCTCGCCATGAAAACGCCAACCGCTCGCGAAATCAACGAGGAGCTCGACGCGTTCATCACCCTTCTGACAGAGGAGAAGATTCGCGCGGGTATGTCGCCCGGCGAGGCTCGACGGCAGGCGCTCATCGAGGCCGGGGGCGCCATTCAGCTGAAGGAAACCGTTCGTGCGCATCAACCGAGGGCGTGGTTCGACCGGTTGATGCAAGACGTGACCTACGGTGTTCGCTTGTTTCGTCGAGCGCCGGGCCTGAACCTGGCCGTCATCCTGGCGCTTGCGCTCGGGATCGGTGGTGTACGCCGCGATGTTCAGCGTGGTCGACGCGGTCCTGATTCGTCCGCTGGCGTTTGCTGAGCCCGATCAACTGGTCGTGCTGCTTCACAACGGCCGCGGCCCGACCTCCCCGGCAAACTTCATCGACTGGCGACGGGACAACAGCGCCTTTTCGTCGGTCGGCGCGGCCGAGGTACTGGACCCCGAATCTGGGAGGCACGTCCGATCCGGAGCGGCTCTTCGCGCTGCAGGTGTCGGCCGACATCCTGCCGATGCTCGGCGTGCCTGCGGCGCACGGCCGGCTGCCCGCCGCCAATGCGGGCCACGACGACTGAGGTCGTCATCGCCGACAGCCTCTGGCGCCGCGTCTTTGCGGCCGATCCCGGTGTGCTCGGACGCCGGATTCTGCTCAACGGCAATCCCTTCGTGATCGTCGGTGTCATGCCTCCCGGGTTCGCGTTTCCGCAGTTCTGGGCGACGCGCGCGGAGCTGTGGGCGCCGCTCGATCTCAGCCAGCGGCTGAGTCAGCGGTCCGGGGGCCGCAGCCTCCGCGTGTTCGCGCGCCTGAAGCCGGACGTCACGCTCGATCAGGCCCGCGCGGCCGTGCGCGTGCAGACCGCCGCGCTGGAGCAGGAGTTTCCTGGCTCGAACCGCAACGTCACGGTCACACCGCTCAAGGAGATGGTCGTCGGCGACGCGCGTCGCGCCATCGTCGTGCTGTTCGCGGGCGTCGGATTCGTGCTGCTCGTCGCCTGCGCCAACGTCGCGCATCTGTTGCTGGCGCGCGCGTCCACGCGTCAGCGCGAAGTCGCGCTGCGAGCGGCGCTCGGAGCCGGCCGGGGCCGGTTATTGCGCCAGCTCCTGACAGAAAGCCTGATGCTGGCGGCGGCCGGAGGCGCCTTGGGCCTGCTCCTCGCTGTGGGTGCGATTGCACTCGTCAAACAGCTGGGCGCTACCAGCATTCCGAGGGTGCACGCGATCGCAGTGGACGTGAACGTCGCCATCTTCGCGAGCACACTGACGCTCGTGACGGCGATCCTCTTCGGCCTGGCGCCGGCCCTGAAACTCTCGCGCCCGGATCTGACGACGCCGCTGCGTGATGCCGACCGGGGAGCATCGACGGGACGACGGGCCCGGCGAGTGCGCCAGGTGCTGATCGCATCGGAGGTCGCCCTGGCCGTCACGCTGCTTGTCGGTGCGGCGCTGCTCCTGCGCAGCTTCTCCGCGCTGCGTGCCGTGGATGCGGGCTGGCAGCCGGACCGACTGCTCTCCCTGGTGGTGTCGGTCGCCGGCACACCCGACGCCGAGCCTGGTCGCCGGCCCGCGTTCTACAACGCGGTACTCGAGCGTCTGCGGACGCTGCCGGGCGTGGAGTCAGCGAGCGCGATCAACCACATGCCGCTCGTCGGTGACATCTGGGGCATCTCCTTCTGGATCGAAGGCCCGCCGTTGCCGAAACCCGGCGACATCCCGTCGGCCGCGTATCGCGAGGTGCTGCCCGGCTACTTCGAGACGATGCAGTTGCCGATCGTGCGCGGTCGCGCGTTCACGGACGCCGACAGCAGCGGCGCGCCGGGTGTCATCATCGTGAACGAATTTCTCGCGCAGCAGTTCTGGCCCGGGGAGAACGCCGTCGGCAAACGCATGAAAGTGCAGCCGACCACCGACAACGACTGGCTCACCGTCGTCGGCGTCGCCAGGGATGCCGTTCGCAACAGCTGGCGAAACACGCCCGAAGAGGAAATGTATCTGCCGATGCTGCAGCAGAAGGAATTCCGAGACTATCTCAGCATCGCCGTTCGGACACGCAGTGAGCCCGCGGGCATCGTGCCGTCGGTACGAGCGTCTGTCCGGGCGCTCAGCAGCACCGCCGCCATCGCGGACGTCATCGTCATGAACGATGCGGTGGCGCTCGCCACTATGGGCGCGCGTTTTCTGATGGTCCTACTGGGCGGGTTCGCGGCCATCGCGCTGCTGCTGGCGACGATTGGCATCTACGGCGTCCTGAGTCATTCGATTTCGACACGCCGGCAGGAGATCTCGATTCGCATGGCGCTCGGCGCCACCGCGGAGCGGGTGGTCACGTCGGTCGTGATGGAGGGACTCGCGGTGACCGCGGCTGGTGTCGCCCTCGGAATCCTGGGCACCTTCTTCGTCCGCGAAGCGCTGACGGGCCTCCTGTTCGGCGTCACGCCACTCGACGGCCCGGCCATTGGCGCGGCTGCCAGCACCCTGCTCGTGTCCGCGGGAATTGCGTGCTACCTGCCCGCCAGACGAGCCAGCAGGATCGAATCCATCGCAAGCGCTCAGGTAGTCGGACGTTACTCCGATAGAAGCGCGTACGGTCAATTCCCGCGTGCTGCTTCATCGATTCGGCGTGCGTACGTAGGGCGAGACTTCAGTCCCGCCAAATCGACGCGGAACTGAAGGTCCGCGCTACAAGTAAACACTGAGAAGTCAGGCCTTCAGGTTTGTTTCTGCCTTCTCACTTCTAACTTCTGACTTGTCGCGACGGTTCTTGCTCATCACCCTGGAACGTCCGACTCAGCCGGCGCCCGAATAGCATCACCAGCATCCCGCCGGTCGCCCCGATCGCCGCGTGCATGGCCCAGAAGGCGACGGGTGTCATGCGTTCGTAGAAGCCACCAATCCAGCCGATGAGGTTGTTCGCGACGAACAAGCTCATGTAGGCGAGCCCCATCATCGTGGCGTTGACCTTCGCGGGCGCCGCCCGTGAGACGAGCGCCAGCAGCGTGGGCCAGTAGTAAACGAACGCAATTCCCAGCCCCGCGCAGTACAGGAACGGCCAGAACGGATGTATGGGCGCCGAGCCCGCGGCGAGGATCGCCACGACGAGGACCAGGTTGCTGGCTGCCGCGAGCCACGCGCCAATGCCGATCTTCGCGAGGTCCCCGGGCTCGCGACGGCGCGACGCCTGCTGCCGCCAGATCCAGAACAACACCGGCACGCCGAGGATGCTGAACAGCGGATCGATCGATTGATACCACGGGATCGGAATGCGGACGCTGGCCACGTCCAGCGCCACATGCTCCTGAATCCACACCGGAAGCACGTTGCCGACCTGGTAGTACGCGACCGACTGAAAGATCGTGATGATCATCACCGCGACGAGCGCCAGGATGACGCGCCAGTCGGCAGCGCCGAGTCGGCCGCTCTCGTGTGTGCGCCTCGGCACACGCGCGGGCAGGTGACGATAGCCGGACAGATACGTGGCCAACCCGGCGAGCATGAAGATGGCCGCGACGCCGAAGCCGTAGTGCCAGCCGTAGACCTGCGCGAGCAGTCCGCAGAACAGCGGGCCGGCGACCGCTCCGAAATTGATCGCCGTGCTGAAGATCGCGTACCCGCGCGTGCGCGATGCCTCTTCCTTGCGTGGATAGAGGGCGCCCACCTGGGCGGCGATGTTGCCTTTGAGCAGCCCTGAGCCCACGACGAGCAGCAGCAGGGCCACCAGGAACGTCTGCTCGAAGGCCATGGCGAGATGCCCGCCGCTCATCGAGAGCGCGCCGATCACCACGGCGTTGCGTTGCCCGATCCAGCGGTCGGCGACGAGGCCGCCGAGCAACGGGGTGAAGTACACGAAGCCGCTGTACAGGCCGAAGATCTGCGACGCCAGCGCCTGCGGCGACAGCGGGCCCACGATCGATTCGACGGCCGCTCGGAATCCAGCGAACCCGGCGATCTGCTCCACGTGTCCTGGCAGCAGCAGCTGGTCCACCATGTACAGCACGAGAAGCGCCGTCATCCCGTAGTACGAGAAACGCTCCCACGCTTCCGTGAAGGCCAGGTAGAAGAGGCCCTTCGGATGGCCCCGATGGTCGACGAGCGCGGGTGCGGCAGGCTGCATGCTGTGGGCTAATCCTACGCGCGATCCATTTCGAGCACGCAGCCGACGAGAGCGCTCGCCTCGCGGAAGCAGTTACCGTTTCTCACTTCGCGATATAACTCCATCGACGGAGGCTCCCCCCGAATGAAGCGCGTCGCATCGGTAATTGGGTTCGTTGCAGGTCTGTCCGCGAGTGTTCTGGGAATTGCCGGTTGCAGCGGCGGTTCGCCGACCACGCCGAACGAGCCGCCGAAAGGCGCCATCATCGTGACCGTGGCTCCGAGCCCGGTGCCGTACAGCGGGGCCGCGAGCCCGTTGGAATCATGCTCGGGATGCGGCCAACACGTGGCATTGGGTCTATTCCATCCGTGAAGCTGGCGGCGTCAACGTGACAATCACCGAAAGCATCCACTTCGCCGACAACGTGGAGATTCGCCGGGAGGGTGGACTGTCAGTGTCCGCGAACACCACGGTTCAACAGGCATCCTCGGCCTGCTTCGCCGACGCGACGAGTAGCCGTTCGTCCTCCACTCGATTCGTCGGCACGGACGCCAACGGCAATGCGTTCGCGTCCAACGCCGGCCTTTCAGCTGGCCGCGCGACCGCCGTTTCAGACGATCGACATCGCACCGATCGCAAACGCGCCCACCGGTCACCTGTCGTCGTCCGTGGCGGGGTCTAAGACGTATCTCGGGGTGCCGTTCGTGCTGCGTTCCGGGCAGCAGGCGTCGTTGATCACGCAGCACGCCGGTCATCCGGAAGATCCGACGGAGGCCACGCTCGCGCTGTCGGCCGGAAGCGCCACCAAGGTGCACCTGCTGCTGACCGGCGCCTTTGTCGTCTCGGTCCCGGCATCGCGAACGGTCGGCGACATCCTGCTCTCGTTCGCCAACGGCGCCGCGCAGACGGTCCCCATCGTGGCCTGGTCGTCGATCCGTGAAGACTGGCATTACGCCGATGAGCCCGTCCGGCCAATGACGCCGCCGGCCCCGCCCGTGAGCTGGGTGAACGTCCTCGAGCAACCTCAGGGCCGCGCCAACCGGCCCGCTGTCGGCGTGCTCGATCGCTTCACGATCGACGTTCCTTCGAACCTCATCAACGTGGCAATCACGTCGATGCGCATCCGCGACACGTCTGCGGCCACTGCGCAGTCGATCAGCCCATCCATCAGCGTCGCGGCAGTGACGCTCGAGTATCGCTGAGGACTTCGCGTCGTGCCATGAGTCACGACAATCTGGAAGCCGGCGTCGCGGGAAAGAAGAGGGCCGACGATATGGAACCGTCGGCTGCGTGCCGGGGCGGCGGGGACGTGCGCCTGTCGCCGCCGACCCGTTGAGCTTC